>JBAOHF010000029.1:0-162615 GCA_037046605.1 Nocardioides sp.
GGTTATGAGCCCAGCGAGCTACCGAGCTGCTCCACCCCGCGTCGGTGAGGACAACCTTACGTGACCTCCCCAGGGCGACCAAATCCGGCGCCCTGGGGGTCTCTGGCCGAGCCTCAGTTGCCCTTGTCCTGCTGGGACAGCTGCAGGGCCTTGTCGATTGCGGCGCGGGCCTCCTCGACCTTGTCCGCATAACCGGACAGGTCGCCGGACTGCAGTGCCTGGTCGGCCTCGGCGAAGAGGGTGTGCCGCCTGGGTGAGCAGCGCACGGATCTGCTCGGCGACCGTGCCTGGGAGCGGCTCCACGGGATCGCCCGGCTCGCCGGTGCCCGGCTTGCCGCCGTCGCCCGGTGCCGCCGCGCCCTCATCATCGAGCTGTACGTCGAGCAGGTCGGAGATCGCGTCGCCCAACGTGACGCCCACGCCGACGTTCTCCCCGAACGACACCGCGACAAAGCGCAGCACCGGATAGTTGCCATCACCCGTGGTGCGCTGGGTGTAGAGCGGCTGCACGTAGAGCAACCCGCCGCCCACCGGCAAAGTGAGCAGGTTGCCCGACTTCACCGTTGCGTTGTTGTTGTTGGTGAACGGGAACAGCACCGCCTTGACGCCCTCGTCCGAGCCGATCTGGTTGGCGATCTGGCCCGGCCCGGGGATCTGGGATGACGACCCCAAGCGAAGCACGCGCATCGTCCCGTAGGAATCCAAGGACGCGTCGGCGTCGACCGACACGAACGCCGCCAGGTTCTCGCGGTTGACCGGTGTGTAGACCGACGTCAGCGAGAAGATCGGCTCCTCGCCGCCGCTCGGGGTAGCCACCGAGAGCCGGTACGGCGGCTGCTGCTCGGTGTCCGCGTTCGGGTCCTTGGGGATCTCCCACTTGTCATTGCCCTGGTAGAAGTCGTCGGCGTCGGTCACGTGGTACGACGCCAGCATGAAGCGTTGCGCCTTGAACATGTCCTCCGGATAGCGCATGTGCGCCAACAAGGTTCCCGGGATCTCCGACTTCGCCTTGACCGTCCCGGGGAAGGCAGCCATCCACGCCGTTTCAGAATGGGATCGCTCTCATCCCAGGCGTAGAGCGTCACGGTGCCGTCGTAGGCGTCCACGGTTGCCTTCACCGCATTGCGCATGTAGTTGATCTGGTCGGTGGGCAGCGTCTCGAACTGGAACTGGTTCGAAGCCAGCGAGTCCTTGGTCATCTCCTCATAGGAGCCCAGCTGCGACAACGGGAACCGATCGGAGACCGTGAACCCGTCCAACAGCCACACCACGCGACCATCCACCACCGCCGGGAACGGGTCCTCATCGACGGTCAGCCAAGGCGCCACCTTCTCCACCATCAGCCGCGGATCGCGGTCGTAGATGATCTTGGAGTTCTCGTGCACACGGTTGGACAGCACCAGCTCCGCCTCACCGAAGCGGATCGCGTAGAGCAACTTCGTCATCAGCCCACCGACCGGCACGCCCGCTTGCCCGTCGTACGTCGTGGTGCTCTCCGCGTCGGTCTCGGACTCGTCGCCGCCGGGTAGATCCAGCTCGATGCTGCGATCACCCGGATCGGCCTTACCCACGACCGAGTAGTCCGGAGAGTTCTCGCCGAAGTAGACCCGCCCCTCGTAACCCTCTGGCGTCAGATCCGACAGTTGGCCGATCGGCGGGATATTGCGCTCTGCCCAGGCGGGCTCATCGCCCCGCACCTGCGGACCGTCCCCAGCCGGACGCTGGTTGCCGTAGGCCGCGATCACGCCGTAGCCGTGGGTGTAGACCGTATGGAGGTTGTTCCAGTTCTTGGCGCTGTCCGCCAAGCCGGCCTGATCCAGCTCGCGTACGCCGAGCACCAGGTCGCGCTCCTGCCCGGCGATCATGTAGCGATCGACGTCGAGCACCGGGGCAACCGAGTAGTAGCCGCGGACCTGCTGCTTCTGCTCGAAGGTGTCCTGCACCAACTGCGGGTCGACGAGCCGGATCCCGGGGCTGTTCACCGCCACCTGAGCAAGCTCGTCCTTGGGCAGAACAGGAGTGCCGGCATAGGGCTCGACCAACGCATCTTGGAGGTTGAATGCCTGCCTGGTCGCCTCGATGTTCTTTTCGATGTAGGCGGTCTCCTTGTCCGCTTCGCTCGGCTTCACCTGGAGCCGCTGCATGAGCGAGGGCCAGATCATCCCGATGATCACGGCGCTGACCACGAGCAGTCCGAGCCCCATCGACGGCAGCAGCCAGGTCCGGCGCCAGACATTGAGGAAGAACAGCACCGCGCAGATCACCGCGATGCCCATCAGGATGTTCCGGGCCGGCAGCACCGCATTGTCCCGGGTGTAGGTCATCCCGGTCACGACCCCGCCCTCGGCGCTCAGCAGATCGAAGCGCGCGAGGTAGTAGTCGCCGGCCTTCAACAGCACCAGGAGCCCGACCAGTACCGACAGTTGCACCTGAGCGGCATCGGAGAACTTCTCATGAGCGCTCTGTAGCCGGATCCCGCCGTAGAGGTAGTGCACCAGCATCGAGGCCATCAAGCTGATGATCACCACGGCCATCGCGAAGTCGAGGACGTAGTGCCACCAGTTGAGGCTGAAGACGTAGAAGCCGATGTCTCGGCCGAAATAGGGGTCTTCGGTGCCGAATGACTCCCGGTTGCGCCACATCAGATAGGTGCGCCACTCCCCCGAAGCCGACGACCCGGCGATGGCACCCAGGAACAAGGCGATGGCCACGACGAGCCACCCGCGCAGCGGCGAGACCGCGTCGCGGTAGCGATCCAACGCATCGCGCTGCACCGAGAGCGGCGCCACGAACGGCCGGCTTCGGTGCGCCACCCAGATGTTGAGCGCGACCGAGGCCGCCATCAACCCGCCGAACCCGAGGAAGAGCAAGACACGCGTGGTCAGCGTCGTGGTGAAGACCTGCGAGAAGTTGACCGAGGAGAACCAGAGCTTCTCGGTCCACAGCGCGGAGAAGCCCACCAGACCGATCAGCAAGCCGGCCACCACGAAGGCCGTGATCAGCAGCGCCCGCGAGCGTCCCGAGGCGCGCTCGGGCCGCACCAGCGGCTCCTCGGGTCCGCGCCCGCCACCCTCGTCGAACATCTCACTCACGGTTCACTCCTCCTCGAACGTCGCATGCAGCATGGCCACCAAGGCGGGAACCAGGTCGGGACCAGTCACCACGCTGGTCGGGTCGTCATGGGCGCGCATCCGCAGCGCGCAGTACGCCGAGCCGCCGCGCGCCACGGCCGCGACCAACCGCACCTCCTGGCGGTCCGGATGCTCCTGGGCCCAACTCCGCGCCAGCTCCGGGTCATCGGGGACATCGGCATCGGCTTCGGGGGGAAGCACCACTCGTTCGACCACAGCAGCCGCCCCGGCCACCCGATCGGGCCAGGTGATCCCGGCCAGCAGTTCTTCGAGCTCGGTGCCGGCCACGGGCTCCTGCTCGATCGGAGTCAGGGCCAGCGCCCGGCCGTCGGCCAACGCTTCGGCCAGTTCCGGCTGGACGACCAGCAACTGCTCGGTGTCGACCAAGGCGAACAGCCGCGAGGGTTGGTCCCATCCCGACGCCGCGGCGTACGCCTCGATCTCGCGGGCGATTCCGGGCAGCACCTCCGCGTAGTCGACTGGGGCGTAATCTCCCGATGCCGTCATGTCCGCGCTCACTCCGCTTCGCAGCTGGGCAGTTTCGTGTCGTGATCGGCTGCCCAGTCCGTCACGATCTCGCGGGCTTCATGGAGCGTCTCGATCCTGGCCAGACGCATGTCGCCATTGGGGGCGCCCAACGCCTCGGCGCAGTTGTCGGCGGGAACCAAGAACAGGTCGGCACCGGCATTGCGGGCACCCACGATCTTCTGCTGGATCCCGCCGATCGGCCCGACGTCGCCGGCGGCGTCGATCTCGCCGGTACCGGCCACTTCGCCACCACCGGTGAGTTCACCAGGGGTGAGTGTGTCGATGATTCCCAGAGCAAAGATGGTGCCGGCACTCGGGCCACCGATGTCACCGAGATTGCCGAGCTTGACCTCGAAGGGGAAGCTGTAGCCGGCACCGGGGGTCACCCCTATCCGGCGGACACCGTCGATGAGTTCGGGGGTGACGTTGACGGTGACCAGCTCGCCGTCGCGGCGTACCACGATCTCCAGGGACTCACCCTCGGGGGTGCCGGTGACTTTATCGACCACCTGTTGGGGAGAAGTCACCTTCTCTCCGCCCACCTTCACGAAGACGTCGTGGACCTTCAGCTTGCCGTCGGCCGGCGCGTCCTCGGTCACCGCGAGCACACCAAGCTCCTGCTTCACCGGGTAGCCGAGCTCGGTCAACGCAGCGGCGATCGCACCGTCTTGGGATGAGGCCATCTGGATGGCACCCTCGCGCTTGGTGTCCTCGGTGGTCTCGTCGGGGCGGTAGACCGCCTCCCGGGGATAGATCGCTTCCTCCGGCGAGAGCCAGGCCTTCATCGCCTGGAACAAGGTCAGTTTCCCGCCGGGCTGGGTGACGTAGACGGTGGTCATTCTCAACTCGCCGCCGGTCGGATAGGAGGGCTTGCCGTCGACGGTGATGATCTGCTTGCCGTCGAACTTCCCGAGTACGTCGACTGTGGGCCCGGGACGGTAGGTCACATAGGGAACCGGCAGCAGCACGGCAGCCAGCCACATCGCCAGCAAGACCGGCAGCGCGATGACTCCCGCGCGCTTTCGTGGGCTCATCGGCGTGCCTGGAGGGTCATAGGGGCCATCGTCTCAGGCATGCCAAGCCTCACGAGGCCACGGTCGGTCCGTGATCCGGCCCGCGGCGAATGGCTGCTCAAGGCGTGCCCACCCACTCCTCGGTGCCATCGGCGAACTGCTGGTGTTTCCAGATCGGCACCCGCTGCTTGAGCCGGTCGATCAAGGCGCGCGAGGCGTCGAACGCCGAGCCACGGTGCCCGGCGGCCGCCGCCACGATCACCGCGGCGTCGCCGATCTCCAAGGTGCCCACCCGGTGTACGGCGGCGATCGCCCCCAGCCCGAACTCGGCAGCCACCTCGGCACACACCTCATGGAGCTTGTCCAGTGCCGTGGGGTGCGCTTGATAGTCCAGCTTGATCACCGACCGGCCACCGTCGTGGTCGCGCACCCGCCCCACGAACAAGGTGACGCCACCACTGGCCGAGTCGTCGACCGCGGCCAGCACCTCGGCGACGTCGAGCGGCTCCTCGCGCAGCGCGACCAGGCGCATGCTCGACTCGGACACCGGTGTCGTCCCGGCCACGGCCGGAGCGGGTGCCTGAGTCCGGTCAGCGGTTTCGCCCATGGCGAAGACCTTAGGACCCCCGCCCACTCGGCCGGTAACTTGGTGGGCATGACCAATGAGCCCGATCAGCCAGAGGACCGCCCGGAGGGCGAGGACGGCGCCCGGGGAGACAACCAGCAGAATCCCTTCGCCGGAACCCCCTTCGAGCAGCTCTTCGGGATGTTCTCCGGTGGTCTCTTCGGCCCCGGACCCGGCAGCGGGCAGTCCGCCCCCGGCGGCCCATTGCGCGGGGCGTTCGGACGCCCGGCGGACTTCTCGGCCTCCGGCAACCCGGGTATCCCCGACCTTTCGTCGCTGCTCGGGCCCATGCAGGCGCTCTTCTCGCCGCATGAGGGACCGATCAACTGGACTTTCGTGGTGGACATGGCGCGCCGCGCGGCCGCCAGCGAGCCCGATCCCACTCCTGGCGAGCGGCAGCGCGCCGCGGTGGCCGACGCGCTCCGGCTTGCCGACCACTGGCTAGATGACGCGACCAGCTTCGCCTCCGGCATCACCACCACCGCGGCGTGGAGTCGCGCGGAGTGGATCGTCAACACCATCGAGGTGTGGAAGCCGCTGGTCGAGCCGGTCGCGAGCCAGGGCATCAACGCACTCGGCGGCGCGCTGCCGCAGGAGGCCCGTGATCAGATGGGGCCGCTGCTCGGCATGATGAGCAAGGCCTCGGGCGCGATGTTCGCCCAGCAGGCGGCCGCCGCGCTCGGCGCGCTGGCCACGGAGGTGTTGTCGGCCAGCGACATCGGGCTGCCCCTGGGGCCGGCCGGCACGGCAGCCATCCTGCCGACCAACCTGGCGGCGTTCACCGAAGGGCTCGACCAGGTCACCGCCGAGGACGCGCTTCTCTATCTGGCGCTGCGCGAGGCCGCCCACCAGCGGCTCTTCGCGCACGTTCCCTGGCTCCGTGATCATCTGGTCAGTGCCGTGGCCGACTACGCCCAGGGCATCGAGATGGACATGTCCGGGATGGAAGAACAACTGCGCTCGATCGACCCGATGAACCCCGCCTCCATCCAGGAAGCGCTGAGCAACGGCCTCTTCGAGCCCAAGAAGACTCCTTCTCAGCAAGCGGCACTGGAGCGGCTGGAGGTCACCTTGGCGCTTGTGGAGGGCTGGGTGGACGAGGTCGTCAGCGAAGCCACCAGGGAGCGGATGCCGGTGGCCGCCAAGCTGCGCGAAGCCTTCCGCCGCCGGCGCGCAGCCGGCGGTCCCGCCGAGCAGACCTTCGCCTCGCTGGTCGGTTTGGAGCTGCGCCCGCGCCGCCTGCGAGACGCCTCCACGTTGTGGGGATCCCTGCGTGACCGTCAGGGCCTCGAAGCTCGCGACGGCGTCTGGATGGACCCGCTGCTGCTGCCCACGGCGGCCGATCTCGACGATCCGCTCGGCTTCCGCGAGGGCGCTGAGGCGATTCCCGAACTCTCCGACGACGAGTTCGAAGCCGGGCTGAGGGATCTGTTGGCCCCCCGAGTGGGCGGCACGTCCGCGGAAACCGATACCGCCACCAACGAGCCCGCCGAGGGCCCCAGCGACGACGGTGAAGGCTCGGCTGATCCCAACGAGTCGGGGACCGGCTCCTGAGCGCCTCGGCCGACAGCGCCGCCAACCCCGGGGCCGAGCGCCCGACCACGCTGTACGACGACGCGCGCAACCGACTCGGGCTCTGGCAGCCGACCACGCAACACCTGCGCGAGCTGCGCCAGCGCTATCTGGCGCATCTGGATGCCTATCCGGATGCGATGACCCGGGGAAGTTTCCCCGCGCACCTGACCGCAAGCGCGCTGGTGCTGAACTCCACCCGAACGCATGCGTTGTTGACCCTGCATGCCAAAGCCCGACAGTGGTTCCAACTCGGCGGCCACTGCGAGCCCACCGACACCACCCTTGCCGCCGCCGCGATGCGTGAGGCGACCGAGGAGTCCGGCATCGAGGGGCTCCAGCTCGATCCGGTGCCCTTCTTTGCCGACGACCACGAGGTGCCCTTCTGCGGCGACTGGCCGACCCCGGTGCACCACTACGACGTGTGGTTCCTGATCACCGCGCCCGACCAGGCGCAGCCCACGGTCTCCGAGGAGTCCCTGCAGCTGCTCTGGTGGCCGCTGACCGAGCTGCCCGGAGACTCTCGGGCCTGGGAGCCGGCACTCGCGGCGCTCGCCGAGCGACTCTCGGGCTAGCCGCGACGCGGTTCGTTACCCGTCGCAAGACTCCTCGTCGCCCGGCTCGAGCTGAGCCGCTGCGGCGTACCCCTGCAGGTAGCCCATCGCTCGCTCGGCCCGCGGGAAGCGATGCACCAACGACCAGAACCGCTCGTCATGACCGCTCGCGAGCAGGTGCGCCAACTCGTGGATCAGCACGTAGTCACGGACCCAGCCGGGCATCGAAGCGATCCGATCCGAGATCCGGATCTCGCCGGTCGAGGGGGTGCACGAACCCCACCGCGACCGCTGGTTGGAGACCCAGCGAACCGAGGATGGTCGCGCGCGCCCGTCCAGAAACTCGTTGCTGAGCTCTCGCGCGCGTGCCGCCAGACCAGCGTCGGAGAGCTTGCCCCGGGCACGCTTGCCGCGCAGCTTGTCCACCATCTTCCGCACCCACTCGGCCTCTTCGGCCGCGGTGAGCGAGGCCGGCACCATCACCACGATCCGACCGTCTCGCACGTAGGCCGAGACCGTACGCCGGCGCTTGGCCGAGCGGCGTATCTCCACCCGCTCGGGCAACGACTCCCCCGCCTGGGGCAACGACTGCCCCGCCTCGGGCAACGACTCCCCCGCCTCGTTCATCGGGCTCCTCCCGAGGAAGCATCGCGGCCCGGGTTGGCCCACGCCAGCAGCCGCTCGCGCGGCCAGGTGTTGATGATCCGTTCCGGCTCGATCCCGGCCGCGGTGGCGCGCGCGCAGCCGTAGTCGAGCATGTCGAGCTGACCGGGCGCGTGGGAGTCGCTGTCGATGGAGAACAGGCAGCCGAGGTCGCGGGCGAGTTCGAGCAGATGCGTCGGCGGGTCGCGCCGCTCGGGTCGCGAGTTGATCTCCACCGCGACATTGTTGGCCACACACTCGGTGAAGACCGCCCGCGCGTCGAACTCGCTGGGCGGGCGGGTGCCCCGGTTTCCCATCACCATCCGTCCGGTGCAATGACCCAGCACGTTGGTGAAGGGGTTGCGGATCGCCCCGATCATCCGGCGGGTCATCGGCGCGGCGTCCATCCGCAGCTTGGAATGCACGCTGGCCACACGAACATCGAGCGCGGCCAGGAGCTCGTCGGTCTGGTCCAGTCCACCATCGTCGAGGATGTCGACCTCGATGCCCTTCAGCAAGGTGAATCCCGCTCCCGCAAGGTGGTCGTTGACCGCATCGATCACCCCGAGCTGCCGGGTAAGCCGAGCCGCACTGAGCCCGTTGGCGACGGTCAGCCGAGGCGAGTGATCGGTGAGCACGAGATAGTCGTGTCTCAGTTCGATGGCCGTCATCGCCATCTCCTCGATCGGCGAACCGCCGTCGGACCAGTCCGAATGGGAGTGCAGGTCTCCGCGCAGCTGAGACCGCAGCTCCTCCCCTCCCGTGGCAAGAGGCCCCTGGTGACGCGCTTCCAGCTCGGCGAGCCGTTGCGGGGTGCGGCCGGCGACGGCATCGGCGATCACGCGTGCGGTGCTCGCCCCGATGCCGGGCAGTTGGGTGAGGGTGCCCTCGGTGGCACGGGCGGCCACTTCCTCCGGAGGCAGCGGCAGGATGCCCGCGGCGGCGGAGCGATACGCCTTGACCTTGTAGGTGTCCTCGCGGCCGCGCTCGAGCAGGAAGGCGATCCGGCGCAACGCGGCCACCGGTCCCCCCGCATAGGGCGCTTGCTGGCGCCGTGACTCGGTCAAATTTTCCTCCACATCGACTCGGTCGCATTCTCGCTGGTCAGCGGCACCCCTCGGCGAACTCGCCACGCTTTGTCCACACCCGCGGGTGAGTCCTCCCCACCCTGTCCACCGGTCTATCCGGCTTTTCAACAGAGTTATCCACAGCCTGTCCACAACGTCGGTCGGCGTCGCGTTGACCGGGTGTGAGCCGCCTGCTTACGGTGTGGACCGATGGGGCTCCCGCCCGGATCAGTGAGGCGTTCGCAAGGGGAAGGCAAACGGCTCTCGGATCCGCTTGGGAGCTCCTTCTCATTTCGCAAACCCGCAGGTCAGCGGCCGGTGAAGCACGGGTTCCGGCGCTCTCGCGCGGCGGCGATCCCCTCCTGCAGATCCTCGGTAGCCAGCGTGACGGCTTGGGCCAACGCTTCCCAATGCAAGGCCGCCTCGGCGGTGGCATGTCCGCCGGTCTGCAGCGCCAACTTCGTCAGCCGAGTCGCCACCGGTGCGTTGGCCGCGATCTGGGTCGCGGTATGCAGAGCCGTGGCCAGCACCTGGTCAGCGGGCAGGGCCGCCGAAACCATGCCGATGCGCTCGGCTTCCTCACCGAGGACGGTGCGTCCGGTGAGCAGGAGCTCGCGGGCACGAGCCGGCCCCACCGCCAGCGGCAGCAGGTGCGTGGCCAACATCCCGGGGTGCATGCCGAGCTTGACGAAGGGCATCGCCAATTTGGCGTCGGTTGCGGCGTAGCGGATGTCGCAGGCCAGCGCCAGGCAGAGGCCGGCGCCGATCGCGGGACCATTAATGGCCGCGATCGTGGGGACCTGCAGCGTCATCACCTCGAGCCAGTCGCGGTAGAAGGCCTCCATCCGTTCGCGAAGGCGGGCGACGGTGGCGTCCGGCTCGCTGGCGATCCAGGCGGTGTTGCCGCCGGAGGTGAAGGCGGTCCCGGAACCGGTCACCACCACCGCGCGTACGTCGGGATCCCGGCGTACCTCCTCCAAGCGGTCACGCCAGGCAGCGGTGACCTCGTCGGTCATCGCGTTGCGCAACGACGGGTTGTGCAGAGTCAGCACCACCACGCCTGCTGCGGGCCGGTCCAGAAGCACCGTGGGCTGGGCGGAGGCTGGGGTTGAAGAGTCGCTGGAGTCGGTCATTGCGGCAGCCTATTGGCGTCCCGCCGCCCTTTCACGCAGTCGCAAGCGTGAGGTTCGCCGCGCGACGCGCCGAACCGCTCGCGCTGCGGATTCCGCGTCCTTGACCGGGTGTGACGTAGGGTTTCTAGTCGTGGAGTGCCGTCAGGCACCCATCCGACGGGCTTCCCCGATACCCCCGTCGCGACGACCGGAAGAAACGAAACAAGGAGGCCGTCATGGCGGAGACGTGGAGCGGCGAGTTTTACTGCGTGAAGTGCAAGGAGAAGCGCCAGGCCGAGGGCGAGATCAAGGTCAACGAGAAGGGCACCAAGATGGCCAAGGCCGTCTGCCCGACCTGCGGCACCAACCTCAACCGGATCCTCGGGCGCGCCTGAGGCGTATCCTCACGATCCTTCGCAACGCCCGCTTCGGCGGGCGTTGCGTCATTTCCTGGGCAGTACGCCGAGCCGCTGTGGATGAGCGCGGTCGCGGCTGCCGAGGTTCTGGCACCCTCACCAGATGAGCAGCCAGACCATTCCGAATCCCGCATGCGCCGGCGGCACCACCGAGCCCCGCCATGTGCTCTTGCGTCCCGGCTCACGAATCTCTCGGCACTCGGAGGGCTGGCTCCAGGTGGGCATCGAGTCACCCCGGGCGGTGCTGCTTCCCGACCAGGCCGACGTCCGCTCGCTGCTCGCCCGACTTCGGGTGGGCTGCGCGGTTCCGCAGACTTCGCCAGAGGCCGAACTCGCCTGGCGCAGGCTCTGCGCGGCCGATCTGATCGTCGATGCCGACGCGTTCTTCCATCGGCTGCCCGCTGACCCCGCCTTGCGCGCGGCTCGAGCCACGGCGTACGCCGACCACGGCCGCGAAGCCCCGGCCCGGCTCGCTCGACGGGAGCGGCTGACCGTCTCCGTCGATGCCGGTCCCGACACCGACGAGGTTGCCCGGCTCCTCCGCTTGGGTGGCGCGCGACTTGCCGGCAAGCACCCGGGCGCCAAGGGCAGCCCCGCGCCCTATGTCCGGTTGGTGGTTTCCCGCAGCGAACTGTCCCGGTCGCGCCTCGATGCGGCGATGCAAGGCGACGTTCCGCACCTGTGTGTGCGACGACGCGAGGGCCGGGTGCTGATCGGGCCCTTCGTGGTGCCCGGGGTGACCGCGTGCCTGCGCTGCCTCGATGCCCTGGAGAGCGAGGCCGATCCTCGACGGCCGCTGATCATCGAGCAATACGCCCAGGCCGAAGAGTCCGTGCTGGTGCCCGACCCGGTGGACCGGGCTCGCCTCCAACTGGCGCTGGCGTGGGCTGTGTCCGACGTGATCGCCTACATCGACGGTGATCGCCCGACAACGTGGTCCAACGTGGTCACCTTGGACGCCGCTCGAGACTTCACCCCACGAGGGGTCCCCCGACATCCGCTGTGCGGCTGCTCGTGGTCAGCGGGCTAAGCGCCAAGACGCGGGGCCGGACCGGACGGCGAAGAGATCTGGACTGCCGCGCTACCCCCAGCGCTGCGCCCAGATCCCCACGTCGTCCGGCCCGGCTCCGTCACCTTCACGATTCCATCGGTTCCTTGGGGAACCGCGACGGTTACATCATCCGAGCTGCGGCAATTCGCGCCGCCTGCTCGGCTCGTTCGGCCTTCCGCTGCATCCGCTGGAAGCGGGCGAACTGTCGGCCCATTCGGTGTCGAGCCGCTTCGTACTGACGCTGTTGCATATGCATGCGCGCCATCTCCTGCTCCATCATGACAACTCCTGTGAATCTGCATCAACATGTGTGTTCCCTTCTCAGACCGCTGTCGAGAGAGACGACAGTCGGACTTTCCGAGCCGACATTCAGGCCGCCGACTGGTTCTTGCGAGGCCGTCCGCGAGGCCGCTTGCGCGGGATCACGACACCTTGCAGGAACAGTTCGCCGCCCCAGACGCCCCAAGGCTCACGACGCTCCAGCGCACCCTGCAGACACATGGCCTGAACCGGGCAGCCCTGGCATAGCTCCTTGGCTTGCTCGACATCCGCGGGAGATTCCGCGAACCACAGCTCGCCATCCATCGCCCGGCAAGGCAACAGCTGCTCGACCGCATCCGCGGCCTCGACGTGCAATCGACCCAAGGACGAGCCGGTCACTGCCACTGCGACCTCTCGCTCCAAGACGCCTATCGCCATCGGGTTCACCTCCTTGGTGGTCTGGCTTCGAGGGATCTCCTCTTCGCCAGTTGTGTGCCGATCACGCTGTTGTTCGGTGACCGGGTCTTGCGTGTTCTTCAGTGGCCCCGGGTCTTCGGCGGGCCCGGGTATTCAGTTGTCGGTATTCAGTTGTTCGCTCTTCAGTTGTTCGCTCTTCCCTTGTTCTCCGGATTCGCGGAAACAAAAAGGCCGCGGATCCCAAGGTGTGGGTTCCGCGGCCTGGAGCTCAGCCGATGAGCTGTCATCGGTCAGGTGGACTCCAGGCGGGAAGTCCCACGGTCGTGGTGCGGAAGTTGCCAACGGTCGGGTCGAGGGCAGACTTCTCCCACACGCCATTGATCGGAGCGACGCAGGCCTTGCGGGCCGGCTGCATGCCGCTGGCGGCACCAGTGGCCGGGTAGCTCAACCCGATGGTCGAGGCAGGGGTGGCCACGTCGACGTGCCGCGTGATCATCAGTTCAGTGCTCATCGATGCCACCTCCTTCGGGTGCCTCGTGGTGATCGGTTCGTCTCCCGTGCGTGTACGCCGCGTCGGCGCCTCGCGTTGGGATGGATGGAACGGTAGTCGGCCGCACCGGTAACGGGCAAACGATTTAGTGGGTATTTCCGCAAAGTTTTCTTCAGCCCTGCTCGCGAAGCACCGCCAACAGGTCCGCGCCGTACTTCTCGAGCTTCGACGCGCCGATCCCGTTGATCTTCAGCAACGCTGTCTCGGTCGTCGGGCGATGCTCGGCGATCAGCTGAAGGGTGGCGTCGGTGCACACGACGTAGGCGGGAACCTTGTCGGCTGTGGCCCGCTCGAGTCGCCAGCCACGAAGTGCGTCGAACAACGCCTCGTCATAGCTCGCCGGACATGATCCGCATCGGCCGAGCTTCTTCTCCGAAGCACCTGTCAGCGCACCACCGCACTGCCGACACACCGTTGCGCCGCGGGCCTTCTTCTTGCCCGCCGCCGACGCCTCGCGGGATCGCCGAAGGTCGTCGGGCAGCAAGGGGGTGAGGAAGCGCGAGGGCTTGCGGCTCTGCCGGCCGCCGCTAGCCCGAGCTGCCGCCCAGGTCAGCATCAGCCGGTGTCGCGCGCGGGTCATCCCGACGTAGAGCAGGCGGCGCTCCTCCTCGATCTCGGTCGGACCCTGCGCATAGGTGATCGGCACCGCCGCGTCGTGCACCCCGGCACAGATGACCGCTTGCCATTCCAACCCCTTGGCGGCATGGAACGTGGCCAGGGTGACGCCGTCGGCGACCGGGGAGTGCTGATCGGACGCTCGTCGTTCGAGATCCTCCACGAACCACGCCAGCGACTCCGCGCTCTCGGCTTGGTCGACCAGCGCCTGCCAGGATTCCCAGCGGTCCCGGGCCTGGCCACGGCCGGTCGGTGGCGTTGGCGCCCAACCCAGCGTCGCCAACAAGGCTCCGACCCGCTGCTGGGTCGCGCTGGGCTCGTTGCCCGTCGCGGAGGGTTCGTCATCAACTCCCTCACCGCCTCGTACCGCACCCCGCAGCAGCGTGATCGCCTGACGGACCTCGGGTCGCTCGAAGAAGCGCGCGGCGCCGCGGACGACGTAAGGGATCTGAATCGCGCTCAAGGCATCTTCGAAGGCCTCCGATTGGGCGTTGATCCGGAAGAGCACCGCGATGTCCCCGGCGTTGACCCCGGACTTGACGAGTCCCGCGACCTCCCGGGCAACGCCCGCGGCCTCGGCCACCTCGTCGGGGTAAGGCTCGAAGGCAACCTCCGGTCCTGGCCCCGCCTGTGCCTCCAGTCGTACGCCGGCACTTCCGGTGCCGGCCAGCAAACCGTTGGCAGCCGCGACGATCTGGGGAGTGGACCGGTAGTTGCGCACCAAATGCACGGTCTGGGTATCCGGCCTACGCCGGGCGAAGTCGCGAAGGTAGCCCGCATCGGCACCGGCGAAGGAGTAGATCGTCTGTGCCGGGTCGCCCACCACACAGAGTTCGTCGCGCCCGCCCAGCCACAGTTCGAGAAGAGCCGATTGGAGTGGCGAGACGTCTTGGAACTCGTCGACGACGAACCACTTGTACTGCCCGCGGATCGATGCGGCGACCCGCTCGTCTTCGGCCAACAGCCCGGCCGTGAGCAGCAGCACGTCTTCGAGATCCATCAGCCCCCGGCCGCGCTTGAGGTCTTCATAGGACTCGAAGATGCGGCCGACCAAGGCCGGGTCGGCGCCGGTGACGCTGCGTCCGCGGACGACGGCGATGCGGGCATAGCTCTGTGGGGTGACATTGGAGACCTTCGCCCACTCGACCTCGGAGGCCAGGTCTCGCATCAGCGCCGCATCGGCCGAGATCCGCTGGCGGCGAGCGGCCGCACCGATGATCGGCAACTTGGAATCGATCAGCTCCGGCGGATCGACACCGTGCACCTTGGGCCAGAAGTAGCGCAACTGGCGCAACGCGGCGGAGTGGAACGTGCGGGCCTGCACCCCGCCGACGCCGAGTCCGCGCAGGCGTGACCTCATCTCCCCGGCGGCTCGGGTTGTGAAGGTCACCGCGAGCACCTCGCTCGGGGCGTAGACACCGGTGGCCACGCCGTAGGCGATGCGGTGGGTGATCGCGCGGGTCTTGCCGGTGCCCGCACCGGCCAGCACTCGCACCGGTCCGCGCAGGGCGGTGGCGACCTGGCGTTGTTCGGGATCGAGGGCGTCGAGGATCCGGTCGGCGTCGCTCACCGGGCGCTCACCAGGTGCCCGGGAGGGTGCCGCCGTGCCAGGCCAGTACCAACGACGAGGCGATCGAGACCCGCGTCGGCACCAACACGCTGCCCTCCTCCGATTGCCGCTGCAGTTCGGCGCGGGTGAACCAGCGAGCATCCTCGATCTCGCTGTGATCGATCGTCAGGTCCCGTGCCTGGGCTCGCCCGACCATGCCGAGCATCAACGATGAGGGGAACGGCCACGGCTGGTTGCCGAAGTAGCCGACGTCGCCCACCACGACTCCGGTCTCCTCCCAGACCTCGCGGCGGACGGCGTCCTCCAAGGTCTCGCCGGGCTCGACGAACCCGGCCAAGGTGGAATAGCGGCCGGGTGGCCAAGCCGCTTGGCGCCCCAGCAGGATCGCCTCGTCCTCAGCGCCGGGCTGGCCGTGGGTGACGGCCATGATCACCGCCGGATCGGTGCGCGGGAACTGGGTCTTGCCGCAGTCGGAGCACTGCAGTTCGTGGCCGGCTGCACGAGCCTGGAGCGCCCCCGCGCAGCGCGGGCAGAACCTTGTGGCGTCGTGCCACTCGGCGAGACCCACGGCATGGAACAGGAGCGCGGAATCCTCGAGCGCTCCGGAGGCGGAGGTCCACATCGCCTGTCGCAACCCGAGCCACTCCCCCCGGTCACCTGGCGCATGATCGGGGTCGACCAGGGTCGCCCACCAGGTGCGGCCGTCGCGCTCACCGAGGAAGACCCGCAGGCCCTCGGGAACCGCGTCGGTGGGGTGCCAATCGGCGGCTCCGTCGACCGGGCGGATCCGGGTGCCGCTGATCACCAACGCGCGAGCGGAGGCGGCTCCCCACTGTTCGGCGAGCCAGTCGTCGTCGTAGCGTCGCGCACCAGCACGGTCATGGGCGTTGGCCGCGACATCGAGATGCGGGAAGCTCACCAGCCGAGGCTATCCGGCAACACCGACTCCCGAGGCTTTGCTGGGTAAGGTGACTCGGCATGAGCACCCACATCGGCGCCGAGGCCGGCGCAATCGCCCCCGTTGTCTTGATGCCCGGCGACCCGCTGCGGGCCAAGTGGATCGCCGAGACCTTCCTCGAAGACGCCGAGTGCTACAACAACGTGCGCGGCATGCTCGGCTACACCGGCACCTGGAACGGGCATCGCGTCTCGGTGCAGGGCTCCGGCATGGGGCAGCCGTCGTTCGCCATCTACGCCCACGAACTCCTTCGTGACTACGACGTGCAGACCATCGTGCGCGTGGGCTCCTGCGGATCGGTCCAGGAGAGCGTGAAGGTCCGCGACGTGGTGCTGGCCTCCGGTTGCTGCACCGACTCCTCGATGAACAAGATCCGCTTCGACGGCCTCGACTACGCTCCCGTTGCCGACTTCGGGCTGCTTCGTGCCGCCGTCGAGGTGGCCGAGGCGCTCGACACCCCGCACGATCACCACGTCGGACTGATCTTCTCCTCCGACTCCTTCTACTCCCCGCGCCCCGAACTGCTGATGCGGATGGCGGAGTACGGCGTCATGGCCGTCGAGATGGAGGCCGCCGCGCTCTACACCATCGCCGCCCAGTACAAGCGGCGCGCACTCGCGATCTGCACCGTCTCCGACCACATCATCACTGGTGAGGAGACCACCTCCGCAGAGCGCGAGCAGTCCTTCGGCACCATGATCGACATCGCCTTGGGTGCGGCCCTCCGGTCCTGACGCACCGCCTGGGCCGGCGCTTCGCCGCCTGTCCGGGCTCCACGGTGTGGGGGGTCAGCCCGCGAACAAGTCGCCGAACTCCGCGACTCGCGCGAGCACCTCTGGGAACTCGAACTGATCGAGGGCCAACGGGTCCTCGGCACCGGCCTCGACCTCTGCCCAGGTGAGCGGGGTGGCGACGTAGGGACGCTCGCCACCGCGCAGTGAGTAGGGGGAGACCGTGGTCTTGGAGCCGGAGTTCTGCGACCAGTCCAAGAAGACCTTTCCGGAGCGTCGGGTCTTGGTCATCGTCGCGGTGACCAGCCCCGGCCGCTCGGCCTGCAGCGACTCCGCCAGCTCCTTGGCCACCCCGGTCACCGCGTCGGAGTCCATCTCTGCGTAGTCCCCGGTGAGGGTCGCGTAGAGGTGCAGGCCCTTGCTGCCGCTGGTCACCGGGCGGCCCTCGAGACCGAGGTCGACCAGTCGTTCACGCACCAGCAATGCCACCTGGCAGCACTCGCCCAGCCCTGCGGGAGCACCCGGGTCCAGGTCGACGACCAGCCGGTCCGGCCCGCGCACCTCACCCTCACGCGACACCGTCCACTGATGCACATGGAGCTCGAGAGCGGCCAGGTTGGCCAGCCACGTCAACGTGGCCAAGTCCTCCACGATCGGAAACATCAAGGTGTCGCCGTGCCGGGAGTCCCCTCGCGAACCGGTGGTCGGCACCCGCGCGGTGCGCACCCACGACGGCGTACCGGCTGGCGCGTTCTTCTCGAAGAAGCTTTCCCGGTCGACCCCGTGCGGCCACCGGATCCGGGTCACACACCGGTCGGCCAGATGCGGGAGCAGCACCGGCGCGATCTGGGCGTAGTAGCTCAACACCTCGCCCTTGGTGGTCCGGGTGACCGGATAGAGCACCTTGTCGAGGTTGGTCAGCTTCAGCTGCCGCCCATCGACCTCCACCATGATCTCGCTCATCCAGAGCTCTCCTTCAAGTCAACGACCGTGACGTCGGTGCGCACTCCTCGGTACGCCGGTTGACGCAAGCGCTCCTGGCGCGACATGCCGAGCGCCTCGACGTCGACGACGAGCACGGGCTCGACCCAGACCGTTCCGGCCGCGTCGGCCCTGGGGACCTCGTCGGCGAACGGTGAGAAGGGGCGCGCCAACGGGGCGAGCAACGCGTGCAACTGCGGGCCGACCTTTCCCGCGATGCCGCTCCCCACCCGACCGCGATAGATCAAGCCTTCGGGAGTCGGCTCCCCGACGAGGAGCGCGCCGAGTCTGGAACTGCCCGGAGTTGCGTCGGTCTCCAGTCGCCAGCCGCCGACGACGTAGGAGCCCCGCCGCCGATGGGGGAACTTGAGCCAGTGCCGGCTGCGTGCTCCCGGCTCATAGCGGGAGGAGAGCCGCTTGCTGACCATGCCCTCCAGGTCCTGGGCGAGGGTCGCCTGCAACAGCATCTCCCCGTCGTCGTAGGACGGAGGCATCTGCCACCGGTCGTCGGCGATGCCCTGCTCCAGCAGCAGTCCCCGGCGATCGGCAAGGGTCTCTCCGAGCAACGACCGCTCGCCGACGGCCAGCAGATCGAACACCAGCAACGTCACCGGAATCCGCTCGGCCAACGTCGCCGCGCGCCGGGAGTTGCCCACGTGCATCCGCTCGGCCAGCACCCCGAAGTCCGGCCGCCCCTCGTGGAACGCGACTACCTCACCGTCCAGCAGCAGTCCCGGGTGGTCGGCAGCCAAGCCCTCGAGTTCGGGAAACGAGACAGTCACGTCGTTCTCGTTGCGGGAGAAGATCCGCACCCCGCCCGAGCCCGCCGGTCCGGTGCGCACGAGCACGCGCATCCCGTCCCACTTCACCTCGTGAGACCACTCGGGCCCGGTCGGCACCCGATCACCTCGGGTCGCCAGCATCGGTCGCATCCGCCGATCATCCCCGAACTCGGCCCTGCGGCCCAGGCCGGGACTGTTCTCCGCGCCGATCAGCGGTGATACTTGTGAGGCTCACGTGAACGTCAGAGAGGCTTCCCCCATGCGTGCGATCTGGAAAGGCGCGGTCTCCTTCGGGCTGGTCAGCGTCCCCGTCAAGCTCTATGCCGCTACCGAGAGCCACGATGTCGCCTTCCGCCAGGTGCACGCCAAGGACGGCGGCCGACATCAAATACCAGCGGGTCTGCTCCGTCGACGGAGCCGAAGTGGAGTACGCCGACATCGCCAAGGGCTTCGAGACCGAGGACGGCGAGATGGTGATCCTCACCGATGAGGATCTGGCCAGCCTGCCGCAGTCGAGCAGTCGTGAGATCGCGGTGGAGAAGTTCGTGCCGAGCGATCAGATCGATCCGATGCTGTTGGAGAAGAGCTACTACCTCGAGCCGGAGAAGTCCGGTGCCAAGCCTTATGCGCTGCTTCGCCAAGCCCTGCTCGAAGCCGACCGGATGGCCGTGGTGACACTGGCCCTGCGCCAGCGCACCAGCGTCGCCGTGCTGCGGGTCAAGGACGACGTCATCGTGTTGCAGACCATGATGTGGCCCGACGAGGTCCGCAAGCCGGACTTCGTGATCGAGACCGGCGAGGTCAAGGACGCCGAGGTGGCGATGGCGAAGATGCTGGTGGAGACACTGGCCGGCGACTTCGACCCCTCCGAGTTCGAGGACGACTACGCCGGCGCCGTTCAGGCTCTGGTGCAGACCAAGATCGAAGGCGGCGAGGTCAAGAAGACCGCCACCAGCACCAAGAGTTCCGGCGAGGTGGTCGATCTGCTGGCCGCGCTCCAGCGTTCGGTCGAGGCCGCCAAGTCCGCCCGCGGCGAGGCAACGGTGTCGGCTGAGTCGGCTGACGGGGCCGAAGCAGCCGAGGCGAAGCCCAAGAGCCGTGGCAAGGCCAAGGCAAGCTAGCCGCGCGATCGGCTCCCGCTATCGGGCGCTGCCAGGCAGCAACCAGATGTGATCGTCGGGTTCACTGCCCCCTAGTGCGACGTTGCGTGCCCCCGGCATCAGTTGGACGTCGAAGATCTCCTCGATGCCCGAGGTGAACTGGAGCGTCGCGATGGTCTGGCCGCTGCTGAGGTCGACCACCCCGAGACCGCACCTGAGCTGTTCGTGATAATCCGCGATCGGCACCCCACCGAAGACCGCGCTCTCCCGGATCCGGCTCAAGCCCACGAAAGCGAGTCCGTTCGAGATGGCGAGTCCGCGCGCATAGCCGGGCAACAAGGCGACGACGTCGCGGGACCCGGTGGTGAGGTCGACGCGTTCGAGTCGCCCCCAGCCGGAGTTCAGCACGTAGAGCGCCCCGTCGTACCAGCGCGGTGAGTGCGGCATGGCCAGGCCGCGTGTGACGACCTCACCCGACGGCACGTGCAGTACGGCTCCGGTGTTGTTGCGGTCCCGGCGCCAACCGCCGGCGGTGTCGGTGGTCGCCATCACGGTGACAAAGGCCGGCCGACCCTCACGCATCGCCATCCCGTTCAAATGGCATCGGTCCTCCGCCGCCAGCGCGGAGATGAACGGCGGACGCCAGCGCGGCACGAAGCTGTGCTGCTCGTCGATCCCGGCCAGGCAGGAGAAGAGCGTGTTGACCATCCAGAGGCTCGGCTCTCCGTCCGCCCCCTCTCCCCACGCCATCTCGTGGACCTGGATGGGCCCGGTGACCGACGTACGCCGGGGCAGAAGGCACCGATCGAAGGCCCCCTGCGGAGGCAACCGAGGAGCCAGGTCGGAATGGTCGTTGAGGAACCACACCTGCTCGCGACCACCCACCGCGACCTGGTCGGCTGCGACCGCGACGCCCATCGCCCGGTCGAACCGATTCATCGACAGGTGCAGGGCATCCTCGGTGACCCCGAGCGCAACGACCAGCCCCGCCTGATAGGTCGAGATCAAGCAGGAGGCGTCGACCTTGCGCAGCACCTCTGCCAAAGAAGGGCTGTGCGCATAGTCGATGGCAGTTGTCCGGGTACCGCTCGACGCGTCGGACGCAGGTGGGTCTGTGGCCATCAGCCGGTGTACTTGAAGAGGTACTTCTTCGTCTTCTTCAGCGCCGTGCCACCCGTCGGGGTGTAGGTGAAGGAAATGTTGACCTTCATCTTCCCCAAACGCTTCAGCTTCTTCAGGCCCTTCTTGGTCAGCATCACCTTCACCTTGACCGCACCCGCTGCAGTGATCGAGGTCGAGGTCTTCCGCACCGGCGACCCGGCCGCCGGCCCGACCTTCATCACTCCACGCCCAGGCACGGTCACCTTCACGGTGATGAAGCCCTTCTTTGCGTTCGCCTTTGCCTTCGCCGGCAAGGTGAACTGGTTGCTCGGCGCAGGCGCAACGGTCGGCATCGTGTACTGCCGAAGCTCGCCGCCGTTGACATCGTCCTGGGCCACGAACAACAACCGCTCGCCGAGCGAGATCAGGTTCTCCGGCGAACTCCAGTCGCTACCGGCAAAGACATCGGCAGCGAGAACCGTGCCCGCCGAGGTGCCGTCGCTCATCCAGAGCTCACGGCCGTGCGAGGCGTCACGGGCGGAGAAGAAGAGCCGACCCTTATGACTGGTCAACGCCGAGGGCGCTGAGTAGGCGGCGCCTGGGTTGATGTCCTTGACCAAGACGGTGCCGGCCTCGGTTCCGTCACTGGTCCACAGCTCCGAGCCGTGTGCCTCCTCGTTGGCGGTGAAGAAGACCTTCGCACCCACCGCGGCCACCGACTGGATGTAGCTGAAGACCGCGTCGGTCGAGGGCACCTCCTTGACCAGCACCGTGCCGGAAGGCGTTCCATCGCTCTTCCAGAGCTGTCCGCCCGTGCTCGCGATGACCGAGAAGTACGCCGTACCAGCCGCGTTGGTGATGTTCTGCGGCGGAGCACCCACATCCGCGCCGAGATCCTTGAGCATCACCGTGCCCGCCGCGGTTCCGTCCGATTTCCACAGCTCCTGACCGTCATCGGTGGAGTCGGTGCGGAAGAAGAGCGTGCCGTTGACGTTGGTGAGGGCTTCGGGACCGCCGAAGCCGTAGTAGCCGCCGTTGAGCGTGCCGATGTCCTTGACCAGCACCGTCCCGGCTGCGGTGCCATCGGACTTCCACACTTCCCGACCATGGTCGTCGTCGGAAGCGGTGAAGAAGAGGGTCCCGCCGACCGCGGTCAACTCATAAGGCCGCGACTCGTTGTAGAGCCCTTCGGGGAAGTCCTTGACGATCGCGGTCCCGGCCTGGGTGCCATCGGAGGTCCACAAGTCGACCCCATGGACGCCGTCGCTCGCGGTGAAGTACAGGGTTCCGTCGACGTTGACCAGCCACTCGGGATAGCTGGAGTCGTAGCCCGGGTAGATGTCCGCGACGCGGACCGTGCCTGCTTCGGTGCCGTCGGACTTCCACAATTCCCGGCCGGAGTCGGCATCGTCGGCCGTGAAGTACAACAGATCACCAACGGCGGTCAGGCTTTCGGCGCCATAGCCGTAGCCACCGGACGTGAGGTTCTTGACCAGGGTCGTGCCTGTGGGGGTGCCGTCGCTCTTCCACAGCCCGATGCCGTCTGCGGACTCGGCGGAGAAGTAGGTGAGCCCACCCAAGGTGACCAGGTGGCGGGGGTAGCTGGACGCGTCGCCCGCGAAGATGTCCTTGACCAGGCTCGCGCCACCGTCAGCGGCGTGCGCCGGGAGCGCGACGGCGCCCAGGGACAAGCCCAAGGAGGTGACCAATGCCGCTGCCGAGCCGCGGCTGCCCGCCCGCCGCAGCCGTCGCATCACCTTCGCCTGGTGCGCATGCAACCTTCGCGCAGCCGCGCGTTCCTTGCGCCGTCGATTGCTCATCAAGCCCCCCTTGAGTTCGCTCCGGGCGTGTCCTGCCTGGTGCAGACGAAGCGGCAACTCTTCGTCTTGCGCAGAACCGTACCGCCCGCGGGCTCGCAGCCGAGCCGATTCTTCAAGGTTGATGCACCGGATCTATCCCTCACTCAGGGGACACCGCGTCAGCACTCGCACGCTGCTTGGTCGCCGGCGCTTCAGGCGAGCAGGCCACGCACCACGCGCAGTGCCACCGACATCCGGGCCAGGTCGGCCTGATCGTCGGAGCAGATCTCGCCCAGGGTCTCCTCGGCCCGGCTGACCGCACCGTGCTGGCTGGCTTCCCAAGCTGACAGCTTGGCGTCGGTCGCTTCGTCGTCGGAGTCGGTGGCCAGCACCTGGGAGGTGAGTTGTGCGTGCACGTCGTAGAGCTCGTCGCGCAGCGCCGCCCGGGCCATCGTCTGCCAACGGTCCTCTCGCGGCAGCGCGACGATCCGGCCGACCACCGCTGGCAGACCGAGCCGCTCGCCGACGCCGAAATGGGCGCGCGCGACCACATCGGGGGCCAGACCCTCTCGGGTCGCGGTCTCCACGATGCTCAGCAGTGCGTAGGACGAGGGCAGCACCGCTGTCCGGATCGCCAACTCCTCCGGCACACCCTTGCCGACCAGGAACTTGGTCCGCTCCACGAACGCGACCTGCTCCTTGCCGGTCATGATCTCGGGCAGCACCTTCATGGTCTCCTGCACCGGACCGGCGAAGAACTCGGCCAGACCCTCGCTGTCCAGCGGCGCCCGGCGATGGGTGACCAGCCAGCGCGATGCACGCTCGACCAAAGTCCGCATCTCCAACCGCATCCGCGTCTGCAAGGCCGCGTCCAGCTGATTGTCGAAGGTGGCGAGTTCGGTGCGGAAGGCCAACGACCCGAAGATCTCCCGGGCCACGAAGTTGGCGTTCACCAACTCGGCCGCGCTCGCTCCCGTCTCTGCGGCCAGCCGCCACCAGAAGGTCATGCCGGCGCCGTTGACCAGGTCGTTGACGACCTGGGTGACGATGATCTCTCGACGCAGCGGGTGCTGGAGCATCTGCGGGCGGTAGTCGCCTTGCATCTTGCTGGGGAAGTAGGCGAACAGGTCGGCGTTGAGGAACGGATCGTCGGGCAGCTCGGAGGTCAACAGTTCCTCGGCCAGCACGATCTTGGTCCAAGCGAGCAACACCGAGAGCTCCGGCGAGGTGAGCCCGCGCCCACGCTCCTGCCGCCGGCGGATCTGCCGGGTGCTCGGCAAGCCCTCCAGTTCGCGCGAGATCCAACCGTCACGCTCGAGGAGACGGATCATCTCCTCGTGAACGTGAAGGAGCCCCGCTGCCTGGTGGCTCGCGTTGGCGAGAGCCAGGTTCTGCTCGTAGTTGTCGCGCAGCACCAGCTCGCCGACCTCATCGGTCATGGTGGCGAGCAGGGCATTGCGCTGCTTGAGCGTCAGGTCACCGTCAGCGACCACTCGATCCAGCAGGATCTTGATGTTCACCTCGTGGTCGGAGGTGTCCACGCCGGCGGAGTTGTCGATGAAGTCGGTGTTGATCCGGCCACCCTTGCCGCCCGCGCCGTAGACGGCGTACTCGATCCGGCCGAGTTGGGTGAAGCCCAGGTTGCCACCTTCACCGACGCACTTGGCCCGCAACTCCTCACCGTTGATCCGGATCCCGTCGTTGGCCTTGTCGCCGACGTCTGCGTGGGTCTCCTCTTCTGCCTTGACATAGGTGCCGATGCCGCCGTTCCACAGCAGGTCGACGGGGGCCTTGAGGATCGCGCGCATCACCTCCAGCGGCGCGAGGGTGGCCGGGGCATCCTCGATTCCCAAGGCCTGGGCCATCTCCGGGCTCACCGGGATCTGCTTGGCGCTGCGTGAGAACACCCCGCCGCCGGTCGAGATGAGCGACTTGTCGTAGTCGGCCCACGAGCTGCGCGGCAACGCGAACATGCGCTGCCGCTCGGCGAAGGACGCGGCCGCATCCGGGGAGGGGTCGATGAAGATGTCACGGTGGTCGAAGGCGGCGATCAGCCGGGTGTGCTCGGACAACAACATGCCGTTGCCGAAGACGTCGCCGGACATGTCGCCGACCCCGACCGCGGTGAAGTCCTGGGTCTGGCAGTCGACGCCCATCTCCCGGAAGTGCCGTTGGACCGAGACCCAAGCGCCCTTGGCCGTGATGCCCATCGCCTTGTGGTCGTAGCCGACCGAGCCACCCGAGGCGAAGGCGTCACCGAGCCAGAAGCCGTACTCCTGGCTGACGCCGTTGGCGATATCGGAGAAGGTAGCCGTGCCCTTGTCGGCGGCCACCACCAAATAGGGGTCGTCGCTGTCGTGCCGCACGACTGCCTGCGGAGGTACGACCGTGCCCTCGGAAAGGTTGTCGGTGATGTCGAGCAACCCGCTGATGAAGGTCTTGTAGCAGGCGATCCCCTCGGCCAACCAGGCGTCGCGATCGCCGGGGTCGGGGAGCTGCTTGCAGTAGAAGCCACCCTTTGCCCCGACCGGCACGATGACCGTGTTCTTGACCATCTGGGCCTTGACCAGGCCCAGCACTTCGGTGCGGAAGTCGTCGCGGCGATCAGACCAGCGCAAACCGCCACGGGCCACCGAGCCGAACCTCAGGTGGACGCCCTCGACCCGGGGCGAGTAGACGAAGATCTCGAACTTCGGCCGCGGCTCGGGCAGGTCCGGCACCGACGCCGGCTCGAGCTTGAAGGAGAGGTACTGCCGGTAGCCCCCGCCTGCCGCGGGCTGGAAGTAGTTGGTGCGCAAAGTGGCCTTCAGATGCGCGAGATAGGAGCGCAGGATCCGGTCGTGGTCCAGGCTGGCCACGTCGTCCAAGGCGCGCAGGACCTTCGCCTCCAGCGCAGCCACCCGTTCGGTGCGCGCCTGGTCGCTCCCATCGGTGCCCGATGCCGGATCGAAGCGTGCCTCGAACAGTTGGATCAGCAGGCGGGTGATGTCGACGTTGCCGCGCAGCGCCGCCTCGATCGTGTCGAGGGCGAAAGGCGTATTGCCTTGCTTCATGTACTTGGCATAGGCCCGCAGCACGGTCGCCTGCCGCCAGGTCAACCCGGCACTGAGCACGAGCGCGTTGAAGCCGTCGATCTCGTTGTAGCCCTCCCAGATCGCGCGCAACGCGTCGGTGAACAGCGAACGGGCCTCGTCGGGGTAGGTGCCGGGGTAGCGCAACCCGAACTCGTAAAGGTAGGTCGGCCGGTCCAGGCCTTCGAGTTCGTAGGGCCGCTCGTCGACCACCTCGACGCCGGTCGAGGACAACATCGGCAAGACCTGGGACAAGGACAGCGGGCTGCCGATCCGGTAGACCTTCAGCCGGGACTCCCCCGGGGCGGCGGCGACGTCTTCGAGCAGCGCCAGATTCAGCCCTTCGCTGCCTTCGATTCCTTCCAGCCGAGCCATGTCCACGGCGCCGGCCGCGGCGTTGAAGTCCTCCTTGTAGGCCTCGGGGAAGGAGTTGACGTAGCGCCGCGCCAGCCGTGAGCCGGCCTCCTCTCCCTGATCGGCGGTGACCGCGGCCACGAAGTCGTCGCGCCAGGACCGGGCGGCGTCGGCCAGCCGACGCTCCAGCTCCGCGGCGTCGTGCTCCTTGATCAGCTTGCCCGCAGGCGGCCGAACCACGAAGTGCACCTGCGCCATGAACGACTCGTTCATCTTCACCGAGAACTCGAACGATTCGCCCCCCAGGGCGTCGAGCAGGATCGCGGCGAACTTCTCCCGGACGGTGGTGTTGTAACGGTCCCGCGGCAGGTAGACCAGGCAGGAGAGATAGCGGCCGTAGGTGTCGCGGCGCATGAACAGCCGCAACTGACGGCGCTCCTTGGTGAGCATCACCTCTTCGGCGATCGGCACCAGTTCCTCTGCGGTGGTGTGGAAGAGCTCGTCGCGCGGATAGTTCTCCAACACGTTGACCAGCGACTTGCCGGCATGGCTACCGGCGTCGAAGCCGACGTGGGCCAGGATCGCCGCGACCTTCTCGCGCAGGAGCGGAATCCGGGTCACCGAATCGGTGTAGGCGGCAGCCGAGAAGAGCCCGAGGAAACGTCGTTCGCCGACAACGTTGCCCGCTGCGTCGAACTTCTTGATGCCGACGTAGTCCAGGTGCGCCGGGCGGTGCACGGTCGACTGAGAGTTGGCCTTGGCCAGGACCAGAAGCTTCTTCTCCTTCGCCTTGGCCCGCACCAGCGGCGGCAGCTTGTCGAACGACGAGACGCCGAACTGGTCGGCACGCAGAATGCCGAGGCCCGAGCCCGGCACCGCGCGGAGGCCCAAGCCGGCACCTTCACCTTCGAGGCCGTACTCGCGGTAGCCGAGAAAAGCGAAATGGTCACGCGACAGCCAGCGCAGGAAGTCAGCACCGAGCTGCAGTTCCTCGGCGGGAAGCGTCGAGGGCGGATCGGCCTGGAGTTCAGCGACGATCTCCTTGAGGCGTTGCTGCATCCGCGGCCAGTCGTCGACCGCGGCGCGGACATCGGCCAGCGAGGCGGCCAGCGCCTTCTCGATCTCAGCGCACTCATCGGCCGGGATCCGGTCGATTTCGATGTGCATCCAGGATTCGCGGATCCAGATGTCACCGGAATCGGCATCGGGGACCGGCGACTCCTCGGAGAGCGGGCGCAGTTCGTGCAACTCACCGGCAAGGTCTCGCCGGGCGTCGAACTGGGGATGGATGACCAGATGGACGGTGTGATCGAGCCCGCCGAGCGTCATCGTCACCGAGTCGACCAGGAACGGCATGTCCTTGGTGACCACCTCGACCACGCTGTGCCCACCGGCGCTCCAGCCGAGCTCGGCCACAGTCGGGGTGAAAACGCGGACCAGGGAACGGCCTTGGGGACGGAGAAGTGCGAACTTGTACTGCGAAGCGAGGGCCCCATAGAGGTCGACCCCGGTGCGCGAGGACAAGTCCTCGGTGGCCGCGTGCCGGTAGTAGCGCTGAAGAAGTTCGTCGATTTCAGTCAGGGAGGGGCCGCCGCTGCCCTTGCGACCGCGAGCCACCTCCCCGGCCTTGGTCAGCAGGTCGTTCTTGCCGTCAACTACCGCGGAAGCCACCATCCGACACTAGCTCAGCCCCTTCCCACTTGGGATGCTTGGGTCCATGAGGTTCAGACACTCCACAAGCTTTCCGGCCGACGCGACCGCGGTGTTCGCGATGTTCTCCGATCCCGCGTTCCGCGACCGCGTGTGCACGGCGCAAGGATCCCTGCGGAGCGAGGTCTCCCTGGCCTTGTCCGACCGGGGCGGAGAAGCCCTCGTCGAGCAGGTCCTCCCGGCCGTCGGGATCCCGTCGTACGCCGCAAAGTTCGTAGGTGAGGAGATCGAGGTACGCCGTTTCGAGAAGTGGCGCGGCTCGGAGTACGCGAACCTCGAGATCGCCATCCCCGGCAAGCCGGGCGACTTGGTTGCCGAACTGACGCTCAGCGAGGAGGCCGGTCAGAGTGTGCTGACCTACGACGGCGAACTCACCGTTTCGATCCCGTTCATCGGGGGCAAGCTGGAGAAGTTCGTCGGCGAGATGTTCACCTCATCACTCGACATCGAGGCCGATATCGCCCGCGCCTACCTCGCCGGGGAGTGATCCTGCGCGGTGTCGTCCTGCGCCGTGTCGTTCTGGGCGGTGTCGTCCTGCGCGGTGTCGTCCTGAGCGGATTCTTTGGCCAACTGGCGACCGCGCCACCACTGCAAAAGGCCGAGTACGACGAACGGGAAGATGGCCAGGCTGAAGACGCCCAGCTTCTCCAAGGCGTGTAGCTGACCGAAGTGCCAGGCCACCACCAAGGTGGCGAGCGCGCTCACGGGGTGCGCTTCTCGGCGTCGGAAGCCATGTGCGGATAGCGGTAGTCCTTCGGCGGCACGAAGGTCTCCTTGATCGAGCGCACCGAGGTCCATCGCATCAGGTTCTGCGGCGCCCCCGCCTTGTCGTTGGTGCCCGAAGCTCGGGCGCCGCCGAAGGGCTGCTGACCGACCACCGCGCCGGTGGGCTTGTCGTTGATATAGAAGTTCCCGGCGGCGAAGCGGAGAGCGTGTTGCGCCCAGTCGATCACCCGCCGGTCCCTGGCGATGATCGAGCCGGTCAAGGCGTAGGGCGCGAAGCCCTCGAGTTGCCGCGCCACCGACTCGAAGTCCGCGTCGTCGTACACGTGCAGCACCAGGATCGGCCCGAAGTATTCGGTCGCGAACATCTCATCGGTGGGGTCCTCGGCGAGCACGACCGTGGGTCGCACGAAGTAGCCCACGCTGTCGTCGTAGGTGCCGCCCGCGGCCACGTGCAGCGACTCGGTCGCATGCGCCCGATCGAGCGCGGCCTTCTGCCGAGCGAAGGAGCGGTCGTCGATCACCGCGCCCATGAAGTTGGTCAGGTCGGTGACATCTCCCATGGTCAGTCCCTCGACCTCGGCCAGGAACTGGTCCTTCATCACCTCCCACACCGAGCGCGCGACATAGGCGCGTGATGCGGCCGAGCATTTCTGGCCCTGATATTCGAAGGCGCCCCGGATCAACGCGACGCGAACCACATCCGGGTCGGCGCTGGCGTGGGCCAGCACGAAGTCCTTGCCGCCGGTCTCTCCGACCAGCCGCGGATAGCTGCGGTAGCCGGCGATGTTGGTGCCGACCTCCCGCCACAAGTGTTGGAAGAGTGCGGTCGACCCAGTGAAATGGATGCCGGCCAGGTCGGGATGGGTCAGGGCGACCTCGGAAACCTCCACGCCATGACCAGGCAGCATGTTGATCACGCCGGGCGGCAACCCGGCCTCCTCCAGGATCCGCATGAGGTAGTGGGCCGCCAGTTGCTGGGTCGCGGCCGGCTTCCAGATCACGGTGTTGCCCATCAGCGCGGGCGCGGTGGGAAGGTTGCCCGCGATCGCGGTGAAATTGAAGGGCGTGATCGCGTAGACGAATCCTTCGAGCGGGCGGTGGTCCATCCGGTTCCAGATGCCCGGCGAGTTGGCCGCGGGCTGCTCGGCGACGATCTGCTTGGCGAAGTGGGCGTTGAACCGCCAGAAGTCGATCAGCTCGCATGCCGAGTCGATCTCTGCCTGCCATGCCGTCTTGGACTGGCCGAGCATCGTGGCCGCGTTCACGGTGGCGCGATAGGGACCGGCCAGCAGGTCCGCGGCCTTGAGGAGGATCGCGGCCCGCTCATCAAGGGGCAGATCGCGCCAACTGGGTGCCGCCTCCCGTGCGGCGGCGATCGCCTGGGCCGCCTGGTCCTGGGTGGCGCTGCGCAGCACCCCCAGAACGTGCCCGTGGTCGTGGGGCTGCACCACGTCTATTTCGGGGCCGCCGCCAGCCACCTGAGCGCCGCCGATGGTGGCGGTCAGATCGTGCTGGATCCCTTCGAGTCTGGCCAGTTCGGAAACCAGTTCAGCTCGCTCCGCGCTCCCGGGGGCGTAGTTGAGCGTGGGTTCGTTGATCGGGGCCGGAGTTGAGGTGATGCCGTCCATGAACCGATCGTGTCACAGGATCATCGAGTCGAGCGGGTGACCTTTCGGGTGGCCTTGCGGTCACCCCCGCGGCTACCCCGGCTGCCGCGACCGCGCGGGGCGCGAGACCGGTCGGGGCCGGCGCTGTCCAGCAGCTCTTCCAAGGACTCGGTCAGGCACGTTCCGAGCAGGTCCAGATCGGGTACGGCGGTCCGGTCACCGGTCAATCCGTAGTAGACCGCTCCGTCGTAGGAGGTGACGCCGATGGCCAGGGCGTGCCCGGGGGGCAGCGGGGGCACGGGGTAGGTCTGCTCCATCCGGCCCCCCGCGGCGTACAACGGGAACTGTGGGCCCGGCACGTTGGTCACTCCGAGGTTGAAGTGCTGGCCGTTCTCGGCAGCGATCAGTCTGCTGCCGAGTACATGGAAGGTGGCCGGCGCGAAGCCGGCGATCCCGGCCAGCCGGTTCGCCGCCACGGTACGGCGGGTCTCACCGTGGGTCTTGAACGAATAGGAGACCTGGTGCAACCGCACCACCGGGCTCGGCTCGGAAATGGGTAGCTCGACCAGGTGACCGGCCAACTGGCTGCCGAGCGACGTCGCTTCGAGATCGTCGTCGATGACCGACATCGGCACCAGCGCCCGCAACTGCCGCACCCCGCCCAGCGACTCCCCGCGCGCCATCAGCCAGCTGCGGAGGCCGCCAGTGATCGTGGCCAGCACCACGTCGTTGACGGTGCCGCCCTGCGGGCCGCGGATCGCTCGATAGTCGGCTAGGTCGGTGCGCACGCCGACGAAGAGACGTTGGTGGGACAACCGCAGGTTGATCGGGGTTGCCGGCGCCGAGCCGCGCGCGGTCAATGCACCCGCCAGGCTGCCGGCCCTGCCGGCCACGGCGGCCGCTTGGCGCAGTGCCGCGCCCGCATTCGCGGAGGCGGTCTCGAGCACGGTGATGGGTCGCTCCACACTGTCCTTGACGGCGCCCCAGACCAGGCCGGCCGCGGTCGGCGTCGGCTCGGCCCGCCAACCTTCCCGATCGTCGAGGGTGTACTCGCGCCCGGTGTCCAGCAGCACCTGACCCAGTGCCACCGTCTGGACGCCGTCGACCAGGACCGGGTGCGACTTGCTCAAGATGGCGACCCGCCCCTCGGCCAGGCCCTCGATGAAATAGACCTCCCACAGCGGCCGCTCTCGATCCAGCGGGCGGGAGATGATCCGCCCGACCAGGTCACGCAACTGCTCGTCCGACCCCGGTCGGGGCAGCGCGCTGCGGCGTACGTGATAGGAGAGGTCGAAGTCGGCGTCGTCGACCCACACCGGATTGGCCAGCCGTCCCGGCACGTCGGCCAGCCGCTGGCGATAGCGCGGAACGAAGGCGAGCCGGTCCTCGATGAGTGCAACCAACGAGGTGTAGGTCAGTGCATTGTCGCCGGGCTCGAAGATCTCCAGAGCGGCATCGTGGGAGGGTCCGGTCTCGTCCTCGGCGGCGAGCAACGCAAGGTCGCGGGCTCGCAGCCGGTCGACTCCAGTCATCACTCCGCCTCGTCCCCGCGCCGCCGTCGTTGCTGCCCGGCCCGATCGGCGTCGCGTGGGAGTCCGGGCCTTTGGCAGCCTATTCTGGCAGCCGTGCCGCTCCCCTCCACCCGTGATCTTCCCGACACCGGCTTCGCGCGCGACGTCGTGCTGGCTCACGGCATCGGCGGGGTGCAAGATCTTCCGCTCCCCCGCTCGATGGTCATTCTGGGCGCCGCTGTGGCGCTCGTGGTGTCCTTCGTCGTTCTGGCGGCCGCCTGGCGGACTCCGCGCTTCGCCCGTTCCGAGGCCCGCCCGGCTCCCGGCGCGATCGCCAAGGTGGTGGACTCCACGGCGTTCACGTTGCTGGCCCGCACCTTCGGTCTCGCCGTCTTCGGGTACGCCGTGATGGTCGCGGTCCTCGGCGAAGACGCGGTGACCAATCCGTTCTTCGGCTTGTTCTACGTCTTCATGTGGGTGGCACCGACCTTCCTGTCTGCCTTGCTCGGCCCGTTCTGGCGGGCGGTCAGTCCCTTCCGCAGCATCAACACGATGATTGCCCGGCTGAGCGGTGGTGACCCGCGCCGCGGTGTCCTCGACTATCCGGTCCGCCTCGGGCACTGGCCGGCGGCGGCGGGCTTGTTCGCGTTCGTCTGGATGGAACTCGCCGCGCCCAACAACAGCGAACTAGGCCCGGTCCGGCTCTGGTTCGCCTGTTATGTAGCCGCGATGCTTCTCGGCGGTGTCATTTTCGGCGACACCTTCTTCGAGCGTGCCGACCCCTTCGAGGTCTACTCCACCTTGATCGGGCGATTGTCCATCTGGACCCGCCAGGACGACCGGTTGATGGTGATCGGCCCGCTGGCATCACTAGCCCGCACCCCGCTTCACGCAGGTCTCACTGCCGTGGTCGCGGTCTTGCTCGGCAGCACTGCGTTCGACTCCTTCACCGGATCGCCCTGGTGGATCGGGTGGGTGCAGACCCATGAGTTCTTCGGCCTGAAGACGCTGACGCTGCTCGCCTTCTGCGTGATCGTCGCCTTGATGATCGCCGGGGCCAGTATGGCCACGCCCGCACGCGAGGGCGTGGCTCGACGGTCGCTCCCGAATCGCTTCGCCCATTCGGTCGTGCCGATCGTGCTGGGTTACATCGTTGCCCACTACCTCACCTTCTTCGTCCACGTCGGACAGAGCACCCTGATCCAGATGAGTGACCCCTTCGGCACGGGGGCTGATTGGTTCGGGACCGCCGACTGGCAGGTGAACTATTGGCTGGCCTATCACCCCCGGTTGGTGGCGATCATCAAGACCGCGGCAGTGGTGACCGGCCACGTCTTCGGCGTGATCTCCGCCCATGATCGGGCGCTGGAGGTGCTGCCACCCACGCACCAGGTGCGCGGTCAGCTTCCGATGCTGGTGGTGATGGTCTGCTTCACCGTCGGCGGGTTGTATCTGCTGTTCGCCTCCTGAGCCGACCGAGCCCTCGAGGCTTCGCGGCGGCCGCAAGCGGAAACAGCTCATGCGCGAGCGAGCCGACCGCTGTGCCGACCGGTCCCGAGAGCAAGGGAGCGCCGGCCAGCAGCGCTCGGTCCGCCGCCGCGCGATCCTCGGGGATCACCAGGAGTGGCGCGTCGGTGAAACCGGCCACCAGGTCGGCGATCTGGCGCTGTGACCAGGACAGGCTGCCGCGCATCCGGTTGACCACGACCCGGGTATCGGCGTCGGGGAGCAGGTCTCGCAGTTCCACGGTGGCCCGAGCCAGCCTGGTCAAGCCGACCGGGTCCGGCGTACCGACGATGACGATCTGGTCGGCTGCCTCCAGCGCCCCCAACGTCATCGAATTGCGTGGCGGCCGGGTGCCGAAGTCACCGGGACCGCCGTCTTCGAGGCTGAAGCCGGTGTCGATGACCACGTGCGAGTCGCGGGCCACCAGCTCGACCAGGTGCGCGAGCGTTCCTGGACGAACCTCTGTCCACCGGTCGGGTCGCGGCAACCCGCTGATCACCCTGATGCCGTCGGCCATGCGCATCGTCTGGGCCAGCCGCATGTCCAGTTCACCCGCAGCCGCGAACCGGCTCGCGGCCAAGATCCCCGAAACCTCCTCCACGATCCCCAACTGTTGGGCGACCGAGCCGCCGTAGGGATCGGCATCGATCAGCGTCACCGGGACGCCCCGTCCTGCCAGGGAGGCCGCCAACGAGACAGCCATGGTGGTGCGGCCGGGCGCACCCGCCGGTCCCCACACGGCCACGACCGTGCCGCGACCACGCTCACCCGCCACTGCCGGATCGTCCGCTCCGAGACCTCCTCCGCCGCCACTCAGACCAACTGGTTCCTCGGCGGTCTCGTCGGGCGAGGCCCACGCAGTCTCCACTGCTGCGGGCCCGGCATCGATCCGGTGCAGCCGCTCGGTCAGAGAGTTCAGCGCGTCATCGGTGACCACCTCGACGAGCCCGATACGACGCGCGTGAGCCCGCGCCACATCACCGGTGCCGGTCGGCTCGACGCCCACCAGCCGCACCCGGTGACGCTGAAGATGATCCACGGCAGCTTGATCCAGGCCGGGCGCATCCAAGGCCACCAAAGCCACGTCGGCTTCGCCCGTCGTCGCGGCACCGAGCAGATCGGTCACGTCCACACACCGCTTGATCACGACAATCTCGGGGTCCTGGTCGATCATCCGCAGGGCGTCGCTCTCCCAGTCGGCCCCTGCTGCCGCGATCAGCACGCTCCACATCATCGGCTCCCGGCGAAGAATGCCGCTGGGTTGGGCCGAGCGTTGCCTCGCTCACCCATGGCGGGTGATCACCAACGTGCCCGCGGCGGAGGCCGCGAGCGCCGGACCGATCTCCGCGGCGCGTTGCTCTGGAAGGCCGATAACCAACTGCCGGGCTCCTGAGTCCACGAACCCGTCCGCGCTCCGCGGTGCCGCGATCACCACCACCTTGCCGAAGATCGGCCGGAGCTGGCCCGCACCCTCGGCGTTCTCATCGACTGCCCAGACGTCGACCACCGATCCGACCTCGACGGCCGGCGGCACTTGCGCGGAGGCCACCTCGAGCGGCACCTCCACGACGCCGGTGGCAACCGAGGTGCCGAAGGAGGCGCGCGGCAGGAGTTCGCCCGGTCCAACCGCGCGCAGCATCATGGTTCCTGGTGGCACGGTCTCGTCCGCCGGGAGGTAGGACGCCAGGTCCTCCTCGTCGGCGAAGTGGACGTTGCGCGAGACCAGGTCGGCTTCGGTGAGCTCCTCGCCCGCCTCCTTGCCGACGGCGAGTGCCCACACAGGAGTGGTCTGGTCTGCGGCGGACAGGACCCGGGCACCGATGAGGACGGACAAGGCGACCAGGGCCACCCCGAACCACATCCGCGGGTCTTTCCAACCCGGCGTCTTCGCGCGTTCGGCCGGCACCACGATCTGCCCGGACGCACCAGCGGCCACCCGAGACCCTCCGAGACGGGATTTCATGTCCGCCATGATGCAGCCGGTTTGGCTACGAAGTACGTCGTTCTCCACAGGAAGTGGCGGATCAGGGCCGGATGACCAGACAAGTGGCAGAGTGGACCCTATGGCCGTGGAGCCGCGCTTTTACACCGTGAACGAGGTGGCCACCCTTTTAGCCACCACACCCAACCATGTCCACGCCATGCTCAAACGCCAGGAGCTTCCCGGCATCAAGATCGGCAACCGGGGCCAATGGCGCATCGAGCGAGTGGAATTCGAGAAGTACGTCAAAACCCGTTACGTCGAGACCGCGCACGAGCTTGCCGAAGAGGCAGCCCTCGAGCACGACCCGGCGACCAGCGAGCGCTACTGACCCAGGCGTGGACTCAGCAGCGCCGTAGACGAAATCTCGGTCGTCGCGAGCAGGCCGACGTGGCCGTCGGTCAGCTTGGCGTGCCCGCGGACCGGGGTCAGCCGACTTCGGCGTCAAGCACCACCGAGATCACTCGCGACCGGCCGTTGCGCTCCACCGTGAGCTCGACAGTCTCGCCCTCTTGGTGGGTGCGAATGGCCACGATCAGCTCGATACCTCCGACCACCGGCTTGCCGTCGATCGCGGTCACCACGTCACCCTCGCGCAGCCCGGCAGCCTGAGCCGGCGACCCACTCACGACCGTGGCGATGTGGGCTCCCGGGCTGTCACCCGTGGCGGTATCAACCCGAGCACCGATGATCGGGTAGCGCGCCTCGCCGGTGTCCAGGATCTGCTCTGCGGTGATCTTGACCTGCTCCACTGGGATCGCGAAGCCCACGCCGATGTTGCCCGCCTCGCCTTGGGCGACGCCCGTGGTCGCGATGGCCGAGTTGACCCCGACGACCTGGCCACGCAGGTTGACTAGCGGCCCGCCGGAGTTGCCCGGGTTGATGGCCGCGTCGGTCTGCACCGCATTGATGTACGACGTATCGTCCGCCGATGTGCCGGTGGTCACCGGTCGATCCAAGGCGCTGACGATGCCGGCGGTGACGGTGGCGTTGAGGCCGAGCGGGGACCCGATTGCGACCACTCCGTCGCCGATGCGGAGGTCTCGCGATGCGCCCAACGACGCAGGCGTGAGCACGGCGCCCCGCACCGACAAGCACCGCGATGTCGTAGACCGGGCTCCTGCCCACGATGCCGTGCCGAATAGCTCGCGACCCTTGGCAGTCGATCACCGTCAAGGTGCCGTCGGTGGCCGCTTCGGCGACCACGTGGTTGTTGGTGACAACGTGCGCCCTGGCGATCCAGGACGAATCCCGATCCGGTGGAGCCCTCGCCATCCTCGCCGAATTCCGCCCGCACCTGGACGGTGCTCGGAAGGAGTTTCTCGGCCACGGCAGCGATGGAGGCGTTGTCGGCCTCCAAGGGCGCTGGGACGGGCGTCAGCGGATCCGCCCGGGTCACGGTGGTCTCCGCGCCCAGCACCCGGGAGGTGACATAGGTGCCGAGCGCGCCGCCCAGCGTGCCCAGAATCAGCGAGGTCACGGCCACCAGCGGCCAGATCCAACCGGGGACCCGTGCGCTGCGAGGCGCGGCCCCGGCTTGAGGCCCAGGGCCGGGCCACGGTGCCGATGCCGAGGTCTGGGCCCAGATCGGAGGTTCCTCGACGAAAGGGTCCTTGTCGGCGTCCGGCGTCTGCGCCATCGGGGGCGGAGTCGGCTCAGCGGCTCCCTGCGCCTCCGCCATCAGATCGGGCGCCGGCGAAGAGGCGGGGTCGGCGAAGACCGGTCCGGGAGGCGGAGCCGCCGGAGTGGGGTCGCCGGGCGCGGCACCAGGGTCGTCGGTCACCGGCCCATTTCAGCGCATCCGCGGGTGATGGCGTCAATCAGGCGGGCACTATTCCCAGCTTGCACGAGACGCGGACCGGACCAGAGCCGGTCTCTGGGTTCAGCGGATCGCCCGGAAGAAGTGGTGTCCACGTCGGACCTGTTGGGTCGGCAAGCGTGCGTCGGTGACCGCCCTGGCGGGCTCCAGGCGTCCTAGCCCCGTCGTTGTGAAGTCTGCGGCGGACGTCGGGCCAGCGGACGTTGGGCCAGCCGATGAGTTCGCAACCGGCGTCAGGCTGGCCGCAGGACTCGTCGTGCCCGCGCTTTCCTGCCCCGTGCCGATCCACGCGAGCGGGGTCCCCAGGCCGGTCAGGCCCACCAATGCCACAGTGGCCGTGCCGACGCCGAGGATCGACCACCCGGTGACCTGGGCGGCAGCAGGACGCCGTGCCGCCTTGAGATCTGAGAGATCCGGCCAACCGTCACTGTTATCGAACGCATCGATCCCGCTGACCAGGGCCCCCTTCAAGCTGTCGGGTGCCGCTGCGTGCTCAGGGCGGCCCAATTGGGCCAGGGTCTGCTTGAGCCGGCCCTCGCGTTCAACGAGGTCGCGGCAAGGCGGGCACAGGTGCACGTGAGACCACGCACGCTCGCTCTCGACCGGGCTCAACTGCCCGTCGAGCAACGCGCTCACCTTGTGACCGATATGGCCCAAGGAACTCATGGGACCGATCATGCCTGGCGTGGTCCTCCCACCCTGGCCTGCCCCGGGCGAGGCGCCCGGTGCGCTAGCGCGCTGCGCAACATGGCTCGACCGCGGTGAATTCGGGAACGCACGGTGCCTAGTTTGGCACCCACGATGTCGGCGATCTCCTCATAGCTGAGTCCCTCGACGTCGCAGAGCACCACGGCGACTCGAAAATCGGGGGGCAACGAGGCCAACGCGGATTCGACGTCGTCGTCGAAGGACCGGTCGGCAATCGCCTCCTGCGGATTGCGCTCGGCGCCGGCCAGAACGGCCACCCGGGCATCGCTGAGGGCATCGAAGCGGATGCGTTGCTTGCGGCGCGCCTGGTCGAGGAAGAGGTTGGTAGTGATCCGGTGCAGCCACCCCTCGAAAGAACCGGGGGCGAAGGTGTCGAGCGACTTGAAGACCCGCACGAAGACCTCTTGGGTGAGGTCTTCGGCATCGGGCCGGTTGCCGGTCAGCCGGTAGGCGAGTCGGTAGACGCGATCTGAGTGCGTCTCGACGATCTGCTGCCAGCTCGTGGTCTGGGTATCGGTGAGGGTCACCGGAGTCCTCCTGAAGGAACTGTGGACTCCTCACGCTAGAAACTCAGGCTGAGAGGAGCCTGTGAGCCGACTCAAGGTTGGCCTTGGGTTCGGCGCGGCCCCGCTCGGCGGATACGACGATCCGGAGCGTCTCGTCGACGCTGCCCGGGCGGGGCCTTCGGGGGCGATAACCTCGTGCAATGCCGCAGCTACCCCCGCCCAAGCCCGCCAGCTGGACCTACGCGGAGACCTTCGTCTCCGAGGACGCGGCACTCACCGCGGCTCGAGGGCGGGCCGAGGAGGTCGGCGTGGTGTCGATCGGCTCCGGCGGAGGCGCCGTGTTGCGCTTCCTCGCGGCGGCCATCGAAGCCCGCGCAGTGGTCGAGATCGGCACCGGCACCGGGGTCTCGGGGCTCTGGCTGATGGCCGGCATGCGCCCCGACGGCGTGCTCACCACGGTCGACATCGAGGCCGAGCACCAGCGCTTGGCCCGGCAGAGTTTCACCGAGGCGGGCATCCCCCACCAGCGCGTACGCACGATCGCCGGCGCCGCGCTCGACGTACTCCCTCGCTTGACCGACGGGCACTACGACCTGGTCTTCTGTGACGGGGACAAGGCCGAATACGGCGCCTATCTGGACGAGGCGCTGCGGTTGCTGCGTCCCGGCGGCTTGGTCGTCTTCGACAACGCCTTGTGGCACGACCGGGTCGCGGACCCGGCCCAGCGCGACCACGAGACCACGGCGATCCGTGATCTGGGCCGGACGATGCTGGCTCACGACTGGCTGGTTCCGGTGCTGCTGCCCGTCGGCGACGGCTTGTTGGCCGCCAAGAAGGAATGGTCGCCCGAAGACTGAGGTGCGGTACGCCGCGACTACAGGTCGGCGAGCGGCTCGGGGCTGCTCAGCCACGTGAGCAGCATTCGGGCACCGAAACCAGTCGGGCCACGGGTGAGGTCGAAGTAGTCCTCCGGAGCCTCGGCTGCCGACGACATGTCGATGTGGGCCCACGGACCCGAACCGGCGAACTTCCGCAGGAAGAGCGCCGCCATGATGGCTCCCGGTCCTCCGGGAGCGTTATCGGCGTCGGCGACCGATGGAAGAGAGCTTGTCTTCGTAGTCGTCGACCAAAGGCATCCGGCACAGCGCCTCCCCGGAACGCTCGGCCGCGTTCTGCAAAGCGGCTGCTAGAGCGTCGGTGGAGCTGAAGAAGCCGGCTGTGCGGTGGCCCGAGTGCGACCCGGATGGCTCCGGTCAGCGTGGCCACGTCCACCAACACGGCCGGGTCGAGTTCGGCGACGGCATAGGCCATCGCGTCGGCAAGGATCAGCCGCCCCTCGGCGTCGGTGTTGGTGACTTCGGTCGTGCGGCCGCCGAAGTGCGTGATCACGTCACCAGGACGCAGCGCGTCGCCGGAGATGGCGTTCTCGGCAGTCGGCACCATTCCGGTGACTCGGACGGGGCAGCCGAGTGCTCCCAAGGCCGCCATCACCGACATGACCACCGCACCACCGGTCATGTCCCGCTTCATGGTGAGCATGCCGTCGGCGGGCTTGATCGAGAGCCCGCCGCTGTCGAAGGTGATCCCCTTGCCGACCAGCACCACCCGAGGCGTCTTCTTGGTGCTCCCGGCCGGGGTGTAGTCGAGGCGAATCAGTCGCGGCGGCGAGGCCGCCGCCCGGCCCACCCCGAGGATGCCTCCGAACCCGTCGGCGGCAAGGGCGGCCTCGTCCCAGACCGTGACGTCGAGGCCGGCTTCGGCGGCCAGCTCCTCGGCGTACGACGCCAGGAACGCCGGCGGCTTGACCTGCCCGGGAAGCGTCGCGAGGAAGCGCGCGCGCCAACTCGCTCGGGCTAGGGTCACCGCGCGGTCCAGCACCGATTGGGCGACCTCACCAGCCGGCCCGGCCAGCACGATCTCCCCGACCGGAACCCGATCGGCGTCGAGTTGGCCAAAGACCACCGTGAAAGCACCCAACGTCGCGCCGGCAACGAACGCTTCGACCTCGACCTCGTCGCCGACCGAAGGGATCGTGGTGGCGACCCGCTCTCGCCCCCGAGCAGCGCGGGCGACCGCGGCACCGGCTCGACGCACCTGACTAGGCGTGGCTTCACCGACGCCGACCAGCCACACCAACCGGCCCTCGTTCAAGACGACCGAGGTCACCTCACCCGGGTCACCCGATGCCCGGGTGGCCTCGAGCGCGTCGAAGAACCGCGCCACGTCCTCCTCGCCGAACGCGTCGGCGCCGGGGCCGAGTGTGTAAGCGCGAGGAACGTCGCTAGCCGCGCCTTCGTGCCCGCGCGCTTCGACCGTGTAGGGCAGCGCCCAGACAAGATCGCTCCGCTCGGGAGCGCAGCCCGCATCGAGGCTGAAATGAGTGGGGTGTATCGGGTGTGGCGAGGCGTCTGCCACGGGGATCAGCCGACGACGTCCTTGAGCGCGTCGCCCAAGGCGCCGGCTTCCTCGGCGTTCAGTTCGACAACCAGACGGCCGCCGCCCTCAAGGGGAACGCGCATCACGATGCCGCGACCTTCCTTGGTGACTTCGAGCGGACCGTCACCCGTCCGCGGCTTCATTGCCGCCATCGGCGCACCTCTTCCTCATTGGAGCCGATCAGATCGGCTCTAGCCTTTCGGCCGTGTTCCACGCCGCCCCCTACCCTGCTGGCGACCCGGGCACCATTATCCCCTATCCAGGCAACCAAGTGAGGCATCGGGTGAAATGGATCACCCCTCGATCGTGGTGACGGATTCCGATGGCACACTCGCCGCCATGGAGACACCCGGTAACGAAACCTCACGGCCCGCGCCCGGATCGGGCGAGCCGCTCGACTCACCGGTCGTTCTGGAGCGCGACGGCGGCGTCGCGGTGATCCGGTTCAACCGTCCCGATGCGCTCAATGCGCTGGACGTCGCTACCAAGGTGCTGCTCCGCGACACCGTGCTCGCCGTGGCTGCCGACGACACCGTCCGTTGCGTCGTGCTGACCGGGAGCGGGCGGGCCTTCTGCGTGGGGCAGGACCTCAAGGAGCACGTCGGCATCCTGACGGGTCCCGACCCCTCCAGCTTGTTCCACACCGTCGAGGAGCACTACAACCCCACCGTTGAGGCGCTGGCCACGATGCCGAAACCGGTCATCGCCGCCGTCAACGGCGTCGCTGCCGGTGCGGGCGCCAGCTACGCCTTCGCCGCGCGATCTCCGCATCCTCTCCGAATCGGCCGGCTTCAACCTCGCCTTCACCCAGATCGCGCTCTCCTGCGACACCGGTGCCAGCTGGACTCTGCCGCGCCTGGTGGGTCCGACTCGAGCGATGGATCTGCTGTACTTCCCGCGCACCATCGGCTCGGCCGAGGCGTTGGACTACGGGATCGCCACCGAGGTCGTCGCCGACGACCAGTTCGAGGCGCGGGTGATGGAGTTGGCCCATCGGCTCGCGAACGGCCCGACACTGGCCATCTCCTCGATCCGTGCCGCGGTTCGGTACGCCGTCACCCACGACTTCGCGGACGCACTCGCCTTCGAGGCCGAGCGGATGAACCTCACCGGGGCCAGCAAGGATCACGGTGCAGCGGTGGAGGCGTTCTTGACCAAGCAGCCGCCGCGGTTCGAGGGCCGCTGAGCCTCACGGCGTACCGGAGGAGCCGGGCTCAGTCGACGAAGCGGCCGCCGAGCGTGCGGACCAGGGCACGGGGGGCTTCCACCCGCAACCGATGGCGGCTCACCCGCCCCGGATACTCCACGGTGAGCGCTGCGCCCGGGAAGGTGTGGTTGAACCACATCGTCATCGTGCCGTGACACAGTCCGCCGCAGTTCAACCTCACCCGCGGCAATCGCAGCGCGCGCGCGATCCGACGAGCGAAGCGCGGACGCTTGGTGTCGGTGTCCACCCCGTTGAGCGGCTGGTGGAAGCTGACCACGCGTGCAGGCCGGATCTCGCTGAGGAACGCCATCATCGCCACCGTCTCCGGCTCGGACGTCGCGTGGGGACCGGATTCGTAATTGCCGTCGAGATCGGCCCAGCGGTAGGGGTAGTTGCGGTTGAGGTCGACTCCATTGGCGTTGCGCCGGGTGTTGGCATGCAATCCGTCGGGGTTGTACACCGGGATCACCCATAGATCGATGCCCTTGATCGCGCGGCCGTCGCGCAGCGCGGTCAGGATCCGCCGCGTCGCGCGCTCGTTGCCGTGCATGGTGGAGATGAGCACGACCCGCTTGCGGCCAGGCTCACCCAGATGCCACGCGCGGATCGGGCGCCCAGACACCGAGTGGCCCACCGTGCGTTCGCCGATCACGGCCGGCCGATCCGCGGCTGACGCTTGGGTAGCCGGGAAGGCTCCGATCAGTCCGGTGATGATCAGGACGACAAGACTCTTGAGCACGCGAGACACGCGGACACCCAATCACACCGTGGGGGAGGTCGGCGAAGCCTGCCCTCAGACCGCCGAGACCATGTAGGCGTAGGTGAAAACCCCGACGCAGACCAACATCATGAGGTGCATGAAAACCCCGACGAGAGCGGGACTGAAACGGCGCTTCGCGCGCGACCCAGCGTGCCTGCCACGAGAGGGGAGGTACTGCACCAGGAGGAGCAACCCCGCGCCGACCACCAGCCACCAGAAGAACAGAGCGCCGATGCCGATGAGTTCGCGCTGCGGGAGACTGGCGGAATCGGTGAAGAGGAACAGCACCCAGCCGATCAGCGCAAGCACACCGGCAACGAGGTGAAGTCGTCGCGGGGCACGGGCCATCGCCACCCCGCGATTGGAGGTCCCGAAGACCGCGGTCCAGGCAATGCCAAGCGCCGCCAGCCCTGTCAGCGCGTAGACGACGACATCGATCGACACGTGCGAAGTGTGCCCTAGCCGGATTCCGATTGGTTAGTTCCCGCCGAATCCTCTTCGGGTGCGGCAGACCGGTCTAACTGTCGGGCTAGCCGGTCGAGCAGGGCATCGACCTCGCTCATCCGGTACCCCCGGAAGGCCAGCGAGAACCGGACGCGGCGCAGGTCCTCTCCCAGGAGCGGGCCCGCCGCGGGGACCAGAGCGTCGGGCCGGTCGTCGTACGCCGGGGCGAGCGGGGTGCCCCGGCCGGCGGCCAGCAGCGCGACGCCGCCCATCGCAAGCACGATCAGTACCGCAAAGAACCACATCATGACCGAAGACCCCCTCGGCCATCCTCGGCCGCAGCTGCCGCCATCCGCGCGACCGCGATATCGACGTCGTCGGTCACCATCAGCAGATCGAGGTCCTTGGCGGCCATCATGCCGCGCGCGACCACCGTGGTCTTGAGCCAGTCGAGCAGCCCTCCCCAGTAGTCGGTGCCGATCAACACCACCGGGAAGTGGGTGATCTTCTGGGTCTGCGCGAGCGTGAGCGCCTCGAACATCTCATCGAGCGTGCCCAGGCCGCCGGGCATCACGACGAAACCGCGGGAGTACTTCACGAACATCGTCTTGCGAGCGAAGAAGTAGCGGAAGTGGACGCCCTTGTTGACGTAGTCGTTGAGGCCGGCCTCGAAGGGCAACTCGATGCCGAGGCCGACGCTGATGCCGCCGGCTTCGCTCGCACCCTTGTTGACGGCTTCCATCGCGCCAGGGCCGCCCCCGGTGATCACCGCGAAGCCCGCTTCGACGAGCTTGCGCCCGACCTCGGTGCCGACGGCGTACGACGGGTCCTCGGGCTTGGTGCGTGCCGAGCCGAACACCCCGATCGCGGGCGGCAACTCGGCCAATGCCCCGAAGCCTTCGATGAACTCCGCCTGGATCCGCAGCACCCGCCAGGGATCGGTATGCACCCAGTCGGTCGGGCCACGACTGTCGAGCAGGCGTTGATCGGTGGTGGTCGGGTCGATCTGATCGCCGCGCTGGACCTCGGGACCCTTGTGGCGCTCGCGGTTGTCGTTCCCGGAGGCACGCGTCTTGGGGGTGCTCATGCGGTCAACCATGCCTTGAGTTGACTCTCGCAGCGCAGGATCTGATCGGTCGGCACGTGTTCATCCTGTTTGTGGGCGAACATCGGGTCGCCCGGGCCGAAGTTGACCGCGGGGACGCCGAGGCCGGTGAACCGGGCCACATCGGTCCAGCCGAACTTCGGGTTGACCTCGCCGCCGACCGCTTCGATGAACGCCTTGGCCGCGTCGCGCTGCAGGCCCGGGAGTGCGCCCGGAGCGGAATCGGTGATCCGCAGCTCGAAGCCGTCGAAGAACTCCCGCACGAAGGCCTCCGCCTCCGCTTCGGATCGATCGGGGGCGAAGCGGTAGTTGACCTCGACGATGCACTCGTCGGGGATCACGTTGCCGGCTACTCCCCCGGCGACCCGGACCGCGTTGAGGCCCTCGTGGTAGGTGAGCCCGTCGATGACGGGCTGGCGTGCTTGGTAGGTCGCGAGCCGGTTGAGGATCTCGGCGGCGCCGTGGATCGCGTTGACCCCCTTCCAGCTGCGCGCCGAATGGGCACGCTCGCCCCGGGTGATCACCTCGACCCGCATGGTGCCTTGGCAGCCCGCCTCGACGACCGCGCAGGAGGGCTCCATCAGGATCGCGAAGTCGGCGGTCATCAGCTCGGGATCGGATTCGCTGAGCTTGAACAAGCCGTTGAACTCGCTCTCGACCTCCTCGGCTTCGTAGAGGATGAAAGTGAGGTCGCGGTTGGGCTCGAGGACGTCATGGGCGAGCTTGAGGATGACCGCGTCGCCGCCCTTCATGTCGCAGGTGCCCAGGCCGTGCAGGATCTCGCCGTCGGCGGTCTGCTCGCGACGCGCGGGCAGGTTGTTGTTGAGCGGCACCGTGTCGAGGTGCCCGGCGATGACCACGCGCTCGGCCCGGCCCAGCGTCGTACGCGCGATCAGGGTGTTGCCTCGCCGGGTGACGCTCAGGTGCGGGAGCGCCACGCAGTGCCTGCTCGACAGCGTCTGCGATCGCCAGTTCGTTGTGGCTGACCGAGTTGATGTTGACCAGGTCTTCGGTCAGCGTGACGGCATCGCGGGTGAGGTCCAGGTGCATGGTCGCTAGTCAATCAGGCGTCACGGCTGGGGGCGTACGCCGTGGCCAGATGCGTGCCGATCTCGTGGAGGCGGGCGCAGGCTTCGGGTGGAGAGGTGATCTCCATTGCTTCGGCCAGCCCGGCGATCTGGCCGACCAGGGAACGGACCGACCTCCCCGCGAGCACGATCTCCTGCCAGCCGTCTTCGTCCGGCGGGCCGAGCGAGACCACCTTGACGCCCCACACCCGCAGCAGCGCCGAGCACGCCCAGGCGCGGGCTCGGCCGTGGACTCGTGCCGATTGGGCGGTCTCTGCGAACTCGGCGCGGATGGCGGCCCATTCGGCGGCCAGGTCGAAGCCGGGCGGGCGCCGGACCGGCTCGGCGAGCGTCTTCACATCGAGCATCCGGTCGACGCGGAAGGTGCGTCGTCCCTGATCTGTCATCGACACGGCGTACCAACGGTCGGCACGCTGAACCACACCGAGCGGGTCGATCACTCGACGGCTCTGCCGCTCCTCGCGGTCTCGGTAGGTGAGCTCAACGCGAAAGCCGCGGCTGATCGCTTCGTGCAGAGCCTCCAGCTGCGCAGGCGGCGACTCAGTGGGCCAGGGTAGGTCAACGAAGAGTGCCTCCGCGGCCTTCTCCGCCTCACCTCGGAAGGGGGCCGGAACCGCGCGCTGCAACTTGGCCAAAGCCTGTCTAACCGTCTGGCTCTGGTGTGGCAGCGCTCCAGCCGCGACGAAGAGAGCGCGCACCTCGGGCCCGGTCAGACCGGACAGATCGGTGCGCGCGCCACCCACCAGACTCCACCCGCCTCCCCGACCTTGCTGCGAATAGACCGGCACCCCCGCCAGTGCGAGCGCGTCTAGGTCACGACGAGCGGTGCGTTCGCTGATCTCCAGGCGGCGCGCCACCTCACCGGCAGTGAGTGACTCGTGGCGCTGGAGCAGCATGAGTACGGCAATCAAGCGGTCTGCTCGCATCCGCCTCCTCCTCCCCTGGGCACCTGAATGAAGGATCCGCGTTAAACAGGTCAGAAGATGGCCACTTTAGCCAGTGAACTTGCCGCATGACGACCTACCCCGAGTCCCTGTCCCAACTCATCGCGACCCTGCCCGATGCTGAACGGGTCATCGCCGGCTCCCTCGCCACCGACCCCACCGCCCCGACTCCATGCACCGAGTACGACGTCGACGCTCTGCGCGCGCACCTAAACGCCGTACTCGGGCGGATCAACGCGATGGGGCGCGGCGACCATTCGCTGAGCGTGCCGGACTCAGTGCCCAGCTCGGACTACGTCGCGGCCTGGCAGCGCGCGTCGAGTCAGACAGCGGGATTGTGGGGCGCGCTGACCGGGGTGACCACGGTGCAGGCGCCGTGGCGAGCACTCTCCGCACTGGAGGCCGCCGAGATCTACGGCGCTGAGGTGGCGGTCCACACCTGGGATCTTGCCCGCGCAACGGGTCAGCACTACGACATCAACGACGCAGCGGCAGTCACGTTCGCCCGTGCCTACGAGCGCGAGGTGCCTTCCGAAACTCGCGCCGAACTCTTCGCGCAACTGAAGGCGGCAATGCCGGCCGGTATGCCGTGGGAGGACCCCTTCGGCCCAGCCGTCACCGTCGACGCCTCGGCCACCAACATCGAGCGCGTGGTGGCACTCAGCGGCCGCGACCCGCAATGGCGTCCCTGAGGCGCTGGCCGGCGGCGGCAGTGGGACGGGCCGCCACCAGCTTCTGAGTTCACGCACACGATCGGAGCGGGCATCCACAGGGGCGGCCTAGTATCTCGGCTGTGGATCTCGGCCCAACCAGCTACCGCCCTCGCGCCTGGCTACGCAGAGTCGGATTCGGCACCATTGGCCTTCTGATCCTGCTCGGCTCGCTCATCGGTGGAGTTGTCGTGACCGCTCAGACACTCTCGATTCGATCCCTCGCCCAGCAGCACGCCTACTGTCCCCAACCAGGTGACGCCGATTGCCTCGACGTCGTGCGCGGAACGCTGGTCGGCGGCTGGCGTCACGAAGGCTCAAGGTCGCTGGATTGGCAGGTCAGAGATCTCAAAGGGCCGCTGCTCGCTGCCGAATTCCTCGCAGAGGATCGTGACCGTCTCGCCGGTGTGCACGAGCAGGTCCGTGGGTTGTTGCATGACGGGGACCCTGTGGGTGTAGTGACTCCTTCAGGGATTGTCTTCACGTCCAAACGCACCTTGCAAGCCACTCTGCTCGCCTGGGTATTCGTCCTCATCGGAGTCGGGGCTGGCGGCTACTTCCTGGCCGCCAGCCTGTTCGCAGCGGGTCACCGCAGCCGCGATCTATTGCCTCTCAACGCACAGGGCTACTTCGCTCAGCTATTCGCGACGCTATGCCTCCTCAGCGGCGCGTGGGTGATGATCGGCTTGAGCGGACCGCCCTGGTTGCTCTGGACCGGTCTCACCAGCACCCTGGTCCTGCTCGGTTGGGGGATGCCTCCTGCGAGGCCCTTGAGCCCGCAATTGGTCCCCTCATGGGGAACAGGGAGACACAAAGCGGCCGTTCTGGCTGCTGCGCTGACGTTCGCCGGAGGGGCATTCGTTCTCGTCAACGCCGGCAACGCCCAAACCGCGGCGTACGCCGCGACCGACACGATGACTGAATGCGGTGCGGCATCGGGCGCGGAGTGCCTGCGATTCGTTCGTGGGGACTTGCGTCCCTGCGACTTCGACTCGGGCGGCCGTTACAGCCGCGGTTGGGAGACCTGTTATCTCGAATACGGGAATCACATGCGCGCATACGGAAGGTTCGATAGGGCACTGCGCACGAAGTTGGAAGCTGCTGAGGGTGACCTCGTCGAGGCGTACGTCGAGGGCGAGCGATTCCACAGTGTCTTCCTCGATGGCGACCAGTATGCCGCCTACGCCTGGCATGACGGGGTCGGAAAGATCGCGCTCGGCATCATGCTCGGCACCGTGTCTCTCGCTCTGACGCTCTGGGCGCTTCGGCCCAGGCGTCGCAACAGGAGGCACCCATTGGAATCGCATCGGCGCCGAGGATCCTCCGATGCCAGCGACTGGAAGGCAGACGCCGTTCCCTCCACGCACGAGGAGCCAAGACCGCTGTACGCCCGCATTTTCCGAAGTGGACGTACGTGAATCGCACCTGATCTACGCGCGAGCCACCGTCACGGCTGGGTCACCCTCGACAAGGCTGACGCTGGTCGCGAGGGTCTCCCCGGCGATCAGCGACTCGTGGGTGCGGGCCGCCGCCAGCTGGTCGGCCGGGCCGCTCACGGTGAGCGCGATCCGGTCCGACACGTCGAGCCCGGCATCCTTGCGGGCTTGCTGTACGGCGCGGATCAGGTCGCGGGCCACGCCCTCGGCCTCGAGCTCGGGGGTCACCTGGGTGTCGAGCACCACGAAGCCGCCACCGGGCAGCACCGAGACGGCTGCGTCGTCCGCGGCACCCGCGACAGTCTCCAAGGTGTACTCCCCGTCGACCAGATCGAGGCCACCGGCGGTGACGGTGCCGTCCTCGGCGACCGACCAGTCGCCCGACTTCGACGCGGCGATCGCCCGCTGCACCTCCCGGCCGAGCCGGGGTCCGGCGGCCCGGGCGTTCACCGTCAACCGCTGCTCGACCGCGTGCGCGGCGGCATCGGGGGCATCGGCGGAGAGCACGCGCACCTGCTTGACGTTCACCTCTTCGGCGATCACTTCGGACAAGTCGACACCTTCCAGCGCCGCCACCCCGACCACGGACAAGCCGCCGAGCGGCAGCCGGTTGCGCAGCCCCTCGGCCTTCCGCAGCGCCGACGTCGCCGAACAGACCGAACGAGCAGCATCCATCGCTGCCGCCAGCGCGGTGTCCTCAGGGAGTTCGCCCGCCTCGGGCCAGTCGGTCAGATGCACCGACCGCTCCCCGGTCAACCCCCGCCAGATCTCCTCCGCAGTCAGCGGAAGCAGCGGCGCGGCGACCCGGCAGACCGTCTCCAGCACCGTGAAGAGGGTGTCGAAGGCAGCAGTGTCGGTCTGGTCGCCGGTACTCCAGAAGCGCTCTCGGGACCGGCGGATGTACCAGTTGGTCAACACCTCCAGGAAGCCACGCAGCGAGTCACAGGCGTTGGCGACCTCGTAGTTGTCGAGCTGGTGGGTGCTCGCCTCGACGTACTCGCGCAGCTTGGCCAGGATGTAGCGGTCCATCGGGTGGGCCGAGTCGGTACGCCGCGTGGCGGCGTACCCGGCGGCGTTGGCGTAGAGGGAGAAGAAGTACCAGGAGTTCCACAGCGGGATCAGCACCTGGCGCACCGACTCACGGATGCCCTGCTCGGTGACGATCAGGTTCCCGCCGCGCAGGATCGGGCTCGACATCAAGAACCAGCGCATCGCGTCCGAGCCGTCGCGGTCGAACACTTCATAGACGTTGGGGTAGTTGCGCAGGCTCTTGCTCATCTTGAGCCCGTCCGAGCCCAGCACGATGCCGTGGCTGACACACGCCGAGAACGCGGGCTTGTCGAAGAGCGCGGTCGCGAGGACGTGCATGGTGTAGAACCAGCCGCGGGTCTGCCCGATGTACTCCACGATGAAGTCGCCCGGGAAATGGTGCTCGAACCACTCGGCGTTCTCGAACGGGTAGTGCACCTGGGCGAACGACATCGAGCCCGACTCGAACCAGCAGTCGAACACATCGGTCACCCGGCGCATCGTCGACTGACCCGCTTCCGGCGAGCGCGGATCGTCGGGGTTGGGCCGGGTCAGGTCATCGATGAAAGGTCGGTGCAGGTTGTCCGGGCGTACGCCGAAGTCGCGCTCCAGGTCGTCGAGCGAGCCGTACACATCCACCCGGGGGTACTGCGGGTCGTCGGACTTCCAGACCGGGATGGGGCTGCCCCAGAACCGGTTACGGGAGATCGACCAGGGCCGGGTGTTCTCCAGCCACTTGCCGAACTGCCCGTCCTTGACGTGGTCGGGCACCCAGCGGATCTGCTGGTTGAGCTCGAGCATCCGGTCGCGGATCGCGGGGGTGTCGACGAACCACGAGGACACCGACATGTAGATCAGCGGGTTCCGGCAGCGCCAGCAGTGCGGGTAGGAGTGCTCATAGGTCTCCCGGCGCAGCAGCAGCGTGCCGTCGGTGACGGCACCTTGATCGAGCCGCTCGCCCTCACCGCGGACGTTGCGGGTGGCCGCCTTGAAGTGGTCGATGATCGGCAGATTCGCGTCGAAGACGTGCAGCCCGGTGTAGTCGGCCACCGGCCAGACGAAACGCCCGTCCTGCCCCACCGCCACGACCAGCTTGATGCCTTCTCGGTCGGTGATCACCTTGTCCTCTTCACCGAAGGCTCCGGCGGAGTGCACCAGTCCGGTGCCGTCGTCGGTAGTGACGAACGGCGCCTCGACGATGCGGTGGGCGTGCTCGGTGCCCTCGAAGTAGGTGAACGGCGGCTGGTAGCTGAGTCCGGTCAGATCGCTGCCCTTGAAGCGCGCGAGGACGGTCGGCTCCTCGCCCAACTCCCGGGCGTACGACGCCAACCGTGCCTCAGCGATCAGGAACCGGTCGGCCTTGCCAGTGGGCAGGTCGGACTCGACAAGGACATAGTCGATGTCGTTGCCGACCATGATCAGCAGGTTGGACGGCATCGTCCACGGAGTCGTCGTCCAGATCAGGGCGTAGGCACCCTGCAGTTCTGGGAGGCGTGCGTCGGTGATCCGCATGCCGACTGTGACGGCCGGGTCCTGGCGGACCTGGTAGACGTCCTCGTCCATCCGCAGTTCGTGGTTGGACAGCGGCGTCTCGTCGTTCCAGCAGTAGGGAAGTACTCGGAAGCCTTCGTAGAGCAGACCCTTCTCGTAGAGAGTCTTGAATGCCCACAGCACCGACTCCATGAAGTCGAGGTCGAGGGTCTTGTAGTCGTGGTCGAAGTCCACCCAGCGCGCTTGGCGAGTGACGTAGTCCTGCCACTCCTGGGTATAGGTGAAGACCGAGGTCTGGCAGGCATCGTTGAACTTCTCGATGCCGAGTTCGTTGATCTCATCCGTGGTCTTGATGCCGAGTTGGCTCATCGCTTCCAGCTCGGCAGGCAGGCCGTGGGTGTCCCAGCCGAAACGGCGCTCGACCCGGCGGCCTCGCATGGTCTGGTAGCGCGGGATGAGGTCCTTGACGTAGCCGGTGAGCAGGTGGCCGTAGTGCGGCAGGCCGTTGGCGAACGGCGGGCCGTCGTAGAAGACGAACTCGTTCGCGCCGTCCTCGCCGGCCTCACGCTGGTCGACGCTTGCCTCGAAGGTGTGGTCGTCCTTCCAGTAGGCCAGCACGCGCTCTTCGATGGCCGGGAAGTTCGGTTGGGAGGGCACATGGTTGTGCTCGCCGGACTGTCCGGTTGCCACCTTGGGGTAGGTCATCGCCTGGCTCCTGCTCGTCGTCTACTCGGTGCGTTGCTGCACGAGGACGACGGATGCCGCGGTACCACCTCGCTTGCCGCTCCTCCCTGACTTCTGTCGGGGCGGGGCGACCGCTCGTTCACGGCTGTGACGGGCCTACCCGTCCGGTTCTACTGAGCGCGTGAGCGCCGTTCTTCCGGAGACTCGCCGCTGATGACGGCTCGAACGTCGTTGCGTCACAGGGTAGGCCGCCGCCCCTTCGTCTTGCGAATCGATTGATCGCCCTCAAGCTCAGGCGGGCAAGAGAGCGGTGCCGAAAAAACTGATGTTTCGGGCCGTTTGCCAGCTTATGCTTCGGCGCATGCCATCGGGGGAAAATAATTCGGATCTCACGACCATGATGCCGTCGCTCCAGCCGGTGAGCAGGGCACTTAAGGCCGGGGATCAATCAGACCTATGGGCTTCGCTTGTCTCGCTTGGCAAGGAGGACGAAGCTGCACTCGCACTCGCCGCAGACTACGTGGCCGACCAGCCAGGAGCCGCTGACTTGATGAGCAGGTGGGCTGCCGCCGAGCCCGCCAACCCGCTGGCCCTGAGCCTCCTTGCCGGCACCCAGATCAACGATGCCTGGGCCATCCGGAGCGGCCGCCGAGCCAGCGAAGTCAACACGGATGCATTCGAAGGGTTCTTCGGGCGCCTGCGCGAAGCCGAACAAGACCTCATCAAGGCCTGCGCCATCGAGCCGGACGTCGGCTTGCCATGGCACTTGCGGTTGTTCACGGCACGCGGTCTCGAACTGGGAGTCGGGGAATCGCAACGACGATACGACCGACTCATGAGGATCTCCCCGCACCACTTTCCTGGGCAGGCCGCCATGCTCCAAAACCTCTGCACCAAGTGGGGCGGCGAACCCGACGCGGCCCTGGCCTTCGCTCGGAGCTGCTCGAGTGCCGCACCCCCGGGGTCCGCCAACGGCGCGCTCGTCGCTATCGCCCACCTGGAGGAGTACGTCGCACGGGGACCGAAGGATGGCGCGAGCTACATGCACGATGCAGGTGTACGAGCCGAGCTCTCAGCCGCAGCCGCACAATCCGTCGACCACAGTGATTACCGCGTGGACAAGAACGGCCCGACTCCGAGCACAGTGTTCGGGATTGCCTTCGCTGTAGCCGGAGAGAGCCCTCAAGCGTTCCGTCACCTGCAAATCGCAGGAGAGAACGCCACCGAGTCGTGGTTCGGCTACCTCGTGGGGACCGATGCAGCCACAGTCGCAGACCTCCGGCGGAGAGCAGGTGTCGCATGACTGAGCAGAATCCCGTGGAACCTGTCGAGATCAACGGAATTCCCACCTTTATCGCTCCCAGGATTGGGGCACGTGGAGCGGCAGGATTGGTCTTTCGGGTGGGGCGGGCCGACGAAACCTTCGCCACCGCAGGCATCACTCACCTCGTGGAGCATCTGGCGCTTCACCACCACGGCGTTGGTGAGCTTCACTTCAACGGCGCGACAGGTGACGTGGTGACCTCCTTTGTCGTTGAGGGCGACACCTCCGAACTCGTGGAGTACCTCAACGGCGTCTGTAGCAGCTTGCGCGACCTTCCGATGGAGCGCATGGCTGTCGAATGCGAGATCCTGCGGACCGAAGCGCGCGGCCGTGGCCAGGCGCCCGCCGCGTCCCTGCCGATCTATCGCTACGGCGCGCAGGGCTACGGGTTGTCTTCCGATGACGAGTTCGGACTGAATCGTCTAGACGCCCAAACCGTTCGTGACTGGGCGCAGACACACTTCACCCGCGGCAACGCCGCATTGTGGCTGGCGACCGACGAGCCTTTAGAAGGGCTGGACCTCACCCTGCCCGATGGTCCACGCCTCCCCTGCCCTGCGGCGACTAATGAGTTGCCGAAGACGCCTGCGTGGTTCTTCCAACCGGGCAACTACGTGGTGATTGACTCGGTCGTCGAACGCTCCTCGACCGCCAACGTCTTCACCCAACTGTTGTCACGCGCCCTCTTCACCGAACTGCGCCAGCAGGCGGGCATCTCTTACAACACCCAAGCGGACTACTACCCAAGGGATGGTCACTACGCGCGGTTGACCGCCTGGGCGGATGGCCCTCCGGAGAAGCTGGGTGCCGCCGTGGGCGGCATGATCGATGTGCTCGCTCGGCTGCAGCGGGCGACCGTGACCGAGGCGGAGCTCGACAACGCTCGACGACGCACCATGCATCACCTCGATGACCCGGAGGCCAACAGTCGGCTGCTGCCCAGCCTCGCCGTCAACTTACTTCTTGGTTATCCGAACCAGACTCTTGCCGAGCTGCGGCGAGATGTTGAAGCAGTGACGGTCGACGATATTCGCCAGATCGCTGAGCAGTTTCATTCCACCGCTCTCACGCAAACCCCAGTCGGCAATCTGGACTGGGCAGGTTTCACTCAGGCGCCGCAGTCGTCGTCACGCCAGCCGTTCGGTCAACCGGTCGTAAGCAAGGAGCCTGAGGCCCCAGCGTTGATCCTCAGTAGCGAAGGTCTGGGCGTCGGGGACGAGGCAAAGCAGATCAACGTGGCATTTGCGGACGTCGTGGGGGTGCTCTGCTTTCCCGATGGCGCACGCACAATGTTTGGCCGCGACGGCTTCTCACTCCGGGTCGAGCCCACTGATGCACGATCTCCCGCGGCCGATTGAGTCGCTAGTGGATGCGAACGTGCCACCTGAGACTCTGATCCCGATGCCCGCGCGAGAGCCAGAAGCCATCCCCAAACCACCCACCGCTGCCGAGTTGAAGCAGCGAGCCAAACGCGAGCCCAAGAGCGCATCCACTCGTGACAAGGTCGTCTTCGGAGCCACCGTCGCTTTCGCCGTGTTCTGGTTGATCGCCACCCTCGCCGTCAGCGCCAAGGCGGGACCCGACGACAACGGGGTCGTCGGCAAGATGTGGATCGTGGGCCTGTTCATCGGCGGTTTCGTGCGAGCCATGTGGCCCAAGAGGTCCAAATAGCAGGCCTAAGAGCCGGGCACGATCACACGCCGGCCATGGGCCCTCCCCCGCAGGGTGGGTATCCCGGGGTGGGGTGGGGACCACGTGCCGACACGCGCCCACTGAGCGAGCGCGCGCGCCGTACTCTGCTGGGGTGAGCGAGGAGAACACCCCCGAGGCGACCCCGGAGCCGCTGACCTACCGGTTGCTGACCGGACCGGACGACCGGAGCTTCTGCGAGAAGATCAGCGCCGCGCTGGCCGACGGCTACGTCCTCTACGGCTCCCCCAGCGTGACCTTCAACGGCGAGCGCGTGATCTGCGCGCAGGCCGTCGTCTTGCCGGGTACGCCGATCGGTGGGGCCGCATGAACTACACCGCAGACCTCAGCCCGGCCGAGGCATGGGAGCTACTCGCCGAGGATCCAGCCGCGGTGCTGATCGACGTCCGCACCACCGCCGAATGGGCCTTCGTCGGCGTCCCCGACACCAGCGAGCTCGGCCGCGATGTCGCCTTCCTGCAATGGACCACCTTCCCCGGCGGGGCCCGCAATGAGGAGTTCGCCGCGCAACTCGAGGAAGCCGGCTGGGCCAAGGACCAGCCGCTGCTGTTCCTCTGCCGCTCCGGCCAGCGCTCTCAAGGAGCCGCGAGCACGGCGATCGAGCTCGGCTGGCAACGCGCCTACAACGTCGCCGAAGGCTTCGAGGGCAACCTCGACGAGGCCGGCCACCGCGGCGTCGGCGGTTGGAAGTCCGCGGGCTTGCCCTGGCGGCAGTCGTGACCGACGACTGGCGCCCCGACACCCGCGCGATCCGTTCGGGCATCGACCGCAGCCATCACGCCGAGACCTCCGAGGGCCTCTTCCTCACCTCCGGCTATGTCTACGAGACCGCAGCTGACGCCGAGGCCGCGTTCGCCGGCCAGACCGACCGCTATATGTACTCCCGCTTCGGCAACCCCACCGTGACCGCGCTCGCCGACCGGCTCTGCGCGATCGAAGGCGCTGAAGCCTGCTTCCCCACCGCCAGCGGCATGGCCGGGGTCTTCTACTCACTCCTCGCCCTGGTGAAGTCCGGCGACCGGATTGTGTCCAGCCGCAACCTCTTCGGCTCCTGCTTCAACGTCGTTGCCGAGATCCTGCCGCAGTACGGCATCACGACCGACCTGGTCGACGGCACCGACCTCGACCAGTGGGCCGAGGCGCTCAAGACCCCGGCAAAGGCGGTCTTCTTCGAGTCGCCCTCCAACCCGATGCTGGAGATCGTGGACATCGCCGCCGTGTGCGAGCTGGCCCACGCTGCCGGCGCCGTGGTGGTGGCCGACAACGCGATGGCCGGCCCCGCAACACAGCGCCCAACCGAGTACGGCGCGGACGTCGTCGTCTACTCCACCACCAAGCACATCGACGGCCAGGGCCGCACCCTCGGCGGGGCGATCATGGGCTCCAAGGAGTTCATCAACGGCCCCGTCAAGACGCTGATCCGCAACACCGGCCCGACGATGAGCCCCTTCACCGCCTGGACCGCGATCAAGGGCCTGGAGACGCTTCGGATGCGCACCGAAGCATCGGCTACCTCGGCACTTCAGGTCGCGGAGTTCCTATACGCCGACCCGCGGGTCGCCGAAGCCCGCTACCCGTGGCTGCCCAGCCACCCGCAGTACGACCTAGCGCGGGCCCAGATGAATTCCGGCGGCACGATCGTCACCTGCACCGTCGACGGCGGTAAGGAACGCGCCTTCGCGGTGATCGACAAGCTCCGCCTCTTCGACATCTCCAACAACTTCGGCGACGCCAAGTCGTTGGTCACCCATCCCGCGACGACCACCCACCAGAAGCTCGGCCCTGAGGGGCGCGCGAAGGTCGGGATCAGCGACGGGACGATTCGCTTGTCGATCGGTCTGGAGGACCCCGCCGACCTGCTGGCCGATCTGGATCAGGCGTTGCACCAGCGGTTGCGCCGCCCCTGAAGTCGGTGGACGTCCGCCGGAATCCGTGATCGGCTAGCCGTATGGCTGGCTACAACGGCATGTGGATTCCGCCCGCAGAAGACCCTCGGATGCAGGCCCCCGAGCCGGTCGGGGAGCGTGACACCCTGCTCCACTACCTCAACCACTACCGGACCACCTTCGCCTACAAGTGCGAGGGCCTCGACGCCGAACAGCTGGCCCGTCGTTCGGTGCCACCCTCGACGATGTCGTTGCTCGGGCTGCTGCGTCATCTGGCGAAGGTCGAGCACCACTGGTTCCGGCGGGTGATGGAGCACCAGTGGGATCTCCCGCGACTCTTCCGGACCGAGGACGATCCGGACCTCGACTTCAACGGCGCGATCGCCGACGACGCCGTCGTTGCCGAGGCGTGGGCCGCCTGGCGGACCGAACTCGCCCACGCCAACGACTACCTGGCCACGGAGCCGGCCATGGATGCAGAGGGCTATCACCCCGACGGCCCGGCACCACTGCGCAGCGTGCTGGTGCACCTGATCGAGGAGTACGCCCGGCACTGCGGGCACGCCGACCTGTTGCGGGAGTGCATCGACGGGCGCACCGGCCAGTAACACCCCGGCTCTCCACAAGGTGGGGGGATGTTCGGCGGGAGTAGTGGCCGGCACAGTAGGTTTTCGCCATGCGTAGCGAACTTTTCGACCAGTCCAACATGGAGGTCGCCGACAGCGGCCAGCGATTCGGCCTGCAGAACTCGCAGATGCTGCGAGTCTCCCTCGGCCCCGATGTCCTCGCGATCAAGGGCGCCATGGTCGCCTTTCAAGGGCAGATCCAGTTCCACCATGAGAAGGCCGGCGGCTTCGGCAAGATGATGAAGAAGGTGCTGACCTCGGAGGATCTGCCGCTGATGCGGGTCTCCGGGCAGGGTGAGGTGTTCTTCGCCAACGAGGCGGGGCACGTCTTCCTGGTCGAGCTGACCGGCGACGCGCTGAGCGTCAACGGCCGCAACCTGCTCGCCTTCGATGCTTCCCTCACCTGGGACATCAACCGGGTCAAGGGCGCCGGCATGATGGCCGGCGGACTGTTCAACACCACCGTCTCCGGTCAGGGCACCGCTGCCTTGTGCACCGCGGGCAAGCCCGTCGTGCTCGATTGCAGCCAGCAGCCGACCTATGTCGACGTGCAGGCGGCGGTGGCGTGGTCGGCAAACCTGGTGCCTCAGGTGGTCTCCAGCATGAACATGAAGTCGATGCTGCGCGGCGGCACCGGCGAAGCGTTCCAGTACGCCTTCCACGGTCCCGGTTTCGTCGTGGTGCAAGCTGCCGAATGGACCAACCCGACCGACGGCGGCGGGTCCAGCAGCGGCGGTCCTGGTGGCGTGCTGGGCAGCCTGCTCAGCTGATCGTCGTCCTCGCGGGACGGCGCTCGGCAGACCGTAGACTCCCCGGGTGAGTAGCGAGCGCACTGCCTGGGGCTTCGGCCTGGTCACCACTTCCATCGACACCGAGCAGGTGCTGGACACTTGGTTCCCGGCACCTCGACTCGGCGCGCCCGATGACTCGGCCGAGCCACCCGCGGAGCTCGCCGCGCTCGCCACCGAGGATGCGGCTCGCCGGGTCGCTGTCTCGGTGCGGAAGGTGGTCGTCGACCTCGATGCCGCACCGGTCGACGTTCCGGACGCCTACCTCCGGCTGCATCTGCTCTCCCACCGGCTGGTCGCCCCACACGGGCAACTGCTCGACGGGATCTTTGGTGTGCTCACCAACGTGGTGTGGACCTCGGCCGGACCGTGCGCCGTGGAGGGATTCGAGGAGACCCGTCTCCGGCTCCGGGCGCGAGGGCCGGTCGCGGTCTACGGCGTCGACAAATTCCCGCGGATGACCGACTACGTCATGCCCAGCGGCGTCCGGATCGCCGATGCCGACCGAGTCCGCCTCGGCGCACATCTGGCCAGCGGCACCACCGTGATGCACGAGGGCTTCGTCAACTTCAACGCCGGCACCCTGGGCGCTTCGATGGTCGAGGGCCGGGTCTCGGCCGGCGTCGTGGTCGGCAACGGCTCCGACGTGGGCGGCGGCGCATCGATCATGGGCACCCTGTCCGGCGGCGGCACCCAGGTCGTCTCCATCGGCGAGCGCTGCCTGCTCGGCGCCAACTCCGGCCTCGGCATCGCCTTGGGCGACGACTGCGTGGTCGAGGCCGGCTGCTACGTCACCGCCGGCACCAAGGTGACCCTCAAGGTCCCCGGCCAGCCCGACCGGGTGGTGAAGGCGCTGGAGCTTTCGGGGGCCAGCAACGTGCTCTTCCGGCGCAACTCGCTGACCGGTGCCGTCGAAGCCGTTCCCTGGCAAGGCGACGGCATCGCCCTCAACCAAGCCCTGCACAGCAACGACTGAACCCCCGGGTCGCGCTGCCCGAAGCGGGCGCGGCCGACGACCACCCGGCAGGTAGGTTCCCTGAATATGCGCGCCCGCACCCTCCTCCTCACTCTCGTGGTGCTGGGACTGGTGGCGTGGGGTGCGAAGGTCCTGGTCGACAAGGGCGTGGGTCTGCTGCCGGATCCGGAGAGTTGCCAGGCCACCGTCGGAGAGCGCACCGTCACGGTGAGCCCCAAGCAAGCCGAGAACGCCGCTCTCATCGCCGGGGTCGCCGTACGACGGGAACTGCCGCCGCGCGCGGTCTCCATCGCGCTGGCGACCGCCTTCCAGGAATCCAAACTGCACAACATCGCCTACGGCGACCGTGACTCCGTCGGCCTCTTCCAGCAACGACCCAGCCAAGGCTGGGGCACCCGCAAGCAACTGCTCGACCCGCTCTATGCCACCAACGCCTTCTACGACGCGCTGGTGAAGATCGACGGCTACTCGACAATGCGCATCACCGAGGCGGCCCAAGCGGTGCAACGCTCGGCTTATCCGGAGGCCTACGACGCGCACGCTGCCGATGCGCGGATCCTGGCCTCCGCCCTGACCGGCCAGACCGAGGGCGGCAGCTTCCATTGCGAGGTCTCCAGCGAACCGGATGCCTCGGCCACCGCACTCACTCCCGCTGGGCTGACCGCGCGGGCGAGCCGGGTCCGCCGGGACGTGGAGCGGGTCTTCGGCGCCCAACGCCTGGGAGGTTTCGCCCCAGGAGGTGTGAGCACCGGCCACATGGCGGGCTCAGCCCACTACGAGGGCCGGGCCATTGACGTATCCATCGATCCCGACAGCGCCTCCGACCGCCAACGCGGCTGGGCGATGGCAGCCTTCCTGGTGGCCCGGGCCGAACGCCTGGATATCGATCACGTGATCTTCGACGGCCGGATCTGGACCCGGTGGCGCTCCGACGAAGGCTGGCGCGACTATCAGCCACCCGACAACGCATCGGGTGATCCCCGCACGCTGATGCACCGCGACCACGTCCATGTCGACGTCGCCCGCTGACACCCCGCAGGACACCCGGCGGGCAGGCGCCAAGCACCCTACTGGTCCAAACCTGTCATTCATCCGCGGATGTAAAACCCGTCCTCCGTTCGGCCCATAGACCAGTGACCGAGCGTGCAGAGCACGGCGCGCAGGTGGGCGAGGCTGGCGCGGGAAGTCCGGTTCCGGAGCCGGATACCCCCTAGGGTCTGGAATGTGACCGGCTCTTCGACCCTCTACACGATGGGTACCGCACTCAACCTCGCCCGCAACAACGGCGCGACGGTGGAGGTGCTTGTGGAGGGTCACTGGCTCAGCGGACGTGTCGCATCGATCGACAGCCACGGCGTGGTGCTCACCAACGACGGCATGGGTCACTCGATCATCCGGGTGGACAAGATCACCGCGGTGAACCTGCGGCCAGCCGCGGCCGCGCCGCACACTGCCGGGGATACCGAGTCCCGGCTCGCCACCATCCAGTCCTGAATTCGGCCAGTCCTGAATTCGGCCAGTCCTGAGGGTCAGGCGAGGCGGCGTACGGCGGCGGCGACCCGCTCATCGGTGGCGGTGAACGCCACCCGGACATGCCTCCGCCCGGAGGCGCCGTAGAAGGCGCCCGGAGCAGCCAGGATCCCTCGTTCGGCCAGCCAGTCCACGGTCTTCCAGCAGTCCTCATCGCGGGTGGCCCACAGGTAGAGCGAAGCCTCGGAGTGCTCGATGGTGAATCCCGCACTCTCCAGAGCAGCCCGCAACAGATCGCGGCGCGCGGCGTAGCGACTGTGTTGCTCGGCCACGTGGGCGTCGTCGCCCAGCGCGGCCGCCATCGCCACCTGTTGGGGGCCGGGCATCTGCAGCCCGAGGTTCTTGCGCACCTCGAGAAGCTCCTTGACCAAGGCGGTGTCACCCGCGACGAACGCGCAGCGGTAGCCCGCCAAGTTGGAGCGCTTGGAGAGCGAATGGATGCTGAGCAAACCCTCGTGGGAGTCTCCACACACCTCCGGATGCAGGACCGAGACCGGCTCGCTGTCCCACGCGCATTCGAGATAGCACTCATCGGAGACCAGGATCGTGCCGCCTTCGCGCGCCCAGTCGACCATCTTGCGGAGATGCTCGATCGGCAGCACTCGGCCGGTCGGGTTGGCCGGTGAGTTGACGTAGAGCAAGGCAGGTCGTCGCGGACCGATGGCGGTCAGCGAATCGGCGCGCATGGTCTCGCAGCCGGCTAGTCGGGCACCGACCTCGTAGGTGGGGTAGGCCAGCGAGGGGTAGACGACGAGGTCGCCCGGACCAAGGCCAAGGTGCAGGGGCAAGGTGCCGATCAGCTCCTTGGAGCCGATCACCGGGAGTACGGCGTCCAAGCCGAGCCCGCGGGCACCCGCGCGGCGCTCGAGCCAGTCGATGATCGCCTGACGCGTCTCGACCCGGCCGATGGTCACCGGGTAGCCCGGAGAATCCGCAGCACCACGCAGCGCCTGCTGGGCGACCTCAGGTGAGGAGTCGACCGGAGTGCCGACGGACAAGTCCACGATGCCGTCGGGGTGCGCTCGAGCCTTGGCTGCGTAGTCGGTCAGCCGATCCCACGGAAAGTCGGGAAGCCGGGTGGAGACCCGGCCGCGCGACGTCGAGGAAGCAGCCTTGCTCACTCGTCGTGAGCTTGAGGCGGCAGCGCGGCCACGACCGGGTGGTCGGCGTCGATGACACCCATCTTGGCGGCGCCACCCGGCGAGCCGAGGTCGTCGAAGAAGTGCACGTTGGCGTCGTAGAAGTGCTTCCACTGCTCCGGAGTGTCGTCTTCGTAGTAGATCGCCTCGACCGGGCAGACCGGCTCGCAGGCGCCACAGTCCACGCACTCGTCGGGGTGGATGTAGAGCATCCGGTTGCCCTCGTAGATGCAGTCCACCGGACATTCGTCCACGCAGGCGCGGTCCTTGAGGTCGACGCAGGGCTGGGCGATGACGTAGGTCATCTGGACTCCTCCTGAAAGCTAGACACGGATCGAACGGTTTGCCCGAGGCGACGGCCACAAGTTGCGGGGCCAGTCGGGATGGACGGACCGAACAAGGCCCAGCCTAGTATCCGCTGCGATAGTTCCTGACACCGAGCAGCACCAGCAAGAAAGGGCGATTCGTGAGCGCGCATTCGTTGGGTCCGCACGTGGTCGGACAACGCATCGTCGTTCGCCACCTGCTGCCTGGGGAGACCGGACCCTCTGGAGGCCCGGCGATGACCGACGTCCTCGGGGTCTGCGAGGAGTGGAATCTCGGTACCAGCCTGGTGATCCGCCGAGAGGACGGCGAGGTTCGGACCATCCCGCTGGCCTTGGTTGTGTCGGGCAAACCCGTTCCACCACGGCCGTCGATCCGGCAACGGGTGAGCATCCGCGACGCCGAGGCGCACACCTTGGACCTCTTCGACGACCAGGAGACCACCGCACTGGGCAACTGGATCCTGCGTACCCAACCGGTGTTGCCCGGACGTCTCGTCAAGCGAGCCAACAGTTGCTTCGCGTTCGGTGATCCGGGTGGGGAGATGGACGCCTCGGGGATCGAGCAGTTCTACGCCGCGCTGGACCGGCCGGCGCTGGTGCAAGTGGCTGCCGAGGAGCCGTGGGAGGCGGAGTTTCGCAGCCTGGGATGGCGACCGGTCCCTGGATCGGAGACCGCGCTTCAGCTGACCTCGGTGGCGCAGACCAGACATCGGCTGCCTACACCTCTCCACACGGCTGAGGTCATGGCCAACCCAGCCGGAAGGGCCGAGCTTCGCCAAGGCCCGGTACGAGTCTCGGTGGCGTTGGCGCGTGACTGGCTGGCGATCTACAGCCTGGAGGTCGACCCGGCGCAGCGTCGCAGGGGCTTGGCCCGGCAGTTGCTCGCCGAGGCGATCGCCTGGGGCGCCGAGCGCGGTGCGACCACGGCTTGGCTGCACGTGGAGACCGACAACCACCCGGCGGTGGCGCTCTACGCATCGATCGGGTTCCGCACCCACCACCTCACGCGGTACTGGTACTCCCCCCGGGTTCCCTCACCTTGGAGCGTTCCGGGGAGTTGATCACCCACGCGGACGCGAGCACAATCGCAAAGCCGACGAACTGGATCGGCGCCAACCGCTCCCCCAACACCGCGACACCGAGCACCACCGCGACCATCGGAGCCAGGTAGGTGACTGTCGAGGACAGCACCGGGCCGGCGCCGCGCACCACGTCGTACTGCCACATATATGCCAAGCCCGTGTTGACCACAGCCAGCACGATCATGGCGATGAGCGGCAGCCAGTAGTCATCGGACTGCGGGCTCCATGGACGCGGTTGGGCATCCCGGTTGAGCCACCAGGCCAGCAGTCCGACCGGAGCGATCAAGGCGGTGCCGGTGAGGACGAGCGCGGTGGGCTGGGACAAGCCACCTAGGTCGGCATCGGCAAGGAAACGCCGGTTGTAGGTCCAGCCGATGCCGTACGACGCGCCCCCGAGCAGGGCAACCCCCATGCCCAGCGGGTCGGGACGCCCGACCAGATCCCAGGGATGGGCCACCAGCACCACGCCGGCGAAGCCGGTCAGCACCGCCAGCACCTTCCGTCCCGAGGTGCGCTGATGCGGCAGTAGCACCGCCACCGCCAGCACCGAGGTGATCGCGGTGGTTGAGTTCGAGATTCCCGCCAGAGCGGACGGGATGCGCGTCTCGGCCCAGACGAAACAGCTGAACGGCAACGCCGCCAAGAAGAAGCCACAGACCCAGAGGTGGGCCCAGACCCGGGCACCAGTCGGCAGCCGTCCCTTGGCGCCCGCGAGCAGCAGGTACAGGGTCGCTGCCCCCAACCCGATCCGCACCGAGACGATCTGCCAGGGCGTGTAGGCACGCAACGCCACCATCATCAACAAGAAGCTGCTGCCCCACACCAAGCAGAGTGCGGCGAGCTTGACCTGCCAGGGAACCCGCGGTTCGCTCACTCCGCCGGCCAGGCAGCCATCAAGCGGCGCACCGAATCGGGCACGGGCGCCTGGCTGCTCCAAGGGGCGGTGATCGGCGCGCCAGCCACCATCCGAAGCGGCACGACACCACACCAGGCGTCGGTCTCCTCCTCGGGCTCGCCGGGGTCGCCGTCTCGCTCCTTGTAGAGCCAATCGCCGTCGGCGATCGGCAGCGCCAGGGTCAAGGTCGCGGCGACCTGCTTGCGGGTCATCGCGGACAACTCGCCGGTGCGTCCGGGGATCAGCCGGTCCGAGAGCAGATCCAGGCACCTCCAGGCCTCGTCGCCGTCGATGGTCTGCAGATGGCCGCGAATCACCGCGGAGCGATAGTTGGCCGAGGACTCGAAGGTCGACTCGGCGACCACGACGCCGTCCAGGCTGGTCACGCAGAGTGCGGCCGGTGCCCCGGCAGCGACCTGCCGTAGGGCTCCCGCCCCGGTGGAACCGTGCAGGAGGACGCGATCCCCGTCACGAGCGAACAGCATCGGCACCACATGCGGCCAGCCGTCCACGACGGTGGACAAGGTACCCACCAGGACCTCGTCGAGCAGCTCGTCGAGAGCCACACGGGTGTTGCGCTCGCGATCGGGTTTGCGGGTCAGACGCATCGGGGCGCGCACAGCGCCCGCCCCGTCGTACGACGCACCTGGGGCTGCTGAATCGCTCACTGCTCTCCTCCTGCCGGACCCCAGAACACCACCCAGGTGCTGAAGTCGTCACTGAACTGCTCGAACCGGTGATCCTCGCCCGCCGCGACGAAGGCAACCGACCCCGCCTCCAGGGGATGATCGACCTCGCCGATCCGCAAGGTCGCGGTGCCGGTTGCGACAACGTACAGCTCGTCCTGGGCGTGCGGCTCCTGCGGGTCTCGACCCACCGGCGCGTAGAGCTCCACGCTCATCGATCCGTGGCGCAGCATCACCGCGAACCTGGACTCGCCCTCGATGCGGGCCAATGCCTCGCCATGGGCGACCGCCCGAGCAGCGCGGGTGTTGAGGCGGGGCCGGGCCAGCAGTTCGCCGCCACAGTTGGGGCAGCGCCCGGCGAGGTGCACCCTCGCGCAGTCCTCGCAGAAGGTGCACTCGTGGGCACAGATCCGCGCCGCCGAACTATCCGGGGGCAGTGCTCGGCCACATCGCTCACACTCGGATCGCATCTCCATGAGGTGATTAGAGATGGTTTGGACGGGGCCCGCCACTTGGTTTCCCGAGGACCGGGACGGCCTCGGCCCAGCGCGTCGCCAGAGCGCCGGTGCGCTACTGCTCGAGCGGCGGCTCGTCGGGCTTCTTGCAGATGACGGTGTCGGCGGGGATGTAGGTGGTCGTCCGCGTCTCCTGCTTGGCCACGTCGCTCTCCCCGGGCTTGCGCCAGGTGCGAGTCACATCGATGTCGAAGCCGCCGTAGCCGATGTTAGGCACGCACTTGTCGTCCTTGTCGATGATCGTGCGCGTCTTGGGCTGGGTGAAGTTGTAGCGGTTCGAAGAACTCGACGTGACGTCCCAGAGCTTGGTCGACCACACGCTCACCGTGACTACACCGGATGAAGCAGCGGTCGCCGGCGTTACGTGGGCCTCGATCAGGACGCCGTACGGCGTGTCGTTCCTGAACCGCAGGTCCTTGCTTCCCCACGCCACCGTGGCTTCACGACCCGGCGGATAGCGGTCGATGAAGAACGAATGCGGCCAATGCTCGACATCCTCCAGACCGGCGAAGAAGGCCGCGTTGTAGGTGGTGGTCGCGACCTGGGACACCCCGCCGCCGAGGTCCTCGGCGAAGACCCCGTTGCTGATGATGAAGCCGGTGGTGAAGCCGTTCGCGGCGGTGCGCTCCCCGACGGTGCCGTTCATCGAGAACGTCTCGCCGGGCTTCAGCACAGTGCCGTTGATCAACGAGGCCGCCCTCGGGATGTTGACGTTGCGGTAGGCGGCATAGGGATAGTAGGTCGTGAAGCTGGAGACCTTGCGGCGGATCTTGAGCGCCCGAGCCTCCTGGGTAGTGAAGTCGGCCTGCGCTTTGCTCGCCTTCACTTCGGCGGTGCGCTCACCACTGTCGGAGGCCGCCGCCACCACCGCTGTCTCGATCGCCTCCGGGGTGTAGCCGACACCGGGCTTGGCTTTGACGACCACCGGCTTGCCGTCCACCAGCCGCACGGTGGCGTCCACCGGAGCGTTGGATTCGTCCACCTTGCCCTCGAGAAGATCAGCCATCACGGCCGGACGCAGCCGCGGGACAAGCTGGCCACCTTCCGCCTTGAACACCAGTGCGGGCGCGAACTGATTCGGGTTCAGGTCTACCCGCTGACCGGAGAACACCAATCCGATCGGACCGCTCATCGCCGGTTCGGCGAAGCTCGCGCGAATCTGGTCGATATCAGCTCGGTCGATGTCAGGCACCGCCTCGCTGGTCTCCAGCGCGGCCGTCGCACCCTCGACCAGATAGGCACTCTTGACGGAGTCCCCAGCCACGTCGATGTCCAGTGCTCGACCGGGCCTCGGCTCGATCTCTTTGAGCTTGGTTCCGACGAAGCGCAGCCCGCCTTCGCGCGGCGGCTGGGCGACCTCGGCCCCGAGCTTCTCCAGAACCGCGTCGAACTTGCCCTGATCCACCGTGATCGCCGGGTCGAGATCCTTGCCACCGGCGAGATAGCGGAAGACCGAGAGGGGGCCCCAACCGGAGATCGGGTCGGCCTGCTCTGCCGACGCGGGGTAGTCGACACCCAACCCCGCGGTCCCCGGGGAGACTGCTTGCGCGGCGCCGTCGACGGTTACCGCGATCGGCGCCTGACTACGTTCGGACAAGGCATCCTCAAGGGTGCGTACGGCGCCGGCCGAGGTCTGCCCGCCGATCCCGACTCCGGCGACTGTGGTGCCGCGCGGCAGCTTGTCCTGCGCGGCCGCGGCCACGGCGGCGTACCCGCCGACGAGCACCACCAGGGCAGCCGCGGCGACCAGCCCCTTCCGGCGAGGCTTGACCGTGACTGGAGCGGGGTCGACGCCGGCCGCAACCGGGATCTGGGGTTGGTCAGCGTGCGTGACAGCGGCCACGGAGGGGGTCTCCACCGGTTGGAGCCATTGCGTGGCCTCCCCCGGCTCGGCGAGATCGACGGGCTCAACGGGATCGACGGGCTCGGCGAGATCGACGGGCTCAACGGGATCCACGGGCTCGGCGGGCTCATCCATCCAAGGGCGCTCCTGCACCAGCGGAGCCTCGATGCGCGGCCGCTCGGCCGTGTCCTCCATCGACTCTTCCGGGGCAGCCGTGGCCACCCCCGCCGCTGAGACATCGGACGCAACCGGGGGGCGACGCCGTGGCGGCGCGACCGCGGGCCGCGAGGTGCCCCGAGGAGTCATGCGCTTGCCGGGAAGCTTGAGGTTTCCGGGCGCGGAGGCTTCGTTCTCCGGAGTGTCGCTCGCAGAAGGGGTGTCGCTCACCGGCTCAGTCTATGGAAGCCCACGTGCGCGGAACGACCGCCGGGCCAATTCAGGACCGAATCCGGCTCACGCTTCGATGGCGGTCCGCGACGAACCGCGAACCCCGCTCCAGATGGCGAAGGCAAGGACAACCAGGCCCAGGCCCAGCAGCAACTGGCCGCGAAGATTCGCGCCGATTGCGAAGTCCCCCTCAGGACGACCCCGGAGCGCGAAGAACAGCGCCAGCAGCCAGCACACAGCAGCGGGGAGGCGCCCCGTTCGGCCGGGGCCCACCACGAACATCAGCGCCACGCTGCCGAACACACCCACCGCCAGACCCCACCAGGTGTCATGCAACGCGACCGCGCAGACGCCGGTGAAGAGCCCCGCAGCCGAACTGCCGAACACTTCGAGGGTCCGGCCGAGGATGCCGACCGGACCGTGGCTCATGCGGTGGGTCCCACGAGCGCGAGGCCCGCGAAGAGCGTCGACTCCAGGCCGTCCTCCCGATCGGGGGCAGGGGTTCCCTTGGCGATCCGGTAGTACTCCTCGCCCATGACCTCCGAGCCGAGGTTGTTGGAGAGCGCGAAGAACCCGGAATCCACCGATACCTGGGTCTTGTGGGCGCGCAGCGCGTCCATCTTGCGTTCGGCGTAGGGGCCGGCATCGACGATCGCGCTCAACGCGTCGTCGCCCACCACGAAGTACGGCAACGGGCCGTCGGGGTCCATGCCCTCGAAGGCGCTGGTGTCACCAGCCTCGCGCAAGGCCCGGAGGCCTTGGCGCATCCGCGACTCGGAGATCGCACCCCAGTAGATCTTCGCGATCTCCCAGGGAGCACCCAGCTCCGGCTTGTACGACGGCACGGCGGCGAGCTGCGCGGCGTACATCGCGACCCGGTGCGCCTGGATGTGGTCGGGGTGGCCGTATCCGCCGAACTGGTCATAGGTCACCATGACCTGCGGTTGCACCTCGCGAACCACTCGCACCAGGTGATCGGCGGCTTCGGTCAGATCCGCGCGCCAGAAGGCGTTCTCGTGTACGTCGTCGGCGGCGATCGCATGCCCGTCGGGATGCCACTTCATCCCGGAGTCACGGTAGGTGCCGAAGCCCCCGAGGAAGCGGTGGTCGGTTACTCCGAGGACGGCCATCGCGTCGGCGAGCTCATCGCGACGGTGATGGCCCAGTTTGTCGTCCTGATCGGCGGCCAGATGGGTCAGCTCGGGGACCAAGATCTCACCCATCTCGCCCGCGGTGCAGGTCACCAAGGTGACCCCGACCCCCTCCTCGACGTACTTGGCCATCGTGGCGCCCTGGCCGATGGTCTCGTCATCGGGATGGGCGTGGACCAGCAGCAGCCGCTGGTCGAACACGGAGGGATGCACTGCGTCGCTCATGGGGAGCACCTTATGACGTCGGGCGACCGTTCACCCAGGTAGTGCCGGCTACCGACATGCCGCAGGACCAGTACCTACGAATTGGGTGTGCGGGAAGGCTCGCCATACCTTTGTCCGATGAGTTCTGCAGCCAACCCAACTACTCCCGTCGCCGACGACAAGCTCGACAAGGGCGTGCTGATCGTCGCGGGCGTCGTCGTGCTCGGCGCGATCATGTCGATCCTGGACATCACCGTGGTCACCATCGCCATGGAGAAGTTCCGAGAGGTCTTCGAGGCCAGCCCGGCACAGGTCGCCTGGACGATGACGGGCTACACCTTGGCGTTGGCTAGCGTCATTCCGCTGACCGGCTGGGCCGCCGACCGCTTCGGCACCAAGCGGCTGTACCTGCTCGCGATCTTGCTGTTCACCGCCGGCTCGGTGCTGTGCTCGATGGCGAACTCCATCGAGACGCTTGTGATCTTCCGCGTGTTGCAGGGCCTGGGTGGCGGCATGTTGATGCCGCTCGGCATGACGATCCTGACCCGCGCGGCCGGACCGGACCGGGTCGGCCGCGTGATGGCCGTGCTCGGCATCCCGATGCTGCTCGGTCCGATCTTCGGCCCCATCCTCGGTGGCTGGCTCATCGACGTAGCCTCCTGGCACTGGATCTTCCTGATCAACGTGCCGATCGGGGCCATCGCGCTCGCCTACGCCGCCATGGTGCTGCCCAAGGACGCCCCGAGCCCCTCGGAGACCTTCGACTGGATCGGCATGCTGCTGCTGTCCCCGGGCCTGGCGGCTTTCCTGTACGGCGTGAGCTCGATCCCCGAGCACGGCGGTGTCGGCCATCGCGAAGTGTGGCTGCCCGCGGTGGTTGGCCTGGTACTGATCCTCGCCTTTGTCGGCCGCACGCTGTTCAACGAGGTGGAGCACCCGCTGCTCGATCTGCATCTGCTGCAGAACCGACAGATGGCGATCGCGGTGACCGCGATGTCGTTGTTCGCGATGGCCTTCTTCGGCGCCTCGATCCTGTTCGCGCAGTACTTCATCGCAGTCCGCGGTGAAGGCACGTTGAGCACGGGCTGGCTGCTCGCACCGCAAGGGTTCGGCGCGATGCTGACGATGCCCGTGGCGGGCATCTTGGTCGACAAGATCGGCCCCGGGAAGATCGTGCTGGCCGGCGTCAGCCTGATCGTCGTGGGCATGGCCATGTTCACCCAGGTGGGCGTGGACACCTCCTACACCTATCTGCTGGCCGCGCTGTTCATCCAGGGTCTCGGCATGGGCGCGACGATGATGCCGATCATGACCTCGGCCTTGCAGACCCTGACCGACCACAACCTGGCGCGCGGCTCCACGCTGATGAACATCGTGCAGCAGGTCGCCGCGTCGATCGGCACGGCCCTGTTCTCGGTTCTGCTGACCAACAGCTACAACGACTCCAAAGAGATCGGGCTGATGACGGCTATCGCACGAGCCGGCGACGACCAGTCGGCGCTGGGTGCGATCCTGGCCAAGTTCCAGATCACCCCGGACCAGATCCCCGCGCTGGCCGCGATCGCGAAGTCCGACATGGCCGCCGCGTTCGGTTCTGCTTTCGTGGTGGCCACGGGCTTGGTGGCGCTCGTGCTGGTTCCGGCCCTGCTCCTGCCCCGCCAGCGGATCCAGGTCGACCGCGATCCGGCGCACACCGCCGCGGGTCACCTGCACTGACCAAGGGCCCGCCGGATCGTGGCCGGCGGGTATCCTGCGCGGAGTGACCAGCGCCGAGCCCATCGATCTGGGAGTCCATCTTCAAAGGACGGGCGAAGCGATCGACGAGATCGCGACCTTCGCCGCCCGCACTGGAGGCCCGGCCGGCATTGAGGGCCTGCTCACCGATCTGAACCGTCAGGGCAAAGGTTCCCGCGGGTGGTTCGGCGGAGCCGTCCGCGAGGCATACACCTGGGACCCGGAGGACCGCGCCACCCGTGAGTGGTATCCCCAGGGAATCACTACGGCCGCCTTCGCCGATCCCGCACCGAGCAGCGACGTGCTCGCCATGACGTGGTACGCCAAGGCCCGAGACGGGTTGAACCGGGGGTCACGGATCAGCTTCTTCGACCTCGACACCCTGCGCTACCGGCACGTCCTCCTGGTCGTCCCCAAGAAGGTTCCCCTCGCCGGAGGCGGGTCTCGGCTTACCTGGGAGCCGCTGCGGATCCACGCCGGGGGGATCGTCTGGGCGGGCCCCTACCTTCACGTGGCCGCCACCGCGCGCGGCTTCTTCACCTTCCGGGTCGACGACATCCTGCACCTACCCGATGGCTTCGGCCAGCCCGATCCGTGGCGGCTCGGCTTCTCCGACACCGACCTTTCGGCGTTCGGATACCGCTACGTCCTGCCGGCGCGCTTCGCCTACCGCGCGGAGACCGCCGCCGGCGTACCCAAACTGCGCTACTCCAACTTGTCCCTCGACCTCGCCTCGGATCCCAAGACGCTGATCACCGGGGAGTTCGGGCGCCGCGGCCAGACGACCCGCGTGGCGCACTTCCCGCTCCACCCAGAGACGCTGTTGCCCGACACCACGACGAGCGAACGGTCCTTCCCCACCGACGTGACCGACGGCGCCCTCAACCAGATGCAGGGGATCACCCGGGTCGAGGGCACCTACTACGCCTCGGTGTCGCGGGGTCCGCTGTGGCCGGGCTCGGTGTATGTCGGCACGCCCGGCTCGTTCACCGGGCGCCACCTGGCCACCCCGATGGGTCCCGAAGACATCAGCTACGACCCCGCTACCGACCGGCTGTGGTCGCTCTCGGAGTACCCACTCTTGCGCTGGATCTACTCCATGGACCGGGCGCGACTCACTCGCTGAGCGCGGCGCCGGTTCGCATCACGGGCGTCCCAGGCGCGGGAAGCCGGTGCCGGTGCGTTCGCCCTCTTCGAAGATCTTCTTGGCCTTGCCCACGATGGACTTGTCCGGCTTGCCGACCACGGCCTCGTTCTTCTCCGGATAGTCGAACTGGGAGAGCACCACGCGCATCGCCTCGATCCGGGCGCGCTTCTTGTCGTTGCTCTTGATAACCGTCCACGGCGCATCGCGTGTGTCGGTGTAGAAGAACATCGCTTCCTTGGCCTCGGTGTAGGCGTCCCACTTGTCGAAGGAGGCGCGGTCGGTCGGCGACAGCTTCCACTGCTTGACCGGGTCGAGCGAGCGCGAGTCGAACCGCGCCCGTTGCTCGCCACGACTCACCGAGAACCACAGCTTGGTCAGATGGATGCCGGAATCCACGAGCATCCGCTCGAACTCGGGGCAGGAGCGCATGAACTCCATGTATTGCTCGGGAGAGCAGAAGCCCATGACCCGCTCGACACCCGCGCGGTTGTACCAGCTGCGGTCGAACAGCACGATCTCCCCGCCGCTCGGGAGGTGAGTGACGTAGCGCTGGAAGTACCACTGCGACTTCTCCCTCTCGGTCGGAACCGGAAGGGCCACCACCCGCGCGCCACGCGGGTTGAGGTGCTCCATGAACCGCTTGATCGAACCGCCCTTGCCTGCGGCGTCTCGACCCTCGAAGAGGACCGCGATCTTCTGACCGGTCTCGTTGACCCAGACCTGGAACTTGAGCAGTTCGATCTGCAGGTCCCGCTTGATCGCTTCGTACTCCGCGGTGCTGATCTTCTTGTCGTAGGGATAACCCTCGCGCCACGCGGCCGACTTCTTGGGCTTGCCCTCCGCCTCCGCCTTCTCCTCGATCAGATCGGCCATCGCTTCAATCGTGTGCTTGCGAGTGGACGCCTGAGTGGCTTGGGCAGCATTGGTGGAGGCCTGAGACATGGGGACACGATAAGGGTTGAACCCGCGGACCGGAACCGGACTTAGGTCCCGGTTTGCGGTTGGTTCACCGCCCTTTCGCGGCTCAGGAACCGGCGGGGTACAACCCATGGGTCGCGAAGTGACGCATCTCAGCGCGCACCCGATCGGCCGGCTGTCCACGGTCGATCAGCGCCGCCGCCGCGCCCACCACACCGTTGACGAAGGCCGCGGCCGACACCGGGTTGTCCACTCCGGAATCGCTCAGCGCCGAGGTGAGGGGCTCCACGAGCGCGTCGTGCAGGAGCCGCACCCGCTCAGCACATTCGGGCGGCACCGGGAGATCGGCAGGAAGGGCTCCCGTGGCACCGTGGCCATCACGGGCCAGCTCGAGCGCCGCGTCGAGGTAAGCCAGAACTCGCTCGAGCGGAGAGTCGGCCGCAGCCACGGATGCCTGGATCTCCTGGACGGCCGATGCGAACATCTCCTCCACCGCCGCGCCGAGCAGGGCACCCGTCGAGGGGTAGTACTGGTAGACACTGCTGCGCGCCAGCCCGCTCCCGGCGGCGACAGCGGCCGGGGTGACCGCGGGGGCTCCCTCCCGCTGCAGCAACCCAGTCGCGGCAGCGAGGATGGCGGCCCGGCGCTGGGCATGATGCTCGGCCAGCGTCGGGGCAGCGATCTTCGGCATCCGCCCATTGTTGCTCCTGTTGCTTCCCGACACAAGCGTCGATACGATCCCGACATGTCTGTCGATAAAACTGCCTCGGAGACGATCAGCCGCGCCGGCTGGGGCATCTTGCTCACGGTTGGCTTCGGGGTCGCGGTCGTCATCATGGACGCCACCATCGTCAACGTCGCGTTGCCCGTGGTCATGGTGGACCTCGGATTGAGCGCCGCGGATGCCCAGTGGCTCAACGCCTCCTACGCGCTGACCTTCGCGGCCCTGCTCATCACCGTGGGTCGACTCGGCGATATCAATGGTCGCCGGCGCATGTTCGCAGCGGGCATCGCCTTGTTCATCGCAGCCTCCGTCGTGGCAGGTTCGGCGGGCGGTGCCGGGGTCTTGATCGCCGCCCGTTTCCTGCAAGGTGTCGGGGCGGCGATGGTCGTACCCAGCACGCTCTCGATCCTGAACTCGACCTTCGCCGGCCGGGCGCGCAACATCGCTTTCGCCGTGTGGGGGTCGGCGATCGGTGGGATGGCGGCGCTAGGCCCCTTGCTGGGCGGGTGGCTGGCAACCAACGTCTCTTGGCGGTGGGCCTTCTGGGTGAACATCCCCCTCGGCCTGCTGATCCTCTTCGGCATTGCGCGTGCCGTCCCCGAGAGCAAGGACCCCAACGCACCCGCATCGGTGGATCTGACCGGAGCAGCGCTCTCGATGCTGGGCATGGGGGCCTTGGTCTTCGGTCTGATCGAGGGCAGTTGGTTCGGGTGGTGGCGTCAGCAAGACGGCAGTCTCTCCCCCGTTCCACTGGCTCTGGCCCTCGGCGTGCTGATCATGGTCGGCTTCGTGTGGCTCGAGGCGAGCCGGAGCGAGGGCACCGGACTGGTCAACCTCGGGCTCTTCAAGATCACGACCTTCCGATTCGGCGTCATCGCCGCCTTGATCGTCGCCTTCGGCGAGTTCGGCCTGCTCTTCACCCTCCCCTTGCTCCTCCAAGGGACCCTCGGCTACTCGGCCCTTACCACCGGCGGCGTCATCGCCGTTCTTGCCCTGGGGACCTTCTTGATCTCCGGGATGCTGCCTCGACTGTCCGGCGTACTGAGCCAGCGCCTGATCGTGCAGATCGGCCTGCTGCTCGAGGCCATCGCAGTCGGCGGACTTGCGCTCACGCTCGGCCTGGAAGTCTCCGGCTGGGTGGTGTCGGGGTGGCTCTTCGCCTATGGCGTGGGCGTGGGCATGGCGACCGCGCAGCTCACTTCGCTCCTGCTCAGCGATGTCCCGCGCACCCAGAGCGGGCAAGCCTCCGGCTTGCAGAGTTCGGTGAGACAAGTCGGCTCCGCGCTCGGCGTGGCGCTGCTCGGCGGCCTCCTGGTCGCCCGCCTCGAGTCCGGCACCCGCTCCGGCTTGGAGTCGTTAGGCCTAGCATCCGGCCAGGTCGAAGGGTTGACTCAAGCAGTCAAGGACAGCGGCGGGATCGCCATTGCCGGGTTGCAGCACACCGGGCCGGCGAACGTCGCCTTGGCCGCCAGCCAAGCCATGATCGACGCCAGCCGAGTGACTACCGCTGCCGCCGCGCTCGCGCTGATCGTTGGCTTGTTGGCCACCTTCGCGCTCCCCAAGACCGCCGCCGCACGCGACACGAGCACCTTGGAGAACTGAGGAACTGGCCTTGTACAAACTCGCCGCGTTCTGGACAGCCGTCGGTCTGCTCGGCGCACTCGGCTACCGCCAGCTCACCACCTGGTGACCCCCGATCACCACAGTTCACGCCGATCGGGTGGATCCAGGTTGAGCAAGAGCTGCTCAAGATCAGTGCGGTCTACGAGGTCCGCGGGCTCCATGAGCACCCCCGAACCGACGAAGTAGAAGGCCGCCCGCACCCGCTCCAGCGGCGTGCCGGTCAGTTCGGCCCAGGCCAGCCGATAGAGAGCGAGCTGGCCGGGATCGGCGGACTCGCGCCTGCCGGTCTTCCAGTCGACCACCAAGAAGTCGTGGTCGGGATCGTCCCCCGCGTAGACCGCGTCGATCCTGCCTCGGACCACCTGGCCGGCCAAGGTCAGGCTGAAGGCGTGCTCGAGAACCAGCGGAGCGCGGTCACCGAAGGGGCCATCTTCGAACGCCTGACAGAGCGCCAGCAGTTCCTGGTCGTCGTCGATGCCGGCATCGGCCTGCCCGGGCAGGTCGTCAGGGGCGAACAGCCCCAATTGGCCGAAGCGAGCCTCGACCCACGCATGAAACCGGGTGCCGAACCGAGCCGCCACGGATGGTTGCCGCGGCATCGGGCGAGCCAGCGCCGCCGCGAACCCCTCCGGATCCTCGGCCAGGCTGGTCAGCGCGGTGGCCGACAACGACGAAGGCAGCGGGACCTCGATCACGTCGGGAGCAGCAGCCATCGCCTCGGCGAGCAGTCGGTCGGCGTCGGCATCCCACCGAGCGACGGTGGCGGCCTCGATCAGATCCAGGCCGCGTCCGTCAGGGCCGGTCTCCGGTGGCTCGTCCCAGATCCGACTGGCACGGACCAGCTCTGCGGCCTGTCTGCGTCGCTCGATCTCCGCCGAGGCCGCACTCACCGGCCAGGGGATCTCCTTGCGCGTGGCGTGCAGCGGATTGGGGGTGCCGCGCTCCGGCTTGTCGTGCCAGCTCGCGGGAACCTCTCCCCAGCGGGCCAGGCAGTCACGGATCTTCAGCTGATAGGGCGACGGACCCAAGGGGGTCTGCCGCGAGTGATGCCAGACATAGGAGGACACCCAGAGCTCCCGACGCGGCCTGGTGAAGGCGACGTAGCCCAGCCTGAGCTCCTCCATTGCCTGGTGCTCCTTGACCTCGACGGCGAACGCCTTCAGCCCGGCCGCTGAAATCTCCGGCAGTCGAGGCAGGTCATGGGCGTCGCCGCGAAGCTCGATCGGGAGTACGCCGGGGCTTGTGGTCCACTGCGGCCGCCCGCGTTTGGTGGGGAACTTCTCGTCGGCCACACCGGGCAGGAAGACCACGTCGTACTCCAGGCCCTTGGCCCGGTGCACGGTCAACAGCTTCACCGAGTCCTGCACCGAAGGACTGGCCAGATCCAGACCGGTCCCTTGTTCGTCCTCGGCCTCGAGATAGCTGACCAGTGCCGGAAGGGTGACGTCGCCGTCCACCGCTTGGAAGTCACCTACCGCGGCAATGAACAGGTCGAGGTTCTCTCTGCGCGCCTGGGCGGCCGGCCCGGCGATGGAGGCGAGTTCGACATCCAGGCCGGAGACATCGACGATCCGTCTGACCAGGTCGACCAGTGGCTCGCTCACCCAGGCCCGTAGTTGACGCAGCTCGGCAGCAAGCAACGCGAAACGCTCCCGGGCCTCTGCGGAATAGGGCAACGAGCCGGGCGACTCCAGCGCGTCACTGAGCGCCACCACTTCGCTCGGGTCGACCGCGGCGACCGCTTGGCCGAGCTGAGCCGACAGCGAGGAGTCCTTGGCGGCACCAACACCGGCGGCCTGCCTGCCGACCCCGGCGACCTGCCCGAGTTCGCGCGCACGGCGGCCAAGGAGCGCCAGATCGCGAGGACCCACCGCCCAGCGCGGGCTGGTGAGCAGTTGCAGCAAGGCGGAGTTCTGAGTGAGGTCCACCAGGAGCTTCAGCGTCGCCACCACCTCGGCGATCTCGCCGAGGGCGAGCAAACCGCGCAAACCCACGATCTCGACGGGGATCCCGGTTGCGGAGAGCGCCTCGAAAACATCGGCCGCGTGCGCGTTGTCCCGGGTCAGGACGCCGATCTCGCGCCATGGAGTGCCGTTGTGGTGGGCCCCGGCGACCGCCGTTGCCAGCCAGGCGAGTTCCTCGTCGTAGGTCTCATGGACCATGGTCGCCACCCGGCCAGGACCGGTTTCGGGTGCCGGCACGAGCGCGGCCACTTGGACGGGACCCACCGCGAGGTCGGCAGCAAGGACATTGGCCACCTCGAGGATCCGCGCACCGGAACGCCGATTGATGGTCAGCGCGAACCTGGGGACCTGCGTGCCTGGTGCCGCGGGGAAGGATCGCTCGAAGCCCACGATGTTGGAGACCGACGCTCCGCGCCAGCCGTAGATCGCCTGATGGGGATCGCCGACCGCCATCACCGGATGGCCCAAGCCGGTGTCCACAGACGCACCCGAGAAGAGCCCGGAGAGCAGCCGCGCCTGGGCAACCGAGGTGTCCTGGTATTCGTCGAGGAGGACCACCGGGAACTGGGCTCGTTCGCTCGCACCCACGTCGGGGTGCTCCACGGCAAGGCGAGCGGCGAGCGCGATCTGGTCGGAGAAGTCGATCAGCCCCAAGTCGGCCTTGAGGGCGCGATAACCGCGCACCAATTCGGCCAGCTCCAACCGACGCAGCGAGGCACTGAGCAGCTTTTCCAGGTCACCCTTCACCGCTCCCTTGTCGAGCTCGGTCCGGACGCGTTCGGAGATGCGGAGGTCGATGCGCCGAAGCTCGTCGAGGTCTGCCAGATGCTCGTTGAGTTCGCCGTCGAGCGCCAGCACACCGCCGATGACGGTCGCCGGGTGGTCGGAGAGCAGCCGCACAGGCTGCCGGTGTCGGGCGACGGCGCGGGCGGCAAGCTGGTAGCGGGTGGCGTCGGCCATCACCCGGGCCTCGGGCTCGTGACCGATCCGCAGGCCGTGCTCGGTGAGCAATCGGGAGGCATAGGCGTTGTAGGTGGTCACCGTGGGCAGACTGAGTTCGTCCTCCTCACCGGCAACCGCAAGACCGGCGCTCAGGAGCGCCTCACGCACGCGCGTGCGCAATTCGGCCGCGGCCTTGGTGGTGAAAGTGAGACCGAGGATCTGCTCGGGTGCCACCAGGCCGTTGGCGACGAGGTAGACCACCCGGGCCTTCATCAAGGTGGTTTTGCCCGAGCCGGCACCAGCGATAACCACCGCGGGGCCAAGCGGCGCGGTGACCGCCTCCCACTGTTGCGGGCTGAGGGCATAGCTCTCCCCCATGAGCACGCGCAGCTCCTCAGCGGTGCTGATCCGCAGCCCCGACCCGCTCACTGCAGCACCCCACTCACTTCAGCACCCGGCTCACTGGAGCACCGTCCCCCCACTGGTGGCAGGACAGAACGCGTCGAAAGGGCAACGCTCACACTGCTTGCCCGGTCTGGCCGACAACCGCTCAGACCTGAGAATTCCGGTCGCCTCGGCCAACAGTCGCTGGACCGGGAGCCAGCCCTCTTCGTCGGCTTGGGGAGGCGGTTGCGACTGGATCTTGAGAAGTCCGCGCGACTCCTGACGCAATTGCCACAGTTCGGCCCCGCCCGGCTCGCGGCCCTCACCCGCGACCTCGGCGAACCCACCCTCGGCCACAGCCAACTGATAGAGCCCCAGTTGTGGGTGTTCGGCGATCTTCTCGGCGGGGTACTTCCCGGTCTTGAGATCCACCACCACCAGGCGACCCTCGTTATCGAGTTCGAGCCGGTCGGCAGTCCCGCGCAGCACCACCACGGACTCATCGGGCAAGCGGCAAGTGACCGTGAAGGGTTGTTCGGTCGCCACCACCGGGCGTGCCTGAGCGCGGAGGTGCCAACTCAGAAAACGCCTCAGCGCCGCCTGCAGCGCCTCTCGTTCTCGGCTCTGCGACCAGGGAGTGCGGAAAGGAAGCTGCGACCAGACCTCGTCGACCTGGGCCATGACCTCATCGAGTCGCGTCACGTCGGCGCTCAGGTCTCCGCGGCTGATCCGATCGGCGATCGCATGCGCGACGTTGCCAAACCCTTGGGCTTGGCTACTCGGCTGACGCCCTTCGGCCTCCCGCTCGAGGAACCAGCGCGTGGGGCACTCGGTGACGGCGGTGAGCATGCTCGCGCTCACCGGCAACGGTTCATCGGTGGGCCGCAGCGGCTGGGCCGCCTCCGAGAGACGCCGATTTCCCCACCACTGATCCGGATCGGCGCCGGGCACCACTCTGCGCCCGCCGACCTCGACCTCAGCCAGCCGAGCCAGCCTCCAGGCGGCCGCCTGACGAAGCGCAGCGGAAGCGTGGTCGTCCTGGACCGTGCGACGGAGTTCGGCGACCAGACCGGTCAGGGACAACGGGTGCGGCGGCCGGCCGGTGATCGTCTCCACCGGAACTCCCAGTTCCTCCAGGAACCGGCTCGGTTGGGGACCGTCGTCGTCTGAGGAGGCGACCGCAGTCACGACCAAAGCTCGCCTGGCTCGCGTGCAAGCGACGTAGAACAACCGACGCTCCTCGGCGATCTGCTCCCGCCTCGTCGGCGGAGACTGCACCGCGCGGTGGCCGATCTCGTCGGCATGCAGTAGCGAGATCCGCCGGCGCACGTCGGGGAAGGTGTCCTCCTGCACTCCCGCGACGATCACCAGGTCCCACTCCAAGCCCTTGGAGCGATGCGCGGTGAGCAGCCGGACGGCATCCCCGCGAACCCCTCGCTCGGCGAGGGTGTCGGCTGGGATCTGCTGGCCCTCCAACTCCTCCAGGAAGGCTTCAACGCCGAGGTGGCCGCGCTGGGACTCGGCTCGCTCGGCGGCCTCGAAGAGAGCCAGGATCGCGTCGAGGTCGCGATGGGCCAAGCGTGCCCCCGTGCCGCCGCGCTGGGTGGCCGCCCGCAGCCGGGCGGGCCAACTCGTCTGGGACCACAACCGCCAGAGCACCTGCTCCACCGCCGCGCCCTCGCGCACCTGCTCGGCCGCCTCCGACAGCAGTCCGGCCAACGCAGAGGCACGAGACGGCCCCTGCTGCGCTCGGGACAGGTCGCGCCACTCACCCGGCTCGCGGATCAGCGACACCAGGAGCTGATCGGAGCCGCGTGGGTCGCGCCCCTCGATGCTGGCCCGGCCGCGCTCGGTCTCACGCAGCAGCCTGCCCAGGACCCGCAGGTCGGCAGCGTCCAAACCACCCAGCGGCGAGGTCAGCAGGGCCTTGACCCGACCACCGTCGAGCCATCCATCGGGGTCTCCCTCGGCCATCACGCCCGCTGCCCGCAGCCCCACCAGAAGCGGCTGCACGGCCGGGGCACGTGCGATCGGAACCTCGTCTGCTGCCACCTCGATCGGCACTCCCGCGGCCTGCAGGGCCCTACCCAGAACCGGGATGCCGTTGCGGCCGGACCGCACCAGCACGGCCATGGCCGACCAAGGCACGCCGTCATCGAGATGGGCACGGCGCAACAGGTCCGCGATGTGCTCGGCTTCGGCTCGTTCGCTGTCGCAGACCAATGCGCGAACCCGACCTTCGGGAACTCCTTCGACAGGCTCGGCCGGCACCATCGCCAGTCGGGTTACGGCCGCCGAGCCGGCCAGACCCATCCGGGTCTGCAGCCGCGCGGCCACCGCCGCGATCCGGCGGCCGTACCGCCGGGTGTTGACCAACGCCACGACCGGGGCCTCGGCGCCCTGCTCGGTGCGGAACTCTTCGGGGAACGTCGTGATCCCGCGGAGGTCTGCTCCCCGGAACCCGTAGATCGACTGGTGTGGATCTCCGACCACGATCAGATTGCGGCCGTCCCCCGCGATCGCCTTGAGCAGCGCGACCTGCGCGGGATCGGTGTCCTGGTATTCGTCCACGAAGACGTGGGACAACGCCCGGCGGAGATCGGCCCGAGCGGGCGAGGCCGGATCCTGGAGGAGTGCGACCGTTTGGGCGATCAAACCCGCATAGTCGAGCAGGCCTTGACCGCCGAGCACCGCGTCGTACTGCTCCATGAAGTCCGCAGCCGCGATCCACTCCGGCCGGTCCGTCTCGGCCCCCAGCCGGGCCAACCGTTCGAAACCGAGGCCACGCTCCTGGGTGCGGGCGACGACCGAGGCCACTTCGCGGGCAAAGCCGCGCGTGCCCAGCGCGGCCGCAAGCGCAGGGGGCCATGAAATCGGGCCCTCCTCCGAACGGGGCCGCGCGAGTAGTTCGCGGATGATCAGGTCTTGCTCGGCAGCCGACAGCAGCCGGACCGGGTCGAGATAGCCCTCAGTGGGCAGATAGCGCCGCAGGACCGCATAGGCGAAGGAATGGAACGTCGCGCACACCGGATGCGAGATCGTGCGGCCGAGGCGAGCGTTTACCCGGTCACGCAACTGATGAGCCGCTTTGCGGGAGAAGGTGAGGGCGAGCACCGAACCCGGGTCGGCACCGGCCTCGATGCGCGCGACGATCGCTTCGACCAAGGTCGTGGTCTTGCCGGTGCCTGGCCCGGCCAGCACCAGCAACGGCCCGCCCCGATGATCGACCACCTGCTGCTGATCTGGGTCCAGACCCACCGGACCGAGTGCGACGTGCGACCCGGCCACCAAGCGGTAGCGCGGCGTCGTGGTCATGGCCTCACCCAATCATCTGGCGCCGACGCCGGACCGCACTCAGCCCTCCGCCGGCAGGTCGTTGTAGACCCCTGCCTGCTCCTGGCCACTCAGCCGGGCGATCGCCGCCATCACCCGATCCGTGACCTCGCGCCGCGCACGCCCGGTGGGCATGTCGTCGTAGCGGCCGGCCACATGGATCGGTTCGCCGAAGTTGATCGAGACTCGCACCAGCCGCGCCGTCTTCGAGCCCACCGGTTGCAGTTTCTCGGTGTCGCGCAGCCCGACCGGCACGATCGGCACCTGCGCAGTCAGGGCGAGGTGCGCGACGCCGGTCCGACCCCGGTAGAGCCGGCCGTCTCGGGACCGGGTGCCTTCGGGGTAGATGCCGAACGCCTCCCCGCGCCGCAGTACGTCCAAGGCAACGTCGAGTGAGTCCAGTGCGCTCTGGGCGTCGCTGCGATCCACCGGGAGATGGCCGAGCCCCTCGAACCACTGGCGCATCAGCATCCCTCGCACGCCGGTCTTGGTGAAGTAGTCGGCCTTGGCCAAGAACACCACCTTGCGCGGCACGACCACGGGGATCACCACACTGTCGGCGAAGCTCAGATGGTTGCTCGCCAATATCACGCCGCCCGTCTTGGGGACGTTCTTGAGTCCCGTGACCTTCGGCCGCCAAATGCCCTTCACCACCGGTGGGATCACGGTGTGGGCGAGCTCATAGAGCATGTTGGCAATCTATCGTCGCGCGAGGCGCCGGTGACCAGGGGCGAACATCACGTGGACACCACTGGTCAGCAGCCGGCAGGCGCCCGGGCCGGGGTGCACAGGCTGGAAAGCCCCGATCGTGAGGCACTGGTCGAAATAGGCGAAGGGCCCGCGAAAGTATGAGTTTCACGGGCCCTTCTGGTGATCGGGTCTCGGTGACGCTCCCGATCGATCCACCTTCTTCCGATGATCCAGGCGACTCCGTCACCCTGCCGCCCCGGTGGGTTGCCCCTCCGATTGGACCTTCGTCTTCCGGCCGACCCTGCTCTCCCTTGCGGGAGTGCATGGGGAATGTCTACGCCTGGGTGCGACGGCCACGCAAGAGGTGAAAGCCAGATTCCTGAGATTGTTTTCGGCGAAAAGCTCAGCTCGGGCGTGTCGTCCACAGACGGGCCTGCGCCATCCACAGACGCCGGGCTCTTGTCCACAGATCCGAGATGGCACATGTGGACGAAACCACGGGTTCTCGGGCCAGGTTGGTCAGAATGTGGACCGGAAGCGCAGGGTGCTTGGACCCATCGGAACGGCCTGCTAGAAACGCCGCATGGCTACCACTCACCTTGGCCCGACTGCCGTGTCCACTGTCGGCGAACTGCCCGAAGTCGGCTCCCAAGCCCCCGCCTTCACTCTGCTGGGCTCCGACTTCTCCGACGTCACGTTGACGCCCGGGGTCCGCACGGTGCTCAACATCTTCCCCAGCGTCGACACCGGCGTCTGCTCGGCAAGCGTCCGCACCTTCAACGAGTTGGCTGCGGGCCTCGACAACACCCAGGTGATCTGCGTGTCCGCGGATCTGCCGTTCGCGCTCGCGCGCTTCTGTGGGGCCGAGGGCATCGAAAACGTCGTCACCGCCTCCACGCTGCGCTCCGACTTCGGTGACGCCTACGGCGTGCGGCTGATCGACGGCAAGTTCGAGAACCTGCTGGCGCGCGCAGTGGTCATCGTCGACGCCGATGGCACTGTGCTTTACACCCAGCTCAACGACCAGATCGGCGAGGCGGTCGACTTCGACGCCGCCGTGGCGGCGCTGTCCTAAGTCGGCGGGTCCAGACCATGCGGGCGATCGTCTACAGCCAGACCGGAGACACCGACGTACTCAGCCTGGTGGAGCGGCCAGTGCCCACACCCGCAGCGGGTGAGGTGCTCGTCCGCCTGCAGGTGGCCGGGGTCAACCCGACCGATTGGCGGTTCCGTCGCGGCACCGGACCTGGCCAGCCCACGCCGTTCCCCGAGGTTGTCCCCGGACAGGACGGCGCCGGAGTCGTCGAAGCGCTGGGTGACGGTGTGACCGACCTGGCCGTCGGCGACCGGGTCTGGGTCTACCTCGCGGGGTGGAACCGTGCTCAGGGCACCGCTGAGGACTACGTCGCCCTCGATCGTGCGCGGGTCGTCGCGTTGCCGGATTCGGCTTCGCTGGAGCTGGGGGCCTTTCTCGGCGTACCCGTGCTCACCGCTCATGCCTGCCTCACCGCAGCTCAAGACGGGCCCAAGCGGCTCTCCCCGGGCGCGCTGGCTGGTCGCGTCGTGCTGGTCGCGGGCGGCGCCGGGGCTGTGGGCAATGCCGCTATCCAACTCGCCCACTGGGCCGGAGCCACGGTGATCACCACCGTCAGCTCCCCGGAGAAGGCGGAACTCGCCCGGCGCGCCGGCGCCGACCATGTGGTCAACTACCGCGAGCAGGACGCAGCGACCGCGATCAGGGCGATTGCCCCTGAGGGCGTGCACGTGATCGTCGAGGTGGCGCCGACCACCAACGCGGCGCTCGATGTCGCGGTGGCCGCACCCCACGCGGTGGTCTCGATCTATGCCAACGAGGCCAACCCGGACATGACGCTCACGGTCCGGCCCAACATGATCGTCAACCTCACCTACCGCTTCCTGATGCTCTACAACGTCACCGCGGCCGAGCGAGAGAACGCTGTTGCCGCGACCATCGACGCGGTGGCTGCCGGGGCGATCGCGGTCGGCCAGGAGGCCGGGATGCCGCTGCACCGGTATCCCCTGGAACAGACCGCGGCGGCGCACGCAGCGGTCGAGTCCGGTGTCGTCGGCAAGGTGCTGCTCGATCTCGTTTGAGCACGCCGCCCCCCACAAACAGGGGGCGGCCCGCTCAACGCAACGCCCGCTCGCTCAGTACGACGGTTGGGTGGGGTCGATCTGATCGACCCAGGCCACCACGCCACCGCCCACGTGCACCGCGTCGGCGTAGCCAGCGCCCTTCAGCACTGCCAAGGACTCCGCCGAGCGCATGCCGCTCTTGCAGTACAGGACGACCTGCTGGCCGGAGTCGACTCCAGGCAACTTGGCCAGGGCATGACCCGACAGGAACTCGCCCTTGGGGATCAGTACCGAGCCCGGGATCTTGTTGATCTCGTACTCGTTCGGCTCGCGCACATCGATCAAGACAAAGTCGCGGGAACCGGCGGTCCGCTCCGCCAGCATCGAGTCCAGCTGCTTGACCGAGATCGTCGACCCGACCGCAGCATCGGCGGCTTCGTCTGAGACCGCACCGCAGAAGTACTCGTAGTCGATCAGCCCGGTGACCGTGGCGTGCTCACCACAGAGCGCGCAGTTGGGGTCCTTGCGGATCTTGAGCTTGCGATAGTTCATCTCCAGCGCGTCGTAGATCATCAGCCGACCGACCAGCGGATCGCCGATCCCGGTCAACAGCTTGATCGCCTCGGTGACCTGGATGGAGCCGATCGCGGCACACAGCACGCCCAGCACCCCACCTTCGGCGCATGAGGGCACCATGCCCGGCGGCGGCGGCTCGGGGTAAAGGCAGCGGTAGCAGGGGGCTTCACCGGATTCGTGGGTCGGCCAGAAGACCGATGCCTGACCGTCGAAGCGGTAGATCGAGCCCCAGACGTAGGGGATGCCCATGAAGTAGGCCGCGTCGTTGACGAGGTATCGGGTTGCGAAATTGTCGGTGCCGTCGACGATCAGGTCGTAGCCGGTGAAGATCTCGAAGACGTTGTCGTTGTCGAGCCGCTCCGGATGGATCACCACGTTGACGAACGGGTTGGTCTCCTTGATGGAGTCGCGCGCCGATTCGGCCTTCGAGCGGCCGACGTCGGATTGCCCGTGGATGATCTGCCGTTGCAGGTTGGACTCGTCCACAGTGTCGAACTCGACGATCCCGAGGGTGCCGACGCCCGCCGCCGCCAGATACAGCAGGGCCGGGCTGCCGAGGCCGCCGGCGCCGATGACCAGCACCTTGGCGTTCTTCAACCGCTTCTGCCCGGTCATCCCGACATCGGGGATGATCAGGTGACGGCTGTAGCGGCGCACCTCGTCGATGCTCAGCGCCTCGGCTGGCTCCACGAGTGGGGCAAAGCTCACGACGGTTCTCCTCTTCTCCCTGGTCTACGAGTGGACATGCCTCTCCAAGGCGCCCCGCCGCAGGTTTGTTCCGCGTCCGGGCTTGCCGTCGAGTGCCGGCTCGCAACAACCGCGCCAGTCTGGCCGGTCGGCGCGGTCCCACCCGCGGTGAGACCGGATCGCGGAATGCATCCTGATAGCCGCTCCAGGCTGCCTACTGACCGGTAGGCTGCCTGCGATTGGTACGGGGATCCCGGAAGTCCGAGCGCCACGGGACAAATTCGCGGGACGACATCACGGGACGACAACTTCGAGAGAGGGCTGAGGTGGACGCAGTCACCAGGCCGCGCACGAGTCGGCTTCCGCGCCGTGAGCGGCGCGCCCAGTTGCTCGACAGCGCCCTCGAGGTCTTCGTGGCGTTGGGTTATCACGCCTCCGCGATGGACGACATCGCCGATCGCGCCGGGGTCTCCAAGCCGGTCCTCTACCAACACTTCCCGGGCAAACTCGACCTCTACCTCGCGCTGCTCGATGCCTCCTGCGATGCCTTGATCGATCAGTTCCGCGCCGCCTTGGCCTCAACCGAGGACAACAAGCTGCGCGTGTCGGCCGCGATCGAGTCCTTCTACTCCTACGTCGCCCACGACACCGGCGCCTTCCGCTTGGTCTTCGAGTCCGACCTGAACAACGAGCCGCAGGTGCGCGAGCGGGTCGACAGGGTGACCACCGAGACCGCCGAGCTCGTGGCCGGGGTGATCAGGGAGGACACCGACCTCCCCGACCCCGCCTGTCACCTACTGGCGATCGCGCTCGTTGGCATGGCCCAGGTCAGCGCCCGCGACTGGCTGGCCGATCCGAAGGGGATGACCCAAGCCGAAGCGACGGCGCTGGTCGCCGGGCTGGCTTGGCGCGGCATCCGCGGATACCCGAAGGCAGACGACCACAGCTGAGTCCGACGGGGTGATCACCGAGTCTGCCGGTGAGCGCCCCATTCCCGGCCAGAGCGCCCCGCTCGGCCGGCGAAATCGCCGCCCCTCTAGAGTGGGTCTGGTCGTCGCTCGAGAGGAGTCTGCGGTGGAGGTCAAGATCGGGGTTCAAAATGCCCCGCGTGAACTGGTCGTCGAGGTTCCCGGCACGGCCGCTGACGTCGAAGCCGCTCTAGGTCAGGCGCTGGCCGGGCTCGGGCCGCTGCGGCTGACCGACACCAAGGGCCGCACCTTGATCGTTCCCAGCGACCGGATCGCCTATATCGAGATCGGCGCCAGCACGGCCGGACAGGTCGGCTTCCGCTCCTGAGCTCGCCGCCCGAGTGCGCAAGCTCAGGCGTCCAAGCCCAACCGGCCCATCCGCTCCACGTGACGCTCGGTCAGCCGCTGGAACATCCGACCGAGTTCGGCCAGGTCGAGACCCGGTCGCTCCGGCGTACCGGCAACCAGCTCGCTGAGAGCCCATCGGTCCGCGGCCACCCGCTGAGCCTGCGAGAGCGCTTCACCCATCAATCGTCGACCCCATAGGGCCAACCGGCCCGCGACTGAGGGTTCTTGCTCGATCGCCGAACGAACCCGGTCGACCACGAACTCCGCGTGCCCGGCGTCTCGTTGGGAAGCCACGATCACCTCCTTTGTGCGGTTGTCGACCAAACCGGCGATCTCAACATAGAAGTCCCCCGCGAGGCCGTCGCCGACGTATGCCTTCACCAGGCCCTCGAGCCAATCGGCCGGCGCGGTGTGGGCGTGGAAGGAATCGATGGCCTGCTGGAACGGCCCCATCGCTTCGTAGGGGTCCACGCCCAGCTCGACCAGCCGCTGTTGGAGACCCGCGACGTGTCCGAATTCGAGGCTGGCGAGCCGAGCCAGGGCGACCTTGTCGGCCAGGGTGGGGGCCAACTTGGAGTCGTCGGCGAGCCGTTCGAAGGCGGAGAGTTCGCCGTAACAGATAAGCGCGAGCAGGTCGATCACGCCCGTTGCCGGCGCCGCTTCCGTCGCGGATGGCCCACCTGGGGCCGTCGACGCGGGGGAACACGGATCGGGAGATGCGGGCATGGGCGCACCCTACCGATACCATGAGCCCATCGATCATGTGCGCTCGCACCATTCCCCTCAAGGAGTCCCGCGAGCGGGACCACATGCTCTGGCGAATCCCTCGCCAGCCGGATGTGCGCGGCAGGTTTATCGGTGACTGCTCCCGAGGAGCGTTCCCAGGTCTTGCCGCATGAAGGACAGCGGTTCGACCAGCCCGGGCTACGCGCCCGGCACAACTGAAAGCAACCTGCACGCAATGACTACTTTCCGCGAACTCGGGGTGCTCCCCGAGATCTGCGATGCCCTCGAACGCGCCGGCATCGTCACCCCGTTCCCGATCCAGGAGATGACCCTGTCGGTCGCGCTGATCGGCACCGACCTCATCGGCCAGGCTCGCACCGGCACCGGCAAGACGCTGGCCTTCGGTATCCCCGTGCTGCAGCGCAGCGTCGCGCCGCACGACCCCGACTACGCCGAGATCCCGCAGGGGAAGCCGCAGGCGCTCATCGTCGCGCCGACCCGCGAGCTTGCGCTCCAGGTCTCCGGCGACCTCGCCCTGGCGAGCGTCGATCGCGGCCTGCGGGTCCTCACCGTCTACGGCGGGGTTGGCTATGACACCCAACTGGAGGCGCTGGCCGCCGGGGTGGACATCGTCGTCGGTACGCCGGGGCGTCTGATCGACTTGATGAACCGGCGCGCGCTGGACATCTCCCATGTGCACGCGCTGGTGCTCGACGAGGCCGACGAGATGCTGGACCTAGGCTTCCTGCCCGATGTGGAGCGCATCCTCAAGGGCACTCCCGAGACCCGACAGACGATGCTCTTCAGTGCCACCATGCCCTCGGCGATCGTGGCGCTCGCGCGCACCCATATGCGGCACCCGATGAACATCCGCGCCGAGTCCGCACTGGACAACCAGACGGTGCCCGCGACTGCTCAGTTCATCTATCACGCCCACGACCTCGACAAGCCGGAGATCCTGGCTCGCATCCTGCAGGCCGACGAGGCCGACAAGATCATCGTCTTCACCCGCACCAAGCGCAACGCGCAGCGAGTGGCCGACGACATGATCGAGCGCGGCTTCACCGCGTCGCCGCTGCACGGCGACATGGCTCAGGTCGCTCGTGAGAAGGCGCTGAAGAGGTTCCGTGAGGACAAGCTCCGGGTGCTGGTTGCCACCGACGTCGCGGCTCGCGGTATCGACGTCCAGGGGGTCTCGCATGTGATCAACTACTCCTGCCCCGAGGACGAGAAGACCTATGTCCACCGGATCGGCCGCACCGGTCGCGCCGGGGCGTCGGGCGTGGCGGTCACGTTCGTCGACTGGCCCGACCTGACCCGCTGGAAGGTCATCAACAAGGCCCTCGATCTGCCCTTCGACGAGCCGCAGGAGACCTACTCCACCAGCGAACACCTCTTCCACGATATGGGCATCGCACCGGGCACCAAGGGTCGGATCGCCCCGGCCGCGAAGCCCGAGTCCGAACGACCCAAGCGCCGGGAGTCTGAGGACACTGAGTCGAAGCCGACGCGTTCGGAGCGGCCGTCCCGCTCGCGTAGCCGTCGCCGCACCCGCGGTGGCGAGCCGCTCGGCGGTGCCACATCGGGGAGCTCCGCGGCGGGTAACTCCGGGGCAGGCAACTCCGGGGAAGCGGCCCCCGCGCAACAGTCGGCGACCGCCACCGGCGAGGGCGACCGCCCCAAGCGGGCGCGGCGTCGGCGTCGGCCGTCCGGCGCGAACCGGCCCGCGTCCAGCCCGGCAACCGAGGCCTGAGCCGACCCGGTTCAGATACCGGGGCTCAGCGCTTCCGGCGTCGTGCCGCCCGGGCCACCAGCCCGGCGGCAACCTCGCGGTAGGCCTGAGCACCGCGGCTGCGCGGATTGGTGCCGAGGATCGTGCGACCAACCGCCGGCGCCTCGGCGAATCGGATCGTCTTGGGAATGGGCGGCTCGAGGATGTCGAGCTCGTAGGTCTCCGCGATCGTCTCGAGCACCCGGCGCGCATGCGTGGTCCGGCCGTCGTACATCGTGGGCAGGACACCCCAGGTCTGCAGCCGCTTGTTGGTGAACCGGCGTACGTCGTGCACCGTGTCCAGGAGTTGCCCGACCCCACGATGGGCGAGCGTTTCGCACTGCAGCGGGATCACCAGCGCATCGGCGGCGGTCAGCGCGGCGACGGTGAGGACGCCGAGCGAGGGAGGGCAATCCAGCAGCACCCAGTCGAAGGGCCCAGTCACGGCTTGGACCCGCTGGAGCAGCCCGACCAACACCTGCTCGCGGTCCTTGCGGCCGACCAACTCCGCTTCGGCGCCGGCAAGGTCGATGGTTGCCGGGAGCAGCGCCATCCCGTCCGCGCACTCCAATACGGCGCCATCGGGGTCTCCGCCCAGCAGCAGCCCGAAGACGGATTGATCGAGATCCTCGGGATCGAACCCCAGCGAGAAGGTCAGGCACGCTTGCGGGTCGAGGTCGACCAACAGCACTCGGTGTCCCAACTCCGCCAGGGCTGCGCCGAGGGAGGCGACCGAAGTGGTCTTGGCGACGCCGCCCTTCTGATTGGCGACCGCGAGGATGGTGCTCATGGCTCATCATTACCGATGAGTCACTTGGCCGCGCTCTTCCCTGCGCGTGGCGCGGGTGCGGACTTGCTCACGTGGCCGAGGCGGGGTTTGCTCATCCCATGACTGCCTCCCCATCAAGCCATGGCGACCATCAGCGGGTTCGGGGTCTGGGCACGGCCCTGGTCACCGGCGCCACCGCCGGCATCGGCTTCCGCTTCGCCGAGGAGTTGGCTGCGCGTGGACACGACCTGGTCCTGGTAGCCCGCGACACCGATCGTCTGAGCGAGGTCGCCGCGGACCTCGCCGAACGCTTCGCGGTCCGCACCGAGGTGCTCGCCGCCGATCTGACCGACCGGGCGGCGGTCGACCGCGTGGCGGCAAGGATCGGCGACGCGGACGATCCGGTGGAACTGTTGGTGAACAACGCCGGCTTCGGTCTCAAGAAGCGCTTCGAAGCCGCAGACCTCGAAGACGAACAGGCGCAGCTGGATGTGCTGGTGGTCGCGGTGATGCGGCTCTCCCACGCGGCGCTGCGGGCGATGCTGCCCCATAAGCGTGGCGGGATCCTCAACGTGTCGAGCGTGGCCGCCTTCCTCGACGGGGGCACCTACAGCGCCGCCAAGGCGTGGGTGAACAGCTTCTCCCGTTGGGCGGCGGCAGAGTACGCCGGAGATGGCGTGCATGTGATGGCCTTGTGCCCCGGATACGTCCGCACCGAGTTCCATCAGCGGATGGGAGTGCGGCAGTCGGCGCCGGACTTCCTCTGGCTGGAGGCCACCGGCCTGGTCCACGACGCACTGGACGACTTCGACGCGGGGAAGGTCGTCTCCGTACCCTCGCTGCGCTACAAGGCCATCACGACGGCCGCCCGGGTGGTCCCGGCCGGGTTGCAGCGCCGACTCACCGGCCGACGAGCCCGCTGACTCGGGAGGCGTCTGTCCGGGGAGTTCAGCTGTTCCAGGACAGGATGACCGGCTGCTCGCGCTCATAGCCGAGGGTGGAGACGGTGGCGGTGTCCAACCGGAACAGCCGCCCCTCCGACACCGGAAGGGCGAGCCACCGAGCCGTCAGCGCTCGAAGGCCATGCGCGTGTCCGAAGACGAGGGTCCGCCCCGGCGCCAGCGAGGCCAGGAACGCATCGAGCCGAGCCGTCACGTCGGCTGCCGACTCACCGCCGGGGGTGGGGTGACTCCACACCGTCCAGTCCGGCACGCTCTGCCGGATCTCGGAGGTGGTGATGCCTTCGTAGTCGCCGTAGTTCCACTCCACGAGTTCTTCGCGGACCACCGCTCCGGGGAAGCCGGCCAGGACGGCAGTCTCGCGGGCGCGTGCGCGCGGACTGGTGAAGACCGCGTCGAACGCCTGGGTCGCGAGCCGCTCCCGTAGCGTCTCGGCCACCCGGCGCCCCTCATCGGTCAGCGGGAGGTCAGTGGTGGAGGTATGCCGCCGGGCGCGACTCCACTCGGTCTCACCGTGGCGGACCAGCCACAACTCGCTGTCCAGGGGTTCGGCGTGCGTCGTCACCCGGTCAGTGTGGTGCATCGAGCCCGACTGCATCTAGCGGTGCCGCGCAGCGCCTGACGCGCGGTCGTCCAGACGAGATCAAGCGGTCCCACCGGGCCAGTTCTTGTCCGGCTGCGGGGTCGGGCGCCCGGGCTGCTCGCCGCCACGAGCCTCGAGGTAGTTCTGCTTGGGCACCATCACCTTGCGGCGGAAGATGCAGACCACCTTGCCGTCCTGGTTGTAACCGATCGTCTCGACGTAGACCACGCCGCGGTCGTCCTTGGACGAGGACTCCCACTTGTCCAGCACCGTGGTCTCCCCATACAGGGTGTCGCCGTGGAAGGTAGGCGCCACGTGCCGCAATGACTCGATCTCCAGGTTGGCGATGGCCTTGCCCGAGATGTCTGGCACCGACATCCCCAGCAGCAGCGAGTAGACGTAGTTGCCGACGACCACGTTCTTCCCGAACTGGGTCGTCTCCTCGGCGTAATGGGTGTCGAGATGCAACGGGTGGTGGTTCATCGTGAGCAGGCAGAACAAGTGGTCGTCGTACTCCGTGACCGTCTTGCCTGGCCAGTGCTTGTAGGTCGCGCCGACCTCGAACTCTTCATAGCTGCGTCCGAACTGCATGCCGCCATGCTCCCCGACTGTGGGCTCACAGTCATCCCGCCGCGGGGTGGGGTTGGTCACGCAGAGAGTTGGGGCTCCGGGGTGCCGAAGATCCGGGTGGGCAAGCCATGGGGCGCCGACTCTCCGATGATCTCCTCCTCACCGCCCGGCCAGCACCGCCGGGAGATCAGGAACCGGTGGACCTCGCCGCTCGCCGGTCGCGTCGGCTCAAGGCGCAGATGGAGCAACCGTCGACGTGGCGTCGCCTTGTCTCCCAGCCGCTCGAGTACGCCGGTGACGTGATCGCGCTCCGCAGCCGGGAGGTACTGCCACATCACGCTGTGCCAGACAACGGTCAGCGCATCGTCGGCAAGGTCGATCGACTCGACGAACTCACCAGCATCCTGGCGCACCACCACGGGCGGCCGCACCCGCGCCAAGTCGAACGCCGCACGCAGTCTTTCCCAGCGCGCCGACTGATCGGGCCAGCAGTAGGCACTCAACGCGAGCCGGCCGGCCGCGGTGGTCGCATCCAAGGGGAACGGGTCGCACCCCAGCGTGTCGACGAAGCTCGGCCACCAGCCGGCCGGCGGGAGCGCGCCGGCGAAGGCCTCGAGCAGTTGCACCGGCGAGTCCGCCCTCCCCCACCTCTGCCCGGCAGCCTGAGCGCCCATGAGGTCGGCCAGCTGCAGCAGTCCTGCCGACGAACCCAGCTCGCGCAGCCGCACCGGCAACCGCCACTCGCTCGGCAAGGTCAGCAGGCCGCCCAGGAGCGCAGCTGCCCGGCCGACCTCGTTGGTCTGCGGAGGGCGGTCCATCTCCGAGACGGCCTCAGGTCGCTCGGCCAGCAACTCCAGGAAGGCACGCGAACCCTGGTGTGGCTCCCAACGACCGCCCACGCTCGGATAGAACGCCGCCAGCGCTCCGGCGCGACGCTCCAACACCAAGCGATGCACACTGCCCAGCAACCGCAGCCCGATGGCGTCGGGGCCGGGTGCATCCGCCCACGGCGCCAACACCGTGGCGGTGGGACCACCCGCCACGTAATCGTCCGCCACTCGCTCCAGCAGCTCGGCGTACATGGGCGAGCCGAGGGCCTCGCAGGCGGCAGCCTGCTCGCGCAGGCGCGCGACGATGCCCACCACGTCGGCGTCTCGGCTCGTCCTGCCCACCTCAAGCCTTGAGCTTGTAGTCCTCCAGGATGCGGCGACCGATGATCATCCGCTGGATGTCGGCGGTGCCTTCGCCGATGAGCAGCATCGGAGCCTCGCGGTAGAGGCGTTCGATCTCGTACTCCTTGGAGAAGCCGTAGCCGCCGTGGATCCGGAACGAGTCCTCCACGACCTGGGCGCAGTACTCCGAGGCGAGGTACTTCGCCATTCCGGCCTCGAGGTCGTTGCGCTGGCCGGAGTCCTTCTTACGGGCGGCCTTGACCATCATCTGGTGGGCGGCCTCGACCTTGGTGGCCATCTCGGCGAGCCGGAAGAGCACCGCTTGGTGCTCGGCGATCTTCTTGCCGAAGGTCTCGCGCTGCTGGGCGTAGGCCGCGCCGAGTTCGAAGGCGCGCAGGGCGACCCCGCAGCCGCGCGCGGCGACGTTGACCCGCCCGACCTCGACCCCGTCCATCATCTGGTAGAAGCCGCGCCCCGGCGTGCCGCCGAGGATCTGGTCGGCCGAGATGGTGTGGCCGGTGAACACCAGTTCGGTGGTGTCGACGCCCTTGTAGCCCATCTTCTCGATCTTGCCGGGCACGGTGACGCCCGGTGCGGTCTCGCCGAAGCCGGACTCCTTCTCCACCAAGAAGGTGGTCATGTTCTTGTAGACCGAATCGGCGCCCTCGTCGGTCTTCACCAGCACCGCCACCAGGTTGGCCGAGCCGCCGTTGGTCAGCCACATCTTCTGGCCGTTGATCTGGTACGTCGTGTCGTCGAGCTTGCTCGCCTTGGTCTTGATCGCGCTCACATCCGAGCCACAACCGGGCTCCGACATGGAGAAGGCACCCCGCACCTCACCGGTGGCCATCCGCGGCAGGTAGCGCTGCTTCTGCTCATCGGTGCCGTGCTGGAGCAGCATGTAGGCGACGATGAAGTGGGTGTTGATGATGCCCGAGACGCTCATCCAGCCACGGGCAAGCTCTTCCACGCACAACGCGTAGGTCAGCAGCGACTGGCCCAGCCCGCCGTACTCCTCGGGGATCATCAGGCCGAAGAGGCCGAGCTCCTTGAGCCCTTCCACGATCTCGGTGGGGTATTCGTCCTTGTGCTCGAGCTCGGTGGCAACCGGCAGGATCTGCTGGTCCACAAACGTCCGCACTGCTTTGACGATCTCCTCAGAGATCTCGTCGAGCCCTTCGGTCTCGCACAACCGACCCATTCTCGTGCCCCTTCACCGCGCTTGGATGCCTCTGCTTCGCGGGCGATCCTGCCCGACCGGCGGGACCGCGCCAACGAATCGTGGCGAAGTCCACACCGGTCGCATTGCCCTGCGCGCCGCGGCTGATGCGGCTACAGGGTCGCCGATGGCCTCAGGGGAGCTCGGGCGGGTGGTAGCCCACCGCATGGGTGTAGTTGTTCCAGAGGTACTGGAAGTGACTGAGATACGTCTTGTAGACGTTGGCACCGGTCAGCTGCAAGATCAGCTCGTCATTGAGGAAGGAGGTTCCCGACCAGTTCTCCGAACCCGTCCACACCGTTTTGGTACCGACTCCGTTGTAGGTGCCGTTGAGGGTCATCACCTTGAGGTGGGAGTAGAAGTTCACCGTCTCCTCGCCGAGATCGTCGACGAGGTAGTTGTAGTCGGCGCTCTTCAGCGGGATATGTGCCTGGTTCAGCTTCTGAACCACCAGGCCGCCGGCGACGCTCGTGATCACCGAGATGATGCAGCCGCGGCGCTTGAGGTCGGCCACCTTGTCGGCGAGGTACTTGCCGCGCTCCTTGTTCCAGCCGTACATGATGATCCGGATCACGGTCTTACCGTTGCTGCCGTAGCCCGGCTTGGCCTTGCAGGAGACCGCGCTGAGCCGCTTGAAGACCGGGTCCCGCTCGGGACCAGGGAACTTGCGCAGGATCTCGGTGGCGACCGATTCGGTGGGGTTGTCTGTCTTGTAGAACAAGGCACCGAGGTCCCCGGAGGTGTAGCTGATTCGACGGGGGCTGACCCGGCGATCGCGCTTGAGCTGGTTGAAGACCTTCACGAAGACGTCATAGAGGCCGGGTGCGTTGCGGAAGGTGACCAGGTCGTTCCACTGCAGGCTGACCGCCCGGTCGGTGAGGTTGCTCGACCCGGTCATGATCACCTTGGTTGCGGCGCCGGTCTGGGAGAAGGCGTAGACCTTCATGTGGAGATTGCCCTTGCCGCCACGGCACGAGCTCTGGCAGACCCGCACGAAGTTCTTCTTGCTGACATTGCTGCCGAGCAGTCGCTTGAGGCGATAGGTCTGGGCCGAGGTCCAGTTGTCGTTGAGGACGATCTGGACGTTGACGCCGCGCTTTCGCGCCTTCACCAGGGCGTCAGCGACATCGCGGCGGTCGAAGGAGTAGATCGCGAACCTGATGTAGGAGCCCTTGGGGGCGTGGTTGATGCCCGCGAGGACCCGGCGGATCAACTGCGAACGAGCCTTCGCACCGGCACGGGGGTAGTTGAAGGCGGTGCCTGACGCGGGTTTCCACGTGGCAGCCTTGGCCAATTGGGTGGTCCGCAAGTGCGTGGCAACCTTCATGGTTGCCGCATTTGCCTGCCTCACGTGGGACGCCGAAGATGGCGAGGACAACAATCCCAGGGCAAGCAGTAGGGCCGTTAGTACGGCGACGCCCGGGACGGCGACGCGACGTGTCAACCAGCGCGACTTCATGGTGCGGGAACCCCCGTAAGCTCTTGGTTTGCATCGAGACGTTCGCCTCGACCCGTAAGCGAGCAGCCAACCAGAGTCGCCGCCCATCCGCCTAGGAAACCACAGGCAACCCGACGGATCGGAAACTTGGGAAGAATCTCGGCGTTCGCGCCGCCACCATCCAGCGCCTAAGGCAGACCAGGCGGTCGCACACCCATCGCGTGGGTATAGCTGGCCCACATGAAGTTGAAGTGCTCAAGGTATTTCGCGTAGACGGTGGGAGCGGTGGTGTGGATGATCAATTCGTCATTGCGGAAAGAAACCGGGGACCAGTTCTCCGAGCCGGTCCACACCGAGGTCGTCGGCTGCCCTGAGTAGGTCCCGCTGAGCGCCATCACCTTCAGGTGGGAGTAGAAGTTGACGCGCTTGCCCTCTTCAAGCTCCAGGTTGATGTCGTAATCCGCGCTCTTCATCGGGATGTGATTGGAACGCAGGACCGCGATCACCTTGTCCCACGGCACGCTCAAGATCACCTTGATGTCGCAGCCTTGCCGCTTCAGAGCACCCACCTTCTTGGCGAGATACATGCCCCGGTAGCGATTCCAGCCGTACATCGTGATCCGGATGCTGGTGTGACCGTTGACGCCGTAGCCGGCGGGAGCCTGGCAGTCCACCCGGCTCAGCCGCTGGTAGACCGGATCACCAGCAGGACGGACCCGACCGAAGGCCGAATCCCAGGCCTGGAGGTCTTTGTAGAACAGCGCGTCGAAGTCCGATTCGCCGTATGCGAGCCGGCGAGGGCTGGCCCGTCGGTCGCGCTTGAGCTGGTTGAAGACCTTGACGAAAAGGTCGAAGAACTCCGGCCGGTCCACGAAGGTGTGCTGGTCGTTCCATTGCAGGTTCACCGCTCGGTCGGTCAGATTGCCCGAGCCGGTCATCAAGACCTTGGTGGCGGCACCGGTCTGGGAGAACGAGTAGACCTTCATGTGGATGTTGCCCATGCCGCCTCTGCACGAGCCCTTGCAGATGATCATGAAGTTCTTCTTCCACCGATTGGTGCCCAACTCTCGGCGGAGCCTGCGCGTCTGCGAGGACGTCCAGTTGTCGTTGACGATCAATTGCACCCGGACGCCCCGCTTGTGCGCCTTGATCAAGGCATTGGCGACATCGCGACGATCGAAGGAGTACATCGCGAACCGGATGTAGGACCCCTTGGGCGCATGCTTGATCCCGGCCTTGACGCGCCGGATCAACGCGGTGCGCTGCTTACTCGTGCCGCGCGGCTGGTTGAAGACCACACCCGGCGTCGGTCGCCAGGTCGAGGAGGATTCCGCAGCCGCTGTCAGCCGTCCCTGGGCGCGCACCGGTGCGGCAGAAGCCTCCGACGCGACGAGCAGCCCCGCCGACGCGATGGTCAGGGCGAGGGCAAGATGCGCCCAGCGCCGCGGGCCCCTCGAGCGAGACGAACCATTGAGAAACAGCTTGAGGGTGGTCAGGAGACCAGAAGTCATCTCCGCGAAACTCCTTTGACATCAGCGACGAACCAGGATGGACAGCCTATGTCCCCATCCTCAACGCTCGTGTCCCCTTTGCAGGAATCCCAGTCCCCTCGATGCCAGCCTCTTCGAGAGCGGGCCACGGCCTTCGGAGCGCCGCCGCCGGATTCCGGCGGCACGATCGGCCACAACTGCCGCCAAGGCAGCCACAGCGGCGTCTGCCACCTCACGGTCACTGGGCTCCCTATCGTGATCGGCGAACGCCGACGGCGCGGGAAGTAGGTCGGTGACGTCACCGGAGATCGGGTAACCGCCAGCGGTGACGGCGTCGACGTAGGTGGCGGAGAAGTCGGTCACCCAGCGACGGTGACGCGCAGGGATCAAGATCCGGTCGCCACGTTGGGGCACCAGCATCTTCACCGCCAGGTAGCGCTTGCCCGCGTCGCCGTAGACATCGCGCCGGCGATCCTGCTTGGCCAGCTTGGAGTTCACCTCGGCCAGTACCTCGGCCTGCGCCCGACCCAACGACTCGTTGAGCCGGCCGACCTCTTGATCCAACTGCGCGACGTCGACGCCCAACACCGCACAGAAGCGTTCCAAGAGTGCCTCTGGAGCGGCTCCCTTGGGCGGAACCGTGACGATGTGGATGCGATCGGCTGGCACATGGGCTCCCCAGCGGCGCAGTACGCCGACGACGTCCTTGTTGACCCACAACTTCGAGTCGGACTGGCCACGCTGCTTGGCCAGCCGCCGCAGGTAGCGTTCGAAGGACACCGTCCCGCCTGACTGCAGCACCTGCTGCCAGGCCGAGGGGATCTGCCTACCGAGATCGCGCAGGGTCACCATCAGGTGCACCTCGCGGTCGCTGCATGCTGCCAAGAGGTTGCGGATCTGGTCGTCGGTGGCCGAGGCCAGTGACTCCTCGGTGATCAGCGCTCGGGTGCCGCTCAGCCGCGCCAACTGCCCGGGAAGGGCGGCCAGGGCTCCGGCGACCTCCGGCGGGTCGAAGTCGGGCTGGTAGCGCTCTCGAACATTGAGCATCAAGTGGAAGGTGTCGCGTTTGGAGCCGGGCACCAGATCGAGGCCCTGCCGCGCGAGCTCGCTTTGGTTGTGCCAGAAGATGCTCTGGAGGTAGCTCGTGCCGGTCTTCTGCAGACCCACATGGATGAACAGCGGCAGACCGGACATGGCGCAGATATTAGTCAGGTATCAGTCATGGTCGGCGGTCGCCACCGGTGCGGCGACCTCCGCACCCGCACGAGGCTCAAGGTGAGTCGAGCTGATCCCGGCCTTTCGCATGGCGGTGTTGTGTTCCCGGAAGATCCGCACGTCACCCAGCACGATCGCGAACAGCTCGGCAGCTGCCGACCACAGCTCCGCCTCGGTGACCGAGCCGGGGTGTCGCAGCGCAGGCAGCTCGTCAGGGACCCGAAGCCGGTCCAGGTCCCCCACCACGTCGAAGTCGGACGCGGCGAGATAGCCGACTGTGTCGGTGGCCTTCTGACGAAGCTCCTCAACCCGCTCGGGTGAAGGCAGGAACCGATCGCCACCTCGCGGCACCAGCTTGTTCTGTGCCAGGTAGCTGCGGATCCAGACCCCTCGATCGCGCGCGGAGGTGAAGCCGGTCAGGCTTGGCGTCAGTCGCCGCAACAACTCGGCCTCGACCACCCCCAGTGAGCTGTTCTCCTGAGCTTGGTCGGTGTCGAACTCGGAGGCGTCGAAGCCGACGACCCCGGCAAACTCGTCGATGAGGGCCCGGCGGGGCGCACCCGGCTGCGGGAGCACGACCACATGAACCCGCGTCGGATCGAGCGTGGGCGACCAGCGCTGCAGCACCGACTTGAGGTCCAGCGCTGCCCAGGACCACTCGTCGTAGGAGCGCTCCACGTCCGGGAACTCGTCGAGGGCCGCATCGAAACCGTGCTTGACGAACTCCTGCCAGTACGACGTGACGACCGACAGCAGATCCCGCGCCGTGACGACCACGTGCACCTCGGCCGGGGCGAGCTGCGCGATCCCGCGGGCGGCCTGCTCGGCGGTGGCTGCCCCGAAGAACTCGTGACTGATGATCGCGGTGCCGTCATGGGCGGCAATCCCAGCGCGAATCCGATCCCAGGACTCCCGCACCTCGGCCGACCGCTTGGCCAAACCGGGATGCTCGCGGACCACGACGCTGGCCTGCATCTGTTGCCGTGCGGAACTGCCCGGCAGGAGGACCCCCTGCTCGGCCAGCCGCTGCCGGTTGGCCCACAGCACCGACTGGAGATAGGTGGTGCCGGTCTTGGGCAGGCCTACGTGCCAGAAGACGCGCTCGGCCAAGACCGATCACAAGCCTTTCTGATAGCGCTCCAGCAGCTCGGCCAGCTTGGCCTCGTCACGCTGGGTCGCCGGCACCAGGAGTTCGGTGACCAGATCGGTCAGCTCGGCTAGGCGCAGGTTGAGCTGACGGCATTCTTGAACGTCGGCCTCCAGATCGCGCACGCGGCGTTCCAGGTCCAGCCGCGCCCCCGCACGGGTGTCGCGCAACGCCCGGGCACTCTGCTTGAGCCGGGCCGAAAGCTTTGCCGAGGTCGTCATTGCCAGGTCGCCACCATTCGGGAGATCACGGATCGGTCTTGCGCCGTTTCGTCAGCGGAGGCTAGCAGCCGGCGCTGCCGCAGCACGGTTGCTCCGGCGGCCTCCAGTTCGGCACGCACCTTGGCCGGCGCGAGCGGACGGATGTGCTTGCCGTGGGTGTAGCCGTCCTCGCCTCGGTGGACCAGGAATTCCAGGTAGAGCCGGCCACCGCCGCGCAGCATCATGTGCGCCCCACGGTAGAAGTTCTGCCGACCGCGCGCGTCGAGCGCGTCCAGCAGGTGCCGTCCCGCCACGATCCGTGGGTCACCCGGACGCCTAGCCACTCCGGCGCACACACTGAGCAGCGAGCGCAGCTCCAACAGGTTCAACGCCCCGAACTTCAGCTCCCCCGCCTCTGGAGGCAGGCCCTCGCTGACCTCGGCGAGGTATTCGAAGCCCTTGGGTGCGTGATCGAGTCCCAGGGAGGCAACCCCGCGCTCGGCCATCCACCGCGCGTCCACGCCGTACCCACAGCCGACATCGACGAAATCGGCCACGTCCGGCTCGTTCTTGACGATCCACCGCACGAACTCCGACGGCTCCAGCGAAGCGGGCACCGGATGTGCGGCGTAGGCGCCGTCCCAGGTGCCGCGGTGGACACGAATACCGCGGAACCAGCCGTTGAGGCGGCGGTGCGTGCTGTTCGGTGTCTCGAATTTGAACGCCGGGTCGGGAGTGCGCCAGTGCGGTCCGTAGGTGGCGGCTAGGAATCGGTCGGTGTCGGCCGGGACCGGGAACGCGCGGCCCTCCAGCGTGGCTTCTCCGAGCGGGAAGACCCACTCACGGTTGAACGGTGTCCGGATCTCCCCCATGAGGTACAGGTAGCCCTCACGCATGAACCCGCCGAACACGTCCAGGCCGCGTACCGACCCGTCGGCTTCGCGTACGTCGACCTTGAAGGCCGCGCCGGAATAACGCATGGTCGGGTAGCCCATCTCGGTGAGTCGGCGCTGGAGCTCGAAGGACTCCCGCATCACGTCGACCGGATGCTCGTGCTCGCTGACATAGCCGAGGTCGGCATCACTGTCGTGGCCGATCAGCGTGCCTTGGCGCACCGCCCCCAGGAGGGTGCCGTAGGCCAGGAAACCCTCCACACCCGCGGCCCGCAGCGCAGCTAGCGTTTGCCCGATCGCATCCATCAAGGGAGCGACCTGCTCGGCGGTCCGGGTCTCGAAGGTGCGGACCCGCCGCATCGATTTGTCCAGGGCCAGCGGGTGGCCGTCGTGGTCGACCACGGCGATGCGCCCCCCAGGCCCATCACCAACCGAGAGGGTGACTTCGCCGTCGAACCAGATCTGCTCACTGTCGTGCACGGCCAACCGGAGCCTGGTGTCCCCCGACAAGAACCTGACGATCGCCCTGGGCCACTCGACCAATCGAGCCTCGGCCACCCTCTCGGCATCGCGCACCGGCCAGAACGACCAGATCCGACGATCATCGAAGAAGACGTCGAGTACGACGTCGTTCATCGCAGCGTCCCGGCCGATCAGCCGGATGCCGGCATCAGAGACCTCGACGGCGACGGGTGCCTCCGGCGCGCGGACGGCTCCGGTTCCCCCGGCAGGGGCCTCAGGTGAGCTCACGATTCGCGATCCTACTCAGCGAGTGCCGCCGGCCCGCGCCCCAGCCAAACCCCGACTCCGGGTGAAGAACCCCTCAGTGTCTGCTCAAGATGGCGTCATCCTTGCGCGAAAGCCCCGTCCCATAGCCGAAGCAAGTAACCTGAAGGGGTGCGTCTGGTGCGGCGGACGGCAGTACGGCCTGCGTCGAAGCTAATTGGTGTCGCCACGGTCATAACCACGACCGTGGTGGCCGTTGGCGTGTTCGCGTTCCAGGCCAGGCCGCAACCCCCCGCGGCCTCCAGCACCCTTGATCGCACCAGTGCTCCGGCCGCTCCCACCACTCCGGCTACGGCTACGGATCCAGGCGCCGTCACCTCGCCCGGTTCGGTGACACCCACCACACCGACCGACCGGGACGGCACCCTCTCCCGCGGCCTCGCCGACGACGCCGAGACCGCGGCGCGCAACGCGCAGGCCGCAGGTCCGCAGAAGTTGGCCCCGCGGCCCGCTCCTATCGAGCGAGTGGCTCCCGAGAAGGTCACCTTCGAGATCGCCACTCACAACGTGCTTGGAGCCAGCCACACCCGCAACGGCGGACGGGACTTCGCCGGCGCCGAAACCCGGATGGGCTGGAGTGTGGGCCTGCTCAACGACTACGGCGTGGACATCGTGGGCTTGCAGGAGTTTCAGCAGACGCAGTATCGAAATGTTCCGGGCACGGATGCCCGGTTTCGGGGTCTACCCCGGTGGCGCTGCCGGCCCGTTGGGTTATGAGAACTCCATCGCCTGGCGCACCGACACCTTCGACCTGGTCGATTCCTACACGATTGGGATCCCCTACTTCGGCGGACGCATCCGGCCGATGCCGGTGATCCGACTCAAGGAGAAGACCACCGGGCGTGAGTTCTTCGTCGCCAACTTCCACAACCCGGCCGACACCCACGGTCCGGCCGGCCGGTGGCGCGCCGCGGCAACCGGGGTGGAGATCGCGCTGATCAAGGACCTGCGCGAGAAGACCGGGCTGCCGGTCTTCATCACCGGGGACATGAACGAGCGTGAGTCATGGTTCTGCCGGGTCACTGCGGAGACCGGGATCGCCGCCGCGAGCGGGGGCGGCACCGGGTCCCCGTGCCAGCCGCCGCCGGGACCGAACCCAGTCGACTGGATCGTGCACACCACCGACGTACAAACCGTCGACTACCACGACGTCCGCACAGGCATCATCACTCGCACGAGCGACCATCCATTACTGGTGGCCAGCGTGCTGCTCGAAGGGCTTGCAGGCGTCCCCGAGGAGTGACCCGAGGAGTGACCCCGAGGAGTGATGCGGGGCCGGGTGGCTGCCGCGTTGACTCCGACCAATCCCGGTCACGCCCGGTAGCCTGTGCCCCGTGAGCGTTGCCCCCTCCCGGATCTTCGTCGCCCGTTTGATCGGGCTTCCGATCCTCGACCCCCAGGGCGACCACGTCGGCAAAGTCCGTGATCTCGTCGTGACGCTGCGCTCGGGAGGCCAGCAACCACGGGTCGTCGGACTCGTCGCCGAGGTCTTCGGGCGGCGACGGATCTTCGTGCCGATGACGCGGGTCACCACCATCGATGCCGGCAACGTCTACACGACCGGCCTGCTCAACATGCGCCGCTTCTCTCCGCGCGCCACCGAGACCCTCGTCATGGGTGAGATCCTCGACCGCCAGGTGGTGATCCGCGACAGCGGTGTGCACGGCACGATCTACGACGTCGGGATGGAGCAAGCCCGCACTCGCGACTGGGTCATCAGCCGAGTCGCGGTGCAAGAACCCGGCAAGGGCTTCCGCCGCCGTGGCCACACCCACGTCGTGGAGTGGCGCGACGTGGAGGGCCCGGCGGCCCCCCAGCCGACCCAGGGTGCGGCCCGACTGCTGGAGACCCTCAACGACATGGCGCCAGCGGATGCCGCGAGCGCACTGCACGCTCTGCCCGCCGACCGCCGTACGGCGGTCGTGGCTGCGCTGGACGACCAGCGGCTGGCCGACCTGCTGGAGGAACTGCCCGAGCAGGACCAGGTCGAGATCCTCTCCCGGCTCGAACCCGAGCGAGCGGCGGACATCTTGGAGGAGATGTCCGCCGACGACGCGGCCGACCTGATCGCCGACCTTCCCGACGACACCGCCGCGCGACTGCTGGCACTGATGGAGCCCGACGACGCCGAAGACGTCCGCCGCCTGATGGTCTACGACGAGGAGACCGCCGGCGGCATGATGACCCCCGAGCCGGTGATCCTGGCCCCCGATGCCACCGTCGCCGAGGCCCTGGCCCACGTGCGCAAGGAAGAGTTGCCGGTGGCGCTGGCCGCGCAGGTCTATGTCTGCCGGCCACCCCTGGAGACCCCCACCGGTCGACTGCTCGGCATGGTGCACATGCAGCGACTGCTGCGCGAGCCGCCTTCGTCACTGGTAGCCGGCGTGATCGACACCGAGGACACCTACAACATCAAGGTGGACGCCTCGCTACTCGACGTGGCCGTCCATGTGGCCACCTACAACCTCACCGCCGCCCCCGTGGTCGACGACGAGGGCCGGCTCCTCGGCGTGGTCACGGTCGACGACCTGCTCGACCATCTCCTGCCTGATGGCTGGCGCGAGCGCACCCCACGACGCACCACCGGAGTGCTCAAGTGAGCCCCGAGGCACGCCCTGAGAAGCGACAGGACAAGCGCAGCGAAGAACGCCGGCCGAGCCGGCTCGACCAACCGCTGGAGCAGCGCCGGGCACTCTTCCGCCGACGCGAGTACGACTCGGATGCTTTCGGAGTCTTCGCCGAACAGTTCGCTCGCTTCATGGGCACCGCCCAGTTCCTGCTCTACATGACGGTGTTCGTGGTCTTCTGGATCTGCTGGAACTTCCTCGCACCGCAGAGTTGGCGCTTCGACGCCTACCCGTTCATCTTCCTCACCTTGATGTTGAGCCTGCAGGCCTCCTACGCCGCGCCGCTGATCCTGTTGGCGACCAACCGGCAGGAACGTCGTGACCGCGCGACCTATGAGCAGGACCGGGTCGCCGACGCCCGCGCGCACGCCGACATGGAGTTCCTTGCCCGCGAAGTGGCCTCGCTGCGGATGGCGGTGGGCGAGATGGCGACCCGCGACTTCGTCCGCTCGGAGTTGCGCGGGCTGCTCGCCGAGCTCGACGAACGAGCCAAGGCCGATGATCTGGACGACGCTGAGCTCGACAGCGACTCGGAGACTCGCCCGGCGGCCCCGTAGGCTTGGCCGGTGAGTTCCGCAGCAGTCCCCACCACCGAACGCATCCGCGAGGCTCTGGCCACCGTCCAGGACCCGGAGATCCGCCGCCCCATCACCGAGATCGGCATGGTCGACTCCATCGTCGTCGAATCCGACGGATTGGTTCGGGTCAAGGTGCTGCTGACGGTTGCGGGGTGCCCCTTGCGCGACACCATCACTCGTGATGTGAACGCGGCGGTTCGGGCCGTGCCCGGCGTCACCGATCTGGATCTCACTCTTGGCGTGATGACTGAGGACCAGCGCGGTGACCTCCAGCGCACCTTGCGCGGCGGGGCCGCACCCAAGGAGATCCCCTTCGCTCAGCCGGGTTCGCTGACCAAGGTCTACGCGATCGCCAGCGGCAAGGGCGGGGTGGGCAAGTCCTCGGTGACCGCCAACCTCGCCGTCGCTCTGGCACGGAAGGGCCGCCGGGTCGGACTGCTGGACGCCGACATCTACGGTCACTCGATCCCGGCGATGCTCGGTATCGCCGACGCCCGGCCGACCCAGGTCGAGTCGATGATCATGCCGGTTCCAGTCGACGCCGAAGTGCTCGGCATTGCCGGCCCCGGCCAACTTTCGGTGATCTCCATCGGGATGCTCAAGCCGCGCCGCGACCAGGTCGTGGCCTGGCGAGGCCCGATGCTGGATCGGGCGTTGGTCCAGATGCTTGCCGATGTCTACTGGGGCGATCTCGACGTGCTCCTGCTGGATCTGCCGCCGGGCACCGGCGACATGGCCATCTCGATGGGCCAGCACCTGCCCAACGCCGAGGTGCTCGTGGTCACTACCCCGCAAGAAGCTGCGGCGGAGGTTGCCGAGCGCGCCGGCACGATGGCATCGATGCTGCATCAGCGAGTGATCGGCGTGGTCGAGAACATGAGCTACCTCCCGTGCCCGCACTGCGGGGACGAGCACCGCATCGAACTGTTCGGAAGTGGCGGCGGTCTCCGCGTCGCTGCCACCTTGGGTGAACGCTTCGGATACAAGGTGCCGGTGATGGCCGAGATCCCGATCGACATCGCGTTGCGCGAGGGAGGCGACGACGGCGTACCCATCGTCTCGGCCGCCGATCAGACCCCCGCAAGCCGTGAGCTCACCCGGCTGGCCGACACCCTTGCCGGGCGTGGCCGCGGCCTGGAGGGCATGCAACTGGGTCTCACCCCCGCCGGGAGGCTCTAACCGTGTTCGGGATGGGGGTCTGGGAGCTGGGGATCATCGCGCTCGTCGCGGTGATCGTGTTCGGCCCCGACCGCCTTCCGGAGTTCGCCCGGCAAGCTGGCCGGATGGTGCGCACCTTCCGCGGCATGGCCAACTCGGCCCGCGACGAACTCCGCAAAGAGCTCGGCCCGCAGTACGCCGACCTCGAGCTACGCGATCTCGATCCGCGCACCCTGGTCAAGAAGCACATCATCGACGTTGCGAATGAAGAGGATGAGGCTCCCAGGCCGAAGTCGGCTCCGCCGGCTCGCCACCTCCGCAACCCCGACGCCCCAACCCCGTTCGACCCCGACGCCACCTGAGGCCGCTAGGCCAGCTCCGCGGTCGCTTCCAGCTGCAGAGCCGAGAGGTGGGCAAGCGACACCAGGGCGACCTGCCTGGGCTGCTCACAGCGCACTTCGACGAAGTCCGCGCCGATCCGGGTCACCGTCCCGAGAAGTGACCCGCCGCCCCTCAGGTGGAGCAGACACCGGCTTCCCTGCTCGGCCAGTCGCTCGAGAACCAACCTCACCTCGAGCCGATGCCGCAGTCCCCACGCATCCTCGTGCCGCGAGCGATCTGAGGCCCCCAGCACGCTGACCACTGCGGGCAGCAACACCAACCAGGTCGCACTCCCCGAGATGACCAGCCATCCGCGCCCCATCCTGCTCAGCCGCCCAGCCACCCGTCCCACTCCGACGACCTCGACCACCAAGTCGCCGCCGAGGCTGGCCATCAGCCGACCGTCCAAGGAGACGCGGGCATATTCGGCTCGGGCTAGGTCGGCAATCTCCCAGACCCGTTCCTCGGCGTATGCGGCCTCGGCTTGACGCTCAAGGTCGTCGAGCAGCTCGAAGAGCCGCAGCGCGTCATCGTCCACCGGATTCCCTCCTCGAGTCACGGATGGCCCGAGCCTGACCGTTTCCTACGGCCAGGTCCAACTGGACCAGCCCTGTGGAGAGGCCCGTTGACAGGAACGGTAAATCGAGCGTGAATCGCTCTAACAGTCTCAAACATAGTCAAACGTAGTTAAAAGATCTTCTCGGGAGCACTCATGACCCTCCAGGCTCGCAGTCTCGGCCGGACCGTACTGGTTTGGCTGGCCACCACGACCGCGTCGGCGAGCGCGGCACTGATCGCCATTCCGGCCCTTCACCCAGCCACTGGCGGCGGGTCGTTCGCCGGACTGCTCACGCAATGCTGTGGCGCGGTGCTGCTCGTCATGGCCGGCTGGTTCTGGTTGACCAGCACCGCTGTGGCTACGTCGGTCCTCGCCGGCCGGGCACACCAGCGGGTCCTGGGTTGCCCCGACGCCTTGCGGCGAGGCCTCCTGCTGGCGTGCGGCGTCGCGGTCACCGGCGCGCTGAGCGTCCCGGTGCAGGCCGCCTCCGTGCACGCCGTCCCCGGCCATCCCCAACCTCCGGCCGCTGCGCAGGCGGCTTCCAACAGCCTGTCCGGACTCCTTCTCCCCGACCGACTGGCGGCTCCGCTCCCCGCGCATCACGCCGGAGCCCCTGCCCAGGTCGCAGCCCAGATCAGGCACCAGATCCGGCCCCAGATCGGGTCGCACCGAGCCATCCACGTCGTCGCTGCCGGCGACACGCTCTGGGCCATCGCCGCCGCGCAGCTACCTCCCGACGCCGGCCAGGCTCGGGTCGCGGGCTACTGGCAGCTGATCTACGCCGCCAACCGGGACGTGATCGGCGACGACCCGGATCTCATTCAGCCCGGGGAGCGACTGGTGCTACCCCCGCCGCCGATCCCCCAGCCCTAAACCCACACCACACCACAGGAGGTCGAGATGTCCGCACTGATCGAAGAGAACCACCCCTACCAGGTCCAAGGCACCCTGGCCCTCGGCGCGTCCGCGCCGCTGCCCGACCCACGCGCCACCTTCGGCCCCAAGCCGGCCAACGACGTCGTGCACGTGGCGACGGCCACCCGGGCTCGGATGGAGGCCTGGACCTTGCGTTTCGCCCAGGTCGCGGTCGAGATAGTCGGCGGCGACCGCTCACCCAGCCAGGTGCTGCGGTGGACCACCGCACCGGTGTACGCCGACCTCAGCCGCCGCGCGCTGCTCGTCCAGCAGGCCAATCAGCGCCGCCGGCTCGGGCTCGAGCCGACCCCGCTCCGGATCCGCACCAGCTCGGTCCGCCCGGTGATCGGCTCGGTGCACCTCAGCTTCATCACCGGATCGGTCGTCGAAGCAAGCATTCGGGTGCGCCACGGCGAGCGCTGCCGCGCCATCGCGGCACGGTTCGAGTTCCTCGGGGCGCGCTGGCAATGCAGCGCGCTCGAGTTCGCCTGACCAGGTGCCGCCGTGTGGATCAGCCGATCCGCACGGTTCCCCTGGGGCCACCCGGTGCGCCATGGCAGCGCTTGTACTTCTTCCCGGAGCCACACGGGCACAACACGTTTCGGCCGGTACCCGCGAACGGGTCGTCGTCCTCCGCCGCGGAGACAGCGGCTTCGCCGTCCTCATCGGGAGCCGAGTAGGCCAGGTGCTTAGGCCGCTGTGGCTCAAGGCCCTTGGCCTTGATCAGCGGGTGACTGACCGGCGCGTCAGCAGACTCGGCCGCAGGTTCGGCTGAGGAGTCTTCGACCAAGACCTCGATCTCCTCGGCGTCCGCAACCGACTGCGGGGCTTCTTCGATCTGGACGTCCAGGTTGAAGAGGAAGCCGACCGACTCCTCCTTGATGCCGTCCATCATCGCGGCGAACATGTCGAAGCCCTCGCGCTGGTATTCGACCAACGGGTCGCGCTGGGCATAGGCACGCAGCGAGATGCCCTCGCGCAGGTAGTCCATCTCATAGAGGTGCTCGCGCCACTTGCGATCCAGGACCGACAAGACCACTCGGCGCTCCAGCTCGCGCATGAGTTCTGGGCTGAGCTCTTTCTCGCGGCGGTCATAGGCCTGCTGGGCGTCGGCCGCCAGCGCCTCAACCACCTGCTCGTCGCCGGTGCGCTCAACGAGTTCATCGAGGTCCAAGCTGAGCGGGTACAGCTGGCGGAGCGCGGCGTTGAGGGCGTCGATATCCCACTCTTCGGTGAATCCGTCGGTGGCCGAACGGACGTAGCCGGCGATGACGTCGTCGATGAAGGAGCGGATCTGGGTCTCCAAGTCGGCACCCTCAAGCACCCGGCGACGCTCGGTGTAGATCACCTCGCGCTGGCGGCTCATGACGTCGTCGTACTTCAGCACGTTCTTGCGCGACTCGAAGTTCTGCGACTCGACCTGGGCTTGGGCCGAGGCGATCGATTTGGTCACCGAGCCGTTTTCGATCGGGACGTCGTCAGGGACCTTCAAGGTGAGCAGGATCCGCTCCACCCAATCGGACTTGAACAGCCGCATGAGCTCGTCCTGCAGCGAGAGGTAGAACCGGGACTCGCCCGGGTCGCCCTGACGGCCGGACCGGCCCCGCAACTGGTTGTCGATCCGGCGCGACTCGTGGCGCTCGGTGCCGACGACGTAGAGGCCGCCCAGGGCCCGCACCTCGTCGTGCTCCTCGGCGACTTGGGCCTTGATCTTTTCGACGGTGGCCGGCCAGAGGGCGGAGTACTCCTCGGCGTTCTCCAGCGGATCGAGGCCTTGTCTGCGCAATTCCTGATCGGCGAGGAAGTCGACCGAACCGCCGAGCATGATGTCGGTGCCGCGACCGGCCATGTTGGTGGCCACGGTGACCGCGCCCTTGTGACCCGCGAGCGCCACGACCTTGGCTTCGTCGGCGTGCATCTTGGCGTTGAGGACGGTGTGCGCGACGCCCTTCTTCTTCAGCAGCCCGGCGAGGTATTCGGACTTCTCCACCGAGACGGTGCCGACCAGGACCGGTTGGCCACGGCGGCTGCGCTCGGCGATGTCCTCCACGACCGCGGCGTACTTCGCCTCCTCGGTGCGGTAGACCAGATCCCTCTGGTCGATGCGGGCCATCGGCCGGTTGGTCGGAATCGGCACCACGCCGAGCTTGTAGATCTTGTCGAACTCGCTGGCCTCGGTCATGGCCGTACCGGTCATGCCGGCCAGCTTCTTGTAGAGGCGGAAGTAGTTCTGCAGGGTGATCGTCGCGAGCGTCTGGTACTCCTCGCGGACTTGGACACCCTCCTTGGCCTCGATCGCCTGGTGCAGGCCGTCGTTGTACCGGCGCCCGGCGAGCATGCGACCGGTGTGTTCGTCGACGATCAGCACCTCGCCCTCGAGAACGACATACTCCTTGTCGCGCCGGAACAACTCCTTGGCCTTGATTGAGTTGTTCATGAACGAGATCAGCGGGGTGTTGACCGAGTCGTAGAGATTGTCGATCCCGAGATGGTCCTCGACCTTGGTGATGCCCGACTCGAGCACCGAGATGGTGCGCTTCTTCTCATCGACTTCGTAGTCGAGGTCCTTGGCCATGGTGGCCGCGATGGTCGCGAACTCGGCGTACCAGTGGACCTCGTCCTGCGTCGGACCGGAGATGATCAGCGGCGTGCGCGCCTCATCGATCAGGATCGAGTCGACCTCGTCGACGATGGCGAAGTTGTGGCCGCGCTGGACACACTCGGCCAGCGAGGTGGCCATGTTGTCGCGCAGATAGTCGAAGCCGAGTTCGTTGTTGGTGCCGTAGGTGATGTCGCAGGCGTACGCCGCGCGCCGCTCGTCGGGGCGCATGTGCGGCAGGATGACGCCGGTGGTCAGCCCCAGGAAGTGGTAGACCCGGCCCATCCAGTCGGCGTGGTACTTCGCGAGGTAGTCGTTGACGGTGACCACATGGACGCCATCGCCGCTGATCGCGTTGAGGTAGGTGGGCAGGGTGGCCACCAGGGTCTTGCCCTCGCCGGTCTTCATCTCGGCGATGTTGCCCAGGTGCAATGCCGCGCCGCCCATGATCTGCACGTCGAAGTGCCGTTGACCGATGACCCGCTTGGCGGCTTCACGCACTGTGGCAAAGGCCTCGGGCATCAGGTCATCGAGGCTCTCGCCGTTGGCGTAGCGCTCCTTGAACTCCGCGGTCATACCGCGCAGCTCGTCGTCGCTCATCGCGACGAAGTCGTCCTCGATGGCATTGACCGCCTTGGAGACGGCTTCGAGTCGGCGCAGGATCTTGCCTTCGCCGAAGCGGAGGATCTTATCGAGGATTGGCGGCACGATCAGCCATGCTACCTAGCCTGCGTAGGGCCGCAGGAATTCGGTCAGCAACGGGGCCAGTTCACCCTTCGAACCGACCTGGATCCGGTCCAGCCCGAGCCACCCGCCAAGCCGCCGCAGTTCGGCGGCCAACTCCCCTGCGGTGTCGGCCGGCGCGGACGGCTCGGCGAAGGCGCCGAGGACCTGGAGAGTGGCTGAACGGCGGTCCGCCTTCAGATCCACCCGGGCGACCAGCGCGTCACCCAGAAGGAACGGCAACACGTAATAGCCGTGCACCCGTTGAGCAGCCGGGGTATAGATCTCGATGCGATAGAAGAAGTCGAACAACGCCTCGGTGCGCTGCCGCTCCCACACCACCGGGTCGAAGGGACTGAGCAGAGTGCGCGCCTCGATCCGGCGCGGGAAGCGGGCGCCGGCATCCAGGTAGGCCTTGGCCGTCCAGCCCTGGACCTCCACCGGGATCAGCTCTCCAGCCTCCACGAGGGTGGCGACTGCCGCCCTGGTGTCGGCCACGCTCATCCGGTAATAGTCGGCCAGGCAGCGGATCGTCCCCACCCCGTGGCTGCGCGCGGCCCGTCGTACCAACTCAAGATGGGCCTCGGCCGGCGTCGGGGTGGGCGCATCGAGCACGGCGGCGGGAAGCACACGCTCCGGAAGGTCGTAGCGGCGTTCGAAGGCCGAGTTGCGGCCGGCCACCGCCAGCTCGCCGGTGAAGAAGAGGAACTCCAACGCGTCCTTGGTCACCGACCAGTTCCAACCCCAGTGGTCCTTGCGCCGGGGTGCACCGTCGTCGAGGTCGCGGGCGGTGGCAGCGCCTCCCGACCGGATCGCCGCCCGCACTCGGTCCAGGACCTCAGGGCGTTCGATGACGCGTCGGAACCACCGGTCGTGTTCGGCGATATAGCGCATCCGGTGGCGCATGTGTGGCCAGAGCTCGACCGGCATGAAGGCAGCTACGTGGGCCCAGTACTCCACCAGCGTCCGCGGACCCCGACCACTCGCCCGGTCGAGCAGCCCCGTGTCGTAGGGGCCCATCCGGGAGTACAGCGGCATGTAGTGGGCCCGCTGGAGGACGTTGACCGAATCGATCTGTAGCACGCCGGTGCGGCCCACCGTCCTGGCGAAGGTACGCCGGGAGGGGGTGCGGTGGGGTGGATCGGCGAAGCCCTGCGCGGCGAGGGCCACCCGGCGGGCTTGGGCCACCGACAGCGAATCCTCGCGGGCCCGGCGGTTCGGCACGATCGGGGCTCTCGGACTCAGGGTGATTCGGGTCAAGCTGAGGGGATGTCGAGCAGCTTCTCGCGCACGGCGTACATCACGGCTTCCATCCGGGAGTGCAACTGCAGCTTCTCCAAGATGTTGCGGACGTGGTTCTTGACCGTGTTCTCCGAGATGAACAGCTGCTTGGCCACCTCGCGGTTGTTGAGGCCCTTGGCCACCAGACGGAGCACCTCGAGCTCACGCTCGGTGAGCCTGAGCCCAGGCACCGAATCCGGTTGTGGCCGTGACATCTGCTTGAACTCGTCGATCAACTTGACCGCCATCGAGGGGCTGATCAGCGACTGGCCGTCGGCGACCACGCGCACCGCCTGAGCCACCTCGTCGATGGAGGAATCCTTGACCAGGTAGCCCGACGCGCCACTCTTGACCGCCTCGTAGAGATCGGCCTCCTCCTCCGAGGCGGTCAACATGATGATCTTGGCCGAAGGCACGGCCTCCTTGATCGCGCGGCAGGCGTCGATGCCCGATCGCTTCGGCATCCGAACATCGAGCAGCACGACATCCGGGGCGACCGTCGCCGCGAGCTGGGTGCCCGCGACGCCGTCCCCGGCCTCCCCGACCACCTCGACGCCCGGCTCCACCGCGAGCAGCATCACCAAGCCCCGGCGGAATAGCTCCTGGTCATCGACCACCAAGACACGGATCGGCTCGGCCTCGGTTTCGATGTCAGTCATGAAGGAATGATGGCAGATCATCTGCTCCAGATGATCAAACGCCACCAGTAGGCCGTCTGAACCTGAAACTCCTAGCTCGAAGAGGTCATGCTTCGACCCGCTCGGCCACCAGGTCCAGGCTGATCACACCGAAGTCATAGCCCCGCCGGCGGTAGACCGCCGAAGGGCGCCCCGACCCCGCATCGACGAACAAGAAGAAGTCGTGCCCGACCAGCTCCATCTCATAGAGCGCCTGGTCGAGAGTCATGGGCGTCGCTGCGTGGACCTTCTCGCGCACGATCAGCGGCCCGTCGCCGTCCATGGCCACCGGCTCGTTGTCGTCATCATCGGTGGCCGCGGTGGCGGCCTCGGCCTCGGCCGGGATCACCTCTCCCAACGTGCTGCGCCGCGCCCGGTGATTGCGTCGCCGGTCCGAGGCGCGCCGCATCTGCGCGGCCAGCTTGTCCATGGCGAGGTCCAGGGCCGCCTTCTTGTCCGACGAGCGCGCCTCGGCGCGGATCACCGGACCCCGCGAGACCGCCGTCAACTCCACCCGCATCGCCTGGTCGGCCAGTCGAGGGTTGCGTTCGGCCTCTACCTCCACCGCCATCCGCATGATGCGGTGATCGTGCTTCTCCAGTCGGGACAACTTTTCATGGACGTGTTCCCGGAATCCCTCGGAGAGCTCGCAGTGCCGACCGGTGATGACGACGTCCATGGTTGATCCTTTCGGTGGATTGATTCACCCGTGCCCTACCGCATTCCGAGAGGGGCGTGAATCGTAAGGAGAAACATCTCTTGAGAAACATGGAGTCCGCCCGGCCGACCTGGTCTTCGTCCCCACACCCGCCTGCTGAAGCTCTCGCAGCTCGGTGCCACTACTGGCCTTCTCCCGGGGTTCGCCGTATCTGACGGCGGCCCCGAGGCAGGACTTACCACTAAGCCGCACCGTGATCCCCCAGCCGAAGCGCGGCCAAGACCGCGCGACTTCGAGGTTACGTGGACCGCTTTGCCTGCGACTGGCATCGGCTTGCCGGCGGCCGACTAAGTCGGACCGTTCGGCGCAACCACGGACCCGGGCGGACACCATGGGCAAACGCTAGTCTGCCCAGCCAACTCACAAAAGGTCCGTCAGGGCGATACCCGAAGCCGTCTTCGTGTGCCAGCGACCACCGCGATGCCATGGACCGGGACACCTGCAGAGACCAGGGCACGCTGGGCCTCGCGGGCGGTCCACCCCGTGGTGAGTACGTCGTCACAGACCACGACGCGCACCGGCGAACCGGGCGACCAGGCCCTCGCCAAGCCCCGCAGCCTCTCTCCCGGCAACCACATCGACCCGGTCAGGTTTCGGCGGCGTGCCTCTGCATCCAGCCCTGCTTGATCCGCGACCGGGCCTCGCCCGGACAAGACGTCGGCGACCAACACTCGGTGACCCGAGTGAGCGGCCAGGATCGTGGCGGCCGAGCGCACCAGCGCAAGAGTCGGGTGGTATCCCCGTTTGCGCACGACGTTGCGCCGCGACGGGATCGGCACCAACACCAGGTCGGCGTCGTCGAAGCAGGTCAGGCTGATCGCGAGCAGTTCTGCCAACGGAGTCCGCGCCGCTAGCCGTCCCCGCTCCTTGTGGGCCACGATCAACGCGCGGACACCACCCTCGTAGGTTGCGGCCGCCACCGGCAGGGCCAGGCCCGGCGGCGTGGGCTCGGGCCAGGCCACCCGCCACCCGATGCCCGGGGCGCTGGAGCACTCCGGGCACCACACCCTCCCCGGCTCGCCGCAGCCGGCGCACCGCGAGCCACCGAGTAGGTCCAAAGCGACGGGGATCAGACTCGGTCCGGGCACGCCGCCAGCACATCGTGGCGGCTCGTCGCGCGTGAGCGCCCGGTCAGCGGGTGTGGACGATCCGCCTCAGCCGACGTAGGTGAGCGCCTGGATGGCTGGATCGATGGCGCCACCGAGATCACGCTCGAAAGGTGTCTCCAAGAAGTTCTTGGTGCGCGCATAGATCGGCGCCGCAACCTTGGGTGAGGTCACCAGCCGGGTCACCGTAGAACCGAGGAGCCGGCTTGTCCCGGGCAGATCGAGGCTGGTGGGGCCGGCATCGACACCGATCATCTGGATCTGATCCCGCCCGGAGGTGACCCGGAGGACCAGTGCCAGCCGGTCGGCGGCGACCCAGCCGAGCGCGGAGACGACCGAGCCGCTGGCCCCTGCACTCGGGTAGACCACGTGCGCACCGATGCCCCGCACTGGGCTCCCGTCGGCTTCTCGGGCGATCCGGCCCACCACCACCGAATCGGTCCCGTCTCGGCGCACGATCGCCGCGTAACGGCTGCCGTCCCGGGAGATGATGAGCCGACGCGTGGATGCGCCGCTGACCCCCTCCAAGGTGATCGACCTGGGGCCGTCACCGTCGATCACGGCCACTCGTCCACCCGTGGCACGGCGATCGAGGACCCACAGGTCGCCGTCCCCGTCCCAGGACGGTTTGCCCAGGTTCGCCCCGCCGCTGAGCACCTCTTGGACACTCGCCTCCGAGTTGTCGACCTCGGTCATCAGAATCCGGCCGCCATCGCTGGTGACCGCCGCCACCCGGGATGCCTCGAAATTGACGGCGATCTCCCGGACGCCGTACGCCGTGCGGCCGAGGGGTCCTTGCAAGGTCTCCACCGCGCCCGGCGAGGCCCGGACGAGTCGCCCGGACCGCAACCCGAACAACAGTGAGGAAGCATCGGCGATCGTCGGGTCGTATTCGGCCCCGAAGTCCACACTCAGCTCAGGAACGCCGTCTGGCAAGGCGATCGGCACACCGCCGATGGTGAGGGTGAAGAAGCGGACCTGCGGATCCTGACGCATGGTCCACGCAAGCTGGGCGAGAAAGAGCGGCAGCACATCTCGGTCCACCGCCGCGGGATCGCCTTGGAGCACCACCCGAGCAACACCTTGCCCGTCCACGACCACCGACAACTCCACGGCGAGCCCGCTCGGCGCGAACGTGCGAGCCACCGACCCGGGCGTCCCCCCGATCGACGGAGGGCCGGCCAGGAGCGCGGTGACCACGCTCGTGGCCAACTGCTCACCGCGGGGGACGTAGACCGGCTCCGGAACCAGCAGGTGACCGGTCGGATCGAAGTAGTACAGGGACAACTGCCGGAACCTCAACACGAACCATCGCTCGGGAACGATCAACGCGTTAGGGACCTCCGAGATGCGGTATTCGCCGTCTTCCTGGACGATCGGGAAACTCAGCTGGTCGACTTCCTGACGACCTACCCAGGTCCCGTTTCGGTCGAGCCGGTTGACCCCGGTCAGATTCAGCTGGACGGTCTGCGTGCCGCTGGCCGGGGAAGCCGAGGAGTAGACGATGGTCTCGGTCTCCGGATCCCAGGTGCTGGCCGCTTCGCGAGTCAGGAACTGGCGCGCCACGTTGGTCTGCAACGAGGAGGCCATCATGGCGTCGAGGAAGTGCCGGACGATCTCGGCAGGCGACTCCCCTGGGGCGGGTGGCGCAGGCTCGATGAAAGGCCCGGACTGCTCCGTGCCACTAGCTGTCTGCTTGGTCGGTACGACGGGACCGCTCTCGGGAAGTTGCAGACAACCGGAGAGCAGGGCGGTCGACAGCACCACGAGCAGCCACCGGGCGCCGTGGCGGAGCGGGCGCCGAGCGGAGCCGGCCGCGATCACCGGAGAGAGCGCGTATCGGGTCACGGCGCCCCCTCCCCTCCGGGCATGACGGACAACGGCGGGTGCTCGATCTGTGCCTGTACATAGCGGGGCAGAGTCAGCAGGAACGCCGCCCCCTCGCCGAGTCGCCCCCATGCTTCGAGCCGGCCGCCGTGGAGGAGGGCGTCCTCCATGGCGATGGACAAGCCGAGGCCGGTCCCGCCGCTGGTGCGCGCTCGGGCAGGGTCGGCCCGCCAGAAGCGGTCGAAGACCCGCTCGGCGGACTCCTCGGAAAACCCGATGCCGAAGTCACGGACCCACACGGCGGTGGCGTCCTGACTCGAAGCCACCCTGATCACGACGTCGCCGTGCTCGGCGTGGTCGATCGCGTTGGCGACCAGGTTGCGCACGATCCGCTCGACCCGGCGTACGTCGGCCTGAGCGAAGCAGCGGCCTTCGGCGTCCACCAGCAGCCGGCTGCCCCGCTGGCCGGCCAACGGGGCCAACATGTCCACGACCCGGGTGACCAGTGCGGTGACGTCGACGTCGTCGACTTCGAGCACGGCGGCGCCGGCGTCGAATCGAGAGACCTCCAGCAGATCGGCGAGCAGGCTCTCGAACCGATCCAGCTCACCTTGGAGCAGTTCCGCGGCGCGCGCGGTGGGTGCATCGAGGCGGTCGCGGGCGTCATGCAGCATGTCACCGGCCATCCGGACGGTAGTCAGCGGCGTGCGTAGCTCGTGGGACACGTCGGAGACGAACCGTCGCTGCATCGTGCTCAGGTCCTCCAATTGCCGGATCTGCTCCTGCAGATTGGCCGCCATCTGGTTGAAGGAGACTGCCAACCGGGCTAGATCGTCGGCCCCACTCACTTTGAGCCGCTCGGTCAGGGTGCCACCAGCGAGTCGCTCGGCGCTGCGCCGAGCGAGCCGGATCGGCGTCACCACCTGCCGGGTGACCAGCCAGGTGATGCCGGCCACCAGGACCAACAGCAAGATTCCCGCGGTGAGCAGCGCGCGGGAGACCAAGGCAAGGGTCTTGACCTCCTCGTCGAGCGGGAAGAAGTAGTAGAGGGTGTAGGTGCGGCCGTCGGCAGGCAGTTTGATCTGCGACCCGACCACCACACCTGGCCCTTCCTCGAAAGGCGCCTCCGCGCTCGTCGTGTGCAGTCTGGTGTAGCTCCAGGCGCTGGTCGATATCTCCTGGAACCGGCTTCGCAGCTTCACCGGGATGCTGGTCAGGTCCAGTCCCGGCGTATAGATGTTCACCGTCCCCAAAGGCGGCTCGACGCTCTGGTCGGTGACCGCCGGGCCGGAGAGCAAGACCGCATAGTCGCGGGCGTTGCCGAGTTCGATCATCGGTGAGACCAGGTCGCTGCGCTGGCGCGAGGCGTCCAGATCGTTGCCCGGCGCGCGAGCCAGCCGGTCCTCGGCATCGGCAGTCTGGGCAGCGGCCTCGGCAAGGATCCCCTCGACCCGGTTGTCCAACAGGCCGGCGCGGGTCTGCTGCAAGAGCAGCCAGCCGACGGCGCTCACCACCAGTGCCGAGAGCAGTACGGTGCTCAACGCCACCCGCGCGGTGATCGACCGCCGCCACAGTCGGGTGAGCGGCTGGAACGGTTCGGCGAGTAGCCGCGCCAACCCGGGCCGGGGCACGGAGGGATCAGTCGGGACCGAACGTGTCACGCTGGTCGCTCCCGCCGGCTCAGGCGCCGGCTTTGTAGCCCACACCGCGAACCGTGAGCACGATCTTCGGGTTCTCCGGATCGTGCTCCACCTTGGACCGCAGCCGCTGCACGTGCACGTTGACCAGTCGGGTGTCCGCGGCATGCCGATAGCCCCAGACCTCTTCCAGCAGCACCTCTCGGGTGAAGACCTGCCAAGGCTTGCGGGCCAGGCAGACCAGCAGATCGAACTCGAGGGGAGTCAAGCCCACCTTCTGTCCGTCCCGGGTAACCGAGTGGCCGGCGACGTCGATGCGCAGGTCGCCGATGGAAAGCGTCTCGGGCACCTCGGGATCCAGCCGCCGCATCCGCGCGCGCACCCGCGCGATCAGTTCCTTGGGCTTGAACGGCTTGACGATGTAGTCGTCGGCTCCGGACTCAAGGCCTGCCACAACGTCCATCGTGTCCGAACGTGCGGTCAGCATCACGATGGGTACGCCGGACTCGGCGCGGATCTGCCGGCATACGTCGATGCCGTCCAATCCGGGAAGCATCAAGTCGAGAAGCACCAGGTCAGGGCGGTAGTCGCGGAAGTCGGAGATTGCCTCATCCCCGCGGCCGCAGACCCTGCTGTGTAAGCCGTCCTGGCGCAGTACCAGGCTCAGCATCTCCGCAAGGCTGGCGTCGTCGTCAACAACCAGAACCCGGCCGCGCGCCAGACGATCGGCGGCTTCCACGCTCGTGCTCATGGCGTCATCCTCCCACCCAGATGGGAACAACGCGCGTCAGGCGTGCGCATGGAAGTCGATCAGTAGCGGTAGTGCTCCGGCTTGAACGGGCCGGTCTTGTCGACGCCGAGGTAGTCGGCCTGCGCCGAAGTGAGTTCGGTGAGCTGAACACCCAGCGAGGGCAGATGCAACCGCGCGACCTCTTCGTCCAGGCTCTTCGGCAGCACGTAGACGTCGACGGGGTAGTCCTCGGTCTTGGTGTAGAGCTCGATCTGGGCGAGGACCTGGTTGGTGAACGAGTTCGACATCACGAACGACGGGTGGCCGGTGGCGTTGCCGAGGTTCATCAGCCGACCCTCGGACAAGATGATCACGCCGCGCCCGGTCTCGGGGAAGGTGAACAGGTCCACCTGGGGCTTGATCGTCTTGCGAACGATGCCCGGCCAGGATTCCAGACCGGCCATGTCGATCTCGTTGTCGAAGTGGCCGATGTTGCCGACGATCGCCTGATGCTTCATCCGGCTCATCTGCTCTGCGGTGACGACGTCCCGGTTGCCGGTGGCGGTGATCACGATGTCGGCGATCGGCAGCACGGACTCCAAGGTGGTGACCTCATAGCCGTCCATGGCCGCCTGCAGCGCGCAAATCGGATCGATCTCGGTGACCACGACCCGGGCGCCCTGGCCGCGCAGCGACTCAGCGCAGCCCTTGCCCACATCGCCGTATCCGCAAACGACCGCCACCTTGCCGCCGATCAGCACGTCGGTGGCGCGGTTGATCCCGTCGATCAGGGAGTGGCGGCAGCCGTACTTGTTGTCGAACTTGGACTTGGTGACCGAGTCGTTGACATTGATGGCCGGGAAGAGCAGCGAGCCTTCCTTCATCATGTCGTAGAGCCGGTGCACGCCAGTGGTGGTCTCCTCGGTGACGCCCTTGATCTCGTTGGCGATCCGGGTCCACCGCTCCGAGGACTGCGCCAGCGACTGCTGAAGCACCTCGAAGATGATCCGCTGCTCGCCCGAGGTCGCACCGGCGGGGTCAGGTGCGCTGCCGCTCTTCTCCGAGTCCACGCCCAGGTGGACCAGCAAGGTCGCGTCGCCACCGTCGTCGAGGATCATGTTGGCGAACCGCTCGTCGCCGTCCGGGCCGTCGGGCCAGTCGAGGATCTGCTGGGTGCACCACCAGTAGTCCTCCAACGATTCGCCCTTCCAAGCGAAGACCGGCACCCCCGCCGGCTCCTCGGGAGTGCCCTCGGGGCCGACGACGACGGCGGCAGCCGCGTGGTCCTGAGTGGAGAAGATGTTGCACGAGGCCCAGCGGACCTCTGCGCCGAGTGCCACCAGGGTCTCGATGAGCACCGCGGTCTGCACCGTCATATGCAGGGACCCGGCGATCCGGGCGCCGGCCAGCGGCTTGGACTCGGCGTACCGGTGGCGCATGGCCATCAGCCCGGGCATCTCGTGCTCGGCGAGCTGAATCTCGGTCCGGCCGAAGTCGGCGAGGGACAAGTCGGAGACCTTGAAATCCATGGGGGTCGTCCTTTGGTGAGGAGCCTGGCGGCGCGTTTGCACCGCCCCAGCAGGTTATCCGGGCCGGTCGCGACGTACGGAATCCTCGAAGGGCGACTGGGGGACGGCGAACGAGGACGCGATGGCTGCGCCGACTCAGGCGGCGAGCGAAGAACTGCGGGGGCTCAGTCTTCGACCAAGCCGAGCCGGAGGTACTCCGCGGCGTAGCTCCCGGTCAGAACCAGGGAGGCATAGCGGGCCACCTCGTGCGGCGCATCGGTGGCCACCACCTCGCACCGCACGCCAGCACCAGCGGCAGCGGCCTGGAGCCGACCCGACTGCTCGCGCACGCGGGCATCCTCGGCGCCGTCGTCGAGGATCACCAGCATCGGACGTCGCTCGTTGGCGCCGGCGGCGAAAGGGTCTGCGAACACGTCACGCGGCCGAGTGGCTTGCAGGATCGGGAGCAGATGCTCGGCGTCCCCGGCGATGGCCGAGCGACCGATCGCGCGGCGGATGGACTCCGCTACCCGGCGAGCCGCACGAGCCGCGAGGACCGACCCGCCCCAGACGACCGGATTGGAGTCGGCCAGCGAGATCGCCAGCGACTTCCCCGGGTTGACGGCCAAGTCGCGGTGCGGCGCGCATGCGATGGCGACCGAGTCCAGCGCCGCGGCGACGGCTTCGGGGTCGGTACGCGGGCCCAGCCCGATCCGGTCCAGGAAGTCCAGGGCCACCGCGGCGGTGGCCAACGGGTCCCCTGTGCTGGAGGGCAACAGCCAGGCCCAGCGACCTTGGGCGTGGTCGGCGATCAAGGAGTGCTCGGGTGCGGCGACCACCACCTGGCAGCCCCGCCGGACGGCTTCGGCGACCGCAGCGGCGCCCAGCGCGTCCGATCCTTGCGGTGCCAAGACGACGACCAGGTCCAAGCTGCCGGCCCAACCGGGAAGACCGGCCGACGGCCAGGCGACGAAGGGAACCGGGCAGTGCGGCTCCAAGACCGCGCGCAGCAACCGCGAATCAGGTCCAGCGGCCACCACCGCCCGTGGCCTGCCCTGGGCCAGTGACTGCTCACTGGCTGGCCCGAGCACGTCGGCGGACTCCTGGGCTGCCCGGCGGACGCGGGGCCCGGACTCGGCCAGATGGCGCATCACCGGGTCGATGGTCGCCAGGGCATGGTCGTCATCCAGCCGAGACTCGTCGAACCACATCGCACTCACCGGTTCTGTTGAAGGGATCAGGCTCAGCCCGAGGCGATCAGCTACGGCGACGGGCTTCGTCGATCAGCAGGACGGGGATCCCGTCAGTGATCGGGTAGACAAGCTCGCAGCTGGTGCAACCCAGCTCACGATCGCCCTCCAACACTTCCAGGGCGTGGTGACACGAGGGGCACACGATGATGTCGAGCAGCTCGGAGTCGATCACGGGCTCATGCTCTCATCACGACGCCACCACCGTCACGCCGGATGGTCAGCAGGACCGATCAGTCCGTGGACAGCGACCGGAGATGACCTCGCCGTACGCCCTCGCCCTGGCCCGGACTGTGTTGGCCCGGAGTCGGTTGGCCCGGACTGTGTTGGCCCGGAGTCTGATGCCCGGGGGCCGCCTGCGCGGCAGGGGCGGGCCGGGCGGCTTCGCGCACGGCGTCGGCAAGCGCGAGCAGATCATCCTCGGTGGGTCCACGGTCGATGCCCAAGGCGAGCCGGACGACCTCCCACCCGCGTGGTGCCGACAACCGCTCGGCATGCTGGTCACAGAGGTCGTAGGCGTGCGGTTCGGCATAGGTGGCCAGCGGACCGAGCACCGCCGTCTGATCGGCGTAGACATAGGTGAGCGTGGCCACCGCGCGCCGCTGGCACGCGGTCCGCGAACAGCGCCGGGAACCACTCACGTGGGTGAGGTTACCGCTCGAGCTGGCACCCAACGATTAGGCTCGCTCGGGTGGAGTCAGCGCACACGCCGGGAAGCCGCTCGGCACCGCGTCGTCGGATTCGGGATCGGCACGGGAGGGGTCTTCGCGGCCCCGGCGTGATGCCCCGCCGCCCCGGCGTTCCCGAACTACCCACCGACCGGGAGCGCTTCGACGCCATCGTGCTGGCGGTCGCCCACAGTGTCGAACGCCGCTGCGCCCACCGCCTCGGACTGATCGAGTACGCCGTGGAGGAAGCCCCGCTCGTGCCCGACGACTGGGGAGTCGATCAGGTGCCGCTCGCATCACTCGTGCGCGGCAGCGGCACCACCGCAACCCGGCTGGTGCTCTTTCGGCGGCCGATCCAGCACCGCGCGATCAGCCGCGAGGAATGCGAGGAACTTGTGCGGGTGGTGATCACCGAGCAGCTCGCGGACCTGCTCGGCGTCAGCGCCGAGGAGATCGACCCCGACTACTGAGCGTCGGGCAACCAGCCTCAGGGAGCCAGCAGGTCGCTGCCCGCGCTCACGTGCGGGACCCGCTGCTCGGACGCCACAGGAGTCAGCGGAAGCACGGTCACACCGGCCGTGCCTTCGATCCGGACCGCCCCGCTAACCCTGAGTCCGCCCGCTGCCGTGTCCGCCGAGACGGTGACCCAAACCCAGGTCACCGTCTCCGGAAGCTTCAGCTTGGTGCCCAGCCCAGTAGCGAGGGCGAGTTCCTTCTGGAGCACCACGTCCCCCGCGGATGAGAAGCCCTGGACGGTGGCCGAGGCCTTGCCGGTCCGGCCGCTGCCGGTCGAGATGGCCGCCAGGGCCAGCACCGCTTCGCCCTTGGCGGGGCGGGCACCGAGGAAGGCGGCACCCGATTCGGTGAGTCCGCCGTCGATCGGGTCCGCGTCGACCGACCAGGCCAAGTCTTTCGGCGTAGCCGAGCGCAACGCCGAGACCAGCGGCTGGGAGGAGTCGATCTCGATCCCGAGTGCCCCGCGCGCCGCGGAAGCCGACAACGCAGAGGTCAGCGTGACCTCCACCACGGCAGTCGCCGGGACCTCGACCTGGGCGCCTTCGGCAGGGGTGAACGAGCTGGAGTCGGTGAGGATCTTCAAGGTCACCACGGCTTGGCTGTCGCCCGGGTTGAGCAGGGTCAGCACCTGTGTTCCGTCGCTTCCGGCCAAGCCTGGGATCAGGCTGGTCGCGCTCGCCCGTGTGCTGGGAGCGATCCATTCCCGGCGAGCTTCTCCCCGTCCGAGGTCGTCGACCGCGTCCGCGGCGAACACGCCGAGGCGACCCCGCACGGTTGCGACATGCACCCCCAGGGCGCCCCGCGAGGGCAGGCGAGCGGCCAGATCGAGGACGACCGACTCTCCACCGGGGACGGCCACGCCCCGCAGTTCCGGGGCGTCCACCACTCCCAGCGAGCCGTAGACGGTGAGATCGGCGACCGCCGGCCCGGGGTCCGGGTTGATCAGCATCAACCGGGTGGAATGCCGCGGACTCGCGCCGAGTCCGCTGAACCAGTGATCGGGTTCGGGGTTCTGGCACGACGTCCCGGCCAGCGGCTTGGCACCGACCGTGCCCGCGGACAGACCCGCGGCTACCTCACCGGCGGCGGACACGCGAGCGCCGGCGCCGCCCGTGGGGATCGTCACCGCGGCTGCCCCGGTAACGGCGACGGCAGCCGGAGTCTCTCCGAGCAACGCCACCTGGACGTCTCCGGCGACTCCCGGGCCACTGGCCAGCAGTGTCGTCGCCTTCGCGAACTCGTTCGGCGGACAGACCAAGGTCACGTCGGTGAGCCCCGCCAGCTTGGGCGGGTGAACCGCAGCCTGCGTGGCTTGTCGTGCGGGCACCATGGCGGCGACCGCAACGGTCGCCGCCACTGCAACGGCACTCGCCACGGCGGTGCGGCTGCCGAAGGAGCGAGCGCGTGCACGCGGAGCCGCCCGTCGGCCTCGGCGTGATTCGGTCGCAGCGGGTCGCGAGTCACCCATCGTCGGACTCCTGATTCGTGGGTGCGGTACGCCGGGCCGGGCCGGCCATCACCAAGGTCACCAGGAAAGCCAGCCCGGTCGCGCCGAGCAGCCACGGCCGCCAGCCGGGTCCGGAGCCGCGCACCCGCCCCAGCGGCTCATCGACAGACCAGGCACGTGTCGCCCGGGTCTCGGCACTCGCCGGCACCAATCCCGAGGCCGCATCGAGCCTGGAGGCGACCCGGCCATCCACCGGCGCCGGCATCACGACGTAGGCGAACCCGGCCTCCCCCAGAGCTAGAGCGGTCTCCTCATTCGGCAACCGGACCAGTTGGCCGACGAGTTGGTTGAGTGCCGCGTCGGGTTGCTGGAGGCGGGAGATCTCATGGTCGCCGAGTCGCAAGCCGTCGTCGCGGCGGACGGTCCAGGTGAACCCTTCGGCGACCGACCCGCGGACCACGAGCACGCCGCGATTCTGACCGAGCTCGGCGTTCTGGGCCATGTAGACGGGGATGTCGGACGTCGGCTCGTCGTGGAGGTGGTTGTTGGCGAAGAAGGTCGACCAGCCCAGCCCGAGGGTAGGCAGCGCCACCGCAACCGTGGCTACCGCCGCCACGACCGCGCGATGGGTCGTCGACCCCACCAGCGCACCTGCGGCCAAGGTGGCGCCGACGAGGAACAACGCGAACCACAGCAGCGCGACCAACCCGACAGGGGCCGGGATCTCGGCGATGGGCAACCGGAAGCGAAGCAGCGCCCACACCAAGGTCAGCACACCGAGAGAGGCAGCCAACGCCCACAGGACGCCCACTGCCAGCCGAGTCGTCCGCGGCAACAACGCAGCCGCCGCGAGGACCACGATTGCGGCCCCGAAGCCGGTGAATCCGACCGAAGCCACCCGACCGTCGAGTAACTGCCATCCCGAGACGGTGCGAGTCGGCAGCCGGCCGGCGTCCAAGAGCAGCCCGGCGGGCACTCGGTGTGCGAGCAGCGAGACCCACCAGCCGGCCAGGAGCACCACGGGTACGCCGAGGCTCACCATCGCCGGTCCGAACGCTCGCCAGTGCAAACGGCGCTTGCCAGCGGGGCTCAAGGCGAGAAGGACCGTGATCACGGCCGCGGTGCTGACCAGGGCGACGGCCCAGGCCGAAGGGACGAACGCGACAACCACGGTCAACAACAAGCCGGTCCGCCAGCCGGCCCGCCAGCGGCGATCCTGCTCGGGGTCGGCATAGCCGAGCGCGGCGTGGGCCAGCCAGGGCAACAGGGCCGCGGCCACTACCAGCCCGAAGCGTCCGCTCCCGAAAGCCCCCGAGGTGAGTGGGAGCAGTCCGTAGGCGGCAGCCGCGCAAGCGGTCAGCCACGTCGGGAAGCCGCGAGGGTCCGCCAGTCGGCCCACCACTCGGAGCATCCGCCACGCCCCCCAGACGGCTAGGGGTACCGCGGCGAAGAGCAGCCAGCTCACCGCAGCCGAAGCGCCGCCTGGAGTGATCGCCGCAAGGGCCGCCAGCACCAGCACGTAGGGCTGGGCCGACAGCGTGGTGCCTTGTTCGAGCGGATGCCAGCCCGCGAGGTAGCTGTGCCACCAGTCGATGGCGTGGGCCGGGGACGGCGGGAGCGAACCGCCGGCCGGGCTTCCCCACGAGGGGCGCAGCGCGAACAGCACGCCAAGGGCGAACAGGGTGACGCCGATCGCCACCGGCGAGGTGAAGAAGCGGACCACGAGTCCGCTCTCCTCGGCGGGGACTTCCTCGTCCTCTTCAGACACCACCGGGATGTGTGCTCGCCGGGAAGCGGGCGCAGCGGCGGCCGCCTCAGCACGGGCCAACCGACGGCGTTCGGCCACATCCTGGGCTTGTCGGGTGGCAGCGCCCAGGGTGTCGCGCAGTTGATCGAGACCGTGTCGATAGGGCAGCCACCACGGGGCGAGGAGCCGCTCCACGCGGTCGCGGTCCCCGTCGTACAACGCGTGGCGGGTAGCTCGGGCCTGATGGATCTGCCGTGGATGGGCGTAGAAAGCGAGCAGTGCCGCGAACTCGTCGAGAGCCTGGCCGACCCGACGGGTCAACAGCAGTCCGACGACCCGCAGCATGCTCCCGAAGCCGAGCCGGACCGCTACGAAGGGCAACGTGCCCGGGCGGGCGTTGACGAGCATTGTGAAGAGCGCGGCGCGCCGCTCGGCATAGTGCGTGTGCCGCCCGGTCAGAGCGGTACGCCGCAGGCCGCGGTGCGCGGCTTCGGCGTGAAACACCACAGCCAGCGGTTCGACGACCGTGCGGTAGCCCGCGGCAGCGGCCCGCCAGCCGAGATCGAGGTCGTTGCCGAACATGGGCAGAGCCGGATCGAAGCCCCCCAGCTCGACCAAGGCGGTTCGCCGCGCCAGCATGCCGGCCGAGTGCACCGCGAGCACCTCGCGTGCCTCGTCGTGCTGGCCCTGGTCGTACTCGCCCCGCTCCAGCCCGGTCTCCCGCCGACCGGTGCCGGTCATCGTGACGCCGACCTCCAGCAGCCGTCGCAACGAGGGCCACTCGCGCAACTTCGCGCCGACGAAGTCGGCCTCCGAGTCGGCAGCCACCCGCGCCAAGAGCCGCTCCAACGCCTCCGGAGCGGGACGGGAATCGTCGTGCAGGATCCAGACCCACTCGACCTCGGGGGGCAATGCGGCCACGGCATAGGACATCGCCTGCGGAAAGCTGGTGCCACCGGGGAGCTCGGTGACCGAGTCGGCGCCGAGGATGCGACGGGTGATGTCGTTGGAGGCGTCATGGCTGCCGGTGTCGATGACCCGCAATACGTCGGCGGGGTAAGTCTGCTCGAGCAAGCCGTCGATCACGGCAGAGAGCCAGCGCTCGCCATTGTGGGTCACCACGACGGCGGCCACGATCGGGGTGCTCACGACGTTCAACCCTAGACGGCGCTTGAACCTTCAGTGACCGGAGCCCCCAAAAAAGAACCGCTGAGAACCAGTCGCTAGACCGCGCGCTTCTTCAGCTTGCGCCGTTCGCGCTCGGAGAGCCCGCCCCAGATGCCGAATCGCTCATCGTTCATCAGTGCGTATTCGAGGCAGTCGTTGCGGACGTCACAGGTCAGGCAGACGCGCTTGGCCTCACGAGTCGACCCACCCTTCTCGGGGAAGAACGCCTCGGGGTCGGTCTGGGCGCACAAAGCGCGCTCCTGCCAACCCAGCTCTTCGGCGTCTGCCTCGAGAAGGAACAGCTCTCGCATCGCGTTATCGCCTTTCGACCCGGTCCCTGTCCGACCCACCGGAAATGATGGCGGACATTGATGGAATTACACGCCTGTCGTTCCACAAAAGTCAAGCCCGTTTCTGCTATGTCAGCCGAACACAGGAGGATGGCGCCATGACGATCGTGGTGCTGTCGGGGGGTTACGGCGGGGCGAAGTTCACCCAAGGACTACTGCACGCACTCCGTCGAGGCACGCTACCCGAGCACTCCGCCGATACCGAAGTGGTAGTCGTGGCCAACACCGCCGATGACCTCTGGATACACGGTCTGCGCGTCTGCCCCGACATCGACACCTTGCTCTACACCCTTGGCGGCGGGCTCGATACCGAGCGGGGATGGGGTCGACGCGAGGAGACCTGGAGCATCTCCGAGGAACTGCGCGCCTACGACGTGCCGGGCACCTGGTTCGGTTTGGGAGACCGTGACCTGGCCACTCATCTGGTGCGCACCCAGCTGCTCGAAGCCGGCTTCGGCTTGTCCGATGTCGTGGCCGCGCTGGCCACCCGGTGGCAGCCCGGAGCGCGCATCCTGCCGATGACCGATGACCGGGTGGAGACCCACCTCGTCATTGCCGATGAAGAGTCCCCGAGCGGTCAACGGGTGGTCCACTTCCAGGAGTACTGGGTTCGCTTGCGGGCCGAGGCCGAGGTGCGGTCGGTGCTTGCGGTGGGCAACGACGAGGCGACACCCGCGCCTGGTGTCTTGGAGGCCCTGGCCGCGGCCTCGCTGATCGTCGTACCCCCGTCGAACCCGGTCGTCTCGGTCGGCCCGATCCTTGGCCTTCCGGGGATGCGCGAGGCGCTGCTGGCCTCGCCCGCCCCGATCGTGGGGGTCTCACCGATCATCGGCGGCGACCATGTCCGCGGCATGGCCCGGCAGTTGCTCACCGCGCTCGACGTCGAGGTCTCCGCGGCGGGGGTCGCCGGTCATTACCGCGCGCGGCAGAGGGGCGGCCTGCTGGACGGCTGGCTGGTGGACCGATCCGATGCCGACTCGCTCCCCCGGCTGGACGCGCTCGGAATCGCAGCCCGCGCCGTTCCGCTGTGGATGAGCGACATCGAGGCAACCGCGACCATGGCCGAAGAGCTCGCGGCGTTGGCTGTAGCCGGATGACGCGCGTATCCGCAACGCCTCCCAGCGCGGCGGCGGTCCAGGTCTTCGCCCCAACCGGCGCAGGCGAGATCATCGCCGGGACCGACCTGGGCGCCTTGGTCGTGGACCTCTGCTCGACCGCCGGAGTGGGCTTGCTCGACGGGGACGTGGTCGTGGTCACCAGCAAGGCGGTGAGCAAGGCGGAGGGTCGAGTCGGCCCCTGGGACCGGGAAGCGGCCATCGAGGCCGAGACGGTGCGCGTGGTCGCGCGCCGACCCGGCACCGCGATCGTGGAGAGCCGGCTGGGCTTGATCCACGCGGCAGCGGGGGTCGACGACTCCGGAGTTCCGGTCGGCGAGATTGCGCTGTTGCCGCTGGATCCGGATGCAACGGCCGCAGCGATCAGGGCCGCGATCGCCACCCACACCGGGGTCCGCGTCGGCGTACTGATCTCCGACACCGCCGGGCGTCCGTGGCGCCAAGGGCAGACCGACCTGGCCATCGGTGCAGCCGGCATGCGGGTCCTGGAAGATCATCGTGGCCGCATCGACGGCTACGGCTACCAATTGAAGGTGACCGAGATCGCGGTAGCCGACGAGCTCTGCGCCGCTGCAGAACTTGCCTCCGGCAAGCTCGGTCGGCGTCCTGTCGTGGTGATCCGCGGCCGCGCGGATCTGGTCGTGGAGGGTGCAGGAGAGCCGGCGACGGCGCTGCTCCGGCCCCCGCCCGAGGACTGGTTCGGATACGGCGCTCGCGAAGCCGTCGTCGCGGCACTCTCGGCTGCCGAGCCGCACGCTTTCGGCGCCCCGGCTGCCCTCGAGGAGCTGCGCAGCGCCCTCACCGACGTACTCGGCCCCATGAGCGACATCCGGTTGGACCCGGGAATGGACGCCGACCCAGACTCAGGAGCCGACGTGGACGGTTGGTCGATCCCTTGTAAGTCGACCGAAGCCGTCGCGATCCGAGCCGTTGCCCGAGCTCACGGCTGGAGTGCGGAAGCGGGCCCGGATGGACTTCTCCTGCGCAGGCATGGACCGGTTCCGTAGGATCGACCCTCGTGACCAGCCAGAAGCCTGACCGCCGCCAGCAAGTCGACGCCATCCGAGCATCGACCCGAAGCGCTGATCGGCGCCGCAACTTCCTGATCGTCGGCGCGTGCCTCCTCGTCGCACTCGCGATCATCGGCGGTGCTGCCTATGGCCCCATCAAGGCGCGGCTCGAGGATGGCAAGTGGGACAAGGTGGCGCTCAAGGACATCGGCGCCCCCGCCTCCGCGTGCGGCAAGATCACCACCAAGCCGGCGACCGGCAACCAGGAACACGTCGATGAGAACACCGTGCTGACGATCGACGACGCTCCTCCGGCTTTCGGCGCTCACTACCCCAACTGGGAGGGGATGGAGCGCAAGCTCTACACCACCGACGACCGTCCGCCGCTGGGTCGGCTGTTGCATAACCTCGAGCACGGCTACACGATCTTGTGGTACGACGAGACCGCGGCCAAGAACGCCGAGCAGATGGACCAGATCCGCGGCCTGGCCAAGAAGAACGCCGGCACCGACAACCTGCGGCTGAAGTTCAAAGCCGCGCCCTGGACCTCCGAGGACGGCAAGGCCTTCCCCGAGGGCCAGCACATCGCCTTGACCCACTGGTCGGTGGGCGGCGTCGGTGACGGCTCGACCGGCAAGCAGGTCGGCGCCTGGCAGTACTGCTCCAAGGTCAGCGGCGCCGCGCTTGCCGAGTTCATGGAGAAGTACCCCTACATGGACTCCCCCGAACCCGGCGTCGTGTGACCTTCCCCGACCTGCTGGAGCGGTTGCGCGCCGGGGGCACCGCGGCGCCGTTTCTGACCTGGTACGCCGAGCCGACCGCCGACAGCCCGGCGGAGCGGATCGAACTGTCGGTGGCGACCTACACCAATTGGGTGGCCAAGACGTCCTCGCTGCTCGCCGAGGAGTTCGACCTCGAACGCGGCGACTACGTCCTGGTCGACCTGCCCGCCCACTGGCTGGTGCCGATCTTCGCCGCGGCCGCCTGGAACCTTGGCGCCGGGGTGGTGACCCCCGAGACCGCTGCGGGACACCCCGTGCGGCTGCGGGTCTGCGGCCCGGACGGTCTACCCGCGAACCCGGCTGAGCTGCCCACCCTCGCCTGCTCGCTGCACCCGCTGGGCCTCCGATTCAGCACCGCCCTGCCCGTCGGGGTGCGCGACTTCGGGGTCGAGGTGTGGGGCCAACCCGACGCCTTCCTCCCCTTCGACCCACCCGAGCCGAGCGACCCGGCCACGGCCACGGCGACCCAGGCCGACCTCTTCGGCCGGGGGTCCAGGCTCTCGGCGAGTGGTCGGGTGCTCACCGATGCCCATCTTCTCGGCGACCGTGGATTGCGGCTCCTGATCGAGGCGATGGAAACCGCTGGATCTCTGGTGCTCACCCGGGGCGCCGACGCCACCCGGCAAGCCGAGCTCGCGCAAGTCGAGCACGCGCAAATCGCACCCGGCTAGATCACAAACGGTCCAGATCACAACGGGGCCAGTTCACAACGGGCCCCAGGTCACAGCGGGCCCCAGGAGCTCGGTCAGCCGATCAGGTCGTAGGCATCGAAACCGGTCGCGAGCAGGCGTGCCGGGCCGAACCGGTTGCCGACAGCGCGGATCGAGCGCAGCTCACCGGTCGCACGCTCGCGGACCAACAAGATGGTGCGGTGCTGGCCGTTGAGTTGGTTGCTGGTGCCGACCCAGTTGAAGCGGCTCAGGTCCAGGCTGAGTGGAACCGGAACGCCGGTGAGCCCGCCGGGACCGTTGCCGCGACGCAGGTAGAGCCTCGACCCCACCACGAAGAGCGAGTCGGGAGCACCGTCGCTATCCCAGCGTCCGGCGCCCAACTGACGGGACGCGGTGATCGAGGTGGCCGCGATCACGCCGGCGGCCAGACCGGCGGCACCACGGCCGGCGTACAACCGCATGCCCGAGCCGCGCGGCTGCCCCATCAGGTCGGGGAACCCGTCCCCGGTGACGTCGCCGACCGCGGCTAGCAGGGTCACCCCTGAGAAGGCGCTGCTCAACGTCCGCGGCGCTTGGAAGCGTCCGCCGCCGTTGCCGAGCCGCAGCTGGAGTACGCCGGAGGTGGTGCGCGTGATCAGGTCGCCGTATCCGTCACGATCCCAGTCGCCCACGTTGAGGAGTGTGTTCAGCCCCGAACCGTCAATCCCGGTGGAGCGCTCCGGCAGCGTCGGTACCGTGCCGCGGCTGCGTACCACCACCAGCCGGTCACCCACCCGACCGACGAGGTCCGGTGTCGCCGCCCCGTCGATCTGGCCCGCGCCGCTGAAGGAGTCGAAGCCCTTGAGGCGGCTGAAGGGTCCGATCAAGCGGCCGAAGCTTCCGGCGGCGGTGCCGGGCAGGACGAACCCCTTGCCCTTGCGGCTTCGCACCAACAGGTCGGGGCGGCCGTCGCGGGTGTAGTCGCCGATGCCGGTCATCGTCTCGATACCCGACCAGTTGCCGGTCAGCGTCCGCGGCGAGCCGAGTCGCCTGGCGGCGAACAACACCAGCTTGCCCGCCGTACTGCGCGCGACCAGGTCGCCTCGACGGTCACCAGTGACGTCACCGACCCCCGCCAGCAGGTCGTAGTTCGCCAGGGACGTGCCCAGGACCCGCCTGGTCAGGCCGTGGTCGGCGCGGCCCATCAGGACGACGAGACGGCCGTCACTGACCCTGATCCCGGCTAGGTCGTTGCGGCCATCGGCATCGAGGTCGCCGGCTGCCGTGACCGCGCGCAGGCCTGCCAGCGCGTTCTTGAGGGAACGACCGGAGCCGAAGCCACCCGAGCCGTTGCCGGGATGGACCCGTGTCAGACCCGACGAGGTGCGGCTGACCACGTCGGCTCGCCGGTCGCCAGTGAGATCGGGTGTGCCGATCACCAGGTCGTAGCCACCCCAGCCCGACCCCACGAAGGCACCCTTGGTCATGCTCAGGCCACCACCCGTCGGCACGACGACGATGCGCTTGTCGCTGGCCCGTCGGGCAACCAGGTCCGGGTAGGGCCCGTCGCCCAGATCGCGATCCAGGTCGCGCCCCGTCCAGCCCTGTAGAGCCGCGGCCCCGGCACGGATGGTCGGGATCTTGGCGTAGAGGTACTTGCCCGGGCAGGCCGTTCGGGCTGCGTCCCGGTGCCCGTTGATGGCCTGGAACGTGCCGGAACCGACCACTTGCGAGGTGGAGGCCGCGTTGACCCCGTGCAGCGCAAGCTTCCAGGCGAACAGGCGACTGAACGCGTCGGTCATGGCCGAGGTCGGCTCGGTCAGCTCGAAGTTCCCGATGGCGGACGCGGCGAAGGCGTAGTCGTTGTAGTTGAGGGTGTGCGCGCCGACCACGGGCCGGTCCACGCCTCCGTAACGCCCCTCCCAGATCCGCCCGAAGCGATCGATCAGGTAGTTGTAGCCGATGTCGCTCCACCCCCGGGAGCGGGTGTGATAGGCGTAGATGGAGCGGATGATCCCCGGCACCTCGGCGCGCGTGTAGTCGTTGGCGTTGACGGTGTGATGCACGAATCCCGCATGCACCTCGTAGTAGTGCAGGGCCGACGCGTCGCGCATCGACTCATCTGCACCCCATTGGGCCCGCGAGTAGATCTGCGGCTTGGGCGTGATCGCACCGGATCGCAGTTCGGTAGATCCCGTGTCGGCCGAGGCGCCAGCGTCGGGCAAGGCACCGGTGTCGATCGCGGGCCGCTCGCTGGCGGTGCCCTTCGACTGGCCGGGTTCGATGACCGCCAGGCTCAACTCGGGCGGGAGCGCCCGGCTGCCCGTGCTGGCTCGCACCTGGACCTGCTCGACGTCCCCGACCAACAGCGGATCGGTGCCGGGTCGCGAGTGGGCGGCCTCGGCACTGTCGGGATCTGGACCGTGCTCGTCGTGATACTCCAGCGTCGTCCACCCCGACCATCGTCCTGCGGTCTGGGTGCGGGCCTGGACGGTGATCGAGCCCTCGGCCAGATGCACCCGGTTGCTCCAGGTCACCCCGACGGTCCCGTATCCGGTGATCGACTGGGGCTGACTCACCACCGCGTGGGCAGCGCTCGCGGCCTTGCCTGAGGTCGAGGGGACCACGGAGCCGCGCCCGAGGACGCCGCCTGCCGCGCTCTTCGAGCCCGGCGCGGCCACGTTCGCCGGCCTAAGCGGGATTTCGGTCACCGTGGGCTCCACACTCGCCGTCTCGACCTCGGCGGTCTCAGTGCTGCCGCTGCTGGCTACCGGCGCGGTAGCGGGCGTTCCCTCACGCAGTACGTCGACCCGGACGACCGAGGCGGCCGGCAACAAAACCGCGGCAACCGTCGCCAGCACCAGTAGCTGCTGGCACAACGAGATGAATCGATTCTTGCCGTTCGGCATCTGGGGCGGGGGATACATGGAGCCACTCCGAGTGTGGGGGAAGTTTTCACACGAGTAGCAAGTGTCACATCAGTAACAGGGGTTACCGCAAGGGTTCATGAGTAACTACAACGTTGTAATTTCCAGTCGACACGCCGGACCGTCTCGAAGAATTTCGTGCCAGTGGGTGACGGGCGGTGGCAGGAAGTGGGTAGGAGGCGCCGCTCAGATGTCGGCGCCCAGCTCCTCGTCCAACTCCGTCTCCCGGTCCTCGGGGAGCTCGTCGTCGTACTTGAGGTAGCGGATGCCGGCAACGGCTTCGCCGTCGAAGCCGACGCGGCCCTCCTCCAGCACGATCACCCGATCGCACATCTTGCGGACCGAGCCACCGGCGTGGCTGACATAGACCAAGGTGCGACCGCTGTCGCGGATCTCCTGCATCCGTTCCATGCACTTGCGCTTGAACGGTCGATCGCCGACGGCCAGCACCTCATCGACCAGGAAGATGTCGGAGTCGACATGGATGGCCACCGCGAAGCCCAACCGGGCCGCCTGCCCCGAGCTGTAGTGACCGACCTGGCCATCGAGGTGCTTGCCCAGTTCGGAGAACTCCACGATGTCGTCGAACTTGCGGTTGGTCTCGGCTTCGCTCATGCCGAGCACGGCGGCATTGAGGTAGATGTTCTCCCGGCCGGTGAGCTGGGGATGGAATCCGGCGCCAGTGGCGATCAGTCCGGCGATCCGGCCTCGAGTCAGCACTTCGCCCGAATCGGGCCGCATCACGCCGTTGATCAACTTGAGCAGCGTGGACTTGCCCGAGCCGTTCAGCCCCATCAGTCCGACCGACTCGCCCTGGCGGATGCTGAAGCTGACGTCGTCGACAGCTCGGAAGGTGTTGGACAGATCCTGGCCGCGCAACGCGGCCACGGTCATCTGCTTGATCGTGCGGTGGTAGCGCAGCGTGAAGTTCTTCACGACGTTGCGCACCACGATGGATTCGGGTGCCTGGTCCGCGCTCATAACCGCTCCGGCATCTTGCCTTCCAGACGGGAGAAGACCGTCTGGGCGAGGAGGAGGATCGCCAGCGAAGCCACCAGCGCGATCGATCCCCGGAGGAAGAGGTGATCGGGCATATGGCTGGCGATGGTGGCCCGGGGGTCGTGGGTCGCGCCGACCCAGAAGCCGCGCTGGAACAGCAGCACCGCCTCGGTGATCGGATTGGCGAGGTAGAGCTCGATCAGCTTCGGGTGGTCGCGAAGACCCGTCATGACGTTCTCGAACGGGTACATCATGGGTACGCCGAAGCGCACGAAGTTGGTCAAGATGTTGACGCCGTTGCCGATGTCGCGCAGGAAGACGTTCGCCGCGCTGAAGATCAGCGCCAAGCTGGTGCCCAGCGAGGCACACACCAACAGCCCGAGCACTGCCGCGCCCATCCCGGCCGCGTCCGGCCGCCACCCGCTGAAGAGACAGGCGACCACCAAGATCACGAGTTGGGGGCCGATGTGGAAGGCCGAGACGAGCATCGAGGCCACCGGGAACATCTCGCGAGGAAGGGCCATCTTCTCCACGATGCGGCGGTTGCGCACGATCGAACGGGTGCCTGCGGTGAGGGTCTCACTGAAGAAGTGCACGATCACCAGACCGGTGAACAAGTGGATCGGGTACGCCTCGGTCTGGTTGCGCCCCATGATGATGCCGAACACGACGTAATAGATGAAGAACTGCGACAACGGGTTCAGATAGGACCACACCAGCCCCAGCACCGAACCTTGGTAGCGCGCGCTGATCTCCCGGCGGACCAGGAGTTTGAGCAGGTACCGACGCCGGAAGACCTCCAGGATCCCGCCGCTGGCCGCCGGTGAAGCCAGCGGCGGCAGTTCCTCGGGCGCGACCGTGGACTCAGCCATCGGCCGCTTCGGTGGCCGACTCTTCCGAGCTCTCGGCGGTCCACGGTTCGAAGGTCTTCTCCCAGGTCTCCGGGGAAGTGATCTCGGGCAGCTTGTCGCGGTACCAACCGGCAAGCCGAGGCCATTCCTGCCACATCTTCTTGTGCAGCTCGAGCGTCTCGGCGAGCAGTTCGCGGTACTTCTCCGGATCCCGTCGGTACAGCGCGGCCGAGGTGCCGTCGGGCATCGACGCCACCACCGAGTCGTAGGGAGCCAAGCGGAACCAGCGCAGGTCCATGCCGGCGACTTGGGCTTCGGGGAACTCCTGGGACATCTTGCGGGCCGGCAGCAGCTGCCGCAGCGGCGCCAGACCGGCTGTCATCAGCATCTGCTTCTTGCTCGGCACCTCGGTGCCGTCCTTGCCCTTGCGCGGCGGCTTCTCCCGACGCACCGGCGGGAAGACGTCCAGATCGGTGTGCAACTGGGCGTCGGTGAACTGCTTACGGAACGCGTTGACTTCCGGCAGCTTGGTCGCGAGGTCTGGATGCAGTTGGTCGGGACCGGCCAGCACATCGCGCAGCGCCATCAGCCGCAGCTCGACGGTGGAGTACTGCATCGCCACCAGATGGGAGATGGTGTGGTTGAGGCTCTCGCGCACCATCCGGCCACCGCGTTCGTACTGGCTGTGCAGCAGAGCCGCGACGAAACGGTTGCGCTGGTGGAAGTAGGCCTGCCAGTCCAGCGCATCGTTCTTGTCGGTCCACGGCACATGCCACACCGCAGCACCCGGGAAGACCACCGTCGGGAAGCCGGCGGACTTGGCGCGCAAGCCGAACTCGCTGTCGTCCCACTTGATGAACAGCGGCAGCGAGAGGCCGACCCGCTCGAGCACGACGCGCGGGATCAAGCACATGAACCAGCCGTTGAAGTCGGCGTCGAGACGCCGGTGCAGCCAGCGCGAGGAGCGCAGATTGCGGGAGGCGAAGTCCCAGTCGTTGTAGGTGTCCTCCGGCGAGCGCCACCAGAACCGCCACGGCGAGATGACCTCACCGAAGCTGTGCATCCGGGACCGGGCGTAGAGGGAGAACATGTGGCCGCCAACGATCGTCGGACGGCGGCACAAGTCCCCGAACGTGACCGCGCGGATGATCCCTTCGGGCTCGGAGACGACGTCGTCGTCCATCATCATGGCGTACGTCGCGGTGCCCTTGCGCACGGATTCGAGCTGGCCACGGGCATAGCCACCGGAGCCACCGAGGTTGCCCTGGACCAGGACCTGGAGGGTGTCGCCGAGCAGCGACTTGGCGGCCGGGAAGAACTCGGAGTCGGTGACCTGCTTGGTGCCTTGCTCCATCACGAAGACGGTGTCCAGGTAGGGCCGCAGCACCTCATCCTCGGCGAGCTGCCCGATCAGCTTGGCGCAGAAGTCGGGGCGATTCATCGTGGTGATCGCGATATCGACGGTGCCGTGCTCGGCGCGGTCGTCGGGGACCTCGGCGCTCCACTCGGCGAACACCTCGCAGTCGCTGTCGCCGGCGACCACGTCGTACCAGTACCAGCCGCCGTCGATGAACGGCACCAGCGTCAGGTCGAACTCGAAGGTCTCGGCATCGTTGGTCTGGCTGGACGCGGCATCAACGCGCTGGGAACGCCCGTTGGCCATCGACTTGTAGACCGTCACCGACGCGCCCGCACCCTTGAGCGTCACCGCCAGACGGACCTCCTCCACCACGGTCCACCGGCGCCAGTAGCCGGCAGGAAAGGCATTGAAGTAGGTGCCGAAGGAGATCCGCTCGCCCTGCTCCACACGCAGCGTGGTGCGGTTGTTGATCTGGTCGGGATGGATCGACCGGCCGGTCGACTTCTTCTGCCTGATCGAGGCGTTGTGCAACTCCTTGGCGGCGCGCGATCCGCCGACGACGTACTTGTCCTCCTCCAGCTCGGCCTCTTCGAGGTCGAGGTAGAGGGCCATCACGTCGAGGTCCTTGTCCAACGGCATGATCTGCCGCTGCAGCAGTCGTCTGGTCACTCGTCCACTCCCTCGTCGACCAGCGCAACGCCCTCGGCGAAGTGCGGTCGCAGCTTGTTGTCGAACATGGACAGCGCCGACCCGATGGCCATGTGCATGTCCAGGTACTTGTAGGTGCCCAACCGGCCACCGAAGAGGACGCCGAACTCGCTGGCCTCGCGCTTGGCGAGCTGGCGATAGCGCAGCAGCTTCTCCCGATCCTCCGCGGTGTTGATCGGGTAGTAGGGCTCGTCGGACTCCTCGGCGAAGCGGCTGTATTCGTGCACGATCACCGTCTTGCCCGGCAGATGGGTGCGCTCGGGGTGGAAGTGCTTGAACTCGTGGATCCGGGTGAACGGCACGTCACCGTCGTTGTAGTTCATCACCGAGGTGCCCTGGAAGTCGTCGACATCGAGCACACTGGCCTCCAGATCGACGGTCCGCCAGGAGAGGCGTCCCTCACTGTTGCCGAAGTACTCGATCGATCGGGCCGGTGTAGACGACCGGCACCTTGCCCTTGAACTCCTCGGCGACCGCGAGGTAGTCGGTGTTGAGCCGAACCTCGATGTTGGGGTGGTCGGCCATCCGCTCCAACCAGGCCGTGTAGCCATCGGTGGGCAGGCCCTCCCAGGTGTCGTTGAAGTAGCGGTTGTCGAAGGTGTAGCGCACCGGTAGCCGGGTGATGATGTCCGGGCTCAACTCGGTGGGGTCGGTCTGCCACTGCTTGGCGGTGTAGCCCTTGACGAAGGCTTCGTAGAGCGGTCGACCGATGAGGCTGATCGCCTTCTCTTCGAGGTTCGTGGCGTCCTCGGTGGCGATCTCGCTGGCCTGCTCGGCGATCAGCGCACGGGCTTCGTCGGGAGTGTGGGACTTGCCGAAGAACTGGTTGATCAGCCCCAGATTCATCGGGAACGAATAGACCTGGTCGCGGTACTTCGCAAACACCCGGTGCTGGTAGTTGGTGAAGGTCGGTGAATCGGTTGACGTAGTCCCACACGCGCTGGTTGGAGGTGTGGAAGAGGTGGGCGCCGTACACGTGCACCTCGATGCCCGTGGTGGGCTCCTTCTCCGAGTAGGCGTTGCCGCCGATGTGCGCGCGACGCTCGAGCACCAGCACGCGCAGCCCCAGTTCGTTGGCGCAGCGCTCGGCAACGGTGAGACCGAAGAAGCCGGAACCGACGACGACGAGATCGGGAGCAGCGAGATCGGGAGCAGCGGGTTCGGGCGCTGAGGGATCGAGCGAAGTCATCTGGCTCCTGCGATCGCACCGGTGTGGGCGCGAACGGCGCCACCGGGGAGTGAGTGGGACTGATCGAGTCTAGCCAGCCGGGGGCCCGGGAGCGGGCATCGCCCGCATGCCGCGGGCCTCCCTTATGGCACGAATCACGTTTGCCGCCTCGCGGCGACCGCCGCGAACCGGTGACAAGGCGACCACGGCGGCGGTGATCGCATAGGGCTTGGCGCGGACCAGGGCGTTCTCGCCGTAACGGAAGTGCACGACGAAGAGGTTGCGGTACATGAACCGGCCCTTCCATGAGGACAGGTCGTGTTGCTGGCTGAAGTCGATCTGTCGCACGATCAGCGCGTCGCGTACGGCGTAGATCGGGAAGCCGGCACGGCGGGCACGCAAGGCGAAGTCGGCATCGTCGTAGAAGATGAAGAAGCTGCGATCCGGCAATCCGATCGCCTCGATCACCCGGCGTTGCACCAGGAAGCCTTCGAAGGCGACCACGTCGAGTCCGACCAACTCGGGCATGTCGGCGCGGGTCTCGAAGCTCGAGGCGACACTTGCTCGCTTCGGTTTGGGCAGCCACGGCGTGCGCAGATCGAATTCGGTGGCGCTCAACTCCATCAGCACGCCCTGACGGTCCTCCCGGGTAGCCATCAGGCAGGGCAGGTCGTAACCGAGCATCACCCGCAAGCAATCGGGTGCCGGCACCACGTCGTCGTCCATCAGCCAGACCCGGTCGAAGCCCTGTTCGTAAGCCAGCCGCATGCCCTCGTGGAAGCCACCCGAACCACCGGTGTTCTCCGCCAGCCGCACCACCTGCAGCGGCAGATCCGCGCGGGCCGCCAGGATCTCGGGCGTCTGGTCGGTGCTGGCGTTGTCGATCACGATCACCGCGTCCGGGCGCCGAGTCTGTGCTGCCAAGCCGTCGAGCATCAGCGGCAGCAAGTGGGCACGGTTGTAGGTCACCACCGCGACGGCGACGCGCTCGGCGACGGGTGTGCTCGCCGCTTCGGTCATCACGATCCTCCCCCACCGAGGAACCTGCGATGACCGGTGAAGTCACCGCGCAGGCCGGCCCGCATCGCCTGGAAGGAGAGCCGCAGCCGGGCTGGATCGGGCCGGGTGAAGGTGTAGAACCAGACGGTCTTGGCGACGAACGCGAGCGCGTGCGGCCAGCCGTTGTAGTCGCGCAGGTTGAGCAGGTTGTTGCGCGCCATGCAGTAGTGCTTGAGGTCGCTCGGACTGTGGTTGTAGGTGGTCTTGCCGAATGCCATCGGCGTGCCCAGCTCACCCACGGTGGGATGCAACACCTTGGCACCGACCACGGTGGCGATCCGCGCGCCGGACTTCTCCGCGCGCAGGCGGTATTCGTGGTCGTCGCCCCAGATGAAGTAGTCCGCGCGGACGGTGCCGATCCTTCCGATCAGGTCGGCGGTGACCAGGACGCCATTGAACGGGATCACCACATCTTCGAGAATCCCGGGATCGCCGGAGGTGCGGGCGGCCGCCGCGACGTCGGGGAGCCGGCGTACGGTGCGCGCGCCACCAGGGAGCCGGATCGGGAAAACCAGCCGCTCCGGGTCTGCCCGGTCGACCACCACGGGCCCCCAGAAGTCCAGCCGGTCGCGATACTCCAGGAGCAGGTCGAGGCAGCCCGGCTCGGGGAGGCCGTCGTCGTCCATCAGCCAGACCAGGTCGGCGGCCAACTCCACGGCACGCTCCATGCCGGCTTTGAAGCCGCCGGCGCCTCCGGTGTTGTCCGACAACAACACGACATCGACCGGGACGCCGCTCGAAACCGCCGCCCGCTCGGCCAGCCAGGCGCCGGTGCCGTCGGTGGAGGCGTTGTCGACCACCACGACCGAGGTCAGCTTGGGCTCCTGGGTCAGAGCTGCCACTAGGCCCTGGAGAAGGTCGAGCCGATTGAAGGTGACCACGACCGCGACGATGCGCTGCGAGTCTGGGCTGGGCACGCGTCCACCCTAGGGTGCGAGCGGCCTCAGTCCCGAGTCCTCGGCCGGTCAGTTGAGTGGCAGCACCTTGAACTGCTCGGCGAGGCGGCCCTCGGGCAGGTTGAACGCCTGGGCGGTGATCTCCGAGCGGATCTTGAGGAACTCCTCGAGGTCGTCTCGATGCGCGGTCTGGGACACGTGAGCGCGCAATGCGGCGAGTTTGGCCGCAAAGGTGTCGGTGATGTCGACGACGTGGTCGGCCTCGGGGTGGGCGTAGAGCCAGATCTCCCCGACGTGCCAGTGGGGCAGGTCGAGCTCGGGGAAGGCGTGCGGATTCTCCGCAGCCGGGTACGACGCCCGAACCGCGGCCTCTCCCGCGGCGAGGTGGTCGGGATGGCTGGCCTGGATCCGGTCGTACCACCGCTCCGGCGACTGGCAGACCACGCGCTGAGGCCGCACCTCGCGGATCACCCGGACGATCTCTCGCTGCAACTCGAAGGTCGGCTCGACCCAGCCGTCGCGGAAGCCATCGAGGAACCGGACATCGGTGCAGCCGAGTTGCGCGCTGGCCGCGCGCTGCTCGGCTTCACGCACCGCCGGGACAGCGTCGAGGTCGGCGTCTGCCGGCGCCCCCTGCTCGCCTCGAGTGACGCACAACAGAGTCACCTCGAGACCGGCACGACACCAGGACGCGATGGTCCCGGAGACGCCGAAGTCTGCGTCGTCGGGGTGGGCCGCGATCACCAGGACACGCTGGATCTCGCTGTCGGGCTTGGCAGGCATTTCGGCAGGGTACGACGTCAGCAGGCCGAGGCCAGATTCTCCGACTGGTTGGCGGCGTACCCGTCGGACAAAGAACCCAGCGATCCACCCGTCAGGCTCCCCGAGCTTCGCTTGGCCTTCGCCTTGCCCTTGCCCGCGGTGGCGGACTTGGAGGAGTCGGACTTCGCCTCGGCATGATCGATGGTGCTGGCGACCTTGTCCCGGATCAGCGCGAAGTCCGGGTTGCCGGTGTTGACCAGAGGAGGCACCAGGCTGAGCGTGGAGATCGGCTCCTGCTTGGCCTTCAGGGCCAGGCTCATGAACCGGTCGAACTCGCCGGCCGGCAGGTTCGTGGCGATCAGCTGCGAACTCGCCTTCGCCAGCTTGGAGAAGTTGCGCACGGCCGTCTGCGGGCTGATCTGGGTCACGATGGCGTTGAGCACGCACTTTTGCCGCGCCATCCGCGAGTAGTCGTCCGAGCCCTCGCGAGCGCGGGCGAACCAGAGTGCGTCATGACCGTTGAGCCGCCGCTTGCCCGGCTTGATGTAACCGGTCACGTCGTCGCCGAGACCCCCCACCGGAATCGGGGACCGCACGTTGAGCACGACTCCGCCCATGGCATCGACCAGGTCCTGGAAGCCGCGCAGGTTGACCATCGCCCAGTAGTTGACCTCCAGCCCGGTGACCCCCTCGACCGCCGAGATCGTGGCATCGACTCCGGGGTGCTTGGACTTGCCGAACAACTGCTTGTGGTCCTCGGCCCAGGTGCTGATCGCGTTGAGGTAGCAGTCGTCGCAGCGGAAGCCGTGTGGGAACTGCTTGTGCATCACCGACCCCTTGGCGAACGGCACGTTGGCCATGTTGCGAGGCAATCCGATGAGCACCGTGCGCCCGGTACGCGCGTCGATGCTGGCCAGTGTGATCGAGTCCGGACGCAGACCCCACCGGCCGACTCCCGCATCGCCACCGAGCAGCAACACGTTGAACCGGCCGTCGTGAGCACCCGTCACGATCCCGTCACCGGACAGCGAAATGATCAGCGAGCGTTGGATCGCGACCAGGTGCGCGGAGAACAAGAGCACCGCGGCCAGGCCCAGGCAGATGAGGCCGTTCAGCCCAGCAGCCGCGAGCCGGTGGTTGCGACGCAGTGAGAGCGGCTCCCCCAACCGCCAGGCGTCGACGAGCAGCAGCGCCCAAGCGATCGCCAGGGCGATCAGCAGGATCCGCGCGAAGCCCAGCAGGTAGGTGTTGCTGGCCATCCAGAAGACCACACCGTGGTTGAGCATCGAGAGCCCCACCACCAGCAGTACGAGGAGAACCGAGGCGGCCCAGATCCGCAACACCCAGCGGCCGACCCGGCGGTTGCCTGCGACGAGTTGCGCCGAGCCGGGAAGGACCAGGGTCATCAGCATCAAGGTGACGGCGCGCCGCCAGCGCACGCTTTCGGCGCGGTCGTCGGCACTTCGGCGTGCGGCCAGCCAGGGGGCGCTCTCGTCGGGCGCTTGTGTCGCGGGCCTCACGTCCGCAGGGGAAGGTGCGGTCGGCATGGTTCGCCTCTCTGCCGGGGAAGGTGCAGAAGCAGTCGGTCCAGTATCACCAATCACATGCGTTACACCCGTTCGCGACGCGCCGACTACCGTGGCCCGCATGGCAGAGACAGGACGTCCCGGCGATCGCCCACCCGAAGAAGGGTCGGCGGACTGGGACTGGCTCTATGGATCCGGGGAGCAGGCCGCACCCCGCCCCACCGCTGAACGCCCGGGCTCCGCAGACTTCCCCTTCGAGGATGCTCCGCGTCCGACGCCTCCCCCCGAGCACACCCGGATCATGCCGGTGCAGTCCCGGGAGCTACCGCCGGGAGGACCCTCGCCCAGTGGTGGTGGGGTCCCGCCGCGGCCACCGGCAACCGCCCCCGAGCCGGACCTGCGGCCAAGGCGACGCCGATTCCGCTTCGGCTTCCTCAAACTGCTCGTGCTGGCGTGGCTGGTCTTCCTGCTCGCGGTGCCGATCTGGGCCTGGAACGCCATCGACAAGGTGGGCTTCGAACCGTCAGGCGACCGGCCGGGGTCCCAGCCGGGCACGACCTACCTCCTGGTCGGCAGCGACTCGCGAGCCGGGCTGTCGGCCGCGGAACGGCGCGAGCTCGGCACCGGCAACGCCGCGGGCCGGCGTACCGACACGATCATGCTGCTGCACGTCGGCTCCGGCCCGAACCTGCTCGTCTCGATCCCGCGCGACTCGCAGGTCGAGATCCCCGGCCACGGCACCAGCAAGATCAACGCGGCCTATGCCTGGGGTGGTCCCAAGCTGTTGGTGAAGACGCTGGAGCAGAGCACCGGCATCCGGATCGACGAGTACGTCGAGATCGGCATGGGCGGAGTGGTTTCGGTGGTCGACGCCGTAGGTGGCATCGAGATCTGCCCCACGGAGCGGATGAAGGACCCGCTGGCCAATCTGGACATCAAGAAGGGCTGCCAGCAGGCCGACGGCGCCACCGCACTCGCCTTCGCACGCTCCCGGCACACCTCGGGTCTGGGCGACATCGACCGGGCCAAGCACCAACGCGAGGTCGTGGCCGCGGTCGGCAAGAAGGCCGCGTCGCCGTGGTCGGTGCTGAACCCGGTGCGCTACGTCTCGCTGGCCCGGGCGGGCTCCGATGCCCTGCGCATCGGCAAGGGCACCGGACCGATCGCCCTGGCGAAGTTCGGCTGGGCGATGACCCGGGTCACCGGCTCTTCCGGGATGACCTGCGGAGTGCCGATTGCGGACCTCTCGGTCCGTTGGGACCCCGAGCGGGCACCGGAGCTCTTCCAACACATCATCGAGGACGACACCTCCGGGATCCCGAAGCGGTTGTGCACCCCCTCGGGCATCGAGGACTGACTGTGCAGACCTCGTGAAGCCCCACTGCAGGGCGCTCACGGGGGCGGACGGCTGGCGTAGGTTCGCGACATGAGCGTGGCGTGGCAGCAGCCCGAGGTGATCCGGCAGCTCTTGGACGAGACCGAAACCTGGGCGGTGGTGGGCTTGTCCGGGGACCCATCCCGCACGGCGTACCGGATCGCGGCCCTGCTGCAGCAACGCGGCAAGCGGATCATCCCGATCCACCCGACCGCTCCGATGGTGCTCGGCGAGCAGGGCTACGCCTCGCTTCGCGAGGTTCCCGGGCAGGTCGACGTGGTCGATGTGTTCCGCCGCTCCGAGGCGGCCGGTGCGTTCGTCGACGAGGCGATCGCGATCGGCGCTCGTGGGGTGTGGCTGCAGCTCGGGGTGATCGACCACGAGGCGTTCGGTCGCGCCACGGCGGCAGGGGTGCCGATGGTGATGGACACCTGTCCGGCGATCGAGTGGAGCCGATGATCGCGGTCGGCCGGCGAGGCCTGCTGACCGCGCTGACGTTCCTGCTCGGTTGCGCGCTGATCGGCTGGCTGCTCGTGTGGCCCCGCTACGCGGCGTACCGAGAGCGGCATCGCACCGTCGCACCCGACAGCAGCCTGGCCGACCAGTGCAACCCAGCCGACATCGAGGTGCCCGACTCCGCGCGGCGGATCGTGCTCACCGCCGAGGACGGCACCCGGCTGGGCGGCGCGGTGGTCGGCGTCGACGACGCGCGTACGGCGGTGCTGTTGCGCCAAGGCGCCGGCCAGCGGATCTGCCAGTGGCTCCCCTTCGCCGAGCGGCTCGCCTCCGAGGCCGGGGTCCAAGTGGTGCTCTTCGACAGACGCGGCCGCGGCTCTTCTCCAGGAGAGGAGAACCTGTCCAAGGAGCCGGGGGATCTGCAAACCGCCAGCGACTGGGCCACCTCGCATGGAGCGTCCCGGATCGTGCTGCTGGCCTCCTCGATGGGCAACTCGGTGATGTTCAGCGCGCTGCCGGAGATCCTTCCCGCGCCATGCGGGGTGGTGGCGATCTCACCCGTGCTCACCTCAGCCGACTCGCACGGAGCAGTGGACGGAACCGCGCCGACCCGGCTCCCCCAGCACTTCGCCACGGTTTATGAGGAGCCCCTGGGGGGCAGCGTGGAGTACCTCGCGAAAGCTGCCGCCAAGGAAGAGGTGGAACTGACCCGGTTGGCGCTTCCCACCGGGGACCACAGCCTGCAACTGATCTTGCGGCACGCCGAGGCGCAGACCTTCGTGATCGATCAGGTTCGCAGCTGCGCGTAGCCACTCCGGCTCAGCTAAACGGCGCGACGTTGACACCCGGTGTGGGCGAGACTGTGCGATATGGCCGACCCGTCCCAGGATCTGTGGGTGCCGCCCGGACCGGGCGTGAGCACCGGCCTCAGCGTGCCGGTGGCCGACCTGCAGGAGCGCTTCTCCCGCTCCTCGGGCCCGGGCGGACAGTCGGTGAACACCAGCGACAGCAAGGTCGAGCTCAGCCTCGACCTGACCGCGACCGTCGCACTCAACGAGACCCAAAGGGCCCGCGCGTTGCGCCATTTCGGGGATCGGCTGATCGACGGTCGTCTGGTGATCGTCGCAAGCGATCACCGGTCCCAACTACGCAACCGGATGGCCGCCCGGGACCGACTCGCGCACCTCTTGCGTGCCGCGCTCGCGCCACCGCCGCCGAAGCGGCGCGCCACCAAGCCCGGCCCCAGTGCTCAACGCCGTCGACTGGAGCAGAAGCGTCGCCGCGGTGATCTCAAGAACCTGAGGCGCGAGCCCGGCGACTGGAGTTGACCCGACTGGAGTTGACCCGAGCGCAACTCCTGGCCAGGCGCCCGGCACTCAGGTCCCGTGGCGTGGCACCTGAGACGGATGGTGCTCCGTCACCGCTCAGCCGACGCTGATCTCGTGGGCAGCGGCACCTTGTCGGGCCCCTGATGACCGCAGATCGGGAAGGATGATCCACGTGAGCGATGTCTATCGGCGTACCCCGTCGGCAGCAGCGGACCCCAACAGCCGGCAGCCGGCCTGGTGGTCGGCGCACCCACCCTTCACACGCCAGGATCTGGCGAGTTGGTGGCCCGAGCTGGTGAGCGGCTCCCTCGTGCTGCTCAGCCTGATGCTTCGCGGCGCGACAACGTGGTGGGGAGCGCCGTACGGCTTGTTCTTCGGCGGCCGCTCGATCGGAACGCTCCTGCTCGCCTGTTCGCTGCTGGCCGCCTCGGTGCTGTGGCGCAGGCAGCCCGGGATCGCCCTCGGGCTGGTGTGGGTGTGCGGCTTCCTGGCCTTACTCGGCGGCTTTCCGCCACCTCTCGCCGGTGCCCTCGTCTGCGCGCTGGTGTCCTTCGGCTGTGCCCGCTACGGCTCGACGGCGGTGTTGTGGAGCAGTGCCGTGTCGATCGCGGCCTCGATGCTCTTCGTGGTGGCAGCGGCGGTGCTCGGCGCTCGCTACGCCTACGGCAGCGTGACCTCGATGGTCGTCGATTCGGCAGGCACTGCGATGGGTGTGGTGACCGAGGAGTCCAACGGAGTGGGAAACCCTTTCGGATGGGCACGCTACGCCGTTGGGACTGGTATCCCACCGCTCCAGACGCTTCTGTTCGCGCTGATGGCGTGGCTCTTCCTTCTCATCGCCCCATGGTTGTTGGGCTTCTCGCTGCGCAGCCAGCGCGGCCAGCGCGCGGCGGAGGTACAGCGCGCGGTCTTTCAGCAGGCGCACGTGGAGTCGCAACACCGCGAAGCCCAAGCCAAGGAGGTTGCCGAGCTCAAGGAGAGCCAGGCTCGGCTCGCTCGTGATGTCCACGACGTCGTCGGACACTCCCTTGCCGTGATCCTCGCTCAGGCTGAGTCCGCGCAGTATCTGCCCAAACGCGACCTGGCCGGCCGCGACCAGGTGCTGACCAACATCGCCACCTCCGCTCGGCAGTCCCTCCAGGACGTGCGCGAGGTGCTCGGCCGCACCCAGGACGGCGCCACGGTCTCCACCCAGGCGACCACGATCAGCCTCGACCGACTCGTCGAAGGGGTACGCAGCGCGGGGAACGACGTGCGCTCCACCATCGAAGGCCAGCCCCAGCCGTTGCCTCCGGAGTTGGAGTCGGTGGCTTATCGAGTGCTTCAGGAGATGCTCACCAACGCTCTCAAGCACGGCACCCGCGGCGGGCCGGTGTGGGTGGAGCAGCATTGGGAGGGCGACCTGCGGCTGGAGGTTCGCAACGTGATCGCGGACTCGCCGGCTATCGAGGAGACCATGCCGATCCAGGCAGAGGTGGAGGCGGCCGACGCCGTGGCCGTGGAGGAGCCCGGCCTCGGGCTGGCCGGGATGCGGTCGCGACTGGAAGCCGTGGGCGGGCGCCTCGACGTACGCCGTCGGCAAGAGCCCGGCGTGGGCATGACCTACACCGCGACCGCGTGGATGCCGATGCGGGCCGCCGGATGAGTGGGGGCCGCCCGGCCGCTGGTGGTGCCGACATCGGGGTGCTGCTCGTCGATGACCAGGAACTCTTCCGCGCGGGGGTCTCGGTGATCCTGGATGCCCAACCGGGCATCCGGGTCATCGGCCAAGCCGCCGACGGTGCCGCAGCCATTCGAGCTGCCGACGAGCTCGAGCCGGATGTGGTCTTGATGGACATCCGGATGCCGGAGATGGATGGCGTCGAAGCCACCCGGCAGATCTGCTCACCCGAGCACGCCGCGGGTCGCTCCAAGCCGGTGCGGCCGTGTTTTACTCGCGGCTGTCCAAGTGGGATGAAGCGTTTGATGGCCTGCCGGTGCATCGCATTCAAAAGCAGATCTGGTATCCGCTCGGCCTGCAGACGCTCAATCACCCGGCAGGGGGCGGTGCCTTCGTGTCGGACATCTCCGCGACACTGGCCAGCAAGCTGGCCTCCATTCGTGCCTATCAGACACAGTTTCCGCCGGACAAAGATCGTGTCTTCCGACTCGTCGAAGGTCAGGGCCGGATGCTGGGTGCGTCGGCCGGATTCGAAGCCGGAGAACTCCTGATATCATCCACCACACTCGGTCTGGCAAATGTGGTGGAAACGCTTTGTCACGGATCTGTCCTGTGAGTACGCTGTTTTGCAAACGACAGGGGGAAATCCCCTGCTCTGTTGCGTTTGCGGGCAGATACCGAAACAATCTGGCATGGATTGAAAGAAATCCCGATCTATAAAGTGCAGAGAATGGCGGTCGATGACCACAATCAGAATCTGCAGGGGTACATTCGTCAATCGACCATCACGTGAGCTCTGGAAGTGTCAATGGTTGCGTTTCAAATCGGTCATGTCAGTATCACAGGTAACTATCGGGACAATAACGAAGACAGTTGCTTCGTGGACGGCAAGCAGCGGTATGCGATTGTGGCGGATGGGATGGGTGGCCAGAGTGCCGGTGAGAGAGCAAGTGCGCTGGCGATCGAACTGATCCCGCGCTGGCTGGAGAAGCTGCTGGATTTCGAAAAAGCCGACAGCAAAACCGTCAATGAGGCACTGGAGAAATCTGTCGCAGAAGCAAATTCCGAGATCATTGCGCTCAGTGAGCTGGACCCCGGAATGCGGAATATGGGCACGACTGTTGTCATGATGACGCGGGTGCATGAGCGGTTTTTCTTCACCGGGGTGGGTGACAGCCGCGCGTATCAGTTTCGCGGCGGCAAGCTGAAACAGCTGACCGTGGATCACTCGCTCACTCAGGCCTTAATGGACGCGGGTACGATTTCGGCCGAGGAAGCAAAAACGCATCGTTACCGCAATGTGCTCTACAAGTATCTCGGCAGCCGTGATGGAGCCAGCGGTGGAGCTGCGATTGAAGTGACGCCCAAACCCGGTGATCGGTATCTGCTGTGCAGTGATGGACTGACCGATGGCCTGGAAGACAGCGAGATCGCGCAACTCATGAAGTCGCACGACGACCCTCAGAAGCTGGCTGAAATACTGGTCAATGCGGCACTTGAGGGTGGCTCGCGGGACAATATCACGGCGCTGGTCGTGATCTGTAGGTAACGCGTGTCTCACGCTGCCGCCCGAACGAATTGCCCGTATTGGCCATTCCGGGGGCGACGTTCTCACGGCGGATACTACGGGCCGGATCCTGGACGGGAACCCCCCCTGGACCTAAACTTCCGGCGGTTTTTACAATCACACTTTGAGAAGAAAACTCAGGGCATTATGAAGCCGATTGTTCAGATTTCACTGGATCTCACCAATATCAAAGAGGCGTTGGAAACAGCGCACATGGCGATGGCGCGGGTGTCGATTGGCTGGAAGCCGGAACGCCACTGATTCTGGCAGAAGGATTGCATGGCGTGCGGGCGTTGCGGAGCGAATTTCCGGGCGTCCCGATCGTCGCTGACCTCAAGACGATGGATGGCGGGTATCTCGAAGCAGAAATGATGGCCGGAGCCGGTGCCACGCATGTCGTCGTCATGGCGCGTGCTCACGAAGAAACGATCCGCTGTGTCGTCAAAGCGGGTCGCGATCATGGCGTCAAGGTGATGGGCGATAACATGGTCTGTCCGGACATGGTTGCCGGCGCGAAATGGCTCGAAGATCTTGGCTGCGATTATGTCATTCATCACATTGGCTATGACGAACGACGTGGCATCGCGGCTCGTGGAAACCGCATGCCCAGCCCGCTCGACCAGCTTCGCGAAGTCTGTCAGGCGGTGAAGATTCCCGTGCAGGCCGTGGGTGGTCTGAGTCTGGAGCAGGCGATCCAGTGCCCTGCCTATGGAGCCCCGCTCGTTGTGCTGGGCGCACCGCTGACGATTGATGCAGATTCTTTTAAGACGGCCGATGGTGACCTTGAATCGTCGCTGCGCCTGATTTGTGATGCCGTGCATGCTCAGTCGTCTGGTCCAAAGACATAACTGGCGATTCCCTGTTTAAGTCTGGTGGGCAATTTTGCCCGTTGAATTTCTTCGAAGAAGCACCCCTATGAAATCAGCCGCTGTTGTTAACTACGCTCCTGAAAAAGGTTGTGTCGAAATCCGTGAGATCGAGCGACCCACGATCGGTGCCGATGATGTCCTGCTGGAAGTGGCGAATGTCGGTGTCTGCGGCAGCGACCTGCATCAATGGACAGCCGATCATTCGTGGCCCGTCAACTATCCGGTTGTGCTCGGACATGAATTCGGTGGACGCATCGTCGAACTCGGCAGCAACGTCGATGGCTGGAAAGAAGGTGATCGCGTTGTGAGTGAGACGGCCGCGATTATTGATCAGCGAAATCCCATGTCGCGCCGCGGACTCTATAACCTCGATCCGACGCGCAAGGGATTCGGCTACGGCGTCAATGGAGCCATGACCAAATACGTGCGAGTGCCATCGCGGATCCTGCATGCGGTGCCCGATGCTCTGCCGTTTGAACATGCGTGTCTGACGGAACCGTGCTGTGTGGCTTACAACGCGGTCGTCCGAAATGCGCGGATTGAACCGGGAGATCGCATCGTGGTCCTCGGACCGGGCACGATCGGCATTCTGTGCGCCGCGATGGCTCGCCTTTGTGGTGCTCAGGTGGCACTGGTTGGTCTGGAAGCGGACAGGCATCGACTGGAAATCGCGAAACAGTACGGCTGCGAGGGAATCATTGGCGACCCTAAACCGTGGGCACTGCAACGCGATGGACTTGGATGCGACGGGGTGATTGATGCGGCGGGAGCCAGTATCACGCTCAAGATTGCGATCGACATCGTGCGTCCGGCGGGCTGGATTTCCAAGGTCGGCTGGGGGCCGCAGCCCCTGGGCTTCAACATCGATCCGCTCGTCCAGAAGAACGTAACGCTGCAGGGCAGCTTCAGCCACAACTGGCCGATCTGGGAACGCGTGATCGCACTCCTTTCCAGTGGTCAGTTGAACGTCAAGCCGATTATCGGCGGAGTCTGGCCGATCGCAGAATGGCACGAAGCCTTTGAAAAGATGCACAAGGGCGAAGTCGTCAAGTCCGTTCTCAAACCCGAATAATCAGCTGAAAGAAGAAGATGCCGAAGCTCGCTGTGTTCCCCAAAGCCTTCATGCAGGCGCTTTGCAAAGAAGGATCGATGAAGGTCTCCGAGTGGATTGCGCTCGCAGCCACACTCGATGTTCAGGGACTTGAATGGTACGCCGGATTCCTTGAGATGGCGGACGAAGCCAACTGGCCGCGATTTCGTAAGGAAGTCGAAGACACCGGTAAGACCATTCCGATGATGTGCTGTTCACCCGATTTTACGCATCCCGACGCTGCATTTCGGGACCGTGAAATCGCGAAACAGAAACGCTGGATCGACATGACGCATGCGCTGGGCGGAAACTACTGCCGAGTCCTGAGCGGACAGCGGCGTCCTGAGCTGAGTGTGGATGAAGGCGTCCGACTGGCCGCCGAATCGATCGAAGCCTGTTTGCCATATGCCAAAGAACGCGGCATCACGCTGATCATCGAGAATCACTACAAGGATGATTTCTGGGAGTACCCGGAGTTCGCTCAGAAGATGGACATCTTCTGCAAGCTGGTCGATCGCATTCATCATCCGAATTTTGGTGTCAACTACGACCCCAGCAACACGTATCTTGCAGGTGAAGATCCGATTGAATTGCTCAAGCGGGTATCCAGTCGCGTGGTGACGATGCACGCCAGCGACCGCTATCTGAAAGAGGGAACTCTGGAAGACCTCCGCCGCGAAGAAGGCGGAGCCACAGGATATGCGAAGCGCCTGAGCCATGGTGAAATCGGCAAGGGTCTCAACGACTACGATGCGATCTTCACGGAACTGAAACGTGTGGGCTTCGACAGCTGGATCAGTATCGAAGACGGCGTCGATGGGATGGATCAGCTTGAACGCAGTGTCGAGTTCCTGAAGAAGAAGATTGCTGTTTACTGGCCTGCGTAAGGCAGACTGGCAAGTTGAAGAAGTGATGCCAGCAGGTTATGCAGCGGCAGCGGCAGCGGAACAAGCCATTTACTCGAAGGTCCGAGACACCCTCGCTGGTGTCGGCCCTCTTGGCCGGAATCGCAGTATTTTCTTAGTCTGGCAGGGTGCGTCCGTGGAATGATGGTCCCTCTGCGATTCGCTGCGGAGCTGCGGTGGTCGGTAGCCTGCGGTGAAACCGCAGGTCATCGTGGCCTCGGTATGCAAAAGCTGCGGAGCAGCGGCGTTGATTTTCTATCTGGGCCCGTGTTACGTCGCTGCTACCGTGGCTTCACAATCCTGTTCGATGCACTTCCCAGGGCTTGCGCCCTGGACTACCTTCCTCAGCTGCTCCGTAGCCAATCGCATCGCCCGCTCCGATCTATTACTTCCAATTAACGGAAACGAGTGCACCTGCAGGGAAGCCCTTCGTTGCGACGGCAATTTGTTATCTGCAGCCAGACTCAGCCCTGGTGTTGGGCCAGGGCCTCATTGAAAGTCAGGTTGCCGTGATTCAGCGTGACTGAATGCGGAAACGCAGCGGCGAGGGTGTCGCTGTGCGTGACGCACAGCAACGCCGTGTCGTGTTCGGCAGCAACTTCCAGCAGCAGATTTCCGATCTCTTCGGCAGTGACCGGATCAAGATTTCCGGTTGGTTCATCGGCCAGCAGCAGCGATGGCTGATGGATCAGGGCACGGCAGACGGCGACGCGCTGGCGTTCGCCGCCGGACAGCCGTCCGGGACGATGGTGCAGCCGATCCTTTAAGCCCACTCGTTCCAGCAACGCATGGGCACGCTGTCGAACATTACCATCCGAGCCGAACCCGGCCAGAGTCGGCAGCAACACGTTTTCGAGGACGCTGCATTGCGGCAGAAGCTGGTGATCCTGAAAGATAAATCCGATATGCTGATTGCGGAATGAGGCCAATCGACTGGAGCTGAGTCTCCAGGGGTTTTCGCTGAGGATCTCAATCAGCCCCGATGTCGGCTGATCCAGGGTTCCCGCCAGATACAGCAGTGTGCTCTTGCCGCAGCCGGAAGGGCCGCGAATCGCGACCGCGTCACCGGACATCACACGCAGATTGACGTCCTGAAGAATTGTGAGCGTGCCGCGCGGTGTTTCAAAAGCGCGACTGATGTTGTGCATGTGGAGGACAAGTGGCATGGTGTTTTCATCTTTTTGGGTAAGTAATTCGACAAGGTTGGGATTGTCGTCGTAGTTCAGAGAATTTTACCGTATCGACGAGCAGCCAGAATGCATCTCCCGTAGTGGACGAGGCGACGAGTCCAAAAACGCAGGGACTCGTTGCCTCGTCCACTACCGGCCAAGGTGTTTTTTCATCTGCCGGTCGCCTTAACAGACGATTCAGCGGCAGCCGCGTCCTGCGCGGACTGAATCAGTTCAGCGGCCCATTGTTGTTCCGCGCCTTGAAGATGAGACGGCAGTGGACCACCGTAACCGATGCGACGGTAGAAGCGACCACGTTCATAGGTTGTATTGAAAACTTGTCGCAGATCGATCAGGAGATCCGGGTCCGGAGCACGCAGCGGCACGGGCAGCGTTGGCAAGGGGTGCGACAACGGCCATGCGTAGACCTGGCAATCAGGGCGTTGCTCGGCCCGCGAGACCAGGTAGAAGCCATCACCGGGCGGCAATGGTTCGGCCAGCGGCAAACGCTGGCCACCGCGCAGCAGATCCAGTTCGACAAGGTGGACGCTCTGATATAGAAGCGCGTTACGTTTGGCAAGATATTCCGTGCGACCCGGCTGATGCTTGTTTGCCGGAGACAGGAGTTCCAGAGACGTCACCAGACTTCGATCCGCCCGGTGAATGATTTCGATAAAAGTTTCTCTGGGCCCCTGTAGAATTGTCAGTGGAATTGTCACAGGCTCCAACGTTGCGACAGCGGCATCACCGGATCGCAGAGCAGTGTCGTGGGCTCGTGTTACAGCGACATCCGGAAACACCAGCTTGCGACTGTCGGGATCATGTTCGATCAAATACACCCGCTCGCCCAATCCCGCTTCGTACTCCCCGGGCAACGCGTCTGAGATTGCTTCGCACCAATAGTTGATAAATCTGGCGTGGAAATCTGACCAGAATGCTGGTGATTCGAGGAACGGGTCAAAGCCAGGAAACGGACTGGGCATACGGATGACTCTTTTTTTCGACGAGTGGCAAATAAGAATTCACCGGACACCTTGAGTTGTCCTGCTCCGTCAATGAGCGGCCGCGGTGCGAGCCAATTGCCGCTCGATTTACGGCAGGATTATAACAGCCGCTGTACCCCAGACATAGAGTTTCCCGTTGCTGCGCGATGTTTGGGTGCATGTTCCCCTGATCCGGGATCAACGTGTAGAAAGCTGCTCACACACTCCCATGACTGGCTGTGCTCTGGTCCCGATCGACTCATTCTTCCGCTGCTGCTTTCGCCCTGCGCTTCAAATAAGTGCGAGAATTCAGCATACTCATTTGTATTCTCCCTCTCTGATTGCGTTTTCTTGCAGGGGACGGATCGTTCTACAGGCAATTCTGCTCTCTGGTTCTGGCTAGTGAAAACGGGCGGCGAGATTGGCAACGGTACCAGCTCGAATCGAAATCCAGTCGCTCAGCGCCTAAAAGCGAACCGGTTCCAATACGTTTGCGGCTGCTTTCGCCATGAATCCTGTCTTCGATCGCATTCAACCAAAACTCCGGAAACGACGTGCGGTTGGCGCTTCGGGATTGTTCTGGGGCTTAATTTGCCTTGGCGGTGGATTGTTCTATCTATCAATGTTTCGAGTCGCAGGCTTGCTGCTTCTCGCGACGCGCCGCTCTGCTTTTTTTGGCAGCTTCGTAAATGGCGAAAGGACTCAACCATCGTTCGTGATGCCGCAGCAGTGGTGCCAAAGATTCGCTGCGCCCATTTGGAACTTCCGGTGGTTGATTTCGTTGTTGCAGTCGTGCATAACGCTGACTGTCAGATTCAGGATCTGCTTCCATCGACTAACCTCAATGTCTTGAGTGGATTTTCGTTAGAAGCAGAGGTGTACTCCGGCTCCGGCTTCACGAACGCGAACCAGGTATGGCTCAACGACGTGCTGCATGAAGCAAAGATCAAGGGTCCAGGCCCAACGAGATTCTTCGGTTCAACTTTGGGGGATGCCATTGAGTTTGTTGGAGCAGAAGCGAGGCGCGGTTAACAATCTGCAACAGCCCGGAACGCGAGCTTCAACAGAGCAACCGAATTCTGGTTCCGGTCCTCGAAGCTAAAGATTCGCCAGGTCAGACGGCTGATACTCGTCGAGTTTCGAACGGTATTCTTCCGGGATTTCCAATGAGACCAGCGGTTGACCGGGGTTCATCAGACAACACACGGTCTTCAGCGTCCCTCGAGCCACGCTGAGGCCATTTTTTGTGAAGGCGATGTCGTACGTCAGCGATTTCACACCGATTCGCTGCACGGTCAGCAGGACGTCAAGCACTTCTTCATAGCGTGCAGGCGATTCAAAACGGCACTGGCATGAAACACGGGGCCAGCCGATCGTCGAGCCGTCAGCGCGATGTCTCACAATCGACAGTCCCAGCGAACGGAAGAATTCATGCTCACATTGCTCCATCCATCGGTAGAAGTTGGAGAAGTGTACAATCCCCGCCATATCTGTTTCGCAGAATTCGACGCGCCGGTAGATTTGAAACATGAAGCCATTGATGAACCGTTCTGCCTGCGTAGCCCGACCAGTCCTCGGGTCCGGGTCTCTCAACCTCGGTCGTGTCAGAAAATAAAGCGTCAGCAATAGTGGGCGAAACAGGCAACCTCCAGCCATCCGGAAATTGTCCCCAATGAAACCCTCGAGCTTGCTCCGGCAGGACTTGCTACCAGAGTGTTATCATTAACGCGACGGCGATTGAGTTGAGCTGGCGAGCGGTGGGTGTCAGCCCACCGAGTTGCGCCTCTGTCACTCGGAGGGCTGACGCCGCTCCGCTCGACATGCATCACTCAACACCGCGTCGCGTGTATGTTAACGAAAGGCTGGAGGCATGTCCCGCGACACATGCGAAATCCGCGTCCGTTCAAATCCGAGGCGAATCTGATTCTGTCACGATGATTTTCTGCTGACTGAAGGATCGACCCCGCTCCGAATCAAATCGGCCAGTTCTCTGGTGGATAGTTTACCGGCCGCGTCTGCGCCTGACAGGACTCCATCGACAAGGTCCCGTTTTTCGTCGTGCATCTTCAGGATTTGCTCTTCAATCGTGCCGCGGGCGATAATTCGGTAAACCATGACGGGGCGCGTCTGGCCGATCCGGTGGGCTCGGTCAGTGGCCTGGTCTTCGACCGCCGGATTCCACCAGGGATCCATGTGAATCACGTAGTCCGCCGCAGTCAGGTTCAGGCCGGTGCCCCCGGCTTTCAATGAGATCAGGAACGCATCACTTTCGCCATTCTGAAACGCTTCAACCCGCTCCTGCCGCTGGGCGGGTGTGGTCTGGCCGTCAAGATACTGATAGGTGATCCCCGCTTTATCGCAGGCGGCGCGGATGAGACCAAGGTGCGTCGTAAACTGACTGAAAATCAATGGTCGATTGCCACGCTCCTTCAGTTGTTCCAGTTGTTCCATCAACACGTCAAGTTTTGCAGACGACCCGGTCCATTTGTCATCGACCAGTCCGATGTGACACGACAGCTGTCGCATCCGCGTCAGCATTTGCAGTACTTTGAACCGCTGATCGTGGGACAGACTTTCATCGCCGATTTCGTCGAGTTCCGAAACGGCCGCCAGCCGCATCTGGTCATACCGCAACCGTTCTTCCTTAGACAGATCCACCATCAGATTAGTTTCCGTGCGTTCCGGCAGATCCTTAAGCACTTCGGCCTTGGATCGTCGCAGCACAAACGGTGCAATCACCTGCGCCAGTGCTTCGCGGCGGTCGCTGTTGCGATCCTTTTCAATCGGGGACGCAAATCGCTTACGAAACTGTTCCCAGGCACCGAGGACTCCCGGCGCGACTGTATGAAAAATGCTCCAGAGTTCCCCCAGATGATTTTCCATCGGAGTTCCGGTGAGGGCGACTTTCCATTCGGCTTGAAACGTACGAATCTGAGCGGCTGTCTTGCTGTTGCTGTTCTTGATGTTCTGTGCTTCGTCCAGAATCAGTGTGCCCCATTTAATGTCTTTGAGCAATTCAGCCTCACGCAATGCCAGGCCGTAGCTGCAAATCACCACGTCACCGTCTCCAACGTGGTTCTTCAGCTCCATGCGGTCGATGTCGCGAAAGACGATCGGAGTCAGTGATGGCGTGAAGCGTTCGCATTCTCGCTGCCAGTTGAAACCCAGCGATGTCGGTGCAATGACCAATGTCGGGCCGGATTCAACGCGCGTGAGCAGCATAGCGAGCGCCTGTACGGTTTTTCCGAGTCCCATGTCGTCGGCCAGAATCCCGCCGATGCCCCAGTGGGACAGGCGGCATAGCCATCGAAACCCTTCCAGCTGATAGTCACGGAGCTGGGCATTCAGACCGACGGGCGGATCGTACACCGTATCCGTCGCCTCACGCAGTCGTTTGAGACACTTGTCCCAGTGCTTGTCCGAATCGACCTGAATCTGTGCCGCTTCCAGCGCGGAAACGACGGGGATCGCTGAGGCATCGAGTTGCAGTTTGCCCCGGGATTCGAGACTGACATCGGACAGTCGCCGCAATGCATCGCGGAGTTCTTCGGCGACGGCCGCCCATTTGCCGGGAGCAATTTCCATCAGGCCGTTGGTTGGCCGCCCATGCATGCCGGCCAGCAGATCCTTCAGCGGGATTTCCTGTTCACCGATTTTACAGGTGCCAGTCAATCCAAACCAGTCGCGCTGACGTGACACTGTGACACGAACATTGTTCGCTGTCAGGCGCCCGATCACATCAAAGCGACTGACGGAATCTTTATGCCACAGGACCACGAGTTCCCCGCGTTCAACGGCAACACCGGCATCGGACAGCAGCCCGCTGATATCGTCGGCGTCCGAGATTCTCCAGCCGCAGCGACTGATCGGGACAGCGCGTTTCAGTTTTAGTTCGTCCGCCAGTTCACGAGCACGTTGCACTTCGACGGCGAGGTTGCGTACATACTGGACAGGGTTGTCATCGACCGTTTCATGAATTCGGGCCAGACCTTCGCCCGGCGATTGCAGCATCTGGTTCCGATCGCGTACCTGAATCGTGGCATCCAGCATGCCGTTGCGACGCAGCTGCAGAACAAGCGTCATTTGTCCGTCGTATGGCACATCTTTGCCAGCGATGGATTCCGGAAGATTCACTGCCATGCAGGACCGCAGCGGTTCCAGTTCTTTTAGCAGCGCCAGCTTTCTTCTCCAGCGGAATGATGCCGGTCTGTCGGCTGAGGTGGCTGCAGATGTCACTGGAATGCGGTGGCCCCGAAAAATAAATTGCTCGATGCTGTTCAGGCAGCATGACAAAAGCGCCGAGTTTTGCATCGACCAGAATAGCCTGGCTGTCTTCGGCATGAGCAGCCACGAGATCTGTTGCGGAGGTTGACAGGCTCAATCCGCCTTCGACCTCCCGGACGACAATTTCCAGGGGACGCGCTTCCAGCTCGCACGGCTCGCGATCCAGCGTGAACTGATCGCTTCCTGCGAGCACGCGGAGAGCATCGGCGAGTTCCAGGGTCAGAGTTTGCCAGCGCTCCTGCCTGATAAGTTCAGCCAGCTGGCGATCGACGGCCGTCCATTCCTCACGCGAGGATTTCAAAAACGCATCCAGGGTCGTCTCCTTGCCCTTCGTCCAGCCGCCGTTTTTCTTCTCCTGCTGCACACAGGGGCAAACCTGCGCCAGTCTTGTAGTAGCGGTCGAACCGCACGTCCCAGACAAAGCGTGAGAGCGGCTTATCGCTGGCTGGAGCATCGTCCATTTTCAGTGCCGCCATCTGAGCATTGCGGGCCAAAGACTGCAGCATTGAAAACGTCTCGTTCAGTTTTCGTTCTTCCAGGTCCTCGCCAACAATCTTTGTGACCAGTTCGGATCGGGGGTTGTTGAGCAGTTGGCTGATCCTCATCGCCATAAAATACGTGTGTTCGCACAGATCCTTGTGGCCACAATTGCAGGACGCGGCGAATGTGCGACCATCCAAATCGAACTCCCATGTAGCTCTGTAAGTGGAGGCACCGCATTTGAGCACGACTTCGCAGCCTTTTTCGCGATCCACGGACCGGAGTTCCAGTGAACCTCTGACGCGTTCGCCCCGTCGGCGTTTGTCAACGCTGTGACTGCCGATCAATCCACTGATCGCGTCGTGCCACTCGTCCAGTAGTTCGGAATCGATGTATTCCGGCAGTTCAGTCATTTCATTTTTGCCCCGGACACCGATGCCCATTTCCTGCAACATCCGGGCCAGGTCAGGAGCACCCGCCGAATTTCGTTTCGCGCCGGGTGGCTTCTTGTTTCCACGAGTCATGTGTATTGCTTCCCTGCTGATCGCCGGATTGATGAGACGGGCTCTGCCCCGGGCCCCTATCAGGAGAATTCTTCTCCGGACGGGCGTAATGCTCGCAGGAGTCGAGTTTCCGTCAAGCGGTGATACCTGTTTTTCCTGCGGTCAGCCGGTAAATTGCTGATACGGAGCGGAAAGGCAACCAACTCTTCTCCGGTCTCTCCGGCCCTTGGGCGGAAATCGCACAGGAAACGCCGCGGACGCCCCTCAACGCGTTCACCATATGTCCCCAGAGCTGAAATGGTGGCCAATGGTTCAAGTAGGTCCTTGCTGCCGGAAAGGACTGCGTTTGGTACGTCATTTCTGGCGGAAAGGACTTTGTAGCTTGCTGCAACCTGCGACCAGATCCGCATCGTCCCACGGGTGACACGTCAGTTGAAGGGCGCTGGTCGTGCCTGTCCAGTAAGTCCGAACAACGCAGTTGAGGGGGACAGAGCGTGCCCGTGTTCAGCATTGCTCGAAAAATGTGGTCAAAATATCCGTCCGGCCGTAATAATTCGACGCGTCGCTGCGACTAATGAGACAATCAGCTGACATTGAAGCCACCACGTGGCTCACCCTAACGGATGCTTTTTGAAAGCTCTCATATGCGCCACGCATTTTTGCTCATCGTCGCGATTTTCCTGTCAGCGGTGGTCTCCGCCAACACAGCTTCGGGACAGGGGGCGGATCGTACTACGAAAGTGGCTAACCAGCTCATCGACTTGATCAACGCTGGTGATTACGCCGGCATCCAGACTAGTTTCAATAAAGAGATGGGGACAGCCTTGCCGCTGGACAAATCAACCGCGTTTTTCAAAAGCATGACGCAGCAGTTGGGAAAAATTCAGAAGCTCGGTGACCCGCAGCGCGTTAACGGGTGGTTAGTTTATCCCGCGAAGTTTGAAAATGGCATGCTTGACATGCATCTCGCGGTGGACGCTCGTGGTCTGATTGCGGGGGTTGCCTTCAAGCCGCACGTAGCAACGGAACCCGCGCCGGAAAAGCACGAGACTCCGCTGTCGCTTCCGTTCAAAGGCACCTGGCTGGTTTTCTGGGGTGGTGATACCCGCGAACTCAATCATCACCACGATGCGCCGAATCAGCGCTTTCGCGCTGGACTTGTTGGGAATGGGCGAGGACGGAAAGACACAACGCGGTGGCGGAACTCGCAACGAGGACTATTACGCATTCGGTCGCGAAGTGCTTGCGCCGGGGGACGGCGTTGTCATCGAAGTGATCGAAGGCGTTCGTGACAACATGCCTGGTTCGATGAATCCGTATTCTGCCCTTGGCAACTGCGTGGTCATCGAGCATCGCAAACATGAAGTCTCGGTGCTGGCGCATTTGAAACTGGGAACCATCGTCGTTAAGGTCGGAGACAACGTGAAACGCGGGCAGTTGCTGGGCAAGTGCGGAAATTCCGGCAACTCCTCTGAACCGCACCTGCATTTTCACCTGCAGAACTCGCCGGTTTTGCAGGATGGCCTTGGCATCCGATGCGTTTTCCAGAAAGTGGTCCTGACCAGCGTCGGGAAAGCCGAAACGATGACGAATTATTCTCCGGTGAAAGACAATATCATTGGCCCAAAATGATTGGGCTCACCCCTTCACCCTACTGCGGAAATGTTCAACAAACAGATTTACGCAGAATCGTATCGCGCCAATCATTTCCCCCTTTTGCAGCGACGCGTCAGCTAAAGGTTCGTCGATTGACTTCGACGCCCGCAAACGAACACAAGTTCCATGAACTGGTGACTGAGAATCGAGACAGGCTTCTCAGAGTTTGCCGCGTCTACGTCTGGAATTCGGCTGACCAGGACGATTTGTATCAGGAAGTTCTGCTCCAGAATCTGGCGCGGCCTGCCGAGTCTCAAAGAGGATCAATTCGCCAATACCTGGCTCTATCGGGTGGCGATCAACACCGCCATATCGTTCGTCCGCAAGCGAGCATCCAGCATGGACCGCGTCGTTCATTTCGAACACGCGGACCTCGACACGCGCGGTTGAATCGCAGCAGGCACCGGACGACAGGACAGATGATCGGATAGCCGATCTCTACACCGCGATCTACAGACTAGACCCGCTTGAAAAACGCATGGTCACGCTTTTCCTGGAGGACTTCACCTACGAACAAATGGCGGAAGCGACGGGTATCAGTGCTAACAACGTCGGCGTCATGTTGCACCGCGCAAAGAGGAAACTTTCCCGCCTGATGTCAGAGGAAGAATCAAAGTGAACGACGACGAGTTAAAAAAACTCTGGCAACAGCAACCGTTGAGAGATCCGGCTCCCTCGGCGGCAGACCTGATTTCTGCCGTACAGAGCAAAACGTCGCTGCTTCGACGCTGCCTGGCCGCGCACGATCTCCGCGAACT
>JBAOHF010000030.1:0-81194 GCA_037046605.1 Nocardioides sp.
TACGTGGATATGCTCGCCCGCCGGCGTTCCCGGGCGGGTTTCCGGCTATTCGTAGCGCAGCGCGTCGATCGGATTGAGCCGCGAGGCCCGCACGGCGGGCAGGAGGCCGAAGACGATGCCGACCGTCGAGCAGAACACCAGCCCGAACACGGCCCACTGCAGCGGCACCTTCGCCTCGAAAGAGGTGAAGAAGGTCATCACGTTGCCCAGGCCGAAGCCGACGAGGATCCCGACGACCCCGCCCAGGTTGCAGAGGATCACGGCCTCCGAGGAGGAACTGGACCAGAATGTCCGTGGGATTGGCGCCCAGCGACTTGCGGATGCCGATTTCCCGGTCTGCTCGTCACCGCGACGAGCATGATGTTCATGATGCCGATGCCGGCCACCACCAGCGCGACGATGCCGATCAGGAAGGCCGCAACCTTGACCTTCGCCGTCATCGTGTTGAACTGCGTGATCAGGCTCTGGCTGTTGAAGAAGTCGAAGTTGTTCTCCTCGCCCGGCCGCACGCCGCGCACGCGTCGCAGGCACCTGCGCGGGTCTCCTCGATGGCATCGTCGATCACGGCGGGCGACTTCGCCCGCACGGTGATGTTCACCGAGCGCTGGAAGCCGTCGCGGGTCGTCAGGCCGTAGGTATCCAGGAATGCCGTCACCGGGACGAGGACGTAGTTGTCGTAGCCCGACCCGAAGGCCGACTTCTTCTCGTCGAAGACGCCGATCACCTCGTACTTGCGACCGTCCAGCCGGACCGTCCGCCCCACCGGATCCACGAAGGGAAAGAGCTTCTTCGCGATGGCGTGGCCGATCACCGCCACGCGGCCGTCCCGAGCGGACGTCGATCGCCGAGATGTTGCGGCCCAGCCCCACGACATGCGTGTTGTTGGCCGGGTACTCCGGCGTGCCCCCCACGATCGAGATGTTGGGGTTGGTCTCCTCGCCCTCGTACTCCACCTTGTAGCCGAATTCCCACAGTTCGGCGCCCACGAGGTCGACGCTGCCGACCTGCTCGCGGATGGCGTCGGCATCTTCCATGGTCAGGGGCGGCCGGCGCATGGCCCGCCGCCGCTGCTCGGGCGAATTGAAGCCGGCCGGCCACTTCTGCACCTGGAAGACCTGCGCGCCGAGGACGCTCATCTCCTTTTCCATCGTCGACTGCACGACGGCAATCGCCGTCATGACCGCGATGATCGAGGCCACGCCCGCCACGATGCCGACGAGCGTGAGCACCGACCGCAGCTTGCTGCTGAGCAGCGAGGCGGTCGACATCGCCAGGAGTTCGAGTATGCGCATCGGTCCGGGCTCCTACTCGTAGCGCAGGGCTTCGATGGGGTTGAGCCGCGCTCCCCGCCAGGCGGGCAGGAACCCCGCGACAACGCCGACGGCGACCGAGACGACCACCGCCGTGACGAGGATGCCGGGCGACACGCTGGCCGGCATGACCAGCTTGTTGACCACGGCGGTCAGGGCGGACGCGATGCCGATGCCGACCAGCCCGCCCGCCAGGCAGATCGCGGCCGCCTCGAACAGGAACTGCAGCAGGATACTGTGCGGCTTCGCACCGATGGCCTTGCGGATGCCGATCTCCCGCGTACGCTCGGTTACCGAGACGAACATCACGTTCATCACCCCGACGCCGCCGACGAAGAGCGAGATGCTCGTGATCAGCAACCCGACCAGCAGCACGACACCCATCATGTTGTTGAAGGTGCCCACCAGCGTATCCAGCTTGTTGATCGAAAAGTTGTCGGGCTCGGCCGGGCGCAGCTGGCGGATCTTGCGCATCTCGCCGATGACCTCGAACTCGAGGTCCTCCAGGGCCTCCTGCGAGGGCGCCTTGACGGCCAGGTTCACGTCCCGGTTCCGGTCGCCGCCGAAGGTCTTCACGTAGGCGCTGATGGGCAGGAACACCTGCCGGTCGAAGTTGGGGCCGCCCATGAAGCTGCCGCCCTGCTTCTCCATCACGCCGATGACGCGGAACGTCCCGCGGCCGACCTTGATCTCCTGGTTGAGCGGGCTGGCCGTGCCGAACAGCGCGTCGCGCACCTCGGTGCCGATCACGCACACGTTCTTCTTGTAGTTGACGTCGAATTCGGAGATGAAGCGCCCGGCCGCCGGCTGCGCGCTGGCGACGACAACCTGCTTTTCGGTCGTGCCGACGACGCTGATGCCTTCCATCGTCTCCGAGCGGAACTTCAGGTCCTGGTTCCCGCCGATCGTGGGGTTGACGATGGCCCGGCCGCGCAGCCGACGCTCGAGCTCGCCGGCTTCGCGCAGGTCGAGGCGGGGCCGGTTCCGGTAGAGGAAGAAGTCGTTCATCATCACCCAGGGGAACCGCGAGACGTAGATCACGTCCGAGCCGACCGAGGAGAAGCTCTGGCGGAACGTCCCCTGCAGGCCGTTGGCAGCGGTCATGGTCATGATGACGGCCACGATGCCGATGACGATGCCGAGCGTCGTCAGCACGCCACGCGCCTTGTTGGCCCGCAGCGCGCTGATGGCGATGCCGAACGACTCCTCGAGGTCGATCTTCCAACGCATGCCCGCCAACGCCTTTCCTGCCCGTCCGTGCGTGCCGTGGGTCATGCCGGGCGGCGCGCGGTGGGGGTGTCGCTCTCGATCATGCCGTCGCGCAGGCGGACGACCCGGTGCGCGTGCTCGGCGATGTAGTCTTCGTGCGTCACCAGGATGATCGTCTGGCCGGCGCCGTGCAGTTCGTCGAGCAGGGCCATGATCTCGTCGCCGGTGCGGCTGTCGAGGTTGCCGGTCGGCTCGTCGGCCAGGATGAGCGACGGGTTGCCGACCAGAGCCCTGGCGATGGCCACGCGCTGCCGCTGGCCGCCGGAGAGCTCGTTGGGCTTGTGCCTGATGCGGTCGGCCAGTCCCGACGCGCTCGATGGCCCGTTCGACGCGCTCGCGCCGTTCGGACCTGGCGACGCCGGCATAGATCAGCGGCAGCTCGACGTTGTGGAAGATGTTCGCCCGCGGGATGCAGGTTGAAGGTCTGGAAGACGAAGCCGATGCGCTGGTTGCGGATGTCGGCCAGCTGCGTACTCCGACAGGTTGGCGACCATCTGGCCCTCCAGGGAGTACGTGCCGGAGGTCGGCACGTCCAGGCAGCCGATGACGTTCATGAGCGTGGACTTGCCGGACCCGGACGGCCCCATCACGGCAACGTACTCGTTGCGCCGGATCTCGAGCGACACGCCGCGCAGCGCCTGCACCGTGTCCGCGCCCATGACGTACGTCTTGACGACGTCCGTGAGCGACAGGGTGGTTCCGTCGCCGGCCTGGGGAGTGCGGCTAGCGTTCGGCACTGGTCGTCTCGGACTTGTCCGGCGCGGACTCGTTGTCGACCGTGACCACGGCGCCGTTGGCCAGGTCCTTCGAGATGGCGCGGTAGCTGCCGGTGACGACCGTCTCACCCTCGGCGAGCCCGGCGGTGATCTCGATCAGCTCGTCGCTCTGGATGCCCGTGGTGACCTGGCGCGCCCGCACCTTGCCGCCCTCGAGGCAGAACACGATCTCGACGAAGCCGTCCTTGTCGGCGGTGTAGGCGCCGGTGGCGTCGTTTGCGCCGTCGTCCTTTCCGGCCTTCCCGCCGTTGCCGGGCTTCCCGCCCTTGCCGGACTTCGGCGTGAGGCGGTCCACCGTCCGGACCGCGACGCACTGGATGGGCACGCTGACGGCGTTGTCGTTGGCCTTGGTGAAGACGTCGGCGGCGGCGGTCATGCCGGGCCGCAGGGTCGCCGGCGGGGCCACGATGCGGATCTTGACCTCGAACTCGGTCTTCTGATCGGCGGAGCCGGCGCCGGCCACGTTGGCGCTGTTGGCGATCTCGCTGACCACGCCCTTGAGCACCTGGTCGGGCAGCGCGTCGACCTCGATCTCCGCCTCCTGTCCGACGGCAATCGAGACGATGTCGTTCTCGTCGACGTTGACCTGCGCCTCCATCTCCGAGAGGTCGGCGATCACCAGGATGACGTCCGGCTGGAACTGGGAGCCGATGGCGATCTCGCCCTGTTCCTTGTTCAGTTCACTGACGGTGCCCGACATGGGGGCGTAGATGGTGGTCTTGGAGAGGTCGTCGCGCGCCTGCTTGAGCGCCGCCCGCGCCTGCTCGATGCGGTTCTTCGCGGAGTCGAAGCGGGCGACCTCCACCTGGTAGGCCGCCTGCTTGTCGTCGAACGTCGACGGCGACTCGAGGTTGTTGGCCACCAGTTCCCGCGAGCGCGCGAGCGCCTTCTCGCTGAGCTGCAGGTTCTCGCGCACGAGCGCCGCGTCGGCCTCGGCCGAGCGGACGTTCGCCTCGGCGCTCTCGACGACGGCCAGGTACCGCTGGCGGTCGAGCTCAAGCAGGAAGGCGCCCTTCTCCACCCACTGGCCCTCCACGACGGCCAGCCGCGTGATCTTCGCGCTCACGTCGGCGCTGATCTTGACCTGCGTCCGGGGCTGGATCTTGCCTGTACCGTTGACCTTCTGGACGATCTTCTGCCGCGAGACGGTCGCGGTCTGCACCGCCAGTGGCTTCTCCCGCTGCCCGCGCATCACGACGGCCGTGACGGCGGCTCCGGCCACCAGGACAATGGCGGCGCCAATCAACAGGGGCTTCCTCTTCACGGGCGGGTGCCTCCGGGGTCAGGTCGGCCTGCTTGGATATGCGACAGGTGAGCGAACAGGGAATACGCACGGGGACGGCGGCGGGTTGCATGCGGGCGCAACGCCGCCGCGGCCACCCCCCGGGACGCGGGCCGGGTCCCCGCATTTAGCGGGCGGGGTCCACCAGCTGGAGGATCACGGCCGGCACGGGCGCCTCGAAGGCCAGCAACCGGCCATCGTGGGGATGAGGGAAGGAGAGGGTGCGGGCATGCAGCGCCATCCGCGCGATGCGGTCGCCCTTCCGCCCGTACTTCGCGTCACCGGCCACGGGATGGCCGGCCTCGGCGAGATGGACGCGGATCTGGTTCTTCCGCCCGGTCAGGAGCGTGACGTCCAGCAGGCTGAAACGCGGCGTCTCCCGGACGACCTGGTAGAGCGTCTCGGACCATTTGCCCTGGGCGGCGTCGGGGGTGGAGTAGACGAACTGGTCGGCATTCTCGGCCAGGTAGCTGGAGATCGTCCCGCTCTTCTGCGCGAGGCTTCCATGCACGACGGCGGTGTAGTGCTTCTCGACGGCCTTCCAGTTGTCCTTCAGTTGCTGCTGGACGGCCGCGCTCTTGGCGAAGATGAGCAGGCCCGAGGTCTCGCGGTCGAGCCGATGGACCGTGTAGGCACGCACCCACGAGCGGCTGCTTCCCTTGCGCAGGTAGTTCGTGAGCAGGCGTTCGGCGGTGGCGTTCCGGTCGCCGTCGTAGCTCGTCGTGAGCAGGCCGGGTTCCTTGCAGACCACAAGGAGATCCCGATCCTCGTGCAGGATCCGGAGGTTCCTGGAGGTTAGTCGGCTCAAGGCAACCTTTCCCGTTCCACGGCCGCGCGACGCCCCGGGCGCGCCCGGCGGATTCCCCGGCGGCGGCCGGCCACGTCGCGATACTGACAGCCGCGGCGCGGCAAGTCAACCGGGCCACGGCAAGTCAACCGGGCCACGGCAAGTCAACCGGGCCACGGCTCGCCGTCCCCGGGCCGGCGCCGGTGCAGGGGCCCGGGCAGACCCGATATGAGTCATGCCGTCGCTGCGTCATGCCCACCCGGCAAAAGGAAGAGGCGGCAACGCCGCCTCTTCCCCGGATGAATCCGCATCAGCCGAAGACCCGATCCTACTGGATGAGGATCATCTTCCGCGCCTCGGAGAACTCGTTCCCCGCCAGGCGATAGAAGTAGGTGCCGGAACCGACCGCCCGGCCCATGTCGTCCCGCCCATTCCATTCCCGCGTGTAGGTGCCGGCGCCCAGCGATCCGCTCTCGAGCGTCCGCACCAGCCGGCCGGACACGTCGAAGATCGCCAGCGTCACCTGGCCCGCATTCTCGGGCACGGCGAAGCTGATCGTGGTCGACGGGTTGAACGGGTTCGGATGGTTCTGGCCGACGGCGAACCGCGCGGGCAGGGCACCGTCATGCACGGCACTGACGAAAGTGTCGCACTCGTAGCCGGTGACATCGTTGATGCCCCAGCTGTTCAGGATTCCCAGTGTCATCGCCGGCGTTGTCCGAGATGATCAGGCTCCAGATGCCGTCAAGGGGCTGACCGACCAGGGTGGCGAGGCTCTGGGCCGGCGTCAGCGTCAGGGGGTAGTTGCCGACGATGTTGTCGGCGCTGGAGCCGGTCAAGTTGTGCAGGATGACCGACGTGCCGGCGGGCGACCGCAGCGTGACCCGCAGGTCGCCTCTCCAGGTGTGCGTGATGTTGAGATCGACGTTGAAGTTGCTGGTCACCGTGCCGCCGCTGCCGACGATGTTCAGCGTGCTGGTGACACCGGCGGGAGTATTGTCGGGAATGGCCAGGGCCGGCGCCACCGAAACGGCCGCGCCGTTGGGCTCGCCCGTACCCATCGAGAAATTGAGCGTCGTCGAGGGGCTGATCCCGCCGGCGTAGGTGACGACCAGCTGCAGGGCAATGGGATTGCCGCAGACGAAGTCCGAGCCGACGGCCACTTCGAAGTCCACCAGGTTCGTGCCCGTCGCGCCGAGCGTCAGGTCCGGGTAGGCCGAGGCGCCCTGCGGGATCGTGGACCAGCGCGGTGCTGGTGCCCAGGGACGCGCTCAGCGTCGTCGCGCCCGAGGGTGCCCAGGTTCGCGAGTTCCACGCGTCACGTGCACCAGTCTCGCCGGGGTCGGCCACGCCGTTCGCCCCGGCATTCGAGACGGTCACCGAGGCGATCGACAGGCTGGCCGCCGGAATCTGGATGATGTTGTGGACCAGGAACTTCTCGATGAAGACATCGGCGTGATTCCCGCCCGGCTGCAGTGCCGACGCCGCGGCGATCGTCAGGTTCGCCATGTCCCGCATCTTCAGGCCGCTGCCGATGCCGAAGTGGGATTCGAGGATGATCTGGTCGACGCTCTCCCGCGTGTAGCCCTGGCTCATGAGCGTGCGCAGGCTCTGGAACAGGGGCGTGGACCACAGTTCATCCGACTGGTAGCCGCCGGGGATGGAAGCGTGGGCGGAATACGTGGTGGTCGGCACGTACTGGGCGCCGGTGGCATTGAGGACCCGGCCGGGCCAGCACGCATCGCTGGCGCCGTGGCCGTCCCAGGTGTAGATCCAGTCGGGGAAGAAGGTATTGCCGTTGGGCTGGACATAGCTGTAGGAAGCCGCCCAGTAGTCGCCAAAGCCTTCGCCCATGGCGCCGGTGTCGCCGCCGGTCCAGTTGGCCGTGATGTCGTGCTGGATCGCATGACCGTACTCGTGGAGGATCACGTCGGCGTCCTCGTTGTCATCGACGCAGCCGTGGCCGAAGGCCAGGCGGTTCGACGCCGGGAGGAAGTACGAGTTGTCGGCGCCGCTGAGGCCGTCGGTATCGGTCTGGATGGGACCTTCCTGGATGCCCGTGGGGCCCGTGAATCCCAGCGACTGCATGTAGCGCTGGTTCTGGTCCAGGTGGAAGTAGGTCATGGCGTCGTTGAAGGCGTTGTTGCCGCGCACGGCGGTCCAGTTGCCGTCAACCGTCGTGCTCGGTGCCGTCGTCGGCGCCTCGAAGTTGATGATGTTCACGTAGGGCCCCGTCACCCGGTACAAGCCGCCGCTCAGGGTGATGTCCTGCAGGCTGCGGGTGAAGTAGGCCGCGGTGAAGGCGCTGGCCGCCGAATTATCGGCCAGCGAGTTGTTGTTCAGCGTGGTGCGCGGATCGGGGTCGAAGACAACGCCCGTGCCCAGTGCGAGAGTGCCGGCGGCGATGATGTCGTCATTGGCGCTCTTCTGGGCGGCAAAGCGATCGAACATCGCGACCCGGTCCCAGGCCGGCCCGGAAACGGCGGCCAGGCGCTCCTCGGCCGTCAGGGTCTCTTCGGTGATCTTGCGGATCAGGCGCGTATCCTCGACCGAGACGACAGCGCCGGTCGCGGCGTCGACGCGCACGTTCCAGGCGCCGTCCGGCGCCGAAAGCGCCAGGTCGATGACGTAGTTCAGCCGGAAACCGTCACCCTCGGGCGTATAGACGAGGCGCGACATGGGCGCGCCGCTGAGCTCACTCTGGGCACGCAGGTAGATCCCAGGCGATGCCGTAGGCTTCGTCGACGCCGACGGAGGCCTTGGTCTGCGCCGGCGCGTTCTTGACCGGATAGATGTTGTTGAAGACCTGGTAGACCCGGCCGTCCTTCTTGGCCACCGAGACGATGAACTCGGCGTGATCGACGGGAATGCCGGCGATCTTCTGCTGGTAGACATGGTGGAATCCCAGCAGGCTTTCGCGCACCCGGACCAGTTCCAGGTCCTCGGATGCCGCGGGCAGCCCATACCGATCGCCCATCGCTTCGACGTACAGCGGCGCCACATCGGAGGACCGCAGTCCCGGCCGGTGCGCTCCACTGGGGCTCGAACTGGAGTTTCGGCGTGACCCGGTGGTCCTGGTGGTAGGTGTCCATGACGACCTTGACGGGGCCGGCAGCCCATGGCGAGGGAAGCCGTGAGCAGGCTCACCGCCAACAGGGTCCAGATCATGTCGTAGGCGAGACTTCATGTTTTGCTCCTGCGTAATCGCCGGTTGCCAGCTTGCCGCTGGCGGGCGCGATCTCTTCCAGGCGGGCGCGGGCCTTGGCGGCAGCCTCGCTCTCGGGGGACAAGAACGCGATGCCCACGGCGTAGCTCCCCGCCGCCGGCAACTCGAAGTCGACCTGCGCTCGCAAGAACGCGTCCGGGACCTGCAGCAGAATCCCCGCACCGTCACCGGAGTTGGGCTCTGCTCCGGCCGCGCCGCGGTGCTCAAGGTTTTGAAGTGCGGTGAGTGCTTGATCGACGATCTCGCGGCTGGGCACCCCGGTCAGGGTGGCCACGAAGGCGACGCCGCAGGCATCGCGCTCGGAGAGGGGGTTGTAGAGGCCCTCGGCCTCCGGCACCGCAGAAAAGCGGGTCAGGGCGCCGGCAGCAGCCGACGTCGACGCAGGTGAGTTCACGATGCGGGTCTCCCATCGTCGGGCCCAGACACGGGCTAGACACATGATGGGACGACATTGGCCCAAGTGGACCAGACCCTATCACCGCAGGTGGGCTACTCCGGGGCGTCTTCGGGGATCGAGACGTCCTCCGGCGCGGCGTCGGAGGCCGCCATCGCACCGCTGATCGGCGCACGAGATCGCAGCCAGAAGAACACCCCGCCGAGCAGGAACAACGCCAGTGACATCCAGACGTTGAACCGGAATCCACCGACGTCGTTGAGCTGAACCGGGTCCACCCGGAGGTTCTCGATCCAGACGCGACCCGCGGTGTAGAGCATCACGTAGAGCGCCAGCACCTGACCGCTACGGAAGTGGAAGCGACGGTCCGCCCAGATCAGCACGACGAAGGCGGCCAGGCACCACAACGACTCGTAGAGGAACGTCGGGTGGTGGTAGGTGTGTCCGACGACTTCGCCGGCAGCGTTGCGTACGTCGATCTCCAGGCGCCAGGGCAGTTCGGTCTCGCGTCCGTAGAGCTCCTGGTTGAACCAGTTCCCCCAACGCCCCAAAGCTTGGGCCACCAGGATTCCCGGAGCCACCGCATCCAGGAACGGAAGGATCGAGATCCCTCGGCGGCGGGCGCCGATCATCGCCCCGACCGCGCCCAAGGCGATCGCGCCCCAGATGCCCAGTCCCCCACGCCAGATGTAGAGCGCCTCGATGGGGTGCCGTCCGGCGCCGAAGTAGAGGTCGTTGTCGGTCATCACGTGGTAGAGCCGGCCGCCGACGACTCCGAAGGGAACCGCCCACATGGCGACGTCGGCCACCGCGCCCGGCTGTCCGCCGCGGGCTACCCAGCGCCGATCACCGATCCAGATGGCGGCCATAATGCCGGCGATGATGCACAGGGCGTAGGCCCGGATCGGGAGCGGCCCGAGATGCCACACGCCTTGACTCGGACTCGGGATCACCCAGGCGATCGGGAGTGAGCTCACGACCCCTCCCCCGCGGTGTTCTGCAGCAGAGCTGCAACATCCTCGGCGAACTCGGCTGGCGAGGTCTCGGCGTTCCAGATGATCCGGGTCCGGCCCTCGCGCATCCCCAATACCGGGGTCGAATGGTCGACTTCGTAGCCGCCGGTGGGGAGTTTGCGTCCCTTCTCCATCGAGATCGCCTGGCTGGCAGCCAGCTCCTTGATCGTCGCCAGCTCACCGGTCAAACCGATGAAGGCGGGGTCGAAACGGTCGAGGTAGGAGCGGAGTTGTTCTTCGTCGTCACGCGCGGGGTCTGTGGTCACCAACACGACGGTAACGCGCTCCCGATCCGCCTCGTCGAGCCGATTCATGGCCGAGGCCAGCGAAGCCATCACGATCTGGCAGGTATCGGGACAGTTGGTGTAGCCGAAGAAGACCAGCATGAGGCCGGAGTTGTCCGACAGCGAATAGGCCGCTCCCGAGGTGTCGGTGAGTGCGATCGGTGGGACGTCATAGGGCTGATCGAGCACGGTGCCGTGGTAGCTGTCGCCATCGGCGGCGTCGACCTCCGGACCCTGGGCAGAGGTGCCGCCACCGCAGGCGGACAGGAGTACGGCGAGGGCCGCGGCCAGTAGAGCCACCAGCAAGTGCCGGATCGGGAATTCCGGGCGCTCAGGCACCCCGCACCCCGAGCGCCAACTGCTCGGTCAGTTCGGCCAGCGCCCGCAAGCCGGCACGTCGATCGTCGGCGTGATCGAGGAGCGCCCTGACCAGCGCCGATCCGACGATGACTCCGTCGGCGAACTCGGCAACCTCCGCCGCCTGGGCCCGGGTGCTCACCCCGACCCCGACGCCGACGGGCAGTTCGGTGACTGCCTTGGCGCGGCGCACGAGCGGCGCCGCTGCCGAACTCGTCTGATCGCGCGCACCGGTGACCCCCATCACCGCAGTCGCATAGACGAAGCCGCGACATGCCGCGGTGGTCATCGCGACGCGTTCGTCGGTTGACGAAGGCGCCACCAGGAAGATCTTGTCCAGGTCACGGGCATCGGCTGCGGCGATCCACTCCTGGCCGCTGTCGGGGGTGAGATCAGGGGTGATCAGTCCGGACCCACCCGCGGAGGCTAGATCGCTCGCGAACCGCTCCACGCCGTACCGCTCGACCGGGTTCCAGTAGGTCATCACCACAGCCGGGGTGCCGGTCGCGGCCACGGCCTCCACCGTGCGGAAGACATCGGCGATCCTCAGCCCACCGTCGAGGGCCGACTGCGCGGCCGCCTGGATGGTCGGCCCGTCCATCACCGGATCGGAATAGGGCAAGCCGACCTCGATCACATCGCATCCCGCGGCGCACAACGTGGTCAACGCCTCGATGCCGCCCGGAACGTCGGGGTAACCGGCCGGCAGGTAACCGACCAATGCCCCACGGTTCTCGGACTTGGCCCGTGCGAAAGCCGGAGCGACGCTCATCGGGTAGCCCCCTGATCCTTGTCCAGGCCGAACCACTCGATGGCCGTGCCCATGTCCTTGTCGCCGCGACCACTCAGGTTTACCAGGAGGATGGCCTCGGGCCCCTTCGTCTCGGCCAGCTCGGGAGCGAGTCGAAGCGCTCCGGCCAGTGCGTGCGCGGATTCGATCGCGGGAATGATGCCCTCGGTCCGACTCAACAGCGCCATGGCGTCCATCGCCTCGGCATCGGTGACCGGTAGGTAGGTCGCCCGACCGGAATCGGCCAGATAGGCGTGCTGTGGGCCGACCCCGGGATAGTCGAGGCCAGCAGAGATCGAGTGCGACTCGACGGTCTGCCCGTCCTCGTCCTGGAGGACGAACGTGCGAGCCCCGTGCAGCACCCCCGGCGATCCGGCACCGATGGTGGCTGCGTGCCGACCGGTCTCGACTCCGTCGCCCGCGGCTTCGTATCCGTAGATGGCCACGTCGGCGTCGTCGAGGAAGGCGGTGAAAAGGCCGATCGCGTTGGACCCACCCCCGACGCATGCGGCGATCGCGTCCGGAAGCCGGCCGTACTGCTCGAGACACTGTGCGCGGGCCTCGTCGCCGATTCCCCTGGTGAAGTCACGCACCATGCTCGGGAAGGGGTGCGGCCCGGCCGCCGTGCCGAAGAGGTAGGCCGTGTGGTCGACGCTGGCGACCCAGTCACGCAGCGCCTCGTTGATCGCGTCCTTGAGGGTCGCGCTGCCGGAATCGACCGGCACGACGGTGGCGCCGAGGAGGTTCATCCTGGCGACGTTGAGAGCTTGACGGCGAGTGTCGACCGAGCCCATGTAGACCGTGCAGTCCAACCCGAAATAGGCGGCGGCGGTCGCGGAGGCGACGCCATGCTGGCCAGCGCCGGTCTCGGCGATCACTCGACGCTTGCCCATCCGTTTGGTGAGCAGTGCCTGGCCCATCACATTGCGGATCTTGTGCGCCCCGGTGTGGTTGAGGTCTTCGCGCTTGAGCAGGATCCGGACCCCGACCGCCTCGGACAACCGGGTTGCTTCGTAGAGCCGCGACGGGACGCCTGCGTAGTCGCGCAGCACGCGTTCGAACTCACCCACGAACTCGGCGTCGGCCATCGCCTCCTGCCAGGCGGCGGTGAGCTCGTCGAGCGCCGCAACCAGTGCTTCGGGCATGAACCGCCCGCCCCACCGGGTGCCGCCGGGGTCTCCGAAGTAGCCGAGAGCGTCCGCCTCGAAACTCATCCTTGCTCCTTCACTTCAGCACTCACGATCGCCCGCATTGCGGCCACAGCGCGCTCGGGATCTCCGTCCTTGACCAATGACTCACCAACCAGCACCACGTCGGCGCCCTGATCGGCGTACCGCTGGGCGTCTTGGGGGCCACCGATCCCCGACTCGGCGACGGCGACCACACCCGCTGGAAGCAGCGGCCGCAAGCGGCCAAATGCTGCGGGGTCGACTTCCAGGGTCTTCAGGTTTCGCGCATTCACCCCGACCAGCCTCGCGCCCAACTCGGCGGCACGCTCGCATTCGGCTTCCTCGTGCACCTCCACTAGTGGGGTGAGTCCGAGTTCCACCGCGGCGTCATGCAGATCGACCAGCGTGGGCTGGTCGAGGGCGGCGACGATCAGCAGGATCAAGTCGGCGCCCGCGGCGCGAGCCTCCAGCAACTGGTAGGGCTCCACCATGAAGTCTTTGCGGAGCAGCGGGGTGTCGACTGCGGCGCGCACCGCGACCAGATCCTCCAGGCTCCCGCTGAAACGACGCTCCTCGGTCAGCACGCTGATCGCGGTTGCCCCTCCGCGCGCATAGGCCTGGGCGAGGGCTGCCGGGTCGGCGATCGGGGCCAGGTCCCCCTTGCTGGGGCTGCGGCGCTTGACCTCGGCGATCACCGAAAGCCCGGGAGCACTCAGCGCCGGCATCGGGTCTCGTGGCGCCGCCGACCTGCGGACCGCTTCCTCGAGATCGGCGTGGCTGCGCTGGGCTTGGCGCCGTCTCAGGTCCTCACGGACTCCGATGATGATCTGGTCGAGCACGCTCACCCGCACACCCTCTCATCCGGGCGGGTGCCCAACCGGCGCGGGCCGTCTGATGAGCGAGGGCTCAGCGGTCGCCGAGACCCATCTTGGTCATCACCACGAACGCCACGATCGCGATCGGCAGCAAGGCGACCCCGATCCAGAACAACGTCATGTTCACCGGCTGGGTCATCAACGCAAGACTGCCCACGGTGAAGCCCACCAGTCCCACTGCGACCGCGGTCCATGCGGCGGGGGTGTTTCCGTGGTTGTCTGCCATCGTCGGGTCTCCTGGTTCTGCGGGCGTCTTCGGGGTCGAGCAAGACTCATCCTAGAACGCCGGTGAGGCCAGTCCGTCATCGACTCGACCGCGGAGGCGACACGGAGCCGTGATGCCTCAGGGCCTCATTCCCGCGGGTCGGGAATGGATGGATCTGTTCCGGCATCGATGGCGCGCCACCAGTCCTCGCTGCTCTGCGGCACACCTGCCGATGGGCGGTTTGGCTCGGAGCCGTCGCCGGGCGCGTCGTACCGACGACCCATCTCCGGCCACGAGGGAGCCCATCGCCACGCTGCGGTGGCGGCGATCAACGCCACCACGGCCGTCAGGCCCGAAGTCCAGACCCAGCCGTTGAGAGACGGCGTGGCACTGCCGGCCCCGAAAGCGGCCACCCCCGCACGAGCTTGATCGAGCAGCCGAGGCGCGGAGATCACGATGCTGCACACCAGCGCTGCCGCACCGGCCGTGGTGGCGGCGGCCAGCAGTCGCCGGACCCGTCCGCGAGTCACGAGCAACGTCCCGAAACCAGCCAGCACGACCAAGGCCAGAGTGCCCGGCACCGGCGCCTTGTCCGGAACCCGCGCGACCGCGGCCATCGCGGCGGCGCCCGAGGTGCCGAAGTCGACCCAGCCGCGGGTCGTGGCAACAGCGGCGCCTCCGGAGGCCGCCAGGCCCAGCGCCATCACCGGGAGGAAGGAGCGTGCTCGAGAGGCGTGCTCGGGGGTGTCGGATCGATCGCTCACGGCGTCGATTCCCCGGCTTGGTTGTGGTGCCGCGAGGAGGCCGATTCGGGTGCGGCACCCAGCGGCAACTCCTGGTCGAAACAGGTGGGCGTCCCGGTATGGCAGGCGGGACCCGTCTGGTTCACCCGGAGCAGCAGCGTGTCTCCGTCGCAGTCGAGCCGCACCGAGACCACCTGCTGTGAGTGCCCGGAGGTCTCTCCCTTGACCCAGTACTCCTGACGGCTTCGGCTCCAATAGGTGGCGCGCCCGGTCACCAGGGTGCGGCGCAACGCCTCACGATCCATCCACGCCAACATCAGCACCGCCTCGGTGCTGGCTTCTTGGACCACTGCCGGTACGAGGCCGGCGTGGTTGGGGCGCAACCGATCGAAGATTCCGGCCGCCTCGGCCGCGCTGCGGGGACTCGACGGCTCGCTCACCGGACGGCGTACCCCTCGTCGGAAAGGGCCGACTTCACGTCCGCGACGCTGAGCAGGCCGTAGTGGAAGACCGAAGCGGCCAGTACGGCGTCGGCTCCGGCCGCCACGGCTTGCGGGAAGTGCTCGGGCTTGCCCGCGCCTCCAGAAGCGATGACCGGCACCGAGACCTCGCGCCGCACCACGGTGATCAACTCGATGTCGAACCCGTCCTTGGTGCCATCGGCGTCCATTGCGTTGAGCAGGATCTCCCCCGCTCCTCGCTCGGCAGCGGTGCGGGTCCACTCGAGGGCGTCCAGGCCAGCCGATTTGCGACCGCCGTGGGTGGTCACCTCGAACCCGGACGGGGTGCCCGCGGCCCGGCGCGCGTCCACCGACAGCACCAGCACCTGGCTGCCGAACCGCTCGGCGATCTCCGAGATCAGCTCGGGACGGTTGATCGCCGAAGTGTTGATCGAGACCTTGTCGGCGCCGGCCCGCAACAGCGCGTCGACGTCGGCCACTGAGGAGACTCCGCCGCCAACGGTCAGCGGGATGAAGACCTCCTCGGCGCAGCGCGAGACGATCTCCATCGTGGTGGCGCGACCGAGGTGGGAGGCGGAGATGTCGAGGAAGGTCAGTTCGTCGGCGCCGTCGGCGTCATAGCGCCTAGCCAGTTCGACGGGGTCCCCGGCGTCGCGCAAACCCTCGAAGTTGACCCCCTTCACTACCCGGCCGCCGTCGACGTCCAGGCACGGGATCACGCGAACCGCGAGGCTCACGACCGGTCACCGGGCAGAGTGAGCGCCAAGGCCTCGGTGAGGGTGAAGCGACCTTCGTAGAGTGCGGTGCCGATGATCGCGCCCTCGACCCCGTCGGCGACCAAGCCCTGCAGGGCACGCAGGTCGTCGAGCTCGGTAATGCCGCCGGAGGCCACCACGGGCTTGTCGGTGGCGGCGCAGACGGCTCGCAGCAGTTCGAGATTCGGGCCTTGGAGCATGCCGTCCTTGTTCACGTCGGTCACGACGTAGCGCGCGCAGCCCTCGCCATCGAGCCGGGCTAGGACGTCGTAGAGGTCGCCACCGTCGCGCGTCCAGCCGCGTGCGGCAAGCGTTCGGCCACGCACGTCGAGCCCGATCGCGACGCGATCACCGAACCTGGCGATCGCTTCGGCGCACCAGGCCGGCTGCTCCAAGGCCGCGGTGCCGATATTGACGCGCCGGCATCCGGTGGCCATCGCGGCTTCGAGCGATTCGTCATCGCGAATACCACCCGACATCTCCACGTCGATATCGAGACGCCCCACGATCTCGGCCTGGAGCTCCCGGTTGTGCCCGCGGCCGAAGGCGGCGTCGAGGTCGACCAGGTGGATCCACTCAGCCCCGGCTTCCTGCCAGCGCAGCGCGGCCTCGACCGGATCGCCGAAGCGCTTCTCCGACCCGGCCTTGCCCTGCACCAACTGGACCGCCTGTCCCCCAGCGATATCGACCGCAGGAAGCAGTTCCAGGTAGCTCGATCGGGTGCGATCGGCCTGCGACTCGCTCATCTCTTCCTCTCCCGGGTGTTTCACCCGGCTGCTCGCAGACTGGCCACCCAGTTGCGGAGCAACCGGGCCCCGGCGTCGCCGGACTTCTCGGGGTGGAACTGGGTCGCGGTCAGCGGGCCGTTCTCCACCGCCGCCACGAACCGGTCGCCGCCGTGTTCGCTCCAGGTCACCACTGGCGCGCGGGTGCGGTCGTTGGTGACCAAGGTCCACTCACGCACGCCGTAGCTGTGCACGAAGTAGAACCGTTCGGTCTCGATCCCGGCGAACAAGGTGCTCTCCGAGGGGACCTCGACGGTATTCCAGCCCATGTGCGGGACTACCGGCGCCTGGAGTCGCTCGACCACCCCTGGCCACTCGCCGCACCCGGCAGTTGTCAGGCCATGCTCGACCCCGGTCTCGAAGAGCACTTGCATGCCGACACAGATGCCGAGCACGGGTCTGCCGCCCGCCAGGAAGCGGCCGATCAACTCGGGGCCGTGCACCGCACGCAAGCCATCCATGCATGCCGCGAAGGCGCCGACGCCCGGCACGACCAGGGCGTCCGATGCCTCGATCGTGTGGCGATCGGAGGTGAGCACGATCGCGATTCCGGGTCCGGCAGCGCGTTGCAGTGCCCGGGTCACCGACCGGAGGTTCCCCGACCCATAGTCGAGAATCGCGATCTGCACGCCGCTCAGAGTGACCCCTTGGTCGAGGGCACCCCGGTCTCGCGCGGATCCAGCGCGATCGCGTCGCGCAGCGCCCGGGCAAAGGCCTTGAACTGCGCTTCCACCAGGTGGTGGGGATCGCGCGAGGAGATCACTCGTAGGTGCACCGCAAGCTGGGCATGGAAGGCCAAGGTCTCGAAAACGTGCCGGGTCAGCGAGCCTGCGTAATCCCCGCCGATCACCACGAACTCCTGCCCCGCGGGCTCGCCGACGTGCACGCAGTACGGTCGTCCGGAGACGTCAACCGCGCATTGCACGAGCGCCTCATCGAGCGGCACCAGTGCGTCACCGAATCGCCGGATCCCCGCTTTGGACCCCAACGCCTGCCGCAGCGCCTGGCCAAGGGCAATGGCGGTGTCCTCCACGGTGTGGTGCGCGTCGATGTGGGTATCGCCCTCGGTGCGTGCGACCAGATCGATCAGGCTGTGTCGAGAGAACGAGGTCAGCATGTGGTCGTAGAAGCCGACTCCCGTCGCCACGTCGCTGCGGCCAGTGCCGTCGAGATCGACCTCGATATGCACTGTGGATTCGCTGGTGGCCCGGTCGACGGTGGCCCGACGCAGTGTCTCGGTCATCGGGTGGCCCCTTCCTTGCGCTCTTCGATGGTGGGGGTGATCCCCAGCGTGGTGGCGGTGCCGGTGAGCGCCGCCCGGAATGCTTGCATCTCTTCGGGAGTCCCGATGGAAACCCGCAGCCAGCCATTGGGTCCGGTTTCCCGGATCAGCACGCCGCGGTCGAGCACCTGCTGCCAGACCGTGTGGCGATCCTCGAACCTGCCGAACAGGACGAAGTTGGCGTCGCTGTCGGCAGCCTCGTAGCCCTGCGTGCGCAGCCAGTCGACACAGGAGTCGCGCTCTGATCGCAAGGCGTCAACCTGAGCCAACAGTTCGGGCGCGTGCCGCAGCGCGGCCTCGGCGACGGCTTGGGTGATCGCCGAGAGGTGATACGGCAGCCGGATCACGCGCAGGGCGTCGCAGATCGCCGGGTCCGCAGCCAGATATCCCACCCGCGCCCCGGCAAGGGCGAACGCCTTGCTCATGGTGCGGCTGACCGCGAGGTTGCGGTGAGCGGGCAGGAGTTCGAGTGCGCTCGGCGTGCCGGTACGACGGAACTCGGCGTACGCCTCGTCGACGACCACGATCCCCTCCGGCAGCGCCTCGCACAGCCGCGTCACCGCGCTCAACGGCAGAGCCGTCCCGGTGGGGTTGTTGGGCGAGGGCACCAACACCACGTGAGGGCGGACTTCCCGGATCGTGGCGACCGCCCGGTCGAGGTCGAGGGAGAAGTCGGACTCTCGGTGACCATCGACCCACTCGGTATTGGAGTCACGGGCGTACTCCGGATACATGCTGTACGTCGGGGCGAAGGAGAGCGCGCGGCGGCCGGGCCCACCGAAGCACTGCAGCACTTGGAGCATGACTTCGTTCGATCCGTTGGCCGCCCAGACCTGGTCAGCGCTGATCCCGTGACCGAGATAGCGAGCAAGGGCTTCTCGCAACGAGGTGAAGTCGCGATCCGGGTAGCGGTTCAGTTCCCCGGCGATCGCGGCGACCGACTCGGCGATATCGGCCACGACGGTCGCGGACGGCCCGTACGGGTTCTCGTTGACGTTGAGCCGCACCGGCACGTCGAGCTGGGGTGCGCCGTAAGCAGTCTCGCCCACGAGTTCGGGACGCACCGGTGGCCACCCAGCTAACGTCTCGGCGCCGAGCACGGCACCCGCCTGGGGGACCATCGATCAGCCCTCCAGCCGGATCCGCACAGCCGCGCCGTGACCGGGCAGGTCCTCGGCGTCGGCCAGCGTCATGACGTGCTCCCCGACCTCGGTCAGCGCGTCGCTGGTGTATTCCACCAGGTGCACCGACTTGAGGAAGGCGCGCACCGACAACCCCGAGGAGTGGCACGCGCAGCCGGCCGTGGGCAGCACGTGGTTGGACCCCGCGCAGTAGTCGCCCAAGGAAACCGGGGCGAAGTCGCCGACGAAGATCGCTCCCGCATTGCGCACCCGCCGGGCGATGGCCGGTGCGTCGGCGGTATGGATCTCGAGGTGTTCGGCGGCGTAGGCGTTGACCACGTCGAGGCCCTGCTCCAGATCGCGCACCAGCACGATTCCCGACTGCTCCCCGCCGAGCGCGGTGGTGATCCGTTCGACGTGCTTGGTCTGCGCCACCTGGGTAGCCAAGTGCTCGGTCAGCTCGGCAGCGAGACGTTCGCTGGGGGTGACCAGTACCGAGGCGGCCAGCGGGTCGTGCTCGGCCTGGCTGATCAGGTCGGCCGCGACGTAGGCGGCATTCGCGGTGTCGTCGGCCAGGATGGCGATCTCGGTAGGACCTGCCTCCGAATCGATGCCGACCACTCCCCGCAGAAGCCGTTTGGCCGCGACGACGTAGATGTTGCCCGGCCCGGTGACCAAGTCGACCGGACGGCAGGGCCCGGCGCCGTGGGCGAACATCGCGATTGCCTGGGCTCCCCCGACCGCGTAGACCTCATCGACTCCGAGGAGGGCGCAGGCCGCCATGATGGTGGGCTCGGGCAGGCCCCCCGCCTCGCGTTGCGGTGAGCTCGCCAGAGCGATCGAGCCGACGCCCGCCACCTGAGCCGGTACGACGTTCATCACCACGCTGGAGACCAACGGCGCCAAGCCGCCCGGGACGTAGAGACCGACTCGGTCGACCGGCACCATCCGCTGGGTAACCCGCGCACCGGGACCAAGATCGGTGACGACGTCTCGCTCCAGCTCGGCCGCACAGGTCAGCCGCAGTCGCCGGATGGATTCCTCCAGCGCGGCCCGGATCTCCGGATCCAGCGCGACCAGCGCCTTGGAGAGCTCCTCGGCCGGGACTCGGATACCGGTCTGGTGGACTGCGTCGAAGCGAGCGGAGAACTCCAACACCGCTTCCTCGCCTCGGGTGCGCACCGCCTCGACGATCGGCGCGACCTGATGGACCGCTGCCTCGACATCGAACCCGGCGCGCGGAACCAGCGCGCGATAGTCGACGCCCACATCGGCGTCGCGCAGGTCGAGACGGCGAATCATGTGACCATCGTAGTTTCGTCCGAGGGCCTGGCGGTTATCGTCAGTGCATGGATGAGACGGCGGGCCAGGGAGCTGAGTTGGGGCTGCGTCTCCCCCTCTTCCCGCTCGGTAGCGTCCTCTTTCCCGGAATGGTCATCCCGTTGCGGGTCTTCGAACCGCGCTACCGGGCCATGATGACCCACTTGCTCGCCATTGACTCTCCGCCGCAGCGACTCTTCGCGTCAGTTGCGATCCGCGAAGGATACGAAGTGGGTGACCACGGCCAACAGGAGCTCTACCGGGTGGGCTGCCGGCTCCAGGTCAGCGAAGTTTCCCAGCGCAGCGACGGCTCCTTCGACATTCTGGCCACCTGCCGTGACCGGATCCGGTTGCGGGAGATCGACACCGCCGGTCAGTTCCCGATGGGTGTGGTGGACCTGATCAGCGACCAGGTGGTTCCGCTGCATGCCACGGCAGCGGCGGGCCAGACCGTTGCCGAAGCCGTCTCCCGCTTCACGGCGTACCGGCGCAAGCTTCGCGAAGTCCGCGGCGACCCGATGCCGGGGCCGCTGCCCCAAGACCCGGAGTTCCTGGCCTGGGAGCTGGCCGCGGCCGCACCGGTCACGCTGCCAGAACGCCAAGAACTCCTGGAGACAACCGACTCGATCGCACGCTTGCGACTGATCACCGAGTTGGTGACGCGCGAGACCGCAATCATGTCGGCTCTCCCCTCGCTGCCGGCCACAGATCTGGCCCGCACCGCGTGGTCGCCCAACTGATGGCGAAGAAGCCGGCCGGCACCCCTGCCATGACCGCGTTGACCCGCGCCGACGTCGAGTTTCAGGCCCACACCTACGACCACGATCCCCGGGTGTCGGCTCAAGCCGGCTTCGGGCTCGAGGCTGCCGCCGCTCTCGGCGTACCACCCGAACGCGTGTTCAAGACCCTGGTCGCCACCCTCGACGGTGGGCTGGTGGTCGGGGTGGTCCCGGTCGGTGCCCAACTCGATCTCAAGGCGTTGGCCCGCTCGCTCGGGGGCAGCAAAGCTGCCATGGCCGAGGTCGCGGCGGCAGAGCGCAGCAGCGGGTACGTCGCGGGCGGCATCTCTCCGGTGGGCCAGAAGCGTCAGCTGCCGACCGCAGTGGATGAGAGCGCTCTCGCCTACCCGACGATCTTCGTCTCCGGAGGCCGCCGCGGCCTCGATGTGGAGCTGGCTCCGGCCGATCTGGTGCGGGTGACCGGAGCCGTCCTCGCACCGATCAGTCGGTGGTGATCTTCAGCAGGCCGCGGGCGATATCGCCGTCCACAGTGCCGCTGCTGCCGATCGCGCCGAGAGGCTTCAGGTTCTCCGCGATCGTCGGGTCGGCCTCCTCGGCCAGCTTGTAGAGCCAGTCGTCGGCGCCGTTGAAGTCTAGGTAGAACACGGTGACCGCGTGTTCGGCGTCGGGCACGACCGAGGTGAAAGCCGATGTATCGCCCAGACCACCGGCCTCGTCGAGGAGCTGCTTTCGGTAGTCCCCGTTGGGTCCGACCACCAGCCGGTCGTCACCGGTGTCCCAGGTGACATAGGACCGCAGTTCGCGGTGGGCGAGGGTGAGCTTGGCCAGGACCTGCTCGGTCTCGTCCGGGTCCCCGTGCACCGTGAGCGCGATCGGCAGGGAGGAGGGATCCCCCGAGTTCACGATCTCGTCGATGTCGAAGTCACCCCCCATCGACAACACCGCGGAGTCACCCAGCAGGGTCTGCACGTCCTCGGGCAAGTTCAAGCCGAGCTGGTCGGACGCATCAGCCAGGTCAACGCCTTGCTCCTCCATCGCATCGAAGAGCTTCTCGAGGTAGCCGGGCGCCACGCTGAATCCCAACGCGGCCACCGTGTCTTGGGGTAGCGCTCCCACGGCCTTTCCGGCGCGCGGGGAGAAGTCGGACTCATTGAGATCTGCGGCGCTCCCGACGTTTTCCAGTTCCAGGCCGGCATCCGCGAATCGGAGAGTGCCGGCCATGCCCTCGAAATCCTTGAGTCCGCTCATGTCCATGCCCTCGGTGTCGCCGCCGTAAGTGTCGACGAGCACCTGCGGTGCATCTGCCGAAACGTAGTAGCTGACGATGCCTTGGTCGCCTAGTTCGTCGACCCACTTGGTGTAGCCGGTGTTGTCGGCCAGTGCGCCCTCGGCGGTGGCCGCCACGATCTGCTTGGCCTCCTTCTGGGTCTCGGCCAGGGTCGCCCACCCATCGGCCACGACCCAGTTCTCCTCCCCAGGCTCGCTGTTTCCACAAGCGGCCAGCTTCTTCAGCCCGGCGGGTGCGGCCTTCTCGTCGCTCACCTCGATGACCGCGAACGGGATCGGATCGGCGTCGCCGCCGTCGATTGCCCCCACCGCGGCGGTCGTGCCCAGCCAGGGGGCGAGGTCCTTCTTGAAGTCCAGGTCGCAGTCGCCCTCGGTCTTGATGTAATCGAAGAACTGCTCGCGCAGATCATCGGGCAAACCCTCGTTGAGAGCGTCCTTGATCCCCGGGAACTTCTTCAGCGTGCGGAACGCCTCGACCTGCTGCTTCCCGCCCGGGTCCAGGTCGATCGAGATGTAGCCCAGAGTGTCGGCCGGCAGCGCCTCGGCAACGTCGGCACCACCCCCGAGGAATGAGGTGACGGCGTACGCTCCGGCTCCGACGACCGCCACCGCGGCCACGGCGCCCCCGATCAACAAGCCGCGCTTGCCGCGGTTGGGCGTTGCGGCAACAGTGCTGTCCAAGACATCTTCCACAGGCGGAATGCCCGTCGACTGCGGCACCGAGTTCTGCGGCATCGGGAAGGGGTTTTCGGGCGTGGGCGGTGTGGGCTGGTCAGTCATCCGAGCACTTTCTGACGAGTTAGTCGAGTGGGCTATGAGCCTAGCTCGCACCTGGGGAGGAAGAATCGGGAACACTGGTTTGTGACCGTTCCGAGACCAGCAGGAACGACAAACCCGCCGCCAGCAGTGCGCCTCCGGGAAAGCCGAGATAAGGCGATCTTCCACTCACCCTCAAGTCGGCTGGGATCGCGGTGAGATCCGCCTCACCCGCAGCTTGTGGCCGGGGATCGTCAGGGCCGAGTTGGTGCCCGACAAAGGCCATTACGAACCCCGCAAGGAGCCCACCCACAGCCGCCACAAGTACGCCCACCAGATAGGGCCGCACCCGCCACGCGATCAGCAGGCCGCTCACCACTCCGAGCAGGAGACTTCCGAGAACGAAACCGCCGGTCGCGGCGAATTCCCGGCCGGCGTCGCCGGGCAGGACGATCCAGGTGTCGTCAACGACCACTCCGCCCGTGGGTGTCCACCAGGCATGCCAGGCGAAGCCACCCGCGACGCCGAGCAACAGCATCCCGCCGATAGCCAGCAGCGAGGTCCAGTACGTCGGCGCGTTGGACCGGGGAGAACTCACTGGACGCATCCCGGACCGAGCAGTGCCTTGAGATCGGCGAACAACGCGTGGCTAGGTGAGACCCGCAATCGGTCGTCGGCACGTAGCCGGGTGCTGCCGCTTCGATTGAGCAACACCAATTGCACTTCGGTCATCCCAGGATGGGAGGCCAGCACCTCGCGCAGCGAGGCCACCACGGGTGGCGTACAACGGGTTGCCGGAATGCTGATCACTAGTGGTCCCCCCGACTGCTGGTTGAGATCGGGAACCGAGACCTCGAGCGCGTGCAACTCGGGGGTCTCCTTCTGCCGGGACAGCCGGCCCTTGACGGTCACGATCGCGTCCTCGGTCAACACATGGCCGCACAGTTGGTAGGCCGCAGGGAAGAAGAGCACGTCGACCGAGCCCTCGAGGTCCTCCACGTTGGCCACCGCCCACGCATCTCCTCGACGGGTGATCTTGCGCTGGATCGAGGTGACCAGCCCGCTCACGGTCACGTGGGTGCCGTCGGGGCGGTCCTCGTCGGCGAGCAAGGCACCGATCGTGCAGTCGACGCCCTGGGCCAGCACATGCTCAAGGCCCATCAGCGGGTGGTCGGAGACATAGAGACCCAGCATCTCCCGCTCGTGACCGAGCAGGGTCATCTTGTCCCACTCCGAGATGTCCGGAACGGTGACGTTTACTCCGAACCCGGAGAACTCGTCCTCGTCGCCGAAGTCGGCGAACAACGAGTCCTGGCCGATGGCTTCGTTCTTCTTGATGTCGATGTAGGCGTCCACCGCCGACTCGTGCACGGCCACGAGCGCACGCCGCCCATGCTTCATGTCGTCGAAGGCGCCGGCCTTGATCAGCGATTCCAATGTGCGCTTGTTGCAGACCGACGCCGGCACCTTGCCCATGAAGTCGTTGAAGTCGGTGAACCGGCCCTGCTCCTCGCGAGCATGCACGATGTCGGCCACCACGCCGGCGCCGACGTTGCGAACAGCCGTCAAGCCGAACCGGATGTCCACGCCCACCGGGGTGAAGGTGGCCACGGACTCGTTCACGTCGGGCGGGAGCACCTGGATCTTCATCCTCCGGCACTCGCTGAGATAGATCGCCATCTTGTCTTTGTCGTCCTTCACCGACGTCAACAAGGCGGCCATGTATTCAGCTGGGTAATTGGCCTTGAGGTAGGCGGTCCAGTAAGACACCAGCCCATATGCGGCCGAGTGCGCCTTGTTGAAGGCGTAATCGGAAAACGGCAGCAGGATGTCCCACAGCGTCTGAACAGCCGCGAGACTGTAGCCGCGCTCGCGCATGCCTCCGGCGAAGTTCTCGAACTGTTTGTCCAGCTCTGATTTCTTCTTTTTGCCCATCGCGCGGCGCAACAGGTCGGCTTGGCCCAGCGTGTAGCCGGCGAGCTTCTGGGCGATCGCCATGACCTGCTCTTGGTAGACGATCAGCCCGTAGGTCTCCCCCAGGATGTCCTCAAGCGCCTCGGCGAGCTCCGGATGGATCGGCTCCACCGGCTCTCGCCCGGTCTTGCGCCTGGCGTACTTGTTGTGCGAGTCGGCACCCATCGGGCCGGGCCGGTACAAGGCACCGACGGCGGAGATATCGTCGAAGCGGTCTGGTCGCATCGAACGCAGCAGGGCTCGCATGGGGCCGCCGTCGAGCTGGAAGACTCCCAACGTGTCGCCACGCGCCATCAGGTGATAGGTGGCCGGATCGTCGAGGGTCAACTCCTCCAGGACGACCCGCTCCCCGCGATTGCGTCCGATGTTGATCAACGCGTCGTCGAGAACCGTGAGGTTGCGCAACCCCAAGAAGTCCATCTTGATCAGACCCAGGCGCTCGCAGGTCGGATAGTCGAACTGGGTGATGATCGCGCCGTCTTGAGGCCGACGCATCAACGGGATCACGTCGAGCAGGGGCTCGCTCGACATGATCACTCCCGCGGCGTGCACACCCCACTGCCGCTTGAGCCCTTCGATGCCCATCGCCGTGTCCACCACAGATCTTCACGTCGTGGTCGGTGTCGTAGAGCGAGCGGAACTCGCCACCTTCCCCGTAACCGATCGTGGTCGGGATTGAAGATCTCCTTGAGCGGAACGTCCTTGCCCATCACCGCGGCCGGCATCGCCTTGGTGATCCGGTCACCCATGGCGAAGGGGTAGCCGAGGATCCGGGAAGCGTCCTTGACCGCTTGCTTGGCCTTGATGGTGCCGTAGGTGACGATCATCGAGACCCGGTCATCGCCGTACTTGTCGCTGACGTAGCGGATCACCTCGCCACGACGACGTTCGTCGAAGTCGATGTCGAAGTCGGGCATCGAGGACTCGGTCGGGGTTGAGGAAACGCTCGAAGATCAGCCCGTGCTGCAAGCGGGTCCAGATCGGTGATGCGCAATGCGTAGGCGCACATCGAACCCGCGCCTGACCCACGACCCGGACCAACTCGAATGCCGTTGGTCCTTGGCCCAGTTGATGAAGTCGGCCACCACCAGGAAGTAGCCGGTGAAACCCATCTGGCAGATGACTCCGACCTCGAAGTCGGCCTGCTTGCGTACCGCATCGGGAATTCCGTGCGGATAGCGGACCAACAGACCGCGCTCCACCTCCTTGACGAACCAGGACACCTCGTTCTCGCCCTGCGGGCACGGGAACTTCGGCATGTAGGTGCCGTTGCCCTCGGTGAACTCGACTTCGCACCGCTCGGCGATCAGCAAGGTGTTGTCGCAGGCTTCCTTGAGCCCGTTGCGGTGCTCCCAAAGTTCGCGCATCTCGGCGGGCGACTTGATGTAGTAGTCGTCGCCGTTGAAGCGGAACCGCTTGGGGTCGGCCATGGTGCTTCCCGAGGAGACACAGAGCAGATGCTCGTGAGCGCCCGCGTCCTCCTGCATGACGTAGTGGGAGTCGTTGGTGGCGATGATCGGCATCGCCAGGTCCTTGGCGAGGGAGAGGAGTCCGTCACGGACCCGGTTCTCGATATCCAAGCCATGGTCCATCAACTCGCAGAAGTAGTTGTCCCTGCCCAGGATGTCTTGGAAGTCGGCCGCTGCCTGAAGCGCCTTGCCGTAGTCGCCGATCCGCAGCCAGGTCTGCACTTCACCCGACGGGCAGCCAGTGGTCCCGATCAGCCCTTGGGAGTATTCCTGGAGCAACTCCCGGTCGGCGCGCGGGTTGTAGAAGAAGCCCTCCATCGACGCCCGCGAGCTGAGCCGGAACAAGTTGTGCATGCCCGTGGTCGACTCGGCGAGCAGGGTCATGTGGGTGTAGGCCCCGGACCCGGAGACGTCGTCGTCGCCGCCGTCGTTCCAGCGCACCCGCTTGCGCTCCAGGCGCGAGGTGTTGGGCGTGAAGTAGGCCTCCATACCGATGATCGGCTTGACGCCCGCTGCCTGAGCCTTGGCATAGAAGTCGTACGCGCCGAAGACATTGCCGTGGTCGGTCATCGCGATGGCGCCCATGCCGAGTTCGGCGGTGCGCGCGAACAAGTCGCCCAGGCGTGCTGCGCCATCGAGCATGGAGTACTCGGTGTGCACGTGCAGATGGACGAAATCGGCGGACTTCCCACTCACGATCTCTGGGCGCTCCTCAACTGGCATGGGACGAACCCGGGCGCCGCCCGGGACGGAGGGGAAGAGTGTCAGCCTAACCGCTCATCCGGGCAAAGGATCGCATGCCGGGCCGACACTGGCGGCCACGCGGCCAGGGAAGCCCGCGCCCACAGGCCGGCGCACGCTCGACCCGAGCCAAGACTCAGGCGGGGCCGTGGTCGGCCGCTGAAACCGACTCTTCGATGATGGCGTGCACGATCCGTCCGACGCGCGCTGACCCGAGCGCCGGTGCGCGGTCGGCGATCCGAGCCACCACGGCCAGCTCGCGCTCACGGTCGCGCAGATCGCTTCCGGCGTCGGGCGGGAACTGCTGCCGGTGCCGGCGTACGGCGGCGGTCAGCGCCGCGCGCTGGCCCAGAAGCAACCCCAGCTGATCGTCGATATCGTCGATCAAGCGCCGATAGAACTCCACCGGCTCCCTGCCCGGCCATGTCATCTTGACGTCCGGAGCACGCTCCTCGTTGTCGCGGCCGTCGGTGGCTTCCAACTCCACCAGCCCGCGGCGGGCGTAGAAGCCACGCGCGGGCAGGTTCGAGGTGAACACCCACAAGCTGAAGCCGTCCGGACGACGGGCTTTGGCCACCTCGAGAAGTGCCGATCCGATCCCCGACCCGGCCTCCTCAGGGTGAACGTAGAGCGAGTGCAGCCAGCCCGGCTGAAGCACCGCGAACCCGAGGACGACTCCGTCACGATCAGCCACCCAGGTCTCGGTCCCGACACCACTTGTGCCGTCGACAGCGGCCGTGAGGTCGAAGCCGCCGGCTAACAAGGCCGCGAAGTAGCGCTGATCTTCCTCCGGGCCGTGGACGGGCGTGGGCATGGCCGGGATCGCAGCGCGCCGGGTCACCCCGTACAGCTCAGCTACCGCGGCCGCATCGTCTGGCTGGGCCGGTCGGATCATCCAGTCGGTCTCCTCGGCGGGGTCGCTCCCCGCTTTCGGCTGATGGTTCATCCCCACCTCAGTGTCCCTGCCGGATGATCTCCAAGGCGGCTGTCAGATCATCGGGGTAGTCGGTCTCGAACTCGACGTATTCGCCCGACTCGGGATGGGTGAAGCCGAGCTTGACCGCATGCAGCCACTGCCTGGTCAACCCGAGGCGCTTGGCCAGTACGGGGTCCGCGCCGTAGTGGAGATCCCCGACGCACGGATGGTGCAGCGCAGACATGTGCACCCGGATCTGATGTGTCCGACCGGTCTCCAGATGAACCTGGACCAGCGAGGCGAACCGGTGGGCTTCCAGCGTTTCGTAGTGGGTCACGCTGTTGCGGCCACCGGCCATGACCGCGAACTTGTGGTCGTGCTTGGGGTGCCTGGCGATGGGTGCGTCGATGGTGCCCTCGAGTGGATCGGGATGCCCTTGCACGAGTGCGTGGTAGGTCTTGTCGACGGTGCGTTGTCGGAAGGCGTTCTTCAGGACGGAGTAGCCATACTCCGACTTGGCGATCACCATCACACCGGACGTGCCGACGTCGAGGCGCTGCACGATTCCCTGACGCTCCGAGGCGCCGCTGGTGGCGATCCGGAACCCGGCGGCGGCCAGATGCCCGACCACGGTCGGCCCGCTCCATCCGGGGCTGGGGTGCACCGCCACACCGACCGGCTTGTCGATCACCACCAGAGCGTCGTCGTCGTAGAGGATCGAGATCCCGGCCACGATCTCCGGCACCACCGCATTGGCCTCGGGGGCTTCCGGCAGGTTCACCTCGAGCATGGCCCCCGCCGCTACCCGGTCGGACTTCCCGACCGCTTTGCCGTCGTGGACAACATGGCCGGCCGCCGCGAGTTCGGCGGCCCGAGTGCGCGAAATGCCGAACATCCTGGCCATGGCGGCGTCCACGCGCTCCCCGGCCAAGCCGTCGGGCACCCAGACGACCTTGTGGTCACTGTGCCCTGCCGTCATGCCTCAGCCTCCGCCGGTTGGCGCTCCCCGTCGAGCCCGATCCCGCGGATGGCCTGCAAGATGATGACTCCGGCAGCGATATCGATGCAGATGTCGGCCACGTTGAAGATCGGCCAGTGCGGCAACTGCAGGAAATCGATGACATGCCCTCGAAACGGCCCAGGCGCGCGGAGCAGCCGGTCGGTGAGATTGCCCGAGATCCCTGCCAGCAGAGAGCCCAACCCCACCGCCCAGAGCGGGGAGGCGATCCGGCGTGACACTACGATCACGGTCACGAACGCGACGATGGCGACCACCGAGAGCACTTGGGTCGCACCGGTCGCCGTACTGAAGGCCGCTCCCGGATTCCTGGTGAGCGTCAGCTGCAGCAGATCACCGAGCAGTGGTTTGGATTCTCCCGGCGCCAGGTTGGCGACGGCCCAGACCTTGGTGGCCTGATCCAGGGCATAGGCGGCGCAGGCCACCGACGCGAACAGGACTCGGTGGCGGGGTCTCGGCGTCAGCGCCGTTCCTCGCGTTGTTTGCATACCAAGCACAGGATGGCGCGAGGGAAGGCCATCATCCGCATCTTGCCGATCGGCTCCCCACACGTCTCGCAGACTCCGTAGGTGCCGTCCTGGATGTGCTCAAGGGCCCGATCGATCTGGAACAGCATGTCGCGCTCGCTGTTGAGCACGGTGAGCTCCTGGTCACGCTCGAATGACGTGGCGCCCAGATCCGCTTGGTCCTGCCCCGCCCCGTCACCCGAGTCACGCATGAGATCGGCGAGTTCTTGCTCCTGATCCTGCAGCAGGTGCGACAGCCGGTCGCGCTGCTCGTGCAGGTCGGCAAGCACCTCGTTGAGCTCGGATTGGGTCCACGGCTTCTCGCCGGGCTTGACCGCAAGTGATCGCGGTGAGACCGAGGTCGGGGCGGTCGACTTCTTGGTCTCCGAGATTCGGGGCATGGCGGGGAGGTTAACGCTTCGTGAGGGTCGACTCAAACGGACTCGCCCGACAGCCGAGGGCTGCCGGGCGGGTTCAGGCTTGTTTGTGACCGGATCGACTCAGCTGTCGTCCTCGCCGAGGATCGACCGAAGCCGCTTCGGCGCGGGCACTTGCTCACCCACCGGAGCCGGGGTGCGAGTCTCCGCGACACCTTCCAGTGCCTCAAGCTGCTGGGTGAAGTAGCTACGCAGCCGGGAGCGGTACTCGCGCTCGAATGAGCGCAGATTCTCCACTTCACCGTTGAGCTTGTCGCGCTCGCGTTCAAGATCCCCGAACAGCTGCTGACGTCGCCCAGCGGTCTCACTGTCGACCATCTGTGCCCGAGCACGCGCATCGGCTTCGAGGCGGTCGGCCTTGCCCTTGGACTCGTGCTCGAGCCGCTCGGCCTTGGTCCGGGCCTCGCCGACGATGCGATCGGCTTCGTTCTTGGCTTCTTCGACCAGTTCATCGGCGTTGCGCGTGGCGATCTCGAGAAGCCGAGCCGCAGCATTGGAAGCTTCCGGCACCGTCTCGACCCGGAGGGTCTCGACCGGAGCGGCCGCAACCTGCACCGGAGCAGGCGCTGGAACATGAACCGGTTCCGGCTCGGGCTCCGGCTCTCGCACGGGCTCCGGAACCGGCGGCGCGGCGAAGGACGGGGCCTCCGAAGCGCCGGTCTGGGCGGCAGCGAGCTTCGCGCGCAGATCATCGTTCTCTCGCGTGAGGCGGGCCAGTTCGGCCTCCACCTCATCGAGGAACTGATCGACCTCACCCATGTCATAGCCCTCGCGGAGCCGGACCGGCGTAAAGCGCTTGTTGCTCACGTCCTCAGGCGTCAGCGGCATGACCTCACCCATTCGTTAAATCGCAGGAGTCACTTGGGTAGCAATGTCCTCGAACATCACTTCTGACCGAACAATAGCGCTTGTACCAGCGCGCGGGTAAGCCGTGTATGGCGAGCCACCCAGAACCGCAACCTCCGAGCGACTGATTCGTCACGTCCATACGTGCTACTCGGCCTAGAGCAAGATGCGGCTGTTTACGATCCGAAGGATGTAGGTGGCCAGCAGCACCAGCAGGAAGGCGAGGTCGATCGACACGTTGCCGAACCGCAAGGGCGGGATCAGCCGCCGCAGTGCCTTGATCGGCGGATCGGTGACCGAATAGATCAGTTCCACCAGCACCACCAGCAAGCCCGACGGGCTCCAGCGGCGCGCGAACATCTGCACCCAGTCGAAGATCAGGCGTCCCCACAACAGCATCAGGAATGCCCAGAGCAGCCCCTCGATAATCTGACCAGGAATGGTGCTCATGGCGACCGACTGTAGTGGGCGTTGGAAGCTAGACCGAACCGGTTCGGCATTCAGGACTGGTTGAAGAACCCACCCTCAACGATCCGCTGCTTGTCCTCCGCGGCAACAGTGACGTTGGGGGGCGACAACAAGAAGACCTTCGCGGTGATCCGCTCGATGGTGCCGCGCGTGGCGAACACCAGACCAGCGGCGAAATCGACCAGACGCTTGGCGTCCTCGTCCTCCATCTCGGTCAGGTTCATGATGACTGGCGTGCCGTCGCGGAAGTTCTCGCCGATGGTGCGCGCCTCGTTGTAGGTGCGCGGATGCAAGGTGGTGATCCGAGAGAGTTCGGCCACTGGGGCGGGCGCCGGCGCCGGTCGACGGCGCTCATCGAGTCGAGCGACCGGGGCGGGCGCGACGGTCTCTCGGACGGGGGCGCGCTCGCCCCGCAGGGCAGCCTGCTCGCCGGTTGCGGCGTCGTACTCGTCGTCGTACTCGTCGTAGCGTCCGGCGTCCTCGACCAACCCGAGGTACTCACCGATCTTGCGCATCGCGCCGCTCATGTCGTCTTCCTTCGGCTCCTGGCCCCGATGAAGCGGTTGGGGCTGGTGTGACTCGTGCGGCACAGGAGGCCGCCTGTTCGGGACATTACTGGACCGGAGGCCTCGATCCGAGGACCGCTGCGTCCGACACGCACGTGTGTCGCTCCGTGCGCGATGGCCTGCTCGAGATCCCCACTCATGCCCGCAGAGAGCCAGGTGGCCTCGCGGCTGCCCCACCAGGAAGTCGCGGCGAATGTTCTCCAGCCTGACGAACGCGGCTTCAGGGTCTTCCCCCAGCGGGGCCACCGCCATCAGACCGCGCAGTCGCAGAGCTGGCGAGCTCGCGACAAGCTCAGCGAGCTCAACTAGATCGGAGGGGTCGGCGCCGCTGCGCGCGAAGCCGACTCCCGGCGGGTCGAGGCTGACTTGGAGGAGTACGTCGAGCACGCGCTGGGCGGTGTCTGCGCCACGTTCGAGCGGAGCCACGAGCTTGCTGCGGTCCACCGCCTGGACGACATCGGCATAACGGGCCACTGCGGCTGCCTTGTTGCTCTGCAAGCCGCCGATGTAGTGCCAACGAACCGACAGGTCCGCGCACGCTTGCGCCTTCTCCGCGGCCTCCTGGTGCCGGTTCTCCCCTACGTCGGTGACGCCGAGATCGGCCAAGCGACGCACGTCGGCCGCCGGGAAGAACTTGGTCACCACGATCAGCGTGATGTCCTCGGGATCACGCTGGGCCGCGATCGCCGCCGCGCTCGATCCGGGACCGGACCTCGACCAGATTGGCGGCGAGCTCGCCCGAACGCGCGTCAGTCATCCGACTCACCCTTTCCGAATCTTCTGGCTTTCCCAGATCTCGTGGCTCGACCCCCGCGAGGCCGTCGTCGGCCGGGGCTCGCCATACGACTCCTGCCAGACGACCAGCGGCGGTGCCGTCGCGACGATGTGAATGCAAGCGGGGCTCCTCCATCGTGCAGCCACCGACGGAGATCACCTCGTGCAACGCCGCCGCTCGGTCAGTTGTGCGCGTCACACCGGCACCCAGGTCCAGGGCCGGGCGTCCCCCACGAAGTGACCGCGTGCGTGACGGGGAACCAGGTCCGCAACCTCGGCGCGGAGCGCGTCGGGCACCTCGTAGCACGATCCGCAGACGTGCGGGCCGATCCAGGCGACGACGCGTTCGGCGCCGGTGGATCCAGCGAGGTCGGCGAGCGCATCGAGGGCGGCGCCCACGACGTTGACCGCGACTCCTTGTCTCCCGGCATGCACCGCCGCGACCGCTCCGGAGACAAGGTCGGCAAGACAGCACCGGGACGCAATCCGCGGCCCGCGCTCCGAGCGCCGAGGAAACGCCCGCGGTCACGAGCGCGTCGGCTGTCGGCCCTTCTGCCAGCGCGATGGTCGATCACCCGGCCACCGTCGGCGACCATGGACCTGGTGCATCCACGTGACCGGCCGGCCAGCGGTCTGATGAAGCAGATCGATCGAAGCGGTCCGAGTGCCGGGCCCTGCCCGGTCGGCCACGTCGAGGGTCCGATCGGTGAACAGAACCCCGATGAAGTCGCCGGAAATCGTCCGGCGGTGATCGGCGTGCCAGAAGCCCACCGGCGTCTGCGAACTCACTTCAGGAAGTCGGGCACATCCAGGTCGTCGTCGACCGAACGGCGTGCCGGACGGCCGGGCCGGCTCGCGCTCGTAGTCACCGGACAACGGATCCTCGCCGCTCGATCACCCGCTGGCGCTGCGACGCGGGTCTCTTCGACCGGCGAAGGCAGATTTGGGCACGTGGCGCGCGCAGCGCGCTGCCGTCGGTGCGCCGCTTGGGCATGCCGCCATCGAAGCCGGCGGCAATCACGGTAACCCGCACCTCGTCGCCCAGGGCGTCGTCGATGGTGGCACCGAAGATGATGTTGGCGTCGGCGTGCGCGGCCTCCTGACACCAGAGCCGCCGCCTCGTTGATCTCGAACAGCCCGAGGTCGGAGCCGCCGGCGATGGACAGCAGCACGCCGTGGGCGCCGTCGATGCTAGCCTCGAGCAGCGGGCTGGACACCGCGCATCTCGGCGGCACTCGACGGCGCGGTCCTCACCGCGGGCCGAGCCGATGCCCATCAGCGCCGACCCGGCGTTGGCCATCACCGACTTCACGTCGGCGAAGTCGAGGTTGATCAGGCCCGGGCGTCGTGATCAGGTCGGTGATGCCCGAGACGCCCTGCAGCAGCACCTGGTCGGCCTGCTTGAAGGCATCGAGCACCGAGACGCTGCGATCGCTGATCGACAGCAGCCGGTCGTTGGGGATGACGATCAGGGTGTCGACCTCTTCGCGCAGCGGCTCGATGCCCTCCTCGGCCGAGTTGGCGCGACGGCGGCCCTCGAAGGCGAACGGGCGGGTCACCACACCGATCGTCAGCGCACCCAGGGATCGGGCGATCCGAGCCACGACGGGGGCGCCGCCAGTGCCGGTGCCACCACCCTCGCCGGCGGTGACGAAGACCATGTCGGCACCCTTGAGCACCTCTTCGATCTCGTCGGCGTGGTCCTCCGCGGCCTTCGCGCCGACCTCGGGGTTGGCGCCGGCGCCGAGGCCGCGGGTGAGCTCGCGACCGATGTCGAGCTTCACGTCGGCGTCGCTCATCAGCAGCGCCTGGGCGTCGGTGTTGATGGCGATGAACTCCACGCCCTTGAGACCGACCTCGATCATCCGGTTGACGGCGTTGACGCCGCCGCCGCCGATGCCGACGACCTTGATGATTGCCAGATAGTTCTGCGCTGCTGCCACGGGACCGCACCCTTCGTTCGAACCTGTCGAGGCTGCTCCCGGGAACCGTAACCCTCCACTGGAGAGTTATAGTTATGTCAACCTCGTCGTGTTACGAAGGTAGACAGCGATGCGGCTCTATGTGGGGAGGACACGCCACAGCCGACCGGATTTGAGTGGGCCGGCGTACCGAGCCGAATCAGACCGTGGGCTCGCGGAAGCTAGCCGGTCACCGGTAGGTCGGCAGTCCCGGGACCGAGACGTCGTAGAAGTCGGCGCGGCGCTTCAACAAAGGCCCGAGCACGCGTCCCTTGTCTGCGGAGTGCTCCGCACTCCCCCAGAGGACCTCGCGCCCGTCGCGCAGTTCGAGCTTGATCGCATCGATGCTCTCCACCGAGCAATAGGCGACCTTGGCGGCCACCTCCGGCGGCAGCGCAGCGAGCACCTTGGCGGCCTCCCTCAATACCTCGGTGTCGACGGCGGTATCGGTCTGGATGCGTGGAAGCCCCCGCGGCGCCTTGGGGTAGTCGCGGAAGAGGACGCCCTCCTCGTCCATCCCACGCAGTCGACCCCCGACGCTGACCACGGCCACCGGTGTCCGTTCGATCACGGTGATCAAGATGGTGTCGGGCCAGATCTTGGCGATCTCGACATTGCGGATGACCGCCACCGCTTCCAGCCGGGAGTCGATCGGGGGAAGATCGACCCGGATCATGGGTTCGCCGATCGGCACCTTGGCGATCTTCGCCACTTGCTTCTGGGTCAAAGTCTCGGCTCCTTTGACCTCCACCGTCTTGACGGTGAGCTGCTCGGAGAACCAGAGCAACCAGATCGAGCCGGCGACCAAGCCGAGGAGCGCCACCAAAATGAGCAACCAGCGCCACACCCGCCACCGCCGCAGCCATTGACGGCGGGCGAACCTGCGTCGGGTGCGTTGGTCGGAGCGGTCCCCGGCGGACGTGTTCGGCGGCGTTGCGGTTGCGGTCATCGGTCCGCCTGGAGCTTGGTGAGCAACCGCGGACCGATCCCCGTCACCGTGCCCGCACCGAGCGTCAACACGACATCTCCGGACTGAGCGAGCGCCGCCAGCCGCCCAGGCACTGCCTCGAAGTCAGGCTCGAACGAGCGCATAAGGCCCGGCCGCCGCCGCGACCAGGGCGCCGGTGACACCAGGATCGGGCGCCTCTCGGGCGACGTAGACATCGAGAACGACGCAGGCATCCGCAGCCGCCAGGGCCCGACCCATCTCAGCACCCAGGGCACGGGTCCGAGAGACGAGATGCGGCTGGAAGGCGACGATCAACCGGCCTCCGGGTTCGACCAAGGAGCGCCCGGCCTCGACGTCACCTGCGATCTCGGTGGGGTGATGCGCGTAGCTGTCGTAGACCCGGACCCCGCGCGGCTTCGCCCTTGAATTCCATCCGTCGACGCGTGCCCGTGAATGACGCCAAGCCGGCGGCCAGATCGTCGAAGTCCGCGCCGAGTTCGCAGTCCCACGGCCAACGCCGGCAGCGGCATCGAGGGCGTAGTGCCGACCGGGGATGCTGCAACGTCAGCCTGCCCAGGGGCACTCCGGATCTCGACAATCGAGAAGGAGGTTCGGCCACCGGAGAGCTCGACGTCGGTGACCCGCAACGCGGCCTCGGCCGACTGACCCACCGAGATGAACCGCAGACCGTGTGCTCGCGGCCAACTCACCGAGGGCGGCGGCACCGGGATCGTCCACGATCGCACACCAGAAACCCTTCCGGATCGACGGTGGTCGACGAACTCGGCGAAGGCCGCGTGATACGCCTCGATCGGTGCCGAAGTTGATCGAGGTGGTCCGCCGTCGACATTGGTCACGATGGCGGCGAAGGGGTGATAGAGCGAGGAAGGCGCCGTCGCTCTCGTCGGCCTCTGCCACGAAGAGTCCGCTGCTGCCTTGCGTCGGCATTGCGGCCGGTCTGCGCCAGGTCTCCCCCGACGGCGTACGTCGGGTCGAGTCCGGCCGCTCGCAACGCCATCGTGAGCAGGGACGTGGTCGTGGTCTTGCCGTGGGTGCCGCTCACTGCGAGCACCCGATGGCCGGCCATCACCGACGCGACACCCGCGGAGCGCGGCCAGATCTGCAGCCCCAACTCCTGGGCGCGCGAGAACCTCGGGATTGTCTTCGGGGACGGCGGTCGACACCACCACGACCTGCGCGCCCTCCACCTGCTCGGCGCGATGGCCGGCGAAGACGGTCGCGCCCTCGGCGCGCAACCGCTCAAGCACCTCCGAGTCGGTTGCCGTCGCTGCCACTGACCGTGACGCCCTGCGCCAGCATCAAGCGGGCGATCGCCGACAACCCAGCCCCGCCGATGCCGATGAAGTGCACCCGCTGCAGGTCGGCGGCCGCGACGATGGCGTCGGGCGGAGGGATCTTCATCGGCGCTCACCTTTGCGTCGGGGGTGTTCGCCCACCACGCCCATGACCAGGCGGGCCAGCCGCTCGTCGGCATCGCGTGGGATCAGCCGGGCGGCCGCCTCGCCCATCCGGCCCAACCGCTCCGGATCGGTGAGCAGGGCAGGCACATGGTCAGCGACCCAGGCGGCATCGAGATCGGCGTCGGCGATCAGCAGCCCGCCACCCGCAGCGACGATGGGCTCGGCGTTGAGCCGTTGTTCCCCGTTGCCGATCGGCAGCGGAACGTAGACGGCCGGAAGGCCGACGGCGGCAGCCTCCGCCACGCTGTTTGCCCCGGCCCGGGACAGAACCAGATCCGCGGCGGCGTAGGCGAGGTCCATCCGTTCGACGAAAGGCACGGTGACGTAGCGCTTGGCTGCCTCACCCAGGTCCCCGCCCGTACGCGAACTCGGAGTTGCCGAACCCTTCGGCCCGAGCACGTGAAGCACTTGGCCGCCGCAACCGAGCACGTCCCCCGCGGCGCCGGATACCGCCATGTTGAGGCGAGCAGCGCCTTGGGATCCGCCAGTTACAAGCAGTGTGGGCCGGTCCGGCTCGAGTCCGAAGAAAGCGCGCGCTTCCGGACGCGCTGCGGCTCGATCCAAGGTGGCGATCATGCGCCGCAGTGGCAGTCCGACGAGTTGGGCGTGCGGAAGGGGTGTGCCCGGCAGGCTGACGGCGACCCGGTCGGCGAGTCGAGCGCCGACTCGGTTGGCCAAGCCGGGAAGCGCGTTCTGCTCGTGGACCACCAGCGGGACTCGTAGCCGGCGGGCGGCGAAATAGGCCGGCAGCGAGACGTACCCGCCGTAGCCGACCACGACCTCGGCTTCGGTGCGCCTCAAGACGGCTTCGGCCGCTCGCACAGCGCCAAAGACGCGGACCGGCACCCTGGCGAGATCCGGGGAGAGCGAGCGGGGCAGCGGCACCGGCGGGATGTGCTCTAGGGGGTACCCGGCAGCGGGAACCACCCGGTTCTCCAGACCTCGCGGTGTGCCGAGGCAGGTGATCTCGACATCGGGGAACAGCCTGGTCAGGGCGTCGGCGGTGGCGAGCAAGGGCGAGGTGTGGCCGGCGGTCCCCCCGCCGGCCAGGAGGATGCGGGTCACCGCGGTGTCCCCCCGCCGGTGCGGCGGCCGCGGCCCGCGAGCACACCGCCCGGGCGAGTACGCCGGGCCGCCAGCGCCCTGGCGGCACTCGGCTCGCGGCGCGCAAACCCAACCAACAGGCCGAGCGCAACCAGACTCGGCACCATGGCCGAGCCGCCGTAGGAGATGAGTGGCAGCGGGATGCCGATCACGGGAAGCAGTGCCAGCACCATGCCGACGTTGATCAGCATCTGGCCGAGAAGCCAGACCATCAGACCGAAGCTGGCATACCGGACGAAGGGCTCCTCCGTGGCGAGCGCGATCCGGGTTGCGGCGTAGGCGATGCCGAGAAAGAGCATGAGAACGAGCAGTGTGCCGAGAAGGCCCAACTCCTCACCCAGCACGGCGAAGATGTAGTCGGTGTAGGCCTCCGGAAGGTTGCCCCACTTCTGCTGGCTGGCGCCGATGCCCTGCCCGAAGAGCCCTCCCGAGGCAAGCGCGAACAAGCCGTGGGCAGGCTGCCAGCCCGAGTCGGTGAAGTCCTTGAGCGGATCGGTGAAGCTGGTCAGCCGGCTGAGCCGCTCCTGGTCGGTGGCCGCCAGCGCCAGCACCAACACCAGCACCGCCGACAAGGCGATGCCGAAGTAGCGCCGCGGCGTGCCGGCCACCCAGAGCAGTGCCAGCGCAATGCCGAACATGACCAGGGCCGTGCCGAGGTCACCTCCCCAGAGCACCAGGACGATGATTCCCGCCATGGTGGGGATCATCACCGGGATCAGGATGTGTCCCATCGAGTCGAGCAGCTTGTCCTTCATGGCATAGACGTGGGCACCCCACAGCACAACGGCAAGCTTGGCGATCTCGGAGGGCTGGAGCTCCAGCGGGCCGAGCGCCAGCCAGTTGGTCTGCCCGTGGCGGGTGACGCCGAGGGAGGTGGTCGTGAGGTAGAGCAGCACCGCCGCCACCAGTAGAGCCGGCCACGACAGCCATCGGATCATCCGCAAGGGAAGCCGGCTCGCCACCCATGCAGCCGGGATGCCCAGCGCGACCCAGATCAGCTGACGTTTGACCATGAAGTAGGAGTCGCCGTCCAAGTGTTCATACGCCCACACGCTCGAGGCGCTCAGCACCATCACCAAGCCGATGGTCAGCAGCAATCCACTGCAGCCCAGGAGCAGGTAGTAGGAGGCCAGTGGCCGGTCGAGCATGGCGTGGAACACGGCGAGCGGGCCGCGTCTGCTCGCAACGTTCTCAGCGCTGCCGCGAGGTGCGGTGGAAGGGGAAGCCGACGTGCTGGCCATCGCGTCTCCTCCTTGCTCGGGTCAGCCCCGTCGTCGCCTCCGAGCCGCCGCGGCGAACCGGTCACCACGGTCGGCGTAGTCCTTGAACTGGTCCATGGAAGCGCACCCTGGCGCCAGCAGTACGGCGTCGCCTGGCCGAGCCATCCCAGCCGCCGCCGCGACCACTCGGTCCATGAACGAGTCGGTGGCACCAGTTTCGTCGGCTTCGACCTCGATCACGGGCACCTCCGGCGCGTGTCGCCGCAGAGCCTCGGCAATCACGGCCCGATCACGGCCGAGGAGGACACATCCTCGGAGGCGATCGCGGTGAGCCTGGACCAGTTCCTCGAAGCGCGCGCCCTTGGCCAATCCCCCAGCCACCCAGACCACCGACGGATAGGCGGCCAGGGAGGCGCCGGCGGCATGAGGGTTGGTGGCTTTGGAGTCGTCCACGTAGACGACCTCGTCCACGGTGGCGATCTCGGCGATCCGGTGCCCGTCCATGCGGAAGTCACGCAGACCGTCGCGCACGGCCGCAGGTGGGATGTCGAAGGACCGCGCTAGCGCCGCCGCAGCCAACGCGTTGGCGACGAAGTGCGGGGCTTGGCTCTGCAGGTCGGCGATCGCGCCGAGCTCGGCCGCGGAAGTTGCCCGCTCTGCGACGAAGGCGCGGTCGACCAACAAGTCCTCCACCACGCCGACGGCACCGACCGGCGGCACCCCGAGGGTGAAGCCGATGGCGCGGGCGCCCTCGACCACCTCGGCCTCGCGCACCAGGTTCTCCGTGGTCGGATCAGCCAGGTTGTAGACGCAAGCGACCTGGCAGCGTTCGTAGGCGATGCCCTTGTCCGCGGTGTAGGCAGCCATCGGCGTCAGGCCGAGCGCGGGTGCGCCGGCGTACCAGTCGACGTGGTCTTCGGCCACGTTGAGCACCACAGCGGCGTGAGCGCTCATCGAGTGGGTGTAGTGCAGCTGGAAGCTGGAGAGCTCCACCGCCAGCACGTCGTACGGATCGGGGTCCATCACGGCTTCGGTCAAGGGAAAGCCGACGTTGCCGACGGCACGGCTCCGATAGCCCGCCGTGCGCATGATGGTGTCGACCATGCCGGTAGTGGTGGTCTTCCCGTTGGTGCCGGTGATCACCAGCCACGGCGCCGGGCGCTCCGGGTCACGCAGGCGCCAGGCCAGCTCGACTTCGCTCCAGATCGGAACCCGTGCCGCAGCCGCAGATCCGAGCAGACCGAACTCCGGTGAGAGCCCAGGAGACGTCACCACGACGTCGAAGTCACTCGGGTCGAGGCTGGTCGCTCCCGGGCGCAATCGGATGTCTGCGCCGAGCATGCCGAGCAACTCCGCGCGCTCCGCGCGAGCGGGGTCCGCGTCCGCGGGGACGTCGTCGACGGCGACCACATCGGCACCCAGATGCAGCAAGTTGTCGGCGGCAGCCTGCCCGGAGCGTCCGAAGCCGGCCACCAGCGCCCGAACTCCGGTCCAGTCCCGGCCCACGTCCGACAGATCGCGGCGCTCGTTCACCTCCGCACGACCCACTCGGCGTAGAACACGCCGACACCGGCGGCGACGCACAAGCCGGTGATGATCCAGAAGCGGATCACGACGGTGACCTGCTCCCAACCGAGCATCTCGAAGTGGTGGTGCAGCGGCGCCATCCGCAAGATGCGCTTACCTCCGGTGACCTTGAAGTAGCCCACCTGCAGCATCACCGACAGGGTCTCCACCAGGAACAGCCCGCCCAGGATCACCACGAGCAGTTCGGTGCGCGTCAAGATCGCGATGCCTGCCAAGGCCGCGCCCAGCGACAGAGAGCCGGTGTCGCCCATGAAGATCCGGGCAGGCGGCGCGTTCCACCACAGGAAGCCGAAACAGGCTCCGGTGATGGCGGCCGCGATCACAGCCAGGTCGAGGGGGTCCCGCGTTGGATAGCAGTTGGCCAGCTCCGGGTAGAAGGCGCAGGACTGGTTGTTCTGCCAGATGCAGATCAAGGTGTAGGCACCGAAAACCATGACCGATGCTCCGGTGGCTAGTCCGTCCAGTCCATCGGTCAGGTTCACGGCATTCGACTCGGCCGTGATCATCAGCCAGATGAAGACCACCGCGACCGCGGTCGGCAGCGTGAGCCAGCCCAGGTCTCGGATGAAGGAGATCGAGCGAGATGCAGGCGCCGAGCCGTCGTGACTCAGGCTCGGCGAAAGGGCCAGGACACCGAAGGTGACCGCTACGACGGTCTGTCCGATCATCTTCGCCTTGCTGCGGAGCCCCAAGCTGCGCTGCTTGATGATCTTGATGAAGTCGTCCAAGAAGCCGACCACGCCCATCCCCACGAACAAGAAGAGCAGCAGGAGCGCGGAGGCGGACGGCGCGGTCCAGGTGAGCAGCTTGGCCAGCAGGTAGCCGATCACGCTTGCCGCAATGATGACGATGCCGCCCATGGTGGGGGTGCCCCGCTTGGTGTGATGGCTGGTGGGGCCGTCGTCGCGAATCTCTTGGCCGTAGCCACCGCGAGACAAGGCCGTGATCGCGAACCGCGTCCCGAGCAGCGAAAGGATCAGGGCAATGCCGCCGCTGAACAGGACCGCCTTCACGTGGTTCCTCCAGCCGGGTTCGGGAAAGTCATCAGAGCCTCGACCACGTGCTCCAAAGCGACTCCTCGGGAGGCCTTGACCAGCACCAGATCGGTGGCCGAGACATTCTGCCCTAACCACGCGGTTGCTTCATCACGGCCGTCGGCTCGCACCACGATCGGTACGTCGCGACCAGCGCGAGAGGCACCTTCGGCGATCGCATCGGCAAGACCGCCCACCGTGACCAGGACGTCGATTCCGGCGTCAGCGACCAGCTCGCCCAGACGGGCATGCTCCGCCTCCGCGTCGGGTCCGAGTTCGCGCATCTCCCCCAGCACCGCGATCCGGCGCCTCTTGGCGCTACCGCCGAGCGCGGCCAGCGCCTGGATGGCCGCGATCATCGACGCCGGGTTCGCGTTGTAGGCGTCGTTGATCACCACAAGCCCGTCGGCGCGCTCGCGCCGCTCCATCCGCCACCGGCTGGCGGGCCGGGCCGCCTCCAGTGCGGCCACGATGTCCGCCGGCGCGATCTCCTCAACGCTTGCCATCGCGGCCGCAGCGGCCGCATTGGCCACCTGATGCGCGCCGAGTTGCCCCAGCCGAAGCGCGAACCACTCGTCGGCCACGCGCAGCTCGAATCGCGGGCACCCGGTCTCGTCCAGCCGTAGCCCACGCCAGGCCACGTCGCCACGCTCGCCGAACGTGAGCACCCGGGCTTGGGTGCGGTGGGCCATCGCCGCGGTCAGCGGATCATCAGCGTTCAGCACCGCCACTCCCGACGGGTCGAGAGCCTCCACTAGTTCGCCCTTGGCCAAAGCGATGGAGTCGCGACTGCCGAACTCACCCAGGTGCGCGGTGCCGACATTGAGTACGGCGGCCACTTGAGGCGGGACCGACTCGGCCAGGTATCGGATGTGACCGACGCCCCGGGCACCCATCTCCACGACCAGGAAGCGGGTGCCGACGCCGGCCCGGAGTGCGGTCAGTGGGACTCCGAGTTCGTTGTTCAGATTTCCCTGTGTGGCGACCGTGGGCGCCGCAGCGGCAAGGATCGCGGCGAGGTAGTCCTTGGTGCCGGTCTTTCCCTGGGATCCGGTCAGCGCATGGACGCGCAGATTCGGCAGGGAGCCGACGACGTACCCCGCGAGTCGCCCAAGAGCGAGGGTGACGTCCTCGACCACCACGGTCGGCAGCGCAGTCGGTCGTAGGCCGAGAGCTGCGCTCGCGCCGCGGCGCGCGGCCGCCTCGGCGAAGTCGTGACCATCGACGTGCTCCCCGGGCAGGGCTGCGAAGAGTCCGCCCGGTTCGGACGTGCGGCTGTCCACACTGGCTGGAGCCGACACGAGGATCGTGCCCGCCTCTGCCGGTACGACCCGCCCGGCGACGGCGGCAGCCACCTCGGTCAGCGGCATCTCGATCACGCCGAGGCCCCGCTGCGCTCGGCGAGCAGTGCCCGCAGTTCCTCAGCGGCCACGACCCGGTCGTCGAAAGGCGTCACCACGCCGTCGACCTCCTGTCCGGTCTCATGCCCCTTCCCCGCGATCAACACGATGTCGCCTGGCTCCGCCCGCCGGAGGGCGGCTCGGATCGCGGTTCGCCGATCTCCCAACTCCACGACCACTCCGGGGCCGTCGACGCCGGCGAGGATGGCGGCTCGGATGGCGGCGGCGTCCTCCGAGCGAGGGTTGTCGTCGGTGACCACCGTCACCTCGGCCGCGCGTGACCCGATCGCGCCGAACATCGGCCGCTTGCCCGCGTCACGATCTCCACCCGCGCCGATCACGAGCAGGATCTTGCCGTCGGTGAGAGGTCGCAGGGTGGCCAGTGTCGCTTCGAGTGCATCGGGTTTGTGCGCATAGTCGACCAGCACCGAGAACTGCTGCCCGCACCTGATCGGCTCCAGCCGCCCAGGGACGCCGGCGCACCGGGCGAGTGCGGCGGCAACGGCGACCGGGTCGTGGCCGACCGCGGCCAGCATCGCCAAGGCGACTAGACCGTTGGCCAGGTTGAAAGCACCCGGCAGCGCGATCTCCAGCGAGATTCCCTCCGCTGGGGCTCCGGGCCCGACCACGCGTGCTCGGGTGCCGTCGGCAGTGGTCACCACGTCGTGGGCTTGCCAATGCGGATGCCCAGCCGCCCCCTGAGCCGACCCGGCCGCGAGCCCGACCGTGGTGATCGGAATCTCCGCACGCTCGGCCAGTCTCCGCCCGTAGGCGTCGTCGATGCACACCACTGCCTGCTCGGCGCGTCCAGGGGTGAAAAGCTCGGCCTTCGCGGCGAAGTAGTCGGCCATGGTCGGGTGGAAGTCCAGATGGTCGCGCCCCAGGTTGGTGAAACCCGCGACCGCACAATGGGCTGCGTCCACTCGGCCGAGCACCACGGCGTGGCTGGAGACCTCCAGGGCAGCATCGCTGACCCCGCGTTCGACCATGACCGCGAGCAGGGCTTGGAGGTCGGTGGCCTCGGGGGTGGTCAGCGCGGTGGCGACGTCCTCCCCGGCGATGCGAGTGCCCAAGGTGCCGACGACTCCGCAGCGCACGCCGAGTTCTTCCAGCGCACCCACGATCAGGCGGCTGGTCGTGGTCTTGCCCTGGGTGCCGGTGATGCCGAGGAGCCGGAGCTTGGTCGTGGGGCGGTCGTAGATCTCGGCGCTGAGTTCACCGAGAACCGCACGCGGGTCCGGTACGACGAGCCGTGGGAACTCGTCGGACACGAAGGTGGCGCCTTCGGGATCGGTGAGCACGGCCACGGCTCCCGCCGCGCGGGCCTCAGCAAGGAATCGCGCCCCGTGGGTCCTCGTGCCTGGGAGCGCCGCATAGAGGTCACCGGGCCGAATCCGCTGGCTGCTCAGCGAGATGCCGGACACCAGACGGTCTTCCCCGACCCGATCCGCGGGAGCCTGGCGTGCCGCGCAGATCTCGGCCAACCTGCTCAGCCGGATCGGAGGTGTGTGTTCCGGACGCACGATCGTCCCTGAGGTCCCGGCCACCGATGAAGGGTACCGATCACCACTCGAAGGGCAGCTGCGACGGGCGCGTGCGAGTCGGGGGAACGCCGTACCTCATCAGGGTGTGCGCCATCAGGTCGGCGAAGATCGGCCCGGCCAGCGAGCCGCCGCCACCGGTGACGCGCGGCCGGTTGAGAACGACGTAGACGGTGAAGCGCGGCTTGTCCGCTGGCGCGAACCCCGCAAACGAGACGACCGTGCCGCCACCAACGTAGGAGCGATTGACCGCTCGCTGAGCGGTGCCGGTCTTGCCGGCAACGCGGTAGCCGGGGACGGCGGCAACCGGTGCCGTGCCCGCGACCGGGTCCAGGACCCGCTCCATCATCTGCGCCGTCTGACGCGCGGCCCGCTTGCTCACCACTCGGTGGGCATCGACCGTGCTGGTGCCGACCGCTCGACCGTCGTTGGTGGTCGCCTTGCCCACAATCAGCGACGGCGGCACGTAGACACCGTCATTGGCCACCGCGTTGACGGCCGCCGTCATCTGCAGTGCGTTGACCGACACCGACTGGCCGAAGGCGATCCGATCCTTGGTGAGCTGGGTCCACTGGGACGGTGCCGGCAGTAGACCCGCGGTCTCGTTGTTGGCCCCGGACCCGGTGCGGCCGCCCAAGCCGAACTCGGTCAGATAGCGCCGCAACTCCAGCGCCGGGAGCCGGTCCGCGGCCAGCACTGTGCCGATGTTGGAGGACTTGGAGAGGACGCCGGTCATGGTCAGCCGCAAGGTGCCGTGCTCGAACCAGTCGTGGAGCACCCGTCCACCGCGAGACAGCGACCCCGGAACCCGGATCGGAGTCGTGGGCGAGACGAGGTTCTCGTTGAGCAGGGCCGCCGCGGTCAAGACCTTCTGAACCGAGCCCGGCTCGTAGACATCACTGAGACCACGCGAACCGCGGTCGGAGTCGCGCGACTGGGTGGGTGCCACCGGGTCGAAGGTCGGATAGTCGACGAACGCCAGCACCTCACCGGTCTGCACGTCCATCACGGCCGCGACGCCGGAGAGCGAACCGGTCGCTGCCACTTGACGCCGCAGCAGCCGACTGGCGTACCACTGCAGATCTCTGTCGATGGTCAGCGTGAGGTCACGACCGTTGACCGGCCGAGTGATCGAGGATTCCCCGAGCGGCAGCCGGTTGCCTCCCGATCGCATGAACTCCTCTTCGCCGTCCTTGCCGGCCAACCAGTGATCGAAGTTCACCTCCATGCCCGCCAGCGGGCCGTCTTGTCCCATCAGGCCGACCAGGTTGGCGCCTACGTCATGGGCCGGGTAATCGCGCACCGGATCGACCTCGGTGAAGATGCCCTTGTAACCAGCCTCTTTGGCTTCCGCGACCACATCGTTGGCCAACGTTGCCGGGACCCGGCGGGCGACATAGGCGGAAATAGCCGTCCCCGCGCAGTCGCTTCAGCACGGTGAAGTAGTCGACGCCGAGCCTGCGGGCGAAGAGGGTTGCCAACTCGTTGGCGTCCTCCTTGGTTTGGCTGGGGTCGACCGAGATCGCCAGCCCATCGATGGAAGTGGCCAGGGGTTCCCCGAACCGGTCGGTGATCTGACCGCGCCGGGCGACCAGCGGAACGGTCACCTTGCCCTCGGCGGCCGCGCGATCGGCCAACGACTCCGGATCGACGCCCTGCAGTTGCACCACCCGGCCGCCGTAGACCGACAGCACCACCGCGACCAGAAGGAAGCCGATCCAGGTGCGCGCCTTCGGATCCGCCCGGCGCGGGGCCGGACGTCGGCCCACCGGACGGCGGTTGGTCGGCCCGGAGGGCGGGCCACCTCCAGTACGGCGTCCGCCGGACGACCTGCCCTGTGGGCGGGCCGCGGTCCGCGACGGCATGCCGGGCTGCCCGGCTCCCGGTCGGGTCGCGGGCCGCTTGCGTGGCGGGGCCTCCTGGATAGTGATGGCCTCTCCTCCGAGTCCTGGAACGAGCCTCGTGACGAGGCTGATCTGTGACGGATGTTGCTATTGATCACTTATGTGACTGGTGTGACTTCAATTCCTACCCTGACGTTGACCGCGATCCTGGGAATGCCCACTCGTGTCGGGTTCCTGGGTCGTTCCTGAGCCACGCGTTGCGGCGTTTCTCGCTGTCGCTTCCGCGACGGGACGCGGCTGCGGCGCAGGCGGCTGGTAGTACGCCGCGGGAGGCGGCCGGAAGCCCGGTTCGGAGATGTCGATGGCATTGCCGGGGCTCGCAGGCCGCGGGTGCCCGAGAAACCTGCCGTCTGACAGTCGTAGGAATCCCGGACTCGTGACCGGCACCATTCCCAGCGCCCGGGCTCGTTCGGCGACTCCCTGCGGGTCGCGCAGGTCCTGAAGTTCCATCTGCAACGTCTGCTCGCGCTGGGCCAGGGTCTGCGCTTCGCGGGTCAGCTCGGTGGCGGCGAACGAGGATTGCTGCATGGAGGTGTTGAACATCAACAACCCCACCACTCCCCCGAGCAGAATCATGCTGATCAGCGTGATGAAGGGGAATCTGGGCGCGGGCACCCAGATCGGCGTGACGGCCGCGAGGCGACGGCGGGTGGCGGCGCGCTGCTCTCCGGCACCGATCGGCAGATTCGGCGAAGTGGGCAGGCTGGCCGAGGTAGGCAGACTGGCGCTCATCGGATGCCACCTCCTGGTCGGGTCGAGCGATTGCGGCCGGCACCGGTTCGGGCCGAACGGGTGTGCGGGGCAGTTCTCTGGGTGTGCTGCGCGGAGGCACGAGCCGGCTTCTCGGCCCGGGGCAGCCCGCCGGCATGCAGGCGTTCGACCGCACGCAACCGGACCGACGCGGCTCGTGGATTCAGCGCGATCTCCTGGTCATCGGCAACCTCTGCTCCCCGGGTGACCGAGCGGAACGGCGGCTCCAAGCCCGCCGGCACGATCGGCAGCCCTTCGGGGGCACGGGACCGAGTGGCCTCGGTGAAGACCCGCTTGACCATCCGGTCCTCAAGGGAGTGGTAGGCCTCCACCACGACCCGGCCACCGATGCCGACGGCCTCCAGCGCGGCGGGTAGCAACCGCTCCAAGCCACCGAGCTCGTCGTTGACGGCCATCCGGAGCGCCTGAAAGGTCCGCTTTGCCGGGTGCCCCCCGGTGCGCCGGGCGGGTGCGGGGATGACTCGGTAGATCAACTCCACCAACGCGGCAGAGGTGTCGAACGGCTCGGTCTCGCGGCTGCGGACGATCTCCAGAGCAAGCTTGCGAGCGAACTTCTCCTCGCCGTACTCACGCAGGATGCGCGTCAACTCCTCGACCGGGGCCTGGTTCAACAGGTCGGCAGCGGTCGCGCCTCGAGAGGAGTCCATCCGCATGTCCAGTGGGGAGTCGAACCGGTAGGCGAAGCCCCGCTCGGCCCGGTCGAGCTGCAGGGAGGAGACCCCCAGGTCGAGAAGTACGCCGGCGACGTGCGGCAGTCCCAAGTCGCCGAGCACCTGCGCAAGTTCGTCGTAGGTCGCGTGCACGCCCACGAACCGATCACCGAAGCGCTGCAACCGCCGACCGGCAACATCGAGTGCCTCCCGATCGCGGTCGATGCCCACCACCCGGCTCTCCGGAAGCCTGTCGAGGACTGCCTCGCTGTGGCCGCCCATGCCCAAGGTGCAATCCACCAGGACCGAGCCCGGCTCCACGAACGAAGGCGCCAGCAGTGCCACGATCCGGTCGGCTAGAACCGGCGTGTGCAGCGCCGCGGCGTCCGGGTTGCGGGTCTCGTCGTTCATCAGAATCGCTCCGCTCACCGCGCCAGCCCGTTCAGCAGCAGCAAGCTGATGCTGATCGCAGCCGAGGTCGCGACGGAGAAGGCCATCACGGCCAAGCGTTCGCGCGCTTCATCGCGCACCCGACGTGGCGCGGGTGAGCCGACGCGCGGAGCAGCCGCCCGATGGCGGGCGTTGCGCGGCGCTGGCACGTTCATGCCCTCACCACCCGGTGGTTGCACGTTGCCTCTCCCGGCACTCGTGCCATGCCCCGCACCAGACCACCTGCCGCCAGGTCCCTGCCCGCTCCCTGGACCGCGCCTTCCGGAGCCGGGGAAGTTGCCCCGGACTGCGGCGGTCGCTGAGAGCGGGCACGAGACCTCGCGCCAGGTGCTACATCTGCGGGAACACGTCCTCGGTGAGTTCGGCGAAGTGCTGCGCCTGCTCCTCGGTGAAGGACTCCCAGGCCGACCGGTTCCAGATCTCGAGCCGATTCATCACACCGGCGACGACCACGTCCCGATCGATCCCGGCCCAGGTCCGCAGCGTGGGCGTCAGTGTGATCCGGCCCTGCCGGTCGGGAGTGTCCTCCCAGGAGTGCGAGGCAAGCATCCGCAAGTAGTGCCGCGTGCCCTCGACCACGACGGGGGCTGAGGCGTAGCGACTCATCGACTCCTCGAAGTCGCGCCTGCGCCACACATTGAGGCAGCGCTCCTGACCGGGCGCCACGACCAGCCCGTCCACGAACTGATCGCGGAACTTCGCGGGCAGGAACAACCGGCCCTTCTCGTCGATCTTGGGGGTGAACGTGCCCAAGAACATGGCCGATCACCTCCCACACCTCTCTGGTTGCTCCACGGAGGCACTCAGGCAGCACCGTTGCGCGCCGTGCCCCTCCCTTTTGCTCCACAGTACGCCACTATCCCCCACAACGCACCAAAATGTGCGGCTTTTGCTCCCCCACGCCCCCACGTGTCGGCCGAATCGTGGGATTGACCCCCCGCCTACGGTGGGAGCGAGGCCGCTGCTCCCTGTGGATGCGGGGGTGCGCCTAGGCTCGGCACCAGCCCGAAGTCAGTGACCGCTTCTGGGCGTGGCAATGGAGGCACCGGCGAATGCCGGGGCAAATGAAGGCCCGGCGGGCCGCGACCGGAAGGACCCACGTGGGGGGCAACGCACCGATCGAGTCATCCCTTGAAACGCTGGCGTCAGTCGTAGCCAGGATCCGGTCGAACATCGAGACCGTCATCCAAGGGAAGCCCGAGGTACTCACGGCGGCGCTGGTGGTGCTTCTGGCCGAGGGTCATCTCCTCATCGAAGATGTGCCCGGCGTCGGCAAGACAATGCTGTCGAAGGCATTGGCCCGCAGCTTGGACTGCTCGGTACGCCGCATCCAGTTCACCCCCGATCTGCTGCCGTCCGACGTCACCGGTGTCTCGGTCTACAACCAGGACACCCGGGAGTTCGAGTTCCGCCCCGGCGGGGTCTTCGCCAACATCGTGGTGGGCGACGAGATCAATCGCGCCTCCCCGAAGACGCAGTCGGCGCTGCTCGAATGCATGGAGGAGCACCAGGTCACCGTCGACAACACGACGTACTCGCTGGCCGCGCCGTTCATGGTCATCGCCACCCAGAACCCCATCGAGATGGAGGGCACCTACGCCCTCCCCGAGGCTCAGCGCGATCGGTTCATGGTCCGAGTATCGGTCGGCTATCCGATCGTCAGCGCCGAGATGGCCATGCTCACCAGCCACACCCAGGGCAGTCCATTGGCGCAACTGTCCCCGGTCTGCGACGCGGAAACCCTTCGGCAATTGATCGCCGTGGTCCGCGACGTTCACGTGTCGGACGCCGTGCGGCGGTACGCCATCGCCATCACCACGGCCACCAGGACCTCCCCCAACCTCACCCTGGGCGCTTCGCCGCGCGCCACCCTGCATCTGGTGCGAGCGGCCAAGGCTCTCGCCGCCATCAACGGGCGCGGCTACGTGATTCCCGATGACGTGCGCGAACTGGCGCGGCCGGTGCTCGCTCACCGACTGCTGTTGAGCGTGGAGGCTGCTATGAGTGGGGCATCGGGCGAGGCGGTGCTCGAGCGCCTCGTGAGCGAGCTTCCCGTCCCAGAGCCGGAACCGGCGGGCCGTGCTTAGCCACCTGCGTGGACTCACCACCCGTGGCCGGGCATTCCTGGCCGCGGGCCTGACCGCGCTCCTGGCGGGCGTCGGGCTCGACCAGCCGGTTCTTCTCCGTGCGGGACTGCTCGTACTGGTACTCCCCCTGCTGGCCTCGGCCCTGATCGGCCGCACCGGATATCGCCTCACCATGTCGCGCGACATCGACCCGCCGACTGTCCCGGTGGGTCAGCCCGCCCAGGTGCGCTTGACCCTGGCCAATTCGGCGGCTCCTCCGCGTGGCGTGCTCCTTGTTGAGGATCTGGTTCCCTACTCCCTAGGCACTCGACCGCGGTTCTTCCTGTCGGGCGTGAGCCGCGAGTGGCGCCGCACCGTGGATTACCGACTGCGCTCGGAAGCGCGCGGACGGTTCACCATCGGACCTGTCTCGGTGCGCGCCACCGACCCCTTCGGGTTGGTGGAGTACGCCCGATCCTTCCGGTCGACCTCGATGCTCACCGTCACCCCCCGCGTCGTCCCGCTCAGAGGAATCCCCATCGGCGGGGCATGGACCGGCTCCGGCGACAACCGGCCGCGCGCGTTCGCCACCGGCAGCGCCGAAGACGTGACCGTGCGTGAATACCGCCGCGGCGACGACCTGCGCCGGGTCCACTGGCGCAGCTCGGCTCGGGTAGGAGAACTCATGGTCCGCCGCGAGGAGCAGCCGTGGCAGTCACGCGCGACGATCTTCCTCGACAACCGCATCGGGGCCCATCGCGGCAGTGGCATCAGCTCCACCTTCGAGGTTGCCGTCGAGGCGGCCGCCTCGATCGGGGTGCATCTGATCCATCGCGGGTTCCTGGTGCGCTTGGTCACCGCTACCGGAGAGAACACCGGGCCGCAGTGGCACGTACGAGACGAAGAGACCAACCGCAGGTCGCTGCTGGATGCCCTAGCCGTCGTCGGGTTGGTCGAGAGAGCGCAGCTGGAGACCAGTTGGTTGGTGGAAAGCGGCCACTCCGGCACCGTCGTGGCTGTCCTTGGGCGCACCACGCAGGCAGACAGCCGAGTGCTACGCAGGATGGCGGCCCATGCCGGCTCGGCGCTGGCTATCGGGCTCGAGGTCGACACGTGGGTCGGCGGAACTGCTACCGCCGCTCCCGTTAGTGGGCTCGGGATGCTCGGCTGGCGAGCCGCGCCCTACCGGGCCAAGGACAAGCTACCGCTGGTGTGGGAGCAGCTGGGTCGGTCGGGACAAGGCACCCGCGCCGCCGCCGGCACGCACGCAGGCACGGAACGCGGCGGCAGATGATTCCCCGACCGATCCAGGCAGACTTCGCCCTGGCCGCCCTAGGCATCGGCACCGTGGCCGCCTCGACGCTGGCGTGGGGTGGGCTGATGGAACTGCCCGCGCGATTCCTGGTCCCGCTGGCGATCATCGCCCTCGGTCTGGTCGCTGCCGGGATCGCAATACGCCGAGCCCGGCTGCCTCGGCTCGTCGGTGTGGTGTTGGAGATCGTTACGGCGTTCTGCCTCTACTACTTCATGGTGGCCCCTTCGCCGATGGACTTCGGTTCCTCCGGCTTGGTCGGCGCTTGGAGACAAGCCCTGGACAGCGTGCAGACCTACAGCGCACCCGTGCCTGCGGGCGTGGCGTCGATCGCGCCGGTCCTGATCGGGGCCGGTACGGCTCTGTTCGTGCTTGCCGACCTGCTGGTGACCTGGCTCCGGCGGCCCGCGCTGCTCGGGTTGGTTCTCCTCGTGGTCCAGGTCGTGCCGTTCCTCGTATTGGGCAAGCCATCGGGCTTGGTGGCCTACGTCGTCACCGCAGCCGGCTACCTTGCGCTGCTGGCACTCGACCGATCCGCGCAGCTGGGTCGGTGGGGCCACGGGGTCGTCGTGGCCGGGGTGACGGAGGGCAGCGCGCCAGAGCTCGCGTTCGGCGTCGGTGCCAGCGCGATCGCCTTCTCGGTCGTCGGCGCACTGATCCTGCCTACCTGGAGCCTCCAGCAGTGGGGCGAAGGCGTCGGCTCGTCCGGGACGGGCAAGAACATCTCGATCGAAAACCCCATCACCGACTTGCAGCGCGACCTCCGGCGCGGCGCCGACCAGCCTCTGCTGCAGGTTGTGACCGACGACCCCGACCCTTCCTATCTGCGGATCGCGGTGCTGACCCGCTTCCGCAACGCCACCTGGTCCACCGGAGATCGGACCTTTCCATCGGGGCAGGAGGCCAACGGTCGGGTGAGCCGACCTTGCCGGAGCGCAGAGCGGCCGACCCAAGCCGCACACCTACTCCTTCACCGCCTTCGATGCGTTCAATTCCACCTGGCTGCCGACCCCGACCACCCTGACCGAGATCTACGCGCCCGGAAAATGGAAGTACGACTCCGCCACCATGGACTTCCTGGCTGCCGAGGACGGGCTGACCGTGGCCGGGCTCGACTACCGGGCACTGGCTAGCCCGCTGCGGCCGACCGCCGATCAACTAGCCAAAGCGGCGCCACCGCCGGCTGGCATCAGCAACCGGTACCTCTCCTTGCCGACCGACCTGCCGAGCCTGGTCGGGGAACTCGCCGACACCGTCGCGAGCGGGCAACCGACCAAGTTCCAAGAAGCGCAGGCGCTACAGCAGTGGTTCCGCAAGGACGGCGGCTTCACTTACTCCTTGCGGACCGAGTCCGGCAGCGGCACCGCCGCCCTGGTCCGCTTCCTTTCCGCCGGAGACGGCGGCCGGGTCGGCTATTGCGAACAGTTCGCCTCGGCGATGGCCGTGATGGCCCGCGCTCGGGGTATCCCGGCCCGAGTGGCGGTCGGCTTCTTGACTCCCGAGCGGGTCGGCCCGCAGAGCTTCGAATACAGCTCCCACGACCTGCATGCCTGGCCGGAGCTCTATTTCTCCGGGGTGGGCTGGGTCCGCTTCGAGCCGACCCCCGCTGCGCGCGCGAACGCTCCGGGCTACAGCACCGAACGACTGCCCGAGATCCCGCTGCCGACGGCGAGCCCCTCCGCCTCGGAATTGGTGCCCAGCCGCGCTCCGGCGGCGGACGCCACCCCGCCCCGGAACACCAGCCCCACGGAGACCGGATCGAGTCTATGGCCGCTGTGGGCGGCCAGCGCCACACTTCTCGGGCTTGCCTCGATCGGGCTCCCTGGCCGTCGTACGTCGACGACGACGCAGCCGACGGCTGTCGAGTGGCGACGTGGAGCTCGCGTGGCTGGAACTGCGCGACCTCTGCGTCGACCTCGGCCGTTCGTGGCCGGGCGGTCGCTCGCCCCGCCAGATCGGCGAGGTGCTGGTCGGCTGGTTGGGGGCCGATGACAAGGGAGCTGGGAGGCGCGAGTTGGCAACGGCCACTGTCTGGCGCGGGTGTGAATCCGGTGGCGGAGACTGCCCTCCAGAAGCTGGTGTGGTGGTGGGAGGTCCGGCGCTACTCGGCCGAACGACGTTCCGATCGCCGCCGAGGAGCTGCGCGCGACCGTGGAGGAGTGCGCCAAAGGGACTGATCGCCGGGACATCGCCGCGGGAATCTCGCCGGGCTCGACTCTGGCCGCGGTCGGTCTTCATGCGTCAGCCGGTCACCGGTTCCTCAGCTAGAGGCGCACAGCGTGAGACCGCACGCATGGAGGACTCGCTGAGCAGGTGAAGAAGGACCAGTCGGTCGATGATGCTTCGGGACGACCCCGGCTCAGAACCCGCGTCCTTCGCCTTCTTGGCGACGACGCCACCGCTCTTCCATCCGCTTGGAGAGTGAACCCTTGTTAGCGACCTTGCCACGACCGCGTCGCAGGGTGCTTGCCCCACTGGGATGCGCCACCTGCGTAGCTCCGGCGACCGGACGGCTGCGCAGTGCGGTGACACCGATCGTGGCCGAGGCGAGCATGACCAAGAACCCGATGATCCCGATGATTGGCTGAGCCGCCATGGCGCCGGCGAGAAGAACGCCGACACCGGCTAGGAAGACCACGCCGGCGATGATCGCTCGGCGGCGCGCGACGTGTTGCAAGGTGGTGCCGCGCAAGGTCGAAGCGAACTTGGGATCCTCGGCGACGAGCGCGCGCTCCATCTGCTCGAGAAGTCTGAGTTCTTCCTCCGAGAGTGGCACGGCAAACTCCTCCCAGGTTTCGTATGGTGCGTCCCGCCTGACGCCTCACGTTCTCGTCAGTCTATGCAGCCGGTGCTTCCCAGGGTAGCCACCTCGGAGAAAATGCCCGAATACCGGGAGCCGACCTGCGGATTTGCTGCCCTGGAGGTATGGCAGAACCAGACCCCATCGCGTCAGCTGATCAGGCTGGCCGGGCGTACGGCGTGCGCACCGAACCGTCCGACCGCACGATCCACGGCCCGGTCGGCGTCGGCCCAGCCATGGTCTCGTTCCCCGAGCACGAGCTGCCGATGCACCGTGGTCCGGGGGCGCAGACCCTCCACTCTGACCCCGACCAACCGGATGCGCGCCCGCTGCAGACCCAGTGCATCGAAACAGCCCAGCGCCGTGCGGTAGATCTCCACGGTGACGTCGGTGGGCTCGGCAAGTGTCTTGGCCCGGGTGATGGTGGTGAAGTCGGCGAACCGCACGGTGATCGTGACGGTGCGCCCGGCCACGCGGGCGGTCCGCATCCGAGAGGCCACCTTGGCGGTGAGCCTCAGCAGTTCCCTGGCGATCACCTCGCGATCGTCGGTGTCTCGGGAGAAGGTCTCGTTGGCGCCCATGGACGCCTCGGAGTCACCAGCCCCACGGCGAGCCGTCACCGGCCGGCGATCGATCCCCCAGGCCAGGTCGTGCAGATGGCGACCCAGGTTCTCCCCGAGTGCCCGGCCCAGCGTGCGGACCGGGGTGTGCGCCAGATCGCCGATCGTGAACAAGCCCAGCCGGTGCAGGAGTTCGCGGGTCTTCTCCCCCACCCCCCACAAGGCTCCGACATCCATCGGGTGCAAGAAGGAGGTGATCTCGTCGGGTCGGACCACGCAGATGCCATCGGCAAAGGGACCGTCCGGCTTGGCGTGCTTGCTGGCCATCTTGGCCAACAGCATCGACGGAGCCACCCCGACCGAGCAGTTGATGCCTTGCTCATCAGCGATCTCCGCGCGGAGTCGCTCCGCGAGTTGGCGCGGGTTCGCGGCGCGGCGGCGAGCACTGCGCACATCGAGGAACGCTTCGTCCAGCGAGATCACCTCGACCAGAGGAGTGACCCGGCGGAAGGTCTCCATGATCGCGGTCGAGGTGGCACTGACCTCTTCATAGTCCGGATGCAGGATCACCGCTTGAGGACAGAGCCTGCGGGCGCGGGTCGACGGCATCCCCGAGCGCACCCCGAAGGTTCGGGCAGGGTAGTTGGCCGACAGCACCACCCCGCGGTAGCCGCCGCCGACGATCACGGGCACGTCGACCAGTTCGGGCCGATCGCGCAGCGCCACCGAGGCATAGAAGGCATCCATGTCCACGTGCAGGATCGGACACTCGTCGAAGGGGCCACCAGCCGTGCGGTCGCTCATCGGACAGCCCACTCACGATCACGTAGCCGCCGATCGAGAACGTCGCGGTCAGGCACGTCCCAGACAAGAACGTCCCAGCCAGGAACGTCGCGGTCAGGCGCGGGCGAGCAGGTGCAACTGAGTCGCCAGGGGGAGATATTCCGGGCGGCCGCAGACGGCCTGCTCGAGTTCGGCCAACGCCTGAGCAGCGCCGGGTTCGCTGTCCAGCAGGGACCCTGGAACCAGGTCCGCGAAGACCCGGACCGCATGCACCTCGCCAACCTCCCAGCCCCCCGCTGAGAACAGTCCGGCGAGTTCGTCGAGGGTGAACCGGTGCCCGGCACGGCCCGATGGCTCGGACTGGTCGAGCAGGGCAAGCGCCTGCTGGAAGTGCCCGGCCATCGCTCGGGCGACCACGGCGGCATGGCGCTGGGCGACCAACAGGGAGAGCACTCCCCCGGGCCGAAGCACCTGGTGGATCGTGGCCAGTGCCTGTCCAGGGTCGGCCACCACTTCCAAGACACCGTGGCACAACACCAGATCGGCGCCGACCGCCCCCTTGCCCGGCCCCTCATCCGGAGCGAACCACTGCTCGGACCCGGAAAGCCCGGCCAGATCGGCAAGGTCTCCTTGAATCGCGGTGACCCGATCGGCGACACCTCGCTCATCGGCACGACGGCCCAGAGCTGCCAGCGCATCCGGGCTCGGCTCGACCACCACCACCCGGTGACCCTCTTCGGCAAGCCGGACCGCGAAGCCGCCGGTGCCGCCGCCGATGTCGACGATCCGGGCCGGTCTGGGAAGTGGGTCGGAGCCGACCCAGAGTCCCCGTAAACCGGCCCAGACGACTCCGCTGCGGATCTCGGCCCGCCGTTCGCTGACCGTGCCGGTATCGAGATGGTCGCTAGACGCCATGGCCGCCACCCTAGTCCGACCTCGGACCCGACCGCCGGGTAGACGCGGGCCGATTCTGCCGGCGTCATCCCCGGCTCCCGGGGCTGCGGTGCCACAACTTGCGCGCCACCTGCCGGGTGTCCTCCCCAGCCGGACGAACATCGGCATAAGGCGAGATCTGGTAACCGCTGGAGTGCACGAGCACCCGGCTTCGGGTGGCTTGTTCGCCATCCCCCTGCTCTCCGGCCCCGACCGGTTTGTTCGGCACCGAGACCCCGACACCGGGACCTGGAGCGGGGCTGCTCAGGATCTGGTGGCGTACGGCGTCGATGCCCTCGCGCTGCCACAGACCCTGCAAATCGGGAAGCGACCAAGCACCGGTGGCGCGCAGCGACACCCCTCGGCGTCCGGTACGCCGCAGCGTGCCCCGGATCAGCAACAGCCACGAGTCGAAGACCGTGGCGGCGTAGGGGCCTTGCACGTCCTCGAAGAAGGTGGCGTCGACCGGCCCGCTGGCATCGTCGAGGGTCACGAAGATCACCCGTCTACCCGAGCGCACCGGCGGGGTCTGGGTGGCCACCTTCACCCCGGCGACCAGGAGTTGGGCGGAGCTGCGCTGCCGCAGCAGGTCCCGGCTCCGGGTCACCTGCAAGGCCCGCAACAAGTCGGCATAGTCGTCCACGACATGCCGTGACACATCGAGTCCGAGGATGTCGAGCTCTGCTTCCATCCGCTCGCGAGCGGTGAGTTCGGGAAACCCGCTGACCTCACCCTCGGCCGGCTGGTCGCCCAGATCGAGGGTCAACTGGACCGAGGTCACCGGCGCCGGTGGCCGCACCGTCTGGGCCTGGGCCGCGGCTCGGCGCCGGGGGTCGCTGCTGTTGCGGGCACTGGCCGACTGCAGCCGGCTAACCGCTGCCGTCGGGGTCAGCCCGCGCGCCCGGGTGCCGCGCCCGCCGCTGCGGGCGAGCATCCGGGAGCGAAGATCCAGTTGCGCCACCTGGACCAGCAGGTCGCGACGGGTGACCCGGCCGCGGCGCCGGGCGGACTGGGCCGCACCGATGCCGTACAAAGCGTCGAAGCCACCGGCCAGGATCAACCGCTCGACCACTGGTCGCGACACCTGCGCCCGCTGCCAGAAATCGGTCAGCGAACCATAAGCCGAGCCTTCCCGCAGCGAGGCGATCCGATCGACCTCGGCCTCGCTGATGCCCTTGACCTCGGCGAGGGACAACCGGATGCCGTACCCCGAACGGGTCGGCTGCTCCCACCAGCGCGCGGTCGCGGCATCGGGTTCCACCGACTCGACCCGATAGTTGGCCTCGGAGAGATTCACATCGAGTCCCAGGATCGCGATGCCGCACTGCCGGGCATCGTCGAGGATCAATCGCTTGGGATACATGCCCGGGTCGTGGGTGAGCACCCCGGCCAGGAAGTGTGCCGGCCAGTGCGTCTTGAGCCAGGCCGACTGGAAGGTCGGCAGCGCGAACGCCGCGGCGTGTGCCTTGCAGAAGCCGAAGGAGGCGAAGGACTCCAAGATCTTCCAGATCTGTTCGACCAGTGGCAGCCGGTAGCCCCGGCCGAGCGCACGGGGAAAGAACCACAGCTTGGTCTCGGCCATCCCTTCGAAGTCGCCGAGCGCGCGCCGCTTCTCATCGGCCTCGGCGAAGTCCACCCCGGCGAACTGAGCGATCAGCTCGATCACCTGCTCGTGGTAGACCACCACGCCGTGAGTCGACCCCAGGATCGGGCGCAGGTCGGGGTGGTCGTAGGTCACCTGCCGCCAGCCTTGTTTGACCTCTAGATAGGGCGTGATCATGTCGCTCTTGACCGGACCCGGCCGGAACAGTGAGATGTCGGCGATCACCTCCTCGAAGGTGTCGATCCCGGACTTGCCGACGAGTTCGCGTTGGCCCGGCGACTCGATCTGGAAGACGCCCAAGGTCTTGGCCGAACTGATCATGGCGTAGGTGTCGGGGTCCTCGAAGGGCACGTGCGCCGCGTCATCGAGATCGACGGCGACGTCGTCCACCCGGGCGATCTCGGCGATGGCGTGGGCCATCGCGGACTGCATCCGGATGCCGAGTACGTCGAGCTTGAGCAGGCCGAGGTCTTCCACGTCGTCCTTGTCGAACTGACTCATCGGAAACCCCGCATAGCTGGCCTCGATGGGCGTGCGATCCAGCAACGTGGCGTCGGAGAGCAGCACTCCACAGGGATGGACCGCGATGTGCCGGGGCAACCCGTCGAGACGCTCGACCAACCCGAAAAGCACTCGCAACCGTTCCTCGGCCAAGCCGGAGGCGCGCAACTCGGGAAGCTCTCGCAACGCGGTGCGCGCCTCGCGGGCCCGGATGTGCGGGAATGCCTTGGCCATCGCGTCGATCTCCACCGGAGGCATTCCGAAGGCGGCCCCCACATCACGCACCGCGTGCCGGACGCGGTAGGTATCCATCATCGAGACACACACGCACCGCTCGCCGCCGAAGCGGTCCAAGATGGCTTGGTAGATCTCGGTGCGGCGAGCCGACTCCACGTCGATGTCGATATCGGGCAGCGACTGCCGCCGGACCGACAAGAACCGTTCCATCAGCAGGTTGTGCCGGATCGGATCGACCCCGGAGACGCCGAGAAGGTAGTTGACCAGGCTGCCCGCCCCCGAGCCGCGGGCCGCGCACCGGATGCCCCGCTCGCGGATCAGATCGGTGATGTCGGCCACGGTCAGGAAGTAGGGGGCATAGCCCAGCTTGTCGATGGTCTCCAGTTCGTCGTGCAGTCGCTTCCAGATCACCTGCCGGGGTGCACTGCCGTAGCGCCCCCCGACCGCCGCCTCGCACCGTGCGCGGAGCACCCCTGCCGCGCTCGCTCCCCCACCCGCCCCTGCTGCGCGCGAGCCTGCTGTATCTGAGTTGGGGCCGTCGAACTCGGGGAAGTGCACCTCACCGATGCCCAGGTCGGCCCGCGGGTCGAGCCGGCACCGATCCGACAGCACCCGGGTACGGCTCAACAGCAGCCGCGCCTCTCTGTCGCTCTCCCCGGTCCCGGAGAGCCGGCAGATCTCCTCGGCGATCTCGTGCATGTGTTTGCCGCTCTTCAAGAAGCCTTCGGCGTTGCGACGGTCCACATGGCGCCGGTCCAGCGCCACCAGCCGCCGCGCGGCATCGAGTACGTCGACCACGGGCGCGTCACGTCGTTCGGCATAACGCACCGCGTTGGTCAGCACCGACCCCAGCCCGGCTCGCCGCGCCAAGGCGAGCATCCGCGCCGCGTGCGGGGTGCTGCCCGGGCCGCTGCCCGCCACCCGGTGGGAGACCAGCTCGAGGATGAGGTTCTCCCGAGGCACGACTTCCAGCCATGGGTCCAGCAGTCGCAGGGCACGGTCGCCGGAGCCCTGCCCGACGGCCCTGCCGAACTCGGAGTCGGGGCCGAGCAGGACCACCACGTCACCGCTCGCCAACCAGGGAGCCAGCTCGGTCAACTCGGCCACCGGTTGACCGCGCTCCCCGGAGAGGTGGGTCGCCGAGACCAGCCGGCAGATGGACGCCCAACCGGCCCGGCCGCCGGCCCCTCCGGCGTGCGCCAGGAAGGTGACCCGGGGCAACCCGAGGTCCCGGAAGGCGCCGCCCTTGACCGGAGTCCGACTCGCTCGCCCCGGAGTTGTGCCCGGAGTTGTGCTCGGAGTTGCGCCCGGAGTTGCGCCCAGAGTCGCACCAGGAGCCATCCCGAACGAGGGGGTGACGGCCAGATCCACCCCCAAGATCGGGTCGATGCCCATCGACCGGCATGCCTTGACGAACTTGACCGCGCCGTAGGTGCCGTCGCGGTCGGTCAGCGCGAGTGCGTCCATCTCCTGTTCGGCAGCGATCTCCACCAAGGCATGAGGGTGGGAGGCGCCGTACTGCAACGAGTAGCCCGACGCGACATGGAGATGAACGAAGGGCTCAGGCGACACCACCGACAACCCGGTAGGGACCGACAACCCGATAGGGAGAGGCCGTCACCACACTGCGCCCGGTGAATGCCGGGTGCGGCATCAGCCCCAGGGTCTCCTCCACCACGCGGAGGAACTGGTCGGCGTCACGGACCAGATCGTCGGCCTCCCGCTCGCTGACCGCGCGCAAGGAGCCTGCCTCGGCGGCGGCCCGTTTGCCGGCCCCTGCGGCGAAGAACGACGCCCACTCGGACAGCTCCGGGACCACCTCGGCCAGAAGCACCCAGGCGTTGCGCTGCCGGCGGCGTGGCGCGGTCGGCCTGGCCCGCGCCGACAAGAGCGCCGCGGCAGCGCGCAGCGCAGCCACATGGGCGCAGGCATAGCGGGTCGGGATGTCGGGAGCGGTGATCGCCTCCTGGAGAGAGGCCGCCGCTCGGGCGAGATAGGAATGGGTGGTCGCCGGGAGGGAGAACCCGGAGCGAACCGCGCCGACAGAGGTAGCCAAAGAACTCATCGTCGACCTCCTCAGTCCACGCAGCCGACAAGCTGCCAGCGCCCGTTGTCGGAGTCGAAAGCGAGGTCGAAGACTCCACCGCCGACCCGTCCCATCCCGGCCTCGACCCGCCAGAACTCCCGCTCTCCGAGCAGGTCTTCGCCCCAACCGCGATCGAATCCGTCTGATTGCTCGGAGGCCGAAGAGGAACCGATGGCCGCCAGGACCTGGGCCGAGGACCACCACGACCCGGTCTCCACCCAATGGGCGAGGACCGCGCGGACCTGCCAGAGCCGGCCCCGCCAGACGAACTGCTCGGGTGCCTCCTGGCCCTGTGTGGGGTTGCCCACCCACCCCCGGCGGACCTCCACCGGGTCGTCATATCGCCGCATCTGACATGCTCCCTTCTCGACCCGGTGTGTGTTTGTGGCTCCTCCACGGGCTGCCGTCGGGAGCCGATTTGGAGCGATCTTCGAACATTTGTTCGATGCCGAAACTGTACCCCGCTCCGCCGACACCCCGTCAAGTCCTCCGCTGATCCGAATAGGATTCCCAGCTATGGAGCCCACCGAACATCCCTCGATCGCACACTTCCGGACCGAGCACACCCGCCTCGGCGGTAGTGGGGAGATCGTCACGTTGCCCGAGTCGGTGCACACCGCCGCTCTGGCCGCGGCAGCGCTGGGCTGCGAGGTCGGCGCGATCGCCAACAGCCTGCTCTTCGACGCCGACGGATCGCCCGTCCTCATCTTGACCTCGGGCGGCCACCGCGTCGACACGGCCGCCACCGCGGCCCGCATCGGCGTACCGGCGCTCCGCCGCGCCAGCGCCGAGTTCGTGCGCGCCCACACCGGACAGGTCATCGGCGGAGTCTCCCCCCTGGCCCACCCGGGACCGATCCCGACCTTCATCGACACCTGGCTGCAGCGCTATCCGGTGGTCTGGGCGGCCGCCGGCCACCCCGCGGCCGTCTACTCCACCAGTTATGCCGAACTCGTGGCGATGACCGGTGCAACGCCCGTCGAGGTGGAGTCATGACCGGGCCGGACCCACACCGAGAGTCGGGCACCGCGCCGGCGATCGAGATCTGGATCAACCCGGCCTGCTCCAAGTGCCGCACCGCGCTCAGCGCGCTGGACGCGGCCGGCGCCGGCTACGTCGTACGGCGGTACCTGGAGGACCCACCCAGCCCAACCGAACTCCAGGCAGTGCTCACCCGGCTCGGCCTGGAGCCCTGGGACATCGCTCGCGACAAGGAGGCCGCCGAGGAGGGGATCGACCTTCCCCGCGACGCCGCCCACCGCGAAGACTGGTTGGCCGCGCTGGCGGCCCACCCACGGGCGCTGCAGCGGCCGATCATCACCGCCGCCGACGGCACCACCGTGATCGGACGAGACCCCGAGACGCTGGCTCAGGTGATTGCGGGCTGAACCGCATCGGGTGGCCGCGCCCACGGCCCCGATTGCACGGAGGACCAGGGATCGGTACGTATCATTTCGCCCGTGGAGTCACTTTCTCTGGCGTTCTCAAGCGGCTGGGCCAGCGGCATCAACGCCTACTTGGTCGTCCTCGTCCTCGGCATCGCCGACAAGGTCAACGATTTCGAGCAGATCCCCAACGTGCTGGGGCGCTGGGAGGTCCTGGCGGTCGCGGGGTTCCTCTACTCGATGGAGTTCATCGCCGACAAGATCCCCTACATCGACTCCACCTGGGATGCCATCTCCACGGCCATCCGACCGACGGCCGGCGCGGTGATCGGTGTCTTGCTCGCAGGAGACGCCAGCACGCTGCAGCAGGCCGTGATGGGGGTGGTTGGTGGCGGCACCGCCTTGATCTCGCACTTGATCAAGTCGGGCAGCCGACTGGCGATCAACGCCTCTCCGGAACCCGCGAGCAACATCGGAGTCAGCCTGGTCGAGGACCTTGCCGTGCTCGGCGTGGTCTCCTACGCCATCGAGCACCCGCGGATCGCTGCCGCCATCGCCGGTGTAGCGATCATCCTCGGGCTGCTCCTGCTGATGCTGATCGGCAAGGCTATCCGGCGCGGCTGGCGGCGCTGGAAACAAGTCGAGACCCAACCGGTCTGACCGCACCCGGCCAGGTCAGAGCCGATGCCTGAGGTCCTCGTGGTCGGTGGCGGCCCAGCAGGCATCGCCACCGCCGCGCGGTTGGCCAAACTGGGCCACGCGGTGCGCCTGGTCGAAGCTGGCGACCACCTCGGTGGACGGCTGCGGGGGGCTACCGTGACGCTCCCCGCGGGAGAGTTCACCTTCGACGACGGCCCCGCCACGATGCTGCTGCCCGCCGCTCTGCGCGACTTGTTCCGCAAGAGCGGCCGACCGCTGGAGTCGGCGTGCGAGTTGGAGTTGGTCACCACCGAGCATCGGTTCCCCGACGGATCTCGCGTGCACCTTCCCGGCGGCTCCCGCGCCGCCCAGTTGCGCGCCGTCGACGAACTCGGGGCCGGTCTGGGCGCCGAGTGGTGCACCTTCGTCCATGCCGGCGCCGACGACTGGGATCACCTACGCCGTGGGCTCTACGAGCGCAGTTACGCGGCCGGAGTCTCCCGCGAACTGGACCGCTTGGTCTCGGGAGGCGCTTCCATGGCCGACCGCGTCGCCGCGCTGAGCGACCAGCGACTGCGCTCCCTGGCAACCGTCGAGGCACGACTGGACGGACATCTCCCCGACCGGGTCCCCGAGTGGCTGGCGTTACTGAACTACCTGGAGCAGCGGCTGGGACGCTGGCGGATACGGGGCGGCGGGCCTCGGCTCGTCGCGGCCCTGGAGCAGCGGCTGGAGCAGCGCCGGGTGCGGGTCGAGACGGGCGTCGCTCGAGATTACCCCGATGGCGCACTCGCCGAGGCTCTGGTGGTGTGGGCCGCGCCCCCAACCGGCCCACTCGATTCGGGTTCCTCGATGGGAGTCACACCCGGGTGGCGCGCAAGGCTCGGCTTCCGGCGTACAGCGGGACTCGGGGGCGGCACGGCGGACCAGCCCGTCTCGAGCGCTCACGCCCGCGGCGTACGGCGCGTCCATCTGGCCCTGACCGAGGAATGGAACGGCCCGGCCCGCACCGTCCTGCACACCGCCGACCCGGTCGAACTCACCGCCGGTCCGAGCGCACCGGGCGGCCACGCGGCGCTGACGTTGACCAGCCGGTCAGACCGGGATCCGGTCGCGCTGGCCGAAGACTTCGGCATCACTCTCCGGGATCGGGTCCTGCAACGCCGAGACAGCGTAGGGCGCACCGCACCCGAGGAGACCTGGCTCGCCCCGAGGACCGACACCCGGCTACTCGGCCCGAAGACCCACCTGCCCCGGGTCTGGCGCGCCAGTCCGGCAATGGCTCCCGGCCTCGGCCTGACCAGCGCCTGGCTCGCCGCCGCTCAGACGGCACACGCCATCGGCCGCGGCTGATCGATCCTCAGCGCAACGACCAGGTGACTCGCACGCTCACGGCCATCGCGCGCTCACCGGCCTCGAAGGCCATGTCACCGCCTGCCTTCGCCGTGGCCACGAACCCCTCGGGTCCGCCGTCGAAGTCACTGGCTCCGTGATCCTCCACGATCAACGCCTCCCCGAGTTCGGCGCCACTCAGCTCTGCCAGCTGAGCGGCTCGTGTGTGGGCATCCTCGAAGGCAGCCGCACGCGCTTCGGACAAAGCGTTGCCCGTGTCGGCGACGGTCAACGAGACCCCTTCGATCACCAGTTGATCGCCGATGGCGGCGGCCAAAGCGGCCAGCAGACGGCCGGCCGAGGTGAGGTCCTCGGTAGCCATGGACAAGCTGTGTCGAGCCTCGAAGCCGTTCGGGTGCCCACGGTGGTCGTGGGCTGGCCAGACCTGGAAGCCGCGTGACGAAACCCGATGCGACCCGCCGAGATGTTCCTGCGCAACCGCGCCCGCCCGGCGTACGCCGGCATCGACACCGGCAAGCGCTTCCGCGACCGAGTCGGACTGCTGGCGCACCGTCACCGACAGACGCGCCCGATCCGGAATCGCCGTCGCCGATCCGGAACCGGTCACGGTGACCGTACGGGCCATGCCCGGTCCGCCGGCGGCTCCACAGGTGCAACTCTCACTCGAGCAGGTATTCATACCTTGGAAGCCTAGTTGGCAGACCTGAGACCGACCGGAGCCGAAGGCGGCGCTCAGTGCCCGACAGGACTTCTGGGGGCCGGTGGCGCCCCGGGCAGGCGCAACCGTTCCATGATCTCGCGGACCGCTGCGGACCGGTTGAGGGTGTAGAAGTGCAACCCGGCGGCACCTTCGTCGAGGAGTTGTTGGGCGAACTCGACGGCGACCTCAATGCCTGCGGCGCGCACCGCGGCGGGGTCCCCCTCGTGCCGGGCGATTCGGGCGACGATCTCGGCGGGCACCTCACGGCCGGAGAGCTCTGCCATCCGGGTGACCTGCCTCAGGCTGAGGATCGGCATCACTCCGGCCAAGATCGGGATCGTCACCCCGGCCTGGGCGGCACGCTCGCGCAACCCGCGGAAGTCGTCGGCCCGGAAGAACATGTCGGTGATCGCGAAACCTGCCCCAGCTTCCTGCTTGGCGCGCAGCACGGCGATGTCGTCGGCCAGCGTGGCGGCTTCGCGATGGCCCTCGGGGAAGGCGGCGACTCCCACACAGAACCGGCCATCGCCCACTGCCAGGTCGACGAGTTCACGGGCGTAGGTCAGCCCGCCCGGCACCGGAGTCCATGGCGTCCCGGGGCCGGTGGGCGGGTCCCCGCGCAGCGCCAGGATGTTGGTGACACCGCGTCCGGCGAAGGATTGCAGGATCTCGGTCAACTCCTCGGCGGTGTGGCCGACGCACGTCAGATGCGCGAGCGGCAGCAGCGAGGTCTGCTGGGCGATCCGGCCCGCCACATCCAGGGTGCTCTCCTGCGTCGTACCTCCGGCACCGTAGGTGACCGATACGAACGCGGGATCGAACGGCTCGAGTGCCGAGAGGGTCTCCCAAAGCTGGGCTTCCCCTGGATCATCGCGCGGGGGAAAGAACTCGAAAGAGATCGAACAGCCGCCTCGGGCGGTGCGGTCGTGGATCGCTTGAGCGATGGCGGTGGCCCCGCTGTCGGAACCACCACCGTGGGAAGAACCGCCGGAGGAGGCGCCACCGGCGGAAGCTGGCTGGGTCGGTGGCTGGTTCATGTGCCGCCACAGTAGTGCCGTGGGAGCGGTCCTCCCCCGGCTGTCCACGGACGGAACAGGCTCCCCGACTGCCGCGGCAAGGTGGTGGGTAGGGTCGCTGCGTGAGTTCCACCGATCCCCACACCGCCCCCGACAACTTCCGCCATCGCGTCCGTGAGGCTCTGACCGAGTTCCTCGCTGTCCAACGGGAGCGGGTCGAGCCGATGGGGGCGGAGGCACTGCGGTTGGTCGATGAGGCTGCCGAACTGCTGGCAGGTGGCAAGCGGTTGCGGGCGGCGTTCTGCGAGGCCGGATTCGCCGCTGCGGGCGGCAATCCCGAGGATCCCGCAGTGCAGCCGGCGCTGGCCCGGGCGTGCGCCGCGTTGGAGATCCTGCATGCGAGCGCCCTGGTCCACGACGACCTGATGGACGATTCCGCCACCCGTCGCGGGCGCCCAACCACCCATCTGGCCTTCCGGCGCATACATCACGAGGAAGGCTGGCCGGCCGGTCGCCAGTCGGACGCGCGCCGGTACGGCGAAGCCGCGGCGATCCTGCTCGGCGACTTGATGTTGAGCTGGGCCGATGAACTCCTGCGCACCAGCGGGTTCCCGGCCGATCGGGTGCTCAGCGCTCTGGCGGTGCTCGACCAGTGCCGTTCGGAGGTGATCGTCGGCCAGTTCCTCGATGTCAGCGTCCAGGCTCGTGGTCGTGCCGACGTGGAGACCGCGATGACCGTGGTGCGTTACAAGTCGGCCAAGTACTCCGTCGAGCGTCCGCTGCACGTCGGAGCCGCCCTCGCCGGTGCCGACGAGGGCATGATGCGCACCCTCACCGACTACGGCTTGCCTCTCGGCGAGGCCTTCCAATTGCGCGATGACCTGCTCGGGGTGTTCGGCGATCCGGAAGTGACCGGCAAGCCTGCCGGAGACGATCTAGTGCAGGGCAAACGCACTGTTCTGGTCGCGCTGACCCTCGACAACGCGAGCGGCCAGGAGGCGTCCCTGCTCGACCACTCCCTCGGGACCGACCTCGACGGCGCCGGCATCGCCCGGTTGCGCGACATCATTGAGGAATCCGGGGCCAAGGCCCAGGTCGAGGCAGCCATCGAACTGCTCACCGAACGCGCGCTGCACGCGCTGGAGAAGGCCGACACGATCCCGGCCACGGCAATCGAGCACCTGCGGGTGCTGGCGGCCGCCGCCACGAAACGCGCCCGCTAGGACTCACCAGCGCCCGGCCGCGACTGGCCGCGACTGGCCGCGATCCTGGCTGGCTGCGCCCGGAGCCGTCGGCGCTCGTTGCGCTTAGTCGATGCTGGCGACGCCGTCGAGATGGGGCCCGTCGCCACGAAGCAACACCACGAACGGTCCGCCGCGGTCGGAGTTGACTCGGCCACCCAGCACACTCAAAGCGACCGAGAAAGCCCGGGTGTCGGCGCGGGCGAACGGACCCCAGCCGTCCCAGAGCAGCACATGCCCTGAGCTGTCCCCCGCCCGCAGATCGTGGAGGCAATCGGAGAGCGCGTCGAAGTTGTGGCCGTAGTGAGCTCCGAACTCGAAGACCTCCCCGATTCCGGTGAGGAACTCCTCCTTGGTCTCCTGCTGCCACCCGTCGAGGTGGCTGAACAGCCACCCGGCGTGCTCGACGGTGTGGCCGACCGTCGCTACGTCGAAGGCACCGTGCCAGTGGTAGATGCCGGGGTCCGTGTGACCTGCGAGAACGGCCGCCAGTCCACTCATGGGTTCTCGATTCTCTGGAACGTTCGATAGTGATCGGAGGTCCAGTAGTACTCCCCCTCCGAGCCGACCACAATGCGCCGAGCGCCCCGGTCCGCCGACCCCGGTGTGGGGACGGTGTATTCGCGGTAGTAGCCGCGACTGCGGTCGGGCAAGATGCCCTCGAAGTTCCCGAAGGTGACGCCGTCACGTTCGTAGGGGAACGGCCCCGCGGACTTGATCAGGTCGATGGTCTCGGCGGCCTCGGGTGGCAAGACCGAGACCCGCACCAGCTCCAGGCCACTAGTCGGGTCGGTCCCGCCGTCGGGGTTCTGCACATCGCTCTGACCGGTGCCCTGCTCGACGGGATGGTCGTGCACCATCTCGGCGGGTGGCCCGACGTGGCTCCACCAGTAGTAGCCCAGCAGGAGCAGCAGGATGACGAGCGCCGCTTGGGCGGCGCGAGGGCTACCGGAACGCATGCTGACCCCGGGCCTAAGCCAGCGCCTGGGCGCGGCGCTTGGCCTCCGAGCCGCGGTTCTCGCGCAGCGCATCGATCGGCCGACCGGGGAGGTCTTCATCGGTGAAGATCCAGCGGATCGTGGCAACCTCTGAGAAGCCCATGTCGTGCAGCATCGTGACCAGCCCGGCGAGCCCCTTCACGATCTCACCGTCCTGCACGAACAAGGTCGGCACCTTGGGCCCCTCCCCCGGAACGGGGACGGCTTGGGCCAACTGATGCTCGCGGATCAGAGTCCGCACCCTGGTAACGGTCACGCCGAGCGCCTCCGCGATCTCGGCCCAATCGCTCCACTCGCCGACCAGTTCGGCCAGGTTCTCCGATTCCATGGGGCTCAGCCAATCACGATCGACGGCCGCCCGCGTAGTTCTAGAGATGGCGCGGGATCCGGAAACGTCCCACCCAACGCCAGCTCCCGAGCGTTGGGCTCACCCGAGGCAACCCTAGGTGCGACAGCTTGTGTAGCTAGTATTGTTTGCGGAGCAACGGCGGCAGTAATTGGTGGGGGCTTGGCCGCGGTAGGGACGGAAAGGTTACTGCATTGAGCGCAGCTAAACCCGCGCCCCTCAAAAAAAGTATTGCACTCGTAGCGCTAGTTGGTCTTCCGTCCTTTCTCTCTTGGGAAATATTCGAAGACCTAAAGAGCATGGGTAGACAGGCATGGGTCTATCCTGCCGTTGTCACGGGTTTGGCACTTGGCGTAGGCGTATGCGTCGTGCTTCTATCTAGTCAACGAATCCGGCGACAAGTTTTCGCGGAATATCTTGGCGGGCGGAACCTGCCCCTCACCGCTCGGAGGGTCCTCACTCTGGGGACTCTTGGAGGTGCACTTCTGATGGTGGTTATAAGATTCTCCGGTGACCTTTCGGCTGCTTTGATCCCAATTGTTCTTGGCTGGGCTTTCGTATCTTTTGCCCTAGGAGCGGCGTGGTTCGTCCAGCCCGTACTAGATCGAGAGCGAGAGGATTTGGCTCAGGATAAGTAGCCATTAGTTATGGCGCGGAATCTAAATGGTCGGACGTTTGGGTTCTTCGAGGATTTGATCTGCGAGCTTGGGCCAGACGAAGGGGTCGGATCAGACTTTCCAGCCACTGACGCGCAACTGGTAACTCGCCACGTAACGCAGGGAGCCTGACCCGGTAGTCCGGACACCTGATCTGAGGGGACACTGCCTCTCAGTAAGGAGTCATCGATGCCTCGTGCACATCCACCGGAGTTCCGCCAGCGGGCGGTTGAGTTGGCTCGGCTTCGTGAGAAGCCGATCGCTGTGATCGCGTCCGATCTGGGGATCAGCGAGTCGTGTCTGCGGCGCTGGATGGACGTCGCTGATGTCGACCAGGGCCGCAAAGAGGGCGTCAGCACAGAGGAGCGCGCCGAGCTGGTCCGGCTGCGCCGTGAGGTCCGGGTCAAGGACATGGAGATCGAGATCTTGAAGCGGGCCAGCGCCTACTTCGCTCGGGAGAACGTCCTTCCAAAATGACGTTCCGGCTGGTCCAGGAACTCGCCGATGACGGGATCGACGTCGCGGTGGCCCGCCGGGTCCTGAAGGTTTCTCGATCAGGGTTCTACGAGTGGCGCGACCGCAGCCTGTCGGCGCGTGACCTCGCCGACGCCTACCTCGCCAACGCCGTCGAGACTGTCCACGCCATGTCCCGCGGCTCCCACGGCACACCCGCGGGATCCGGAAACGTCCCACCCTCGCCGGACTCACCAGCCTCATCACCGACGCACAAGGCACCCGTCTCTACGGCTACGGGAACACCACCGCCCTCACCGCCTGCCGACAAACCGCCTACGACCAAACCCGCGGGGTGTGTGCTGGCACCATAATTTGTGGTGTGGTTGCGGGTGTGATCTTGGGTGGCGTAGCCGCTGCGGGAACTGAGGAGATGCTCCATTGACGCCTTCGACTCTGACGAAGAGATTTGCGGCTATGCTCCCGATGCTGGCCGTGGTGATCCTGGGCACTTGGGGTGTGAGCGCAGACGTGATTGCGGCCGGTCGAGGCATTTGGGTTGCCCAGGCCGTCTTAACCGGCATCCTCGTCGGTGCTTTGCTTTCTCTGGTCACGACTAAGTGGGAGCGTTTACGCAAGGCGGGCGTCGCAGACTCCACACACACCCGCACGAGGCAGTTAGGGGTGGGAACTGCGCTCGCGTTGGGAGGTCTCTCAGGGCTGTGATGATTAACGTCGTGCACACTGCAGGGGACCACATCGGCCCCTTGATACCCGTCTTTCTGGGATGGGGGGTTGTGTCCTGGATCCTGAACTCAGCATGGATCCTGCGGGCTACTCCCAAAACGGACTCACGACCCTAACCCGGGCGAGACTCGCCACAGAGCCCAGAGCGTCGGTGCCGCGTTCGGCACCGGTCCCGAGGTCGGCCAGGACCACCCGCAGCCACCCGCAGCCACCCGCAGACGCGATCCGCCCGCTCTCGGTCGAGGTGAATCGCCACGCCGGGTCCTGCGGGGTTTCTCCCCTGCCACCGCGGGGAATCTAGGATGTTGCCTTCCGGAAATTCTTCGCTCCCCGGAGGCACAGAGTGGATCAGGGTCGGGGTCCCGCGCACCCGGAAAGCGCGGCGAGTGCCGGCGACCGGTTGCTCGGACGCACTCTCGACGACCGCTACCTCCTGATCGATCGGATCGCCCGGGGCGGGATGGCCAGCGTCTACGAAGCCAAGGATCTCCGTCTCGATCGCACCGTCGCGGTGAAGGTGATGCACGCCAATCTCGCCGAGGACCGCGCCTTCCTTGAGCGGTTCGTCCAGGAAGCGCGAGCTGCGGCACGAGTCGTGCATGCGCATATCGTCGGGGTGTTCGATCAGGGCGAGGCCGATGGCGTGGTCTACCTCGTAATGGAGTTCGTCCCCGGGGAGACGCTGCGTGACGTGATCAGCCGCGAGGCTCCGGTTGCCGCGGTACGTGCATTGGCACTCCTCGACCCGCTGCTTCAGGCGCTCGCCGCCGCACACGCGGCGGGCGTGATCCATCGCGACGTCAAGCCCGAGAACGTGTTGATCTCCCCCGACGGCCACGTGAAGGTGGCCGACTTCGGCTTGGCGAAAGCCATTTCCGCAGACACGCAGCACACCGCAACCGGCGGGGTACTCATCGGGACGGTGTCCTATCTCTCTCCCGAGTCGGTCATCGATGGGCGCACCGATGCTCGGGCCGACGTCTACGCGGCCGGCATCCTCTTGTACGAACTCCTGACCGGGAGAAAGCCCCATCAGGGCGATTCCCCCATTCAGGTCGCCTATCGACACGTCCATGAGGACGTCCCGGCGCCCTCTGCGACGGTCCCCGGCATTCCGGCGTACGTCGATGCGCTGGTCGCCCGGGCGACTGCCCGCGATCGCGATCAGCGGCCCGCCGACGCGGGCGTGCTCCTGCTCCAGGCGCGACGCGTGCGCCAAGCGCTGCTCGACGATCTCGACGACGAACCCGGCTTGACCGCGGATCTCACCCCGATCAGACACGCGATGGTGGGTGAGTCCACCCGAGAGGTAGCCGACTCGGGTTCCGAACCGGTCCACGCGGAGCGGACCGACGTCCTCGAACGTGAACTGTTCGCACCCTCACCATCTGCTGTGCATGTCGCGACCACGGCTGCCACCCGACCTCCTGCCCCCGCCCCTGGCTCGCCGGTTGGTTCCCGCACCGAACGGCGCCGTCGGCGCGGTGTGGTGCCGATCGTGTTGGCGTTGCTGGTCGCTCTCGGGCTCGGCGGCGGCGCGTGGTGGCTCGGCGTCGGGCGCTACACCCAGGTGCCAGGGGTCTTGCGCGTGTCCCAGGCACAAGCCGAAGCCACGCTCGCCGATGCCGGGCTGCAGGCCAAACTCGGCACCGGCGCCTACTCCGAGACAGTCCCCGAGGGGAACGTCCTGGCAAGCGACCCCGGCGCTGGCGACCGGGTGCTCGACGGCGGCACGGTCACACTGACTCTGTCCTTGGGCAAGGAACGCTACGACGTGCCCTCGGTCCGGGGCATGTCCGAGGACGCCGCTCAAGACGCGCTCGCAGCCGTCAAGCTGGTCTCCTCGCCCAGCCAGGAGATCTACCACGAGAAGGTGCCCGAAGGCCGCGTGGTCCGCAGCGACCCGCCCGCGGGTACATCGGTGAAGCCCGGCACCTCGGTCGTGCTCTACGTCAGCCTCGGCCCCAAGCCGATCGAGATCAGGGACTGGACCGGACGGGACGCCGCACGGGCTGCGCAGGTCCTGGGCGACGCGGGGCTCAAGGTCAGCATCACCGAGCAGTACGACAACACCGTGCCTGCCGGCCGGGTCATCTCCCAGGATCCGATCGTCGGTCCACTCTTCAGGGGAGACACCGTCAACCTGGTCGTCTCCAAGGGACCCGAACTGGTCACCATCCCCAGCGGGCTGCGCGCGACCGGCGTCGGCTACGCCACCCAGGTGCTAGAAGACCTCGGCCTCAAGGTGAAGACCCGGCACTCCGACGCCTACCTCGGGCTCGGCTTCGTGTCCAGCGTCTCCCCGGGCGAGGGCGAACAGGTGCCGTTGGGTTCCACGGTCTACCTCTACCTGGTGTGAGTCGGATGCAACGGTGAGTCCAACCCTGTCCAGCTCAGCCATGCCATCGGGATCGCTCGACCCCGTCGGCCGCAACCCGATCGGCACGCACATCACCGTCGGCAAGGGCCTTACCCGCTCGTTGGTCGAGGCCGTCGAGGCCGGATTCGAAACCGTGCAGATCTTCGCCGGCAACCCGCGTGGGTGGGCGCTCTCGGCTGGTGACCCGGCCGAGGACGCGCGTTTCAACCAGGCACGCGAAGAGCTCGGGGTCCGGGTCTTCATCCACGCCCCCTACCTGGTCAACCCAGGATCACCGACCGCGCAGACCTACCAGCGATCTCTCGCCTCGGTCGCCCACAACCTGAAGCGAGCCGCCGAGTTGGGGGCCGAAGGCGTGGTGGTGCATACCGGATCCTCGGTCCAGGCCGGAGCCGCCGACTCGGCGCTGAGCACCGCGCTCCAGCGGGTCCACGACGGATTACTGCCCCTGCTGGAAGCCATCGAATCGCCCGAGGCGCCCTGGCTCCTGCTGGAGCCGACCGCGGGTCAGGGTCGGTCGTTGTGTGCCGGAGTCGAGGACCTGGAGGCCTATCTGGCGGCTGTCGACTTCCATCCCAAGGCCGGCATCTGCCTGGACACCTGCCACGTGTTCGCGGCCGGCGCGCCTTTGGACGAGCCCGGCGGCGCTACCGCGACCCTTGATCGAGTCATCGAAATCGGTGGCCGCGAACGGTTCCGCCTGATTCACGCCAACGACTCCCAAGACGTGCGCGGCAAACTGCTCGACCGGCATCAACGGATCGGGCAGGGGTACATCGGCGTGAGGGCGTTTGCCGAACTGTTCGCCCATCCCGCGACGCAGGGCGTGCCTTTCGTGTTGGAGACCCCGGGCTCTCGTGACCCCGAGAGCCCGGATTTGGCTGTGCTCAAGGCACTGAGAGAGTTGGCTGCGGCCGGGGCCCTGAGCAACCTGGGGACCTGAACGACCCTGGGCCAGGTCAAGAGGAGCACAGCCCGGACCTGCATAGTGAGCACCCACCATCGGATCGAAAGCAGGCAACGTTGAACGAGCGTCGTACCGCGGCCGTCGCCACCGCCGTCCTGGTGGGAGTCACTGCGGCTTGGGGCTCGACGTTCTTCATGATCAAAGACCTGCTCGACCGGGTCCCCGTACTGGACTTCCTGGCGGTTCGATTCGCGCTTGCCGCTGCGGTGATGTTCCTCCTCGCTCCTCGTTCGGTCACCGGCCTCGGCAAGGAAGCCAGCCGCCACGCGATCGTGCTCGGCGCGCTTTACGGCACCGGGCAGATCCTGCAAACCGCTGGGCTGGCCCACACCTCGGCGAGCGTCTCGGGCTTCATCACCGGGATGTACGTCATCGCCACCCCGGTCTTCGCCAGCTGGCTGCTCCGGACGAGGATCCCCGCACTCACCTGGTTCGCGGTCGCCTTGGCCACCGCCGGACTGGGTGTGCTCACCTTGCGCGGCTTCTCCATGGGGTACGGCGAGGGGCTGACCCTGATCGCCGCGATGCTCTATGCCCTCCATATCGTCGGCTTGGGTGCGTGGTCGCGTCCCGACCGCGCCCTCGGCATGTCCATCGTCCAGATCACGGTGATCGCGGCGATCTGCTTCGTAGTGACCATCCCCGACGGGATGGTGCTCCCACACACGGGGCGCGACTGGTTCTCTGTGATCTATATGGCGCTGGTAGCCGGCGCACTGGGCCTTCTCGGACAGACCTGGGCCCAAGCCCATCTGGCCCCGACCCGGGTGGCGATCATCATGAGTATGGAGCCGGTCTTCGCGGCCTTCTTCGCGGTGCTGCTCGGGGGCGAATCCCTGACCGGGCGGATGCTGCTCGGTGGCGCCTTCGTGCTGGCGGCGATGATCCTGGTGGAGGCCAGGCCCGGCCGCCGGGTCGAGGGCGAAGTCACCCACTTGGCCACCTGAACAGCGGACCTGGCTCGGCGCATCGGCCGCGGTCGAGCGCATGCCAGGCCTGGCGATCAGGCTTTGCGCAGCATCTCCGCGACGAGGAACGCCAGTTCCAGCGACTGCACCCGGTTGAGCCGGGGATCGCAGACCGACTCGTACCGGTTGGCCAGATCCAGCTCGGCCAGTTCCTGTCCGCCGCCGACGCACTCGGTGACGTCGTCACCGGTCAGTTCCATGTGCACACCGCCGGGCCACGTGCCCAGCGAGCGATGCACGTCGAAGAAGCCTTGGACCTCGTTGATGACGTCGTCGAAGGCGCGCGTCTTGTAGCCGTTGGCGGTCTCGAAAGTGTTGCCGTGCATCGGGTCGCACACCCACGCCACTTCCAGGCCCGCCGCGGTGACCTTCTCCACCAGCGTCGGCAGCCCGTCGCGAATCTTGCCCGCCCCGAAACGGGTGATGAACGTGAGTCGTCCGGGCCGATTCTCCGGATTGAGCTTGGCGGCCAGCGCGAGCGCGTCGTCGGCAGACGTCGAGGGGCCGAGCTTCACCCCGATGGGGTTGCGGATGTGGCTGAGCATCTCCACATGGGCGCCGTCGAGTTGACGGGTCCGCTCGCCGATCCAGACGAAGTGGCCCGAGACGTCGTACGGCGCACCGGTGCGGTGGTCGATGCGGGTCATCGCGTGTTCGTACTCGAGGATCAGCGCTTCGTGGCTGGAGTGGAAGTCGACCCGGTGGAATTCGTCGGGGTTGGCACCGATCGCGGCCATGAACGTCAACGCGCGGTCGATCTCGGTCGCCAGCTGTTCGTACCGCTGGCCAACCGATGACTCCTTGACGAAGTCGGTGTTCCACGCGTGTACCTGGCGCAGATCGGCGTACCCGCCGGTCACGAATGCGCGCACGAGGTTCAGTGTGGAAGCGGAGGAATGGTAGGTCTCCACAAGGCGCCACGGGTCGGGTTGCCGAGCATCAGGGGTGAAGTCGAAGCCATTCACCGCATCGCCGCGGTAGGCCGGCAGGCTGAGCCCGTCGCGGGTCTCGATGTCGGAAGAGCGCGGCTTGGCATACTGCCCGGCAAGCCGGCCCAACTTGACGACCGGCACCGACGCCGCGTAGGTCAGCACCACCGCCATCTGGAGCAGCACGCGCAACTTGTTACGGACGTTGTCGGCGGTCGCATCCACGAACGTCTCGGCGCAATCGCCGCCCTGCAGAAGAAACGCCTCGCCTCGAGCAACCGCGGCCAGCTTCTCGGTCAGCTCGTCGCACTCGCCGGCAAAGACCAGTGGCGGCAGCGCCCGCAACCGCGCGACGGCTGCATCGACTGCCGTGGCATCGGCGTAGCGCGGCTGCTGGGCCGCACCCATCGCGTGCAACGTGGCGAGATCGGGAAGGTCAGACACATCTGCAGGGTACTTCTCCGGGTATCTCCCAGCGCATTCGTCTCGCATGCGGACCCGGCCAGGAGCAACCTCCCCGGGGACGCCGAAAAGCCCCCACGGTTCCCGATCGGCGCGAACCGCGCGACCCATGGTCGAGATCCAAACCGAACTCCCGGCGTGACGAGTAGCGGGCGAACGACGGAACGGACCATACTCTGTGATTCCGGTCGCACTCGGGGATCCGCCCCGTTGAGCACCAGCGCGGGCGGAACCAGCAAATGTTCACACCCGGGGGGATGAGTTCATGGACGTGCACGCGCGTCGCCTTCTCACGACACTTTGTGTCACTGCGCTGTTAGCGCTGTCAGTTCAACCCTTTGCCGGCGCCGAGGGTCAAACCGCCCCCACGGCCAGCCCAGCAGCCGCGGAGGCTTCCGCCGAGGCGGGGTCCCCAGCTGGAGAGGTCTCTGGAGAGACCCCGGAATCAAGTAGCCCGGAATCAAGTACCCCCGCCTCTGGCACCGAATCATCGGCTCCCGAGGAATCCAGCCAGTCACCCGAGACTGGTGTTCGAGACACTGCCGCCCCTGAGCCTGTTGCGGTCTCCGAGCAGCCTGCGCAAGCGCCCACAGGTCGGCGCATCGCTGGGGTCGACTGCCCGCCACAGGATCAAGGCGACTCGATCACCTCGATCACCGTCGCGCCGACCGTGGTCACCCCCAATCAGGCCGTGACGGTGACCTTCACCGGAGTTCTTCCCAACGGCGGCTGCGACGGCGACTACATCCGGATTCCGGTCCCGCCGGAGTTGCGCGGATTCACCGGCACCTTCCCGGTCAACGCCAGCGACGGCACCACGATCGCCACCATGGTTGTCACGGGCACCGAGGTGCTGATGACCTTCAACTCCTACTTGGAGAGCCACTCCGATGTGCGGTTCTCCGGCTTCGTACTGACCCAGGTGCGCAGTACGGTCGTGCCCGACACGACCTATGACTTGCACTGGCCGGTCGGCGAGGGATTCGACACCCCCGTGGTCACTCCCCCGTGCGACAACTGCAACGCCGGAGGCGTCGGGTCCCGAAAGTTCGCGGTCTGACGAGGCCGGGCCGCCGCCGTACGTGCGGTGGGCGATCTCTAGTCGGGTGACTCAGACCGTCGGCGAGACCGTGGTTATTACCGACACCGTCGGCGACGGACACAGCCTCGACTGCACCAGCCTGCGCGTGCGTCTGGCCACGTCGGTGGATGCGTGGGGGCACCCGGAGTTCTCGAGCAACTACTTCAACTACACCGTGGACTCGTGCAGCGACACGACCCTGCAAGTGACCATCACGGCAACTGCTGTCGGCCAGTTCTTCCAGCTTCAGGGCGATTCCAATCCCACCGTCGTCCAGCCGAGCTATGTCGACTCGGGCACGGTGACCCAACAAGGCACCACTGACCCGGTGCGCGCCACCGCCCGCGCAAGCAATGGCGGCGGACAGGTCGTCGGCAACCTCCGCAAGCCGAAGATCACCATTCAGAAGTGGTCGACCAACCAGGGGATGCACGCCGGTGACCACGACACGTCGGCCAAGCGCCTCAATCCGAATCGCGCGGAGCGGCTGACCTTCACCATCACCAATACCGGCAACGAGCGGCTGCGCGACATCGTGGTCTCGGACAAGACGTCCTCTGGACGGGGAGTGGTACGACACCTGAGTTGCGACTTCAGCCGCCTCGGCGGCCCGGCGACCGGCACCAGGTGGGCCGGCTCCTTCCTGCCCGGCGAGCGCTTCACGTGCACCGGCGTATTGCCTCCGCTAGGACGGCACGCCCGCCACACCGATATCGCCTCGGTGACCGCCATCGGCGCCGGGACCCGGATCCAGGTAGCGGCCAAGGACCCTTGGAAGGCGTGGACCCCCGGTGGCCGCGGTCCGGCGATCGATATCGAGAAGTGGTCGACCGACAAGGGCCCGCGCGCGGGTGACCACGACGGCTCCCCCGCCCACCTTGAGCCCAGCAAGGACCAATCGATCAGTTTCACCATCACCAACACCGGCGCGGAGACACTGCGGCATGTTGTCGTTCGTGACCGGACCATTGCGGGTGTCGGTCGCGTGCGGAACGTTACGTGCGACTTCAGTCCCTTGGGTGGCCCCGATCACGGGACCACCTGGGCGGGCCCGTTCGAGCCTGGAGAACACTTCCAGTGCGTCGGGGTCCTGAACGGCTTGTTGCCAGGACAGCACCACACCGATGTGGCGTCGGTGACCGGTATCGGGATCGAGACCGGCATCACCGTCCGCGATCGCGATCGCTGGCTCGGGGTCACGACCGGGGCCGGGGGCAGCACCGGCCTGCCCGACACCGGAATCGGCGCCCGCGTCGGCCCCGTGGGCTTGCTCGGGCTACTCAGCCTGGCGGGTGGGGTGATCCTGCTCCGTCGTCAGCGCCGGGCCGACGAGGCCACCTCCGGCTGACGCCGAGACGCACAGCAACGAGGGGCGTGCCGTTGCGGCACGCCCCTCGTGTGCTGTGGTGCTCCCCGCTCTGCTGCGGGGATCTCGGTCGGTACGGTCAGCCGAAGAAGACTTGCGCCTCGGCGTACTCCTCGGGGCTGACCAGCTTGAGTTCGCCAGTGCCTTCGACAAGCGGCACCCGGATGATGTCGGTGCCACGCAGGGCCATCATGGTGCCGAAATCTCCGTCGTTGACGGCCGCGATGGCCTGGAGGCCGAAACGCGTCGCCAACCAGCGATCGAACGCCGTGGGGGTGCCGCCCCGTTGCACATGACCCAGAACCACCGCGCGTGCTTCCTTGCCCGTGCGGTTCTCGATCTCACTGGCCAGACGGTCTCCGATCCCACCGAGTCGGACGTGCCCGAAGGCATCCTTCTCACCGCTCACCAAGGTCATCTCGCCACCCTCACGCGGAACGGCGCCTTCGGAGACGACGATGATCGGCGAATACATCGACTCGAATCGAGACTCCACCAGAGTGCAGACCTCATCGATGTCGAACGGCATCTCCGGGATGAGCACGATGTTGGCGCCACCCGCGATGCCGCTGTGCAGCGCGATCCAACCGGCGTGCCGGCCCATCACCTCGACGACGAGAACACGGTGGTGCGACTCCGCAGTGGTGTGCAGCCGATCGATCGCCTCGGTCGCGATATTGACGGCGGTGTCGAAGCCGAAGGTGAAGTCGGTGCCGGAGAGATCGTTGTCGATCGTCTTGGGGACTCCGACGACGTTCACTCCGAGGTCGGCCAGCTTGGTGGCCACTCCCAAGGTGTCTTCGCCACCGATCGCGACCAGCGCCTCGACGCCGTCACGGGCGAGGTTGGCTTTGATCTGCTCGACGCCGCCCTCGATCTTGAAGGGCAAACGCCTCAAGGAGGCGCCATTTCCTCGTCCGCGCGTCCCCAAAGTCGCCGAACAGCAGAACGCTGCACGTCAAGCCCGCCAATTAACAGTCATTAATGTCACGCCAAGCAATTGGGCATCCCTCGTCAGCGTGTAAGTAAACTTTTTAGAGAAAAAGCGTTAATACAGCTTGAGGTGACAGAGCGCTGAAAACTGAGAGTGAAACCTAGGCTGGCTGTACAGCGGCTGCACTCTCTACGAGAAAGCCTCAAGTCCGCGTTAGGACCGGTGGCGATTCGCTCGCATGGTGCTGAGTCTTGAGTGCTGGAAGAAAGCCTGGTTATCAGTGATCACAAGAAGATGGTCGTTTTGAAACGTATATTTATTGCACGGAACGATGAGTCGGCTGGGGTTCGAACCCAAGACCCTCGCCTTAAAAGAGCCCCAAGTGATGAGTAAAGTCAATGTCTTACAAGAAGACATATTCCAGTTTGATACATGGTTTTACAACGGCTTACAAACACGGTGTCCGGTATAGGACAGCCCAATTGCTTGAACAATATGATTATCGCCATGATCTGAGCGGCAGCATGGAAAATTCGAGAACGCAACATAGCCATCTTCAGGCGGCCGTTTCCCCGTCCTAGTGGTCGAAGCTCTAGTTTGTCATTCCATAAGGGCATACGGTAACTGCTAATCCTTCATTTCAGACTCGAAGCACTACTCATTCAACTAAGTAGGGCTCTTAAACAGGAACCGATACTGTCCAGCTTCTCTGCCTTGACACTTTTGCGTCATCATGCAAAATCTGGCTCATCGCTGTATTGTATGATCCGGGAGAACGGAGCTGGTTTCTCTGTATTTAGTGACACTGTGAAAAAGCGAGGTACTGATGTGGCGCGATAGCGAAAGCGAACATGATTTTTTGAATTTTACCGAAGTTGCGGATCAGATCGCGACGCTCGCCTGATGAATCCCGCCTTGCTGCCGATCTCCATAGGCGT
>JBAOHF010000031.1:0-4549 GCA_037046605.1 Nocardioides sp.
GCACACCGGCTGCTCAGCTAGGGCCGGCACCTCAGGCTCAGGTGCAGCCCAGGAGATTGCCTCGGCGCTGAGGTAGGCCACTGTGAAGCGCACCCGTGGCAGGCGGCGAGCAGCGATGGTTCTTGAAGCGAGCCGCCGGCCCACACCTGCGCTTCCGGCCGGGGCACGGCCACCGTGCGGGTGGGTGTCAGGTTGACGCCAATGAGGTGGGTGCCGACCCGGCGCTAACGTGAACGTCGATCTACCAAGGGCCACCGGGGACGACCGGTGGCGCCGAGCTGCGAGGAGACCAACGTGACCGGGCTGCAGCCACAACTTGGTCAGAGGATCAACGATCAACCGACGTATCCACCCGGAGGTGACCCGAGCTCGAGCGGAAGGTCCGACAGCGGAATGCTCCCCGGGCGGCAAAGGTGGACGACGGCGTTCTCGCCGTCGGGCTGGTGCTGTTGGGCGCCGGCGCAGTGATGATCGTGGTGCTCCTCGATGATGCCCCCTACTCACCTGATGAGCGGACTGACGCCAGGCGTCACTACCCGGAGGAACTATGAACGTGACATGGAAGTGGTTGACCGGGTCGATCGTCGCCGTCGCCGCCGTCGCCTTGGGCGTCAGCGTTGGAATCCTTTTGAGCCGAACCATCGGTAGTGACGGTCGAGCAACCCAGACCGTCGGAACGGACCGTCCGGCGACCGACACACCCCGCCTGTCCGGTCAAGCCCTGGGCCCGATCGAGCTCGGCATGTCACGCCGGGCTGCGTTGGCTACCGGCTGGCTCGGCGATGCTCAGGAGACGTGCAGCGACATAATCGGGGGCGGTGCCGAACCCGGTGAGTACAGCTACGAGCTCGACGGTGAACAATCGCCTGGGTCGTTGTCCGGACAGGTCGAGTTCTTCGATGACCGGGTCACCATGATCCAGGTGAACTCCGAGGTGGAGTTGCCCAACGGCGTGACGTTCGATACGGGCTGGGACAACCCGACAGCGGAGCGCGAGTTCACCGAACGGGGCTACAGCTTCTCCTCAGGGGAGTTCTTCGATTCGAACGACGCGGCGACGGTGCGCTCTCCAGGCGGCGACGAGTTCGGGATGTACTTCTCGTACTCCGAGGGCAGCGCCGTCGTCGCGATTCCGGACGTGACCGTCTGTGACTGACCCGGCCGAGGCCATCGATGGTGAACCATGTTGTGTGATGTCTTCGGCGAGCGCCATACTCTGGCGATGAGCAACCACGCTCGGGCGGCCTGACCGGTGGATCGACCAGAGGGCCCAGCTTCCTCAGGATCGTGGTGGACGCCCGATGGCGCCAACACGACCGCCGACGCCCCTACAACGTCCGCTCAGCCGGCCGGACCCGCCCCCGATGCGGCGACGATTCAGCCCGCCGGCGCCCCGGTCGACGGTGCCCCCCCGCCAAGCCGCCTCACTGTCTGGGCCATCAATTTCGGTTTTGTCGCATTGGCGTTCGTTGCGTTGCCGTTCCTTATCGCCATCGCGATCGCCTGGGTGATGGGTGCCGCCCCGCCACTGCCCGCCGGCCTGCTCGCCTTGCTGATCGTAACCCCGACCGCAACCCTCATCTACGCCGCGGTCGTGCTTCTCGGTTCCGCTTCAAGCGTCGGACGAACGGCGGCCGGGTCGCAGATCACCGGACACGGTTCCGGCCGCATGCTCGTCGTCGCACTTCCGGTGTTGCTGGCCCTTATGGGCAGCGGCGCCGCCGGTTCCTATGTTGGAGACCGCAGGACCGGCGAGATCCTCGGGATGCCCATCGAGGACCGGAACAACCCGGGATCGTCCGATCCAGCCGGTCGGACCGGTTTGGAGGGCCGGAAATCACGGTCGGCCGATCCGGCGAGCTCGACCACCGCTCCGAGCATTCTCGAGGCGACCTGCACGGGCACGGAGATCGAATTTGCCATCGACGGCGTGGCCACCGTCGATGACGGGATTCTTCTCGAATTGGTCGCCGACAACTCGTGCAGTAACGACCTCGCCGTCGACGGCGACTTCATGATCACGCTGGGCACCGAGCTGGGCCCCTTGTTCTCCGAGGTTCCGGTACGCCTAGATGAGACGCAGTTCGCAGGCGGGGGGCAGACGCGCACCACCGTGACGATTACCGAATCCGACATCGCCCAGTCGAACGGCGGCATCGATGGCGGCTACGAGGCCGTCCGAAGCACCGTTGCGGCCAAGGTTTCGGGCGGCCAGACGCAGGACTTCTTCCTCGTCTGGGCGTGCGAGCTGGAGGAGCTCCAAGGCTCCGAGACCTCAGCATCCTTCAGCGCCGAGTCCGACACGCTGCCGTCCCAGTCGGAATGTACTGACGCCATCGGCTCAGCCAACTGGCCGCCAACCACCTACGGACCGGTCATGGGGTGTCCAGAAGCGCCGTCAGGCACCCCGAATCACCCCGAAGCATCGACCGACGAGCGCGGCTGGATCGGTATTCTGGAGTCGATACCCATCTCAGACCCCGAACTGGTGAACCGTCGATTCGACGCCTTCGCCAGCACCGGGCTGGAGCTGAAGTTGTTGGATTCCCGCAAGTTCACGTCTCTGCGAGACCCCTACTGGGTGATCTACGGAGGCCCGTTCTCCACCAAGGACGAGGCCTCGGCCTGGTGCGAGAACGCTCCGGATGGCCTCACTGGCCAGTGCTACCCGAGATCGCTGCAGTAGCACGATGTGCGGCATCAGCGACTGCCAACCACCTTTTGGTGCCCCGCTCGGGCGACGCGGCTTTCTCGCCGCTGCCGCTGCGGCCCCCACCCTGGCCCTGCTCGCACCAGGGGGCGCCGGCGCGTCACTACGGCGGGCGCCGACGTCCGCCCCCGCCGCGGTGGAGATGCCCCCGATGCGTCGACGGACCGAATGGGCTGGCGACCTTGCGCCAAAGTCTCCGATCGAACCCGAAACCGTCCAATTTCTTCTCGTGCACCACACGGCCGACCCAGGATCCGACTACCAGCCGGCCGACGTCCCTGGAATGCTCCGGCAAATTTACAATTTTCACACAGGGGCCGAAAAGGGCTGGCCCGATATCGCCTACAACTTTTTCGTTGACAAATTCGGCACGATCTGGGAAGGCAGGATGGGCAGCATCGAAGGTCCCGTGCAGGGCTCGGCGACCGGCGGAAATCAGGGCTTTAGTCAGCTGTGTTGCTTTCTCGGCGATTTCGAGGCGGAACCGCCTCCCCAGGATGCTGTGACGTCGATGGTCACGCTGCTGGCCTGGCTGGCTCACCGCTACGACGTCGACGTGACACCGGGAGCGAAGATCGCCTTCACCTCGCGAGGATCCAACCTGTGGCCCGCCGGCGTCGAGGTGACGACGGCGACCATCTCGACCCATCGGCAGATGTCGCAGACCTCGTGTCCAGGCACCGCCTGCCACGAGTTGGTCGTCGGCCAGTTCCAGCAGATGGTCTCGGCCAAGCTCCCCAAGACCTCAAGTCCCAGCACCACCAGCTCCGCCCCACCCACGCCGACGGTCGCCTCAACCGCCGCACCCAAAGCCACCGGCACCGCTCCCAAGCCTGCGCCGGCCACGATTTCGGCGCCGGGCACGAACGACGAGCAGGCGGCACCCCGTCGAACCTTGGACACTCCTGCGTCCAGGGGGAGCTCCAAATTGCCGATTGGGCTCGGCGCCGCCGCTGCGGCCGCAGTGGCGGGCGGCGCCCTGGCTTTGGGGCTCCACTTCCGATCACGGCCGGAGGCCGTCATGTCCGCCGACAGCGACGGCATCGGAGCGGTCCCCAACCCCAACGCCCCGGCAATGCGTCCCCCGACCGGTCTGGGCCAACCCGTTGCCGCCGTTGCAGTGGCCGCTCCCGCCCGCCCGGACCGGCCGACCGGCGCCCCAACGCTGCCTTCACCCAGTGCCCTTTCGCCGGTCGTGTGGTGGTCGACGGCGGCGCCGCCGGGGTCGGCCGGCAGCGCCTCGGCCGATGGCCTCGAGGTGTTCTGGCTCGCCACGTCGGAGTACTCGGCCGGCGCACGCAGCCATATCGAGGCCTCGATGCGGGCGTCGGTCAGCAAGCTCGGCAGCGCCGCCGACGTGTCCCTCGGGCCGTGGTTCACCCAGATGCTCTCAACGATCCTGCCGAGCGTTTCTCACCCCGTCGGGAGCGGCCTCGTGCTCGGCGTCTCGACCCCTCGCGAGTGTCTTGCGTTAAGCGCCGGCAGCGCCCGCGTCGAGGTTTCCGACGTCGTCGGCACCCATAAAGCCCGTCCAAACCTGCCCGGCATCGACCGACGCTCGGGCATGGTCCACCGCTGGGTTGTCCCCGAGCGCAGCGCCTGGCTGTCGGGTTGGGTGGGCGGGCCGGGGGTGCTGTCAGCCGATCCGGGGATCGTCGCCGACATGGCCGACCAGACGCCGGAGAAGATCCCGACGCTCTTGGGCACCACCACCGCTTACCTGGGCGTGCGCCTCAGCTCCTAGCGATCCGGTCGAGGTACCACGAGCGCACGCCGTCTGCGCCCCCGACACCGGACGCAAGCACCATCAGGTCACGCACCGCATGCATCGTTGCGGGG
>JBAOHF010000032.1:0-21481 GCA_037046605.1 Nocardioides sp.
ACGAACGGCATGGGCAGCCGTCGCCACAAGGCGCGGTCCTGGTCGTCCTCGGGCATCGGGCAGAGTGTACGGCGTGGCCGATGGTGCCTCGGCGGTGTCCGTCTTCAGGTTCGACGTCGTCCGAGCGCCACGCGGACGGTCAATCGTCCGGGTCGCCGAGGTGCCCGTCGGCCCGCAGCCATGCCTCGGTGCGGGCCATGCCGTCGGCCAGGCTCACCTTCGGCGCCCAGCCCAGCAGCTCGTGAGCTTTCGCGTTGGACACCGGGCGAGACTTGTTGAGCATCTCCATGACGCCCCGACCCAGCTCGGTGGGCTTGCCCGCCAGCTGGAAGCTCCTCCGGGCCGCCTCGGCTATTGCGATGGCGGTGCGCGTGGAGTAGCTGCGCGGCGGACCGTCCAACCCCAGCATTCGGTAGAAGTGGCCGAAGTACTCGGCGGTGGTCACCGGCTCCTCGCCGCCCAGGTGAATGATCTGCCCGGCGGCCGCATCGGTCGTGGCGGCAGCCACGATGCCGTCGACCAGGTCGTCGACGTAGATGGCGGTGAGCAGCCCCTCGCCGTGGTTGGGCAGCAGGAACCGGCCGGATCGGATCGCGGTCAACGGCTCGAGCACCCAGGGCCGGCACCCGGGCCCGTAGACGTCGGCCGGACGGATGATGGTGGCGGTCAACTCACCGGCGGCGTGGGCGGCCAGCACGGCGTGTTCGCCGGCGATCTTGGTGTCGGTGTAGGGGTTGCCGGTCGGCATCAGCGGCCAACGTTCGTCCAGGGGTGCGTCGGGGTTGAATCGCCGCACCGCCTCGGTCTGGGTCTGGGCGAACCGGGCGACGCCCATCGTGGACAGGTGCACGAACCGCCCGACCCCGGCGTCGGCGGCGGCCTCGATCACCCGGCGGGTGCCGACCACGTTGACCGACCACGCCACGGCGGGGTCGACGTTGTTGGTCATCACCGCAGCGGTGTGGATCGCCATGTCGCAGCCGTGCAGCAGCCCCCGCCAGGGGGCAGGGTCGGCGATGTCGCCCGCCACGACGCCACGCTCCAGATGCGGCGCCGGTGTCCAGGCCCATCACGTCGGCGCCCAGGCTTCGGCAGCGGTCGGCCAGCGCCCGGCCCACGAAGCCGTTGGCGCCGGTGATGAACACCTGGCGCCCGTCGAGGGAGGGGAGTTCGGTCATCACAGCGTCCGGCTGTACTGGAACTGCTCGTAGCCGATGGCGTTGGTGTTCAGCTCGCCGTCGACCCGCACGTGGATCACCGCCGGTTTGCCCGACGCCACCGCCGCTTCGAGCGCCGGAACGAACTGGTCCATCACCGTCACATACTCGCCGTGGGCGCCCATCGCTTCGGCCATCAGGTCGTAGCGCACGTCTGGTGAGATGTCGGTGCCCTGATAGCGGGACTCGTCGATGCCCTTGAAGCGGTGCGCCGCCCGCTCCATGCCCCAGCCGCTGTCCACTGCCACGATGCAGATCACCGGCAGTCCCGCCCGGACCGCCGTTTCCACCTCCATCGGGTTGAAGCCGAAGGCGCCGTCGCCGCTGAACAGGTAGACGCGTCGCTCGGGCGCGGCCAGCTGCGCGCCGATGGCGAAGGGCAGCCCCGTTCCCAGGTAGCCCATCTTCACCGAGTACAGGAACGAGTCGGGCCCGAAGATGGGGTTGAGCGCCACCGCCCACAGGGTGGTGTTGCCGCCGTCGACCACGCAGATGGCGTCCCGGTCGAAGAACTCCCGTGCGGCCATCACCATCTGGCCCGGGTTGACGCCGTCGGCGCCCTCCGCCATCACGAACGGCGCAGCGTTGTTCACGGTCTCGGCGTTCATGGCCGCGTACCGTTCGGCGTCGACCAGCTCAGTGCGGGGCTCACAGCGGGCTCGAACCGCTGCGCTCAGCGCCGTCAGTGCCCCCAAGGCGTCTGCCACGACGACCTCGTCAACCGGCCGGTTGAGGCCGATCGACATCGGGTCGCAGTCGATCTGGATGGTGTGTTGGGTGTCGGGGTCGCCCCAGGCCGGTGGCATGCCCCAGCCGTCGTACTCGCCCAGGCGGGCGCCCACCACCAGCACCACGTCGGCGTCGCTGCGCACCGCGGTGGTGGTGGCCATGTCGAAGATGTGGAAGTAGTGGGGGTGATCCTCGGGTACCACGCCGCGAGCGCCCAGGCTGGTGCTCATGCCGGCGGCCAGGTGGTCGCCCAGCGCCACAAACTCGGCCGCAGCCCGTGCCCAGGCGACGCCCTTGCCCGCATAGAGGAAGGGCCGCTCGGCGGTGGCCAGCGCGTCCGCCGCACGCTCGAGGGCGGCCGGATCCCCGGCGCCCATCGTGACGACGCGGTTGCGGGCGGCCGGCGTGATGCGCAGGCTGGAGACGTCGATCTCCTCGCCGAGCAGCTCGTCGGGGATGGCCAGGAACGCCGGGCCGGGGCGGCCCGTGGTGGCGGCACGAAACGCAGCACGAATCAGCTCGGGTACCCGGTCGGCCCGGGCGATCAGCGCCGAGTACTTGGTGATCGGCTTGGCCATGTCGACCAGGTCGGTGGCCTGCCAGGCGCCATCGCGCTCGGGCTGGGTGGTGGCGCTGCGCCGGGTGCAGGCGATGGCCACCACCGGGTGCCCCTCGCCGTGGGCGCTGGTGAGGCCGGCCAGCATGTTGGCGCCGCCCGGCCCCGGGTTGCCGAGGACCACGGTCGGCCGGTGGCCGATGCGGGCGTGGGCCTCGGCGATATGGGTGGCCGCCTCCTCGTGGTGGGTGTTGAGGTACTCGATGCCGTAGTCGCCCAGCTGGGACACGAGCGGGATGTGGGCGCCGTCGACGATGCCGCACATGAACCGCACCCCCTCGGCCTGGAGGCACTTGGCCACCAGCTCGCCCACGGTCATCATCGTTTGGTCATCGGCCATGGTCGAAGGATGACCTACGCCGGACCGAAAGACCAGGGGTGATGGTCGCTCGTGGGTTCACCCGGCACCTTTCAGCGCTTGTGCGACGATGCGGTCGGCCACCGCTGATGGTGACCCGCTCGGGCAGCAGCCTGGTCATCAACGCGGCTCGGCGCGCCTTGGCGCCGGGGATCACGGTGAACCGGCCTCGGGCCAGGCCGTCGAGCATCTCCCGACACGCCGCGTCGATGGGCAGCGTGCCCGCCACGTCCTTCAGCGCGCGGGTGGCTGGGTGCATCGTGGCGTCGTACTGGCGCACCATCGGCGTCATGATCTCGGGCGGGCAGATCACCGACACGCCGATGTGTTCGGGCGCATATTCCAGGCGAAGCGCTCGGGCCAAGCCGATCACGCCGGCCTTGGAGGCGGCGTACCCGGAGTAGGTGTAGCCCCCGGTGATGCCGGCCAGCGAGGAGATGAGCCCCAGTCGGGCGCCGGGTCCCATGTGGGGCAGCACGGCGGCGGCGAAGTTGCGGCTGCCGAACAGGTTGACCGCCACGGTGCGCTCGAAGTCCTCTCGTCGTGCCTCGGCGAAGCGGTCGTTGATGCTCACCCCGGCGCTGTTGATGGCCAACCGGGGCGGGCCGATCACCCCGACGGCCTCGGCGACGGCGCCCGCAAGCGCCTCGGCATCACACACGTCCACCTCGGCGGTGTGCACCGGTTGGGCGACGTGGCTGCGGGCCGACTCGATCTCGTGACGCACGTCTGCTGGGACGCGACGGTCGAACACCGCCACCGCAGCACCCCGTGCCGCAAGCAGCCCGGCGAGGTGACGGCCGATTCCGCTGCCGCCGCCGGTGACGTAGAAGGTGCCCCAATCGGCAGTTCTCGTCCCGCCCATGTGTCCCCCGAACCTGTGGATTGCTTTCGGTGTGTCTATCGCGCCGGGGACCAACTGCGGGGTGGCACCGATCATCGAGCCGGTCATCGGTTGGCACAGCTACCGCTTGATCGCAGGTCCTCGGAGCGGCCGGCCTGGCGTGCTCAGGTCAGGCTTCGAAGCCTCAGACCCCGCACCGGCGAGAAGTCGGAGGTGTTGCGGGTAGCCAGGCTGAGGCCGCCTTCGAGAGCTGTCGCCGCAATCAAGGCGTCGGGAAGCCGAAGCCCACACTCGCGTCGAACTCGACCTCCGCGTTCGGCGATGGCTCTGCTCACCCGGATTTCCTTGAACGGAGCCAACAATGTGGCGCACGCGTTGGTGGCGGAGTTGCCGGCAAACAACTCGGCGCGGGTGATGACCGAGTAGCTCAAGCGGTGCTTGCCTGCCACCAGTTCGGTCGAACCGCGCAGGTGGTCGATGAAGACGTCGGTATCGACCAGAACGCTAGCCACGGGTCCACTCGTCGCGGTTCGGGACCTCAAGATCCGGAGCTACCCCGAATGTGGCTGCCAAAGCGGGGTTGGGGTCGGGTGCCTGGGTGGCGAGGTAGTTGTCCAGGGCCCGCCGAATGACCTCCGCCATCGTCACCGACTCTGCGGCAGCGACTTGGTCGATGCCCGCACGTTGTTCCTCGGTGAGGTAGACCTGGGTTCGGGTGGAGGACATACAGCAAAGCATACAGCACTTGATGGGCTCACCGGCACGCGATCGTTGATGTGCTGAGGCCGGTGCGCCCGAACGAGGCCGCTCGGATGGGCTTCTGCCGGTCAGCATGTTCGTGCAGGTGGCAAGCTGGTGCCATGGTCATGAGCGACAAGGATGCTGGTGCGGCCCTCGCCGAGGTAATCGGCGGCGAAGTAATCCCTCGTTCCGAACTTGTCGATCGGGTGGCCGAGGCGGGGTTCCGAATCAGTGCGAACGACGTCGAACGCCGCATCCAGAGGGACCCTCGGTTCCTCGAGTTGGGGGACGGCATCGGATATATCCCCGGATTGACGGAGGGGGTGGCCTTCAGCGTGTGGATCGATCCAGCAGCCGCTGCTGAGGGCTACATCCTCATGAAGCCGGAACTGGACGCGATCGGATGGTGGATCGTCGAATGTGCAGTCGATGTGTTCGACGAGTCAGGCGAGCGGATTGGTGATATCCAGACCGACGGCTGGATGATTGACGACGTCGACACCGACGTCGTGTTGGGCCCCGAGGGATGGCTTGATGCGTTCTCAGACTCGTGGGTGGCGTTCCGGGTCCGTCAGGGCAAGCTCGTGATTGAGCAACTCGTCGGCCCGCCCGAAGTCGATCCCGACCGCGCCGCCGCAGCGCGGACGGCGTTTTACGCCGTCGCCGAGCACCAGCAGTACCAGCCCCACGGTAGCGACGAGGTGGTTGACGTGATGCGAAGCCAGGTGTCGACCGTGCTCCACGAGGCGATTCGCGCCGACCGCTCGCTGATGGCGGGTGAGCCACTGCCGTCGTCGACCGATCTTCTCGCCGCTGCGGGTCTGCGGGTCGAGCGGCGCTCGGTCGTGCCCGCCGATCTGGATCCCGAGGTGCTCGCCGACGCCGACAGCGAACGCCAAGCGATGTTCCGATGGGGCGTCGACGCTGACGACGCGCTGGGAGCACAGATCTTGCTGGGCGCCATCGGCCTCTTTGCCGAGGAGAGCCCGATGGCGTTCGGACCAACTCCCGACGAGCAGGAGATGTCTCCGGTGATGTTCGAGGCCCTGCTCGAACGAAAGTCGATCGCCACGGTCGTCGCGTACGAATGCTCCGAAACCGAGGCGTGCGAAGCCGCCAAGGGCTTGGCGGCGACGGTCGCGGCGCTCTTCGAGGACGACCCGACCAGCTGGGCCATGCGGTGGCTGGTGGCCCACTGCGATCTCGTCCTCGGCGACGTCGATTCCGCGGCAGTGGTGCTCGATGATCTGCCCGGCAGCACCGGTTATCTCCCGGTACTGATCGACCGCGCCCGGCTCGCCATCGCGCGCAGCCAGGCCAAGGAGGCCCAGAAGCTCCTGCGGGAGGCCGAACGGTTGGTCGAAGACCTCCCCAAGCTCGCCCTGCTGCCGCACACCTACCGCAAGGTCATCGACGACCTTCAGGACGAGATCGAGGTCTGGGCGGACAACACTCCGCCGCCGATGGCTCGCCGCAACGAGCGCTGCCCATGTGGGTCGGGCCGCAAGTACAAGGTGTGTCACCTCGGGCGCGAGCTGCACCCGATCGAAGATCGCTCACTTTGGCTGTATCACAAGATGGTTCGATTTGCGCGTGAGCAGGCGGACGACGAAATCGATTCGCTCGCCGGGGTTCTGACCGATGTCATGGACGAACCCTCACTCTGGGCCGAGATGACAAAGGCGCCGTTGATCCCCGACGTCGTGCTCCACGAAGAGGAGCTCGAGCAGCGCTTCCTGGACGGACGACTGTCCAATCTCCCCGACGACGAGGTGCTGCTTGCCCAGCAGTGGATGCTGGTCGACCGCACGGTGTTCGAGGTCGAATCGACCGGTCCGGGCTCTATCGAGCTACGCGACCTTGGCACCGGCGAGATGATCGAGGTCGTCAACGTGGACGATAACCCGATGTCGAGGCCCGGCAACCTCCTGATCGGTCGCCCCCTGCCGGTCGGGGACATCTACCGTGCATTCTCGGGGTTCATGGCGCTCCGGCCAGATCTGGTGCAGGCTGCGTTGTCGGTACTTGATGACAAGGACCCCGACGTCCTGATGGAGTTGCTCGGTTCGATGCACCGCGCACCAGAGATCCGCAACACCGATGGACACGACATGGAGCCGACCGAGGTCACCTGGTCGTTGCCCGACGGCTCCGACGTGCCCGGCGCGCTGAGCCGGGCTGGCCTCACCGACGATGGAGGCACCTGGACCCTGGTGCGCGACACCGCCAACCAATCGAATGCGCTCGTCGCATCGATCCAGGTGGACGGCGACACGATGGTGGGCAGCACCAACTCGGTCGAGCGGGCCGGTGAACTCCTGGAGTTGATCGCCGAACACGTTCCGGATGCGGTCCATCTCAGCACCAAGGTGACCAACCCCGACGACCTCGACGTGATCGATCTACCAGCGATGCCCGATCAATCCGAGATGCTCGCCAACCCCGAGGTTCGGGCGATGCTTGAGGCCCACATGGCGAACTACGAAACGGAATGGTTGGATTCCACTATTCCGGCGCTTGGCGGCCGCACGCCCCGGGAGGCTGCCGCCGACCCCATCGCTCGCGAAGATCTCATCCGCCTGCTGGCGTCGTTCCCCGAGGTGGGGGAGGGCGGAGTCGGCATGAGCCCCGCCCGCCTGCGGGACACGCTGGGTCTCTGACCGAGCAAGCTCCACAAACTGACGAGTGCGTCAGGAGCGGAGCCATCGAGCCCGCTACGAACCTCAAGAGCCGATGGAGGTCGGAGCGGCGTTGGTTGTCAGCCAACTGGGTGACGTCTCGGTCGACCTATTCGTCGGCCGATCCATCTACCTCGCCTTGAGGGAACGGCCACAGCTTCCACGGTGGTTCAACCGGTGACGTGGTGGATCTGCCACCCTGCTCGTGGTGGATCTGCCATCCGCTACGTCGCCGGAGGGGTTGACAACAGTTGTTAAGCGGAGCAGCGTTTCTTCGTGAGCGGAAACACGATGAGCTTTGCCCTACCCGAAGCGATCCGCGACTACATCGATGGCCGTGTTCGCTCGGGCCAGTACGGGAACACCAGCGAGTACCTTCGCGACCTCATCCGTCGTGACCAACGGGACGAGGCCGCCCGCAGGCTCAGTGAGCTCATCGCAGAGGGACTCGATTCAGGTCCTTCCCGACCGTTCACCGCCGAGGTACTGGCTGAGGTCCGCGCCCAATCACTCGACGGCGACGGGTGACGTCAGCTGGCGGGTGCAGCCGATGAAAGCGATCGAACCCCGGCCACTTGCCGAGCACGACCTTGCGAATCAGATCCGGCACTACTGGTCCGTAGGCGGCACAGAATTCAGCGACGGGTTCCTCGATGCAGCGGTCGTCACCCTGGACGCCACCGGGGACATGCCCAAGGCCCGGCTCGCCCAGACCGACCAAGCAGCCGTCCGTTGGGCCTCGTCTGGCGACCCCGGCCAACGTTGAGCGATGTGCTTCTGCTTCTCGACCACGTCGAGTGCCTTGGTGCCGTTCAGGCCGCGGACGTCGAGCTCGATGACCTTCTCGTTGCTGCGCCAGGGGTTCGATGACCCGGCTTGTACGCGCAAAATCCCGGACACCGACCGTCCGGACGGGTTCCGGGATTCACTTCCGAGGTCGAATGACCCCGGCAAAGCCAGTCTCTGCCAACCGCAGCATGGATGCAACCCGCTTGACCAGGTGCTTGGGTGGGCTGGAGTTTGACGAACAGCCGGACAGCCGTTCGTCATGCCTTCACGAACGCGGCGAGGGTCTTGCTGTGGCAGTCACGGAACCAGGAACGTGTGGCGATCTCGCAGGATCGTCAGGCCGCGGTCGAAGGTGGCGACTTTCGTGCCTCGGCTGGCGGCAAGAGCAGCGAGGTACGCGTCGGTCACCTGGCGATGTCCGACCACGCCCAGAAGCACGTCGTTGCTGTAGGGAAGTTGATCCGGCCAGAACTCGTGGCGCTCGTTCTGATTCAGCATTCTCAGCGCATCGAGTGCGTGCTCGCCACTCGCCACTCGCACCAGGTACCGGACCAGTGAACCCTGGGTCGACGGGCAGGAGGCGAATCGGCGGTTGTCTCCGAGCCACTTCCGCGCCCGCTCATGGTGTTCGTGATCGACGATGGTGGCGGCGATCAACACGTTGGCGTCGAGGAGCAGAGCGTCAGTCGTCGAGGGCATCCGCTACGTCATCGGAACTCACGGGATAGCCGAGTTGGACCACGCCCAGGCCGGTCAGGGCGTCGCGCTCAACCGGCGGCATGGGCCGGAGCGATTTGCGAAGTGCCTCGTTGACGAGCGAACTCAGCGACACGCGGCAACGACGAGCTTCGGCCTGGGCTTCGGCATGAAGCTCAGGATCGAGATCGACGGTCGTTCGCATCACGGTGCATCATATCGCGTCAACTGCCAACGACAAGGCCATTTTTGGGCCGAGCAGGGCGTCGCAATGCTGTGGGACAAGGAGTTCAACCGCTGATCGGTCAGGGTGTCGGGGGTGGCGGGCCAGCGTTGGGCGAGGTACTTCTGTTTCTCGATGACGTCGAGGGCAACGGTGCCGTTCAGCTTTCGCACGTAGAACTCGGTGACCGTGGTCGATCAGCAGGGTGCCGCCCTCCCGTCCGTTCATGAACGCAGCGATCGTCTTCAGCGTGGCGCTCTCGTGGGCTTGAACGTCGAGCCCGAGTGGGCATGGGTGCGCAGGGTGGCCTTGTACTCCAAGGTCGATGACTCACGGTCGGGGCCGAGCAGCTCGGTCACGTCGCAGTGTTCCTGGTGGGCCACTCTGGCCTTGCCCTGGATGAACGGCAGGTACGCCCGTGTCATAGAACACCCGGTCCCGGGGGTCCCAGTTGGTGCCGAAGGGCTCGTTGAGGTCGGCAAGACGGCCGGAACTCAGTCGACCAATGGAGATTCAGTGAGCATCCTGGAGTCGGTACTCCGACACCAGTCGAGGGCTTACAGCTCCAGCTGACTCATGATCTCCGTGAAGAACGTCAGGGTCGAGGTCCACTCCTGTTGGCCACGAGAGGGTGCCTGCGATGGGATCGACCGCAGCGGTCGCAAAAACGCTGTCGTCGTCGACGGTGGCGAGCACGCCGGGTAGCGAACCAGCAAAGTCCAACTCGCGAACCAGGCCATCGGAGAACGCCAGCCGAAGCACTCGTCCACCGAGGTAGTCCACTTTGGCGACTCGGGCTGGACGGCTCACAGCTGCAACCTACTGGTGCGGGTCGATGGCCGATAGAGCGGCAGGATCCCATAGAACTCGCTGAGTCGTGGCACGTTTTGACGGTAGAGCGCACCTGTGACATCGAGGTTTGGTCAACTCCGAGTGGGCCCGCTCCGCAGAAGCACTGCCTGCTCTGGCTTCTACGGGGTCTCGGGGTTGGATGGCCAGCGTTGGTTGATGTACTTCTGCTTCTCGACCACGTCGAGGGCCACGGTGCCGTTCAGCTTTCGCACGTAGAACTCGGTGACCGTCGTCTTGGGGCCGCCGGGCTTCTGCTTGATGACGGTGGCGTCAACTGGAAAGCCGGAGGGGTCGACCTGCATTCGGCAGATGTCGTGGCCGTCGACGTGGTGGATCTGGGCCCGCACGTTGGTCGCCGCAGCATCGCCCATCGAGGTGGAGATGATGTTGGACAGGTGCTGCTGGAACCAGTCCCGGGGGTCCTGATCCTGCTTGGATGGGCTGGCGTAGTCGCTGTCGAGCCCGTGGATGGTGCCGTCGTCGGACACGCCGATCATCAGCGTGCCGCCCTCCCGCCCGTTCATGAACGCGGCGATCGTTTTCAGCGTGGCGCTCTCGAGCGGCTTGAACGTTTCACCCGAGTCGGCGTGGGTGCGCAGGGTGGCCTTGTACTCGAGGACCGTTGACTCGCGGTCGGGCCCCAGCAGCTCGACCACGTCGCAGTGCTCCTGGTGGGCAACCTTGGCCTTCCCCTGGATGAACGGCAGGTAGGCCTTCAGCACCTCGCCCTGCAGCTCGGTGTTGTCGATGTAGGCCAGCGCCATGTCCTCGGAAACGCCCAGCTGGTCGAGCACGCCCGACTGGAACTCCTTGGCCAGGATCAGCCCGAAGTTCTCGGGGCTGTTGGCCGACGCCTGCTGTTGGATGTCGCTGCGCTCGATCAGCTTCTCGGCGACGGTGTCGTAGAACACCCGGTCCTTGGGGTCCCAGCTGGTGCCGAAGCGCTCGTTGAGCATGGCGATGATGTTGGACAGCGGCTCGGGCTCGGGCTCGTGCATCTTGCCGGTGCCACCAAAGATCGAAACCACCTCGCCCACGGTGCCGTCCAGGGTGACCGACCCCTCAAAGGTCTGCTCCAGCTTCAGGTGGGTCAGCTCCACGTCGGGATGCACCGCCACCGAGCCGTCGGCCTTCACGAACGCAGCGAGGGCCTTGCAGTACAGGTAGTCGCGCTCCAGCTTGATGTCGGTGAACGCCACCACCTGCGACAGAAACGCGTAGGTGCGCACGAAGCGACCCAGGTCGTCGCGGAACCGCTCCTGTTCGTCCTCGTCGAGGTCGTACTTGAACCGGTCGACCGCAGGCGCCAGCGCCTGGTACACCCGGTCGGTCACCGTGGTGCCCTTGGTCAGCAGCAGGTCGACGGTCCGCTCGATCTCCTCGGGCCACAGCACCCCAAACTCGTCGAGCGCATGGCGGGTGTCGTAGAGCAGGTTGGGGTCGGTGGGCGGCGCCACCGTCTCGCCGTACCAGGGCTCGAACGCCGCCCGGATATCGTCGGCGTCGTTGCGGAAGTCCAGCACGAAGGTGCCTTCCTTGCGGATCCCGTCCCGGTCGTAGGTGCGGTTGAGGCGCGACAGCGTCTGCACGGCGGCCAGGCCGTTCAGCGGCTTGTCGACGTACATCGCATACAGCTTCGGCTGGTCGAACCCCGTCTGGTACTTCTCGGCCACCACCAGGATCTGCCACTCGCCGCCGTCGAACTCGGTCGGGGTCTGACTGTCGGGGAAGCCGTTCATCGACGACTCGGTCTCGGCGCCACCGTCCAGGTCCAACGTGCCCGAGAACGCCACCAGCACCCCAACGTCGGTATAGCCCTTGTCGTTGACGTACTTGCGCAGCGCAAGCACGTAGCGGGCGGCGTGCTCCCGCGACGACGTCACCACCATCGCCTTGGCCATGCCCCCGATGCGATGGGCGACGTTCTCCCGGAAGTGCTCGACGATCACCTCGGCCTTCTGGGCCAGCGTGTGCTCGTGCAGCGCCACAAACTTGGCGATCGCCGCCCGGGCCTTGCCCGGGTCGTACTCGGGGTCGTCCGGCGTGGTGTTCTCGATGTTCCAGTAGGTCTCGTAGGTGACGTAGCTGGCCAGCACGTCGAGGATGAACCCCTCCTCGATCGCCTGACGCATCGAGTACAGGTGAAACGGCACGTGCCGCCCGGTGGAGCGATCCATCCGCCCGAACAGCTCCAGCGTGCGGGCCTTTGGCGTGGCGGTGAACGCAAAGAACGACAGGTTGGGCTGCTTGCCCCGGGCCGCCACGGCAGCGGCGAGCGCATCCTCGGCCGGGTCGGTCAACTCGTCCGGCGCCGCGGCGCCGTGCTCCGAGCCCAGCACCTCCTTCAGCTTGGTGGCTGACTCGCCGGTCTGGCTGCTGTGGGCCTCGTCGACGATCACCGCATACGTGCGGTCGGGCAGCGAGTCGATCTTCTCGGTCACGTACGGGAACTTCTGCAGCGTCGTGATGATGATGCGGGCCTGCTGGCCGGTGAGGGCCTCGGCCAGCTGGGTGGAGTCCTCGTCGATGCGCTGCACCACGCCGTGCACGTGCTCAAACTGGTGGACCGTGTCCTGAAGTTGCTTGTCGAGCACCCGCCGGTCGGTGATCACCACCACCTTGTCGAACACCTTCTCATCGGCGTCGTTGTGAAGCGACGACAGCCGGTGCGCCAGCCAGGCGATCGTGTTGCTCTTGCCCGACCCGGCCGAGTGCTGCACCAGGTAGTCGTCACCGGCGCCGTTACTGCGGGCGGCGGCGGTCATTGCCAGCACCGCATCCCATTGGTGGAAGCGGGGGAAGATCGTCAGCGGCGCCTGCGTCTTCTGGCCCTTCGGGGTGGGCTCCACGTGGACGAAGCGGTTCAGCAGGTCCAGCCAGGCGTCGCGTTGCCAGACCCGTTCCCACAGGTAGGCGGTGCGGTGTCCGTCTGGGTTGGGCGGGTTGCCTGCGCCCAGGTCGTGGCCCCGGTTGAATGGCAGGAACCGGGTGGCCTTGCCCGCCAGGCGGGTGGTCATCGCCGCCTGCTCGGTGTCGACGGCGAAGTGCACCACCGCCCGCTTCAGCAGCGTGTTTTTCGGGTCCCGGTCGGTGCGGTATTGCTCGACTGCCTGCGCCACCGACTGCCCGGTCAGGTGGTTCTTCAACTCGGCCGTAGCCACCGGCACGCCGTTGACAAACAGGCAGAGGTCCAGCGTCTTGGTGGAACCGGCCTCGTAGGGGAGTTGCCGGGTGACGGTCAGCCGGTTCTTCCCGTAGCGCTCGATCAGCTCGGGCGATAGCGCAGATGCGGGCCGGAAGAACGCCAGCTCGATCGTCTGACCCAGGTCGACCACGCCGTGGCGCAGCACGTCCACCGTGCCGCGCTTGTCCTGCTCCTTGGCCACCCGGTCGGCGAAGCCCTTCTGAGCCTTGGTGATGTCGCCGCCGTAGAGCGTGACCAGCTTGTCCCACTCGACGCTCTGTGTCGCGCCGATGAATCTGAACAGCTCGGCGGTGTCCAACGCCCGCACCACATCGAAGTCCGGTTGCGGATCTTTCGGGTTGCCGGTCTTGATGGCGTCATAGCCGCCAGTGCTCACCAGCCAGTCGCAGATGAACTGCTCGAAGGCCGCTTCGTCCACGTTGCTCACGCCGCTACCCCCGGGATCTCCAACTCGCCGGTCACCGCAGCGGTGATCAACGCCTGCCGCCGCTCAACCAGCAGGGCGATCTGCTTTCGAAGGCGGGCGATCGTCGTATCAGCGAATGCGCGCTCGACGTCGAACTCTGCGGCAAGCGTGCGTTGTAGCTCGGGGTTGGGTGTTGGGATATCTAGCTCCAATATCTGTGCGACGTTGACGCGACTGAAGGTGGAACCAATCTTCTGTACATCGAGTTGATCCATGCCAACCGAGTTGAGAACGTATGACAGGTAGAGCTGATCTTGCTCAGCCGAAGTCACCAGGCATACGTCCTGCCCCATGCAGAACCGCTCATCGGTATCCACGAATCCGGCGATCCCAATCGAGGCGTTTCTGCTGTAGATGATGTCTCCTTGCTTGGGTCGACGATCGCCGCCAGCAAGGTCCTCAAGGTCAGCTTGGCCCACGAACCGGTGGGCGACGCTCAAGTCCAAGCGCCCAGCGGTGACATCGCCTGGGCTGATGACCGGATACCCACGGTCGACGTAGGAGGGTGTTCGATGCTTGCAGTCGATGACCTTCCATCTCCGCTTCAGCGGGATCGTGGGCCCAGTTTCTGAGAGGCGCTCTCGGATGTAAGAGTTGAAGCGCGACTCCAAGAGTTCGATCATGCGGCGCTTCTTGGTGATGAGGGCGTCGATGCGGGCGGTCTCGGCGTCGAGGTAGTCGGCAATCGCCCGCTGCGTTTCCGGAAGCGGTAGGCACCGGCATCGGCATCGACTCGAACGTCTTCTCGGGCTGACGCTATGGTCGAACGATGGTCACGCCGCGAACCAAAAGCCGGTACTGGGCCACGGCAAGCGAGCATTCGCGAAGGTATGTCGGTGCCGCGAAGCGAGGTATCGATCGTCGGTGGACGGCCGTGGTCTGCATATCGCGATAGGCGGTGCTCTGACCGCACCCCGTCACGCCTGAGATCGGCTACCCCTCCCTCGATCGCCCACATCGCGGTTGCATACGAGGCTTCGTGACCAGGATATCGACGGTCCAGTAGTTCGAAACGGTCGCTGCACTCTGTGGAGCTGGCGCACGCTCATCCTCTGGCCGTGGTTGGACGCCTGTCGATGCAGAAAGCGACAGCAACGTCTCGGTCGCTCGCCGAGTTCGGGGTACGGCGGACCGTCGGCGTACTGCGGACGATCGTTGGTCCCATTTCCAGGGCGACTTAGAACGAGACCCTGTCGACCACGCACCGTATGTCACTCGGTCACCTCAGCGAGCAGGTCCTGGATCTCGGCTTCCAGCTGCTTGATCTCGGCGTCGATCTCGTCGAGCGGTCGTGGTGCGGTGTGTAGGTGTAGAAGTGCCGGGTGAGCGGGATCTCGTAGCCGATCTTGGTCTTGTCGTGATCGACCCAGGCGTCGGGCACGTAGGGGTGCACCTCGGCGGTCATGTAGTCGTCGATGGCGCTGCGGTACTCGATCGTCCCCAGCCGGGCGTCGACGTCTGCCTCGTAGGTGACCTTCAGGGCGGGGAGCGGGACGTTCTCGTTGTCGCGCAGGTCGGGGTCGGGCTGCACGTTGCCCTTGGTGTCGGTCACCGGGTCGGCGTCGGGGTCGCGGATGGCGAACGCGTCGACGATGGCGTTCTCGATGGGCTTGCCCTTCACGTCGGCCCGTTTGAGGGCGGTGCGGGCCAGGTCGCGTAGCGCCTTGTCGGTGGCGTGGGTGCCGATGCTGTGGCCCAGGTCGGCGATGATCGAGTTCTGGTCGTCGTCGGTGAGCTTGGCGAACTTCTTGTCGGCCCGCAGCGCCTCGACGGCCGTCGTCGGTCACCTCCCAGCGCAGGCGGAGCGGCCGCTCAACGGTGATGCGCAGGAAGCCGAACGCCTCGTTGGGGAAGACCTTGACGCTGGGCTTGGGGTCGCTGTCGGTGGCGTCGCCACCATCCACCTCGGTCGAAGTCGCCGTAGGCACGGACGATGTCGGCGATCTGGCCGTCGCTGACCTGCTTGCGCTTCTCGCCCAGGCTCTTGCGCATCTTCACGAAGCAGTTGCGAGCATCCACCAGCTGCACCTTGCCCCGGCGTTCGGGCGACTTCCGGTTGGTGACGATCCAGAAGTAGGTGGAGATGCCGGTGTTGTAGAACAGCTGGTCGGGCAGGGCGACCACGGCCTCCAGCCAGTCGTTCTCGATGATCCAGCGGCGGATCTCGGACTCGCCCGATCCGGCCGCACCGGTGAACAACGGCGAGCCGTTGAACACGATGGCCACCCGCGAGCCGCCCTCGGCCACCGGCTTCATCTTGGAGATGGCGTTCTGGAGGAACAGGAAGCTGCCGTCGTTGATGCGGGGCAGGCCGGCACCGAAGCGACCGGCGAGACCCCGGTCGTTGTGCTCGTCCTTGACGGCGTCGGCCACCTTCTTCCACTCCACGCCGAAGGGCGGGTTCTGGATGGAGTAGTCCACCTTGAGGCCAGGATGGCCGTCCTCGGAGAAGCTGTTGCCGTAGGCGATGTTGGTGGCGTCCTGGCCCTTCAACATCATGTCGGAGCGGCAGATGGCGTAGGTCTCGGCGTTCAACTCCTGGCCGAACACCTGGAGGTTGGCGGCGGGGTTGAGCTCGCGCAGGCGGTCCTCGGCCACCGACAACATGCCGCCGGTGCCACAGGCGCCGTCGTAGATCGTTTTGACGATGCCCGGCTTGGTCAGCAGGTCGGTGTCCTCGATGAACAGCAGGTTGACCATCAAGGCGGATCACCTCGCGAGGGGTGAAGTGCTCACCCGCCGTCTCGTTGGACAGCTCGGAGAACTTCCGGATCAGCTCCTCGTACAGGTAGCCCATCTCCAGGTTGGAAACCTTGTCGGGGTGCAGGTCGATCGTCGGCGAACTTGGACATCACGAGGTAGAGCAGCTTGGAGCGGTCCAGCCGGTCGATCTGGGTGGTGAAGTCGAACTTGTCGAGCACGTCGCGGGCCGAGGCGGAGAAGCTGGCGACGTAGTGCTTGAGGTTGTCCGCCAGGTCGTCAGGGGCGGCGATCAGCGTGGCGAAGTCGAACCGGGAGGTGTTGTAGAACTGCTCGCCGGCCACGTTCTGGAGGATCGGGTCGAGGTTGTCGTTACCCGGCCCGCCAGCTGCTCGGCCCGGTCGAGCACGGCCTGTTTGGTGGGCTCGAGCACGCAGTCCAGCCGGCGCAGCACGGTGAGGGGCAGGATCACCTTGCCGTACTCGGACTGCTTGTAGTCGCCGCGGAGCAGGTCGGCGACCGACCAGATGAACGCGGCGTGGTTCTGGATGGTGTTCGAATCACCCGACGTCATGGTGTGGCGATGCTCCCCGGTCGTGAGTGCCTATCGTGACACCTCCAGCCGGTTTGGGTGCTCAATCGTTGCGCACCCGTACCTCCGACGCAGTCTGAGGTGTGTAGAATAGGCGTATGCCACGGATGCAGGTGTATCTCCCCGACGAGCTCTATGCAGCTGTCAAGGACCGTGAACTGTCGCCGTCGGAGCTGCTCCAGGACGCCGTCCGGGCGGAGGTACGGCGCCAACAGCTGCTCAACGAAACCGACCGGTACCTCGCCGAACTCATCGACGAGGTTGGAGCCCCATCTGAGACTGCGATCTCCAAGGCCGAGAGGCTGGTCGAGCGCGTCAAGAACGACACCGTGGCGACCGCCCGGCGCTGAACCATGTTGGTGCTGGACTCCGGTGGGGTGAGCCGCCTGGCCCGGCGGCGTCCTGACGCCGCGGCAGTGATCGCTGCGTTCAAGGCCGAGGGGCTGTGGCCGCCCGTGGTTCCGTCCGTCGTGCTCGTCGAGTCAACTACCGGTCGGCAACGCCGAGACGCGAATATCAACCGGTTCCTCAAGACTTGCGACATCGTCGAGGACCTCCCCCAACATCTCGCCCGCCGCGCCGGCACGCTTCGGGCCCTGGTCCGTCAAGGCTCCGCAGTCGATGCCATCGTTGTCGCGCTCGCCGAGCCCGGTGGTGCGGTCTTGACCGGTGACATCAAGGACCTCACCGCACTTGCCGCGTACGCCGACGGCGTGCGGATCTACCGCGCCTGATCAGCCCATCAGCGGCCAGGGGCGTCGCGGGTTCCCCGGGGTGGGCGCGGGTTCAACCCCGGAATCACCATGCCCACCAGCCCTCGCAGGGTTCCGCGCATGATGTCGAGGAAGTCGAAGGAGTCCCGCCACAGGGTGATCTTGCCGTCGTGCACTTCGAAGCGGCCCCAGACCCAGAACTGGGATCGCAGCCGGCCAAACACCAACACGTCGGTCCGCTCGGTCAGCACCACCGCGCCGTCGGCGGATATGGCGTGCAGGTACACCTCGAAGCCTGTGGCAGGGCGGTTCAACAGGGCGAAGACCTTGGCCATTTCCTGGCTTCCGTGCACGGCGGGCAGCCCAACGTTGACGTAGGTGATGTCCTCGGCGATCAGCGCCCCCGCCGCATCGGTGTCTCCAACGGCTAGGGCTGCCAGGTAGGCCTCAACGACGGCCTGCGGGTCGGTCAGGTCGGCGTCCTTGTCGGGAGCGGCAAGCGGGATCAGTCCTTCGGTCATCATCTCAGGGTAGGCGTCGACCTACGGGGTGCCATTCCTGATCCGAGTGAAGAAGCAGCCATCTCATTCCCAGTCTTTGGGCGACGCCGACTACGTCAGAAGGGTTCGCGATTGGCGACCGACCAGATGAACTGGGCGTGGTTCTGGATGGTGTTCGAATCATCCGACGTCGTGGTGTGGCGATGCTCCCAGGTCGTGAGCGTCCATGGTGTCACCCCGGCCAGTTTGGGCGCTCAATCCCCGGAAGGGGGGCGCCGCGGTGCAGCCGGTCGCTGGGCCTGTGAGCAGACCCGAATGATCCGTATTTAAACCGGGTGCCCCTGCGGACCTTGCGTGTGAGGATGATGGCGTGCAACGAGCGATCCTGAAGCCCAAACCACTGGCGCCCGGCAGCCATGTGCGCGTGGATCGCGCCGTCAGGATCGCTCGCATTGATCTCGGCTGAGACTCGCGTCGTTGCGAACCGACGGTTTGCCGAGATGGGACTCACCCTGTCGTTCGGCGCTCACGTTGAGGAGATCGACGAGTTTGACTCGACCACCGTCGAGCACCGGATCAGCGACCTTCACGCAGCGTTTGCCGACCCGACGGTCGATGGCATCCTGACGGTCATCGGAGGCCACAACTCCAACCAGTTGCTCCCGCACATCGACTGGGACCTGATCGCCGCGAACCCCAGAGTGTTCTGTGGCTACTCGGACATCACGGCGCTGTCGTGTGCCATCCATGCTCACACTGGACTGGTCACGTATTCGGGCCCGTACTACTCGACGTTTGGAATGGAACTGCACTTCGAGGCCACGCAGACCCGGTTCGTCGAAGCACTGTTCAATCCAGCCCGCCGGGAGGTCGAGCACTCCGCAACATGGACCGACGATCCTTGGTTTCTCGATCAGGACGACAGGACCGAGCGCCCGACCGATGGGCCGTGGATCCTGAAACCCGGGACGGCAGCCGGTCGGCTGGTCGGCGGCAACCTGTGCACCCTGAGCCTGTTGCAGGGCACCGAACACATGCCGAGCCTGGAGTCCTCGGTGCTGTTCATCGAGGACGACTACCTGTCCTTCCCCGAGAACTTTGATCGCCAGCTCACGTCGTTGAGCCAACAGCCTGGATTCGAGGGAGTCGGCGCCGTCCTCATCGGGCGGTTCCAGGCCGCCGTCGACATGACGCGATCAAAGCTTCACCACATCGTCGACTCGAACCGATGCCTCGACGAACTACCGATCGTCGCCAACCTCGATTTCGGCCACACCGACCCCTTGTTGACCATCCCGGTTGGAGGCCATGCCTGGCTGGCTGCCTCACCCGAGAACTGCTCATTCGAGATCGAGTAGCGGCGGAGGTCCGGGGTAGTCGGACGTTCGCACTTCACGCGTTGCCGTCGCCGAGCCATGCGTCGGGTCAGGCGACTACCCGCGACTAGAGGTTACGACTTTTTCGAATTCGCCCTACGGTTTCAGGAGGTTGACGAGGAGGTCCGAGATGGCGACACCAACGATCGAACGAACCGTGCTGCCCCCGGCTGAGCCGTTGGTGGCGCTTGCGGCGATGCTCGACGGCCTCGGCGCGGGGTCGACCACTACCCTCCTGGGTCCCAATGGTGAGCACCTGGTGCTTCCGCCGGAGGTCTTCGAGGTGCTGCGCGACTTGGTCGACGCGATGGCCCAGGGCCAAGCAGTGACGATCGCGCCGGTGCACCAGCGTCTCACCACCCAAGAGGCGGCTGACCTTTTGGGAGCCAGCCGTCCCACGGTCGTGAAGCTCCTCGAGGCGGGCGAAATCCCGTTCGAACAGCCCGGCCGCCATCGCCGGGTCCGCCTCGCTGATGTTCTCGCACATCGCGAGCGGGCATCGAACGAACGGCGCGCCGCGCTTGACCGCATGGTCGAGATCGCCGATGAAGCCGATCTCTACGAGCGCACCGCTGTTCCCAAGCGCACCCGCTGAGCCATCGTGACGTTCGCGGTGGTGCTCGACACCTGCGTCCTCTACCCAGCGCATCTGCGCGACACCTTCCTCCGCTTGACCGAGAGCGGCCTGTACCGAGCGCTGTGGTCAGCCGACATCATCGAGGAGCTGCAGCGGAACCTGATGGAGGTGGCTGGCCAATCGGCTGTGGGTTCTACACCCCGACACCTTCCTCCTCGACCTGCTTGACCTCGAACCTGGGGTGGTCATCGGAGAACTCACTCGACAGGCGTCGGCCAACCGGCGAGCCCCGAGGACGCTGTCGCTGCTCCTCGACGTACTCGATTGAGCCGGGGTGCCGGCCTTCGCCGACGAGGTCCGACGCCGAAGCGTGTGACCGGTAGGCGGTCGGGTCGAGGTTGTCGACGCCCTTGCCCGCCATCTGCCTGGCACGACTGAGCTTCCCTGGGCGACGGCAGGCTGGCATGCGCCGCCGGTAGCGTTCTGGGGCGTGGCCTTCCTCGATAGGTTCCGCAAGAAGACAGAGATCGAGCTGACTGCCGAGCTCGTCCGAGATCTGCTGCGGGATCAGCATCCCGATTTGGCTGACCGACCTCTCAAACTCGGTGCCCGCGGTTGGTCCAACCAGATGTGGAGACTCGGCGACGACCTTGCCGTCCGGATCCCCTGGCAGCCCAACAGTGCAGATGCGCAGCTGCTCAACGAGCACACCTGGCTTCCTGTCTTCGCCCCGGTGTTGCCCCTTTCGGTCCCCGTACCCCAACGGCTCGGTCAGCCATCGCAGCGATACCCCCACCCTTGGATCGTCACCACGTGGGTTCCGAGAACGCCCGCCGACATTGCGCCGGTCACGAGGAGTATTCCGGCAGCCGATGCGCTGGCCACGTTTTTGACCGCCATGCACCGGCCCGCCCCCGGCGAGGCGCCAGAAGACCGCGTGAGAGGAGGACCGCTGGAGCAGGCCGTGAAAGGGGCCGAGTAACAGAACATGTCAAGGCGATGATCGACTCCTGCGCTGCAATCGCGAGGAACGAGCAGAAGCCGACTCCCGATCCACACGTCATCCGCTCGATCTGGGACGACGCCGTGGCCGCTCCCCGCTGGGTTGGGCAGTCGCTGTGGCTCCACGGAGACCTGCACCCAGTCAACGTGCTCACCTCGGACGGAGACCTCTGTGGCGTGGTCGACTTCGGCGACATGTGCACTGGCGATCCAGCCTTCGACCTGGCTGCCTGTTGGATACTCCTTCCCGATCACGAGACAATCGAACACTTCCGATCGGCCTGCCCACTGGCTGCGGACCACGCAACCTGGCGTCGGGCCCGGGGCTGGGCCATCTGGCGGGCCAGCGGCAGCCTCACGGTCGCGACGGCTGGTCAGCCCGGCGGAAAGCCCAGCTGGGGTCCGCCAGCGCTCGCTTCGCTGCAACGCCTCACCGAGTCGGTTGCGGAGCGTCCCATCGGCTGATTGTTCTGCAAGAGCAGATCAGTGACCCTGCTGGAGGGCGGGCGACCCGACGGGTGGTGCCCAGTTCCGACGCTTGAAATGTATCGTCGAAATGATACAATCCAAGTATGAGAGCCAGCGATAGCCTCCGAACACTGTCGAA
>JBAOHF010000033.1:0-17446 GCA_037046605.1 Nocardioides sp.
TTCATCGATGGTGGGCAAAGGAAGACCCCCGGTTGCGCCAGCCGCCCGGCTGAGGATCAGCGATCAAGCAGGTCTGCGGATGCGACTGCGGTGTTCTCGGTTGGATGAGGGTCAGCGGGACTGGCGGGCTTGCGCGGCCGAGATCGCCGCTTTCACGCTGGAGGGAAGCTCGACGACCTCGATGCGGACGTCCATCTCCTCAATGGCGCGTCCCTGCCAGGACGTGCCACGTAGGTGGTGGACTGCTGCTTCATCGGAGACGCAAAGGATCAGGCGCTCAGGTCTCGGTCTCAGGCTCCTGGCGATCCAGCTCAGCTTGGTCGCGTCGTTGACCAGCTTGTACTTCTGCGCCACCTTGGCCGGGCCCTGATGCGCCCAGCACTCCACGAGGACGGTGAGGTTGGGGTCGACACCATCTATCTCGACGCGAGCACCACTCGGGTGGGTCAGCCGTCGAGGCTCCAGATGCAGCCCCAAGCGCTCACCAAGCAGGTCGAGCAGGACGCGCTCGGCGGCCCGCTGCGCTGCGGAATCCCCCTGGTGCGCCGCCGACCCTACGGCGGTTCCGGTGGGGACAGGATCGCCGACTCCCCTGCGTTCGGCGCGTTCGCGCGCGGGTGGGGTCGAATGGCTCCCAGCCGAGGTCACGATGTTGACGACCTTGCCGTGGGGCCCTGAGACACGCCTCAGCCACCCTCTCGACTCAAGGTCCCTGCAGATTCGGTTGACCGTCTGTCGAGGCCGTATGCCGGTCAGCCGCGACAGCTCGTCGTCGTCGAGCGGCCGACCACTCAGCCGGACGGCCTCCATGATCACGTCTCGGTTCGCCATGCCCGCGATTCCGCTCAACTTTCCTCGTAGGAGCGCTGGACGAGCGGCAGAGCACAAGCGAGTGACTCCGCGTCCTTGACCCGCACCTCAAGATCGCCAGTCCCGAAGTGGCCGATGTGCCGAACGTCCCTTGAGAAGCCCTTCTCCAGATCCACCGTTGCGGGGTCAACCTTGAGGAAGAGGCTCAGATGCCCCCGCTGCGGCGACACCTCGACGCAGAGGAAGTTCTTCAGTCGTCGGTAGGCGATGTAGTACTTCAGGGTCTTCTGGGTGATGTCGTCCCCGAGAGCCATCGCGAAGGCATCAAGCTCGCCATAGAGGTCCTTGAGCTCGGTCGACGCCTGAGCGAGATACTCGGTCACCGTCTTATAGGTTTGTGGCTTGGGTGAGTCATCCGACGTCGCCGGCTCTTGAGACCCACCTGCGTTGGGCGGGACATCGACCCGGGTGGATGAGTGCACCAACTCCAGCGCCAGCAGTGATCCACCGAAGTCTCGATAGCGCACGAGGTCGATGCTGCGGTTCATCTGGTTGACCGCGTGCTCGTCGTATCGCGTGAAGCCGTTGGCCACGCAGATGAGTCGTGGGTTAGACCAGTCGATCTTCTTCGTCGCGTCGCCTCCGAGTCTCTTGAGCACCAACAACTCGAAGTCGCCGCGGTGGTCGAGGAGCCAATCGAGGTAGAAGAGGCCCTGGTTGATGACGCTCTCGTTGATCGCTCGTTTGTACTCGAAGATAACCGGGCTCCCGTTCTCATCGATGCCCAGCGAGTCCATCCGGCCGCCATGGCGCACCCCGGTCGAGAACTCAGAAGCGAGCAGACGGACACCGAAGAGCGTCTCCATGTTCGCCTCGATCAGCTTCTGGAGAGACCGCTCCAGGGCCACCGAGGAACTCGTCACCTCGGTCGCCACGCCCTCGGCAATGCGGAACAATTTGAGGTCAGACACTCGCCATCTCCTCGATCACTTCGGCGTCGGTATGCCGTCCGGTCAACTTCCCCTCGAACGCTGCAGAGAGCACCGCCCGCCTCAAGGCCGCCCCGCGCGCCCTTGCCCGCTCGATCGACCGGTCGAGGAGAGCCAAGGCATCAAGCTGCGAACCCAGGCGGGCCGCAATTGCCGTCGACTCCTGGCCGGGCGGGACCACGACGGGCATCTTCTTGATCATGGTGAGACTGATTGACGCGAGGTTCACGCTCTGTTTGCCATTCCGCTCAGCCCAACGACCCCCGACCGTGTTCGCCGTCCAGGAAAGGAAGTAGGGATCCAGACTCCCCCGGATGCGCGCACGAAACACGTGGTTCTGATGAATGCAGCGTGGAATCTCCCCTTCCCACACCCAACCTCGGGCCAGCTTGTCGCGATCACCGCCCTCGTTGAGCAGGACGTCGCCGGGAAGCAGTTGTAGGGCATCCGCCTTCTCGGGAGCAACTCGGATGGAGGTGACGTCCTCAAGGCGCAGGTGCCCGCGCTGCACGTTCGCCACTCGTAGATAGGGAACCTTGACGAATCGGGGATCCGCCTGCTTATTGGCATCTTTGGTAACGCCGCCGACTACATCAGCGACGTCTGCGAGGCGGGCCCATCTCCAGCCCTCGGGGAGGTTGGGCAGGTCACCGTCACTCGCCATCGCATCTGCCAACGGGATCAGATGAGCCCCGATGGGGCGATCGCGTCCAGTGACCGCTGTTTCAATCAACGATTCCCGCAGACCTTGAAGACGGCGCCAGCTCACAGACAATGTGGATTGCGCGGCGTCGAGACGGGAGAGGTGGTCTTCGAGGATCTCGACGATCCGCCGCTGCTCGGCCAATGTGGGAACAGGCAAGGTCGAACCGTAGAATCGTTGCATCTCGATCGATGCCACCGTCGTGCCGGCCTTTCGAGTGGTCCGGAGTAGGCGCGCTTCCTGCGCCCTAAGTCCCCAAGCAATCCAACGAGGATCGACACCGGCGTACGCGACGACGGCTTTCATGTCCTGGTTTAGAGTGGTCGCGAACGGAACCAAAGCGACGGGGAGTGTCCGTTCAAGAATTCCGGAGCGTACGACCACTGCCACGGAGTCAGCTGGAACCCAGCGAACACTGGAGCCCGCGACCGCAGCTGGAGTGATGTGGTCCCTTGTGCCGGAGAGCACCGGCTCTCCCATGTCTTTCGGACTCAGCCATGGGATCTCCCCCCCGTTCCAGAACCCGGAGTTGCCCTTCGACGGCGTTCCGCCTCCATACCACTTTCCGAGTTCTCGGAAGGGGACTTGCTTCCAGGTCACGCGGTCAGCTCCGAGTTCAGGTCGGCGAGCAAGAACTCGACTCGGGCGTCCCCGAATTCGTGAAGTGCCCCGTCGACGCCTCCTCGCTCGGTGAAGGGCGACCGGTCCAGATCCTCTGCCGTGATCCCTGCCGACGCCGCGATCACCTCGACCATTCGGTCCAGCCACCACCGCTCCATCGGCGAGAACTCGGTCCCCGCCTGGGCCTGCTGAGCCAGCCACGCGGCATACCGCTCCTGCACGCGCGCCGCGTAGGGGACGAGCTCCCCGTCGAGCCCAATCGTGAAGCGCAGCAACGACACCAGATCGGTGAGCGTATGCCGCTCGCTGTGTCGCACGCGACCCGCATCCACCGCCTCGTATGCCGCCCAAATGACTTCGGGCGTCCAGTTGTGCGGCGGGCGGGCGATCCGATCGGCGAGCTCCTTGATGTCGGTGAATCGGATGCGCCGCACCTTCGCCTCGCTCGCGAGCTGGATCGCCGTGGTCTCGTCGCGGTGCTCCACGAGGTATGCCGCCCACGAATCCACCACCGACTTCGCCTTCCCGGGGTCGAGGACACCATGCGCATCAAGCAGGACGTCCTTGTTGACCTCGTCGATGATCCGGTCGTGCACCGCCCGAAGCTCGAGAATGCGGGCGCGAAGGGGCGGGTTGGCGGCGAGCGGCCCAACTGCATGTTCGAGCAACGCATCGAGGGCGGCGGCCGGATCAGGCGCTCCCGCCAGGGCTTGCGCCTGCAGATCCGGGTCCACCGCGTCGACGAGGCCGCGGACGAGGTCTCGCACCGGCATACCAGCGACGGTGTCGAGCTCGGCGCGCTCGGACGGTGAAAGCTGCAGCTCCAGCTTGGCCAATCGGGACGCGAGAGTGGCGGTTTCGGCCTCGGAGATGGTGAGGGCGGCCGCCTTGTCGAGGAGCTTCTTAAGCGAGACGCCAGGGTCCCGGTTGAGCGGCGGTTCGACGAAGTCGTGCTCGGTGACCCCGACTGCGTCGACGATGACGAACCGGGTCTTGGCGCTCGCGTCGGGGGTGACCGCTTGGAAGTCGGCCGGGGCGATGGTGCGGGCGCCGCGACCCTTCATCTGCTCGAAGTATTGGGCCGAGCGCACGTCGCGCATGAAGAAGACACACTCGAGCGGCTTGACGTCTGTGCCGGTGGCGATCATGTCAACGGTCACGGCGATCCGCAGCGACGGGGACATGCGGAAGGCCTTGAGCTGCCCCTCCGGGTCACGCGCGGCATACGTGATCTTGGCGGCGAAGTCGTTGCCCTTGCCGAAGACTTCGCGCACGGTGGTGACGATTTCCTCCGCGTGGGCATCGTCCTTGGCGAAGATCAGCGTCTTGGGGACGGTGGTGCGGCCCGGGAAGATCTCGGTGAAGAGCCGGTCACGGAACGTCTCCAGGATGAGTCGGATCTGCGAGGTGGCGGTGACGGCGCGATCGAGCTGCTTCTGGGTGTATTCGAGGTCTTCCTCGATGGCTTCGAGCCGCTGCTGGCGGGTCCGGCGGTCGACCTTGGGGACGATGGTGCCGGCCTCGATGGCCCCGCCCTGCTCGCTGATCTGGGTGCGAATCCGGTAGATGTCGAAGTCGACGTTGACCCGGTCGGCAACCGATTGCGGATAGGTGTATTCGGAGACGAGGTTTTGCCGGAAGAAGGCGAAGGTCTGCTTGCCGGGGGTGGCGGTGAGGCCGATGACGTGGGCGTCAAAGTATTCGAGCACGCCGCGCCAGACGCCGTAGATCGAGCGGTGCGCCTCGTCGACGATGACGAGATCGAAGGCTTCGGGCGGCATACCGGGGCTGTAGGTGACGGTCACCGGAGCGTCGGGGACGAAGTCGTCGAGGTTGGGATCGTCGTCCGGCGGGACGGCGCGCCCCGAGAGCACCGAGTAGACCCGTTGGATGGTCGAGATGACCACGTTGGACGAGTCGAGGCTGCCTACGCCGGTTAGCCGGTCGACGGGGTAGAGCTCGGTGAAGCGCCGTCCGTCACCTGGAATGCGGAAGTTCTCGAACTCGCCCTTGGTCTGTTTGGCCAGGGTGTTGCGGTCGACGAGGAAGAGAATCCGCCGGAATCCGCCGAACTTCAACAGCCGGTATGCCGTGGTGACCGCCGTGTAGGTCTTGCCCGCCCCCGTCGCCATCTGCACGAGCGAGCGGTCGTGGTGTTGCTCGGCGAGGCTTCGCTCGATGCCGATGAGGGCCTTGACTTGGGCGTCGCGCAGTGGCGCCGAATCCAGGGTCGGGAGGTGCCGGACCTTGGCCCGCCAGGTCGGGTTCGCGGGATCGGCTTCGGCGTCCCGGATGATGGTGGCGAGGGTCGACGGACGGGGGACCGCGAAGATTCGCCGGGCCCGCGGGTTGGGGTCGTAGCCGTTGGTGAAGTGGGTTTCCGACCCGCTGGCCTCGAAGACGAAGGGAAGCCGGCCGTCGATGGTCGTCGCCCGCCGTTCCGCCTCCGGGGGAAGCCCCGTGGCATAGACCGCGGATTGCCACTCGACCCCCGACAGGGTCGTGCCCTCAGGCTTGGCCTCGATCACCCCGACGACCCGGCGATCGACATAGAGGAGATAGTCGACGCGGCCGTGACCGGGCTTCATGACAACCTCGCGGCAGGCGATTCCCTGGCCGACGAACAGGTTGAGGTCCTTCTTGTCCTGGACGACCCAGCCGGCATCGGCAAGCTGGCGATCAATGAGCAGCGCGAGCCCGCTGCTCTGCCGCCACCCTGGGGTCACCAATTCCGGCATTCATTGGTTGTCACCCTATGGGCGGGCAGACGGCCGTGCCATCGGAGGTGGCCCTTCGATGGCGACGCCTCGCGGCCATGGCGGGTCGTCGGTGGTTGGGGTGGCGCCGGGGTCGCGGATAGGGCCGGTGTCAGTCGGGGCCGCTAGCGTCGCGGCCATGACCACCGTCCTCATCGCGCACTCGGCCCTCGGCCTGCGCCCAGCCATCCTCGACCTCGCCGACCGGGTGCGCGCGCTCGGCTTTCGGGTCGTTGCGCCTGACCTCTTCGGCGGGGCCGTCTTCGAGGGCGGCCCCGAGGGGTATGCCGCCGCCATGGCTCACCTGGACACCGCCCGCCCCTCCGCTGAGGCTGCGCTGCGGGAGGCGTATGCCGCCTGCTCGGCTCCCGTGGTCGTCATCGGCTTCTCGATGGGCGCCATGGCGGTCCAGCGTTTGGCCGAGCATGAGCCCGGAGTGGTCGGAGCGCTGCTGGTGGCCGGCGGCGGCCGCTACGGCGCGGAGTTCGGTGACGACGGGAGGTGGCGGGGCGGCATACCGCTGGCTTTGCATCGGATGATCGACGACGAGTGGGTCGACGCGGAGCCAGCCGCGCGCCTGGTCGCGGAGGCCGCCCGGGCGGGGTCGGACGTCTCCGACTACGTCTATCCGGGCAGGGCGCACCTCTTCATGGACGCCGGGTTGCCGGACGAGCACGACTCGGTCGCCACGGAGTTGTTCCATGCGCGAGTGCAGGGCTTCCTGTCCCGATTCGCGGCCTAGGCACTCATCACCTCGACGTAAGGTGCCGCAGCCCGCGCCAGCCGCTCGTCGCGGGTCGCCAAGGGGGCAAGCACGCCTTCCGCGCACACGACATAGGCGGCGTCGTATGCCGTGAGCCCAGCACGCAGCGCCAGGATCCGCCTGCTGGTCGGCAGGTCGGGTGCCCACCGAGTGATGGCGAGATCGTGGAAGTCGATCAACGCGTCGACGGCGCGGGCGGGGCTGAGGTGCCCGCCCAGGACGAGGCAGCGCAGCGCTGACGTGACCTCGACGTCGACATGGGCTGGCGCGTGCCAGCGGAACGGGGCGAGGGCTGCCGCGATGGCCTCGGTCTCGTCCCCGACGAGGAGGTCCACCACGATGGACGCATCGAGGACGAGGTCATGCGTGGGCGCTGCGGTCATCGCGCTCGGCTCGGAGGATCTCGGCGGCAGACACACGCGATCTCTCGCTGCGGGCAAGGATCCTCGCGACAACCTCGTCGCGGGTGGGCGTTGTGGCCGCCTGGGTCAGCAGGTCGCGCAGATAGGAGTTGAGCGAGACCCCGTGGCGGCTCGCCCGGGCCTTCAGCTCGTCGCGCACTGCGGCGTCGACGTCACGGACCTGAACGAGAACCGGCATGGTCACAGCATTGGTGCGGTTGTATGCACTATGTATACGGGTCAGGAAGTCGGTGCGGCGCACTACCGTTCAGTCAGCTGCTGAGTTCTTGACGGTGATCCGCACCACCTGATGGCGCACGCCAGGGCGGCTTGGGGCGGCCTCCCGGGCCTCAAGCGAGGGTCTTGATGACCCAATTGACGAAGTTGGTCGTCGCGTCGCCGGTGCGCTCGGCCTTGACGTGAGCCTGACCCCACACCGTCGCGAAATCGACCGCCTTGACGCCGTAACTCGCCAACGCCAGCGCGAGGTTGACCTCGACCGTGTTGGCCGTGTCGCCCTGCTTGATCCCGGTCCTGATCCGCCAATACGGAGCGACCTTGGACTTCTGATACCCGGCGTACTGGTCGCAGAGGTAGTACATGGGGTTGTACATGTTCACCCGGGTGGGGACATCGACGCCGATGGCATCCTTCTTGGCGAGGTCGCTCGTGTACTCCGTTGCAGCGTAGGAGGATTGCCAGCCGGTGAGGCCGGCGTATTGCGCGGCGTTCGCCGTGATGACCTTGGCGGCGATCGCGTCGAAGTGCAGGCCACTGGTGCCCAGCCCGAAGACGACGTTCTCACCGACCCCGCGGGACGGGCCGTCAAAGGCCCCCACACTCTTGCTGGGGCTCTTCTGGCTTGTGACGAAGCCCTGCAGGCTGGTGACCTTTGCCTTCTTGGTCGCAGCGTCGTATGTCACCCATGGCCCGGAGGCGTTGAGATAGCTGAGGTAGTCCTCGATCGTCGCGTAGGTGCTCGAGGTGGTGGACCCACCCTGAGCAGGCCCGGTCATCCCGGACGGAGGCGCTCCTCCTCCGGGCATACCGCCTCCCGGCATGCCACCGCCCGGGCCACCCATCCCGCCCGAGGACGGCGTGTAGGGGAAGGTCGTGTCGGCGATGAAGTTGTTCAGCGACTCCTCGATCACCCCCACCAGGTGGTCGTAGTAGCTGCCGGACAACGCGATGCCGATGGCCGACGACTCGAGCGCCAGCTTCTTGCCGGAGGAATCCTTGAGACCCAAAGCGTTGAGGTAGGTGGGGAATTCCTTGGCCAGGTCGGCGGAGTATGCCGCGGTCCAGGTGCCGGCAGCGCGCGTGCCGGAGGTGGAGAACTGACCCATGTTCCACTCGTATGCCGCGTCAGCGGAGTCCATGGTCGTGATGGGGCACCAGGCCATCGCTCCGGCAACGGCATCGGACAGTGTCTCGCCAGCGGGGCCCGTGGTGGCTGCGCCGATGGCCTGCAGATAGGGGGTGTAGAGCGCGCTGTCCCCGGAGGCTCCCATGATGGTGGTCTGCGCACCACCACCACTCATCCCGAAGACGAACATCCGGTCCTTGCTCCCGGGTATCTGCGAGGCGTTGTAGCGCAAGAACCGCACGGCCGCCTTGAGGTCGGTCACGCCCCACGGGGCGTTTCCCGTGTAGGACGTCGAGTTGCTGTCCTTGCCGCGCATCCCCGCCCACACGTAGACGAAGCCCGCCTTGAGGTAAGCGGAAACCGCGTTATAGGAGTAGCTTGTCGGCGGCTTCTGCGCGGCATACCCGGGGGTGTCGACGGGCAGCACGATCGGCGCGGTGGCCGCGGTGAAGCCGCCGACCGATCCGGCCGGGTTAACCGTCGCGGTGTAGGTGACGCCGTCTGCGTTCTTCGTCGCGGTGAGGTACTTGGCGGGGACGAAGATGCCCAGGGTTTGATAGTCGGGGGCTTGCGGCGTCGCGGCATACGAGCGGCCGATCTGGTAGTACACGTCGTTCGCGGTGTCGTAGCTCCATCCCTTGGCGTCCCAGGCGAGCGACCCGGACGGTGCCCCCGAGCCGGACCCCGTGGTTGCCGAGCCGGAGGGCGAGGACGACGAGTCGGAGGTACAGGCACTCAACACGCCCAGGCACGGCAGTGGCGGCCATACCCTGCAAAACGGACCTACGGCTGGTGTTCATCGCTGTTGTCGCCCACGGTCGGGACGTCCTCTCGACGAGGAAAGTAGGCCGGTCCCATAGGCAGGACCTTTCGGATTCCTATGCATTTCCTGTCACTCACGCAGGTGGCCGGAGCTTCCTCCAACGCGGTGACGAGCAGTTCAAACCTCAAGTCGTGGCGGACCCCGCGACGGGCGCGAGGGTCAGCAACCGTGGCGAACACCTCGATCAGAGGGATACGAGCAGAACCGATCGTGGGGGAAGATGACATAACGGCGTGGGGCTCCGTGGCGGCGACAGGTGTGTGAGAACTCCCATCGTCACCACCAGCCCCACGCCCCCCACCAGCAACACGCCGACCGTCACCCCACGTTGGCGCAGGTCACAGCCCTACAACCCGACTTTGCCGAGGCCCTGCTGCGCCTCCGGGTCACCATCGAGAGCGGCGAAGATCGCCGCCAGCGTCACGAGGGCTTCACTGCAACCGCTGGGAAGGCCGAAGTGCCCTCGCTGATTGATCCACGGAACATGCGAGGGCCCCAATTCGAGACCATCCGATTCGGCGGCCGCGCCAAAGGCGCGCTGGCAGTCACCGACCGGCATGCTGGCGCCTCACGTTCAATCCCACCCGTCAAGGATGCCGCAGGGAGGGCTGTCGGTGCCGTCTGAGTCAATGCAGACATGGACGAGACCCGGACCCGCAGAGACCTGCCCGTGCTCACTGCGATCGTGGAGGTGTTCGAGCGCACCGGACGAGTCATGCGCCCGAACGAGATCGTGGGGCAATCCGGTCTGGACGCTGACCAGGTCGAGACCGCACTGCGGGCTCTCGAAGGTGAAGACCCGCCCTTCATCACCAAGCTGGAGCGACGAGCTTCCGGTGGGATCAGTCTCGTTGGAAAGCCCACTGGTCACGCCAGACGCGCGGTCGGGGCCTGGACCACGCCCGAGAGCATCGCCGATCGACTCTTCAGCGCCCTCGATCAGGCAGCCGATCGCGAGCCCGACCTGAGTTTGTTCTTTTGCTTAGTGCGTGAGTTTCGGGCCTTGGATGGCCTCGAGGATGGCTTGCTGGTCGGGGAGGATCGCTGGGGGCGAAGGTCTGCGTCGTGCCGTTGATCGCGATGGTCGCTGAGCGCAGCGTGCGCAGTTGTCGGGTGAGGTTGCGGATGCTCAGTCCGGTGCGGGCCTGCGCCTCCCGGGAGAGGGCCAGCGCGGTGAACACGATCGGTCAGGTGCGCCTCGATCGCGTCTCGCTTCCGTGCCGAACAGCGGCCGGGCACGCAGGTCGGTCTTGCTCATCCGGAAGGACTGCTCGACGTGCCACAGGTCGTGGTAGGAACCGATGACCTCACCGGCGGGCATGACCTCGGCGCTGATGTTCGACACGTACCCCTTCAAGCCCGCGAGGCGGCGTGCTCTGGCCAGGGCGGCCTCGTCCAGGCTGCGGGTGCCGTTGCTGGTCTTGACGAACCGTGGGGTGCGGGCGGCCTTCTCGCCGGCGATCACGGCCTTGGCGCGGTTCTCCTGCAGGGTCAGCGTCCTGCCGTCACGGGCGGCGCGTTTGGCCGAGTACGCCCATACCGCCCGCCACGACCCGGGATGCGCGGTCGGGGTCCCACACCGGTTCGGCGTCGCAGCATCGGGTTGTTCTCACTCTGTGCGCCCGGCCCTGGGGGTGAGGGTGTCGATGAGCTGCCCGTCGGTGAACGCGTCGCCGTGCCACCGGAAGTGCGAGGCCAGGTCGAGCGGGGCCTTGACCGTCGCGGGAGCCGACGATGAACCGCAAGCCCGGCCTCGTCCAGCTCGCGCAGGTTCGACGCGGACAGCATCCCGGCGTCGGCGACCACGACCATGTCGGCGAGGCCGTGGCGGGCCTGGAAGGCCTTGATGATCGGGATGATCGTCGCAGTCTCGGCCTTGTTTCCCTCGAAACAGCCGATCTCCAAAGGGAACCCGCGCCGGTCCACCAGCAGCCCGACCACGATCTGCGGGTCGACCCGACGTTCCTTGGAGTAGCCGACCTTGCGCAGGTCGTCCTCCTTCTCGGCCTCGAAGTACAGCGTCGTGACGTCATACAAGATCAAGCGACACGTCCCCGCGGACTGGCCGCGTGCGCGAAGCAGGCCGTAGCGACCCGGTCCGCGGTAACCCGCGCTTCGTGCGGCGCGGGCCAGCGTCCGCCGCATCGTCGAGTAGCTCGCCGGGCCCCGGCCCAGCTCCGTCAGCACCCGGCCCACGTCCAGCAGCGAGGTCGGCTCCACCACCCGGGCGATCACCAGATCCCGGAACACCTCGTCCTCGACAGCGTCGAACCCCACGTCGGCATACACCGTCAGCCAAGGCCTCGAACAGCAACCGGCAGTCCGTGCCCACCACCCGCCCCGGACCGTCGCGGCCCATCCGCCGGCAGCGGACGGCCCACGGCGACCTCGAACAGCGACCGGCTCGACGCAGGCGCGCCCGAGGAGCCGCGACGACCGGCAGCTGTCGGCTCCACGTCGAGGTCCAGCACCCCCTGGGCACGAGTCCTCCAACAGCTCACGAGCCCTGGCCAGCAGCACACCCAAGCTCGGCCTCGGTGTGCGCCGACCCGACATGCTTGACGATCCGCTGACGCCCGTCGACGTACTGCGACGATCTGCACCGCCGTCGCCCCCGATGCCGTCCGCACCCGCCTGATGAACGCCACACCGCGACCCTAGACGGCCCGACTTAGTGCGCGAAAACGCACCACCACGATCGCATCACCGCAGGTCAACCACCCGCCGCCCGCAGAGCCACTGCAGCAAGGTGAACAAACTCAGGCCCGACGACGAGCGGAAGAGCTGGCTGCGCAAGTCCGCGGCATACCTCGGCAACGCCGGTCGGGACCTCGCGGTCGAGATCGGAGCGACCGCGATCAACCGCCAGATGGGGATGTGACCGGTAAGGGCCGTCTCAAATTCTCGCCGCTGGTGTCTCAAAGTCCACCGCTGGCGTGGCGATCTGTCTCACGCCGTCTCGTACTCCCGGGTAAATCTCAAAATCGCTCGCCGTTGACATCGGACTCGACGATGTCAGTCCGGATGGGTGCGCAGGTATCGGCCGAAGTGGGGGACGGTGAAGGCGATCTGGCCACGCTCGCTCGAATAGACCAGGCCCTTCTTCATCAGCGAGTCCCTTGCAGGAGAAAGCGACTGGGGCTTCTTGCCCAGCACCGACGCCACGGCCGACGTTGGCACCGAGTCGAGCTCAATCGAGAGTTTCGACGAGTACGCGGCACTTCCCGGGTCGCTCCACGGCCCCTCGGCGTATGCCGCCTCCGCCATCGCCCGCAGGTACTCCCGCTCTGCGGGCGTCGCCCTTTCATACCGAGACCCGAAGAAGCCGACTGCCAGCTCGGCCTCCGCCTCGGGAGCCGCCATGCGCACATCGTCGGCCGAGATCTCCGGCCCGACCGCGACGTCCCAGACGGCCTTCCCGTAGGCCTGGACGAAGTAGGGGTAGCCGGCGGTCACGGCATACATCTCCGACAAGGCCTCGGGCGCCCAGGAGGCGCCTTCCTCCGCGGCGGGCGCGGTGAGGGCGACCGAGGCGGCCTCGACGTCCAGGCGGTCGATCCGCGAGTAGCGAAACAGCCTCTCCGAGTAGGACTTTGACGCCGACAAGACCGCCGGAAGGTGCGGCAGCCCGGCCCCGACGATGACGACCGGCAGCCCGGACTGGGAGATCTCGTGAGCCGCAGCACACAACGCGGACACGTCGTCAGCGCCGAGGTCCTGCATCTCGTCGATGAAGATCGCCACGCCGACGCCACGATCCGCCGCGAGCCCGCCGACGTCGCTGAGCAACTCGACGAGGTCGATCTCGATGTCGCCCGAGTCGGCCCGGCCGGTCACCGCGGGCACGTCGATCCCGACACTCCACCGGTCGCGCAGCCGGCCAGCGCCACCCGCTGCACTCCCCCGCCCACCCGTCGAACTCCCCCGCCCGGCCACGCGTCCCCCGGCCGCGGACCCGCTCCCCGGACCGGACTCGCGCTGCGCAAAGGCCTTGATCACACCGAGCACCTGCGCGACCTCGTCCGGCTGCGGATGCCCGAGCTCGCGCACCGCCATATGCAGCGCTGCCGACAAGGGGCGGCGCAACGGCTGATCCGGACGAGCCTCGAGTTTGCCTGTCCCCCAATGGGCTCGGACCGCCGCCGACCGAAGGGCGTTGAGCAGCACGGTCTTTCCCACCCCACGCAGCCCGGTCAGCACCACGGACCGCTCCGGGCGCCCCCGCGCCACCCGTTCCAGCGTCACGTCGAACGCGTGCAGCTGCTCGTCGCGACCGGCCAACTCGGGGGGCCGCTGCCCCGCGCCGGGCGCGTAGGGATTGCGGATCGGGTCCATGATCGGACTGTATGCCGCTCTCTAGCGTCAGTCCGAGATTTCCCCATACTTCGCTAGGCCGTGTCGCACCGATCGCCCTGGCGGCAGGCAGTGCGCTGTCGGACAGCGGCTTGTCGCCCGTTTCCTGCGCGACCAGCTTGCGGATCTTGGCGCGGATCGCGGTGGAGGACATCTCGGTGCCGTCCGGCGCGCAGCCACGTGGCTCGAGAAAAAGTAGCCGGAACTCGAACACGCCACGCGGCGTGTGCATGTACTTGGCGGTGGTGACGCGCGAGATGGTCGACTCGTGCATCTCGACGGCCTCGGCGACGTCCTTGCAGGATGAGCGGCTGCATGCCCTCATCGCCCAGCTCGAAGAACGCGGCCTGGCGCTGCACGATGCAGCGCGCCACCTTCAACAGCGTCTCGTTGCGGATCTCCAGGCTCCGGAGCAGCCAGCGCGCCTCCTGGAGCTGGGTGCGCAGCATGGCGTGGTCGGCCGAGCGCGACACCAGGTTCGCGTAGTTCTGGTTGACCCGCACGCGCGGCACCGTCGCCTGGTTGATCTCCACCACCCAGCCATGGTCGGTGCGGCGCACGAACACGTCCGGGATGACGTACTCGGCCTGCTGCGAGCTCACGGTGCTGCCGGGGCGCGGGTGACAGGAGCGCACCAGGGCGATCGCCGTCTCCAGTTCTGCATCGCTGCAGCGCAGGTGGCGGCGCAGGAGCGAGAGCTGCTGGTCGGCCACGAGGTCGAGACTGCTCGAGGGCGACGCGGATCGCCAGGGCCCGGCCCGGCGTGTCGGGGTCCAAGTTGCTGCAGTTGCAGCGCGCATGCATTCGCCCCAGGTCGCGTGCACCGATGCCGGCCGGCTCCAGTGCCTGCACGACGGTGAGGACCCGCCCAACGTGTGCGGCGTCGGCCAGCGATCTCCGGCAGCAGGCTCGCGCTGATCTCCTCCAGGCTGTCCTGCAGGTAGCCATCATCGTTGATGGCATCGACGATCACGCGCGCAATGGCCATGTCCACGGGGGAGAGCCGGGCGAGATCGAGCTGCTCGCAGGAGCTGCTCCTGCAGGGTCTGGCCGCTGCGGTCGCTGAGGTCGGAGTCGCGCTCATCGTCCCCCGACCAGGGAGTGTCGGAAACGCCGGCCGTGGGCTCGCCCCAGGCCTCGTCGGCAATCTCGACCTCGGGTTCCTCGCGCTGGTCGCGCTCGGCGGCGGGTTCGCCGTTGAGTCAGCGTGATCCCTCGGCGGGCGCGGAGCGCTCGGCCTCCTGCAGCACCTCGGTGCTCAGCGTGTCGCTGCCCGGTTCCTCTTCGGCCTCGAGCATCACGTTGGATTCCAGGGTCTCGCGGATCGTGCGCCTGCAGGTCCAGCGAGGGGAGCTGGAGCAGGCGAATCGCCTGCTGCAACTGCGGCGTCATCGTGAGCTGCTGCCCGAGTTTTAGCTGGAGGTTGCAGACTCGAGCATCTTCTGAAGCAAGTAACCCGTCGGGAGGCGGTCGACCTGGTCACGAGGCCCTGGGTACCCGCACCGCGCCTGATGCCATGTGCAACGCGATCATCTACAGTTCTGAAGTCCTGCCCCAAGTACACCTCACGGACCTCACGGTTGGCAAGGATCTCGTTCCGCAGTTCCCGATGGCGATGAGGCCGACCCTTGACTGACGATATAGGCGCGGCCGCAGATGTCCGAGCGTCTCGCGGACGTTGTGGTCGGTGATCAGGACGCCGATGCCCTTGGCGCTCAAGATGCTTGATAATGCGTTGTATGTCGCTGGACGGTCAATGGGGTCGACACCGGCGAAGGGCTCATCGAGCAGGATGAACTGCGGGTCCGCCGCCAGGGCCCGGGCGATCTCGACCCGGCGCCGTTCGCCGCCCGACAGGCTCATGTCCCAGCGGCTGTCGCTGAACGTGTCCTATGTGCAATTCGTTCGAGCAGTTCCGACACGAGCGGGCTGAGCCGTCGCCGTGCTCATCCAGGTTCGGCCGCGTCTTCGAGGATGGCGAGGATGTTGTCGGCTCGACCGACAGCTTGCCGGAACACCGAGGGCTTCCTGCGGCAGGTAGCCCGATGCCGAGCTGCGCGCGCCGGTGCATCGGCAGGCTCGACACAGGTCGCGCGTGGTCGAGGAAGATGCTGCCCCGCTCGCAGGGGATGAGCCCGACGATCATGTAGAAGGCCGTGGTCTTGCCGGCGCCGTTGGGGCCCAGCAACCCGACCACTTCGCCGCTCGACACTTCGAGCGACAGCTCCTTGACGACCTGGCGGGATTTGTAGCGCTTGGCCAGCCCCGCAACGGCGAGGCGGCTCATGGGGCCTGGACCCGGCGCCGGTGGCGCGGCGGGTGGCGTGAGCGATCGCGGGTTGATCGTGATGCTGACGCCGCCCGGATCCTGCTCGCCCGGATTGGCGATCACGCGTTCCTTGGCCATGTCGTAAACGAGCGTCTGGCCCGCTGATCTCGTTCTTGCCGTCCGAGAGCCACGCCTTGTCCCTGAGCTCGATGGTGCCGCGGGCCACGTCGTACTCGATCGTGCCGGCGCGACCGCGGGCCACCTGCTGTTCGACGCGCTCCTGCTGGAAGTCGGCAGGCAGAGCCCGCGATCTTCGCATTGGTGATCAGGTTGTTGCGGAACGTGATCGTGGCCGAGTCGGAATTGAGCAGCCCGTTCGGCATGCGGATGTGCACCGCGCCCATGGAAGCGCCATTCGCTGTTCTCGAAATCGAGGCCCGTCGCGGTGGCTTCGTCGGCCTCCACCGACATGCCTCCCTGGGCAATGCGCACCTTGCGGAAGGTCAGCAGGTTGTTGCGATAGTCGAAGTTGGTCGAGGCGGCGTCGAGGGAGATCGGCTTCGCGTCGCATCTGCGAGCGTGGCCGTTACCCGAGGCGGCCGACCCCGGCAGCCCCAGGAGCGCCAGACAGCCGGTCGCCAAGGCCAGCGTGAGCAGCCTGACTGGCCCCTTGTTATTCAAAGCGTCCATTCACTCCGGATTCCAGTTGCAGCGTTTCCCGCTCGAGGTCGGCCCTGAGCCCGGTGGCGTTCAGGCGCTGCCCCGCGAACTCGATGGTCACGGGTTGCGCAGTATGTGCGACATTGTCCTTCATGTTGAGCGTCAGCGCCGCGGTGCGGATGACGCCTGATTCCGCAGTCTCGCCGCCGCGGACTTCGACGTTGCCGTTGAACTCGACGGTGGCGAGGTCGGCAGGCACCGCGGCCTTGTCGGCGCGCAGCGTCCAGGGACCGCCGGGCGCGGCGCGGTAATCCATGCGGACGCCCTGCACCGCGTAGCTCTTGTCGGCGACGTTCTCCTCGAGTCGCTGATCCGCCACCAGCTTCATGCGCTCGCTGCCGTCGGGCTGGGTGATCGTGAGGGTCGCGTCCTTCAGGTAGTAGCCGGGCTGCGCCGGCCGTTCGGCCGAGGCCACTTCGCTGTCGGGCGAGCGGACCAGCACGCCGTCAGCTCGCGATGGCGGCTGCAATCAGCCCCGTCATCCAGACCCATTTCCAGCTGAGGCCGCTCACGACTGCGCGGCTCCGCGCGCGGTGAGCAGCAGGTCGCAGACTTCCCGCACGGCGCCCTGGCCGCTCTGGCAGCCGGGTCACGTAGTGGGCCGCCTCGCGAACCGTTGCGTGCGCATCCGCGACCGCCACGCCGAGGCGAGCATGCTCCAGTAGCGGCAGATCCGGCGTGTCATCGCCGATGCACGCCACGGCCTGGGGCCCGAGCCCCAGGATGTCGAGCAGTTCGCGCAGGCTGGCAAGCTTGTCGCCCACGCCCTGCCTGACCCAGCTGACGCCGAGCTCGGTCATGCGGCGTTCGACCGCCCGCGAGTCCCGGCCCGAGATCACGGGCGACGGCAATGCCGGCGCGCAGCACCTGCA
>JBAOHF010000034.1:0-43538 GCA_037046605.1 Nocardioides sp.
CGACTACGCAGGCCCGTGAGCAAGGCCGACCTTGGCGGGCATCTCGTGGGGTGGAGCTTCGGCGCCGGAGAGCGCCCCGCCAACCTGGATCAAGCCGTTCGACACGAGCTGCAGTATGCCGATGCACTTCTGGCCAAGGCTGATTTCGGCGGTGCGATCAATGCATTCCTCAACGCGACCCGGATGGCGTTCTACCGGGGTATTCAGCTTGATGCCACGACCTCGGCCCTGGCGGAGCAGCCCGACACCTATCTGGCCCCCTTCGACGAATCGCGAACGATGGAGCGGATTCGACCTCGAGCAGGCCGGCGGGTGCAAGCGGTCGAGGTTCCAAGGGATCGTCCCTTCCGGTTGTTGCTCGTCAGTGACGGAAACACCAACTTCCTTGGCGACCTGATCGCCTACGCCGAGCAAGAGTGGCGCGCCGAGGTTCGAGTACTAGGACCGAAGGACCTGTCCGCCTCTGGTCGCTGGCGAGGTCAGCAGGGCATCCGGCGTCGCCTGATGTCGGAGTTGCGGGGAGACGGCAAAGCGCGGGCGGCAGCCGAGGAGGACTTGCGAGAGCATCTTGACTGGGCAGACGCGTGCTACGTCGAGTGGTGCACGCCGATGACTCACTACGTGCAGCTGGCTGATCCGGGATCGACTCGGATCATTGTGCGACTGCACAGTTACGAGGCGTGGACCATGTGGCCCCAGCTGCTCGACTTCACCCGGCTTGACAGCTTGGTCTTCGACAGCGACCACATCCGTGAGCTGGTGGAAAGAAGCGTGCCGGGTCTGAAGGAGATGGGCCTGTCCACCGTGACTCCGAACGCGATGGACTTGGCACGGTTCGATCTGCCCAAGACCGCGGCGGCGGAGGCGCGGTTCAATCTCGTGGTCGTGGGTCGCAGCGTGGTCGCCAAGGACATCGCCTGGGCCGTCGAGGTGGTGGAGGCGGTACGCCGCCACGATCCGCGCTACCGACTCAAGATCATTGGCTCGGACTTCCACGACACCGGTTCCCCAGCGTTCATGCGTTACCGGGATTATGCCAACAGCGCGCTCGACCGCCTGGACGCCGCGGGTGGGCTGATTCGCTTCGGCCGAACCGAGGATGTGCCGGCAGCCCTGAGGGATTGTGGCGTCATCATCAGTTCCTCGGTGCGCGAAGGCTCGCCTCTCTCGGTCCTCGAGGGCGCGGCAAGTGGGGCGGTGCCGGTGGTTCGAGATTGGCCCTATTTCAAGCGACTCGATCACGGTCCTCGCATGCTCTATCCCGCCGACTGGGTAGTCGACAGCGTCGAGGAGGCGGCGACGGCGATCCTCGAAGCAACCGCCGACGAGGGCACTTGGCGGGAGAAGTCTGCGGCTGCCCGTGAATTCGCGCTCGCCGAGTACGACCTGACTCAGGTGCAGGCCCAATACGGCGCCTTGTTCTGGGGCCCTCGAGAGAACACCACCGTCAACGGTGGCTGAACAGGGTGGTCATCGTGGTCCGCGGTCGCGATCGATACCGGCTTGCACGTACGCCACGTCGTTGACCATCTGATCCGACCACGCACTCGGATCAACCAGGCCCCCGGTGCCGTTGGCGACACCAACGACGCGGTTCGGCAGGTGGATCTGATCGACAACGACCTCACCCAGCTCACCGATCAAGCCGCCCGCCACAACGTTGACTTTGCCCCTGGTGCGACCAGAGATCCTGCTGAAGAAGTCGCTGGGTCCATCAGGAATCGAGGTTGCGGCTCGTACGTCCATCCGGGCACACTCGCAACCGCTGGACACTGCTGCCCGAATGAACTCTGGGGCGAAGTTGTTGATCCCGACGTCAAGACACAAGGCGCCCGGCTCAAGTCGCGCAATCCACTCCGGGCCAACGATGTGCTCCGCAGTGACTGCGCTCACCAACACTGCGGCTCGATCTGGAAGCTCAGTGGAGATTCGGTGCGGCGTGAATCGCGGCAACACCTGATTGATTGCCGCTGCCAGCTGTTCGACCTTGTCCAGGTTGCGCCCCGACCAGTGGACGCGGCAGCCGATCTCGGTGAGCCTCAGGGCCACTTTGAATCCCAGATTGCCCGTGCCGACCACGGCCACGACCCGATCGGTTAGGTCCGAGCCAAGGCGGCTGGTGAGCCACGCGACTGTTGCATCGACCGTTATGTCATTCGGCTTGATGGGCACGATGCTCGAGTGCCGGACTACGTCGACCGCCACAGCGGCGAGATTAATGTCCTGTTTGCGTTCTACATCGAGGTAGAAGCGCCGTCCCTCAGCGTCCAGGGCAGCGAGCACCTCGCGTGCTTGCTCGTCGGTCTCGACCTGTACGGCAGCAATCACACGGCCCCGGTGTTCCCGATCAGGCAGGCGCTGAGCGCCCCGTCCATGGTGCCGAGCAGTGCACAGCACCATGACTTCGTCGTGGGTCTCCTCAATGCCCAACATCGACGGAGCACCATGACTGGAGGGCCGCACGCATGTCCGTCGACACGCCCGAAGTCACTGCCGATTCCGACAGTGCCGGCACCGGGGCATGGGTGATCAGGTCGTGAAGCGGGCGGCCACCTAGCTCGACCACCGGAGAGCAGGGTTTCATGCAACTTCTCACCTGGCCGCAAGCCAGTGAAGACGATCTCGACCTGGCTCCCGGATTGGGCAATGACCTTGCGTGCGACGTCGACCATCTTGACGGGCTGACCCATGTCGAGAATCAGGACCTCCCCGCTCGAGCCCTCGGCACCCGCCTGCAAGACCAATTGACATGCCTCGTGGATCGTCATGAAGTATCGAGTGACCTCGGGATCTGTCACCGTGAGCGGGCCACCACGGGCGATCTGGGCCGCCCATGCCGCCAACACCGAGCCACGGCTCCCCAGAACATTGCCGAATCGGACCGAGATGTAGCGGCCGTCGTTGCTGGCTGCATAAGAAGCCGTCAAGCGCTCCGCGACCCGTTTGGTCAGCCCAAGAACGCTCGTTGGGTCGGCAGCCTTGTCCGTGGAGATATTCACGAATCGCTCAACGTCGGCCGCGGCAGCCGCGCGCAACACGTTCAACGTTCCAAGAACGTTGGTCTTGTAGCCCTCGTGGGGGTACTTCTCCAACATCGGGAGGTGTTTCAAAGCGGCCGCGTGGAACACCACCTCAGGCCGGCGTTCTGCGAACAGTTCGAGCAAGGTATCGCCGTCGCGGATGTCCGCGAGGATCGTTTGATCGGTGTCGAGCAGACCATGACCATGCAGGGTCAGCTCCACACCGTGCAGAGCCGACTCGTCTCGGTCCAGAAGCATCAGTTCCGCCGGCTGCCAACGGCTGACCTGGCGGGCCAACTCGGACCCGATGGACCCACCCGCGCCAGTGATCAACACACGCTTTCCGGCCAGGTAGTGAGAGATCGAATCGAGGTCGGTCTCGACCTGGCGGCGACCCAGAACGTCGGTGAGGTTGATGTCACGGAGGTCGCGAATACCGACGATGTCTGAGAACAACTCGCTGATCGAGGGCAGAATCTTGATGTCTGCCCCTGCTTCACGTGCGCGTTCAGCGACCGAGTCGTACAACTCGGGGCTGCCCGAAGGAATCGCGAGCACGACGAGGTCGGCCTCGAACTCACGGACCACATCCCCCAGGTCCGCCAGCGTGCCCGCAACACCAACGCCGCTCACTCGCAGGTGACGTTTCCGCGGGTCGTCGTCAACCAGCGCCACCGGTTCCAGCTCCGACGCGGCACTGGTCCGCATCGACTCCACGACCTGTTGCCCGGCGTTACCTGCGCCGACCACAACGGTTCTCCGCCGCGCACCCGAGGATTGGTAGCCGCGTCGGCTATCCAACACCCGCCACCATGCGCGTGCGGCGCACATCAATGCCAGTGCGATCAAGCCTCCGGCGAGCGGGACCAAGGCCCACGAGAACTCGTTGCCGATCAGGCAGACGAGCGCAACGACAACCACGCTTGCAGCGGTTTGTATCGACAACGACACCGTCTCGCTCGCGCTGCTGACCGGCGAGCGACCGTGGTAGACCTTGAGCGCGAGGCCAGTTGCCAATGTGACCGCAGCGGCCGTGACGGTGACCAGTGCAGCCCAGGGCCACGAAAACTCGGCCCAGCCACCGAGCTGGAAATACAAGGCGATAGCGAGCGCATAACCCAACAGGACCGACAACGTGTCCGAAGCGGGCATCAGAATCCCACCAGTGCGGAGCGCTCCGTGCATGCGGGAAGGGTCGGACGAAGCCTGCTTCATAGTGTCAGCATCGTAGACGACTGAGGCTCCTCCAGCCGCCGTTGGGGCGCGATCCGTGGGGCGGGGCAACGGGGTCCAGGTAACCGCGGCGTAATGCACGCGTGATCCGCGGAGTAGATCCGTTGCACCGCCGAAACAAAACTGGGCGGAGGTTTTCCCAATGGCAACCAACCGTCGCCTTCTTGGGAAACACGGGCGGGAGATGGTTACCAGGTTCGAGCAGGAACCCGCCCGCCGGTGTTGTCGGGACGGCGGAGTGCTCCCACTTTCTGCGCGATGCGCAGCCGAAATTGGAGGAGGGACAGTTGGACGGCTACTACACCTGGATGCTGGTGTCGGCCTCACTGGTCTTGCTCATGACCGCGCCTGGACTGGCGCTCTTCTACGGCGGCATGAGCCGCTCCAAGTCAGTCCTCAACATGATGATGATGAGCTTCAGCGCCCTCGGCGTCGTCGGCATCGTCTACGCACTGTGGGGCTGGTCGATGTCCTACAGCTCCCTGGGCTGGGCCGCGGCCGACGCGGAAAACCCGGGCTGGGAGTTCGCGGGTTTGTTCGCCGACCCATTCGATCAGTTCGGGCTCAGCGACACCTTGCCCGGCAACTACGTCTTCGTGGCGTTCCAGCTGACCTTCGCGGTGATCACCGCCGCGCTGATCAGCGGCGCGATCGCCGACCGAGTGAAGTTCAGCTCCTGGCTGGTGTTCCTGCCGATCTGGGTCACGCTGAGCTACTTCCCCTTGGCCCACCAGGTCTGGGGTGGCGGCTTCCTGTCCAACGCGGCTAGCGGTCTGGCAGCGAAGGTCTTCGGCACCACCGACGGCCTGGCTTCGGTGGCACCCATCGACTACGCCGGCGGCACGGTCGTGCACATCAACGCCGGTGTCGCCGGCCTGGTGCTCGCGATCCTGATCGGTCACCGCCGTGGGTTCGGCAAGGAGCCGATGAAGCCGCACAACCTGACCCTGACGATGATCGGTGCCGGGCTGCTCTGGTTCGGCTGGTTCGGCTTCAATGTCGGCTCGATCGTGTTCGCCTCCACCGAGGAGTCGGAGATGATCGCGCAGTTCACCACCGAGACCGGCCTGGTCTGGCTCAACACCACGCTCGCCACGTGCGCGGCGATGATGGGTTGGCTTGTGGTCGAGCGGCTGCGGGACGGCAAGGGAACCTCGCTCGGGGCCGCCTCCGGTGTCGTGGCCGGTCTGGTCGCGATCACCCCGGCCTGCGGTTCGCTGTCTCCCTTGGGCTCGATGGCCCTCGGTGCGGTGGCCGGCGGCCTGTGCGCGCTCGCGGTGGGCCTGAAGTACCGCTTCGGGTACGACGACAGTCTCGACGTCGTCGGCGTCCACCTGGTGGGCGGCGTCGTCGGCACGATCGGCATCGGCTTCTTCGCCACCTCCACCGGGCTGCTCTATGGCGGCGGAGTGAAGCAATTGGTCATCCAGACGCTGGTTGCGGCGTACGCCATCGTGTGGTCCGCCGTCGTCACCCTCGTCGTCGGCCTCGCCATCAAGGCGGCCATGGGTTGGCGCATCGAGGAGGACGAGGAAGTGGCCGGCATCGATCATGCCGAACACGGCGAGTCCGCCTACGACCTCGGCGGCGCCACCGGCGCCCGGCGCGGTCTGCTCGTCGGAGCAGGTCACGGGGCTGGTCCGGGAGCACTCACCGAGGGTTCCTTGCCCAGCGTTCACCGTGCCGACACACCCGCGGGGCAGGGTTAACGTGGCTGAAACAAGCACCCCCCATGGGTGTTACTTCAACCATCGACACTCGCACCCATGATTCTTGTGACGGCTGATGCTGCTGCGCTGGATTCCGGAGATACCGCTTGGCTGTTGGTCTCGGCTGCCCTCGTGCTGCTGATGGCCCCCGGCCTGGCGCTCTTCTACGGCGGTCTGGTGCGATCGAAGTCGGTGCTCAACATGATGATGATGACCTTCGGTTCGTTGGCCGTGATCGTCGTTGTGTGGGTGCTGATCGGTTACTCACTGGCTTTCGGGGACGACCTGGGTGCCGGGCTACTGGGCAATCCGCTCCAGTACGCCGGCCTCGGGGACCTGCTCTCCGAGCAAGCCAACGGTGGGGGCAGCGTGCCGCGGATCCTCTTCGCCGCCTTCCAAGGCTTGTTCGCGGTGATCACCGGAGCGTTGATCTCCGGTGCCATCGCGGACCGGGCTCGGTTCGGTGCATGGCTCGCCTTCGTGGCGGCTTGGACGGTCTTCGTCTATGCACCGGTGGCGCATTGGGTCTTCGACTTCAGCCAGGGTGAGCACGTCGGTGGTTGGCTGGCCAATCGGCTCGGACTGATCGACTTCGCGGGTGGCACCGCGGTGGAGGTCTGCTCCGGTGCCTCAGCACTCGCGCTGGCGCTCGTGCTGGGTCGCCGGGTCGGCTTCGGTCGGGATCCGATGCGGCCGCACAACCTGACCCTGGTGATGCTGGGTGCCGGGTTGTTGTGGTTCGGCTGGTTCGGTTTCAACGCCGGCTCGGCACTGACCGCGGGTCATACCGCGGCAGTGGTGTTCGTGACCACGCTGTTGGCTGGTGCGGCCGGTGCCCTCGGGTGGTTGGCGGTCGAGCGGTTTCGCGACGGCCACGCCACCTCGTTGGGTGCTGCGTCGGGGATGGTCGCCGGCCTGGTGGCCATCACCCCTTCGTGTGCGTCGCTGACACCGGTCGGCTCCTTGGCCATGGGTGCCCTCGCCGGAGTGATCTGCGCGGTGGCGGTTGGCTTGAAGTACCGGTTCGGCTTCGACGACAGCCTGGATGTCGTCGGGGTGCACATGGTGGGTGGCATCGTCGGCACCGTGGGCATTGGACTGCTCGCGTCCTCGGCGGCGCCGACGGGCGTGTCTGGTTTGTTGTACGGCGGTGGGTTCGACCAGTTGGGCAAGCAGCTGCTCGCCACGGTGGTCGTCCTCGCCTATTCGTTCGTGATGGCTGGGCTGCTCGGCCTGGCGGTGGACAAGATGATGGGCTTCCGGATCGACGAGGAGCACGAGATCAGCGGTATCGATCTGGTGATCCACGCCGAGACCGCCTATGACCTGCATGCCACCTCCGGTACCCGGGGTTCCGGTCATTCGTTGTTGTCGTCCTTGACCCATCGAGAGGTGGAAGCGTGAAGCTGGTAACCGCGGTGATCAAACCGCACAAGTGGGAAGACGTAAGGGCCGCGCTGGAGACTGTCGGCGTGACCGGCATGACCGTAAGCGAGGTCAGCGGCTACGGCCGTCAGAAGGGGCACACCGAGGTGTATCGGGGCGCGGAGTACGACATCGCGCTGGTGCCCAAGATCCGGGTCGAGATCGTCGTCGACGGTGACGACGCGGATGACGTGGTGCGCACCGTGGTGAGCGCCGCGCAGACGGGCCGGATCGGTGACGGCAAGGTCTGGGTGACCCCGGTCGAGTCGGTGGTGCGCGTGCGCACCGGTGAGCGTGACGACCGGGCTCTCTGAGTCGGCGCGCTCTCGGTCCGGGCGCTCTGGGTCTGGGCGCTCTGGGTCTGGGCATGCTGGGTCTGGGTCTGGGCGCTCTGGATATGGGCGCTCTGGATATGGGCGCGCTGGGTATGGGCGCGCTGGGTACGGCGGGTGCGGCGTGAGCGCCGCCGACCGCGCCGTGCGAGTAGCCGCGGCCGACGCCGTCTGTCAGCGTGCCTACGAAGCCGCGGGCGGACCCGATTCCGGGGTGGCGCTGGTTGCGGTCGGCGGCTACGGCCGCGGCGAGCTCGCGCCGTACTCGGACCTGGATCTGGTGCTGCTGCACAGTGACTCGTCCTCCCCTGGCGAGGGGCCGGCAGCACTCGCCGAACGACTCTGGTACCCCCTGTGGGATACCGGGCTCGGGATCGATCACGCCGTCCGGGGGGTCGGCGAGATCGAAGCCGCCGGTGTCGCCGACGTCCGGGTGCGCCTGGGACTGCTGGATGTGCGGCATCTAGCCGGTGATCCGGCGTTGACTCTGCAGGTGCGTGCCAACGTGTTGGCCGGCTGGCGTCGCGGGGCTCGCGCGGCGCTCCCGGAGCTGCGTGAACTGGTGGTCGGCCGGCACCGGCGGGTGGGCGAACTGGCACACGCCTCGGTGCCAGACCTGAAGGAAGCCGAAGGCGGGTTACGCGATGCCGCCGTGCTGCGGGCGCTGGTCGCCACCTGGCTGGTCGACGTACCTCATGCGGACCTGGAGCGTTGCCGCACCTCGCTGTTGGACCTGCGCGACGTCGTGCACGAACTCGCCGGACGCGGCAGCGACCGGATCGGCCCCGAGGCGTGGGACGACCTCGCAGTGGCGCTCGGGATGCCGGACACCTTGGCGGCGCAGCGGCATGTTCGCGCTCTCGGCCGCCGGATGGCGCACTTGTCGCGACTTACCTGGCGGCGCGTCGGTGAGTTGATCGACCGCCCCGCGGAGCCTCGATCCGGCCCGCGGCGCCCGCGGCTGACGCCGCTGGATCGTGGCGTCGCGCTCGCCGAGGGGGAGGTGGTGCTCGCCTCCGGCGCGGAGGTACGACGCGACCCGACGCTGCTGCTGCGTTGCGCGGCGCTGGCCGCCGAACGCGAAGTGGCGCTGAACCCGCCCAGCGTGGCCCGACTCGTCCGCGAAGGCGCCGCCCTGCCAGAGCCCTGGGATGAAGCCGCCCGGGGGCTCTTCGTGAGACTGCTTGCCGCCCCGGGGCTGCTGCCCGTATGGGAGACCCTTGAGGAGACCGGCGCCCTGGCCCGGGTGCTCCCGGAGTGGGAGCGCATCCGCCTACTACCGCACGCCTCGGCGATCCACCGTTACACCGTGGATCGCCACGTCATCGAGACCTGCCGCGAAGCAGCTCGGCGGATCCGCCGGGTCGCCCGTCCCGATCTGTTGTTGGTGGCTGCTCTGCTCCACGACATCGGCAAGGGCGGCACCCTGCCACACAGCGTCGTCGGCGCCGAGATCGCCGGCACCGTGGCGCGGCGGATGGGCTTCGCCGAGGACGATGTGGCCGTGATCGTCGACCTGGTGCGCTGGCATCTGCTGCTGGGCGAGACCGCGACCACGCGCGACCTCGACGACCCGGCCACGGTGGCGGGCGTGGCTGAGAAGGTCGGGTCGACCGAGACCCTCGAACTTCTCCGGCTGCTGACCGAGGCGGACTCCTTGGCCGCCTCACCGAAGGCGTGGAGCAACTGGCGCGCGGAGTTGGTGGATCGGCTCACCGAGCGGGTGCGGGCGGCGCTTGAGGGCGGTGGGGTGCTCGCGCGTTCGGGTGCGACGGGCGAGCCGAGTTCGGGTGCGACGGGCGAGCCGAGTTCGGGCCTACGCCGCAACCGGCCGCAGAGCGTCCGCTCGGTCGATCTGGAGGGCATCGACTCCGATCGGGTGGTCGTCCGGGTGACTCCTGGGCCATTCGGGGCGGAGGTCGAGTTCGCCGCACGGGACCGGATCGGGCTACTGGCCGACGCGGCCGCGACGCTTGCCTGGCAGCGCAGCGACATCCGGGGCGCGCAGGCGTGGTCGCAGGGGGAGTGGGGCTGCTCGCGTTGGCAGCTGGCAGATGCCGCCGAGGAGGTGGATGCGAGGTTGGTGGAGCAGCGCTTCGAAGCGATCGCCTCGGGCCAGCTCGACGCTGCCGCGCGGCTCAATCGAGGCCGCGCGAACTCCGGATTGCCGCCGCTGGTCAGCTGTCACCCCGGGGCTTCGGAGCGAGCCACCGTCGTGGAGGTGCGCGCCGAGGACCGAAGCGGGCTGGTCTATGGCGTGCTCGCCGCGGTCGCAGCCCGCGGGCTGACTGTCAGCTCCGCGCACATCACCACGGTCGGCCCCCAAGCCGTGGACGTCTTCTATGTCCAAGAACCAGGGGTCGGGCCGTTGAGTCCGGACCGGGCGGAGTCGCTAGTTGCCGGGTTGGCCGAGGTCCTCGGCGGCTGAGGCTTCGGGGCCCACAACGCGTAGCGCCGTGGTGCGGGCGCGGAGCGCTGTGGCACAGTGGCTCGGATGGGCACCGTCATCGCCAGCCGTGGTGATCTTCGGTGCGCTGATCTGGGGGACGGTCGCGTTCCAGCGCAGCCTCGACAAACCCGGTGGCCGCGCGAGCATGGCCGGCTTCTCCGATGCCCTCGGCAACCTGATCGACGTCTTCGATCCAGCTCAGGCTCGCGCCGAGCGGGAGAAGGCTCACGAAAGGCACAAGGGGGCAGTGACGCCCAGTCCCGACGACGACCTCGACCGGCCGGTCGTGATCGAGACCAACCCCGACGGCAGCTTGCGTCGGGCGATCCTCCGCCGCCCGGCCGCGCCGGGCGGCGACGCGGAGTAGCCAGCGGTCGCTGGTCCGCGGGCGCTGACCGGCCGCTTGGGGATCAGGGCGCCCTGCCCGGTCCCAGGTAGGCTGAGGCCCGACGTACCACTGCCCGGTAGGGCTCACGCGAGAAGTTGAGGAGCGACGTGTTCGCCACCCTGTCCGACCGGCTTGCCGCCACCTTCAAGTCCCTCCGCGGCAAGGGCCTGACTGTCCGAAGCCGACATCGACGCGACCGTGCCGCGAGATCCGGCATCGCGCTGCTCGAGGCCGACGTCGACCTGGCCGGTCGTCAAGGACTTCGTCGGCCGCCGTCAAGGAGCGCGCACGCGGCGAGGAGGTCAGCGCAGGCGCTCAACCCGGCCCAGCAGATCGTCAAGATCGTCAACGACGAGCTCGTCGGCGATCCTCGGTGGCGAGACCCGCCGGCTGCGGTTCGCCAAGAACCGGCCCGACCGTCATCATGCTCGCCGGTCTGCAGGGCGCCGGCAAGACCACGCTGGCCGGCCAAGCTCGGCGCTGTGGCTCAAGGAGCAGGGCACAGTCGCCGCTGCTGGTGGCCGCCGACCTGCAGCGCCCCAACGCCGTCAACCAGCTGCAGGTCGTCGGCGAGCAGCGCCGGCGTCCCGGTCTTCGCTCCCGAGCCCGGCAACGGCGTCGGCGACCCGGTCGTCGGTGGCGCGAGGCGTCGCATCGCGCGAGGCCAAGCGCAAGCTCTACGACGTCGGTCATCGTCGACACCGCCGGCCGCCTCGGCGTCGACGCCGAGCTGATGCAGCAGGCCGCCGACATCCGCGACGCCGTCCAACCCCGACGAGATCCTGTTCGTCGTCGACGCGATGATCGGCCAGGACGCCGTCAACACCGCGCTACGCCTTCGCCGGAGGGCGTCGGCTTCGACGGCGTCGTGCTCACCAAGCTCGACGGCGACGCCCGCGGTGGTGCCGCGCTGTCGATCGCCACGGTCACCGGCAAGCCGATCATGTTCGCCTCCAACGGCGAGAAGCTCGACCGACTTCGACGTCTTCCACCCCGACCGGATGGCCTCGCCGCATCCTCGACATGGGCGACATGCTCACCCTGATCGAGCAGGCCGAGAAGACCTTCGACGCCGAGCAGGCGCGCAAGGCCGCCGAGAAGCTCACCGGTCAGGGCGGCGAGTTCACCCTCGACGACTTCCTCGCAGCAGATGCAGGCAGATCCGCAAGATGGGCTCGCTGACGCAAGATCCTCGGGATGCTGCCCGGGCATGGGGCAGATCCGAAGGACCAGTCGGCGCAACATCGACGAGCGCGAGATCGACCGGATCGCAGGCGATCATCCAGTCGATGACGCCGGCCGAGCGCGCCAACCCCAAGATCCTCGACGGCTCGCGCCGCGCCCGCATCGCCAAGGGCTCGGGCGCCACGGTCAGCGACGTCAACCAGCTGGTCGACCGCTTCTTCGAGGCCCGCAAGATGATGCTGCAGATGGCGCCAGCGGCGGCATGCCGGGCGATGCCGGGGATGCCCGGCGTGGGCATGGGCAAGCGCGTCAAGGGCGCGCCAGGCGCCGGCTGCCGAGGCGAAGAACAAGCGGGTGTCCGGCAACCCGGCCAAGGCCGCCCAGCAGCGGGCCATCGCGGCGCGCGCCGCGGAGCAGGGCGCCGGCGCGAACCCGTTCGGAACTCCCGATGGCGAGGTCGACTACGAAGCCGCGGCAGCCGCGTTGAATCTGCCCAAGGACTTCTCCAAGTACCTCAAGTAGCCCAGGAAGTCTGGCCCGGATGCTCTTCAGTGACCCCTCATCCGGCGGCTCGGAAGCATCCCGCGCGATGCTGGTGCTACACACCCTGCGGATCCTGGGGAGTGCGAGCGCCGACAGGGCTGCCGCGATCTTCGGGCTCGATCCCGAATGGGTGGCCGAGCATCTGTTGGACAGTGAAGCCGTGGGCTTGGTCCGGCGGACTCGCTGGGACGGGAGTGAGCTCTGGTCGCTCACCGAGCGAGGAAAAGCCGCCAACGAGTCCTCGCTTGAGGAGCGAGTGCGCCGCGGCCGGCGCTGTTTCGCTGGTGGAGTGGGCGCTGGAGACCTTCGAATCGGTCAACGGCCGGTTCACTGCCGCCTGCACCGCCTGGCAGTTGGACGAGCGGACCTCCTGGCGCGGGCGTGCCCGCCAGCCTCCTGCAGGAACTCAGCTACTGCGGCGCCCGGCTCGCGGAAGTGACCAGTCAGTTGTCTACGCGGCTGGCCCGCTTCGGCGTACATCAGCGGCGATACGACCTCGCGCTGGACCGGGTGCGTGCCGGGCACTCTTCCTGGATCGACTCGCCCGCGCTGCCCTCACTCCATATGGTGTGGATGGGGGTCCATGAGGACTTGCTGGCCACCCTCGGCCGAAATCGAGGGTAGTCCAGCGACTTCAGGTCGGCCTTGTGGCCGTCCGGGGGGCGAGAAGTCGCTGGACTACCGGGCTGAAGGGCTCAGCCTTCGAGGGCCTTCGCGTGCCGCATGCCGAGCAGGCTCAGCAGGAGGAGTACGGCGCCGGCCAGGAACGCGGCGATCGAGGCGATGCCGGCGATCTTGCCGATGGTGCCGAACGCGTAGGCGTTGAGGAGCAAGCCGCGAAGCGTGCTTCCCATGAAGAGCGTCTGCCGCAGCTGGCCGACCTCGGCGACCTTCTCGGGGTCCGCATTCGGATCGTTGGAGAGCTGCATGAATTCGCCGCTCACCTCGGAGTAGGTGCGACCGCCACTTGAGGCGTTCATGTGTTCGAGGATGTAGTGATCGGAGTAGGCCTTGGCCTGATCACCGGTGGTCATGGGCTCGCCGGCGTATTGCGCCAACGCGTCCTTTTGGGCCTTGGTCTCAAGCTGATCCTCGGCCGGCATGGTGATGTTCTGCATCGACAACTGCTCCGAAACCTGATCGCCGATGAAGGAGTTGGCCCACCACAGCAGGCCACCGGCGACGACGAGCACAACAGCGAGCAACAGGCCCATCCATGAGATCAACCTGTCCAGAGTGCGGCGCATGACTTCCACTTTCCTTTCAAACTCCTGGTGAGGGGATCGGGGGTTCCCGACGTCCCTATCTTGTTCACTGTGCAAGCTCTTGCGGGAGAGTCGTTGGTCCTCTCGGCGCGGGCGGATGGTCCTCTCCTGGGGCGGGCGCTAGCGTCTGCTCATGACTGTGATGCGCTTTTCGGGGCCGGTACTTCCCGAAGGAGAATGGCGCGACGTCTACGTCGTGCGACGGGGTCGTTTCCTATGAGCCGAGCGATGCCGAACTCGGCGCCGAGGGGTGGATCGTTCCGGGTCTGGTGGATGCCCACTGCCACATCGGCCTAGACGAGCACGGCGCGGTCACCGAAGACGAGGCGGAGAGCCAGGCGCTCACCGACCGCGACGGCGGCGCCTTGCTCATCCGCGACGCCGGCTCGGCGTTGGACACCTCCTGGATGCATGAGCGGGAGGACCTGCCGAGACTGATCCGCTGTGGCCGTCATCTGGCCCGAACCACCCGCTACCTCCGCAATTACGCCCACGAGATCGAACCGGACGAGCTTGCCGACTTTGCCGCGCGCGAGGCCGCCGGCTCCGATGGTTGGATCAAGTTGGTCGGCGACTGGATCTCGCGCGAAAGTGGCGACCTGGCGCCTTCCTTTCCCGCGGAGTCGTTCGCGGCGGCCATCGACGCAGCCCATGCGCAGGGGGCGATGGTGACCGCCCATTGCTTCGGCCACGACGTGCTGCCCGGTTTGATCGAGGCCGGCATCGACTGCATCGAGCACGGGACCGGCCTCACCCCGGACTTGATCGACGCGATGGTCCAGCACGGCACAGCATTGGTGCCCACGGTGATGCAGTTGGAGAAGTTCCCGGAGTACGCCGCCGCGGGGGCGGCCAAGTTCCCGGCCTACTCCGCGACGATGGGCGAGCTGCATCGACATACGCGAGACACCTTGATGGCGGCCTACGAAGCAGGCGTGCCGATGTACGCCGGTTCCGACGGCGGCGGCATCGCCCGGCACGGCAACCTGGCAGGGGAGGTGCAGGCGATGGCGGACTTGGGCATCCCCGCTTTCGATGCGCTGGGAGCCGCGAGTTGGCGCGCCCGCGAATGGCTCGGCTGGAATCCGACCCTGACCGAGGGTGCACCCGCCGACTTCGTCGTCTACCCCGACGATCCGGTCAAGAACCTCGAGGTCCTCCGGCACCCCACCGCCATCGTCCTTCGCGGCCGCCTCGTCTAACCGTCGGCCGCGCGGCTAGTGGGCTGGTCAGTCGTCGCGAATGTCGAGGATCTCGACGCCTTCGGGGGTGTACTTCACCAAGGCGCAGTTCTCTTTGACCAACCGCTCACCCACGCGATCCCCGGTGGTCTTGTCGGTGGTGGTCTGCCAGATCTGGTTCTGCCGGTAGATGCGGTCGCGGTAGCGCACGAAGCGCTCCATGCGCGCCTCGACACGGTACGACGAGAGAAGTGGCGTATCGGCGCGCAGGACCCCGCGCAGGTGGCGCTCATCGACCCACACCTCGAGCTGAAAGGTTCGGTCGGTGTCATTGCGGAAGGTGAAGTCGACGTAGTTGTAGGCGATCGAGCAGCCAACTCCCCACGGCAGCACCCGGCCCTTGTCGGGGAAGGGATCGAAGCTGTGCTCGCTGCGTTCGACGACGGTGAGATCGGTGTGCAGCACCATCCAATGAATCAGGTTGGCGAGTTGGCAGATGCCGCCCCCGACGCCGGAGATCGCCTCGCCGTTGGACAGCCGCATCCCCTCGATGTAGCCCTTGCGACGCGTGCAGTTGCCCACGAGGCGGTTGAAGCTGAAGGTCTCCCCGGGCCTGATCACCACCCGGTTGACTCGAGCGGTCGCGAGCCGAAGGTTCACCACCTTGTTGCGCTGGAGCACCATCTCGTCCTCGGAGAGCTCGCGCATCAAAAGTGAGGAGTGCTTCTTCACGATCACAGGCAGCAGGTCGCCCGTCCCCGCCGGCGTACGACGGGCGAAGCGCGCGCGGCCGGTGGCAAGGTCTCGCAGCCACCGATAGCGACGTCGCGCAATGAGCACCCGCACGGCCCACGGGTAGAGCCAAGGATGCCGCTCGGTGAGCCGTGGCGACGCGGTGATCCGAGCCGGAATGCGGAAGCCTGTCGCCTCGGCTTCGCTCAGCGTTATTGCGGCGGCAGCCGGTGGGCTCGTCGCGTGGGGCATCACAGGGGATTGGACACGCGCGCTGCCCGATTGGTTGCCGCAATCTTTACCGACCCGAGAAATGGATGGCATCGAAGTACCCCCTCGGGAAGCATGCTCCCATGGCAGCGAGCGACTCTTGGCCCCTTTTCGGGCTGCGCATTCGGGCGGGGGAGCGCCTGGAGTTGCGCCCCATGACCGATGAGGATCTGGCAGCGGCGGTCGAAGTCGCCCTCGACGGCATCCATGACCCGTCCTGGACGCCGTTCCTGGTCGATTGGGCCTCGGCGCCGCCCGAGCGACTCGTCCCCAGCTTCTTCCAGTACCACTGGGGCAAACGCGCCGAGTTCGGTCCGGATGCTTGGACCCTCGACTTCGGCGTGTGGTGGGACGGCCGGCTGGTCGGCACCCAAGGCATCTCGACCAGCGACTACCTCATCACCCGCACCGGCGAGACCGGCTCCTGGCTCGGCCGGGAGTTCCAGGGCCAAGGCATCGGTACGACGATGCGCCGGGCCTTGTGCATTTTCATGTTCGACCACCTCGGCGCCAGCACCATCACCTCCTCGGCCTTCATCGACAATCCCGCGTCCCTCGGGGTCAGCCGTAAGGTGGGCTACCGGCCCAACGGGATCGAGACCAAGCCGCGTCGCGGGGAGGCAGCTGCCAGCCAGCAGTTGCTGCTTCTCCCGGAGGATCTCGATCGCGGCGGAGTGGTGATCGAGGTGGCCGGTCTCGCCGCCGTACGACGGTTGATCGGCCTCGAGCCGTCGCCCAACTGAGGCCGCGCGGCACACCGATTCCGCTCCCGCGCGATCCCTCTGGCACAATCTCACGCTGAGTCCTGCCCGTGCGGACCCTCTCAACCGAGCGCGGCAGGCACCTCGAGGAACGGACCCAGAACCCCACCTGGTGGACGCGCCTCATCACTACACCGACTTAAGAGGAGACACCACACTCGTGGCCGTCAAGATTCGTTTGAAGCGGATGGGCAAGATCCGCGTTCCGCAGTACCGCATCGTCATCGTCGACTCGCGCAAGAAGCGCGACGGCGCGGTGATCGAGGAGATCGGCAAGTACCACCCCAAGGAAGACCCGTCGTTGATCGACATCGTCTCCGACCGGGCGCAGTACTGGCTGGGCGTGGGCGCACAGCCGACCGAGCCCGTGCAGGCGCTGCTCAAGATCACCGGCGACTGGCAGAAGTTCAAGGGCGAGGCCGGCGCCGAGGGCACCTTGCAGGTCAAGGAAGCCAAGCGCTCCAAGCTCGACCTCTTCAACGAGGCGCTCGCCGCTGCCGCGGGCGAGCCCAAGGGTGAGGCCGTGACCAAGCGGGCCGCCAAGAAGACTGAGAAGCCCGCTGAAGAAGCTGCCGAGGCCGTTGTCGAGCCGGCCGAAGCCGCCGAGGAAGCACCTGCAGCCGAGGCACCCGCCGCGGACGAGTCCGCCGAGCAGACCGAGTCCGAGGCGTGAGCACCCTCGCCGAAGCGCTGGAGCACCTGGTGCGCGGGGTGGTCGAGCATCCCGAGGACGTCACCGTGCGCGACAAGCAGCTCCGGCGAGGCTCTCTGCTCGAGGTCCGGGTACATCCCGAGGACCTCGGCAAAGTGATCGGGCGGAACGGTCGGACCGCGACCGCGTTCCGCACGGTCATCTCGGCTCTCGCCGGTCGATCCGGAGCCCGGATCGACTTCGTCGACGTCGACCGTCGCCGCTGAGCCGATCGGCTCCGCAACCGATGAAGGACCGCCGCCTCCGACTCTGGTTTCTCGGGCGACTCTGCTCCCTCGGGCGAGGAGATGCGCGAGGTTCTGGTCGGCCGGATCGGCCGACCTCACGGCTTGCGCGGCGATCTGACGATCGACGTACGCACTGACGAGCCGGAGCACCGCTTCCACCCGGGAGCGGTGCTCCGCGCCGAACCGTCACCGGGGCCGGCGTCCGCGCACGGCCATCGCACTCTCACCGTCGATACGGCCCGCTGGCATCAAGGCCGGCTGCTGCTGACTTTCGACGAGATCCCCGATCGCACGGCTGCCGAGCAGGCGCGCGGGTTGATGTTGTTCGTCTCGATTCCGGCCGATGCCGTCCCAGCTGATCCCGAGGAGTTCTACGACCATCAGTTGGTCGGCCTCGCCGTCGTCGACCCTGACGGTCACGCTCTCGGCACGCTCGTTCGGGTCAACCACGGCGCCGCGCAGGACCTGCTCGTGGTCAAGACGAACGACGGCCGCGAGGCCTTGGTGCCGTTCGTCGCGGCGCTGGTCCCCGAGGTCGACCTCGCCGGGGGCCGCATTGTCGTCGCCGACCGCCCCGGGCTGATCGCGCCTTTCCCGGAAGAATGAGGCCGCCATGCGCCTCGACTTCGTCTCGATCTTCCCCGATTACTTCGCGCCGCTAAGGCTGTCTCTGCCCGGCAAGGCGCACCGCGATGGGTTGGTCAGCGTCGCCGTGCACGACCTGCGCGACTGGACCCACGACCGCCATCGCACCGTCGACGACACCCCCTACGGCGGAGGCGCCGGCATGGTGATGCGCCCCGAGCCCTGGGGCGAGGCCTTCGACGACCTGCTTCGCCGAGGCAGCGGCTGGGGAACGGGTCACCGGTGGTGGTGCCGACGCCGGCCGGCACGCCTTTCAAGCAGGCTCATGCCCGTGAATTGGCCGCTCGCGACCGGCTGATCTTCGCCTGCGGACGCTACGAAGGCATCGATCAACGCGTCATCGAGCACTTGAGTGACCGCGTCGAGGTGCGCGAGGTCTCCCTGGGTGACTACGTCCTCAACGGCGGCGAGGTGGCCGCGCTGGCGATCGCCGAGGCGGTCATCCGGCTGCTGCCCGGGTTCATGGGCAACGCCGAGTCGCTCGCCGAGGAGTCCCACGAAGGCGGGCTCCTGGAATACCCGCAGCTACACCAAGCCTGCCTCGTGGCGGGGCCGGGACGTGCCGGCGGTGCTGCTCAGCGGTGACCACGGCGCCATCGAGGCGTGGCGCTCCGAGCGATCTCGGCAGCGCACCATCGAACGACGCCCCGATCTGCTCGCTCGGCACGCTTCGGCGTACGCCGGAAGCGAGGAGCTCCGCGTCGCCATCCCGGCCGATGCCGGGGAGATCTACACCCTGCAGCGGGCTTGCTGGGTCGAGGAGCAGGAGGCCAACCCCGGGCTGACGATCCCCGCACTCGTGGAGTCGTTGGCCGACGTCACCGCCTGGCTGGCGCAGTGGACGGTGCTCGTGTTGCGCCGAGAGGGTCGGCTGATCGGCGCTGTGCGGGCTCGGCTCGAACCGCTGCCCGACGATCCGCACGCCCCCGCACCGGCCCCCTCGGCGGATGGTCGGAGCCAGGAACTTGTGTGGAACATCGGCCGGCTGATGGTGGCCCCCGATCTGCACCATCAGGGGATCGGCCGTCGGCTCCTGCAGGAGGCAGAGGCCCTTGCCCCCGAAGCCGCCACCGCGCTGGTGCTCTTCACCGGGGCCGGCAGCGAACGCAACCTCCGGATCTATCGCAAGGCGGGCTATCGTCCGGTCCCCGGGGCAGCCCCGGGCATGGTGCTCCTCGCCAAGGTTCGACGAAAAGGAACCGTTGACGCCTCCTACGCAGGCCGCTAGCTTGAACGAACTCAACCCATCTCGGAAAGAGGTTTTCTGATGCACGACGCCTCGGATTGGCGGTCTAGGCCACGCGTGTGCGTCGATCAGAATAATGAGCCGGACGCTTGCGGGGAACTCGCTAACTACCTGAATCCGTAGGGGTTGCTCTCGCATGCCAAGGCATACGACTTGGGCGGGTATCGGTGGCGAATAGCATTGCCGTTTGCTCTATGGCGGGCGTCGGCTACGACTACGGACACCACCGCGCCGTCGACGAGTGCGATCTGACAATCTATCCGGGGGTGACGGGGCTCTTGGGTCGCAATGGAGCGGGCAAGTCAACTCTTCTGCGCCTGTTGGCCACGGTCACCAATCCAGCAAGGGGCAAGCTGGTGCTCTTTGGGAGCGAACCTGCTGGATCTCAGCTCACAAGGGTGAGGGCGAGACTCGGGTATCTGCCGCAGAATGCGAGTTGGTCCCCTCGCCTGACTATCCGCGAATTCCTCGAACTGATGGGGTGGATGCGGCACTTGTCACGGTCCGAATCTTCTCGGCGGATTTCACGGGCCTTCGATCGCACTGCCCTCGGCGGGCTGGCCGAGCGTGAACTGGGCAGCCTGTCAGGAGGTGAGCATCGGCGTGCGATGTTGGCTCAAGCCCTGCTCGCTGATCCAGGTTTGCTCATCCTTGATGAGCCTACTGCCGGTCTCGATCCGCATCAGCGCCACGAGTTGCGACTACTTCTTCGAGAGGTTGCGGCCGACACCGCAGTTGTCGTAAGTACGCATCTCCTTGAGGATGTCAGCACTGTCGCCGATAAACTCGTCGTGCTCGATCATGGGCGAATTGTCTTCTCGGGAACGCCCGATTCCCTGGTGGGTCAGGGATCCCAAGACACTTCAGTTACCGCGATGGAAGCGGGCTTTTTGCGTTTGACGGATGGGGGCGCAGATCTGTGATGCTGCCTCGGGCATCGCTATCTGCGGGTCCCACTCGTGTACTCCTAGCCCTGGGTGTGGGAATTGTTACAGTCGAATTCCTTTCGGTTTGGGACCAGAGGCATCTGCTGCGGAGTTGGCCCAGCCTTGTCGAAGCAGGTGACGGTTCATGGACTCTGCTTGCGCCATTGGTGTGTGTCGCATCAGCAACTTGTGCGATGTTCAACCTAAGAAGCCGGGAACTGATCGAGGCCTTTCCTGACGGGGGCATGCGCAAGTTTGCGGCTCCCGGAATCGTCGTGGGGCTCATGGCCGCAATGCTTCATGGCCTTTTCGTGGCCGGGCTCGTGATTTGGGGTTTTGTGCACGACCTTCCCGGGAGGCCACGACTGGCTCCGGTGCCAAGTGTACTCTTAGGTCTCTTTACTTTCTCGCTTATGGGAGTAGTCGTAGCTCGACTTCTGGGCAATCTACTCGCGCCATTTGCTGCACTGTCCGTGGCGCTCACGATCTTCTACCTCTCTCGTCCACTCGGACTGGCAAATCTGTTCGATCTAGGTGGGGTGTCGATAGTTCTCATTGGTCTGGTTCCCGATCCCTTGGCGATGGTGTTCCGTGCAGCCTGGTTCGCCATGGCGTCTCTAGTGATGGCGCTTCTCGCTGCCAAGGGTCTACAAGCCGCAAGGAGTGCAAAGTTCTTGCTTGTGGCGGCCCTGGCTGTCGCTTTTGGCTCCTTAAGCCTTAATCAATCGCGAGACGGATTTGTCGACGCGCCCGTGCAATGGGTCTGCACCCAGGGTGAACCGAAAGTCTGTGTTGCTGCTGAATATGAAGACAGGCTTCTAGACTACCGAGACACATTACTGCCGTTGTCTCAGGCAGCTCGGCAACTGGGGATCCCGGTGCCGGAGCAGGGTTACCGGCAGGCTGTCGGGGTCAGCCCGGGCGCCGGTTCGTTCAACGTGGGCCAGAGACTCGATCTGCGCCAGCTTTCGTTCGACATGATCCAGTTCTCGTCGAGTTGCTCGTTGGAATGGGGAGCGGACGAGATAGGCAAGGCGGAGACGGCCGCGGGCTACCTCATGAGTCAGGTGTCGACCACGCCGCCCGCTGGGACCGTGTGGCCTACCCTCCGCGAGGGACAAGCGGCATGGCGGGCGCTGGATTGCGTCGAGTGACTCCGGTATATCTGTTGGCCAAATCGCGACAGGCCACGCTATTCGCGTCGGGGGCTGTCGCAGCGACGGCTGTGGCGATCGCTCTGGGTCAGTCGAGTCGCTGGGTAATCACTAGAGACGGTGCCCTTGGTGTGCCACTTCCTCTTGTGGTGGGCATGTGTGGAGCGATGGGCATGATCTGCCTGGCGGAGCCGAATCCTGAGTTGATAGCTGCACTGCCGCGTCCACGCTGGCATGCGAGGGGCTGGGTGGCAGGGTACGTGTGGGCGGTGTGCGCGGTGGCAGTTGGAGCTACCGTCTTGGTCGCTCCCGGTTTGGCGTCAGCGTCGATTCGAAATACGGCCCTTGCGCTGACGTCTACGTTCCTTGTGGGTTTGTGGAGGCCTCTCGTCGCCTGGGTTCCCACAACGATGTTTTTTGCTTTGTCGTGGTTCTATGGCACTCCAGCCTACGGCGGCTCCCCGGCATGGTGGGCGCTGCCTGTACATCCGCCGGCCTGGTCGGGTGCCTTGGCTGGTGTGCTGCTTGCGCTGAGCGCGTGCTCGCTTTGGGTAGGTGCCCCGGGTGTTGCGGAGAGGTGCCGGCGGCGAGGAGGCCGTTAGTTTTTAGGTTGGTGCCGGCTGTGGCAAGATTGCCCCTCGGTCCAGTCGGCCGCCGATGCCCTGATCACGTGTCAAAGCATCGCGATGCATTCCTGCCACAGGGGGAGATGCATCCGGCACTCGAAGGCTGGCCACCCAAGCATCGAGACCACATCCGTGGCTGACCTGTGGCAGCGGACGAGGAGAACACCATGAGCCGTCATCTGGGCACCACCGTCGCCGACCTGGGCAACGCCATCAAGCGCGACGACATCCCCGACTTCCGCGCCGGTGACACCGTGAAGGTGCACGTGAAGGTCGTCGAAGGCAGCCGCTCCCGGGTCCAGATCTTCCAGGGCGTGGTCATCCGCGTGCAGGGGTCGGGCATCGGCCGGTCGTTCACCGTCCGCAAGGTCTCCTTCGGTGTCGGCGTGGAGCGGACCTTCCCGCTGCACTCGCCCATCTTCGAGACCATCGAGGTCGTGACCCGCGGTGACGTGCGTCGGGCCAAGCTTTACTACCTGCGCAATCTGCGCGGCAAGGCTGCCAAGATCAAGGAACGCCGCGAGGCCTGAGGCACGCGGCGACTCGCCTCGGGCTAGGCTCTCGCAGGTGACATCCCCAGCAGATCCGGCAATCTCCGCCTCTCGAGGCGGCCGCGGCGCTAACGGCAAGAACGGCAAGAAGAAGCACTTGCCGCTGTGGCAGGAGACGATCCTGCTGCTTGCGATCGCGCTCGGTTTGTCGATCGCGATCAAGGCGATCTTGCTGCAGGCCTTCTACATTCCGTCGGAGTCGATGGAAGACGGCCTGCGGATCAACGACCGCATCCTGGTGCAGAAGGTCTCCTACTGGGGCGATGCCGGGCCGAAGCGGGGCGACGTGGTCGTCTTCAAGGATCCGGGCGGCTGGCTCGACGGGGTCGCCGATCCGAGCCAGGCCAACGCGATGACGCGCGTGATGTCCAAGATCGGCCTCTACCCGGCCGGCGGGCATCTGGTGAAGCGCGTGGTCGGCATTGCGGGTGACACCATCGAATGCTGCGACAAGCAGGGCCGGATCATGGTCAACGGTGTTGCCATCGACGAGACCGGTTACGTCAAGCAGGCGCCCGGGATGGCATGCAACGGACCCAGACATGATTGCAACTGGACGGCCGGCCCGGTGCCCGCCGGGCAGATGTTCGTGATGGGCGACAACCGCAGTGCCTCGGCGGATTCCAGCTTCCACATGTGCTCGCCCAAGGCGACAGACTGCACGCCGGGCGCCGAGTTCGTTCCGGTCGATCTGGTCGTGGGCAAGGTATTCGCCGTGGTCTGGCCCTACCCACACGCGCATTGGGTGCGCGGCGCCGATTCCTTCGGTGCGGTGCCGACCACGAAGTAGCCGGCCGTGTCGGTGTGGTGCGCGGACCCCTTCGGGTCGCGATGAGCAGTCTTCCGCGCGGTGCGACGGTACGCCGCGACGCCGGGTTGTACGGCTACGAACGAGCCTTGCGGCGGGCGGGGCTCAGCCCCATCGCCGGGGTCGATGAAGCTGGCCGGGGCGCATGCGCTGGGCCGCTAGTCGCGGGTGCGGTGATCCTGCCCGAAGGCCAGCGCGGGGTTATCCCGGGGCTACGTGACTCCAAGCTCCTCACCGAGCGGGCACGCGAACGTTGTTATGAGGAGATCCTGCGGCGAGCCGACGCCTGGAGCGTGGTCTCGATCGAACCCGAGGAGTGCGATCGGCTCGGGATGCACGTCGCCAACCTGGAGGCGTTGCGTCGCGCCGTCGCGCTGTTGACCGTGCGGCCGTCGTACGTCCTGACCGACGGGTTTCCCGTCGATGGTCTCGAAGTCCCGGGCCTGGCCGTCTGGAAGGGTGACCGAGTGGCCGCCTGCATCGCGGCCGCATCGGTGATCGCCAAGGTGACCCGCGACCGGATGATGATGCAACTGCACGAGGAGTACCCCGGGTATCAGTTCGCCGTGCACAAGGGCTACATCACCGAGGTGCACAGCGATGCCCTGACGAGGCTGGGGATCTCGCCGGTGCACCGGATGCGGTTCGTCAACGTGCGTCGCGCCGCTGGATTCGAGGCCACGGGGCACAATGACTCCACAACGAACGGCTCGATGATGCATGGGCCAGATGACGGGGAGGGGCGCCGGTGAGCGCTGAGGATCTGGAGAAGTACGAAACCGAGATGGAGCTGATGCTCTATCGGGAGTATCGCGACGTCGTCTCCATCTTCAAGTTCGTGGTCGAGACCGACCGCCGGTTCTATCTGTGCAACGCCGTCGACGTGGTGGCTCGCACCGAAGCCGGCGACGTGTTCTTCGAGGTGTCCATGAGCGATGCCTGGGTGTGGGACATGTACCGTCCGGCGCGATTCGCCAAGAACGTCAAGGTCCTCACCTTCAAGGACGTCAACGTCGAGGAGCTCGCTCGCAGCGAAGTCGATCCTTCCGACGTCACTCCCGACGCTCGCTGACCCCTTCCGGTTTCCACCGTCGCTCACAACCCGGCGCTGCCGAACCTCATCCCCAAGCACACCTCGGGTCGCTCGTGGCTGACGGTTGGCTTGGGCGATGAGGCCATCGACGAACAACGCACAGCCCGCGGCAACGCCACCCGGACGATCCAGGGCGCCCCGGCGGGCGGATGCGGACGCGCCGCCGACGCCCGAGAGAGCGACCTCGCGCAGCAAGGCGGTGGGTGACTACGGCGAACGCCTCGCCGAGCGCAAGTTGGTCGCCGGCGGTCTGACTCTGCTCGATCGCAACTTCACCGACCCGTCCGGCGAGATCGACCTCGTGCTCCGCGACGGTGACACCTTGGTCGTCTGCGAGGTGAAGACCAGGTCCTCCGAGGTCGGCGGCAGTCCGCTCGAAGCCGTCGATGAGGAGAAGGTCTCGCGGCTGCGTCGGTTGGCTGCAGTGTGGCTGGCGGCCCATCCCGGGGTGCGGCCTGACGGGATCCGCATCGACCTGGTCGGCATCCGGCTGCCGCGGCGTGGGGCGCCGATCATCGATCACGTCTGTGGGGTCGGCTGACATGGGGTTGGCGACGACCCGGTCCATCAGCCTGCACGGCACGGTCGGGCACCTCATCGACATCCAGGTGGACGTCTCTGCAGGAGTCGTTGCGACCGTGCTGGTGGGCCGCCCCGACTCCGCGTTGAGCGAATCGAAGGACCGCTGCCGGATGGCGGTCACCAACTCTCGACTCGAGGAACGATTGGAGTGGCCAACCTCGCGACGGGTGACGATCTTGCTGTCGCCGGCCGACCTGCCCAAACGAGGCACCCATTTCGACCTCGGCATCGCCATTGCCGTTCTGGCGGCGTCGGGTCAGGCCCCGCCCCCGGGGCCCGACACGGTCTTCATCGGTGAACTGACCTTGACCGGAGGTTTGCGCTCGATCCCGGGAGTGCTGCCAATGGTGATGGCCGCTGCCGGACGAGGGATCCGGCGGGTGTTCGTACCCGAGCCGCAGGTCGCTGAGGCGATGTTGGTGCCCGACATCGAGGTGTTCGGTGCCCGCTCGTTGCGTCAGGTCGTGTGCATCCTCGGTGGTGAAGAGGTGCCCGCGGATCCGCCCGTGGCGCCGCTGTCGGGTGCTCGGCTCCTCAACTGGCGGGGCGAGGAGCGACACCTCGGGCTCGATCTGGTCGATGTTCAAGGCCTCCCCGACGAACGGTTCGCGGTAGAGGTAGCGGCCGCGGGGGGCCATCCGCTGCACCTCACCGGCCCGCGCGGCTCGGGCAAGACCACGCTGGCAGAACGGATCTGCTCGATCCTCCCGGACTTGACTCCAGAAGAGTCTTTGGAGCTCACCGCCGTGCACTCCTTGGCGGGCTCCCTCGAGCCCGGAGCCCCGCTGCTGCGGCGACCGCCCTTCTTCGCGCCCCATCATTCGGCGAGTCGGGCCAGTCTGCTGGGCGGTGGGTCGGGGCGGGTCCGGCCGGGGGAGATCAGCCGCGCCCACTGCGGAGTGCTCTTCCTCGACGAGTTCCCGTTCTTCTCCGCCGACCTGATCGAGGGACTCCGACAGCCGCTGGAGAGCGGTGAGGTGACCATCTCGCGCGGGGAGGAAACAGCCACCTTCCCGGCCCGCGGGCTGGTGGTGCTGGCGTCCAACCCATGCCCGTGCGGTGACTACTACCCGTATGCCGTGGCCGACCGATGCCGCTGCACCGCCCCCGAACGCGCGGCGTACCGGCGCAAGTTGAGCGGCCCGGTGAGCGACCGCATCGACATCACCCGGGTGCTCGCGCCGGTCAGTCTCGCCGATCCGGCAGCCGCTGCATTCGGTGAGCCGGAGAGTTCGGCTCGGGTGCGCGCCCGGGTCGAGCGAGCCAGAGCCCGCCAGGCCGAGCGCTACGACGGGTGCGAGTGGCGGCTCAATGCCCATGCGCCCGGTCCCGAACTGGTGCGGCGCTGGCCCTTGACCGATGCGGCCACCCGGAGGCTGGACGAGGGGGTCTTCGGCGGCTTGTTGAGCCGCCGCGGCGCTACGCGTGTTCATCGGCTGGCGTGGACGATCGCCGATCTGTGGGGAGTCGAGGTGCCCGACCTTGTCGAACTGGAGGTCGCCCTCTGCCTGCGCACCGGCGACCCGCTGCCGATCCGAGCCTTGGCGGGTGCGCGGTGACGGCCGAGCAGATCGCTCAGGCGGGGCGGGCGCACTCCAGCCAGGAAGCCGAGCGAGTCGCTCGGGTGGAATTGGCACGGCTCTTCGAGCCGAGCAACGCGACCGTGACCCATCTGCTGAGGCAGATGACGGCGGTCGTACTGATGGATCGCTTACGCGCCGACCCCGCGGCCGAGCGGAGCTTGCGGGAGAACTCGTCGGCGGCGCGCCTGCCGGGACTCGACGCCGCCCGTGACCTCGACCGTGCCGCGCGGGCTGGGATCAGATTCGTGATCCCGGGAGATCCCGAGTGGCCCGCTCAGCTCGATCGGCTGGGTCACTGCGCCCGGCTCGACCGCACCGACTGGGCTCCTTGGGGGCTCTGGATCAAGGGGCCGCTGCACCTCGATGAGCTGGTCGAGTCGGTTGCCATCGTGGGTTCTCGCACCGGGACGACCTACGGCACCACCCTTGCCTCGACACTGGCTGCCGACCTCGCCCGGAGCGGGCTCGTGGTGGTCTCGGGCGGTGCCTTCGGCGTCGACGCCGCAGCCCATCGGGGCGCCCTGGTGGCCGAGGGGCGCACGGCGGCGGTGCTCGCCTGTGGAGTAGATCGCGTCTACCCCACCGGCAATCGCGACCTGCTCGGCCGGATCGCCGAGAGGGGCGCCCTGATCTCGGAGGCACCACCGGGCTGCGCGCCCATGCGGCATCGCTTCTTGACCCGCAACCGGCTGATCGCCGGGTTGACGTGCGGGACGGTGGTCGTGGAGGCAGCGGTGCGGAGCGGAGCGTTGAACACCGCCGGTTGGGCAACGTCCATCGATCGTCCGGTCATGGGCGTACCCGGCCCGGTCACCAGCGCCGCCAGCGAAGGGGTGCACGAATTGATTCGCAGTGGTGCGGCCAGCTTGGTGGGCAGAGCCGAAGATGTGCGCGAGGTGGTCGGCGGCATCGGGGAGTTCCTTGCACCGGTCCTCCGAGCGCCGGTCCGACCGCGCGACGAGCTCGGCGCCCCCGAGCAACTGATCCTCGACTCGGTGCCCGTCCACCGGGGCGTCGCCGCGGAATCGGTGGCGCGCACCGCCGGCACCAGCGTCTCGCAAGCCCGCACCCTCCTTCAGGGCTTGGAGAGGCGCGGCTTCGTCGAGTTCTCCGACACGGGCTGGCGACTCACCGGGCTCGCTCGCACCTAGCGTTCCGGCCCGGATCTAGCCTTTCGGCATGAGCCGTCAGCAGGACCCGCCCGCTGCCGTGGCCGACGATGCGCTCCCTCCGGCACTGACTCAGGTGCTCGATGACTATCGCCATCACCTGTCCTTCGAGCGCGATCTGGGCGAACGCACCGTCGTTGCCTACCTCACCGACATCGCCAACCTGCTCGACCATCTGGCGCGGCTGGGCAGCAGCGATCTGAGCGCACTCGACTTGCGGGCGCTGCGAAGCTGGCTCGCCAAGCAGCAGACCCTTGGCCGCTCCCGGGCAACGCTGGCGCGCCGGGCGACCGCGGCCAGAGTCTTCAGCTCCTGGGCTTATCGCTCCGGCCGGATCGGCCAGGACCCGGGTGCCCGGCTCGGCTCGCCGCGGGTAGGGCGCACCCTCCCTGAGGTGTTGCGACCCGATGAAGCAATCGCGCTCGTCTCCGGGCCGACGGCGCCGCTGGTCGATGACGAGCAGGACGGCGTTCCCCCGGCTGCAGATGCGGAGGACCCCGTCCGCCTGCGAGACGACGCGATGCTGGAACTTCTCTATGCCACCGGAATGCGCGTCAGTGAGCTGGTCGGGCTGGACCTCGACGATCTCGACGACGATCGCCGTCTGATCCGGGTGTTCGGCAAGGGTCGCAAAGAGCGCTCGGTCCCCTTCGGCCAACCGGGCGCGGTGGCCCTGGCGCGTTACTTGCGCCAGGGCAGGGCCCGGATCGCGGGGGAGGACAGCGGATCGGCGCTGTTTCTGGGCGCCCGTGGGCGGCGGATCGATCAGCGCGCGGTGCGTGAGGTGGTGCACCGCCGGGCGCGCCAGGTGCCAGGAGCTCCCGACATCGCGCCGCACGGGCTGCGGCATACCGCGGCGACCCACCTACTCGAAGGGGGCGCCGATCTGCGGACCGTGCAGGAACTCCTCGGTCATGCGTCGCTGTCGACGACGCAGGTCTACACCCACGTCTCCACCGATCGGCTGCGCCGGGCCTACCAGCAAGCCCATCCCCGGGCTTGAGGGCCGCGGAACCGACGGCTCGCCGTCGCCGGCGGTGAGCGGCAACAATCGCACCGGGCCGCCGCCCACGAGCAGGAGCGGGTCGAGATAGGTCGTGCCGCGCAGCCACCCCCAATGCAGGCAGGTGGCCGGGGCGCAGTGAGAGCCGACAGGTGACACGTGACCGATGACGTCCCCTTCGGCCACTTCGGTGCCGACCGGGGGACCGGCGAGGACGGGTTCGTAGGTGGTCCTCGTGGCTCCGTGGTCGACGACCACCACGCCCCGTCCGGCGATCACCCCGCTGAAGCTGACGGTGCCCGCAAGCGCCGTGTGCACCGGCGCACCGGGGTAACCGCCCAGGTCGACGCCGCGATGGCCGGGGGAGTAGGGCCCGTCGGGTGGGTTGAAGCGCTCGACCACGCGAGGCGGCGAGATCGGCCAGGTGCCGTGTTGGGATGTGGTTTGCGGCGCTTGCCCGGCCCGGGCGGGTGTTACGGCCCGGGCGGGTGGAGTCAGCAGCACCCAGGTCAGCGCCGCGGACAGGAGGACGGCCACCAGCGCGGCCGCGCTGAAGCCGCAGACTGCCCCCCAGCGAGAGGGGCGAATCGGTCGTCGAGACATGCGCATGGTGCACTGTCGAGGATCGCGACCGAGCCGTGATCCATCCTGGGGCGGTGCTGTGGATGCGCACACGCGGGCGCGTCCCTGGGGACGCGCATGGAGGCTGTGGGACGGCTGGCTCCGCGGATTGGCCGCCCACGCGACGCCTCGTCTACCCTGACTCCAGCAGATCCTGCCGTTCGAGCAGCCTGCCCGGACAGGGATCTGACTTCGCACGCACACCGACCGCGACGAGAGTTTCCGCTCTCGAGCGCCCGCGGGCGAGGAGCCCGGTCCCGATCCGTCGGGTCACTCCTCGTGTGAGCGTCAGGGCATCCGAAAGTCGGGTGCGACAACTGGATGGGCGGAGCTCCGCCCCAAGGAGAAGATCATGGCCGTCGTTACCATGCGCCAGCTGCTCGAGAGCGGCGTTCACTTCGGGCACCAGACCCGTCGTTGGAACCCCAAGATGAAGCGCTTCATCATGACCGAGCGCAACGGCATCTACATCATCGATCTGCAGCAGTCGCTGGCCTACATCGACCGCACCTACGCCTTCATCAAGGAGACCGTCTCCCGCGGCGGCACCGTGATGTTCGTGGGCACCAAGAAGCAAGCCCAGGAAGCGATCTCCGAGCAGGCGACCCGCGTCGGGATGCCCTACGTCAACCAGCGTTGGCTGGGTGGCATGCTCACCAACTTCACCACCGTGCACCAGCGCGTCAACCGGCTCAAGGAACTCGACGAGATCGACTTCGACAACCCGGCGGGCGCGGGTCGCACCAAGAAGGAACTGCTCCAGCTCAAGCGTGAGCGCGACAAGCTCGAGAAGACCTTGGGCGGCATCCGTGAGATGACCCGGACCCCCTCCGCGGTGTGGGTTGTCGACACCAAGAAGGAGCACCTCGCCGTCGAAGAGGCGCGCAAGCTTCGGATCCCGATCATCGGCATCCTCGACACCAACTGCGATCCCGACGAGGTCGATTTCCCGATTCCGGGCAACGACGACGCCATCCGCGCGGTCGGGCTGCTGACCCGCGTGGTCGCCGACGCCGTCGCCGAGGGCTTGATCGCTCGTTCCGGTGTTCGCACCGGCGTTGAGGAGAACGGCGCCGAGGAGCCCTTGGCCGAGTGGGAGCGGGAGCTGCTCGCGACCAACGAGGCCGCGGCCGCTGAGGCTCCGGCCGCTGAGGCCGCTGAGGCTCCGGCCGCTGAGGCCGCTGAGGCTCCGGCCGCTGAGGCTCCGGTCGTTGAGGCTGCCGATGCTGCTGCAGAAGTTGTTGCCGACGAGGCCCCCGCGGCCGCCGAGGTTGTTGCTGAGGAAGCTCCGGTTGTCGAGGTTGCTGCCGACGAGGCCCCGGTCGCCGACGCGCCGGTCGCCGACGCGCCGGTCGCCTTCGCCGAGGTCGCCGCTGAGGCTCCGGCCGACGGCGGCTACGGCCCCGACTCGGCCCCGGCCAACGCCGACGGTTCGGCTCCCGAAGGCTTCGACATCAAGGGCAACGCGGACTCGATGAAGTTCCACGCGCCGTCGAGCCCGTGGTACGCCCGCACCAAGGCCGAGGTCTGGTTCCGCACCGCCGAGGCCGCACAGGCCGCCGGTTTCGTGAACGCCGAGACCAAGGCCGATTCCTGAGCGATCGCGCATCGCGCCTCAGGTATTCCACCGAACACCACACGAATTCCAGGAGAGATAAGTAATGGCGAACTTCAGCGCCGCCGACGTCAAGAAGCTCCGCGACATGACCGGCTCGGGAATGATGGACTGCAAGAAGGCCCTCGAGGAGGCTGAAGGCGACTTCGAGAAGGCCGCTGACATCCTGCGTACCAAGGGTCAGGCCAAGATGGCCAAGCGCGCCGACGAGCGCGAGGCCAGCGCCGGCCTGGTTGCCCAGAGCGGGGGCGCTCTGGTCGAGCTCAACTGCGAGACCGACTTCGTGGCCAAGGGTGAGGACTTCGTGACCGTCGCTCGGCAGATCGCCGACGCCGCCGACGCCGCCAAGGCCGGCGACCGCGACGCGGTGCTCGCCCTGACCGTGGGCGACAAGACCGTCGCCGAGGTCGTGGAGAACCTCGCGATCACCATCGGCGAGAAGATCCAGCTCGGCCGGGTCGCCTACTTCGAGGGCGCCACCGTGGCCTACATGCACAAGCGTGCCGCCGACCTGCCGCCCGCCGTGGGTGTGCTGGTGGAGTTCACCGGGGACAACGCCGAGGCCGCGCGCGGCGCCGCAATGCAGGTCGCCGCGATGAAGGCGGAGTACCTCACCCGTGAGGACGTCCCGGCCGCGATCGTCGACCACGAGCGCTCGATCGCCGAGGCGATCACCCGCGAAGAAGGCAAGCCGGAGCAGGCGATCGCCAAGATCGTCGAAGGGCGCCTGGGCGGATTCTTCAAGCAGGTTGTGCTGCTCGAGCAGGAGTCGATCACCGAGTCCAAGAAGTCGGTCAAGGCAGTGCTCGACGACGCCGGTGTCTCGATCCAGCGGTTCGCCCGCTTCGAGGTCGGCGCCTGATTCCAATTGGGTCGGGATGGGCTGCCCACCAGGCAGCCGTTGTGTCCCGACCGATTGATCCTTCGATAGGGTCGCGCTCAATGAACGCTGCAAGGCCGGTCGGCCGGGTCTCTTCTGGATCCAGCCGACCGGCCTTTGCGCTGACCGAAGCAGGTCACGGGGGACAGAAGGAAGTGGAACGATGACGGGCTACAAGCGAGTACTACTCAAGCTCTCCGGTGAGGTGTTCGGCGGAGGCAGCATCGGCGTGGATCCGGTCGTGGTTCGGGGGATCGCCCAGGAGATCGCCGCCGTGGTGAGCTCCGGGGTCCAAGTGGCGATCGTCGTCGGCGGCGGCAATTTCTTCCGCGGCGCGGAGCTGCAGAAGGCGGGCATGGACCGCTCCCGGGCCGACTACATGGGCATGCTGGGCACTGTGATGAACTGCTTGGCGCTCCAGGACTTCCTGGAGAAGCAGGGAGTCGAGACGCGCGTCCAGAGCGCGATCACGATGGGGCAGGTCGCTGAGCCTTACATCCCGCGACGCGCGATCCGTCACTTGGAGAAGGGGCGCGTGGTCATCTTCGGCGCCGGCGCCGGGATGCCCTACTTCTCCACCGACACGGTCGCCGCTCAGCGCGCGCTCGAAGTGCACGCCGAAGTGATCTTGATGGGCAAGCAGGGCGTCGACGGTGTCTATGACGACGACCCGCGCCGCAACCCCGCGGCCACCAAGTTCGAGACGTTGACCTACGACGAGTTCCTCTCTCGCGGTCTCCAGGTGGCCGACGCCACAGCCGCCAGCCTGGCCCGTGACAACGACATGCACATGGTGGTCTTCAACCTGTCCGAGCACGGCAATATCGCCCGCGCCGTCGCAGGTGAGAAGATTGGCACCCTGGTCACCGCGTAAGTCACGGGACCGACGACCGGCGCGGGCGACCGTCTGAGCCGAGCGACAACGAAGGAGCAGCGAAGTGATCGAGGAGATCCTGGCCGACGCCGACGACAAGATGAACAAGTCGGTCGAGTCCACGCGCGAGGAGTTCGGCGGGATCCGGGCCGGCCGGGCCAACCCGTCGATGTTCAGCAAGAATCACCGCTGACTACTACGGCACCCCGACCCCGATTCAGCAGCTCGCGTCGTTCAGCACGCCCGAGGCGCGGATCGTGTTGATCGCTCCCTACGACATGAGCGCGGTCGGTGCGATCGAGCGCGCGATCCGCGATTCGGATCTCGGGGTCAACCCCGCCAACGATGGCAAGGTGCTGCGCTGCGTCTTCCCGGAGCTGACCGAGGAACGCCGCAAGGAGTTCATCAAGGTCGCCCGTCACAAGGCCGAGGAGGGCCGCGTCGCGGTCCGCAACGTACGCCGCCATTCCAAGCAGATGCTGGAGAAGCTCGACAAGGACGGCGACGCCGGCAAGGACGACGTGGCTGCCGCGGAGAAGCGACTCGACGGTCTGACCAAGAAGCACACCGACCTGATCGATGATCTGCTCAAGCACAAGGAGAGCGAGCTGCTGGAGGTCTGAGACCTCCGCCGCGCGCCCGACGACGATGCCAGCCCAACGACGATGACAGCCACCCCGCCCCCCGCACCCGCGGGGTCGACACCGCCCGCCTCCCCTCATGGCAAGGCAGGGCGCGACCTTCCCGCCGCGGTGGGTTCAGCCGTCGTACTGCTCGCGGCCATTGCTGCCTCCCTCGCCTTCTACAAGCCCGCTTTCCTGCTGATCGTCGCGATCGCCATGGTGGTCGCGGTCTGGGAGCTCCATCGCGGTTTCTCGGTCAAGGGCATCGACATCCCCGAACAACCGCTGATGGTGGGTGGGGTGCTGATGGTGCTCGTGGCCTACTTCTTCGGCGCGCCCGCGCTGGTCACGATGACCGCCGTTTCGGCACTCGTGGTGATGCTGTGGCTGCTACGCCGAGGGGTCGATGGCTACGTCGCCAACGCCACGGCTGCGGTGTTCACGTTGATCTATGTGCCCTTCCTCGGCTCGTTCGTGGCGCTGATGCTGGCCGAAGGTGGCGCTTGGGACTTCGCCCGCTTCGACAACGGGGTCCGTGGGGTGATCACCTTCATCTTGGTGACCATCGCCTCCGACATCGGCGGGTACGCCGCCGGGGTGCTCTTCGGCAAGCACAAGATGGCGCCGGTGATCTCCCCGAAGAAGTCGTGGGAAGGCTTTGCCGGCTCCGCCTTGGCATGTGTCGTGGTCGGCTGGGCCTCGGTGCGATTCATGTTCGACGCGGCGGACTGGATCGGCATTGCCTTGGGCTTGATCGCGGTCTGCATGGCTACCCTGGGAGACCTGTGCGAATCGGTCATCAAGCGCGACCTCGGGATCAAAGACATGTCCCAGGTGGTGCCGGGTCACGGCGGTCTTATGGATCGGCTTGATTCTCTGCTGGCCACGATCGCCCCGACCTGGCTCCTGCTCCACTATCTCGTCTTCACCTGAGGCAACCATGACGCACCAGCCCGCACCCGACTCGCAGCCGCTCAGCCGCCCCGAGGAGGGGTCCATCGGCACCCGGCTGGAACACCCCGACTGGTGGCATCGCGATCATCCGACCTTCACCCGCATCGTCGGCTTCTTCACCGGACTCGCATTCGTCGCGCTGGTGCCGCCGATCTTCCTCGGTGTGATGCGCGCGCTCTTCGAGTACCGCGTCGCTCGTGAACTGTGGCCGCTGCTCGCCACCACGATGGTGGTTCCGGTCGGGTTGCTCTTCTGGCCCAAGGCGCGTGTGTTCGCCCGCTACATGATCTTCGGCATGTTGGTGACCGCGGTCGTGGTGGTCGGTGTCTCTGCCCTGGTCGTCTGGATCATGGCCAGTCGAGAGTTGCAGCAGTGACCCAGTTGCCGTTGGTCTTCGATCCGCCGAAGGGTCGGGCCAAGCCGCCGCGACACCTGGCCGATCTCGATCTCGCCGGCCGCCGCGAACTCTTGGCCGAGGCGGGCTTGCCCGCGTTCCGTGCGACCCAACTGTCGCACCACTATTTCGGTCGGCTGGTCGACGATCCCGAGCAGATGACAGATCTTCCGGCTGGTCAGCGCGGTGAACTGGTGGCCGCGTTGTTGCCTTCGCTGATGACCTCGTTGACCGAGCAGGTCGCCGACAAGGGGACCACCCGAAAGCGGCTTTGGCGGCTCTTTGACGGAGCCCTGGTCGAGTCGGTGTTGATGCGTTATCCCGATCGCGCCACCATCTGCGTCTCCTCCCAAGCCGGCTGCGGCATGGCGTGTCCGTTCTGTGCGACCGGGCAAGGCGGCCTCACCCGCAACCTGAGCACGGCCGAGATCGTCGAGCAGGTCGTCGCCGGTGCCCGGTCGATGGCGAGAGGCGAGGTCCCCGGCGGTCCCGGTCGGCTCTCGCATGTCGTCTTCATGGGCATGGGGGAGCCGCTGGCCAACTACAAGGCGGTGCTGGGCGCCGTACGACGGTTCACCGATCCCGAGCCGGAAGGGCTCGGCTTGTCTGCCCGGCATGTCACGGTCTCGACGGTCGGCCTGGTGCCGCGGATCAAGCAGCTCGCCGAGGACATGCCGCCGGTCACCCTGGCCCTGTCGCTGCATGCGCCGGACGACGAACTGCGCAACGAACTCGTGCCGATCAACACGAGGTGGACCGTCGGCGAGGCGCTCGACGCCGCCTGGGGTTATGCCGAAGCGACCAAGCGCCGGGTCTCGATCGAATACGCCCTCATCCGCGACATCAACGACCACGCCTGGCGCGCCGATCTGCTCGGCGACCTGCTCACCGAGCGCGGCGATTGGGGATGGGTCCACGTCAACCTGATCCCGCTGAACCCCACACCCGGGTCCAAATGGACCGCCTCCGACCCGCGCGACGAACGCGAGTTCGTCCGCCGACTCGAGGCGAAGGGCGTGCCGACGACCGTCCGCGACACCCGCGGCCGGGAGATCGACGGGGCCTGCGGGCAGCTCGCCGCTTCCGAGTAGCTCGGCTGGACCTATCGTTGGCTCATGCCACGCAAGCAGTTGCCTCCACCCGAGTGGTTTGAAGAGTTTCGCCTCCTCCACCTCCGCTACGGGGAGCAGATTGCAGCCCTTGACGCTCTGAACCTGACCAAGGAAGAGCGCCAAGCTCGCGGCATGGGCATCTGGTTCGAGACCGAGCAGGTGCGCAAGCGGCTGATGAAGGATGCCGTGGCGAAGCTGCAGTGCACTGCGCTGAAGCCGAACGGTGCGCGCTGTTCACGAACTGCACGTCCTGACTACTTCGGTCAGAAGTGTTCGTCGCATGCACCGCACATCAGCGAGTACCCGTCGCTCGAGGAAGTACGCCGTCAGTGGTCCCAGCATGAGTACAACCGATTGGCAGTCGATGTTTGAGAAGAGGGTCGACCTCGACTGCCTTCGTCAAGCGATTGCCTCCCGACAAGGCGAGTGGGACGACCTACTCCTTGTATGGAGGGTGAGTCCGATCAAGGACAACTACGGGCAGCCCGTCATCACCGCTGACTGTGAGAACGAGAGTCACCTCGCCAGCATCGTTGCCTGGGTGTCGGGTGAACTGGACCTAGACGTCGCGCGCAAGGCTGACGGCTTGGTAGTGGCGAAGCACTTCGACCTCTTGGGTAACGAGGAGTTCGATGGCGTGCTGGAAGAGGTGCTGTCTTTCGTTCGGGTCGGCACGCATCCGCCTGATGGCGTCGCGTCGACGCTTGGCCGAAACTGACAACACGGAGGTCAGGCATGCCCGATGCTTGTTCGGCGTGTCGTGCAGGGGAGCGGTGACCGCGGGCGCAAATTGGAGTACGGCCGTCAACAAGAAGGGAGGCGGTGACGTGAATGTCCATAAACGTGATGATCGACCGCGTCCCGACGCCGATCGATCGCGGAGTGTTCGAAGCGCTCTTTGAGCAGTCGGTCGTCCGTAGCTATGCGCCGATCACGAAGGCGATGGACAAGGGCTCCATCTCCTTCAAGGACTTGGTGAAGCATGCCTGCATGGCGGAAATTCCCTACCCCCTGTTCTTCGCGCCCCGCGATGTGGTGGATGAGCAGTTGCGCATCAAGCAGAAGCGGCTGCTGGAGGGCTTTAGCGCCAAGCGTGAGTTCTCCATGAACTCGCGGCACCACGTCGACCTGGCCCAGGTGGAGCTCATCGTCAAGAACATCCAGTTCAAGCAGGATTGGATGAAGAAGGACAAGACACTCGACCGCAACCCCATCGTCGGGATGCTCAAGAAGTCCAAGGCGCCCATCGCCGAGGACGCGGCCAAGTTGATGGATGCCCTGCAGCTCGGGGCGACCGAACTCCGTGGCGCCAAGAACAAGGGCGATGCGCTCGGTCTCCTGGTGGACAAGCTGGAGGCTCAGAACATCCTCGTGGCGCAGAGCGTGCAGGACCTCATGCCGCAGCAGTTGCCCAAGGGCAAGATCTTTAGCGGCATGACGGTGAAGGACGCCAAGCTTCCCTTCATCTTCATCGCAAGCGGCGACGAGGGGGAGGCCTTCGAACCCACTGGCCGACGCATCTTCACCCTCACGCTGATGGCCGTGCTGGTTGCCCGTGGACGGTTCGCCACGGTTACCTACAGCGGTCACACCACCGAGGAGAGGTCGAAGCGGGAGTACGAGTTGGCGGCAGAGATTCTTATGCCTGAAAGAGACTTCCGTCGCGCGGATCTGAGCGACCTTGATGCCATCACGGCGGCATCGAACGTCTTCCAGGTGACGCCCAGTGCTGTAGTGATGCGCGCCCAGCGCCTTAAGCTCCTGACCCGCGACGAGGCCGAAAAGCACCTCACGGATCTGAAGGATGCCTTCGACAAGATCGAGAAGACGCCCCGCAACAGGATGCTTCCCATGAACGCCTTCAGGAAGTTCAACGGGCATGAGTGCTCGCGGCGCATGCTCGCCCTCTACGACTCGGGCACCATCAGGACGGGCGACTTCTGCCGTGTCATGTTCTCCAACGCGTACCGCGGTGACCGTGCCATCAGTGACTACAGGGCGGGGCTGTAGCCATGACGATGTACCTCATCGACAACAACGCTCTCGGCCCCCTTGGAGACAGGAAGAAGTCCGCCTTCTTCCGCGAGCACTGTCGCGTGCCCGCCGAGGTCGCCCACGAGTCACGGCGTGCCAAGCATGCCAAGCTGCTCGGACCTCTGACCATCGAGATGACACCTGCCATGCTCGAGCAACTCACGGACGTGATGAAGACCGTGCCCGTGGGCCACACGAAGTTCATCGACCTCTACAACTACAAGGGCACTGCCGATCCGATCCTCGTTGCCCTAGCCGTCGTGCTCAGCAGTGAGGACCTCTTCTCGGATAACTGGGTAATCGTCACCCAGGACAAGGAAGTGGTTGCAAAGGCAAAGGAGTTCTCCGTGGACACCATGACGCCGAAGGAGTTGGCCAGCGTCATCGACGCGGCAACGAAGGCCGCGTGAGCGGCGCTTTCGAGAAGTCGTAGCCCCTGTCGTCGTGCTCAACTGGCCAGGTAGGCCCCTTAAGCGCTTTCGCATGTGTCCATGCTGCTACCTCCTGCGACGCCAGAAGCGACGGGCAGGCCTCTTGGGTTCGGGTACAGCAAGCCCGATGCTCTCTTGGTGCCACTTGCGTCCAGCGAGGCTGGGCGGGACAGCTGTGCCGCGCTTGGTCGCATGCCACCCAACGGACCAGTTGCGTGGGTCGTCGGCGAGGAGCCCCAGGGCTTCGGTTGCAACCTCCTGAGGCGTGCGTCCTTTGCGTGGCAAGCGTAGAAACACCTGATAGCCGGGCTTCTCTGAGTTCCAGTCGGAGTCGCCTAGGTAGAGGGCAACCTTAAGGAAGTCGTGGTCGGCGTGGTCCTTGGCAACCCAGTCGAGTCGCATGTCCATGGAGGCCAGGTGCTCGCGATCTGCTCCAGTCAGGATCAGTCGTGCAGTGGTGTCCTCGGGTCGTTCCCATGATCGGTCGGCACCAAGCCGTTCGACCTCCGCGTCGTACTCGTCTGCCTTGAAGGACACGCCGCCGCGGATAGGTGCTTCGAACTCCCAGTCCCAGTGCACGGCGCCCTCGTCGCGAACAATCACGACATCAGTCGAGCCGCATCCGTATTCGCCGCATTCGCAACGCGCGATGCCTACCTGATGAGGTGTCGTTGTCGCGATGAGTCGGTTCTCAGGGATGAGAAGATCAAAGGGATCCATGCCCATGCCAGCCCCGAGGCGTGTCATCTCCACCTCGTTGACGTAGACGAGCACCTCGTGTCCAGTCAGTTCAGGTTCAGTGTTTCGCACCTCGAACCAAACCGAGTCGCGAGCTAGGCGTGGGAGGACCTTGCCGTCGCTACCGATGACCTTGGTGCGCGGCATCGTTCCAGGCTCAGGGAGTCCAAGCTCCTGCAGTGTCGCCCATACCAGGCCTTCGATCTCCTGTGCAGGATCCTTCGGCGACGCACCAGCGAGAAGTCGAAGACTAGGACTGTCGATACCGTCGACGAGACAGTTGCAGGCAGCCTCGATGACGTCCTCGGGGCCACGCCACATGGGCGGCGCATTCCAGCGGGTTGCTGCGTCGTACAGCAGCAGTTGGCGTGAGGGCAGGTCTGACACCGAACAATCATCAGTCATGAAGGATGTGCTTGCGAACGAGTTTGGTTGATAGCGGCGTAGTGACGCGCAGGACGGCGATGTTCATGTTGCGCATCGCGTCCGCACCCGGCTTTGTGAACCGTGGGTGCATGCCAAGCGGGGTTCATCCCGCTGAACCCCACACCCGGGTCCAAATGGACCGCCTCCGACCCGCGCGACGAACGCGAGTTCGTCCGCCGACTCGAGGCGAAGGGCGTGCCGACGACCGTCCGCGACACCCGCGGCCGGGAGATCGACGGCGCCTGCGGGCAGCTCGCCGCGGCTGAATGACGCCTTCGCGCGAGTCTCTTCGTCGAGCCATCGGCTCGTGAGGTCCGCACGGTAGAGACTTCCGGCCCTTCCCAAGCTGGGAAACGGCAATAGCGTCGGAGGGGATGTCCACCCTCACGGTTCTGGCCGTTCTCGCGATCGTCTTCGTGGTCCTCTTCGATTACACCAACGGTTTCCACGACGCCTCGAACATCATCGCCACCGTGATCGCTTCGCGGGCGATGACCCCGATCCAAGCCGTGGTGCTGGTGGCGTTCTTCGAGTTCCTCGGACCGGTTCTAGGCGGTACCGCCGTGGCCAACACGGTCGGCAAGTTCGTCGATGTCTCCGCGTTGCCACCAGAACGAGCGGTCACGGTGACCTTGTGCGGGATCGTCGGCGCGATCGTGTGGAACCTCGGCACCTGGGCGGCGGGCATCCCGTCGTCCTCGTCGCACGCACTGGTCGGCGGGCTGGTCGGGGCGGTGGTGGTCTCTGCCGGGCCCAGTCATGTGCTGTGGGGGTTCGCCGAACTCGCCCACGGCGAGGTGCACGGGGTGACCAAGGTGCTGCTCGGCCTGGTGTTGTCCCCGATCATCGGCTTCTGGGTGGGCTTCCTCATCCACCGGCTGATGTCGCGATTGTTGATGCGTGCTCGGCCCTCGGCAAACCGGCAACTCCGGCGTGCCCAGTGGGTCACGTCCGCCTGGCTGGCCTTCTCCCACGGGGCCAACGACGCTCAGAAGTCGATGGGCATCATCACGATGGTGCTGCTCCTGGGCGGCTTCCTCGACGAGTTCGCCGTACCGTTCTGGGCGATCGTCACCTGTGCCTCGGCCATCACCTTGGGCATCCTGTCCGGTGGCTGGCGGATCGTACGGACCGTCGGCTTCGGCATCTACAAGGTGCGCCCGCTGCATGCCCTGGATGCCCAACTCACCTCGGCCAGCGTGATCTACCTGGCCTCCCTGCTCGGGGCACCCGTTTCCACCACGCACGTGGTCAGCTCTTCGATCATGGGCATCGGCGCGAGTGAGCATCCGAAGTGGGTGCGCTGGTCCAAAGCCCGCGAAATCATGAGCACGTGGCTGGTGACCATCCCGGGTGCCGCGGTGGTGGCGATTTCGGCGTACGGCGTGATCTGGCTGGTCTGGCGATAAGCCGCGAAACCTCTCAAGGAGAACCCACATGAGCGAACTGCAAACCGACCTATCCAGCCCGCGTGGAGCCTTCGGGCGGCTGGTCGGCCGGGTCTTCCCGAAGACCCCCGACTTCTACGGCCTGCTCAAAGCGCAGTCCGAGCAAGCCGTGCGCGGCATGGAGACGCTGGTGGAATACATGAGCGACGGGAGTACGACGCTTGCTCGGGCGGTCAAGCGGCTGGAGAGCGAGAGCGACGAGATGCGCGATCGCAGTATGGCCGCGCTCAACAGCGCCTTCTCCACCCCGATGGATCGCGAGGATCTCTATCGCGCGATCGCGACCCTCGATCACTTGCTCGGGTATGCGAAGTCGACAGTCCGCGAGATGGAGGTCCTGCACGTCGATCCCGACCGGCACACCCGCGCGATGGCCGAGAAGCTCCTGCAAGGCGCCCAAGCTCTGGATACGGGCTACGGCCTGCTCGCAGCGCAGACCTCCGAAGCCGAGCAGTATGCCCAAGCGGCCCGCTCCGCCGAGCGTGACATCGAGAAGCACTATCGCAAGGCGCTCTCGGACCTCTTCGATGTCGAGAGCCAGATGAAGTCCCTCGGAAAGATTGACGGCCCCTCGGGCCCGGCCACGCTCGCGCAAGTGATCGACATCTTCAAGCGCCGCGAGATCTACAGACACTTGTCCAACGCCGGCGACCGCGTCGCCCACGCCGGGGAGAGCCTGCACGACATCATCGTCAAGCTGGTCTGAGCAGCTGCCACCTGGCGTCGACGACCACCGCGGCTCAGCCGCCGAGGATCACCTCGGCCGCCTCCTCGACGGAGTCGACCAAGTGGATGTGCTCGGCGAGGGGCCGCTCGGCGGCCAACCCTTCCAGCAACTGCCAGGCGGGGACGGTCTCGGTCCAATGCCGCCGACCCACGAGCACCATCGGCGCCACCGCGCCCGGATCGGCGTAATAGTTCTCGCAGGCATCCTGGAAGATCTCCTGGGCGGTGCCTGCCGCACCCGGGAGAAAGATCACGCCGGCGTCGCAGATCTGCAGCAGCACCGCCTCGCGCAGCGCGTTGGTGAAGTACTTCGCCACGGCGGTAGCCCATACGTTCGGCGGCTCGTGGCCGTAGTGCCAGGTGGGCACGCCGAGGCTCACCCCGGGGTCGGTCAGTTCGGCGGTGACCTCGAGGGCCACCGACGCCCAGGCATGGATGTCGGGGTGATAGCTCGGCACCACAGCGATCCGGCTTAGTACCTCGGACAGGAAGCCCGCGTCGGTATGGGCCAGCCGGGCACCGAGGTTGGCCGCTTCCATCGCACCAGGGCCACCTCCAGTGGCGACGGTGACCGAGGCGCCGATCAGCTGGCCGAGCCGCGCGGCTTCTGCGAATGCCGGCTCGGCGCGGGTCAGGGCGTGGCCGCCCATCACGCCGACCAGAGGACGACCGGCGGCCACTTGCTCGGCCACCCAGCCGCCGAGGGCTTCATCGATCGCATGGTCGTGAAGTGCCTGGGCCAAGGCACGTTCCCGGTCGGTGGGCCGGTGCGACCAGGCATAGGCGCGGGCATCGAGCGAGTGCTCGTACCCGTCGTCGCCGTAGAGCTCGGCCGGGGTGTAGAGGCTGCTCCGGTAAGCCTCCACGGGCGATCCCGGAGGCTCGGGGAAGACCACGGCACCGCGCGAACGCAACGACTGCTCGTCCCCGGGCTGGAGCCGACAACCGAGGAACAGCGCCCCGGCGACATCCACGCGACGTAGCCAGCCGCCGTGGGCGCTCAGGTCAAGGCCGACCAGGTGCCAGCCGGTGAGTCTGCGCACGCCGGTTGCGATTCGACGATCCAACTCGGCCACCGAGTCGACGTCGACCAGCCGCCCACGGATCTTCTTCACCCGGTCACCCTAAACCGCCCCCGGATCGGCACGGCGTGGGTCGGATCGGTGCCGTGGGGACGCCGGAGGATTCAGAACCCGCGCGCGACCAGCTCCCCGAACAGCTCCTGCTCGTCGACGGCCAGCCCCCGGGAGTTGAACCAGTTGCAGACGTTGCGGCAGTCGCGCAGCAAGAAGTCGAAGCCGGCCGGGTTGGCTGCCAAGTCGATCACCTGCGGCAGATCGATCAGCACGATTCGGGAGCCGGTCGCCAACAGGTTGTACGGCGAGAGGTCGCCGTGCACCCAGCCGGCGTCGGCGAGCGCGCGCATGGCGTCCACGATCTGCTCGTAGTAGTCGGCCAGCAGCGCGGAGTCCGGGCGGGTCTGGGCCAGCCGCGGGGCGGGATCGCCGGCCTCGTCGGTGATCAGCTCCATCAACAGTTCGGTGCCGTCGAGCTGGACGGGGTAGGGCACCGCGACCCCAGCCGACCAGAGCCGCACCAGTGCCCCCCATTCGGCCATGGCCCACTGGCCCGCTGCCACGGCGCGTCCGTGAGCGGTCTTCTTGGCGATCGCTCGGGCATCACGGCTGCGCCGGGTCCGGCGGCCTTCGGTGTAGCTGGCCGAGCGGGTGAAGTCGCGGTGCTCGGCGGTGCGGTAGCGCTTGGCGGCCATCACCACCCCGCGCTCACCGGGGACCGCGCGCTCCAGGAGGAAGACCTCGGCCTCCTTGCCGGTCTTGAGGACG
>JBAOHF010000035.1:0-31534 GCA_037046605.1 Nocardioides sp.
GTCGCGCACCTGCGCAACCAGCTCATGCGGGGCCTGGCGACGACCGAGGGCCAAGTCCACCCTCCAAACGCTCAAGCGGCAACTGCGTGAAGGGCGTGGTCGCCATGAAGGTCTTCACCGAAAAGCCCCTTCACGGCAAGACCTACATCTTCCACGCGCCGAGCAAGAAGCATGGCTCCCGCTGGGCCTACGTCGGCTCCTCCAACCTCACCGGCGCGGGCCTGTACCGCAACCTCGAACTGAACATCGACGTCCAGGACTCCGACGCCACCAGCAAGCTCGCCATGTGGTTCGACGAACGCTGGACCGACCGGTTCTCGCTCGACATCACCGCCGAGATCATCGAGTTGATCGAAGACTCCTGGGCCGACGAGTCCCAGCCCACCCCGTTCGAGGTCTACCTCAAGGTCTGCCACTCCCTGTCCCAGGACGCCCGCGACGGCATGGGCTACGTCCTGCCGAAGTCGATGAGCGACCTGCTGCCTGGACTACCAAGAGAGCGCGGTGCGCACCCTTTCCCGGCGCATCGTCCGCCGGGGCGGCGCGATGCTCGGCGACGTCGTCGGCCTCGGCAAGACCCTCACCGCGGTCGCCACCGCCCTGATGCTCCAAGCCGCCGAGGACTACTCCACGCTCGTGCTTTGCCCCAAGAACCTGCAAGCGATGTGGGAGGAGCACCTCGAGGCGTACGACATCAACGGTCGTGTCGTCCCCTACTCCATGGCCGACAAGGTCCTGCCCGAGCTCAAGCGGTTCAACCTCGTCATCTGCGACGAGTCCCACAACCTGCGCAACAACGCCACCATCGCCTACGACGCGATCCACCAGTACATCCGCACCAACGGCTCGAAGGTCCTGCTGCTCACGGCCACCCCGTACAACCTCGCGTTCACCGACGTCGCCAACCAGATCGGCCTGTTCATCGACGAGGACGACGATCTCGGCATCGTCCCCGCTGAGGCGCTGCGTCGCGACCCGAACATCGCCACCAAGGTCGACGGCAAGATCAACACGCTCACTGCCTTCCGCAAGTCCGAGGAACCCGAGGACTGGAAGCGCCTCATGAGTGATCACCTGGTGCGTCGAACTCGCTCCTTCATCAAGCGAACTGCGAAGAAGGAGAAGGTTATCGGCCATGACGGGAGCCTCGAGGAGCGTGAGTACCTCGAGTTCGCCAACGGCGAGAAGTTCCATTTCCCGACCCGCATCGCCACACCGCTGAGCCACGCCTTCAGCGATGACGACCCGGCCGCGCTCATGGAGGACGACACCACCCTGGACGCCATCCGGGACCTGATCCTCCCTCGGTACCGGCTCGCCGACTACGACAACCCAAAAGCGCTGCACACACCCGCCGACACGAAGAACCTCGACGACATCCGCTCCGGACGCGGCAACGTCAGCGGCTTCGTGCGGATCAGCCTGTTCAAGCGGCTCTCCTCCTCCGGGCACTCCTTCATCCTCTCGCTGCAGCGGCAGCGAGCCCGCAACGAGCTGTTCATCCACGCCATCGACCACCAGCTCCCGATCCCCCTTGGCTCATTCACCGACAAGCAGATCGCCGTCACAGACGAGGACATCGAAGGCGACGGCGACCTGCACGGCAGCGTCGCCACCCGCTACGACACCCTGAAGAAGTCCCTGCCGGCCAAGACCAAATGGGTCAACACCACCGTGTTCAAGCCCGCCCTGCGCAAGGACCTCGCCAAGGACAACGCCACCATCACCGAGCTGCTCGACCGGTTCGGCAACTGGGACTCCACCCGCGACTCCAAGATGAACGCCCTGGTCGACCTGCTGACCAACGAGCACGCAGGCGAGAAGGTCCTGGTCTTCACCGAGTACAGCGACACCGCCGAGTACATCACCGAGGCCCTGACCGACGCCGGCATCCCCAGCGTGGGCCTGGCCACGGGCGACACCGACAACCCAGCCAACATCGCCCGCCGGTTCTCACCCCTGTCCAACAAGCTGCCCAGTCAATCCGAGGACGACGTGCGCGCCGTCGACGACCCAATCGACGTCCTCGTCGCCACCGACGTGCTCTCCGAGGGACAGAACCTGCAGGACAGCCACATCATCGTCAACTACGACCTGCCCTGGGCCATCATCCGGATCATCCAACGCGCCGGACGCGTCGACCGCATCGGCCAGAAGTCCGACACCGTCCACCTGTACCTGATCACCCACGAGAAGGTCGAGCAACAGATCCGCCTGCGCCAGCGCATCAAGGACCGCCTCGGCGCCGCGGCCGAAGCCTTCGGCTCCGACGAGAAGTTCTTCGGCGGCGACAGCGAGATCAAGATCCTCGACGACTTCTACAAGGGCCGCGTCACCGACGACGACACCGACGACGAAGCCGAAGCCGACTCTGTCAGCGAGGCCTGGCTGGTGTGGTCCAGCGCCCAGGACCAGTTCCCCGCAGTCACCGAGAAGGTCCTGCGCATGCAGGACATGGTCCACTCCACCCGCAACCAGCGCCTCGACGAGCACGGCGGCGTCACCTGCTACGTCGCCACCGCCTCCGGCGTCGACGCGTTCGCCACCAGCGACAGCACCGGAGAGCGCATCCTCACCCCGCTCGAGGCCCTCCACGTCTTCCGGGCCGACCCCGACACCCCCACCGCCCCGCTACGCGCCGACCACTTCGAACGCGAGAAGACCCTCGTCCAAGGCACCCTCAAGACCGAAGCCATCGCCGCCGGAAACCTCAAAGGGATCCGCAAGTGGACCTGGCAGCGCCTCGGCGGCACCGTCTTCGGTCAGAAAGCAACCGACGCCCTCGACGCACTCCATGCGCAGCCGCTGACCGAGCACGCCACGATGCGGCTGACCCAGGCCCGCCGACACAAGTACAGCCTCGACGATCTCGCCGATCTCATCAACCAGCTGCACGACGAGGACCGGCTCGTCATCGGCAGCACCGACCACGACGCCATCAAGATCGTCTGTTCGCTAGGAGTCCAGGACGCATGACCAGCCCACTCATCGAACGCGCCGAGCAGCACCAGTACCAGCAGCTCTTCATTCACGACCTGAACTGGTCCCGCCCCGACCAGCCGCCCATCACCATCGAGTACAACGACCGGCATGTCACCGCGACGAACGTCTCGCAGTACAAGGGCATCCGTGTCTGGGTCGTCGACGAGGCACCCGACTCCAAACTCGAAGCCGAGCTCGATCGTGTCCTGGCCCAGGCGAGCATCGACCGCATCCTGATCTTCCACGACGACTCCCAGCAGGTCTGGCGCTGGCCCGTGCGCCGCTCCAACGGCAACAGCACCACCACCCGGCTCAGCCGGCACCGGCACCGCACCGGCGACACCGACCCCCGCTTCGCGAACAAGCTTGACGTCATACGCCTCCCGTTCGACGTGACCCTCGACAGCAACGCCGTCCTGGCCAAGGTTCGTCAAGCCTTCGACGTCGAGGCACAGAACGAGACCAAGCACGCCTCCAAGCTCATGGCTCGGCTCTACACGGCGATGGAGAAGGCTTACCCAGCCGGTATCGACGAGAAGGCGCGCGACCACGAAATCTCAGTCACCCTCGCCAGGATCCTGTTCCTGATGTTCGGCGACGACACCGACATGTGGCCCGAGAACCTCTTCCAGGACTTCATCCTCGACCACACCGACCCCGACGGCTCCGACATCGGCGCCCAGCTCACCGCCCTGTTCGCCTACCTCGACACCCGCCCCGAAGACCGCGCAAACGCTCCAGCCGCGTTCGACGGGTTCCGGTACGTCAACGGCGGGATCTTCAAGGAACGACTCCGCCTGCCCGAGATCAACGCCGAGTTCCGCTCCGCGGTCCTGGACGCCTGCGACCGGGACTGGAAGACCATCAGCCCAGCCATTTTCGGCTCGATGTTCCAATCCGTCCGCGATGCCAAGACCCGCCGGGAACTCGGTGAGCACTACACATCCGAAGCGAACATCCTCAAGACCCTCAACCCGCTCTTCCTCGACGAACTTCGCGCCGAGTTCGAGCACGTCAAGACCCTTGGCAAGTACGAAGCCGACCGGCTTCGCAAGCTGCGCGACAAGCTCGGCCGCATCCGTTACATGGACCCCGCCTGCGGCTGCGGCAACTTCATCATCGTCGCCTACCGCGAACTGCGCGACCTCGAGCTCGCCATCATGGAACGCCTCCAACAGATCACCGGCGACCAAGCGATGCTCATGGCCAACGTCGGACTCAAGGTCACCCTCGACCACTTCTACGGGATCGAGATCGACGAATGGCCAGCTCGGATCGCCGAAACTGCCATGTTCCTCATCGACCGACAGTGCGACCTCAAACTCACCGCCTCACTCGGCTGGGCACCCGACCGGCTCCCCATCCAAGAACAGGCCACGATCGTGGTCGGCAATGCCCTCAAGCTCGACTGGTCGGCCGTGTGCCCGGCCACCGAGGACACCGTCGTCGCCGGCAATCCACCGTTCCTGGGTGACCACACACGCACCGGTGAACAGCTCGCCGAGTTGCACGCCGCCTGGGGCGGCAACAAGGTCCTCAGCCGCATGGACTACGTCACCGGGTGGCATGCACGGGCGCTGCAGTACTTCAACCGCCACGACGGTCTGTGGGCGTTCGTGACGACGAACTCCATCACCCAAGGGGACCAAGTCCACCGGCTGTTCTCCGAGATCTTCAACGCCGGATGGCGCATCAAGTTTGCCCATCGCACCTTCGCCTGGACCTCCGAGGCCAGCAACGCAGCCGCGGTCCACTGCGTCATTGTCGGGTTCACCAAGGCGGCCACGGGCAGGCCACGACTGTTCGACTACGAGGACTGGCGCGCTGAACCCCGCGAACTCCAAGTGGCGGCGATAAACGCCTATCTGGTCGACGGACCAAACGTCCTCACTGACAAACGCACAACCCCCATCTCATCGGTGCTGCCGAAAGTTGACTACGGCTCCAAGCCGAGTGACGGTGGCCACCTCATCGTTGAGCCAGAACAGATCGAAGCGATTCGGCGGGATCCGGATGCCATGAAGTACCTCAGGCCCTACATCGGTTCGAGGGAACTCATCGAGGGCAAGGAGCGCTGGTGCCTTTGGCTCGTAGGTGCCACTCCAGCCGAGATCCAGCGCAGCCCTGAACTCCGGCGCCGCGTGGCCGGAGTCCGTGAGGAACGTCTCAAGAGCAAGGCGGCCACGACGCGCGACTACCCGCACGACCATCTCTTCAGACAGTTCGGCATCACCGCCGACAAGCCGATCGTCTGCATCCCCGAGGTCTCCAGCGAGAACCGCGACTACTTGCCGGTCGGGCACCTCGATGATGGGGCGATCATCAGCAACAAGGTCTACGGGGCACCGGATCCAACGGGACTCATCTTCGCAGTGGCATCTTCGTCAATGTTCATCACTTGGATGAAGACCGTCGGCGGCCGTTTGGAGTCACGGCTGTCCTTCTCCAGCACTATCACGTGGAACAACTTCCCCCTACCGCATATCGAGGCGGACCGACGACGTGCCATCGAAGCAGCCGGTGACGCGATCCTTGCGGCTCGAGCCGAGCATCCGAACCTCTCCCTTGAGGACCACTATCGGCCCGGAGGGATGACCCCTTCGGTTCGCGAGGCTCACGAGCGACTCGACCGTTTGGTCGATGCAGCGTTCGGACTCAAGGAGAAGTGCCCCAACTTCCTCCGTCGGCAAGAAGTCCTCTTCTCCTCATACCAGCAACTGACTTCCCCGCTACTGACCGCTCCCGTCCGGACTCGGCGACAGAGATGACACTCGACCTGCCCGCTCTGGCCAAGGCGGCGAGTGACTCGTGGGCGCCTGGGGTCGGAACCGTCTACGAGCTGCGGGCAGCGGCCGCACGTCAAGGCTGGACTGAGGTCCCAATGCGCTCCAGCGACTCTGCCTTGAGCGCCCTACGGCCCCAGTCTCAAGCCGACGCGGCACCCAACTCTCTCAGCGCCGTCCATGGACTCGGGGAGCAGCCTTTGCATACGGATGGAGCTCACCTTCGGCGGCCACCGGATTGGATCGCTCTGGTGGTCGATGAACCGAACTCGACTCCCACGAAGCTGTGGCGTCTGCCGACGGGCTCAGGCGGCGTCCCGTGGGACGCGCTGCTCAACGGCGTCTTCCTGGTCAGCAGTGGACCGGATCGGTTCCTCACGACGTCCGGGGACGGGCGCGGTGTTCGCTACGACCCCACGTGCATGGTTCCGTGCGATCAACGAGCCAAGTGCGCGGCCGAGTTTCTTCTCGGAAGCCGAGGAGTCCGCCGAGGACCACACATGGCATCGTTCACGCGAGATCCTGCTGATCAACAACCGCAAGGCCCTTCACGGCCGGCGGGCCGTCGCCGACACCAACGACATCGCGTCGCGGACGGTTCACCGGATCGCCTTCACCCTGGAGGGACGATGAGCAAGCCCTGGGATCCCGATGCGCTCTTCGTCAAAGCCAAGCTGTTCCTCAACCATGCGATGGACGATGAGTCTCGACAATTTGACGAGCAGGCGCTGTGGGCCTCTCTCGCTCTGGAGCTCCTTGCCAAGGCTGCCTTGGCGAAGGTCTCGCCCGTGCTCATCGCCGTGCCCACCGAGGAGGGCAACAGCCTCCTTGTCGCAAGTGGTCTCGTCGAAGGAGATGTGCGGTTCACCTCCGTGCAGGCAAAGACCCTGTTTGCGCGATGTGCTCGTGCGTTCAAGCCCTTCAGTGAGAAGGAGTCCAAAGCCATCGCCAGCGCTAGGAACGACTACCTTCACGCCGCAGCCCCCAACTTCACGCCGATACCCCCGGACGCCTGGTGGCCCCGCTTCTGGGCGCAGGCCCACATACTCGTCAATGCGTGCGACCGCGTCCTGGAGGACTTGGTTGGCTCCGACCGTGTAAGGATCGTTGAGGACCACCTCACGAAGAACAAGCAGAACATCGAGCACCGACGCGAGATGCTGATCGAAAGGGCGCGCCAACGCCTGGGTCTCTACCAATCCGGACAGATGCGGGCGACCGAAGCCCAGCAGTGGGCTCAGTACCGGGCCGGCGATCTCTCCGCCGGGCTCTCCTACTCAGGTTCAACCGAGTGTCCCGCTTGCGGCGCCGACGGGAAACTTGAGGGCGAGGACGTCGAGGCTGCGAAGCACGAGGTGGAGCAGGTCAGCGAGGACGACTACGACTCATGGATGGAGCTCACTGTCGGCGCGGAGTACTTCAGCTGCGACCGGTGTCGACTGGTGCTCGACTCCTTCGAACTCGTCGACTCCGCGGGCCTACCAGCAACGTTCGAGGCGACAACCGACGTCGGAGACTACTGGGAGCCCGAGTATGGAAACGACTGAGCCCGGATCCGGCCAGCGACCGCCCGCTCCCGGCAATCGGCCAGGAGACTTCCGAAGCATCCTCGAAGAACTCCGTGAGCTCGTGAGCGCCTTCGCGGACGCGTCGCCGGACCACATGACGCCACACTTCTACGCCCACGCGTTCAACGAGTACGACATCGCGGTCAGGGCTCTGCTCGAAGCGCTGCCGGACGGTTTCATGGAGGATCAGGATCGGTAGGCTTGGGTCGGGCACGAGGCCGCGCCCAGCCTGACGCCGCCCCCAGCCGCCAAGTCTGATGCAGGGGGCGGCGTCGTCTTGGTTAGCGCCGCAAGGGAAGCACGTTGTCCAGACGCTCAGTCGCTGCTGCCTCCAACTGGGCGCGCATGCTCCTCGACCACCCCGTTGCGAAGTTCAGCAGGAACTCCGAGTACCACTCGCCCGATCGTGCAGGCGGGAGCTCGCCGAGAAACGCTTGCAGGTCGGGCGATATCCCGAACCCGACCTCGATGGCGTTGGCAACGAGCAGAGGTCGCTCGACTGTCCGCGAGGTAGCGCCGGGTTCACGCACCCGCCAGCGTTCGCCAGTCTTTGGGTCACGCCCATTCGACAGTTGCTTGAAGAGGGACACCCGACGATCGTCGTCAAGGAGCTCGTTGCGGTAACCGTGTTGGATGAGGGCTGCGATGGACATGCCCCAGCGTTCCTTCAGTCCCAACAGGCCCATGACGGTCACGTGCCGCGGCCACTCCGCCCGAAGCGTCGCACTGGGGAGAAGGAGTTCGGCCGCAAACTCGGTGGCCTCTTGTTCGCGGTTAGGGCCACTTGATTGTCGGTGGAGGGCTAGATGCCCAGCTTCGTGGGCAACCGAGAACCGCACCCGTTCCCATGACGAGTGCTGCCGGATGAGAACGACTGGTGCAGCGCGGCCGGATTGCAGGTTGAACCAACTCGACGACGCGTCATGGTTGCGGAGGTGCGTTTCCTCCTCGAAGTCGACCACCCCGACGAAGACGCCGAGCTTCTCCAGGGAACGGATCAGGTGGTCGATGGGCTGGTCGGGTCGGAGCCGCAAGGTCGCACGCACATGCTGCGCTGCGTCACGGGGATCGGCATCCAAGACGGTCTGGAACGGAAACGTGGTCGGCGGCAGGGTGACAACTCGGTCCAAGGTCGCGAGCAACTCTGCGTACATCGTCAACCAAGACGTGACGGTCTGTTGCGCCCCCTTCGTCATTCGGCTGTTTGCACGGAACTGCGTCCCGCTTGAGGTGGCGAAGGCTCGGGGGGGCGCGCTCAGCCATCCAAGCGGCGTGCTCAAGGCGAGGGCGAGCGAGTGCGCAACGACTGGATCGACCTCCGTCATGTCGGAGTTCTCGATCCGTGAGTAGGTCGGCGAACTGATCGGAAGGGAGTCGACGACCTCCCGAGCCAAGAGGCCGCGCAGATGTCGGGCCCACCGAACCCTGTCGCCGAAAACGGTGAACGTCTCAGGCACCGGTCTCACCGATCTGCTTCGGCTCGGCCGCAGGGCTCAACCCCTTCCCCTTCGAGGGACTCCAAGTCGACGTCGGCCACCGGCACGTCGCGACGAGTCATCGCTGAGCGGAAGACACCTTCGTCTTCGTCGGACAGGATCGGCGTTGCTCGCATAGCCGATGTCGGTGCCGCGAAGACCAGGACCTCGTCCACGATCGCCACCCCGTCGACGATCCAACGCGCTTGCGGGTTGGACACCAGAGCCAGGGTCACTGAGGTCAGGCCAACGCCCGCCCGATCCTTCTCGCACAGCATGAAGAGCCTGAGGCCGGTGTCGTCCACGGCCTCGGCGAATCCGCTGAGCTCCAGCTCTCCTTGGACCTTGAGGCCATCAGGAGGAGGGGGCGCCACCTTCGGCCGTGCAACCACGTGCACCGGCTTCGAGCACCCTGGAATCGTGAACCAGAAGCGGTCACGTTCGGAGGGTTTGGCGATACAGCGGATCCCGTTCTGCGCGAGCAGCTCTCGCGCCCCTTTGCCCTCCGCTCCATCGACCATCTGCGTCAGGAGGGCGCGGATCATGTCCCACTCACCTCTGGACTCTGGGAGGTCAGAGATGCGCTGACGGACGATCCGCGTGGCCAAGTCAGCCAGCGAACTGAGGTACTCCATCGAAGTGATGCCCTCGGGCGGCAACTGGGATGGGCGGTCGGTGCCGCAGTCCGTACCAGCGAGACGTGAATCCATGTCCGAAAGTTTCACACAGAATCTCATGTGAAGCAAGGAGGGCCTCGGCGGCCTGTCGGTGCCACACACCAACACGTTTAGACAGTCGGGGGAACCGCCCTACGGCGTGGACTGGAAGGCGTATGCCGCGCCGATCAAGGACTGAGCACGAGAAGCTCGGCTTCCACGGCCGTTTCGGCGCTGGCCTGCCGCGGGTCTCTGACGGGTCGTTCCTGTTCCTTCAGCACATGCTCTCGCACATGAAGCCCACCGGATCGCGGGTCGGGCATCGTGCTGTCCGGGTCGCCGCTGTTCTCCGGACAGGCCGGGTCCGGGGAGTCGGAGATCCGCCGGTGGATCCTGGAGAACGACTGGCTCGAGGGCATCGTCGCCCTGCCGGACCAGATGTTCTACAACACCGGCATCTCGACCTACGTGTGGATCCTCACCAACGACAAGGCCGACGAGGATCGCGGCACTGTCAAGCTCATCGACGCCCGCGAACTCGGCACGAAGATGCGCAAGTCGTTAGGTGACAAACGCAAGGAACTCGCGCCCGCTGCGATCGAGGAGATCGCGCGACTCTATGGCGGAGCACGAGACGAGTACGCCGACGACCCTCGCGTCAAGGTGCTGACGAACGAGACCTTCGGCTTCCAGCGGATCACCGTGGAACGCCCGATGCGCCGCCGTTGGGAAGTCACCGCCGGGGCCGTCGCCGAGGAGCCGTATGCCGCGTATGCCGCCTTGGTCGGTCGCCGCTACGAGACCGAAAAGGCCCTGCTGTCCGAGGTGGCCGGGCTGACCGCGGCGCAGAAGAAGGCCTTCGCTAGGGCCTGCGCGATGGCCGACCCGGAGGCGCCGATCGTCACCGGCCGTGGCGGCAAGTTCGAGCCGGACCCTGACCTGCGCGACCAGGAGAACGTCCCACTACCCGCCGGGTGGCTCGCCATGTCGGCTGCGGAGCGCGAGGAGGCACTGGTCGAGACCGCGGAAGCGCACTTGGAGAAGGAGATCCGGCCGTACGTGCCAGACGCCTGGATCGACCACACCAAGACCAAGGTCGGCTTCGAGATCCCCTTCACCCGACAGTTCTACGTCTACACGCCTCCCCGACCGGTCGAAGAGATCGCCCGAGAGATCAAGGACCTCGAAGTCCAGATCCAGACATGGATGAGCGGACTCGACCTGTGAGCGAGTGGCTGAGCGAACTACCTCCTACCTGGCGCATTGCCAACCCGCGACGGCACTTTCGTGACCGGCGCGAGGTTGCCCGTTCCGACGACGCGCATCTGACGCCATCGCAGCACATGGGCGTGCTGACTCAGACCGACTACATGCAGCGAACCGGCAGCCGAGTGGTGCTCAATCTCTCGGCACCCGACAATATGAAGCATGTTGAGCCGGGAGATTTCATCGCACATCTCCGAAGCTTTCAAGGCGGCCTGGAACATTCGGGCCTCCGCGGAAAGGTCAGCACGGCCTATACAGTCATCGCCCCACACGACTCTGTGCACGGCCCGTTCTACCGATGGGTGCTCAAGTCGACCCCCTTCATCTCAGCGCTCAGCGCCAGCCTTGAACAACTACGCGATGGACAATCGGTCAAGTTCGAGGACTTTGCTTCCATCCCGCTCCCGCTTCCTCCCCAGAGTGAGCAGCGTCGGATCGCGGACTTCCTCGACGACCGCGTCGCCCGGATCGACCAGATCATCATCGCGCGCCGAGCTCAGATCGACGCCATTCACCAGTGGCGAGCCCACAGTCTCGAGACGGTTCTGGGCCGGATTCCCCAGACCAGTAGGGCGTCGAGAGTCGTTCGCGTACTTCCCGGGTTCGCCTTCCCCAGCACGGAGTACACCAGCACCGAGACGGATCGTCGGTTGCTCAGAGGGGTCAACTTGACCGTAGGCTCGACGCGGTGGGACGAGGTGGTGTACTGGCCTGAGAGTCGAGTGGAAGAAGTCAGGGACTTCGTCCTTCAGCCCGGAGATCTGGTGTTGGGAATGGACCGTCCGTGGGTTGGGAATGGACTTCGCATAGCCCGGGTCACTGAGGATGACGAGCGCCCTTTGCTCCTCCAGCGGGTGGCGAAGATTTCCTCGTCGACTCTGACTAACGACTTCATGTTCTGGGCATACCAGTCCCGACGCTTCCGAGACCAGGTCGAGTCCGACCTAACTGGACTTTCGGTCCCGCACCTTAGCGGCGACCAGATCGGTTCGTTCGAGATTCCAGTTTGCGGCTTCCAGGAACAAGCTGAGGTAGTGGCCGCAATGGATGCAGAGGAACAGGCGATTACCGAGACACTTCGGAAGATCGACTCCTCGATAGAGCTCATGCGTGAATACAAGCAGTCGTTGATCACTGCCGCTGTGACTGGTCAACTCGACGTGACGACCGCGGGCAGCGACATACCGGGATGAGGCGGGGATGAGCATCACGAAGGAGTCGGCGTTCGAGGCGAACATCGAAGCGCACCTGCTCGGAAACGGTTGGCACGGGCTAACGCCGACGGCATACGACCGGAAGGCTGGGGTTTTCGGTGATGAGGTGATTGCCTTCGTCCAGGAGTCGCAGCCCAAGGCGTGGCAGCAACTCGTGACGCGTCATGGCGGGGAGTCGACGGCGCGGGAAAAGTTCCTGAAGGTGGTCGTGGCCGCGCTCGACCACCGGGGGACGATCAGTGTGCTGCGATCGCCGGTGAAGGACTCGGGCGTGAGTCTGCGGCTGTGCTTCTTCAAGCCGGCAAGCGGCTTGAACGCCGAGCAAACCCAGCGCTACGAGGCGAACCGGCTCGCGGTGGTGCGTCAGTTGCACCATTCAGAGTCCAACACCGCCGACTCGCTCGATGTGACGCTGGTGGTCAACGGGATCCCGGTAGCGACCGCCGAGCTGAAGAACCCGCTGACGCACCAGAACATCGAGAACGCGATGACGCAGTACCGGGTCGACCGGAACCCGAGCGACTTGATCTTCCGGGCGCGGACGCTCGTGCACTTCGCGGTCGATCCGCACCGGGTGGCGATGACGACCCGGCTGGCCCGGGAGGCGACGGTGTTCCTGCCGTTCGACCAGGGCAGCGGTGGGGCCGGGAACACCGGGACGGCGGGGAACCCGCCGGCCAAGGACGGCTACCAGACGGCATACCTGTGGGAGCAGGTGTGGCAACGCGAAGCGTGGCTGGACCTGCTGGGCTCGTTCATCCACGTCGAGGGCGACAAGGTGCTGTTTCCACGCTTCCACCAGTGGCACGCCGTGCGCTCGATCCTGGAGGCGACCTACCGGGACGGTGCGGGCGTCGACCGGCTGGTGCAGCACTCGGCCGGGTCGGGGAAGTCGAACACGATCGCGTGGACTGCCCACGCTCTGTCGCGTTTGCATGGGCCCGATGACGTGCCGATCTTCGACAAGGTCGTCGTGATCACCGACCGCAAGGTCCTCGACCGGCAGTTGCAGGACACCGTGTCCGGGCTGGAGCACACGCCCGGGACGATCGTGCGGATCGATGAGAACTCGGCCCAGCTCAAGGAGGCCCTGGAGGGTCACGCGGCGCGGGTCATCATCACAACCCTTCAAAAGTTCCCCGTCGTCGCCGACCTCGCCGCCAAGGAGGCCGCCGCTGAGGGCGCGTCCAAGGGAGTCGTCGGGCGCCGGTTCGCCGTCATCGTCGACGAGGCCCACTCCTCCTCCAGCGGGGACTCGGTCGCCAAACTGAAGAAGGTCCTGGGTTCGGGCGGGGAAGCGGCACTGGAGGCGGCCGAGGAAGCCGAGCACACGGCATACGAGGAAGCAGTGGAGGCCTCTGACGGGGCCCTGTTCGAGAGCGCCCGGCACCGCGGCAAGCAGAAGAACCTGTCGTTCTTCGCGTTCACAGCCACCCCGAAGCCGAAGACGCTCGACACGTTCGGGCAGGTCGGCGCGGACGGGCACAAGCGGCCATTCCACACGTACTCGATGCGGCAGGCCATCGCAGAGGGCTTCATCCTTGACGTGCTCGCGAACTACACGACCTACGGCGTCTACTACAAGCTCGCCAACGCCCACCCGCGCAACGACCCGGAGATGGAGACGAGCAAGGGCCGCGCCGCACTTGCCCGGTTCGCGTCGCTCCACCCCTACGCGCTGGATGCGAAGGCGGAGGTGATCATTGAGCATTTCCGGCAGAAGACTGCGGGCAAGATCGACGGGCAGGCCAAGGCGATGGTCGTGACCCGGTCGCGGCTGCACGCGGTGCGCACGCAGGCGGCGTTGGCGGCATACATCGCGAAGAAGGGGTATGACCGGGGTGAGCGGCCGTTGCGGACGTTGGTGGCGTTCTCGGGGTCGCTGGTGGATCCGGATGCGCCTGAGGCGCCGCCGGTGACGGAGGCGAGCATCAACGGGTTCTCCGAGGGTCAGCTGCCCAAGCGCTTCCACGGACCGGAGTATCAGGTGCTCGTGGTCGCGGAGAAGTACCAGACGGGGTTCGACGAGCCGCTGCTGCACACGATGTACGTCGACAAGAAGCTCTCCGGTGTCGCGGCCGTGCAAACCCTGTCGCGGCTGAACCGCACGCATCCGGGCAAGGAGGACACGTTCGTCCTGGACTTCGCCAACACGGCCGAGGAGATCAAGGGATCGTTCGAGCCGTTCTACGAGGAGTCGTTCTCGACCCCGACCGAGCCCAACGTGCTGGCCACCATGGAGCACGACCTCATGGCTGCAGGCGTGCTGTCGATGCCGGAGATGGAGGCGGCCGTCGCGGCACTCCTGTCGGAAGATCCGGCTTTGCAGTCCGTGTTGTATGGGAATCTCGAGCCAGCTGTGGGGCGGTTTGGGGCGCTGGAGGAGGAGAAGGCGGAGGAGTTCCGGCGGACGTTGGAGCACTTCTGCCGGGCGTACGCCTTCGTCGCCCAGGTCATGCCGTGGGCCGACACCGACTGGGAGCGGTTGTTCCTCTACGGGCGTCTGCTGCTGTTGGAGCTGCCGCCGGGGGAGAACAGCCCGATGCCGCAGATCTCCAAGTCGGTGCAGCTGACCCACCTGCGAGTCGCGGTGACCTCGGATGCGGCCATTGCGCTCGCGGGCTCGAACGAGCCAGGTGTGGCGCTGCCGGGTGAGGGCAAGGGTGCTGCGTCTGAGCCCATGCTCGACAAGCTGTCCGCACTGATCTCGGCGATGAACGACAAGTACGGCGCGGATCTGGGCGAGGCCGACAAGGTGTGGGTGGATCAGCAGTGGGTCGTGGTCAAGGAGGACGACGAGATGCGCGAAGTCGCCGTCAACAACGACCGCAGCCAGTTCGAGATGGTGCTTGAGCAGAAGATCAAAGACCTGCTCATCGACCGCCATGACAAGAACGGCGTGCTCTTCGACCTGTTCTTCTCCAACCCCGACTTCCAGGTGTCGCTCGTTCGCTACCTTGCCGGTACCTACGACGAGTTCCGTAAAGAGTCGCTGGCCTGACCATGAGCTACATGCGCCCACGCAGCCGAGTGACGCTCCACAGCCGGTGGCTCCACGGTGCGCAACAAGCGCCTCACCGGGTCCGAACGTCTGAGAGAGCAACGGCGCCGGGCAAGGACATCCGCGACATCGGCCGGACAGGGGACCGCGGAAATGCCGCAACCGCTCCAAGGCCGTCGGTCGACCGCGAGCAGTCCACTGCGACTCTTGTCCGGCCGACCGTGAGCTGACCTGAATGTGCGTGCCGAGCTGAAGCGACTCGGGCTGCCCCCGCTCGGGAAGCCCGCCCCCCAAGGCTCCCTGTTGTTGAAGAAGCGCAGACGGGCCGAGGCGGCTCTCGTGCGGTTGGGCAAGGCGACTGCGCGAGTGCAATCACGGGGCCGCCAGGCAGGGGACGAGGGCCGATGGAGCAGCAGTTGAAGCCGGAGGATTGAACTCTTGCCCGAGGTGCTTCGTCGCTCTCCCAGCAACTGGCCAGTGCGATGCATGCACCTGACAGGCCCGTTGTCAGTGCCTGCGCGTAGCGTCTGTCATAGTGAAAGCCATCTACATGGAGGTGCTCGATGGGGTCCGCTACAACACAGTCCATGACGCCAAAACAGCTCGATGATGAACTCCGCAGGCTGGAAACCGAGCTAGGAATGCCTGTCGATCTTGCCGAGCACCTCGCTGCCGCGGACGCGTTGGATGCTGACCTCTACCAGGTCCTTCGGCGAATCCGAGACCTCAGGTGGCTCCAGTCCTCGTGAGCACGCTGGAGGATGAGTCTGACGCATTTGCACGTCGGATCTCAGACGCTGTCTCCGCCTTCGTCGGTGAAACGGTCCCCTTCAAGGCGACGAGCAGCGGCTCGCGCTTCGTCGTGTCTGATGACACCGACGGAATCGTGATTCCGGTCGGTCAAGTTGGAGCCCTTGCACTCGAGGTGACCTACCGTTGCGAGCTCGATGGCGCCGGGCGCTACCTCAAGGTGCTGAGTTCCCGGGTTGCGGTCTACGCCGGGCGCCGCCCGAAGGGCGATCCCCTTTTCCGGTACGAGTACGTCCACGATCAGGGGGACGGATTGCCCGCCGGGCACTTGCACGTGCACGCTCACCGCGATCACTTCACTCGCGTCATGACCTTGGCTGCTGTCTCGGGGGCCTCTCGGCGCCAAGCCGCTCCGGATGCCGAGCTTGAGGCGGCTCGCATGTCACGGATTCACTTCCCGACCGGCGGTCATAGGTTCCGACCCACGCTCGAGGACGTGCTCCAAATGATCGAGGAGGAGTTCGGCGCCATCGCGGGTTCGGCTTGGCCGGGGGTGCTCCGCGCCAATCGAGTTCAATGGCGACGACACCAGACGGGAGCCGCCGTCCGCGACTGTCCCAGCGAGGCCGTCCGAGTGCTCGAGGAACTCGGCTACGTCGTAACCCCACCACGCCAGGGGCCCGCCCGAGACAGGGAGGACAGGCTCGCCGCCTTCTGATCAGACGTCCTTCATCATAACTAAACTGAGCCGACACGCCCGATATGCATAACGTCGGCTAATTCCTAGAATGGAACACGATTCTTACAAGACTCAGTACATCTCGACAGCCGCATCTCGACAACAGATCTGTCGAGACGCAGCGAACTCTGCACAAGGCGGAGTTGGCTACTTTGCACGATCGGTCGCACTGGGCTGGTTCGCGCAAGGTCTGCTTCGACGTGGCGGCCGACTAGCGGCTAACGAACCTATGATCGCCCGGGCCGCCAGCCATGGCCCGCCTGCCCGGCGGATTCGATCCGCCTCCCAAGCAGTGGAAGGGTCCCGGACTTCGCGCCCGCGCCAACATGCATTGCACGGGTCACCCAGGATCTCTGTCGCCACCCACGTGGAGAAGCCTTAGGCTATATCCGGAACCGGCGTTCGTCTACTTTCTCCACGAGTTGACGAGCTTTCTCCCACCGATCCCCCGATTTCCAGATCTGGCCCCACAGAAACCTGCCGACCCCGAACACGCCGACGGCTGAAAGCAAGGGCCAGGCGAAGTTCCAAACGGAAGCGACTGCCTCACCAACTGGGCTCGCGCGCAGCCAGAACAAAGGCTGGAGCAGCGCCATGGACGCGAGTAGCACTAGGGTAGCCACCGTTACCGATCGCACAGCGGTCGGCCTGCGACGCTCGACTTCCAGGAACGATCTGAAAGGGCCGCCCTGCGTTACATCCTGGCGAGTCCAATAAGTTATCAGAAATCTCTCCCCACGGCGACCGAGGTGTCTACCCAAATACTTTTCCCACGACGAATTTTCCAGGACCCTCACGTATTTTGGCTGTGGACTCACTCGCCCGGCCTTGAGAGCTGATGACGTGATAACAAATCCGTTTACACGTCCTGAATCGAGGACCTCAGTCGCATAGTTGGGCGGATTAGTCAGGGACGGCTTCTCTCGGAAGTCACTAACTCGGAGATCCGAGATTGCGTGCGCGCTACTTCCAAGCGCTCGCTGCCAGTCCCACACTCGGCCCGGCTTGCGCGTGACAAATCGGAAGCGTAGGTATGCAGAGTACCCAGACTTCACCTCTTTGTCGCCGCAGCTCATTTCCCAAGTCGAGTAATCAGCATTATCTGAGCGTTCAATCTCCGAGCACTTTGCTTGCTCAAGGGAGACGAGGAGCATCTGGCTAGGCACAAGGTTGCCGCCCGCATCCGTCGTTCCACCGTCTTCTATCCACGTACCGGACTTCCATCCCTCATTCTTCTTTACGTCGATCTTCAGATCTGACGCCCCGAAGACCAGCGCACAAAGTTCCTTGTCGATTGCCAATAAGGGTATGAGGTCGCGCACTTTCTCAGATTTTGTCCGGGAAGTGAAAGGCACGCCCAACTTGAAGGATATTGGACGCCCAGGTCCGGCGTCCTCCTCCAGCGTGACCTTTAGCCCGACGTCGACGAAGAACAGCTCGCGCTTGACCATCGATGGGAGGACCCAAACATTAAGATCGATTCGATCCAACTTAAATTTGGCCGCGCCCGTCCGAGCGAATACGCCGAAGCTTCCCAAACCAGGGCCCGTCCCACTAACCAGCGGCTGGGTACGAGATCTCAGCGCTGGGAGGTCGCCAAGTCAGGACCACCTCATCATTGCCTTCGCCGTACCTGTTCAACACGACGAGGCTCCTGCTGAAGCCGCGCGGAACAAAGAGACCCTCTAGCTCTTGCGCCCTCTCTTCCCTTACGGTGACGTGCACGCGCTCAAGGTCGGATCCGAGCCAGTCAGATTGACGTTGGGTCAAAAGCGCTCGACCGACTCCCTGGCCACGCACTGACGCGTCAACCCAGAAGGTGCACAATTTGGCTGCCCGGGGCCCCTTAGTAACCTCGGACGCGAGTGCCAGCGGGCGATTGTCCCTTCCGGGAACCACGAATGCGTCGGAGTACCCGCTTACGGCGTCCAAAAGCCGATCCTGCAGTTTCAAGGCCCCACGTGGGTAAAGTTGGTCGACGAGAACGCCTACGGTTTCCATCAGCGGTCCAACGTCTCCCTGGGCAAGGCGGCGCACAGGGATGGTCGATGGCGAGTCTGTCCCCCTTCCCAATTGGGGAGGCCAATTGGGCAACGGCTGACGCGCTGCTCCCACCATCTCGTTGGCCTTCCAGTCTAGTGACGCACTGACCTCAGTATGCTACGTCCGGGCGCAGGGTGCTGGCTTGGCGCCCCAAGCGCGGACCCGCTCCAACGTACTGCGTCGAGGTGAACCCGGATTGGCGGGGCAGTGCGGCAGGGACTTCCGACGGTCGGCCCGCTAGGCCCGCCTGTGTAGCGCGTCGGCAAGCGCGCGTTGCTGCTGGTCGTCGAGCGAGTCTTCGAACTGGCGGTAGCGGGCGCGGGCCTTCGCGGTCAGCTTCCTCCCTCGCCAGACCGGTGAGAGGTCGAGGTGGGCGTGCGCGACATGGACCCATTGCCAGGTCAAGCCGAGGTCGTTGGCCCCGTGCCGGGTTCCTGGCCGGTGGTGGCGGGGCCATTCGTCGAACCAACGGCTCGCCCCGAGTCGGTCGCGGATCTCGGCTTCGGTAGCGCGGTAGTCCCTCGCGTGGCGTCTCCTCGCCGGCGCGCCAGATCCGAGCCTCCCATTCGTCGGCTGTGACGAGCATGGTCGCCGAGCAGGCTCAGGCGCAGCGCACTCCCATCAGGCCGGGCATACCGAGGGCTTCGGCGGCCGCGGCCCAGGACTCGATGTCCGGGTGCGAGCTGGGCCAGCGACAGGGAGGCGAAGAGTCGCAGGGTGGCCTCGTTGGAGTCGGAGGCGGCGGCGAGGTGTTCAAGGTACTGCTCGTGGGGGATGACCTGGGGGATGACGAGCAGGTTGATCGACATACGCGCTCCGTCGGGTCTGGGGGTATCGAGGTGGTGGGACAGGCGCCGGTGCGGGGCGCGGGCGGCCATGACGAGCCGAGTCAGAGTGGGGGTCATGACGGTGCGGTCGGCCAGCCAGCCGAGCGGCCCGTCGTTCGTGGTCGGGGTGAGCTCGGTCCACGGTGTCAAGAGCGTGGCTGCGGTGTCGAGGTCGTCGGCGGCCAGGATCGCGTCCGCAGTCGCCAACGCCTTGCCGCGCAGCGCGGGGTCGTCGGGTGGGCGCATGCCCCAGCGTGGCCCGCGGGTCGAGGTGCGGTCTGCGGCGACAGCGGCGAGGTCCGCGACCCATGGCGCGAGGCCTTCGGCTCCGGGTTGTCCGGCGAGGTGCAGCAGGAGCGTGGTCAGGTACCGAAGGTCGGTCAGGTATGCCGCGGGCTTGGTCTGCTGCCCGAGCACCGGGACGTTCCGGCCGGCGAGAGCGGCGTTGATCCGGTCCTGGGTCGCCAGAACGAGTGGCGACGCGGGCGCCGTGGGGAGGGCGGTTAGGTCGTGCTGGCACTGCTTGACCGGTCCTTGGCCGAGCGGGTTCCCGCACACCGCGGCGGCGCCGACGCGGCGCGAGTGAGAGTGGCGCGGGTCGCGGAACGGCCGCCCACACGACGGACATTCAGCGACCAAGACGAGTCCGTGGTCCGTGCAGGCGGTGACGAGGAGCAGTCGCCACGTGGCTTTCCAAGCGCCCGTCGTGTCGATGCACGCGGGGCAGATCTGGGTTCCATGGGCGGGTGTCCAGCCTCGGGCGGCGACCTGCCGGTAGGAGTACCGGTCGGCCGGGTCGAGACCGGTGAGGTCGAGCCCGGTGCCGTCGAACGAGGCGAGAGTCGCGGCATACACAGCGGCCTCGTCGACGCGGGCGAGGGCCGCGCGAGTCTCGCGACAGTCTCCGGGGAGGGCGCGAGGGTGAGGTAGCGCGTGGTGGCTCCACTCCTGCGGATGGTCGCGAGGAGTTGGGCGGTGGTGAGGCCGTTGGCGTCGGCCAGGTGCTTCAGCCAGGACTCGACGGACTCGTCGGGTCGCGGTGGCACGGAGATGGGCAGGGCCGCGTTCATGTCGCCAAGTCCCGGGGTGGGCGCGACCCCCAGGCCCTGTCGTCCGGCAGGAAATCCTGGGGGTCACTTCCCGGTCTCTCGCAAGGGTGGGCGTGAAGAGGATGTCTACTACGCTCGGTGGGGTGCGCGTTCGTGGTCGATGACGCCAGTGTGACGGGGTGCTCCGTTGTTAGGCGCGCGGATGTGCTGCTCTGTCAGTCGGGCTCATGGCTCCTTCCGATGGACCGAGGGAGTCCGGCACGGTCGTAGTGCTTTACTACCCCCGTGAGCCCCGAGTCTTCCACGCATCTGTCCCGTAGTCAGGTCCTCGGCTCGCGCATCTCGCACGCGCGTCGGGACCGGGGCATGACTCAGGAACACCTGGCAGCCGATGCCGGCGTGGGACTTGAGTCGCTGCGGAAGGTCGAGCAGGGACACGTCGTTCAGGCTGGAGTCTTCCGCATCGCCGACATCGCCGACGCTCTGGGCATGACTATCGATGGGCTGCTGCCGGCACGACCGAGTCGAGTGACCTCCATCGGCTATGAGGGTTACGACATCGGCCCCTTCGTCGAGGAGGTCAAAGTGGCCGGGATCGATCTTGTGGCCGACGTGCGCCTCACTCCGGTGAGCCGCAAGCACGGTTTCAGCAAGCGTCGCCTTAGTGAGGCGCTCGGGGAGGTTGGGGTCCGGTACGAGCATCTGCGGCCGCTCGGAAACGCGAAGGAGAACCGGCCACTATTCGCCGGTTCAGATCTGGAAGTGGGACGGGCGCGGTATCGCGCGAGCCTGCGGACTCCCGAGGCCCGAGCCGCGCTCAACCAGCTGGCTTCTTGGCGACAGGAACATCATGTCGCCCTGCTCTGCTTTGAGCGGGACGCGGAGAGATGCCATCGCTCCGTCGTGCTCGAGGAGCTCGCCTAGTCGGGGTAGTAGATCCCGAGCACGTGGAACACGCGATGTCGCTTGGCTTGGTTCCCGACGAAGAAGGCGGGACGCCGGGGTGGTCGAAACATCATCTTCACGAACTTCGCTTGCAGAGCCGCCCGAACCTCAGCGTCAGGTGCGCCGTGGAGACGTCGTTGGAGCGCGACGAACTCCCAATCAATGATGCTCTGCTCATGCCCCCGGCAGAGTGGTTCGAAGCACTTCCAGCGGTACCGGCCCTCAAATCGAGGAGCCTCGAGCGTGCTCTTGTCCGCGCTGTCGAAGAGATCGAGTTGATTGACGTAGGCGTCGATCTTGGCTTGCTCGTCCGGCGACCAGCCTGGGTGCTCGGTGACGCGGAGGTCGATGAGTTCTCGCACTGGCACGAGCCCGAGCGACGCGGCGACCGCTTCGGCTTGGTTCTCGCGGTTGAGGGAGCACATCGTGTCTGACGCCGTTGGGTCCAGCAGGGCTCGGCGTCGCTTCCACGGGTCGAGATGGTCGATGACCTTCATCGTGGACATGTCCGGTCGCCAGGACTCGACTCGGATGTCGCCGGAGGCAGGAGTAGCCCGCACGCGGAGGATGTCGTACTTCTTGAACTGCTGATCCTGTTCGAGGAACCGGAAGTTGATGGGGTATAGCCGGATCCATCGTGACTGGGTGCGGCTCCCCGAGTAGTCCCAGGCCTGCGACGCACACAGTCTCGCCCGACCTGGCCGACGGGTTGGGAGCGGCCTTCACGGTGACAAGGACCTCTAGTTCGTCCGGGCTTGCGTTGGCTTCGCCAAGTGGCGGTCAGGCCCACCGAATAGTGCATCCTTGGCTGGTCATTTCAGCCCTTCTCGTCGGTCGAGGCGGGCGAGCATGTAGTCGGCGACTGTGGCCGCCTCTCGAACGACAAGCATCGCGAGGTCTTCGGTCACGCCGCTGAGGGGAGGGTGCGGCCGTGGCCGGTGCCCTGAAGGTTGCGGAGTCGGTTGACCTGATCCGCGATGTTCCACGTCGACTGGTGAATCGCGCGGATCGCCTCTGCGCCTTGCAGGTTCGGGTCGACCTGCTGCGGGAGGACATTGAGTCGTTCGCGCGCGAGGTGCCAGAGGTGGTTGTAGTCCATCTTGTCGTCGACGGGCATGCCGAGCTCTTCGAGGACGAACTTGGACACCGACTCCAACAGCTCCTTGGCAGTGCCGAGGAGCAGCGCAGGGTCGGTGGTCGAGCGCCGCAGGCGCTCAACCTGCTCCTCGAGGGCCGGGCGGCCGCCGGTGTCGAGGTCGACGTGGCCGAACGGTTGGAGGTGTCCGTCCTCCGTGAGGTACCACCCTGCCGAGCCGAGGGCACGCTTTAGCCTGTCGACGTCCTCTCCTGCGGCATCGCCGCCGACCAGGCCAGCGGTTCGGAGGGCTGATAGCAGTTCTTCGACGAAGTCTCGTGCCCGGGCGGGATGCCGTTGCGCCTGCCTCAATGCCTGCAGGACCCGATGTTCCTTGTTCGGGCCTTGCACGTCGGGGTCATACGTGTAGTTGTCGCCGTATCCGGTTCCGGTTAGGACTCGGCTCATCGACGGTGTGGCTCGGTCCGGCACCGCCGTGGAAGAACATGGCTATGGCTGCGCTGATGTCGTTGGTCAGCGGGACGGAGGCTCGGGGGCTCACGTGTGGTCCTCCTCGTAGCGAATCGTGGGCACCGGTGCGGCCGCGGACAGGGTCCGGACCTGTGCGCTGGTTAGTGAGCTAGCGAACCTTCGGGCTCTGGCAGCGGTCGTCCTGGCGGGCGAGGCGTTCGGTTGCCCGCCGGCGGCGTTCACCCAGAGCCACCAAACAGCGTTGGCGTGAGAGGCGCGGCGGGTGCCGTCGCGGTGCGTCCTGGCCCCCTGGATGAACCAGCGGGTAGCTCGGGCGAGATGACGGACGCGGTCCTCTAGGTCGCGGAAGTCGACCCCAAGTTCCCGAGCTGCGACGCCGAGCGCCTTGACGACGCCTGGGGTGAACCGGTGAGGGAAGCAGAACTGGCTCGGGCTGTGCATTCGCCGAGATCAGGCCGCAGGCAGAGTTCTCGCGCCGCGTCGGCCCACGAGTAGACGTGCGGGTGGGTTCGGGCGATGCAGAGGGCCTCGAAGAGGCCGACCGTCCCTGCGCGGGAGTAGAAGGGAACTTACGCTTCATCGGACGAGTTCAATCTTGGCTGCATCTCGACAACAGATCCTTAGAACGGCTGGGCCATGTTGGTGAAACGGCTGTAGTGGCCCTGGAACGCCACGACAATCGTGTCGGTTGGTCCATTCCTGTGCTTGGCGACAATCAAGTCCGCCTCACCGGCTCGCGCTGATTCCTTTTCGTAAGCTTCGTCGCGGTGCAGCAGGATCACCATGTCGGCGTCCTGCTCGATCGAGTTGTGGACCGCGATGCCGTTGGCGATGAAGTTGTGCCCGCCGACCACTGTCGCGTCGAACACTTCCTCGACCCCGTCAGCCTCGACCGACACGACCGAGTCCCAGAGCACGTCGTTCACGGCATACAGCTCAAGTTCGGCCGAATCCAGCACTGCCGCAACGCGACCCAGCCGCTCCCGCGACGGCGCGTGCCGATAGATCGACGACCCGTTGTACGCCACCCCCAAAGCTGACTGGAATTCGCGCGTCGTCATCCCGCGCTCGGACATCACCGTGCGCACGGTGTCCCACACCTGCACCGGCACGGTGTCGACATTCGTGTTGGCAGTCACGTCGCGCACGATCGCGAGCAGCCGCTCCGCCGCCTCGCCGCGCGCGCCGTGGACCCCGATCTCCTGCAAGAAGCGCCGCTGGCTGTCCGCCCCTGAAATATCAAGCGCATAACCCGGTCGATAGCCCTGCTTGCGCACCGTCCGCAGCCGTGTCGAGATCCCAAAGCGCAACAACAAACGCGACAAATCATCGACCAGCCGCCGGGACGTCGAGGCGTAATACACCCGCCCGCCGCGCCCATTGCGATGCACCGTCACCGACCCATCAGTGGCCCAAATGTGCCGGATAAACAGCGCGATCTGCCGCTTCGACGCATAAAACAGCCGCTCCGGCACAAACTTCTCGTGGCTGCGCAACCCAAACAGACCGAGCTCATCGAGCCACTCGGCGATCGGATTGCGAACTCCGCGCGTAAGCCGATACGGCGCCCGCAGCCGCAACGACGTGACCCGCGCCGCGGCATACTCATCGCGCACCGCAACCACCCCGAAGAGCAGCGCCGCCTTCGTCACCGCGCGCAAGTTGGCCTCGTCGACCGACGCATAGCGCAGCGGCTGCCGCCGCACGAACGACCCGTCGCCGAGCAGGTGCGCGAGCAGCACGACCTGGTCGTCCTCCCACGGCTCGAACCGCTCCGGAGCAGGGGTATGCCGTGGCACCGCCACCCGCGCCCCGGTGCGCAAATCGCCCAGCGCCGTCCACCCCTCATACGTGAGGAAGGGGTGATTTTCGGTGGCGCGGATCTCCTTGCCCGACGCGAGCGTCAGCTTGAAGACCGGCTTCACCCCAGTCGAGAACACGTGCGTGAGGTGCCGCCGCACATAACGCAACGATTCGTCGAGCGACCACACGGGCACATCCCGCTCGCCCGCGGCATACAGCTCGCCCATGGTCGCCTCGGCGCCGGTGTCAGCCCGCAAGACCCGCGTCTCAGCCGTCAGACAGCCCGACTCACGCAGGTCGGACATTTGGGGGCGCTTGTCGGTGCGTTGCTCGGGCCCACGGTTGAGCTGCGAAATCGCAATCACCGGCACCTCGAGCTCCTTGGCCAGCAGCTTGAGCGCCCGCGAAAACTCCGATACCTCCTGCTGCCGACTCTCGACCCGCTTGCCCGAGGACATCAGCTGCAAATAGTCGATGACCACGAGCTTGAGATTGTTGCGCTGCTTGAGCCGCCGACACTTCGCCCGGATCTCCATGAGCGACATGTTTGGCGAGTCGTCAATAAACAGCGGCGCGTCCGACACCCGCCCCATCGTGGCGGCGAGGCGCTGCCAGTCGTCCTCACGCATCGTGCCTTTACGCATGTGCTGCAACTGAATTTGCGCCTCAGCCGACAGCAAACGCATCGTGATCTCGGTCTTGCTCATTTCGAGCGAGAACACAACCGACGCCATCTTGTGCTTAATCGCCGCCGTCCGCGCAATATCCAAACCCAGCGTTGAGTTGTGGGTTGGGATCATCGACCGGCCAGCGAGATACATATGGTCAGCCGCAGCGACCTCGATGCACCGCACCGGCACCGACTCCACGGGCCGCACCGCGGTGATAAAGCGACTCCCACGCCGTTCAAACGACTTCTGTCGCAGCTCCTTGTGGATCAAATGCTTGCGCTCTAGCCGGAACACGTCATCGCTCGGCGTGAAGTTGATGTTGAAGGCAATGGACGACTCTGGTGCGCGACCCTTGACCGGCTTGCGTGCCACAGAAGCGCGATATCCGAGCGAGACCACAAGCTCGTAAACGTCAGCGGCAAGTCGCGCCGAGGTGGTGGTGAGTTGGACCGACCCGGTGTTGGTCACGGTGCCATCGGTGTCCAATAGACCGGCAAGGAGCGCTCGCCGCTGATCCTCACTCCCTCGCAGATATGGGGCAGGAATGTGCTTGTGACCCAAGACACCGGCCTTGCGCAGCAGAGCCTTCACGGTGCCGTGGTCTGCCCTGCACTCAGCACACTGGCGCAATCCACTCGATGGGCGGCCGCAGTCAGCGCATTCGGCTGTGCTGCCCCAGCCTTTTGCCCGACCACCGCAAGATCGACCGCAAGTCACCACGTTTGAGGTCCGTGGGAGGAAGCTGGCGCCGCAGACAACGCAAAGGCGCGTGCTTTTCGCTTCGACTGGGAGGGTCAATGAATAGCGCATGGTCCCGGCAGTCGGACGAACCACCAGGCCCTCGCCCTCCAGCAGCATGACCATGTCGGCGTCAGCCGTGGTCAGACTGGCGGCATCGGAAGTGCCATCCCCGAGCCACGCCCCCAGCACGTACGGGCTCAACGGCAAAGTTGCGGTGGCAAGTTGGAGCGCTCCGCAGGTCTCGACCGAATGGTTAAGTCGTTGCTCGGCGGTCTGGGTGCGGACTGTCGCTGCTATCTCCCGCGTCGTACGCACCTGGGCGAACGTGCGCTGGTTCTTTGTCCGATTGCGCTGGTCCCTGGCTGCTTGGAAGGATCGTCGGCTCGCACGCGTATCGGTAAGCCACTGGTGTTCGGCGTCGGCCACAATGACCGAACCGTCCGAGAACTCCACCTCAAAGCACAGCCGCCCAGTCATGACCTCCGTCGCGCCAACCACACGCGTCGGGTGACCATCAGCCCCCATCACCAGGTCGCCGACAGACACCTCGCCCATCGTCGTCCACCCCGTCGGCGTTGGTAGGGCGGTATCGAGGGCCAACGCCTTGCCCATTGCCGGTCTCGCGGCGAGCACAATCATCTGCCCGGGATGCAGCCCATTCGTCAGCGCATCCAGATCCGTAAAACCAGTCGGCACACCGGTCATCTCGCCGGATTTGCCGGACGCGACCTCGATCTCGTCGACGGTCATTTCGATAATGTCGCCGAGCCGGTGATAATCCTCCCCGCCCCGCTTGTCGGCCACGGCATACACCTCGGCCTGTGCCGCATTGACGATGTCCTCGACATCGCCGCCGCCCTGCGCATACCCGAGTTGCACAATCTTGGTGCCGGCCTCGACCAGCCGCCGCAAGACCGCGCGCTCGGCCACAATCTGCGCGTAATACCCCGCATTGGCCGCAGTCGGCACCGACGAAATCAACTGATGGAGGTATGCCGTGCCCCCCACCCGGGGCAGCGACCCGCGCTTGGTCAACTCGTCCGACACCGTCACCGCGTCGGCGGGCTCACCACGCCCATACAAATCCAGGACCGCATCAAAAATGATCTCGTGAGCCGGCCGATAAAAGTCGACCCCCCGCAACCCCTCGACGACATCGGCGATGGCGTCCTTGCTCAGCAACATCCCGCCAAGCACCGACTGCTCAGCCGCGACATCCTGGGGTGGCAACCGATCCTCGGGCGGCCCGTCGGACGCATTGGGGAACAACTGCTGGATCGACACCGAGACCTGACCTAACCTTCCCTACGCATGCCACGTGCACGGTTCGACCCTCATGACCCATCACATCAGCGACCTCTGACAAGCCTCCGACATCGCCGAGTCGCCGACCCCTCACGCTATGGCCCCCCGAGTCCCCCCTCAACCAACCCCTGTGGACCGCCGCGTGGACAAGGTGTGGGAAACGCCCGTCAGCCTTGTGCACAAAGGTGGGGACAACGATGGGGATAGCGGCCAGCTGTGCGCCCGAAAAGTCCGCTTCTGCCGCCCGTGCGCCCATCCACCGCTGTGGACAACAGAAAGTTTGCGGCGTGTCCCGCACCCGCTTACCCCCGCGTCCCGCGGCGCGACGCGTCCCCCACGCCCCGTATGCCGTGTCCCCGCGTCCCAGCCCCGCGCCGGGCACGCCGACTCGGTATGCCGTCCCCCCGTCGCAGCGCGCGCCAACCACAACCCGACTCGGTACGCCGTCCCCCCGCCCTAGCCCCGCGCCGGCCTCGCCGACTCGGCATCCCGTCCCCCCGTCGCAGCGCGCGCCAACCACAACCCGACTCGGTACGCCGTCCCCCCGCCCTAGCCCCGCTCCGGTCTCGCCGACTCGGTATGCCGTGTCCCCGCGTCCCAGCCCCACGCCAACCACGCCGACGGCTGTATGCCGTCCCCCCGCCCCAGCCCCACGCCAACCACGCCGACTCGGTATGCCGTCGCTCGCCAGCTGCTTCACCTCACCCGCCGCCCGCCGCTGAGTCATCAGGCTTACGCTTCACCCCATGTGCCGCAACATCCGCCCCCTGCACAACTTCGCGCCGCCCACGACGGCTGATGAGATCGCCGCCGCCGCACTCCAATACGTGCGCAAGATCGCGGGCACGACCGCCCCGAGCCAAGCCAATCGGGCCGCCTTCGACGAGGCCGTCGCCACCATCGCCGCCGCCACCCAGACCCTGCTCGATCAGCTCACGACGACCGCACCGCCCAAGGATCGCGACGTCGAAGCTGCCAAGGCCCGCGCCCGCAACGCCGCCCGCTTCGGCACCGCCTAGCGCCCCGCCCGCCCGATTCGATACCCAGTCAGGAGTCACCCTCCGGCAACCGCTATCAACCCAGCCCCCGCCCGCCGACTCGATACCCAAACACCACCCACACCCCGGCAACCGGTATCGACCGGGCCCGACACCCAACCGGATTCGATACCCACGCACCAGTCACCCCCCGGCAACGGGTATCGACCGGGGCCGACACCCAACCGGATTCGATACCCCCGCACCAGTCACCACCCACCCACGGGTATCGACCCGACGATCCGTCCGCCCGCCCACTCCGCCCGCCCACCCCGCCCCCGCAGAGAGCCGCCCCACGACCATGGCCGCCGCACCGCATACCGAGCTCATCGAGGCGATCCGTTCCGAACTCGCCCGGCAGGCCGACCCCACCCGCGCGGTCGGCCAGCAGCGCTACATGAAGTCGACCCTCCCCTACCTCGGCCTCACCTCGCCAATCCTGCGCGCCACCCTGCGCCCGATCCTGCGCGACCCGGCATACGTGATCGACACGCGCCGCGAGTGGGAGGCGACCATCCGCACGCTCTGGGACGACGCCACTCACCGCGAGCACTGGTATGCCGCGCTCGCACTCGCCCGCCTGCGTCGCTACCGCGCCTGGCGAGACCCCGACACCCTCCCGCTGTATCGATACCTCATCACGACTGGTGCCTGGTGGGATGTCGTCGACGACATTGCGACCCACCTCGTCCGGGAGTTGCTCGACGAGGACCCCGAGGTCCTTGCGTTCACCCTCCGCGAATGGGCCACTGACCCCTCCCTCTGGATCCGTCGCACCGCGATCATCGCCCAGGTTGGCCGCCGTGGACGCACCGATGCCGACCTCCTATCCGACGCCATCACACCCAATATCGGGGATCGAGATTTCTTCGCGCGCAAGGCAATCGGGTGGGCGCTGCGTGATTATGCCCGCGCTAACCCCGACTGGGTGCGGGCGTTTGTCGCGCGCCACCCTGACCTGTCCGGCCTCTCCCGCCGCGAAGCCCTCAAACACCTGTCGACATGACGCCGCCCGCGCCCGACTCACCCCCACCGCCACCCGATTCGATACCCCAACACGAGGCACCACCCACCCTCGGGTATCGACCCGGCAAGCGCCCAACCGACAGCGCCCCCCACCGAACCGATTCGATACCCGAATCCCAGTCACCACCCACCCTCGGGTATCGACCCGGCAAGCGCGCCCCGGAGTCGATACCCGAAGACGAGGCACCCCCAACCGAGAGGTATCGACCCGGCAAGAGGGAGACCGCCCCCAAAACAGGCCGCGAGATCCTGCGGCTCGCCGTCCCGGCCTTCCTCGCCCTCGTCGCCGAACCCCTCTACCTGCTCGCCGACTCAGCCATCGTCGGCCACCTCGGCACCGTCCCCCTCGCCGGCCTCGGCGTCGCCGCCTCCGTACTCCTCTCCGCCACAGGCCTTTTCATCTTCCTCGCCTACGCGACCACCTCGAGCGTCGCCCACGCCCTCGGCGCCGGCTCCCGCCCCAAAGCGCTCGCCTACGGTCTCGACGGCCTCTGGCTCTCGGTCGCCATCGGCACCGTCGTGGCCCTGGCAGTCGCATCAGCCGCCGACCCCCTCGCCGCAGCTTTCGGCGCCAGCGACGCGGCCCACGCGCAAGCCGTCACCTACCTGCGGATCTCGGCGATCGGCATACCCGGCATGTTCGTGACCCTCGCCGCCACCGGCACCCTCCGCGGCCTCCTCAACACCCGCACCCCCCTGGTCGCCTCGGTCATAGGCCTATCCGCCAACGTCGCCCTCAACGTCGCCCTCGTCCACGGCCTCCACTGGGGCATCGCCGGCTCCGCCTGGGGCACGACCATCGCCCACACCGGCATCGGCCTCGCCCTCGCGCTCGCGGTTCTCCGCCAAGCCCGCGCAGCCGCCATCCAGCTCTCACCGCACCCGGCCCGCGTCCTCGCAGCCGCACGCGACGGCATACCCCTCGTGATCCGCACCATCGCCCTGCGCGCGGTCCTGCTCCTATCAGTCTGGGCCGCAGCACATTTAGGCGACGCACCCCTCGCTGCACACCAAGTCGTCGCCACTATCTGGAGCGTGCTCGCCTTCGCCGTCGACGCCCTCGCCATCGCTGCCCAGGCAATCGTCGGTCGCGACCTCGGCGCCGGCAACCTCCCCGCCGCCCGCGCCGCGATCCGCACCATGCTCCGCTGGGGCGTCGGCTACGGCATCCTCCTCGGCGGTCTACTCGCCGCCGCCGCCGGCCCGATCGCGTCGATCGTCACCCCCGACCCCGCAGTGCAGCGGTATGCCGTGCCAGCACTTCTCGTCGCGGCCGCCGGGCAGCTCGTGGCCGGCTATGTCTTCGTCGCCGACGGCGTCCTCATGGGCGCAGGTGACTTCCGCTACCTGGCCCGGGCCATGGTCGTCTCGCTCACGGCATACCTGCCGCTGGCCTTCGCAGTGCGCATGCGCGGCGTGTGGGGCGACCCAGGCACCACCCTGGTCGCGCTGTGGTGCGCTTTCCTCGTCTTCATGACCGTGCGCGCACTCACCCTGTGGTGGCGCCTGCGGACCGACACCTGGGCCACGCCAACGACAGGAAGGCCCGCCTAGCCCGCCAGTCCGCCACGACGGCGGAGCTGAGACAGGCTTGGCGGGCTCCTGAGTCCCTGAGTGACTCCTTGAGCGATGCCCCTTAAGCCGAGACGACCTCGAAGGCCACCTTGGCCTGGACCTCGGGGTGCAAGCGCACGAGCGCTTCGTAGGTGCCGATGGTCTTGATGTGCCCAGGAACCTCGATCTTGCGGCGGTCGAGTTCGGGACCGCCCGCAGCCTTGACGGCAGCGGCGATGTCAGCGCCGCTGACCGCACCGAACAGGCGACCACCCTTGCCGGCCTTGGCAGCGACGGTGACAGCCTTGCCTTCAAGGTTGCCCTTGACGGCCTTGGCGTCGTCGAGCGACTTGATCGCGCGGGTCTCGCGGCCCTTGAGGATCGCGTCGACCTGCTTCTGCCCGCCGGCGGTCCAGCCGGTGGCCAGCTTGCGCGGGAACAGGTAGTTGCGGGCGTAGCCGTCCTTGACGACAACAACGTCGCCTGCGGCGCCTAGGCCCGAAACCTCTTGCGTGAGAATGACCTTCATCTC
>JBAOHF010000036.1:0-147103 GCA_037046605.1 Nocardioides sp.
GAAGACGGCGAACGGGATCGCCAGAAGCCCTGACATAACCCATCAGCCTGACTCCAAGATCCTTTTTTGCGCGAGAATTGCATCCCAGAGCTGTGCTGTGTGGGCAATCGGCACCATGATTTCATAGCCGAGTTCAGCGGTAAAACCTACACGGAAGATTGATGCGGGTGCGCCGGCGACGTCCACTTCATAGAGTGCCCCGTAGTAAGGGAGCGCCTCGTTGGATACATCCGCGTCAGTGAGCCGTTGCAACAATGCACGGCTGTTCGGGCCCTGGATAGACGCGACTGCGTACTCGTCGCGGCGATCGGTTAATGTTGTCCCTGGCAAGAGCGCCTTCTCGATCTGGGCCTGCGTGTCTAGTTCGCCCCCCCATGAGCAAGATGCGCTCATCTGAGTATTTCACGACTGTGAGTTCTTCGTACATGAAGCCCTCGTCATCGACGATGACTCCGTATGCAAGACGGCCCAGTGGGAGTGCTGCGACATCGCGAGAGAAGATTGAATCTACAACCTTGATGGCGTCGGGACCATCGACAAACCATTTGCGAATCGGAGAATACTCGAGCACGACGACTGCTTCGCGAAGTGCCTGATACTCCTCCTCTGGGTCACCATAGTCTTGTGCCCATACCTGTCCGTACGTATCTTCCCAGTCTGACACCAGGTGTCCGAAGCGTTCGGAGGTTGGGTTGTGTGCGAGTCCGGTGGGTAGGGCCATGACAATACTCTTTCCTAGGATGGATGGCGGAAATTTGATGCGGTTGTTGGCTACTTGACTGCTTGGGGAACGTCACGTTCGTCAAGAGAAAACTTGGAGCTCCCATTTGACTTGGAGCTCTCATCTGCTCGTATGCGCGCGTAGGAGCACCTGTAATCGGGAGACTGTGGCGTGCACGTGCTCTTGGAGCGTCGCGTGGTGTGGTTCGAAGACCACCAGGAGAGGCGGCACCTTCTGTATTCTTCAGTGCCGCCGCCCCGACCGGATTGCCGCAACCCCTTTGGCTGATTTTGACTGGCCTCGTCGTAACTGTTCATTCACGAATGGACTTGGACGCCGCCTTGGACAGGGTGGTGGATCTCTTGAAGCCCGTAGCCATGACCGAACGAGTCGGCATCTCGGTAAGGCGGCTCGCCCCTGGCCGGTACGAGGCTCGGCTGAACGGTGGAGTTCCACCGGGCACGACAAGGGAAAGCTGGGTCGCATCCTCCGATGATCGACGATAGCGCCGGGATCTCCGGCGAGTCGACCGTCAGCGTGGTGCTGGGCGCATGCCCCACTGCCGGCCAAGCTCCGTGCTGGTTGCCGAAGGCAGTTGCCAACCTCGCGTCCCTCACAAGATGTGAAGTCGAGGCCTGCCTGTCACTTGCGCCAAGGCACCAAATCACCGTCCTGGATCACGAAACCGGTGAAGTCTGGCGATCGGATGCGCGTCAAGCCTGTGGTCAAGAGCGCTAACAAGCCAGCAGCAACTGGCACTTTGAACGCCGATATCGGACGCTTCGTCAGCCCGAGCTGGGGAGAGGCCGCCCAATGGCACATCTTTCCTCAAAGATTTCGGCTAACGCGGCTTGTAGACGTCGGAGCGGTGTTCAATGCGTTAAAGCCCTGAGGGCACTTCGGAATTGCGGCATGGAAACTTCGGTGACGAGGACAAAGGTTGATTGTCCTCAGTCGACGGGCAGCGGGCGGTGGAGGGTTGCTGTTGCTGCAACCCTCCACCGCTGCGAGGCGCTACCCGCGGTCACATCCGCTTCCCCGCGCTTCCGTCGAAAGCTCCTTTGCTTGGCTGTTCAAACGGGCGGAACGTCAGGCCGTTGGGGCCCGAAGTATGCGTCCTACTGCATGCCTCACTTCACGCCGTCCAAGGTCGTCTCAATCGGTGTTTCGACGAGGGAGCGCGTTCCGGGAGCGAGCTCGGCGGCCTCGACGAGCGAGAGCTTCCGTGTTTCGGGGGCCCACTTGATGCAGACCACCGCGCCCAGCAGCGGCAGTACAGCGGCGCCCAGCATCGTCACGCCGATGCCGTACTGGGTCTGCACGATGGGTACGAGGAACGTGCTAACCGTCAAGAAGACATTGACAAGAGCGAACGCCAGGCCGATGGCTGTGCCGCGGATCTCGGTGGGGAACATCTCAACCGGGTAGATAGTCTGCAGAATCTGGGTGCCACCGAGGAACACGGCGTACATCGCGAACAATGCGAAGATGATTCCGCTCGGGGCATCAGGGAAGATTCCCAGCACGAGCAGGGGAATCCCGCACCACACGAAGCTATTGATGATCAATTTGCGTCGGCCCATTCGGTTGACCACCATGACAGCGACCGCAGTGCCGATGAGGAAGAGCACGGTAAGGAACGCCGTGCCGATGACGTCCATTCCGTCGCCGAAGTGCAGTGCAGTAAGGATCGAAGGACCGAATCCGTAGATGGCGAAGACTGGGACGGCGGAGCACGTCCACCAGACGATCGTGAATATCACGCGGCCCATGTATCCCATGCGAATCACGGTGCGGATGCTGGCCTTTCCATCTTCGTCCTGGGGCAGTTCAGCCAGGGTGACCTCCGGACCGAACACCTTGTGCATGATTGCCGTTGCCTCGGCGACACGTCCCTGACTCATCAGCCACCGTGGCGATTCCGGTGTACCACGTCGAAGCAGTATGAAAACAATTCCAGGCACGGCTGCGCTGGCGACCATCCAGCGCCAGGCGTCATTGCCGACGCTGTTCAGCATGACGGCCCCGATGACGTAGGCGATTGCCGCACCGACGAACCACGTCACGGAGAAGAACCCCAGAAGACGTCCCCGATGTTTGCGCGGGATGAATTCGCCGACCAGCGATTGGGCGACTGGCCAGTCAGCGCCGACTGCCACGCCGATGAGCAACCGGGCGACGATCAGTGCTATGAGGTTCGTGGCCCAGAACGACGCGATGGAACATACGATTGTCATGCCGAGCACCCATGAGTAGAGCGTCTGGCGCCCGAACTTGTCGGCGAGGTAGCCGCCGAAGTAGGCGCCGGGCAGGCCGCCGATTAGGGCCGATCCCACGACGAGCCCTTGCTGCAACGGGTCGAGGTTCAACTGCGGCGCGATCTGAACCATCGCAACGCCTGTTATCGAGAGGATGTACCCCTGCATGAAGGCTCCGCCTGATGCGTAGGTGGCGAGCCGTTTATGGAAACCCGTAAGCGGTGCATCATCGAGGGAAGTCGATGTCATTGGTTTTTCCTTCCATTTCAATTTTCGGCATGGTAGCCGGGCTGGGGAAGATTCGGCGTGTGAGGATTCGGCGGAAATTCACTTATTAGTTTCTGACATTTCTTATTCTCCAATGTAATTTGATTGAATTGTGTCGATTCACTATCCATGCAGTCTATTTGTACACCAGGACATAAACCCTGTTGCGTCACGATAAGATCTGATCAAGAGGAAGCAGCGTGAAATTGCTTCCGCAGTTATCCCATCCAGAATGTAAGCCACTAAGAGACTAATTTTTCAGATGATTGCCCCATTGCACCTACGGTTGCCGGCGGCAAGGAGATTGTATATGAAGGGTTCGATCGGTGTATCGTCTACCAGATGCTGCAAACACCCAGTGACTTTAAATGCGGTACCCCAGCCAACCGGTCAGCCACGGAGCCGCAATCTCTGTACTCTAAAATCCTACCACAGAACGCAGGACCTTGCCTTCGTGCATCTTGTCGAACGCGGCCTCCACGTCTTCCAGTTTGATCCGCTCGGTAACGAAGGCGTCCAGGTCCAGGTTGCCCTGCTTGTAGTGGCTCACCAGCATGGGGAAGTCGCGGGAAGGCAGGCAGTCGCCGTACCACGAGGACTTCAGCGACCCGCCACGGCCGAACACGTCCAGCAGCGGCAGTTCGAGCTTCATCTCCGGGGTGGGCACGCCCACCAGCACCACCCGGCCGGCCAGATCGCGGGCGTAGAACGCCTGCTTGTAGGTTTCCGGGCGGCCCACGGCTTCAATCACGACGTCGGCGCCGTTGCCACCGGTAAGTGCCCGGATGGCCTCCACCGGGTCCTGTTCCTTGGAGTTGATGCCGTGCGTGGCACCCAGGGACTTGGCCAGTTCCACCTTGTTGTCGTCGATATCTACGGCGATGATCGTGGTGGCACCGGCCAGCTTGGCGCCGGCGATGGCGGCAATGCCAACACCGCCGCAGCCGATCACGGCGACGGACTCGCCGCGCTTGACCTCACCGGTGTTGATGGCCGCGCCAATGCCGGCCATGACACCGCAGCCGAGCAGGCCCACCGCGGCCGGATCGACGTCGTCGTCCACCTTGGTGCACTGGCCGGCCGCCACCAGGGTCTTTTCGGCAAAGGCGCCGATGCCCAGTGCGGGGGAGAGCTCGGTGCCGTCCTCCAGCGTCATCTTCTGCGTGGCGTTGTGGGTGTTGAAGCAGTACTGTGCCTGGCCGCGCTGGCAGGCCCGGCATTCACCGCAGACGGCGCGCCAGTTCAGGATCACGCGGTCGCCGGGGACCAGATTGGTCACGTCCGGGCCGACGGCGCTGACCACGCCGGTGGCTTCGTGGCCGAGCAGGAACGGGAAGTCGTCGTTGATCCCGCCCTGCTTGTAGTGCAGGTCCGTATGGCAGACGCCGCAGGTGAGGATGTCCACCAGCGCCTCGCCCGGGCCCGGTACTTGTGGTCGCGCTTGTCCACCAGGGCGAGTCCCACTGGAATCGAGAAAATGATGGTCGAGCCGGCGGTCAGGCTGACGGCGAAGGCCATGATCCAAGCACCGTGACTGCCGGCTGTCTCGTAGGCCAGTTGGTAGCCTCCCACGTCTCCGGCGATGAGCGTGGTTGCCGCTAGAGCGTGTCTGCTAAAGATCTGAGGCCGGGCCCGGCATCGTGGCTCTCATGCTTCGTGATGGCGTGATCAGTGACGAGTTGTGGGATGTATTGGAGTCGGTGATGCCGCTGGACGCGGGTCGACGGGGTCGCCCGTGGAATGACCACCGCACGACGTTGGAGGGGATCATCTGGCGGTTCCGCACCGGGTCCCCCTGGCGGGACCTGCCGGAGACGTTCGGGCCGTATCAGTCTGTGTGGCAGCGGCATCGGCTGTGGTCGACCGACGGCACGTACGTGCGGATGCTCGCGGCGGTGCGCGAGGACGCCAAGCTGGACGGTGATGAGGTCGACGTGATCTTGTCGATCGACTCCACGATCGTGCGGGCCCACCAGCACGCAGCCGGCGCCCGACGCGACTCCGTCGCGGAGCCTGCGGACGACACAGGGGGCAGGATCGAATTACACGAATTCTCGGGTGGTGCCCGGGGAGCCGCCTGACCACGCCCTGGGTCGCTCCCGCGGTGGGCTGAGCACCAAGATCCACGCCCTGGCGGATCTGACCTGCACCCCGGTGATGGCGGCGCTGACCGGCGGTCAGGCCGGGGACAACCCGATGCTCGCCACCTTGGTGAAGGCTCTGGCTGAGGGCGGATACGAGCAGGACTTCCGGCTCCTGGCCGACAAGGCGTACTCGCACCCCAGCACCCGAACGTTCCTGCGGGGCAGGAAGATCAAGCACACCATTCCCGAGAAGAGCGACCAGATCGCCCGCCGCAAAGCCAAGGGCTCCAAAGGCGGCAGACCGCCCGGGTTCGACAGCGAGATCTACAAGCAGCGCAACACCATCGAACGCTCATTCAGCCGGGTCAAGCAGTGGCGCGGACTGGCCACCCGCTACGACAAGTACGCCGTCACCTACCTCGGCGGCTTCCTCCTCGGAATGGTGATCCTGACCCACCGAGCCAACCATTAACAGACACGCTCTAGTCCCCCAGTACCTCGCCCCGAACGACACTCCCCCCGGTGTCGGATTCGGGGCGAGGTTCATTTCTGCCCGGCCCGTTCTGGGTGTGACCCGGTGCCCCGAAGCCACCACCAGGCTGGAAGCCGATGCCGGCGGTGAGTCGGCGGCCGACGGCTCGTGACAGGATGCCCCGAGCCAGCGGCCGAGTCAGGGGCAGCACCAACAGGATCCCGACCAGGTCGGTCACGAAACCCGGGGTGAGCATCAAAGTGCCACCGATCAGGATCAGCGCGCCGTCGGCGAGCTCCCGGCTTGGCATCCGCCCGGACCCGAGAGCGGTGGCCAGCGCGTTCCAGGCCTTCGACCCTTCGCGCTTCACCAGCCAGGCACCCACGATGCTGTCGATGACCAGCAACCCGATCGTGGGCCAAGCGCCAATGGCCCGGCCAACGCTGATGATCGCGTAGATCTCCACCAGCGGGACTACGACGAAGGCCACGAGTAGCAGCCACCAAGGCACCCGGACGGTCCGAATCATCGGGCGCTGCCCTTCTCCCGACCCAGCAGTCGGCCGACTTGGGCGCGCCGCTCCGCCAGGCCCCACGAGGTAATCCGCTGCAAGGACTCCACGGCCACCGCTCGGCTCATCTTGGAATCGCCGAACTCGCGCTCGACGAATTCGATCGGCACCTCGCTGATCCGAAGGCCGGCCTGAAGGGTGCGCCAGGTGAGATCGGTCTGGAAGACGTAGCCGGCCGATCGAACCGAATCCAGGTCGATGGCCCGCAGCGTGGTCGACCGGAAGAGCCGGAAGCCGGCCGTCGCGTCCCGCACCCCGATGCCGAGCAACAACCGCACGTAGAGGTTGCCGCCTCGCGAAAGCAACTCCCGGCTGCGCGCCCAGTTGACCACCGAGCCGCCGGGAATCCACCTGGATCCAATGACCAGGTCCGCATTGCGCAGCGCGCTCAACAAGCGTGGCAGTTGTTCGGGCTGGTGCGATCCGTCCGCGTCCATCTCCCCGATGACGTCGTACCCCTCGGCGAGCGCCCACCGGAAGCCCGCGACGTAGGCGGCACCCAGGCCGGCCTTCTCGGTGCGATGCAGCACGTGCACAGCTGTGTCCTGGGTCGCCAAGCCGTCGGCCAGCTCGCCGGTGCCGTCGGGTGAGTTGTCGTCCACGACCAGTACGTCGGCCTCGGGCACCGCGACCCGCAGCCTGCCCAGAATCAGCGGCAGGTTCTCCGCTTCGTTGTAGGTCGGAATGACGATGACGACACGGCCAAGGTCAGTGAAACTCACCGGGCACCCACCTTTCGGGACGGTTCGACGGTTCGGAGCTGCGGGTCGGGCTGTCGGCGACGATACGTCGTCGCACCCAGCAACAGGCCGACCAACGCCAGTCCGAGGCTCACCCAGGTGAGCGCAGGCCCTACCCGTGCCGCGGGCGGAACCCCGTAGAGGCGCGGTACGTCGGCCCGCAGGATCGTGGTGTGCAGCGTGGGCGCCTGCTGGAGCACAGCCCCGTCGGGACCGATAATGCCGCTCACGCCGTTCATGGAAGCCACGACGAGGAACTTCCCGGCTTCGGCGGCTCGCACACGGCTGATCTCGAACTGCTGCCGAATCTGGGCGGTATGGACGAACATCGCATTGCTCGTCTGTACGACGAGCAGATCCACACCCTGGCGGAGCTGGGCGTAACCGCCTTCGTCGTAACCCACGTCGAAGCAGATCGCGTCGCTGATCCGCAGCGAGCCGCTCGCGGTCTGCACCTCGAGCGGGCGTATCCGGGTACCGCTCATCATGTCTCGCTGGATCAGGCGCAGTTGGCCGAAGGTGGCCGTGAAGGGCAGTTGCTCGCGATAGGGGATGAATTCGCCGTAGGGCACCGGATGCCGCTTGGTGTAGCGGTCACCCGCGCCCGATTCGGCTTCCCAGACGATGCCCTGGTTGAGGACGCTTCCCTCGGTCGGGCCATCGACCATCGTGCCCACCAGTACCGGCACCCCGATGGTGTCGACTGCCGTCGTGATCAAGGCGTGCACGTCGGAGTTGGCGAAGGGATCGATCGCGGTGGAGTTCTCCGGCCAGACCACCAGGTCCGGACGATCTGCTTGGCCGGCGAGGGCGATGGTCTGTTCGCTCAGCGTGCGCGTGATCCGACGATGGTCGAGCAGCACGTCGGTGCCGTCGCCAGGAACCTCACCTTGGATCGCCGCGAGGTCGACGGTATCCCCTACCGATGATGCGGGAGCCCCCGGTGGCAGGAACACCGCAATCAAGGGGGCTGCGGCCAGCGCGAGTGTGAGCACGGGAAGGCGCAGCGGCCTGGAAGCGCTCAGTGGCGCGGATGGCGCCTCATGGATGGGTCGCGCATGCCGGCGGCGGGCAGCCAGGGCGCTGCCGGCCCGAGAGAGCAGCCAAGCACCCGAAGCTGCGGCAAGCGCCAGCAGCAGGCTGACTCCGGTCGTGCCGATCCAGGGCAGCCACCCGGAGGTAGAGGTGTCCATGACCGCGAATGACAGTCGACCCCAGGGCATCCCGCCGAACGGCCATTGGGTGCGCCAGGTCTCGACCGCGACCCAGAGCGTCGCCCACCACAGCGGCCAGCCGCGCAGCCGGCCGGTCCACGCTAGGCAGCCGCCGAGGACAGCGAAGAAGGAGGTCTCCAAAAGGCTGATCGCGATATACGCGTCGGGCCCGATGGCTCGCATCCACACCTGGTGGGTGAACATGAATCCCGCGCCGAAACAGGTCCCGATCAGGATCGAGCGACGCACCGGTTGACGGCGCAGCAGTAGGAAGAAGCCCACCAGCGCGGGCAGGAGCGCCCACCGCCAGGCGAGCGGCTCGAAAGCCGCGCTGAGGCCCACTCCGGCCAGAAGCGCCACGGCGCAACGTGCCGGCGTACTCACGCGGCAAGGGTACTGGTCAGTTGCGCGGGGGTACGACGACGGTGCCGGTCGCGCTGGTGGCGAGGATCGGTACGTCGAGCATCCGGGCCGCACCGGGCGCCTGGTCGGTCGGCTCACCTCGGCCCACCACCACCACCGAGAACTCGAGCTGCCGCGATCGGGTCCCGGCCTTCACCAGTTCACAGACGATCTCCACCACGTCGCCGGCGCGCACCGGAGCCTTGAACTGGACGTCGGAGTAGGAGGCGAACAAGCCTTCGTCGCCGTCGGTGCGGATGCACATCTCGGTGGCCACGTCGCCGAAGAGCCCGAGTGAATAGGCGCCGTCCACGAGATTCCCGGCGTAGTGAGCATGGCTGTAGGGGATGTAGCGGCGATGCACCACGCGGGTGCCGACCAGCTGGGCAGACGGGATCATGCGTCCTTCCTCGGAATCAGGCGGTGGGCGAGGTAGCTGGCCACCTCGCCGGGGGTGGTCCCCCGAGTGAAGATGCGATCGACGCCCAGCTCGGCGGCCATGCTTTCGTCGAAGCGGGGACCGCCGATCACCAGCAATGGGCGGGACTCCTCGGAGTAGGCCTCACGGAAGGCCGCCGACATCTCGCGGGTGTTGAGCAGATGCGCGTCGCGTTGTGTCACAACCTGAGAGACCAACACGGCATCGGCCTTCTCGGCGATCGCGCGCTCGACCAATTGCGGGACCGAGACTTGAGCGCCCAGGTTGATGACCTTGAGCTCGCGGTAGTACTCCAAGCCCTTCTCCCCCGCGAATCCCTTGATGTTCAAGATCGCGTCGATGCCCACGGTGTGTGCATCCGAGCCAATGCAGGCGCCCACCACCACGAGCTTGCGGGAGAGCTCGCGCCGCACCAGCCCGTTGACTTCCTTGGGGGACAGCAAGGGGTAGTCGCGCTCCACGACCGTGACGGCGCTGACATCGACGAGGTGGTTGACCCGGCCATAGACCACGAAGAAGGTGAAGGAGTCGCCCATCGGCTTGGCGTGGACGACCAGGGCTGGGTCCATGCCCATCTTGTTGGCCAATTGCTGGGCCGCACCCTCGGCGACCTTGGAATGCGGAATGGGCAAGGTGAAGGAGATCTGCACCATGCCGTCGCCGGTGGTGTCGCCGTAGGGACGGATCATCCCCGTGGTTGGGGCTGGGGTGGCCTCGTTCGTGGGCCCTTCGGTGGGGACTGCCGCGCTCATCACTCACCCTCCAAGACGTCGACGGCCGGGTTGTAGTAGTCCCGAGCCCGCTTGGCGACGCCATCGAGTCCCTTGCCGCCGTCGGCGGGTCGCTTCATCAAACCGAACGTGCCGTCGGCGATGGCCGCAAGCAGCGGGGCATGTCCTGCGTCGTCGGAGTCGTGGGCGATGTCTTCGAGTAGTTCGATGGTCTCGGCGAGCACCTGGCGGGCGCGCTGCTCGATGAATCCCCCAGAAGCCGGGCGGAAGTCCTCATGCAGGTTGCCGGCCGCGTTCATGACGTAGCGGACGTTCTGCAGGGCGAGGTCGCGATCTGACAGCCACGGGGTGACCACTGCCTCGGTCATCATGCCGACCAGCAGGATCCCTTGTCCCGTGAGCGCCCCGACCAGGTTGAAGAAGCCATCGAGGAGGTAGCCGCGGAAGACATCGCCGGTCATATGCCGCGTCGGTGGCATCCACTTGAGCGGCGCGTCCGGGAAGAGGTCGCGGGCCAACATCGCGTGGGCCAGTTCGAGACGGAACGAATCGGGAACCTCGGGATCGATCTCGAAAGCATGCCCGAGGCCGAGTTGCCAGTCCTCGAGGCCGGCCTCCTTGGCGAAGTACTCGTTGAGCAGTTGAGAGGTCGTCACGGTGTGCGCCGCATCCACGGCGTCGGCGGTGGTGAGGTAGTTGTCCTCCCCGGTGTTGATGATGATCCCGGCGCGGGCGTGGATCTGCCGGCTGAACCGCTGATCGACGAAGGTCCGGATCGGGTTGATATCGCGGAACAAGATGCCGTACATCGAGTCGTTGAGCATCATGTCCAGTCGCTCCAGCCCGGCCAGCGTGGCGATCTCGGGCATGCACAAACCGGATGCGTAGTTGGTCAGTCGGACATAACGCCCTAGCTCTCGCGAAGTCTCGTCCAGGGCCGCCCGCATCAGTCGGAAGTTCTCCTGGGTGGCGTAGGTGCCGGCGAAACCCTCCCGTGTGGCGCCTTCCGGCACGAAGTCGAGCAGGCTCTGGCCGGTCGAGCGGATCACCGCGATGACGTCGGCCCCCTCACGAGCCGCGGCTTGGGCTTGCGGAATGTCCTCGTAGATGTCGCCGGTGGCCACGATGAGATAGATCCATGGTTTGCGCGGCGCATCGCCGATCCGAGCGATCAACCGTTCCCGTTCGCGGCGCTGGGCATCGATCCGGGACAACCCCTTGTGTACGGCCTTGCGTGACTCCGTGGCGGCGCGGGTGGCTTCCTTGCCTTCAGGCAGCTCGAACCGCACCGAGCCGGAGGCGGCTTGCTGGGCCAAGCTGGTCAGGTCGGAGGCCGCTCCTGCCCGCAGGGCGTGCCAGACCGGAAGCGCGATGCCGTGCTCCAGACCCACGTCTGCGCGGACCGCGTCGACGAGCCGATTGACCCACGGCGTTCCCTCGGCATCCGCGCCGGAGAGTCCAGCCAGGCGTAGCGTGGCTCGCTCCACCGAGACCGTGGTGTGCTGCTTGGCCAGGCGCACGATGGGCTTGCCGACGGTGCGGGCCAAGCGGCGGGCCTTCTTGACCTCGGCGTGATCGAGTTCCAACTTGCCGACGCTCATCACAACCTCTGCTCGAACAGTGCGCGCACGCCGGCATTGTCACGCAGCACGTCCATGGCGTAGGCGGCGTGGCCGGGGAGGTAGCCATTCCCGATGAGCATCGTCACGTCTGCGGCTACGCCTTCGGCGCCCAGCGCCGCCGCCGAGAAGGAGGTCGCCATCGAGAAGAAGATGATGGTGCCGCCCTCGGCAGTCGCCAAGATGGCGCCACCTTCGCAACCGGGAACATCCACGCAGACGACGGTGACGTCGGCGCCGTGCGGCAACACCCCCCGGGTTGCATCGGCGACCGCGACCGGGTCGCGTGCATCGATGACCGCAATGTGCTCGGCAAGGCCTGCCTTCTCCAGACGATCCCGCTCGGCGGCGTCGCGGACCAGCGCCACACGGGGGCCGGCCCCGGCACGCTGCGCGGCCGCCAGGCTCATCGAGCCCGACTTGCCGGCTCCGCCGATCACCGCGACGCTCGGCGCGCTGCCGGTGCGAGCGGCGTACTGCTCGACCACCCGGGCAGTAAGCGCGGGCGCCCCACAGACGTCCATGACCGCGAGGGACAGCTCCGCTGGTAGATCCTCGGGAATCACCGCCGCTATCGACCGTGCAAAGAGAACGGCAGTGCCGCGACACGGCACCTGCTCACTGCGCCCGTCCCAGTCGGAAAGACCGTCACCGATCGTCAGGGGCGTCAACGACAACGACACGAGAGTCGCGACCCGGTCCCCCACGCGCAGCCCGAGCGGAGACTTCGGACCGACCTCGGCCACGGTGCCTACGAGCATGCCGCCGGAGCCAGTGACCGGATTCTGCATCTTCCCGCGCTCGGCCACGATCTGGAGCACCTCGGCCCGCACGGCGTCTCCGTCGCCGTGGTGCTTGGTCTCCAACTGCCGGAACGACGCGGCGTCGAGATTGAGCCGCTCGACGGCGATCAGGACCTCGTCATCCCACAATTCCGGGCCGGCATCGAGTCGCCGGGCGGCTTGCGGCAAGACCAGCGGCTCGTCCAGCACCCGATGGAGGCCGAACGGATTGCTGGGTGCCTCCCGGGCCGGATCCTTGGACGAAATATCTGACGCAATAGCCCCAGTCACCGAATGGACCTTCCCTGTTCAGCCCGCCACGCGGGAAATTATCCGGCAATCCAATGGACTGGCCGAAGGTTCTTCTCGTACTCTGACACCCGAGCAGCAGGCGGCGCAACTACTCCCGCGCGCCCATCGACAACCTAGAGGAGCATCCATGTCCAGCCCGGTGACCAGCGCTTCAGGTCAGCCCTACCCCTACCGTCAGGTGGAGCTTGTCGAGCCGGATTGGACGCGGTTCCCGGGCTGGTCCACGGTAAGCGCCGATGAGTGGGAATCGGTGCAGTGGCAGCGCGCTCACTGCATCAAGAACGTCCGGCAGCTCAAGGAACTGATGGGCGATCTGCTCGCCGAGAGCTTCTATGCAGATCTGGAGAAGGACCAGGCCGAGCGGGCCACCATGTCGATGCTGGTGCCGCCGCACATGATGAACACGATGGTGCCCACCGTGGTCCCCTCCGGCCCGGGCTCACTCACCGACGCCTTCTACGCCGATCCGGTCCGGCACTACATGATCCCGGTCTTCTCCGACCGGCGTACCGACTGGGCATCGCACCCCCATGCTTCGCGAGATTCGCTGCACGAGCACGACATGTGGGTGGCCGAGGGACTGACCCACCGCTACCCCACGAAGGTGCTCGCCGAGCTTCTGCCCACCTGCCCGCAGTACTGCGGCCACTGCACCCGGATGGATCTCGTCGGCAACTCCACGCCCGTGATCGACAAGCTCAAGTTCATCGGAAAGCCGGCCAACCGCCTCGGCGACATGCTCGACTACCTACGGCGTACGCCTGGGGTGCGCGATGTCGTGGTGTCCGGCGGTGACGTGGCCAACATGCCGTGGCCGCGCTTGGAGGAGTTCCTCACCCACCTGCTTGAGATTGACAACATCCGCGATATCCGGCTGGCCACCAAGGCTTTGATCGGGTTGCCTCATCACTGGTTGCAGCCCGAGGTACAAGAAGGCATGAGCCGGGTCGCCGGAATCGCTCGGTCGCGAGGTGTGTCGGTCGCGATCCACACCCACGCCAACCACGCCCAGCAGATCACTCCGATTGTCGCCAAGGCGGCGCGGGCCATGCTGGACACCGGCATCCGCGACGTGCGCAACCAGGGTGTCCTACTCAAGGGCGTCAACGCCGATCCCGACGCGCTGCTCGATCTGTGTTTCACCATGCTCGATGGCGCGCAGATCATGCCCTACTACTTCTACATGTGCGACATGATCCCCTTCTCCGAGCACTGGCGGGTCTCGGTCAAGGAGGCGCAGCGGCTTCAGCACCACATCATGGGATACCTCCCCGGCTTCGCGACGCCGCGGGTCATCTGCGATGTGCCGTTCGTGGGCAAGCGCTGGGTTCATCAGTTGGCCGACTACGACGAAGAGCGCGGTATCTCCTACTGGACCAAGAACTACCGCACCTCGATCGAAGCCGACGACGCCGAGGCGCTGACGCGCACCTACGCGTACTACGACCCGATCCACACCCTTCCCGAGGAAGGTCGCCGTTGGTGGAGTGAGAACGGCGGGCTCGACGACGCCGATCTCCGAGCCGCCGAGATCGCCGAGGCTTCTCGCCGTCTGTCCGCTGTTCAAGCTCACTGACGCGCGACCTGCCAGGGGCGCTCGAACGCTGCTGACCGTCGTCGCCTGGTCGTGGGTGCGAGGGATGCGGCAACCCTGGTAGATACTGCTTCGGCTATGAGTGCCCCTCTCGATCCGCCCCCGGTGGAGCGCATCCCGCGTGAGATCTGGGTGCTGATCGCCTCTGCCTTCGTCATCGCGGTCGGCTTCGGGTTGATCACCCCGGTCCTGCCGCGCTTCGCCCAGAGCTTCGGCGTGGGCGCGACCGCGTCCTCCATCGTGGTCAGTGCGTTCGCGTTCTTCCGGTTGATTGGGGCCCCGGGCGGTGGCCGGCTGATCGGACGCTTCGGGGAGCGGCCGATCTATCTCGCGGGCCTGCTCATCGTGGCCGCGTCGACAGCCGCGACGGCGTTCGCCAACAGCTACTGGCAACTGCTTCTCTACCGGTCGGTCGGTGGGATCGGCTCGACCATGTTCACGGTCTCGGCGCTGGCACTGATCGTGCGGTTGGCTCCGGCCTCCATTCGGGCACGCGTGTCCTCCTCATACGCCTCGGCCTTCTTGATCGGGGGCGTTCTGGGCCCGGTCGTCGGTGGAATGCTCGGTGGCTTCGGCCTGCGAGTGCCGTTCTTGGCCTATGCGGGATTCCTGGTGGTGGCGGCTCTCGTAGTGGCCGTCTTGATCCCCGGCGAGCCACGTGGTGCCGGCCGAGCTGCGGCTGACGAACGCGAGGTCTTGACGCTGCGCGGCGCGTGGCCCGATTCCGCCTATCGGGCAGCCCTGGCCTCCGGGTTCGCCAACGGGTGGAGCACCTTCGGGGTCCGCAACGCGATCGTGCCACTCTTCGCGGCCGCAGCGATCTCAACGGCCACCTGGGTGGCCGGGGCCGCGCTTGCGGTTTTCGCGGCCGGCAATGCGGTGGCGCTGCTGGCGCTGGGCCGGCGCTCGGATCGGGTGGGTCGGCGACCCATGGTGATGGGTGGCCTGGTGATCAGCGGGCTCGCCATCGGGTTCACCGGCTTGGCTGCAGGGTTGGCGACGCTGATGATCTGGTCGCTCGTGGCGGGCATCGGCGCCGGCATGATGAATCCGGCGCAGCAGGCGAGCGTTGCTGACGTTGTCGGCCGCGAGCGAAACGGTGGCCCGGCCTTGGCGGCCTTCCAGATGGCCGGAGACACCGGTGCGATTCTGGGCCCGATTGTCGCCGGCTCACTGGTGGATTGGGGCAGCTATCCCTTGGCCTTCGGCGTCACGGCCGCGATCTCTCTAGCCGCGGTGTTGCCCTGGTGGTGGGCTCGGGAGAGTTCGCCCGGCAAGCAGTCCGCGGCTACAACGCCAGCGGACGATCCTCATACGACGTACTGAGGACGATCGTGGTCCGGGTGCTCACGTTGGCAGCAGATCGGATCCTGGCGAGCAGGTCCTCCAGCTTGCGAGGCTTCACCACCCGCACCTTGAGGATGTAGCTCTCCTCCCCCGCTACCGACCAGCACGACTCGATCTCCTTGATGTCGCGCAGCCGCTCGGGGTAGTCGTCGGCCTCGGAAGGGTCGATGGGGGTGATCGAGACGAATGCCGTCAACGGCAACCCGACGAGTTCGTGATCGACCACAGCTCGATAGCCCGTAATGATGCCGCGCTTCTCCAGCCGTTTTACGCGCTGGTGCACGGCGGAGGTCGACAGCCCGGTGGCTCGGCCGAGATCGGTGAACGACATCCGCCCGTCAGCCGAGAGTAGCTGCACAATCTGGCGGTCGATGGGTTCCACGCGGCCACCCTAGCCTCACCAGCCCCCGTCTGGTGGATCTCACTATGGTCCAGGTCGCGGCGGTGCATCTCGAGACTGATTGGATGAGGAGATGACCTCTGGCGACCCCACAGACCCGAGTCCCGCGGCGAACGATGCCCATGCGCCACGCCTGATGTTGCTCGACACCGCCTCGTTGTACTTCCGGGCGTTCTTCGGCGTCCCCGACAGCTTCCGGGCGCCCGACGGCATGCCGGTCAATGCGGTCCGCGGGCTGCTGGACTTCATCGCGCGTCTGGTCGATCAGTATCGGCCCGACGAGTTGGTGTGTTGCTGGGACAACGACTGGCGACCTGCGTGGCGAGTGCAGCTCATCCCGTCGTACAAGTCCCACCGCGTGGTCGCGCCTACGCCTGGACCCGCTCCGGATATCGAAGAGGTCCCCGACCCGCTCACTCGCCAGATTCCGGTCATCCTCGAGGTGCTCGAGGCATTGGGGATCACGGTGATCGGAGTGGACGGCTACGAGGCCGACGACGTGATCGGCACTCTGGCGACCCGGGCGGCGGGGCCGGTCGACATCGTCACCGGCGACCGGGATCTGTTCCAGTTGGTCGACGACGTGCGCCGGGTGCGTGTGCTCTACACAGCTCGGGGTGTGGGCCGCCACGAAGTGATCACCAACGACGTCATCGTGGAGAAGTACGGCATCCAAGCCGCTCAATACGCCGACTTCGCGACCTTGCGCGGAGACGCATCCGACGGGCTACCGGGCGTGGCGGGAGTTGGCGAGAAAACAGCTGCTTCGCTGTTACGGAAGTTCGGCACGATTGCGGGCCTGCAAACGGCGGCGGCCGACCCGGCGAGCGAACTTGCCCCGGGCGTGCGTACCAAGGTGCTGGCCGCTGCCGACTACCTCGCGGTGGCCCCGACCGTCGTCGAGGTTGCCAAGGAACTGGCGCTGCCGTCAGTGACCCATGAACTCCCCTACACCCCCGCCTCTCCGGAGGCCGTACTCCGCTTGGCGGAGCGATATGCCTTGGACTCACCGTTGGCTCGTGTGGTGGACGCCCTGACCCGCGCTTGATCTGACCTGAGCTTGATATGACACCGGGCTCATCTGACACCGGGGGTCTAGACATTTGAAGAATGCCTACTAGGCCCGAAGTGACTACTGGGTAATAGCCCGCGTGGGTCCGTTGCCAGCCACACGGCGGGGCAACTACGTTGTCACGAGTCACCAAACCAGAGGAGTTTCTGTGCGCATCAGTCGTTCCAGAAGTTATGCCTGGTTGGCGACGGGGGTTATAGCCACTCTCGCGTCAACCGCACTGTCGCTGCCGACAGCGCAAGCCGATCCCACGACAGCCGAGTCGAAGCTGACTCTTGCCGAAACCCAACCACGCCTCGCTGGCAAGGTTGCGGGCGACAAAGCGGCATCGAGCGGTCTAGCCGAGACCTCACCCGGTCTGCGCGCGATCACCAGCGCCAAGAAGATCCCGGTGCTGATCAAGTTCGACTACGACGCTGTGGCCAGCTACACCGGCGGGATCAACGGTTACGCCGCGACCAGCCCGAGCGTCACCGACCGCGAATTGTCTGCCAATGCCGCCGCGGTGAAGAAGTACGAAGGGTATGTCCGCTCGCGCGAGACCACGATCGGCGATGCCGTCCGCCGGGCGGTTCCCGCTGCCAGCATCAACAGGTCCTTCCGAACGGTCTACGGTGGCGTGGCCGCCGTCGTTCCGGGCAATGCAGTCAAGGACATCCTCAAGGTTCCAGGTGTGGTCGCTGTCCAGCGCGACACGCTCAACCATCCGCTGACCGACTCCAGCATCGATTTCATCAACGCGCCTGCTGCCTACCGTGCTCTGCGCACGCGAGCCAACGCCGGTAAGAACATGGTTCTGGGCAATCTCGACAGCGGCGTGTGGCCCGAGCATCCGTCATTCGCAGATCAGGGCAATCTCCCTGACTACACCGGCCCGGCCGTGCCGTGCGAGTTCGGTGACAATCCGCTCACCGAGGCGGACGATCCGTTCACGTGTCAGAACAAGCTCATCGGTGGACGCACCTTCCTCGACACCTATGCTCTCGCCCAAGGCGAGTACATGTATCCCGACACCGCGCGAGATCCGGGTGGTCACGGCACCCACACCGCGTCCACGTCGGCCGGCAACATCGTCAATGACGCACAGACGGTCGGCCCGCTGCTGGATATCCAGGGCGTTGCACCGGGCGCGCGCATCATCGAATACCGCGTGTGCGGGGGACCCGCTGGTTGTTACGGCTCAGACTCCACCGCGGCCGTCGAGCAGGCGGTTCTCGACGGGGTCGACGTCATCAACTTCTCGATCAGTGGTGGCACTAGCCCGCTGACGGATCCGGTGGAGTTGGCCTTCCTCGACGCCTACAACGCGGGCATCTTCGTCGCGACTTCCGGTGGCAACGACGGTCCGGGCGCCGGCACCGTCAATCACCTGAGCCCGTGGACCACCACGGTGGCTGCCTCGACGCAGACTCGCGAGTTCGCCTCGGACGTCACCTTGACCGCCGACAACGGTGATTCCCTCACCATGAGCGGCGCGACGATCACCGCGGGCGCCGGACCGGCTCCCGTGGTCATGGCCGCAGATGCGCCGTACAGCGACGAGCTCTGCCAGACCCCGGCCGAAGCCGGTGCCTTCGCCGGCGCCATCGTGGTCTGCCGCCGCGGCGTCAATGCGCGAGTGGAGAAGGGCTACAACGTGCTCCAAGGTGGTGCCGAGGGCATGATCCTCTACAACGGCACCTTGCAGGACACCGAGACCGATAACCATTGGCTCCCGGTGGTTCACCTGCCCGAGCCCGGCGATCTACTCACCTTCATGGCCAGCCACACCGGCGTCACCGCGACGTGGGCCGCCGGAGCGGGGCGCGACGGCCAAGGCGATGTCATGGCAGGGTTCTCTTCGCGCGGTCCGGCGGGCAACTTCATCAAGCCCGATATCACGGCGCCGGGCGTGCAGATCGCCGCTGGCATGACCCCCACGCCTGAAGTGATCACCGACGGTCCCGAGGGCGAGTACTACCAGGTAATCGCCGGCACCTCGATGTCCTCTCCGCACGTCGCGGGCGTGGCGCTGCTGCTCAAGTCGCTGCACCCCGATTGGGATCCGGGGCAGATCAAGTCGGCGATGATGACGCGTGCGGTGACCAAGGTGGTCAAGGAAGACCTGTCCACTCCCGCCGATCCGTTCGATATGGGAGCGGGCCGCGTCAACGTTGGTCGGGCCATGCAGGCTCCGCTGACGATCTCCGACAACGCTGCGAACTTCGCCGCCCTCGCGGGCGACGAGGTGAACGCCGTGCACCTCAACATCCCGTCGATCAACGCTCCGGTGATGCCGGGCCGACTCACGACGACGCGGACGTTGAAGAACGTCACCGCACGCACGCAGTACGTCCGGACCTGGGCCAAGACCAGCAATGGGTCGACCATCCAGGTTTCGCCGCGGCGCTTCTCGATCGCTCCGGGTGCCTCGCGCACCGTGGCGATCACGATCACCTCGGCCGGGCCGGTCGGCGAGCAGCAGTTCGGGCGGCTCACCTTCGGCACCTCGACTGCCAATCTCAGCCTGCCTGTCGCCTTTGTCGTCCAGCAGGGCGACGTGTCGCTCACGCAGAGCTGCGAACCGTCGAGTATCGCCAAGGGAAGCAGCACTCTGTGCACGGTCACTGCTACGAACAACAGCTTCAACGAACAAGCAGTGAGCTCCCGAACCACGGTGAACAGCAACCTGCGCATCACCGGTGCGACTGGGGCGACCGTCGCCAACGGTGCAGCAACCGCGAGCGCCACTCTGGCGGGTGCAGAGCTGGGCGTTCCGTCCATGGGTGCCGGCAGTTCGCCGGCGGGCGGATTCCTCAACTTGGCCGACTTCGGGATCGACCCGGAGGCGGTTGGAGATGAGGACCTCGTCAACTACGACGTGCCCGAGTTCCTGTTCAACGGTCAGGCCTACACCTCGGTCGGCATCGATTCCAACGGCTACCTCGTAGTCGGTGGCGGCGATTCCGCAGACAACAACTGCTGCGAATTGCCCGAAGGTGCAAGCCCGAACCGGCCGAACAACCTGTTGGCGCCCTTCTGGACCGACCTGGACGGCTCGGATGCCGAAGGCATTCGCGCGGGCGTGCTCGGTGACGGCGTGAACGACTGGCTGATCATCCAGTGGGACGTCAACGTTTGGGGCACCACAGACCTGCGATCCATGCAGGTCTGGATCGGCCTCAACGGTGAGCAGGACATCAGCTACACCTACGCGGCGGCGATGGCCGATCCCAACGGCCAGGCGTTCCTGGTCGGTGCGGAGAATGGCGCCGGTGCAGGTGATGTTTCCGCGACGCTGCCCGACGGGAGCGACGCGGTGGTCACCTCCACCGATGCGGTTCCCGGTGGGACGCTGACCTACACGGTGCGGGCACGAGGCGTCAATGTCGGCAGCGGCAACGTGCACACCGAGATGACTGCCAACGGTGTGCCGGGCGTGACTGTGACCGACACACCGGTGTTGGTCACCCAGTAGGCAGGACAGGCAGGACCCGCGGCTGGTGGCCTACCCCTCGTTGAGCGAGGAGTAGGCCACCACCCCGCGGCTGCAAGACGCCAGCGCGGAGCGCGCCACGGTGCGCACGTTGCGCGGGCTGGCGTCGGCCACCTGTCCGAGACGGTCGACGAGCATCCGCATCGCGCGCACGAAGTCGCCCGGCGTCATCTCAGTCACGGTGAGGATGTCGTCGAGATCGCCACCTTCGGCCCACGCGTGCGCAGCCCACGCGAACCCTTCGTCGGGTTCCTTGAGGAAATCAAGCCGATGCCGTCGCTCGGTCTCGGCCAGCCGCCCCCAGTCCGATCGCATCCGCGCGATCGTCGTGCGTAGCCGAGCTGTGGGGGGTGCGGGAGGCAGCTCTTCGGTACGCCGCGATTCGAACACCAGCAGCGACAAGGCTCCGGCAAGCTCCGACGGGGTCAGGTCAGCCCAAACGTCCTGCCGCAGACATTCGGCAACCAGCAGGTCGAGTTCGGAGTAGATCCGCATCAGGGAGCGGCCCTGCTCGGTGACGAGGAGTCCAGGTTCGGGAGGCAAGCCCGGCTCCGCACTCCCAGCGGCCCCGCCCGGAGCGAAGGCAGTTGCTGGGGTGCCTGTGCCGGGGTGGGACGGGTCGTCTGTTCGAGCCTGGTCTGTTGGGGCCTGGTCGGCGGGAGTGAGGTAGCCGAGTTCGCCCAACACCTCGCAGACCCGGTCGAAGGTCCGCGCCACCGTATTGGTCCGGGTCTCCACCCGTTGCCGCAGCACCCGGGCGTCCTTGTCCAACTTGGCGTACCGCTCCCCCCACCTCGCGTGCTCCTCCCGGTCCGGGCAGGAATGACAAGGGTGTGCCTTCATCTGATCGCGGAGGCGCGAGATCTCGCGATCTGCGTGGAGATCGCGGCCCTTGGACGCGCGCTCCTGTGCGGGGCGCTGGACCGAGCGGGTGGCGGCGGCAAGTCGATGCGCCAGCTCGCGCCGGGCAGCAGCATCGCGACCCGAGAACGCCTTGGGGATACGCAGCCGATCCACCGCGGCCACCGGTGTCGTGAAGTCGGCGATCGCGAGTCGGCGGGCTTGGCGTGACTCGGTGAGGACGAGTGGTCGAGGCGGGTCCTCGTTGGTCCCGGGGTCGAGAACGACCGCCCATCCGCTCCACTTCCCCGCCGGGACGTGGATGACGTCACCGGGGCGGAGTACCCGCAGGCTGTCGACGGTGAGCCCCCGCCGCTCCTCGCGCCGGTTCCTGGCCGCGCGCTTCTCGGCATCGCTGATGCTGCGCCGCAACCCGGCGTACTCCAAGAAGTTTCCGCGATCGCACGCCGCCGCTTCCGCGTATCCAGACAGGGCGTCCTCGGCTTTGCGCAACTGACGCGCGAGCCCGACCACGGCTCGGTCAGCCTGGAACTGGGCGAAGGAGCATTCCAAGAGCTCCCGCGCCTTGCTGCGGCCATAGCGGTGCACCAGATTGACGGCCATGTTGTACGACGGACGAAACGAGCTGCGCAGCGGGTAGGTGCGGGTGGAGGCCAGGCCGGCCACGCGACCGGGATCGAAGCCCGGTTGCCAGAGAACCACCGCGTGACCCTCGATATCGAGTCCACGACGACCGGCCCGACCGGTCAGCTGGGTGTACTCCCCCGGCGTGATGTCGGCATGTGTCTCGCCGTTCCACTTGTCCAGCTTCTCCAACACCACAGTGCGTGCCGGCATGTTGATGCCCAAGGCGAGCGTCTCGGTGGCAAAGACCACCTTGACCAAGCCGCGTAGGAACAGCTTCTCCACGCACTCCTTGAAGATGGGCAGCATGCCCGCGTGATGCGCGGCGATACCGCGGCTGAGCGAGTCGACGAAGTCGTAATAGCCGAGCACCCACAGATCGTCGGCCGGCAGATCCTGGCAGGCGTCGGAGACGAAGGCCCGGATCTCCTCCATTTCCTCTGAGGAGGTCAGCCGGATGTGCGCCTCGCGTAGCTGTCGAGCGGCGGCCTCGCAGCCGGCGCGGCTGAAGATGAACACGATCGCCGGCAGCAGGCCATCGCGTTGCAGCCGCTCGACCATCTCCACACGTCCCGGGATCCACACCCGCCGGCCGTTCCCGACATTGCGGCGGGCTCCAGCGGACTTGGCGCCTCCGCGCGGCGTGCGACGATCGCGCATCAACCGACTGGAAGCCCATTCGTCGCGGGCTATCTTGACCAGTTGCGGGTTGACCGGCGACCCCTCGCGGACGAAACCGGCGCTCGCGTCGACATCCTCCGAGGCAAACAGCGGCAGGATCTGTCGACCGACCATCACATGCTGGAAGAGGGGCACCGGCCGCCTCTCCTCGACGATGATCGTGGTCTCACCTCGGACGGTCTGCAGCCAGTCGCCGAACTCTTCGGCATTGGACACGGTCGCGGACAGCGAGATGACGCTGACCGATTCGGCCAGATGAATGATCACTTCCTCCCACACCGCGCCTCTGCTGCGGTCGGCGAGGTAGTGGACCTCGTCCATCACGACATAGCCGAGGCCGTCGAGGGTGGCGGATCCGGCGTACAGCATGTTCCGCAACACCTCGGTGGTCATCACCACGATGGGCGCCTCGCCATTGAGGCTGTTGTCGCCGGTGAGCAGACCGACGTTCTCCGCGCCGTGTCGGGCCACCAGGTCGCGGAACTTCTGGTTCGACAGCGCCTTGATCGGCGTGGTGTAGAAGGCTTTGCGTCCCTGGGCGAGCGCCGCGTAGACCGCGAACTCCCCCACAACGGTCTTTCCGGATCCGGTAGGTGCGGCGACGAGCACGCCCCGACCGTCCTCCACCTCGCGGCAGGCGCGGATCTGGAAGTCGTCGAGGCCGAAGGCATAGAGGTCGGCGAACTCATGGGTGAGCGGATGGCGCCGTCCGGCCGCCGCCCGGGCGTAGCGCTCGGCTGGGGTGGGTTCCATGAGAGTCCTAGGGGCAGTGCACGGTCAGCGCGGCGGGGAGAGCGGAGACCGTGAGCGGTAGCGCGGCGAACCGCTCCCCGTCGGCGTACGCCGTGATTCCGGCCGCTGCCACAGTCACCGAGCTCACCCGGTGATGGCGGTACTGCGGGTGGCTGACGTGGGTCCCGCTGAACAGCTTCGGGTAGGTCTTGATCAGCTCACGCCGGCTCATCGGGCCGATGACCACGACATCCAGGAGCCCGTCATCGAGTTCGGCGCCCTCAGTGATCCGCAGGCCACCACCGAAAGATGGTCCGTTGCCGACGGCAACGAGCATGGCTTCGGTCTCGACGCTGGTGCCGTCCAGGTCCAGGCTGTAGCCGATGGGATGGAAGGTGCGCAGTTCGGCAAGGGTGGCCAGGTTGTAGCGCATCTGCCCGCGCGGCCAGGTCATCGCGTTGGCACGCTCGTTGACGATGGCATCGAAACCCGCGGCCATCACCGTCACGAAGTGCTTGCCTCCGGATGTGGCCAAATCGATGGTGCGGGTGCGCCCGGACAGCACGATCTGAGCGGCCGCCACCGGATCGGTCCGCGGCAGCCCGAGGTAGCGGGCCACGTCGTTGCCGGTGCCCGCGGGAATCAAGCCGAGTGCTGTGTCGGTGCCGGCCAGGACTTGGGCGGCCAGGTGCGCCATCCCGTCACCGCCGACCGCAACGAGGGTGTCGATCCCGCTGGCGACCGCGGTGCGCGCGAGGTCGGCAGCTTCGTCGGCGTCGCGTCCGCGGAGGACCCAGACTCTGGCGCCGGCCTCCCGCAGGGTGGCGACTGCGCTGATCCCGTAGCGGGCACCGCGTCCCTTGCCGGAGGTGGGGTTGACCAACACCGCGATGTCGGCATTGCGAGCGTGCACGTGAGGCGAGGTGCTCATCGACGTTCTCCTACCCTCATCAAGGCCGCATAGTGTCGCGGCGATGCGCCGACCGCGCGTGCAAGCCGGTCCAGGCAATCCAACACGGCGTCGGCGGTGAAGCTGGTTCCGGGGCAGCACAGTGTCAACCGGTGGTTGCGCCGCCGAATCAGGATCTGATCGTGCCGCCAAGCCTGATGGGTCAGCACTCGCAGGGTCTCATCGGCCACCGGCAGGGGGAAAGCCTCGTCGACCGCGATCAAGTCGCAAGGCAGGGCGTCGACGCCACCCTCAGCGCGCAGCATCCCGCGCAGTTCCGGCCCCTCATTGACCGACCCGTCCGGCCGCCAGATCACCGATGAGACACCCAGCCACTCGGGTAGGTCGAAGGGGTCCACCTCCTCCCAGAGGGGGCTTCCCTGAGCGGTCACCACGGGTCGGGTCCATCGATCGAGGTCGGCTCATCGATCGGCGAGCGCCGATTGTCCGCGGGGTCCGAGGAGTCGTCGAGCGGGCTTGCCTCGTCGTCGCCTACCGCAGCGACGCCGGCTTCGTTTCGCCGCTGGCGGCGCCGGTCGACTACGCGAGCGATCACCTCCGAGATCACGAAGAGAATCACCATCGGGACCGCGAGAAAGAGCATGCTGAACGGGTCGGTGCTCGGAGTTGCCACCGCCGCGAAGATGAAAATGCCGAGAACGATCCACGGCCGGTAGGCACCCAGTGCCTTGCCGGTGAGCACCCCGGCAAGGTTGAGCAGGAGCACGAAGACCGGGATCTCGAAGGCCACCCCGAAGACCAGCAGCGTGCGCGAGAAGAAGCTCAGGTACGAACCGAAATCGATCAGGTTGGTGAACCCGTCAGGGACGAAGCCAAACAGCACCTGGAATCCCTTGGGCAGGGTGAGGTAACCGATGGCCACGCCTGCCAGGAACAGCGGCCCTGCTACCGCCGCGAAGACCCGCGTCCACTTCCGCTCGTGCGGGTGGAGGCCCGGCAGGATGAAGGCCCAGATCTGATACAGCCACAGCGGGCTGGTCAGGATCACCGACGCCAGGCCGCTCAACTTGAGGTAGTTGATCATGCCCGCGCCGGGCCCGCTCATCGTCGGCAGCGTGTCGACCGAACCCCCCAATCGCGCCTGGGCGTCGGTGTAGGGGCCCATCACGACTCGGATCAAATCCTCGTAGAAGAACATCGCGACGACGATTCCCAGCACGATCACCGCGAGACCGCGGAGCAGCCGGCCACGCAACTCGCGGAAGTGGTCGGACAGCGCCATCCGCCCGTCCTCGCCTACGGGGTGGAGGGGGTCGACCGAGAAGAGGCCGACGATCCCTCGGAAGAGGCTCACGAAGAGGTCAGGCGCCGCTGTGCGGCCCGCGATCGGTCGGGTCTACGGACCCGGAATCGTCAGCGTCGCGCTTCATCGATTCGATCTGCCGCTCAGCATCGGTCTTCAGATCCTCGTCATCCATCAGGCCCCGAGTCTCGGCCTTGAAGATCCGCAGAGCCCGACCGCTCCCCCGTGCGAGCTCGGGCAGCTTCCGCGCGCCGAACAGGAGCACGATCACCACGATGATCAAGATGATCTCCGTCGTGCCCAGATTGGCCAGTAGCGGTGTCATCGCTCGTCCTCACTTCTTGCGGTTCGAAACCTCGTCTGCAACGAACTTCCATCCTAGCCGCCGGCCGACCGGCACCGAGTTTCGCGCCGAGCCACCTCAGTCGTCGGCGTAGAGACTGATCGCCGCATGGGCCGCTCGGCGTACCTCGTCGGCTAACCATTGCGGCGAAAGCACCTGCGCGTCGGGCGCCAACCGCAGCACCAGACGAGTCAACCACTCGGCATCGGCGACCAGGAGGTCGACCTCCCAGCGTTCGTCACCGAGCACCCGGACGGCCTCGATCGGGTAGTAGTCCGGCACCCACCGGGCACCCGGACCGATCTCGAGCGTGACCGCCGTCGCGGTCTCCGGGGAAAGGGACAACAGCCGATCCCGACTACGTTCTGCCGAAGGGCTCGGAGGGTTGGCCGCGGCCAGGGAATCGAGTAGGACCGCGTCGTGGATCCGGTCGAGCCGGAAGGTGCGCGGCGCCTCGGCCTCGTGGCAGAACGCGTCGAGATAGTCGAAGCCGCCGGAGGAGATCAAGCCGATCGGGTCGACCACCCGGACGGACTCCTCGTCGCGACTGGGCACCCAATAGGTGAGCCGGAGCTGGGTCCCGGCTCGCAAGGCCGCCTCGAGCCGGGCGCGCAACGCGGCCAGCCCGGCGTCCGCCTCGCCGGGATCGATCGCAGCCGCCTCGGCCGCGGTGATCTCCAACTTCGCCAAGGCGCGATCAACGACCTCGGCAGTTTCTTGACCCGACCCGGAACGAAGAGCGCGCAGGGCCACGATCAGAGCCGACGCTTCGGTGGCGGTGAGTCGTAACGGCCGGGCAAGGTAGTCGGCATTCGACACCCGCAGCACCCCGTCACCCTCCTCGGCCTCCAAGGCATCGAGATCGACGTCGATGAGGTCGTCGGGATAACCGCCCGGGAGGCCACACATGAAGAGCACCTTCAAGTCGGCCACCAACTGATCACCCGGAACGGCCAGGTCCTGAGCGGCCCGGTCGAGGGTCACCCCGTCGCCGCGCGCGTACAGGTAGGGCACCAGGGCCAGCAGTCGGGCAACTTGCTCGCGCGCTCCGCCGGCGGTGGCAACCGATCGGCGGCTGCTCATGCCGATTCTCCAGCGAGGGCGGTGAGGCGTCGTCGTACCTCATCGCGAACCTCCGCAGGTTCGAGTACGACCACGTCGGCGCCGTAGCTGAGCAGTTCGGCAACCGGATCTGCGCTACGGACCAACTCCACCCGATCCCAATCGGTGAGGCCGTCGGGACCAGTAACACCCGTCACCGTCGCCGCAGCTCCGCGCCGCAGCCCGTGGCCGCTGCCGACTCGCACGAGCAGGGTCAGCCGTCGTTCGATGCGGGCACCGGCCAATCGGCGAGTGGCTGCCCTGACATCGACTCCCTCGGGAACCTGGTAGCCACCGGGCTTCCCGATCCTCCGGACCGAGCCTTGCACACGAGAAAGCCGGAACACCCGCTCCTCGGCACGGTCGACGTCCCAGCCGACGAGATACCACCTCCCCGAATGGCGCACCACACCCCAGGGCTGGACGTTGCGGATCGACTCCTCACCGCTTGCCCGGCGATAGGAGAACCGCACCTGGACGTGATCACACGTGGCTTCCCAGAGGGCATCGAAGGAGGGTTCCTCGGCCATCAGGTGAGGCTGGGCGATGTTGAGCGCGGACTCGTCGAGCACTTGGCCGGATGCCTTGAGCTTGCGCAGCGCTTCGGCCGTGGCGCCGGCCAACCGGGCGTGCTCCCAGACCTTGGCCGCCAGCGAGACAACCGCGGCTTCGTCGGGCTCAAGCCTGACTTCGGGCAGCTCGAACTGGTCGCGGCGGATCCGGTAGCCCGGCTCATCGAACAGCGGATCGAGGCTGCCGACCTCGATCGGCACACCCAGGCTGCGCAGCTCCTCCTTGTCCCGCTCGAACATCTTCTCGAAGGCCTCGTCTCCCATGCCGGGATAGAGGATCGAGCGGATCTTCTCCTTCGGAACGTAGTGGCGCTGCACGAGCAGCATGATCAGCAGGTTCAGCAGCCGCTCGCTCTTGGCGCCAGCCGGGGCCAAGGACACGACTGCCGCCTAACCGACTGCCAGCACGTCGAGCACGAAGTACAGGGTGTCGGTTCCCTTGATGCCCGCACCCGGGTTGCCGGCCTCGCCGTAGCCGAGGGCCGGCGGGACGACGATCACTACCCGGCTGCCGGACTTCACCCCGTCGAGGCCCTGCTGCCAGCCCTTGACCAGCCCGGCGATCGGGAAGGTCGCCGGCTCGGCGGCGGAGTAGTTTCCGTCGAACGGCTTCTTGCCGCCGTAGACCTCGCCGAGATAGCGCGTCACGACGGTGGACTTGGCCGAGATCGCTGCTCCGTCGCCCTCGATGAGGGGGTAGACGTGGAGCTTGTTATCGGGCTTCGCAGCGCCGGCGAAGTTCCACCCCGTGATCACCCCGGAGGCGTCCTTGACCAGCTTCGGCATGCCTGCAGGCAGCTTCTTCTCGGTGCCCTCGACCGTGCGTACCTTGTCGATCAGATCGACGATGTAGATCACGGTGTCGTTGTTGCCGATGCCCAACTGCGGGTTGCCGTTCTCACCGTAGGCATCTTTCGGAGGTGCCGCGACCATGACCCGCGAGCCGAGAGTCCGACCCTCCAGGGCAGCCAGCAAACCCTTGGCGAGCGTGTCGTCGACGGGGATCAGCTGCGCTTGCGACTGGTAGGAGTCGAACAAGACCTGCTTGCTGAAGCCGTTGGCCAGCACGATCTGGGTGAGCACCTTGTCGCCGGTCTTCACCTCGTCGCCGTCGCCTTCCACCAAGACCTTTTCCGTGGTCTCGGTGACGCTGAGTTCGCCGCTGAACTCCACCTTGGGATCGGCGCCGAAATCGCCGGTGACGGAGATGGCGTCGAGGCCGGCGCTCTTGCTCCCAACCTTGGCCGAGTCCTTCGAGCCGCACGCCCCGAGCGTCAGGCTGCCCGCGATGACCAGCGCAAGCAGGCCGAAGAGGGCGCGGCCGGCGCGAGGGCGGCTCACTACATGGGAGGAGTTCGTCGGCACCACAGATGTCCTTCTGACGTGAGAGAGCGCCTCAGCGGAGGCGAAGACATGACCGAATCACCCTAACCCGTCGGGGCAATCCGAACCGGCAGCACACCGGGTGGCGAGCGAGAATCGTTACATCCCGTCGATCAGCCGTTGCACTCGATCGTCCTCGGCACGGAACGGGTCCTTGCACAACACCGTGCGCTGGGCTTGATCGTTGAGCTTGAGGTGGACCCAATCGACGGTGAAATCTCGACGTCGTTCCTGGGCACGCTTGATGAACGCGCCGCGCAAGCGTGCCCGCGTCGTCTGAGGCGGAACACTCTTGGCCTCGAAGATCCGCAGATCTGACGCCACCCGTGACACCGCGCCCTTACGTTCGAGCAGGTAGTAGAGACCGCGCTCCCGACGGATGTCGTGATAGGCCAAGTCGAGCTGCGCGATCCGAGGATGACCCAGCGGGAGATCGTGCGCCGCGCGGTAGCGGTCGATGAGCTTCCACTTGATTACCCAGTCCAGCTCACGCTCGACCAGCCCCAAGTCCTCGCTCTCCACCGCCTTCAAGCCGCGCTCCCACAGGTCCAGGGAACGATCCAGGATCGGCGTGCGCAAGCCGCGCCGATCGACGAACTCCAGCGCCTTGGAGAGGTATTCGTGTTGGATGTCCAGCGCGCTCGCCTCGCGACCGTTGGAGAGCCGCACCTTGCGCCGACCGGTGACGTCGTGGGAGATCTCCCGGATCGCGCGAATCGGATTCTCCAAGGTGAGGTCGCGCATGGCGATGCCCTCCTCGATCATCCGCAGCACCAAGTCGCAGCTCGCGACCTTGAGCATCGTCGTCGTCTCGCTCATGTTGGAGTCGCCGACGATCACGTGCAGCCGCCGGTAGCGCTCGGCATCGGCATGGGGTTCATCTCGGGTGTTGATGATCGGCCGGCTGCGGGTGGTGGCGCTGGAGACCCCCTCCCAGATGTGCTCGGCACGTTGAGAGACCGAGTACGACGCTCCGCGCGGCGTCTGGGTGACCTTGCCGGCTCCCACAACGATCTGCCGGGTCACGAGGAAGGGAATGAGAATGTCGGCGAGCCGGGAGAACTCCCCCTCGCGCCCGACCAGGTAATTCTCGTGGCAGCCGTAGGAGTTTCCCGCGGAGTCGGTGTTGTTCTTGAAGAGGTAGATGTCGCCGTTGATGCCCTCCTCCCGCAATCGGGCCTCGGCATCGACCATCAATCCTTCGAGGATCCGCTCCCCCGCCTTGTCGTGGGTGATCAGCTCGACGACGTCGTCGCACTCGGGGGTGGCGTATTCGGGATGGCTGCCCACATCGAGGTAGAGCCGGGCGCCGTTGCGGAGGAAGACGTTGCTGGAACGACCCCAGGAGACGACCTTGCGGAAGAGATAGCGGGCAACCTCATCCGGGGAAAGGCGACGTTGACCTCGGAAGGTGCACGTGACGCCGTACTCGTTCTCGATCCCGAAGATCCGCCGGTCCACCACTCCACCCTAGGCGAGCTCCGGCGAAAGGGGAGGGAACGCGCTCAGAGCAGCCCGAGCTGGTCGAGCGCCAGGTAGGTCTGCAATCCGGCACCGAGGCGGCCACGTCGCAGGTCGGCTCGCAGCTGATCGAGACTCATCAGCTCGACCGTGCAGTCTTCGAACTCGTCGAGTGCTTGGACGCCGGTGGGGCGGCAGCCGCGGGCCACGACAACATGGGCTGGCCGGGTGAAGGCGTTGAGGTGCGCCGCCACAAGGTACTCCACCGACTCGGCAACATAGCCGGTCTCCTCGGTCAGCTCGCGGCGACCGGCGCGGACAGGATCCTCGCCCGGGTCGATCAAGCCGCCGGGCATGCTGACCATCTGACGCCCCGGGCCGGGTCGGAACTGTCGCACCATCACCACCTGGTCCTCGGGGGTGAAGGCGAGGACCGTGACCGTGGGTGGAATGTCGATGAGTTCCCACGTCGCGACCGGACCGCGTGGAAGTCGCAGTTGACGGCGTACGACGCGGAGGAACCCGTCGTAGGCCACCTCGTCCGCGCCGAGCACCTCCCAATCAGCACTCGACGCAGAGGTGCCCTCGTCTCGGTCAGCCACCGGTGGCCAAGAGCTCGGCCAGACGTGTCGGCCGGACCCGGGCGAACTTGCGCATCTGACCGCGGGTGCGGTCGAGAACAGCAACCTCCAGGTCGTCCACCTCGAGTTCGCGGGGCTCGCCGTCGCCGTTGTGCCCCAAGGCTGAGATGGCCAACCGGAGCGCAACCTCCAAAGCGCCGCCCTCCTGGTAGTGCTCGCCCAGATAGGCGGCGGCGGACTCGGTGGTGCCGCCCATGACCGCGAAGCCGTGCTCGTCGGCGACTTGGCCGTCATAGGTCAGTCGATAGATCTGATCCTCCTCGGCCAGATCGCCCACCTCAGCGACGAAGAGCTCCACTTCGTATGGCTTCTCACCCCCGCTGCTGAAGACCGCGCCCAGGGTCTGGGCATAGGCGTTGGCCAAGCTGCGCCCGGTGACGTCGCGACGGTCGTAGGAGTAGCCGCGCATGTCGGCGAGGCGCACTCCCGCGATCCGGAGATTCTCGAACTCGTTATAGCGACCGACTGCCGCGAAGGCGATCCGGTCGTAGATCTCCGAGACCTTGTGCAGTGCCTGGGAGGGGTTCTCGGCAACGAAAGCGACACCGTCGGCGTACTGGATCGCGATCACCGAACGGCCACGAGCGATGCCCTTACGGGCGAAGTCGGCACGGTCCTTCATGAGCTGCTCGGGCGAGACGTAGAACGGCATGCTCATGAGGTCACCGCCGCCGGTCCGTCGGGACGCTGCATCCGGCCGGCGATCACCCGATCGGCGATCGCCGCCACCTGTTCATCAGGCATTCGGCTGCCCCCGTCGGCGGTGATCACCTGCACCATCGGGAAGATCCGACGGGTCAGATCCGGACCGCCGGTCGCCGAATCGTCGTCGGCGGCGTCGTAGAGGGCTTGCACCACGACGGTCGCGCACTCCTCCACCGAGAGATCCTCGCGATAGAGCTTCTTCAGCGACCCGCGAGCGAAGACCGAGCCGGAGCCGACGGAGTGGAAGGCGGTCTCTTCGTAGCGGCCGCCGGTGACGTCGTAGGAGAAGATCCGGCCCTGGTTGCGGTCGTGGTCGTAGCCCGCGAAGAGAGGGACGACGGCCAGGCCCTGCATGGCCATCCCCAGGTTGCCGCGGATCAGCGTGGCCAACCGGTTTGCCTTGCCGTCCATGGACAGCGTCGTGCCTTCGATCTTCTCGTAATGCTCGAGTTCCACCTGGAAGAGTCGGACGAGCTCGACCGCGATGCCGGCTGTGCCGGCGATGCCGACCACCGAGTACTCATCGGCTGGGAAGACCTTCTCGATGTCGCGCTGGGCGATCACGTTGCCCATCGTCGCGCGCCGATCACCGGCCATGATGACGCCGCCGGGGAAGCTCGCCGCCACGATCGTGGTGCCGTGCGGTGCCAGCTCGGCGGCGCTGCCCGGGGGCAGCGCCCGCCGTGAGGGCAACAGCTCGGGCGATTGGGCGGTCAGGAATTCGACGAACGATGCGGTCCCCGGCGCAAGGAAGGCACCCGAGAGGCGCGCGTCGGTTGTGTTCACTGGCCGCCCTTCTGGATGAACGACTTCACAAAATCCTCGGCGTTCTGCTCCAGTACCGAATCGATCTCGTCGAGGATCGCGTCCACGTCGTCGTCGAGCGCCCCTTTGCGTTCGGCGACGTCGGTCTCGACCTCGGCGGCCTCTTCGGCGGCGGTCTCGCTGCCTCGGCGAGGTTGTTTCTGTTCCTGAGCCATGCCCACGAGGTTAGTCGGTCAGGGCGGCGAACAGCTCCGCGGCACTCGAACACCGGTCCATCAGGGCACCGACATGGGCGTGCGTGCCGCGCATCGGGTCCAATGTCGGGATCCGTTGGAGCGAGTCATGGCCCGGCAGATCGAAGATGACCGAGTCCCAGGAAGCGGCCGCCACCTGGTCGGGATAGTCCTGCAGGCACCGTCCCCGGAAATACGCACGGGTGTCGGTGGGCGGGTTGTCGACGGCGGCCAGCACCTCGGCGTCGGTGGAGAGTCGCTTCATCCGGCCGCCGGCGACCAACCGGTGGTAGAGCCCCTTCTCGGGCCGGATGTCGGAGTACTGCAGATCGATCAGGGCAAGAGTTGCGGCCGACCAATCGAGTCCGTCTCGCTCGCGGTAGGACTCCAGCAAGCGCAGTTTCGCAACCCAGTCGAGTTCGGTCGAACAGCTCATCGGATCCTGCTCGAGACGATCGAGCACAGACTCCCAGCGGTTCATCACGTCGGCCGTCACCGGATCCAGGTCGCTCCCCCACCGGTCCTGGAGGTACTTGGCGGCAAGCTCGGCATAGGCCATCTGCAGATGTACGGCGGTCATCCGACGGCCGTCGCGCAACGTGAGCAGGTGCCGCAGCGTCGGGTCGTGGGAGACCTGTTGCAGCGAGGTCACCGGGTTGTCCACCCAGAGATCCACCGCAACGGCTTCGTCCTCGATCATCGCCAAGACCAGCGACGTGGTGCCGATCTTGAGGAAGGTGGAGAGCTCGGCGAGATTCGCGTCGCCGATGATCACGTGCAGTCGCCGGTGTAGTTCCGGGTCCGCGTGCGGCTCGTCACGAGTGTTGATGATCGGCCGCTTCAGGGTGGTCTCCAAGCCCACTTCCACCTCGAAGAAGTCGGCTCTCTGGGTGAGCTGGAAGCCGTGCTGGCGACCGTCCTGACCGATGCCCACCCGGCCGGCTCCGCACACCACCTGACGGCTGACGAAGAAGGGGATCAGGTGCGCCACGATGTCGTTGAACGGGGTCGAACGCCGGACGAGGTAGTTCTCGTGTGCGCCGTAGGACGCACCCTTGTTGTCGGTGTTGTTCTTGTACAACGCGATCTGTGGACCACCGGGAAGTCGCCCGGCTGCAGCAGCAGCGCGGCGCATGATCTCCTCGCCGGCCTTGTCCCAGACCACCGCGTCGTAGGCGTTGGTGACTTCGGGTGCGGAGTACTCCGGATGGGCATGGTCGACGTAGAACCGCGCCCCGTTGGTGAGGATCACGTTGGCCATACCCGGATCGTCATCGGTGAGCAGCGTGGGGTGGGCCAAGGCCCGCGAGAGATCCCAGCCGCGGGCGTCGCGCAGTGGCGACTCCTCTTCGTAGTCCCATCGTGCGCGGCGAAGACGGGTGTGTTCCTGGGCGTAGGCGTTGACCACCTGCGATGAGGCGAGCATCGGGTTGGCATGTGGCAGGCCGAGCACCGAGATGCCGTACTCCACCTCCGTGCCGACCACTCGTCGCGAGGTCATCGCAGGACTCGTCTCACAGGTATTGCCCGGTGTTGGCGACGGTGTCGATCGACCGCCCGGGCTCGGAGCCGGACTTGCCGCTGATCAAGGTCCTGATGAAGACGATCCGCTCGCCCTTCTTCCCCGAGATCCGCGCCCAGTCGTCGGGGTTGGTCGTGTTGGGCAGGTCCTCGTTCTCCTTGAACTCATCCACACATGCCTGCAGCAGATGCTGGATACGCAAGCCTCTCTGCTGGTGCTCCAGGAGGTCCTTGATCGCCATCTTCTTGGCCCGGTCCACGATGTTTTGAATCATCGCTCCGGAGTTGAAGTCCTTGAAGTACAAGACCTCCTTGTCGCCGTTGGCGTAGGTCACCTCCAGGAAGCGGTTCTCTTCGGCTTCGGAGTACATCCGCTCGACAGCCGCGCGGATCATGCCGTTGACGCACGCCACCGGATCGTTTCCGAATTCGGCGAGATCGTGGGGGTGCAGCGGCAGGTCGGCGGTGAGGTACTTGCTGAAGATGTCGCGCGCGGACTCGGCGTCGGGGCGTTCGATCTTGATCTTCACGTCCAGGCGCCCCGGACGCAGGATCGCCGGGTCGATCATGTCCTCGCGGTTGGACGCGCCGATGACCAACACATTCTCCAGCGCCTCGACGCCGTCGATCTCGCTGAGCAACTGCGGCACGATGGTGTTCTCCACATCTGATGAGACACCCGAGCCGCGGGTGCGGAAGAGCGAGTCCATTTCGTCGAAGAAGACGATCACCGGAGTGCCGTGACTGGCCTTCTCGCGGGCCCGCTGGAAGACCAGCCGGATGTGTCGCTCGGTCTCACCGACGTACTTGTTGAGCAGTTCGGGGCCTTTGATGTTGAGGAAGAAGGACTTCCCTTCTGCACCGGTGCGCTCGGCCACCTTCTTGGCCAAGGAGTTGGCCACTGCCTTGGCGATCAGCGTCTTGCCGCATCCCGGGGGGCCGTAGAGCAGTACCCCTTTGGGGGGCTTGAGCTGGTGCTCCTCGAACAGCTCCGGGTGGAGATAGGGCAGTTCGACAGCGTCCCGGATCTGATCGATCTGGTTGCCCAAACCACCGATTGAGGCGTATTCGATGTCCGGCACCTCTTCGAGGACGAGCTCTTCGACCTCGGACTTGGGCACCCGCTCGAAGGCGTACTGCGAGCGGCTGTCCAGCAACAGACTGTCGCCCGCGCGCAGCACCACCTCCCGCAGCGGATCGGAGAGGCGGATCACGCGCTCCTCGTCGGCATTCCCGATCACCAGCGCGCGGTGGCCGTCGGCGAGCATCTCTTTGAACATGACCACCTCGCCGACCTCCTCGAAGGAGCAGGCGAGAACGACGTTGAGTGCCTCGTTGAGCATGACCTCCTGGCCTTTGCGCAACAGCGCCACATCAACAGCGGGCGACACGTGCACCCTGAGCTTGCGGCCGCCCGTGAAGACGTCGATCGTGCCGTCGCCGTTGGCGGCCAGGAAGGTGCCGAACCCGGCAGGAGGCTCGGCAAGCCGGTCGACCTCCTCCTTGAGTTTGGTGATCTGCTCACGGGCCTCACGCAGGGTTTGCACCAACCGCTCGTTCTGGCTGGTGACCGCGGCAAGTGAACGCTGGGTCTCGGTCAGCCGGGTCTCCAGGACCCGGGTCGCCCCGGGTGCCTCGGCCAGGCGGCGTCGCAACTCGCCGACCTCTCGTTCGAGGTAGTGGAGTTGGGCCGCCACGTCAGGCTGCTGATCTTGACCGTTTGTGGCTTCCGCGCTCGTGCCTTCGTCGGACTGCACGTCGCCTCCCTTCCTCACGCCGAGCGGCTCCGGGCGAGGCCGATCCGAAGGAGGGGCCTGAGCGAGCCGATGATCAGGACATTACCCGCGGGTGCCCCGGGCGACGGCAGGGTTTGCCGCGTGGCGCGGGGTTCAGTCCGCGAAAGGCTCCGAATCGGCTTGGGGAGGGAGCCCGGGTGGCCGGGGACCGGCGTAGTCGGGCCCGTAAGCACCCGGAGCCGGTCGGCGCTTCTTGACGGGGGCTTGAACACCTGGAGCCATCCGCCTTGCGGTAACCAGGAAAGCGGTGTGGCCACTCATCTTGTGACTCGGGCGAACCGCGAGTCCTTCGACGTGCCAGTCACGCACCAGCGACTCCCAGGCATGGGGCTCGGTGAAGCCCCCGTGCACCCGCAAGGTTTCCATGACCCGGGACAGCTGAGTGGTAGTGGCAACGTAGACGCAGACGATGCCTCCGGGTAGGAGCGCATCGGCAACTGCCGGGATGCACTCCCACGGGGCAAGCATGTCCAAGATGACCCGGTCAGCGCGCTCGCCGGAGGCTTCGAGGCCGGCCACGAGATCCTCGACGGTGAGTTGCCAGGCCGGGTGCTCGCCGCCGAAGAAGCGAGTGACGTTGCGCCGGGCGACCTCGGCGAACTCCTCGCGGCGTTCGTAGGAGGAGACCCGACCCAATGGACCGACCGCACGCAGTAGCGAACAGGTCAGCGCCCCCGAGCCGACACCTGCCTCGATGACATGAGCCCCAGGGAAGATGTCGGCGAAGGTCAGGATCTGAGCCGAATCCTTGGGGTAGACCACGGCAGCGCCGCGCGGCATCGCAACCACGAACTCGCTCAGCAGAGGACGGAAGACGAGATACTCCCCGCCGATGGAGGAGGCGATCGGGAAGCCTTCCTCACGGCCGATCATCTCGTCGTGCTCGATGTGCCCGCGATTGCTGAAGAAGCGCGCTCCCTCCTGGAGCATCACGCTATGCCGTCGCCCCTTCTGGTCGACCAGGCGCACCCACTCCCCTGGTTTCAGCGGGCCTCGATGGACCCCCGACCACGCGTCCTCAGGGACGTCTCCTGCCATCTCAGCGCCCTTCTCGGAATGCGTTGTCAACGTCTGCCGTGCTCAGTACGCCGACGGCTCGTTCATCGTCGTCGACGAGGAGATACTCATCGGCCGGGCGCCGATTCATGGCCACGATCAGTTCCTCGCCGGCGATGGTGCTGGGAAGCACCGTGCCGGCCTCCAGCGCCCGGGCTACCGAGGCCACCGGGACCCAAGGCCGGCGTTCGACGGGAGTCGCATCGACGGCGGCCGCGCTGACGATGCCACGAATGCTTCCGTGCGCATCCTCGGTGACGATGCGCACCGAGCCGGCCTCCTCTGCCCGGCGCAATGCCTCGGCCACCGAAAGGTCGCCTGGCACGGCGATCAATGGACGCGCGATCCGGCTGCCCACCAATTGAGGGAGGCGGCGACGCAATCGGGCCGACGACATCGCCGCCGAGGCACCCATCCACAAGAAGCCGGCCACGAAGACCGCCATGACGTAATCACCGAGGGTCGCGCTCACACCGAGCCAGCGGCTCTGCAGGTAGGGCCAAGCCAGTGCGGCGATCGCAAGCAGCCGACCCAGCCACCCGGCGATCAGGGTGGCCAGGTGGGGGTCGCTCGTGGTGCCCCAGATCATGGCGCGCAGCACCCGTCCGCCGTCCAAGGGCAGCCCGGGGATCAGGTTGAGTACACCTATGAAGAGATTGGCGTAGGCAAGCCCGCCGACGGCCAGCCCAGCCAACCCGGTGTCGACCGAGCGACTCAGCCACAAGGCCGCGAACCCCACCGCGAGAGAGGTGAGTGGGCCAACCACCGCGATCCAGAACTCCTCGCGTGGGCGACGGGACTCCCCGCGGATGGCGGTCATGCCGCCAAGGAAGTGCAGCGTGATCGAGGTCACCGGAAAGCCGAACCGTCGGGCAGCGACGGCATGCGAGATCTCGTGGAGCAGCACCGAGGCGTAGAGGAAGACCGCGAAGCCAAAGCCGGCGAGGTAGCTCCACCCGCCGAGTCCGGGGCTGGCCAGCTCGGCCTGGGGTGCCACGAGATAGGCGATCACAGCGGCGATCACGAACCAGGTCCGGGACACGATCACGTCGCACCCGGCAACTCGGCCGATGCGGAAGGAGCCTGCGGGAAGGGGGTCGGATGCTGGGTCGTCTGTGCCGGCGTCGGTGGCCATTTCTGCAGGTTACCGAACCCCGGCCGTCGGCAGCCGGTCCCCGGTCCAGCCCGTCAACGTGTCGGTGAGGTGCCGCGCCGGTCCCGCACTCACGCGCGAATGCAGCGCGGCAACCAGGACCTGACATCCGGCCGCGACCGCCGACTTGGTCCCGGTCTCGGAGTCCTCGACCGCCACGCAGTCCTCCGGGCGTACGCCGAGAAGCCGGGCAGCCCGCAGATATGGCTCCGGGTGCGGTTTGCCCCGAGACACCTCGTCTCCGGTGACGGTCACCGCGAAGGTGCCGGGAGGCAGTGCGGCCAGGATCGGTTCGATCAACGGCCGGTAGGACATCGTGACCAGCGCGCAAGGCACGCCTCGCGAACCCAAATCCGCCAGCAGTTCGCGCCCACCTGGGCGCCACGGCACTTCGCGGCGCACCCGGCTCAGCACATCGGTCACCAGCTCCTCGACGATCATCTCCGCGCTGGGGTCGATGCCCATCCGACCGCGGATGTAGCGGCCGGAGTCGAGCAGGTCGGACCCGATCAGCTTCAAGGCGTCGGCGTCGCTCCAGCTGCCGCCGTACCTCTCGGCGAGGGCGTATTCGGCGGCGATCCAGTAGGGCTCGGTGTCGACAAGAGTGCCGTCGAGATCGAAGAGGACGGCGGCGGGCAGATCCGCGCGCACGGGGGCACGCTCGGGGGAAATCAGCACGCGTCAGTCCTCGGGGTCGTAGCCGAGGTTTGCCGACAGCCACCGCTCCGCGGTCTGCAGGTCCCAGCCCTTCCGTGTCGCGTAGTCGCTGACCTGGTCCGCCCCGATCCGGCCAACCACGAAGTAGCCCGCCTCCGGATGGGAGAAGTACCACCCCGACACCGAGGCGCTGGGCCACATGGCCATCGACTCGGTGAGCCGAGCGCCAATCGTGGCGTCCACGTCGAGCAGTTCCCAGAGCGCCTGCTTCGCGGTGTGCTCGGGACAAGCCGGGTAGCCGGGTGCCGGTCGGATGCCGCGATAGCGCTCGGCCAGCAAGCCGTCGGCGTCCAGCGTCTCGTCGGGGGCATACCCCCAGAGGTCGGTACGCACCAGCTCGTGCAGTCGTTCGGCGAAAGCCTCGGCGAGCCGATCGGCGAGCGCCTCGAGCAGGATCGCGCTGTAGTCGTCGAGCGCGGCGCGGAACTCGGCCACCTTCTCATCGAGCCCGATACCCGCGGTCACCGCAAAAGCTCCGAGGTGATCGTTGCGACCGCTGTCGGAGGGGGCGAGGAAGTCGGCCAAGCTCTTGTGCGCTACACCCTCCCGGTGCTCGCCTTGCTGTCGCAGCTGCGGGATCCGCAGCCGCTCGGGTCCGCCGGGAGCCTCGAGAACGACGATGTCGTCCCCCTCGCTCACCCCCGGGAAGAATCCGACCACCGCGCGCGCGGTCAGCCAACCCTCGGATTCGATGCTGTCCAACATCTGCTGCGCGTCGTCGTAGAGGCGCCGCGCGGCCTCGCCGGAGTCGGGGTGCTGCAACAGATCGGGGAACCGGCCACGGATCTCCCACGCCGCGAAGAACGGCGACCAGTCGATGTAGCGACGCAGCTCCGCGATGTCGTAGGCGTCGAAGACGTGTACGCCGGGTGAAGCCGGAGCCGGGGGCTGATAGGAGGCCCAGTCCAGTGCGAGCTTGTTCGCGCGCGCCTGCTCGATGCCGATCAAGGGACGGTCGCTCTTGTGGGCGTGCCGGGCTCGCAGGGCGTCGTAGTCCTCACCGATGGTGGCCAGCAGCGCCGGTCGCTGGTCGTCGGAGAGCAGCGCCGCGGTCACCGGAACCGAACGGGAGGCATCCTTGACCCACACCACGGCACCTTCGTAACGCGGATCCACGCGCACGGCCGTGTGGGCACGCGAAGTGGTCGCTCCGCCGATGAGCAGTGGGATCGTGAAGCCCTGGCGCTGCATCTCGGTCGCGAGGTTGACCATCTCCTCCAACGAGGGTGTGATCAGGCCACTGACACCGATCACGTCGGCGTCGAGCTCGCGTGCGGTATCGAGGATCTTCTGTGCTGGCACCATCACGCCGAGATCGACGACACGGTAGTTGTTGCACTGCAACACCACCCCGACGATGTTCTTGCCGATGTCGTGGACATCGCCCTTGACCGTGGCCATCACGATGGTGCCCTTGCCGGTTGCGGCGATCTCGCCCTCCGGGGTTTCGGCCTCGATGAACGGCACCAGGTGCGCCACCGCCTTCTTCATCACGCGTGCCGATTTCACCACCTGAGGCAGGAACATCTTGCCGGCACCGAAAAGGTCGCCCACGACATTCATGCCGGCCATCAGCGGTCCCTCGATGACCTCGATGGGTCGTCCACCCTGGGCGGCGAGCTCTTGGCGGAGTTCCTCGGTGTCGGCTTCGACCCAGGTGTCGATGCCGGCCACCAAGGCGTGCGTGATCCGCTCGCCCAACGGCAAGGATCGCCAAGCGGCCGCGTCGACCGCGCCGGCTTCGGTGGGGGTGGCCCGAGCCGCGATCTCCTGGGCGATCTCCAGGAGCCGCTCGGTCGCGTCGGGACGGCGGGCGAACAACACATCTTCGATCCGCTCGCGCAGCTCCGGGTCGACCTCGTCGTAGACGGCAAGCGCACCTGCATTGACGATTGCCATGTCCAATCCGGCGCCGATCGCGTGGTAGAGGAAGACCGCGTGGATCGCTTCGCGGACCGGGTTGTTGCCCCGGAAGGAGAAGCTGACGTTGGAGATGCCACCGGAGACGAGAGCGCCCGGGAGGTTCTGCTTGATCCACCGCGTCGCTTCGATGAAGTCGAGCCCGTAGCGGGCGTGCTCCTCGATTCCGGTGGCGACCGCGAACACATTGGGGTCGAAGATGATGTCCTCGGCGGGGAACCCGAGGCCGGTCAGGATGGCGTAGGCGCGGCTGCACACTTCGATGCGTCGCTCCAGGGTGTCTGCCTGACCGTTCTCGTCGAAAGCCATGACGACCGCCGCGGCGCCGTAGCGGCGGCACAGCTCAGCATGTCTGACGAACTCCTCTTCGCCCTCCTTCAGCGAGATCGAGTTCACGATGGGCTTGCCCTGCAGGCACTTGAGGCCGGCCTCGAGAACGTCCCAGCGCGAGGAGTCGACCATGACAGGCACCCGGCTGATGTCTGGCTCGGCGGCCACCAGACGCAGGAAGCGCTCCATCGCGGCGACGCCGTCGATCATGCCTTCGTCCATATTGACGTCGATGACCTGGGCACCGCTTTCGACCTGTTGGGCCGCCACCGTCAGCGCCGTGTCGAAGTCGCCGGCCTTGATCAGGTTCTTGAAGCGCGCCGACCCGGTGATGTTGGTGCGCTCGCCGACATTGACGAAGAGGCTCTGCTCGGTGATGTTCAGCGGCTCCAGCCCGGCTAGCCGCATGGCCGGCTGCTGGGTGGGGATCGAACGTGGGGCGACTCCGTCGACGTGTTCGATCAGCCGGGCCAGATGCTCAGGGGTGGTGCCGCAACAACCGCCCACGATGTTGACCAGACCGCTGGTCGCGAACTCGGCGAGCATCCCCGCGAACTTCTCCGGGGAGTCGTCGTACTCTCCGAAGGCGTTGGGCAGCCCGTTGTTCGGGTGGGTCGAGACCGCGCAGTCGGTGATCCGCGCCAACTCGGCGACGTAGGGCCGGATGTCAGCGGCACCGAGGGCGCAGTTGAGGCCGATCGCCAGCGGCCGGGCGTGCCTAACCGAATTCCAGAAGGCTTCGGTCAGCTGACCCGAGAGCGTTCTCCCGCTGGCGTCGGTGATCGTTCCGGAGATGATGACCGGCCAGCGCCGTCCGTGGTCGGCGAAGAACGTCTCCAGGGCGAAAATCGCGGCGCGAGCGTTGAGTGTGTCGAAGACCGTCTCCACCATGAAGAGGTCCGCGCCGCCCTCGGCCAATCCGCGGGCTTGTTCGATGTAGGCCGCGACGAGCTGGTCGTAGGTCACGTTTCGGGCGCCGGGATCGTTGACGTCGGGGCTGATCGAGGCGGTTCTGTTGGTCGGGCCAAGCGCGCCAGCCACCCAGCGGGGGCGCTGCGGCGTCGCATAGCGATCCGCGGCTTCACGAGCCAGCCGAGCTGCCTCCCGATTGAGTTCTTCGGCAACCGAACCCAACCCATAGTCGTCCTGGGAGATCGACGTCGCGGTGAAGGTGTTGGTCGTGATGATCTCCGAGCCGACCGCGAGGTAGGCCTCGTGCACCTCGCGGACCACATCGGGCCGCGTCAGCGCCAGCAGGTCGGAGTTGCCACGCAAATCGATCTCGGAGCTGGCGAACCGCATCCCCCGATAGTCCTGCTCACCCAATCCGCACCCCTGCAGCATCGTGCCCATCGCACCGTCCAGCAGCAGGATCCGCTCGGACATGGCTTGGCGCAGGGCCTCGGTGGCATCGGGTTGGAACACCCCTGAATCGTGACACCGGCCCGGTGGCAACGTTGAATCGTGACCAGGGACCAGACACGGGTAGTCGGTCCTCACGGGGACGGCCCGGCTAGTGTGGTGCGGTGATCGAACTGGATGGCGCCTACCGCGACGGAGAGCTGATCTCCCCTCTCGTGATCGCCGCCTTCGAGGGATGGAACGACGCTGCCGACGCTGCCTCGGCCGTGATCGACCACCTGATCGAGGTCTGGGATGCTCGCACGATCGGCAGCATCGACCCCGACGACTACTACGACTTCCAGGTCAATCGCCCACGGGTGGCCTTTGACGGCCAGGGCAAGCGCACGATCTCCTGGCCCGGCACCTTCATCGCCATCGCCTCACCCCCGGACCTGGCTCGAGACGTGGTTTTGATCCGCGGCATCGAGCCCAACATGCGCTGGCGCAACTTCTGCGCCGAGATCCTGGCAGCCTGCGACGATCTCGGTGCTGAACTGCTGGTCACTCTCGGTGCGCTGCTGGCCGACACACCGCATAGCCGCCCGGTGCCGGTCACCGGCACCTGCACCGATGCCCGGCATGCCGAGCGGCTCAACCTCGAGGTTTCCCGCTACGAAGGACCCACCGGAATCGTCGGGGTGCTGCAGGATGCCTGCGCGCGCCTGGAGATTCCGGCGATCTCCTACTGGGCCGCAGTCCCCCACTATGTCGCTCAGCCGCCGTGTCCGAAGGCGACCCTTGCCTTGCTCTCCCAGCTTGAAGAGATCCTCGAGGCGGCAATCCCGCTCGGGGACCTCGCCGAGGAAGCCCGCGCCTGGGAGCGCGGGGTCAACGAACTGGCCGAGGAGGACGAAGACATCGCCGAATACGTCCGCTCGCTTGAGGAGACCCGCGACACCGCCGATCTGCCCGAAGCCAGCGGCGAGGCGATCGCACGCGAGTTCGAGCGCTATCTCAAGCGCCGCGACTCCGACGGCTGATCTCGGTCCCGCGCGCCCCGTGCGGGGCGGTGTTAGCCGGCCACGCGCAGGTTAGAGGGCCACGCCGAGGGCGGCGTCGATGACCAGGCGGACCCGTTCACCCGCGCCCTCTTCCCCTGGGCTGCCGCCTTCGAGGGTCTCGGTGGCCCATTGGTCGACGAGCTCGACAGCAGCAGGTGCCTGGAGGTCGTCGGCCATGGCCGCGAGCACTCCTTGTACGACGGGTTCTGCCGGCGCCCCGGCACCCTTGGCCACAGCGAGCCGCCACCGGTCCAGTCGTTGGCCGGCCGCCCAGAGCTCGTCGTCGAACCACTCCCACTCCTCGCGGTAGTGGTGGCCCAGCAGCGTCAGCCGGATCGCCATCGGGTCGACCTCGGCGCGGCGCAGATGAGAGACGAAAACCAGGTTGCCGCGCGACTTCGACATCTTCTCCCCGTCCAGCCCGACCATGCCGACATGGGCATAGCCCCGAGCAAAGGGGTGCTGCGGATCGGCCGCTTGTGCTTCGGCGGCACACATCTCGTGGTGCGGGAAGATCAGGTCGCTGCCGCCTCCCTGAACATCGAAGGCAGCACCCAGTTCCTGCCGGGCGATAGCGGTGCACTCGATGTGCCATCCGGGTCGGCCCAAGCCGAAGGGACTGTCCCAGGAAGGTTCGCCGGGTCGCTCGGCGAGCCACACCAGGCAATCGAGCGGGTCACGTTTGCCGGGACGCTGAGGATCGCCCCCGCGCTCGCCGAAGATCTCCAGCATCCGCTCGCGCTCCCAGCCCGACACCGCACCGAAGCCGGGATCGGAGGCAACAGAGAAGTAGAGGTCGCCCTCCAGTTCGTAGATCGCGCCCTGAGCCTGGAGCAGCTCGATCAGTTCGATCACCCACGGGATCGACTCGACCGCACCGACATAGGCATCCGGTGGCACGACTCGCAAGGCAGTCATGTCTTCCCGGAAGAGTTCGGTCTCCCGTTCGGCCAGCGCTACCCAGTCCACCTTGACCGCATCGGCCCGCTCCAGCAGCGGGTCATCGACGTCGGTGACGTTCTGGACGTAGCGCACGTCATGCCCAGCGTTGCGCCAGGCACGGAGGAGCAGATCGAAGGAGACATATGTGGCCGCGTGACCCATGTGGGTGGCGTCGTACGGCGTGATGCCGCAGACGTAGAGCCGCGCGGTGCCCTCGGGTCGGGTCTCCTCGACGGCAGCGGTCGCGGTGTTGAACAACCGGACAGCCGGCCCCAGACGATCGGCACGACGGAAGTCGGGAGCAGGCCAGGCACGCATGGCGGGAAGCCTAGTGCCTGGTCAACCTCACCTTGATGACCGGTCACCATGCCCGTTCACGATGCCCGTTCGCCATGCCCGTTCACGACGGCCGCTCACCAAGGTGGCCAGGGGATGGCGGGCCAGCTCCCATCCGGGCTGGGGAACTCGCCAGATTCGACCAATTCGGCGGCTCGGAGCAGGAGCGCGTCCACTTCGCTGGTGGTGATCAGGTCTTCCAGCGAGGCTCGCACCTGGCCCTCCTTTTCGAGCAGTCCCGACACCGCCGCTATCTCGTCGGCGGCTAGCGAGGTGCCGGCCCAACCCCACAAGACCGTGCGGAGCTTCGGGTCCACGTGCATGGTGACGCCGTGGTCGACGCCGTATCGATGGCCACCTGCCATGGGCAGCACGTGACCGCCCTTGCGGTCGGCGTTGTTGACCACCACGTCGAAGACCGCCATCCGCCGTAAAGCTGCCGAGTCCTCGTGGATCAGCGAGACCTCGTGGTCGCGAGAATCCAACCCGTCGAAGACCCGGCACCAGCCGGCAGGAATCTTGCCCGCGGGCACGATGTCGACGGCCGCTTCGCGCTCGTCGGGTTCCTTCCACACCTGGACCATGCCCAGGCCGTGGGGGCCGTCGCGCAACCACGTCCGGGGTACGACCGACCACCCCAAGTGCTCGGAGACGCGGTACGCCGCCACCTCCCGGCCCGCGAGGGTGCCGTCGGGGAAGTCCCAGAGCGGACGCTCCCCGGCGATCGGCTTGTACACCACCCGCACGCCGTCGATTTCTCCGACGAAGGTGGCGTTGGATGCAGGCATCACCCGCCCGTGCAACTCCAGTGCCCCGGCTTCCAGTGCCCCGGTTTCCAGTGCCCCGTCTTCTGGTGCCCCGATTTCTGGCCGGCTGGCCTCCGGGTGCGACTGATCAGGGGTCACGGCGGCGGAATCCGTTCGCCCGCGGGCAGAGGTGCCCGTCCGGCTCGACCGGCTGGCCGCAGAAGGGGCAACTGGCGCGGCCCGCTCCGAGGACCCGAGTCGCTCGCTCGGCGAATGCTCGCGCCGCAGCGGCTCCGATCCTGACCAGAACCATCTCCTCCGGCTCGATCGCCTCGACTTCCTCACCCGGTTCGCCACTCTCGAGTCGTTCCTCGATCTCGAGCAGTTGCTCGGTCACCGGAAAGACCTCGATCACTACCCGTTCGTCGACGCCGTCCCACGAGAGGGTCATGGTCCCGACCCGGAACTCCTCCTCGATCGGTTGGTCGAGAGGCCCGTTGTCGAACAGGAACGTCGGAGTGGCGGTCGGCACCAAGGCCTCTGTGGCACCAGCACGGAGTAACTCGTCCAGGAGCGTCTCCAGACGCTCGGCGAGCGCGGCCACCTGCTGCTTCTCCAGAGCGACGCTGATCAACCGGTCCCCGGCCCTTGCCTGGAGGAAGAAGGTCCGCTGTCCGGGGGGTCCGACGGTTCCGGTCACGAACCGATCAGGCGGATCGAAGGAGTGCACGACCGACATGCGCCTTAGCCTACGTCGCCCGACGAGGTGAGCTTCCCGGCGAGGCTCAGCGCGGCTCGGGACCTGCGCCACCGCCGACTGCTGCATCCGCGGAGCGACCCCTTCGACGCTTCGGCGGGTTGAGCCAGTCCAACGCCCCTTCATGGGTGTTCACGCCCAAAATCTGCGGCCGGTTGTCGTGAAACCGAACGATCGAGATCGAGGCGGGATCCACATGGATGCGTTGGAACTGATCGAGGTGGAGCCCGAGTGCGTCGGCGAGCAGGGCCTTGATCAAGTCGCCGTGGCTGACCGCGGCCCACACCGCGTCGGGACCGTGGGCGGCGCTCACCTGTCGATCCCGGCCACGAACCGCCTCGACGACGCGACTCTGCATGTGGAGCAATCCCTCGCCATCAGGGAAGACCGCCGCGGCGGGCTGTGTCTGGACGATCTTCCACAGTGGCAGCTTGGCGAGGGCAGCCAACTTCTGCCCCGACCACTCGCCGTAGTCGCACTCGATCAAGCCACGGTCCTGGGCGAGCGCGAGGGGGCGGGGCTGGGCGGCGGCGATCGCCTGGGCGGTCTCGCGGCAGCGAACCAGCGGGCTGGTCACCAGCGCCGCCAGCGGCACGCCGGAAAGCCTGGTCGCGGCCCGCTCGGCCTGCTTCTTCCCGGCATCGTCGAGGTGGACGCCCGAGGCGCGTCCAGCGAGCACACCGGAGGAGTTCGCGGTCGTGCGACCGTGTCGAATCAGCACCACCGTGGCCATGACGTGACAGCCTAATGCTCGGGGCGGCGGCTCGCCGGACGCCGGCCGGGAATAGAGGAGCGCAGATGATCATCCAGATCGGGGTCTATCGCGACGGAGTGCGTTGCGCTGACTCACCCCCGCTGCATGAACTCCAAGTGATCCTGAGCACCATGGAAGGACCGGGCGACTTTATCTGGGTCGGGATGCACGACCCGGAGCCGGGTGAGCTCGACGAGATCGCCAAAGCCTTCTCGCTGCACCCCCTGGCAGTCGAGGACGCTCTCAAGGCCCATCAACGGCCCAAGCTTGACCGCTACGACGAGTCACTCTTCCTTGCGCTCAAGACGCTGCGCTACGTCGACGAGGAAGACGCGGTGGAGACCGGTGAGATCAACGTGTTCTCAGGGGCCAACTTCGTCATCACCGTGCGCCATGGAGAGGCGGCCGCCCTAGCCGCCACCAGGCATCGCCTCGAATCGACGGTGGGAGTCCTCAAACATGGGCCCTCGGCGGTGATCTACGGCGTGTGCGACTTGGTCGTCGACGGCTATGAGGACATCGCCTCCGCGCTCGAACTCGATGTCGACGAAGTCGAGGAATCGGTCTTCTCCGAACGCCGTACCCGCGACTCCGCCCGCATCTATCGCCTCAAGCGCGAGATCGCCGAGGTACGCCGGGCGGTGGTGCCACTGCGCGACCCGTTGCGTCGCTTCTCCCACGGTTTGGTGGAAGGCATGGACCCGGAGGCGGATCAGTTCTTCCGCGACGTCTACGACCACTTGATGCGCGTATCCGAGTCGGTCGACAGCCTCGACATCTTGCTCTCGACGGCTTTCGATGCGCACCTCGCGGCGATCTCGCTGCAACAGAACGAGGACATGCGCACGATCTCGGCCGCGATCGGACTCGTAGCCGTGCCGACGTTGATTGCCGGGGTCTATGGCATGAACTTCGTGCACATGCCCGAGCTTCAGTGGTTCTGGGGCTACCCCTTCGCGCTGCTGCTCATGGCCGGCTCATCGCTGGCCCTATGGGTGTTCTTCAAGCGCTCCGGCTGGCTCTAACCAGGTCAGGTCGCTGACAGGACCCCTGCACCCAGCAGCGCCAAGATCGCGGCCCCGAGCACGACGCGGTAAGGGATGAACCACGTGATCGAGTGGTGGGCGACGAACTTCAGCAGCCACGCGACCGCGGCATAGGCCACCACGAAGCTCACCGCGGTGCCCACGATCGTCGGACCCATGCCGATCTGGCTGCCGACTACATCCTTGAGCTCGAACAATCCCGCTGCGGTGAGCGCGGGGATCGACAGGAAGAAGCTCATCCGGGTGGCCGCCACCCGGTCGAGACCGAGCATCAGGCCGGTCGAGATCGTGGCGCCGGAGCGAGAGACGCCAGGGACCAGAGCGATGCACTGCGCGAGGCCGATGAGAATGCCGTCCTTCACGGTGATCTGGCTCTCCGAGCGGGCCTGGGTGCCGATCTTCTCGGCGTACCACATCACGGCGCTCCAGAGAACCAATGCGGCGCCCACCCACCACAGCGAGCGCAGCGGGCCGGCGATGACATCGCGAAGGCCGAAGCCGATCATGCCGATCGGCAACGAGCCGATGATGACGGCCCAGCCGAGACGGTAGTCGGGGTTGTCGCGGTTGGCGGGCGAGGCGATCCCGGAGAACCAAGCCTTGACCATCGCGACGATGTCGCCGAAGAAGTAGATCAAAACCGCGGCGATGGCGCCCATCTGGATGACGGCGGTGTACGCCGTCACCGCGCGATCATCGACGGGAAGCCCGAGCAGCTTCTCGGCGATGGTGAGGTGGCCGGTGCTGGAGACCGGGAGGAATTCGGTCAGACCCTCCACGATGCCAAGCACGACAGCGTCGAAATAGTTCATCGAGTCACTTTCACACGTCCACGGACCCGGCTGCCCGGGTGTCGTCCGCCCCCAGCGGACACGACCGCTCGTCAGCCTAAGGCTGAGCGCGGCCCGGCGCGCCTTCGCCGCGGCACTTGGGCGCACTGGCCTAAGGTTTTGCGCATGCAGCAGCGCAGGGTCGGTCACAGCGGTCTGGTCGTCTCGCGGCTCGGCCTGGGCACCTGGGGCTGGGGGCAACGCACCGACGAGCACGAAGCGCGCGAGCAGCTGAGCGCCTTCGTGACCGCGGGCGGCTCGTTGGTCGATACCGCTGCGGGCTATGGCCCCGGCATCGCCGAGGAACTGCTCGGCAGCCTGATCGGCACCACCGTGGCGCGCGATGAACTAGTGATCACCACCAAGGCCGGACTCACCGAGACACCGCACGGGTGGCCCTGCGATGTCTCGCGGCGCGCCATGCTGGGCTCGCTGGAGGGTTCGCTGCGCCGTCTCGGCACCGACCATGTCGACTTGTGGCTGGTGCACGACTGGAGCGATGCGGCGCCCCTTGAGGAGACCCTCGGGGCTCTTGACGCGGCCGTGCGCTCGGGGATGACGCGTTATGTGGGCATCTCCAACTACTGCGGCTGGCAGACCGGGCAAGCAGTCACCTGGCAGCGCGCACATCCCGATCGCGCACCCCTTGTGGGCACCCAAGTCTCCTACTCACTGGTGGATCGCCGGATCGAGGAGGAGGTGCTGCCCGCCGCCGAGGCGCTCGGTCTCGGCGTCTTCCCGTGGTCGCCGCTCGGTGGCGGCGTACTCACCGGGAAGTACCGGCGCGGCACTCCTGCGGACTCCCGTGCGGCATGGGATCCGATGGCCGAATCGGTGGAGCGGTTCCTCGACGGCGACTCCGCGCGAGTCGTGGAGGCCGTCTCACGCGCCGCTGACGGGCTCGGCTGGTCGCCCTTGCAGGTGGCCCTCACCTGGGTACGTGACCGCGACGGCGTCACGGCCCCGATCGTGGGAGCACGGACCGCCGCTCAGCTCGCCGAGGCGCTGAGCACCGAGGATCTCGTGCTGCCACCGGAGATCGCCGACGCTTTGACCGATGTCTCGGCAGGTGCCCGGCCCTCGGACACTCGGAGCGTGTGAATGAACCCGCCCGCCACCGCGACCGCCGCCAAGCTGGGCCGTGGGGTGGAGTGGGAGTTCCGCACGATGACGTTGCCGCGCGACTTCTCCCGTGGCTTGGTCCGCCGGCTACTGGTGGCCGAAGCCGAGATCGGGGGTTGGGAGCTCGATCGGCTGCGGATCGGCAACGACGGCGTGCGCCGCGTTGTGCTCCGCCGCAAGATCATCCGCGTGCGGAGCACCCTGGGCGGCTGGTAGTCGCCGAGGCCGCTACCAGGGTTGGGTGTCCAGGTCGCTGAGGAAGCGATCGAAGACCCGAGCACCGAATTCCAACGCATCGGTGGGCACCCGTTCGTCCACGCCGTGGAAGAGCGCGGTGAAGTCCAGGTCCTCGGGTAGCCGCAACGGCGCGAAGCCGTAGGCACGCATGCCGAGGGTGTGGAAGTACTTCGCGTCGGTGCCGCCGCTCATCGTGTACGGCGCAACCAGAGCGCCGGGGTCCTCGGCAAGGATCGACCGGGTCATCGCCTCGACCACTCCGCCGTCATAGGGCATCTCCCACGGCGGCTCCTTGCTGACGAACTCCCAATCGATGCCATCCCCGCACAGTTGCCTCAGCGTGGCGAAGAACTCGTCCTCGTAACCGGGCAGGAACCGGCCGTCGACGTGGGCGGAGGCTTCGGTCGGGATGACGTTGACCTTGTAGCCGGCCCCGAGCATCGTCGGATTCGCGGTGTTGCGCAGCACGGCGCCCAACATCCGCGCAGCGCCACCGAACTCCTCGACCAGTGCCGGCGCGTTCTCCGGGGTGGCCTCGGTGCCGGCCAGTTCGGCCACGGTCGCGAGGAGCACTTCCATGGTCGGGGTGAGCCTGATCGGCCAGGTGTAGCTGCCGATCCTCGCGACCGCCTCGGCGATCCTGGTGACAGCGTTCTCGGGGTTGAGCATCGAGCCGTGGCCGGCACGTCCCCGAGCCGTCAGCCGCATCCAGGCCATGCCCTTCTCTGCCGCCTCGATGAGGTAGAGCCGGCGACCGCGGACCGTCGTACTGAAGCCGCCGACCTCCCCGACCGCCGCCACGCAATCGGCCAGCAGGTCGGCATGCTCGCGCACCAAGAACTCGGCACCCAGGTGCCCACCGGCTTCCTCGTCTGCGGTGAAACACAACACATAGGGGCGATCCGGCACCGCTCCCGCTCGAGTGCGCGCCCGGACGACCGAGAGCAGCATCGCGTCGAAGTCCTTCATGTCCACCGCGCCACGTCCCCAGACGTAGCCGTCTCGGACCTCCCCGGCGAACGGGTGCACTTGCCAATCGGCGGCTTCGGCGGGCACCACGTCGAGGTGGCCGTGGAGCAACAGCGGGTCCCCGGAGGAGCCGCCCCAGCGCGCAATCAGGCTGGTGCGACCCGGCGCGGACTCGAAGAGCTGCGACTCGATCCCGACCTCGTCGAGAAGCGCGGCCACGTGCTCGGCTGCCTTGCGCTCCCCTGGCCCGGAGCTGTCGCCGAAGTTCGAGGTGTCGATGCCGATCAGGTCGCTGCACAGCTCCACGACTTCCGCGCTCGGGTCGTAGGCCTGGCTCGCCGCGGGTTCGCTCATGAGGCCCATCTTGGCATCCTTGGGGTGCCCCGGCGATGCACGGTTGACCCGTCCCCTTTGCTACAGTTCCCACCGCACTCGTCCGGGTGGCGGAATTGGCAGACGCGCTAGCTTGAGGTGCTAGTGCCCGTATAGGGCGTGGGGGTTCAAGTCCCCCCTCGGACACCACATGGGGTCGATCCCCCTACCTGCAGGGCCGCCCTTGGCGGCCCTTTGGCACACCAGGATGATTTCGTCTCTCCCGTGCCCGGCCCGCGCTCGATAAGGTGACGGCATGGACATGTCGGGGCTCCATCTCATCGACCCCGGCACGACCCCTGAGGGCATCGCGCGCGCGGTCGAGGGGTTCTACGTCGAGTACGGCTACCAACCCGAAGTCGCCGGCCGCGGACCTGGCCGGGTGAACCTCATGGGCGAGCACACCGACTACAACCGTGGCTGCACCTTGCCCATCGCACTCCCCCATGCGACGTATGCCGCAGTCGCGGCGCGTGAGGACACCGTCGTCCGAATTGCCAGCGGGGCGGCCGACGGTGTCTGGACGGGAAGCCTGGCGCAGATCGCCCCCGGACAGGTGTCGGGCTGGGCGGCCTACGCGGCTGGAGTCTTCTGGTCGCTGCGCAATGAAGGTGTCGACGTTCCCGGAGCCGACATCTACCTCCATTCGACCGTTCCGCTGGGAGCCGGTCTCTCCAGTTCCGCAGCGGTCGAGGCAGCCGTCGCGGTGGCGCTCTGGGTGCTTTCCGGTCGCGAACCGGCAGAGCTGGACCCCGCCCAACTGGTCGACGTCTGCATCGATGCCGAGACCCTCATCGCCGGGGCCCCGACAGGCGGCATGGATCAGTGCGCCGCTCTGCTGAGCAGTCCAGGGACCGCGCTCTTCATCGATTTCGACAAGTTCTCCTGCTACGACGTCGAGCTCAACCTGGAGGACACCGACACCGAGTTGCTCGTCGTCGACTCCTCGATCCGCCACCAGCTCACCGACGGCAGTTACGGCAGCCGTCGTGAGGAATGCGAGAGGGCAGCCGCCAAGCTGGGCGTCGCCTCGCTGCGCCAGGCTTCTCCCGAACAGGTGCAACAGCTCTCCGACCCGGTTCTGCGCGCGCGTGCTTGGCACGTTCTGCAGGAGAACGCGCGGGTCGAGCAGACCATTGCGGCCTTCGACAGCGGCGACCTCGACCGAGTCGGTGCCCTCTTCAACGAGTCGCACGCGTCGCTGCGCGACTACTTCCAGGTCTCCTGCCCCGAGGTCGACACGCTTGTGGACCAACTGACCCGGGCCGGAGCTCTCGGCGCCCGGATGACCGGTGGGGGTTTCGGGGGCTCGGTGGTAGCACTGGTCCCGCACAATCGCTTCGGCCCGGCCTGCCTCGCCGTTCAGGCCACCTTCCGTACGGCGGGCTGGCAGCCACCCCGTTTCCTGCGCCTGTCCCCCAGTGAGCCGGCGACGGCGGTCCGGCTTTAGCCAGTGGCCCCGAGTGTCCCCGGGGCAACGGGCGCCGACATACCGACGGCGGCCAATTCCAACTCGGCCAGTTCCCGAATGATCTGCTGATCCCCGTTGCGCCACGCGCCGGCCGGGTCATCGCTGATGCGCGCGAGCACGTGCAGGGGCTGGTGGGCCATGGCCCTGAGCGCAAAGAGGTCCAAGTCCGCAGTGGCGTCGACGAACCGACGGCCCGCAGCCGCCGTGCGGGCGAACCGCCAGCGCTTGGGCAGGTAATACAGCGCGGCGACCAGGATCGGGGTCAACGCCACCAACAGACCCAGCCACCAAGCGAAACTCACCGCTGCGTCTGCTTGGGTTCTGCCCGCTGCCGCGAGAGATCTGCTCGCCTCCGCGGCTTGGTCGAATGGCACCGACACGTTGCCTCCCACCACCGGTACCTCGCCCATCCGTTCCCCGGCACCTTGCAGGCGATCCCCGAGAGCGGTCGCCGCGGACTCGGTGAGCTCCCCGGGTTTGGCGAGCCCCAACGCCACGTCATGCAGCCACATTCCAAGGCGGATCCAGAGACCCACCCAGAAGACGAAGAAGAGGTCACCGAGGATCTGGCGCATCCGACGCATCGGCAATTCCGCGTAGAAGGTCATGGCGACATCCGACCACATCACCCGCCCGCGCGGCCTCCACCTAGGCTCTCGGTGCGGTCGTCTTGGCCTGGCGGTGGCGTCAAGTGCAGGACCCGGCCCCACTAGACTGCGTGCCCATGTCGTCTGAGACCCACGCACCTTACGGACCGCTGCCCGCAGCGGGCGAAGTCCGGCCCATCACGCGTTGGGGCACGGATGTCATGCACCGTCCGCAGGCACTGGTGACCAGCTTCGACGCAACGCTGGCCGAGCTCGCCGCCGACATGGTCGCCACGATGTACGCCGCCAACGGGGTCGGCCTGGCCGCCTGCCAGATCGGCGAGGACGTTGCGATGTTCGTCTTCGACTGCCCCGATGAGACCGGCCGGCACACGGTGGGCGTCGTCTGCAACCCCGTGCTGACTCTCCCCGAGGGGGATGCGCGTCGCCTCGACGTGGACGACGAAGGCTGCCTTTCGTTCCCGGGTGCGTTCGTCGACTGCGGGCGTCCCGACTACGCCGAGGTCAACGGCTTCGGACTCGACGGTCAGCCGGTGCATTTTGCCGGCACCGGGCTTCTCGCAAGGTGCCTGCAGCACGAGACCGACCACACGGTTGGCATCGTCTTCGGTGATCGGATCTCGGATCGGGCGCGCAAGAAGCTACGCAAGGCGCACGACTCCGCGGCCGACGACTACCCCGCCGGCTGGCCAGCCCTCGACACGGCGTAGCACGCCACCGCGGCAGCGGCTCCGACATTGAGGGAGTCGATCCCCGGGGTCATCGGGATGATGGCCCGCACCAGAGCGCCTTCCTGCCACCGCTGGGACAGCCCGTGTCCTTCCGACCCCAGGAGCAGGGCGATGCGCTCCAACCCCGCCACTGCTTGCTCCAGCGGCCGGGCGTCGGCTGCGAGGGTGAGTGCCACGGTGGTGAATCCGGCCCGGGACAAGGTGTCAGGGGCGTCGTGCCAGGACTCGAACCGGGCCCACGGCAGCGCGAACACCGCACCCATGGACACCTTGATCGAGCGGCGGTAGAGCGGGTCCGCGCACCGGGGCGAGAGCAGGGCCGCGTCGAACCCCAAGGCCGCGGCACTGCGGAAGATGGCGCCGACATTGGTGTGGTCGACGATGTCCTCGAGTACGACGACCCGGCGCGCCCCGTCGAGGACGGCTTCCGGGCTGGGCCCCGGCCGGCGATGCAGAGACGCGAGCGCCCCCCGGTGGACGTGGAAGCCGGTGATCTCCTCGGCCAAGGCGTCGCTGACCAGATAGCAGGGCGCGTCACTGGCCACGAGTTCCCCGTGCAGCCCGTCCAACCAGCGGGGGGTCATCAGGAAGCTGCGCGCCTGGAAGCCGGCGGCCATGGCTCGACGGACCACCTTCTCGCCCTCGGCCAGGAAGAGTCCGTGGGTTGATTCGAGGTGCTTGCGCAAGGTGACGTCACGCAGATCCCGATAGTCGGCCAGCCTCGGATCCTCGCCGTCGGTGATTTCCACGAATTCGGCCATCAGCTCATCCCAACGCCGCGACCGGACCGATGACGAAGACAGCGGGTGGCTTGATGTCCTCGTCGGTCACACACTGAGCCACGTGCGCCAACTCCGTGCGGCGGACCCGCTGAGTGGGGAGCCCGCCGTTCTCGATGACCGCCACCGGTGTGTGTGCGGCCTTGCCGCGGGTCATGAGTTCGGCGGCGATAGCGCCGATCTGCTCGACCCCCATGAGCACGATGAGCGTGCCGTTCAGGCCGGCCAGCGCCGGCCAGTTCACCAGTGACTCGGGGTGACCCGGGGGCAGGTGCCCGGATAGCACGGTGAACTCGTGCGCAACGCCCCGATGGGTGGCGGGGATTCCAGCAAGCGCGGGCACCGACAGCGCCGAGGTCACGCCAGGAACTACCGACACTGAGACACCCGCGGCGACGCACGCTTCGACCTCCTCGAAGCCGCGGCCGAAGACGAACCCGTCTCCGCCCTTGAGTCGCACCACCCGTTTCCCGGCTTGCGCACGCTCGATGAGTACGGCGTTGATCTCCTCTTGCCGAGCCGCCCGGCCTCGAGGCAACTTGGCCACATCGATGAGTTCCACGTCGTCACCCAGCTCGGCGAGCAAACTCTGGGGCACCAAGCGGTCGGCGACCACCACTTCGGCCGACGCGAGCGCCGCCCGAGCTCCCGTGGTGACGAGATCGGGATGGCCCGGACCTGCTCCGACGAGAGTCACCCCCGCTGCGCGGTGGGTGCCGGGTCCTGTGCTCCGTCCCCCGGCAAGCTTCCCGGACTCCAGCGCCGCGATCACCTCCGAACGCACCGCCGCCGAGCGTGCCGGATCTCCGCCCGCCAAGACTCCCAGGCAGAGTCCGTCGATGGTTCCGGTCGCAGGAGTGACCGCCGATCCACCGCGGCCGAGATCGGCGCGGACGCAGAAGATCCGACGAGCCTCGGCCTCGGCGGTGACGGCGGCGTTGACCTCCGCGTCGTCGGTGGCGGCAACGGCGTACCAGGCTCCGTCCAGATGCAGTGGGGCGAAGCGCTCGGCCAGCCAGGTGATGTCGGAGCGTGCCTCCAGGGTGGCGGTCACGATGGGTGCGACAACAACAACGTCAGCACCCGCCGCTGCAAGGCCGGCCACCCGGCGCTGGGCGACCGGACCACCGCCCACGACCACGACCCGACGACGCTCGAGGCGGAGCCCGGCGAGGTACGGCGGGACATCGGCTTCCATCGGCCCATTCTCGTCCCCGAACCCGGTGACGGCGAACACGTCCACGCTCGGCTGATCGACGCGCGGTCTGGGGGATCTCGGCTAGAGTGCGCCGCTGCTCACCGATCGCCAGGTGGCTCCGCGTAGAGCGCCTTGATCACCTCTTCGATGTCCGGCTCTTGCACCCTCAGATCCACCACTTCGGTGGTCGCCACCAGCGCACCGATCAGCGCGGCAGCGCTACTCCCGACAGGGAATGCCAGCCACTGCCGGGGACCCTCGACACGCACGACGCGCGAGCCAGGAAGCTGCAGAGGTGGCTGTTCGGTGGCCAGGTCGACCGCCAGCATCCGCTCCCCTCCGCCGCGCGTGTGGAGATCGGGCAGGGACCCGTCGAAGACGAGCCCGCCGTGATCGATAACCAGCACCCGCTCGCACAGCGCTTCGATGTCACCGAGGTCGTGCGTGGTCAGCACCACCGTGACCCCACGGTCGGCGTTGAGCCGCCCCAGGAAGTCCCGCAGCGTCGCTTTGCTGACCACGTCCATCCCGATAGTGGGCTCGTCGAGGAAGAGGATCTCCGGGTCGTGGAGCAGCGCCGCCACGATGTCACCACGCATCCGCTGGCCCAAGGAGAGTTGGCGAACCGGAGTGGCCAGCAGGTCGGCAAGGTCGAGTAGCTCGACATAGTTCTGGAGGTTGCGCCGGTAGCGCGCCTCCTCGACGCGGTAGAGCTTGCGCAACAAGTCGAAGGTGTCTCCCAGCGGGAGGTCCCACCACAGCGAGGTGCGTTGACCGAAGACGACGCCCAGCCGGCGCGCAAGAGTGGTCCGCGAACGGCTCGGATCCAGCCCGGCGACCTCGATGGTCCCCGAGCTGGGGACCAGGATGCCGGTCATCATCTTGATGGTCGTCGACTTCCCGGCGCCGTTGGGACCGATGTAGCCGACCATCTCCCCGCGCCCGATTTCGAAGGACACCTCACGAACCGCATGCACCTGTTCTCGTGTGCGGCGCAGCCGCCCCGACGTGCGGCGTACGTCGAAGGTCTTGGTCAGCTCATGTGCCTTGATCAGCGGTGCCGAGCCCGACCGGCTGGCGTCGTTCACATCGATCAACTCCCCGTCGAGGTGTAGTGCCGGACGCCGCTTCGCCACAGCGCCCCGGCCGCCGCCATACACACCACGCCGACCGGAAGGGTGAGCCACCCGAACCAACCGGGAGTGCCCCACGGATCGGTGCGGCCGAGCAGCGTCAGACACGGATACCAGGAGACGAAGGCGATGGGCAGCACGAAGGTCAGCGATCGCACCACTGCCTGGGGATAGATCGACAGTGGGTACTGCGTGATCGTGTTGCCGCCGTAGGTGAAGGCGTTGGCGAACTCAGTCGCGTCCTGCGTCCAGAACTGGATGCAGGAGAAACCGACGAACAAGCCGAAGTAGAGCAGGATCGCCCCGGCCACCATCCCGAGCGCCACCAGGATCCGCCCTGGGGTCCAGTCGACGATGCCTGCTCCCCACGCGAAGACGACCGTTGCCTGGCTGATCCGGCCCAGCCGCCGCAGCGCGAAGCGATCCGCACACACCTGCACCAGGAGGGGCACCGGTCGCAGCAGCATCGTGTCCAACGATCCGGTGCGCACGTGTTGGCCGAGTTGCTCGACGCTGCCGATCAGCATGTCGGCCACACCGATGCCCAGCCCGCTCGCGCCGTAGAGCAGCGCGATCTCGCGCAAATCGAAGTCGCCGAGGTGGTCGACGGTGTGGAACATCAGCCAGATGCCGACGAAGTCGAGCGCCGTCATCACCAGGCTGCTCAGCGTCAGCAGCGCGAACGACAGCGGATAGGCCAACGAGGCCCGGATCCACATCCGCGCGATCCGGGCATAGTCGAGTGCTGCCTCGTGCATTCGGTAGGCCGGGAGTGACTCAGCCACCTTGCACCACCACTTTGCGAGTGGCTCGGTGCAACACCCACGCGCAGGACCCCAGAAGGGCCAGTGCCCACAGCGCCTGCTGCCCTAGCGCAAGGAAGATCTCGGCGCCGGCGCGCTTGCCTAACCAGATGTCGGCCGGGGTCTGGATGTACGCCGCCCACGGCAAGTTCAGGGCGAGCGTGCGCCATGGCTCGGGGAAGATCACCAGCGGCAACACCAACCCACTGAAGAAGACGGCAAGAACGCCTGACATCAAGCGCACCCCACTCTGGTCCAGGATCCAGAAAGCGGTGCTTGCCACCAGAAACCGCACCCCGAAACTCACGGTGACAGCCAGGGGCATGCTGGCGATGAATCCCGCCCAGGCACCCAGACTCCCCGGCATCCGGATGTGGAACAGCGCCACACCGACCAGGGTCGGCACCACCCCCCGGACCAAGAAGTGGAAGGCAGCGCGGCCGAGGTCGGTCGCGAGATACCACCCCAAGAGTCCGATCGGCCGGTAGAGGTCGACGCCGATCTGCCCGGACCGGATCCGTTCGGGCAACTCATCAGTCGTGCCTCCGCCCCACAGCGCGACCGTCATCAGCAACGCCTGCCCCAGCCAGACGTAGGTCACCGCATCCGTAGCGTCATACCCGCCCGCGTCGGGCCGCTGCTGCCAGATGGCGAGATAGACGAAGGAGTAGATGATTCCGAAGACGCTGTTGGTGAAGACCCCGGCCCACGTCGCGGCTACGTAGGTCGAGTACCTCCGAAACGAGACGGCCGCCAGCGCGGGGTAGATCCTGAACGCTCCGAGCGCGATCACCTAGTGCTGGTAGGTGCCGTGGATGATCGCTCGCCCCAGGGTCTTGAACGCCAGGTTGAACGACACCACGGCTGGTGAGGCGTCCGAATCCACTCCCAGGGAGTCCTCGCCCACGGCGTGGACCACGAAGAAGTAGCGATGCACCTGATCTCCCTGCGGGGGTGCGGCGCCCATGAATCCCTTGGGCCCACCGTCGTTGCGGCAGTGGAAGGCCCCGACCGGGAGTTCGCGACTGGCCGCGCCCGCCTCGAGGCTGGTCACGTCCGCAGGCAGGTCAACGAGTACCCAGTGCCAGAAGCCGGAGGGCGTGGGCGCGTCGGGGTCGAAGCAGGTGATGACGTAGGACTTGGTGCCTTCGGGCGCTCCGCTCCAGCTCAACTGGGGTGAACTGTTCCCGAAGGCAGCGACTTGGTCGTCCTTCAGGGGCTGGCCGTCGGTCACATCGGCGCTTTTCACCGAGAAGCTCGCGGTGGCGGGTAGCAACTCGTAGGGATCCGGGGAGACGGGACGATCGAGGCTCATTGCCCCAGGCTAGTGCCCCGGAGCCGGGCTGCACATCGCTGTCGCGGAGCCTTCTAGCGGGGCCACGCCTGCTAAACGGCGGTGAAGCCGTTGTCCACGAAGAGTTGTGCCCCGTTGACGAAAGACGCATCATCACTGAGCAGGAAGAGGGCCGCCTTCGCGACTTCCTCAGGCTCGCACATCCGTCCCTGCTGAGCAGCGATGGCCTCCGGCGAGACGTCCACGCCGTACTTCGTCAGCGCCTCCACCTCGCGCATGCCGTGCGGGGTGGCGATGAACCCAGGACAGACCGCGTTGCACCGAATGCCCTGGTCGCGGAACTCCACCGCGATGGCCCGGGCGAACTGGTGGACAGCGCCCTTGGTGAGGTCGTAGAGGACCTCGGTGGGGGTCGCTGCCACCGCCGAGATCGAGGAGGTGCACACGATCGCTCCTCCCCCGGCCGCGAGCATCCCGGGAAGCACGGCCTGGGTCATCATCCACATGGAGCGGACGTTGACGTCCATCAGCCAGTCGTACTCCTCCATCGTGGTCTCCAGGAACGGCTTCACCACGATGGTGCCTGCGTGGTTGAAGAGCAGCGTCGGGTCGCCGAGTGCCTCTCGGCACTCGGCGACCGCGCGTTGGACTTCAGCCTGCTTCGAAACATCAGCGACCGCGAAGTGCGCGACACCTCCGGTGGCGCGCACCTCCTCGCAGAGGGCCGACCCCAGGTCGGCCTGGCGGTCGATGACCGCGACGTGGGCGCCTTCGGCGGCGAACAGCCTCACCGCGGCAGCGCCGCAGCCGCTCGCCCCGCCGGACACGAGGGCGACCTTGCCCTCGAGCCGGCCGGAGCGGCTTTTCACAGCCTCAGCCATGGATCAGCCCTGTTCGCCCACTGCGCGCTCGGCTTCCCGGATGGCCTCCTGACGCTTGGCGATGTCGTCGCCCAGCGGCGGGCCTTGGAAGCGCCGGTTCTCCACGGCGAACCAGACCAGGACCGCGAGCACGATGAAGCCGATGGTGATCCGCCACGCGTACTGATTGGGCGGCTGGACGCCGATGAAGAAGAGCACTGCCATGGCCACGATGCACAGCACCGCTACGAACTTGTATGCGCTCTTGCCCATGTCCCAAGGACCCATCGTTGGCCACTTCGGCCCGCCAATGGCGATGAGCCCCAGTGCGATCGGAACGGTGAAGGAGAGGAACAGGAAGATGACCGTGCACGAGACGACGATCGCGTAGGCCGATCCACCTGCAACTTCGACAACCGAGGTGAACCACACGAACAACACCGCGAGAATGGCCGAAGCCCAGATGGCCGACACGGGCACCCGGTGCTTCGGGCTGACGTGGGCCAGTTGCTTGGAGACGCCCGGAAGGCCGTCGTCACGGGAGAACGCGAACAGCATCCGCGAGGCGCTGGTGACCGTGGCCAAGCCGCAGAGGAACTGCGCGGCGAAGATCAAGACGTACAAGAACTGCTTGAGCCCGGAGTTCACTTGCTCGTCCATCGCCCAGAAGAAGACGTTCCAGCCCTGGCTGGCGGCGTCGTCCATGTTGGGGAGCATCAGGACGAACGAGCAGAGCATGATCCAGCCTGCCAAGCCCGACCAGAAGACAGAGGAGATCATTCCGGCCGGAACCGAATGTGCCGCCTTCACGGTCTCTTCCGAGGTATGCGCCGATGCGTCGTACCCGGTGATCGTGTAGACGGGCAGCAAGAGGCCGAGCATGAACGCCATCCCAATGCCCACCCTCGTCGGCCAAACGCCCCCACCGACGTCGCCGGTGTAGTTGTGGAACGTGAACAGCCGGCCCACCTCGAAGCCGTCGGCGGAGATCAGGCACACCACGGTCAACAGGGCCGCGGTGAAGAAGATCAGATAGCCGGAGAAGTCGGTCAGCTTGGCGGTCAAGCCGATGCCGAAGTGATTGATGAGCGCCTGAAGTCCGGTGATCACGGCGACGAAGACAACACGGTTGAAGTTGTTGTCCTCCATGCCGAGCGACGGCCCGAACGCGCCATAGAAGAAGTAGTAGGTGCCCACGTTGATGGCACCGAGCACGGTGACCAGGCCCAGCAGGTTCAGCCATGCCGACAACCAGCCGGTGAACCGGTTGCCGAGGATCGAACCCCAGTGGTAGAGCCCGCCCGCGGTGGGGTAGGCAGAGCTGATCTGGGCCAAGCCCAGCGCGAACAGGCCGGAGATGATGACGCCGACCGGCCAGCCGATGCCGATGGCAGCGCCGCCGGCGCCCGAGGTGGCTTGGCCGAGGGAGTTGATGCCCCCGGACAGGATGCAGATGATCGAGAACGAGATGGCGAAGTTGGAGAACTTGCTCATCCGTCGTTCGAGTTCTTGGGCATAACCCATGCCGTGCAGGACCTTGATGTCCTCGTGCCGGTCATGGTCGGTGTAATCCGCTGAGCTACCGCTCGCGGTGGGAAGGTCTGACACGGTCTCCTCCATCGGGTGAAGCGTCCTCACGCACAGGCAAAACGCCTCCGCGACGAGTGATCGACGCCACAGTTCTTCTGCGCCGGAGACTAGACCCGTCGGTCGCATCCCGTCCACAGTTTCTGTCGGTTTGAGATCAGACCATTTTCACCGGCGGGAACCATTGACAGAGCCCAGTGGCGTGCCGAGTATTGCCCAATGGCTGCGGAGTCCCACCCCGAGTTGACCCGCGCCTTACTCCGCCCAGTGCGCAGTCACCACGCCTTCGAAGGGTGCGTCGAGCAGCTGGCCACTGCCATCCGGCTCGGGGCCTACCCCCGAGGCTCGACCCTGCCTGCCGAGCGTGAGCTGGCCGCTCGTCTCTCAGTGTCCCGGGCGACCTTGCGCGAGGCGATGGCCGCCTTGCGCGAAGCCGGACTGGTGGAGACCAAACGAGGCCGCGCCGGCGGCACCGTCGTCGTCTTCAAACCCGGCCAGGCTTCGGCTCGGCGGGCCGCCAAGGCCGACGACGCAGACCGACGAAACTGGCTGGATGCGCTGGCCTACCGTCGAGTGGTCGAGCCCGGCGCCTGTGAGCTGGCGGCCGCTCGCACGCTCAGCCCCGAGGAGCGTGCGCGCCTGATTGCGGCCCACGAAGGCGTGGCCACCGCCCATAACCGTGCTCACCACCGGCAGGCAGACTCCCGGTTCCACCTCACCATCGCTTCGCTGGCCGGGTCTCCCCGCATCGTCGCCGCCGTGACCGACGTCCAGTCGGTGCTGCACGAGATGCTCGGACGGATCCCCGTGCTCGATCGCAACATCGAGCACTCCGATCGGCAGCACCGCGAGATTCTCGAAGCGATCCTGCATGCCGACCCACTGGCCGCAGCTGAAGCGATGGCCGAGCACTGTGACGACACGGCCGCGCTATTGCGCGGACTGCTTGCCGGACCCGACAACCCAGAAGAAGCACCAGAGGAAGCGAGGAACGATGAGCCCGCCGAATGACCGTTACCTGAACCTTGACCAACTGCGCGCCCAGATCGAGGACGGCAGCATCGACACGGTCGTGATGGCCTTCACCGATATGCAGGGCCGCCTGCAGGGTAAGCGCCTGCATGCGCGCTATTTCCTCGACGTGGCGCTCCAGTCGGGCACCGAAGGCTGCAACTACCTGCTGGCCGTGGACATCGATATGAACACCGTCGACGGCTACGCCATCTCCTCGTGGGAGCGCGGTTACGGCGACATGGAGTTCGTGCCGGACTGGGACACCTTGCGGGTCCTCCCCCACCTGCCTGCCACTGCGATGGTGCAGTGCGATCTGGTGTGGCTCGATCATGCCCCCGTCGACCAGTCCCCGCGCACCATCCTCAAGCAGCAACTCGCGCGCGCCGATGAGTCCGGCTGGATCGCGTTGGCCGGGACCGAGTTGGAGTTCATCCTCTTCGACACCACCTACGAAGAGGCCCACAACTCCTCCTACCGAGGAATCACTCCGGCCAACCAGTACAACATCGACTATTCGATCCTGGGCACCACCCGCGTCGAGCCGCTGCTGCGAGATATCCGCAACCACATGTACGCCGCCGGAATGGACGTCGAGAGCGCCAAGGGCGAATGCAACTTCGGCCAGCACGAGATCGGGTTCCTCTACTCCTCGGCCCTGACCAGCGCCGACAACCATGCCGTCTACAAGAACTCCGCCAAGGAGATCGCCGCCCAGCACGGCAAGGCGCTCACCTTCATGGCCAAGTACAACGAGCGCGAGGGCAATTCCTGCCATATCCACCTGTCGCTGCGCGGCAAGGACGGCGAGGTCGTCTTCTGGGACGGCGACAAGCGGTCTGCTCTCTATGACCACTTCGTGGCGGGGTTGCTCGCGACCATGCGTGACTTCACGCTTCTCTACGCCCCCAATGTGAACTCCTACAAGCGGTTCGCGGCTGGCTCATTCGCGCCGACCACGATCGCCTGGGGCTTGGACAACCGCACCTGCGCGATCAGGCTCGTCGGCAAGGGACCGTCGGCTCGTCTGGAGAATCGCGTCCCGGGCGGAGACGTCAACCCCTACCTGGCGCTGGCCGCGATGCTCGCAGGAGGCCTCTACGGCATCGAAAACAAGTTGGAGCTCGAACCCGAACTGGTCGGCAACGCCTACTCCTCTGGAAAGGACCGCGTGCCCAACACCTTGCGTGAGGCTCGCGACGTTTTCGCCGCTTCAGCGGTCGCGCGTTCCGCGTTCGGCGACGCGGTGGTCGACCATTACGTCAACATGGCAGACGTGGAACTCGCCGCATTCGACGCCCACGTGACCGACTGGGAGCTTTTCCGCTCCTTCGAAAGGATGTAAGTGACTACCCACACGCTGATCAATCCGGCCACCGGCCAGGCTTTCGGCGAAGTCCCCTCGGCCTCCGAGGCGGAGGCTGACGAGGTCATCGCCAAGGCACAGGACGCCTTCGGGCCCTGGCGGGCGATGGCCCCCGGCGATCGAGCCAAGCTGCTGCGCGCCTTCGCCGCGGCCGTCGATGCCCACATCGACGAGCTGGCGGCCTTGGAGGTGCAGAACTCCGGCCACACCATCGGCAACGCCCGATGGGAGGCCGGCAATGTGCGCGACGTGCTGACCTACTACTCGGCAGCCCCCGAGCGACTCTTCGGGCGGCAGATCCCGGTGGCCGGAGGGATCGACGTCACCTTCCACGAGCCACTGGGCGTGGTGGGCGTCATCGTGCCGTGGAACTTCCCGATGCCGATCGCGGGCTGGGGCTTCGCCCCCGCGCTCGCCGCGGGGAACACCGTCGTACTCAAGCCTGCGGAGATCACGCCGTTGACCGCCATGCGTCTGGCCGAACTCGGCCGCGAGGCAGGTCTGCCCGACGGCGTGTTCAACGTGATCACGGGTAAGGGTTCGGTGGTCGGTCAGCGGTTCGTCACCAACGAGCTGGTGCGCAAGGTGTGTTTCACCGGCTCCACCGCGGTGGGCAAGCAGATCATGGCCGGCTGCGCCGAGCAGGTGAAGCGGGTCACCCTGGAGCTGGGCGGCAAGAGCGCCAACATCGTCTTCGCCGACGCCAACGTGAGCAAGGCAGCGGCGAGCGCGCCGTACGCCGTCTTCGACAACGCCGGGCAGGACTGCTGCGCGCGGTCGCGGATCCTGGTCGAACGCTCTGCTTACGACGAGTTCATGAGCGGCCTGGACGTGGCGGTGCGCAACCTGCGGGTTATCGACCCGGCCGACGAGGCCAGCGAGATGGGCCCGATGGTTTCGGCCGGACAGCGTGATGCCGTGCAGAAGTACCTCGACCAGGTCTCGCCCAGCATCGTCGGCAGCGCGCCGGAGAGCGATGGCTACTGGCTGGCGCCGGTAGTGGTTGAGTCGGCCGACACCACCGAGCCGGTGTGGCGCGAGGAGGTCTTCGGCCCGCTGGTCGCGGTGATGCCGTTCGACTCCGAGGACGAGGCGATCGCCTTGGCCAACGACACCGAATACGGCCTCTCTGGATCGATCTTCACCAACGACCTCGGTCGCGGACTGCGCGTGGCCCAAGGCGTCGAGTCGGGGAACCTGAGCGTCAACTCCCACTCCTCGGTGCGCTACTGGACACCGTTCGGCGGCTTCAAGCAGTCCGGCCTCGGTCGTGAGCTCGGCCCCGACGCGCCCAACGCGTTCACCGAAGAGAAGAACGTCTTCATCAACACCGAAAGGAACTGAACCACCCATGTCACAGGGAACTAGCTCCGGCGGACGGATCGCCGGCAAGGTCGCCGTTGTCACCGGAGGATGCTCCGGCATCGGCTTGGCGACCGTGCGCCGCTTCGTCGCCGAGGGCGCGAAGGTCGTCATCGGCGACATCGCCGACGAGGCAGGCGCCGCGCTGGTCGCCGAACTCGGCGGCCCCGAGGTCGCGACGTACTGCCACGTGGATGTCACCTCGAAGGAGGAGGTCGACGCGCTGTTCAAGTGCGCCAAGGACACCTACGGATCGGTTGACATCGCCTTCAACAACGCCGGCATCTCCCCGCCGCAGGACGACTCGATCCTGGACACCGATCTGGAGGCGTGGGACCTGGTCCAGCGCGTCAACCTGACCAGCGTCTACCTCTGCTGCAAGGCGGCACTGCCCTACATGCTCGAGCAGAAGTCCGGCTCGATCATCAACACCGCATCGTTCGTCGCGGTGATGGGTGCGGCCACGTCGCAGATCTCCTACTCGGCCTCCAAGGGCGGCGTGCTCGTCGATGACCCGCGAGCTCGGCGTCCAGTTCGCCCGCGAGGGCGTGCGCGTCAACGCGCTGTGCCCGGGACCGGTGAACACCCCGCTGTTGCAGGAGCTTTTCGCCAAGGACCCCGAGCGGGCGGCGCGCCGGCTGGTGCACATCCCCATGGGTCGTTTCGGCGAGCCCGAGGAGATGGCATCAGCGGTGCTGTTCCTCGCCTCCGACGACTCCAGCTTCATGACAGCCAACACCTTCCTGGTCGACGGCGGCATCTCCGGTGCCTACGTCACCCCTCTGTGAGGTCCCACTCGTGAGTGACGGGCGTACCCCCCTGGTCGGCATCAGCACCTACCGTGAAAATGCCGCCTGGGGGGTGTGGTCCCAGCGGGCCGACCTGCTGCACGTGGAGTATTCCGACGCCGTCGTACGTGCGGGAGGGGTGCCGGTGCTGTTGCCTCCGGCAATCCCGACCGAGGCTGCCGCCGACCTGGTTGTCTCCCGGTTGGACGCGCTGATCATCGCCGGCGGGGCGGACGTCGATCCGTCCCGCTACGGCCAATCGCCCCACGAGCGCACCGCCAACTGGCGGACCGACCGTGATGCCTGGGAGGTGGCGCTGCTGCACGCGGCCGAGCGGCGCAACCTGGCCACCTTCGGGATCTGCCGAGGCATGCAATTGATGGCAGTGGCAGCTGGCGGCGCGCTCGACCAACACACTCCTGATCTGGTCGGGCACGAGCAGCACTCCCCCGGCGGCGCAGAGTTCGGCACCATCCCGGTGCGCACGGAGTCCGACTCGATCGTGGCGCGCGTGCTCGGCGAGGAGGTGCCCGCGCACTGCCATCATCACCAGTCCGTGCGGTCGCACCCCGGCTTTCGGGCGACCGCCTGGGCCGACGACGGCACCGTCGAGGCGATGGAGGGCGAGAGCCCGGACCGGTTCTGCATCGCGGTGCAGTGGCATCCGGAGATGATTCGCGACCAGCGGCTCTTCGACGCTCTGATCGCCGCAGCCCGGTGACGGTGCGCGAGCCCGGACCGGACCTCTCGGCGCCTGTGCCGGAGGCCGGCTGGGAGCCCGATGTGCTCGGTGCCCCCTACGTCGTAGACACCCTGGTCCTCTCACCGGACGCCGAGGGCGTGGTCGAGGCGAACCTGGTGCGCCACGACGGCCCCGGCACCCCCAGCCGCGCAGTCCTGCACGTGCACGGCTTCAACGACTACTTCTTCCACACCGAGTACGCCGAATGGTGGGCCGCTCGCGGCTACCGCTTCTACGCGCTGGATCTACGCAAGCACGGGCGTTCCCTGCGTCAGCATCAAACCCCCTGCTATGTGGAGGACCTGGCCGAGTACTTCGAGGAACTCGATCTGGCATGGCGCATCATCACCGAGCGGGACGGCTTCGAGGAGGTCGTGCTGAGTGCCCACTCCACCGGCGGATTGACCGCCTCCCTGTGGGCAGATGACCGTCAGGTGCCGCTCCTCGCCCTGGTTCTCAATGCCCCCTGGGTCGACATGCACGGCCCCTTCTGGCTGCGCTTCGGAACCCAGGTGATGCGTCAGGTTGGCGGGTATCAACCGCGTCGAGAGCTGCCGCGCGGTGGCCCCGGCTACTACGGGCAAAGCCTGCACCGAGACTTCGCCGGCGAGTGGGACTACAACGTGGAGTGGAAGTCGGTCGAGCCACGCACGGTCTATGCCGGCTGGCTGCGGGCCGTCCGACACGGTCACCTGCGACTCCATCGAGGGCTGTCGATCCAAGCGCCGATCCTGGTGTTGACCTCGGGCGGCACCCACCGGCCTACGGCCATGGATGAGGATGTCTTCAATCACGACATCGTGCTCGACGTGGACCAGATGCGCCGCTGGGCGACGGTGATCGGACCGGTGGTCTCGGTGGTGGCCGTAGCGGGAGCTCTGCACGACGTCGTACTCTCCCGGGCCGAGCCGCGCGCCCGGGTATACGCCGAGCTGGATCGCTGGCACCGCGTCTACGTCGCCCCACCCGCCGGATAGTCCAGCGCGTTCGGGTCGGATGGAGTCGCTGACAGCGACTGGAACGCGCTGGACTATCGCAGTAGGAAGACGGCGAGGGCGGCCAAGCCCACGATCACGATGAAGGTGCGGTAGACGGTCTCGGGTAGCCGGCGACCGAACTTCGCCCCGATCTGGGCCCCGATCACCGAGCCGACCGCGATCAATCCGGCTATGCGCCAGTCCACCGGCGCGAGTACGACGAAGATCACCCCCGCCACGGTGTTGGCAACCGTCGCGAGCACGTTCTTGACCGCATTGAGCCGCTGCATGCTTTCACTGATGCCGATTCCCATGATCGCCATGAGCAGCACACCCTGTGCCGCTCCGAAGTAGCCTCCGTAGATTCCGCACGCCAGCACTCCCGGCCAGACCCAGCCCGGGGTGGGGCGGTTCACGGCGTCGGGGTGATGCCGGTTCACCCACCGGGAGAGCGGTTTCTGCGCGATCACGAGGACCACCCCGAGCAGAATCAACGCCGGCACGATCGCGTCGAAAGCCCGCGACGGGAGCGCAAGAAGCAGCACCGCCCCGATGATCGAACCGATCATTGAAGCGGAGGCCAACGACAGCACCCGCTGCCGTTGGCCGGCCAGCTCCGAGCGAAACCCCAGGGCCGCCGATAGCGACCCCGGGGCGAGCCCGACGTTGTTGGACGCGTTCGCCACCACCGGCGGCACACCGAAGGTCACCAAGGTGGAGAAGGTGATCAGCGTGCCCGCGCCGACGATGGCGTTGATGAACCCGGCACCGGCGCCGGCAAGGAAGACCAACGCCAGTTCGAGAGCCGACATCTAGCCCCTGTTTTCAGGCCGGGGTATCGCCGTCGGCCGAAGCCTCCGCGCGATGCCGCTCGCCACCGACAACTGCATCCCCGCGACCCGAATGGCTAGCCTCCGCGGCGGCAGCCAATGCCTGCGCGACCGCGTCATCGGTGCGAGCCAACTCGGGGTCGGATGCGGGGTCGAGCGCGGTGGGTTTGCTAGCCCCCATGTCGACACGGACGCGCGGCCCGTCAACCTCCTTGGGAATCCCCGGCAGCGCACCGAGCGTCGATCCCAGGCCCTCGAGCGCGCGGCCGATCTCACTGGGGATGATCCACATCTTGTTGGCATCGCCCTCGGCGATCTTCGGCATCATCTGGAGGTACTGGTAGGCCAGCAGGGACTGGTCGGGCTGACCGTCGTGAATGGCCTGGAAGACCGTCTGGATGGCTTGCCCTTCGCCTTGGGCGCGAAGGATGGAGGCCTCTCGGTCCGCCTGCGCACGCAGGATCTGCGACTCACGCTCACCCTCGGCGTTGAGGATCGCCGACTGCTTGTTGCCCTCGGCGGTCAGGATCGCCGATTGCCGCTGACCCTCAGCGGTGAGGATCAGGGCTCGCTTATCGCGGTCGGCACGCATCTGCTTCTCCATGGCGTCCTTGATCGACGGAGGCGGATCGATGCCCTTCATCTCGACGCGGCTTACCCGGATGCCCCATTTGCCCGTGGCCTCGTCCAGCACGCCTCGCAAGCCGGTGCCGATCGCTTCACGCGAGGTCAACAACTGCTCGAGGTCCATGCCGCCGACGATGTTTCGCAAGGTGGTCTGGGTCAACTGTTCGACCGCAAGGATGTAGTTGGTGACCTCGTAGGTCGCGGCCACCGGGTCGGTCACTTGGAAGTAGAGCACGGTGTCGATGGAGACCGACAAGTTGTCCTTGGTCAGCACCGACTGGGGCGGGAACGAGACGACCTGCTCGCGCAGATCGACCATGTAGCGCAGTCGATCGATGAACGGCACCACCACGTTGAGGCCCGCGGGCAAGGTCTCCTTGTACTTCCCGAAGCGCTCGACAACGCCCGCGCGTGACTGCGGGATGATGCGCACCGTCTTGGCCAACAGCACCACGACGAAGAGCACCAGCAGCACGAGCAGTGCAGCGATGAATGGCATGCGGTCTCCTTAGTTGATCAACTCAGGACTCTCCCGAGAGGCGGGTTTCTCACTACTCCAGTTCTGCGACCGGATGAACCAGCGCCGTAGCGCCGCGGATCTCGAAGATCTCAACGGTCTGCCCGGGCTCGATCACCAAGGACTCGTCGTAGGGCTGCGCCGACCAGTCCTCACCGGCGATGCGGATGCGCCCGGCCTCCTTGCCGGTGATCGCCAGCGTGACCTGAGCGCGCTGCCCGATCAGCTTCTGGTGGCCCACCTGGAAGTCGGGTCCGGCATGCAGCCGCTTGACCAGGCTGGGCCGGACCAACGCCAGCATCGCTACCGACGCGGCCGCGCCGAGCAACACCTGCGCGGCGAAGGGCAGGGCCAAGACGGCTGCCAACATGCCTACCACGGCTCCCGCCGCCAGCATCGCCAGAATCAGGTCGAGGCTGAACATCTCGGCCATGCCGAGCACGATCGCGATCCCCAACCAGGTCTGCCAGAGATGCTCGGTGAACCACTCCATGGAGCGAGCCTAGTACTCCGGGCCCACGTGCCGGCTGGGACGCCGTCGCGCGGCGTACCGGCCGTCGCTGTGCACCAACTGGAGCGCCATCTGGAAGGTTTCGGCCAAGGTCTCCTCGGTGAGGGTCTCCTCTATCGGTCCCGCGGCGACCACCTTGCCCTCTCGAAGCAGAAGGCAGTGGTCGAATCCCGGTGGAATCTCCTCGACATGGTGAGAGACGAGCACCGTCGCGGGCGAGCGCGGATCACGCGCCAGGTTCGACAACGTACCGACAAGATCTTCGCGTCCGCCTAGGTCGAGACCGGCAGCCGGCTCGTCGAGCAGGAGCAGTTCCGGATCGGCCATCAGCGCACGCGCCACTTGGACCCGCTTGCGCTCCCCCTCGCTGAGAGTGCCGAAGGTGCGGTCCGACAAGTGCGCTACGCCGACTTCGGTGAGCAGGGCGGCGGCGCGATGGTGATCCAGGGTGTCGTACTTCTCCGTCCACCTGCCCACCACGCCGTATGACGCCGACACGACCACGTCGCGGACGAGCTCACCACGCGGGATCCGCTCCGCGAGCGCCGCACTGGTGATCCCGATGCGCGGGCGAAGCTCGAAAACATCGACCTTGCCCAAGACCTCACCGAGCACTGCGGCTTGCCCCGACGTCGGGTGCATCACCGCCGACGCGATCTGCAGCAGGGTCGTCTTTCCAGCCCCGTTAGGACCGAGAATGACCCATCTGTCGGCTTCGTCGACGCACCAGTCGACCCCGGAAAGAAGTGTGTTGTGTCCCCGCCGCACGGTCACGTCGGTGAGTTCAAGGACTGCGACCATGGCACGCAGCCTAACTGGGCGCGATACCGTGTCGCCGCCATGTCTGAGCGTCAGTCTCCCACCGGGTCGGCTAGCACCGACTCCCCCGAGCCGAACACCGTCCTTCTCACCCTCAATGGGTGGGACCGGCCCGGCGTCACCTCGCTGCTACTGCAGACGCTCGCCGGATTCGGGGTGGAGATCGTCGACATCGAGCAGATCGTGCTGCGCGGCCGACTCATCCTGGGCGTGCTGGTGACCTCTCCGCGAGACGAGCGTCCGCTGCGCAAGGCGGTGACGGCGGTCGCCGACCAACTCGAGATGTCCCTGCAATGGGATCCCGGGCGGGGAGACAACCTCGGCCGAGCCACGGGACGCTCACTGGTCACGTTGATCGGCTCACCGCTGCGTGCCGCCGAGATGGCCGCCATTGCGGGGCGGATCGCGGACACCGGCGGCAACATCGACCGGATCGAGCGGATGGCCCGGTATCCGGTGACCGCGATTCAACTGAACGTGTCGGGCACCGACCCGAGCACCCTCAGGACCGTGCTGGCCCAGGAAGCCTCGCAGTGGCCTTGCGACGTCGCGGTCCAGCGCGCCGACGTCACCCAGCGGGGCGCGCGACTCCTGGTCATGGACGTGGACTCGACCCTGATCCAGGGCGAGGTCATCGAGATGCTCGCCGCGCACGCCGGCTGCGAGGACGAGGTCGCCCGGATCACTGAAGCGGCCATGCGCGGGGAACTCGATTTCGAGCAATCCCTGCGCCAACGCGTCCGGCTGCTCGCAGGTGTGCCGGAGAGTGCTCTGGACGATGTCTACGACCAGGTGGTGCTGACCAAGGGAGCACGGACGCTCGTGCGTTCCCTGGCTAGGCTCGGCTACCGCTTCGCGCTCGTCTCCGGCGGATTCACGCCGATCGTGCAGCGCATCGCCGATCGACTGGGGATCCACCATTGCCGGGCCAATGACCTGGAGGTGGTGGACGGCAAGCTCACCGGAGAGATCGTGGGCGACGTTGTCGATCGAGCCGGCAAGGCCACCGCTTTACGGGAGTTCGCCGCCTTGGAGGGACTGCCGCTGAGCGCGACGGTCGCCATCGGCGACGGTGCCAACGACCTGGACATGCTGGCCGCAGCCGGCCTGGGCATCGCCTACAATGCAAAGCCCGTGGTGGCACGCGCCGCCGACACAGCGGTCTCGGTGCCGTTCCTCGACCCGATCCTCTACCTGCTTGGCATCACCAGGGAGGAGATCGAAGCAGCGGACGCGGATGCGGGGGTTGCTACTCCGGCCCCTCGGCTGGGGTGAAGTAGCCCACCAACCGGCCGGAAAAGCCGTCCTTCCACGCCCCCGAGCCCTCGAAGACGGTGACGGTGCCCGGGGGGTAGCCGCGGGTCAGGGCGGCGGCCGCCTCGGGCTCTCCTTCTCCGTCCTGGAGTAGCTGGGCGAGCTGGGCGATCAACGGGTTGTGGCCGACCACGACGAGCAGCTCCACGCTGTCGTCGGTACCCTCGATCAGGTCCAACACCGTGGTGTATTCCCCGCCGTACAAGGCGTAGTCGAAGTCTGCAACGTCCGCTGACCAGCCCGCGGCCTCGGCAAGGTGGACCCAGGTCGCCCGGGTGCGCTCGGCGGTCGAGACGAGCGCCCGATCTGGCCGGCGACCATCCAGCAGGCGTGCCAGCCAACGGCCGGTCTCAGCGACCTCGTGCCGTCCACGCTCGGTGAGCTTGCGTTGGGTGTCGGTGCCGGCCATGGATTCGGCTCGGCCGTGTCGGATCAGGACCAGGAGGCGCTCAGCGGTCACCGGAGGGTTCTGCACGGACCCACTTTGTCAGCAGATAACCTCCCTGTCATGCAACCGGGCCCCTTGATGATCATCGGCGGCGCGGAGGACAAGCTGGGCAAGCGCACCATCCTCAAAGAGTTCGTCGCGGCAAGCGGCGGACCGGAGGCCCGGATCGCTGTCATCCCCACTGCGTCCTCCCTCGGCAACGAGGTCGTCGATCTGTACGACGCGCTCTTCCGCCGGCTCGGAGCGGCCGAGGTCTTCGCCGTACGACCGGAGAGCCGCGACGACGCACACCGCGACGGCCTGGTCGAGGCACTCAACGGCGCGACCGGCATCTTCATGACCGGTGGCAACCAACTGAAGCTCTCCGGCGTCGTCTGCGGCACTCCGTTGGGTGAGGCGATCTTGGCAGCGCATGCGCGCGGCGCCGTGGTGGGCGGCACGTCGGCGGGCGCCAGCATCCAGTCCAGCCACATGGTCGCCTTCGGCACCGGTGGTGCCACGCCCAAGCAACGCATGACCCAGGTCTCGGCTGGTCTCGGTCTGGTCCGATCCGCGGTCATCGACCAGCACTTCGATCAGCGCAACCGCTACGGCCGATTGCTGATGATCGTGTCGCAGTCACCTCAACTGCTCGGGATCGGCGTCGACGAGGACACTGCCGCCATCGTCGAAAAGCGCGACGGGCACGAGGTCCTGAACGTGATCGGTCGGGGCGCTGTCACGGTGTTCGATCCCTCTCGAATCGTCACCAACGCCCACGATGCCACGCGTTCCTCCCCGCTGCTCGCCAGCGGCGTCATCCTCCATACCTTGCCAGCCGGCACGGCCTTTGACCTGACCGACCGCTCGCTCATCCACCGGCCGGCGCGAAGCGAGGACCAAGCTCTTGCCGAACGGGTCGATGCACAGCACGATCTGCACCAAGTGGCGCGCGACGTGGCCGCGGCGGATGTCTCGCCGACCGTTCTGCGTCGCCGTCTTGCCCGCACCAGCCGCCGCCGTCCCCAAGGAAAGTGAGCACAGCATGACTGTTCGTCCCGAGCCGGATCTCACCATCGAGGAAACCCGGGTCTACCGAGGGGCGAACATCTGGTCCTACGACCGCGCGATCCACCTCGTCGTTGATCTGGGCGTCCTGGAAGAGTTCCCCACCCACCTGCTGCCGGGCTTCAGCGACAATCTGCTCGGCGCACTGCCCGGACTGCGGGAGCACTCCTGCTCGCGCGGACGCCGCGGTGGATTCGTCGAGCGCCTCCAAGAAGGCACCTGGCTGGGCCATGTCACCGAGCATGTGGCGCTGGCGCTCCAGCAAGAGGTGGGTCACGACATCCGCCGGGGCAAGACCCGCCAGGTCAAGGGGGCGACGGGTCGCTACAACATCATCTACGGCTACGTCGACGAGCAGGTCGGGTTGGCCGCCGGCCGCCTGGCCGTGCGGCTGGTCAACCATCTGGTGCGCGCCGACCCCGAATTCGACTGGGAGTCCGAGCGCGAGAGCTTCATCCTGCGGGCCGAACGGACGGCCTTCGGACCCTCCACCCAGGCGATCCTCGACGAAGCGGTTTCGCGCGATATCCCCTGGATCCGGCTCAACCAGTACTCCTTGGTCCAGCTCGGCCACGGTGCCCACGCCAAGCGCATCCGCGCCACGATGACTTCCAACACCTCATCCATTGCCGTCGACGTGGCCTCCGACAAGGACCTGACCACGACCCTGCTCGCGGCCGCTGGTCTGCCGGTCCCGTCCCAAGACTCGGTACGCACCGCCGACCAAGCGGTCCGCATCGCCGAACGCATCGGATACCCCGTCGTGGTCAAGCCGCTCGACGGCAACCACGGTCGCGGGGTCTGCCTCAATCTGCAGTCGGCCGACGAGGTTCGCGAAGCGTTCGTGGTGGCCCAGGACCAGTCCCGCCGAGGTTGGGTCATCGTGGAGAGCTTCATCACGGGCAAGGATTACCGCTGCCTGATCATCGGCGGCCGGATGGTCGCCATCGCGGAGCGGGTTCCCGCGCATGTCGTGGGAGACGGAACCTCTTCGGTGCAACAACTAGTCGACGTCACCAACGCAGACCCGCGGCGTGGCGTCGGCCACGAGAAGGTGCTGACCCGGATCAAGATCGACGAAGCAGCGCTGGAGATCCTGGCCGACCAAGGACACACCCTCGACTCGGTTCCGTCCGAAGGCGAGATGGTCAAGCTTGCGCTCACCGGCAACATGAGCACCGGCGGCATCAGCATCGACCGCACCTATGAGGCGCATCCGGAGAACGTCGAGATCGCCGAGGAGGCGGCTCGGATGATCGGGCTCGACATTGCCGGCATCGATTTCATCTGCCCCGACATCACCGAACCAGTTCGGGAGACCGGTGGCGCGATCTGCGAAGTGAACGCCGCACCCGGCTTCCGGATGCACACCCACCCCACCATCGGGGAGCCACAGTTCATCGCCAAGCCCGTCGTCGACATGCTGTTCCCGCCCGGGTCGCAGAGCCGGATCCCGATCGTGGCGGTCACCGGCACCAACGGCAAGACCACGACCTCGCGGATGATCAGCCACATCTTCAAGGGCATGGGGCGCAAGGTCGGGATGACGTCCACCGACGGTGTGGTCATCGATGAACGCCTGGTGATCAAGGCCGATGCCTCCGGTCCACGCTCGGCGCGCATGGTCTTGCAGAACCCCCGCGTCGATTTCGCGGTGTTCGAGGTCGCTCGCGGCGGCATCCTGCGCGAAGGCCTCGGCTACCAGCGCAACGACGTCGCGGTCGTGCTCAACGTCGCGCCGGACCACCTTGGTCTGCGTGGCATCGACACCGTCGAACAGTTGGCCGATGTGAAAGCCGTCCTGGTCGAAGCCGTTCCGCGCGATGGCCACGCCGTCCTCAACGCCGACGACCCGTTGGTGCGGGAGATGCGCCGGCGCTGCTCGGGAGAGGTCGTCTGGTTCTCTATGGCCGAACCCGGCTCCGAGGTGCGCGAGATGATCGACGCCCACTGCCGTCGCGGTGGCAAGGCGCTGGTGCTCAATCCTTCCGATCGCGGCGAGATGATCGTGGTCAAGCACGGCCCCCGGGAGATGCAGCTCGCCTGGACCCACCTCCTACCGGCAACCTTCAAGGGCCGGGCACGAATGAACGTCCAGAACGCATTGGCCGCCGCAGGGGCCGCCTTCGCCGCTGGCGCACCGCTGCACGACATCCGGCAAGGTCTGCGGTCCTTCTCGACCAACTACTACCTGGCTCCCGGACGGCTGAACGAAGTCGAGGTGAACGGCGTCAACGTCATCGTCGACTACTGCCACAACGCCCCAGCGATGCGGCTGCTCGGCGACTTCGTGGACCGGGTCGGTGAAAGCCTCAGCTCCTCCCATGAGTTCGGGAAGGCCTCGCGGATCGGAGTGATCGCCACGGCCGGCGATCGCCGCGACGAGGACATGCACGAACTCGGGGCGGTGGCTGCCCAGCACTTCGACGTACTCGTCGTACGTGAGGATGCCTCCCTGCGCGGACGTCAGCCCGGCGAGGTTGCCGCCCTGGTGGCCGCTGGGGCGCGAGACGGCATGGAGCAAGGTGGGCGCTGCAAGCAGCTGGAGATAGTCCCCGACGAGATCGAGGCCATGCGGCATGCGATGGCTCGGGCCAACGCCGGTGACCTGGTCGTGATCTGTGTCGACAACCATGCCCGCGTGATGTCGGAACTGGAGGAGCAGACCCAGCAGGCCCAGGCCGGCTCGGAGAGCCCCACCCCCCTGGCCGATCCGGACTACTACCAGCCCAGCTGACCTGCGGCTCGGGCCGACCAGAGCCGCTGGCGAGTCACTCGGATTGGGCGCGTACCTTGCGTCCGAGGGTCTCCGGGTCGTCTCCGGTCGCCCCGTGTTCAGCCAGCCACTCGCCCACCTGGTCGAACTGGGCGTGACACATCAAGCCGACGACGTCGCCGTCGGCGGCTTGTGCGACCAACGCGGCTAGGGATTCGACCTCGGTGTCGTAGGCCGGAACGTCGGTCATGCCGACGCGTTCGAGGCCGGCCCGCAGATGCCCCTCCAGGGACTCCAAGGTGCGGCCTCGAAGATATTTGGACTTGTGCCCGATGGCGACGACATCGGCGTCGCGGCCGGCGATCTCGCCCAGCTTCTCCAAAAGGTCGTCTTGCCGGTCCCCCACCGCCCCGAGGCCGAGTAGCCGTCGCGAGGCGCTCCCGCGAAGTCCGTCCATGATCTCGAGCAGCGCTTCCAGCCCCGCTTCGTTGTGGGCCAGGTCGACGACCACCGAGCAACTGCCGCCAGCGCCCAGCGGCAGCGAGTAGATGTTCATCCTGCCTGGGTTGTGTTCGATCCCCGGCGAGAAGTCGCGCAGCCCGGCCACCACCGCGTCCCGAGGCAGACCCGCCGCCAGCGCGGCGGAGGCGGCCGCGAGGGCGTTCTCGACGTTGAACCGAGAAAGCCCGGCCAATGTCATCGGCACCTCTGCCAACGCCACCAACGGCTGCGGGTCGCCACCGGCCTCCCAGGTGCAGATGACCCCGTCGATCACCGTCGTCGCGCGGCCTTCTACGGCAAGGACCTCGCGGATCCCCGGCGAGTCGGGATCTCTGCGAGAACACCCAGGGTCGCGCACGGATGATGGCCCGCATGGCCAGCACGCGCGGGTCGTCGGCGTTGAGCACCGCCCAGCCCCTGCGGCGGGTGATCCGGGGGACGACGCTCTTCACCTCAGCCAGCTGGTCGAGGGTGTCGATCCCCTGCAGGCCAAGATGATCCGCACTCACATTGGTGACCACCGAGACGTCGTTGTTGCTGACGCCGATGCCTTTGAGCAGGATGCCGCCGCGGGCGGTCTCGGTGACCGCGAAGTCGACGTTCGGGGTATGCCAGCACCCGGCCGGCTCCACTGGGTCCGGAGTAGTCCCCGGCTTCGACCAGGACACCGTCGAGGTAGATGCCATCGGTACTCGACCACCCGGCCGTGAGCCCAGCCGTGCGCGCAATGTGGGCGACCATCCGCGACGTGCGTGGTCTTGCCGTTGGTGCCCGTAACCGCGACCACCGGGCACGCGGGGCCTCAGGGTGGTCGGTCGCGCGCCTGCGGGCGTCTCGCGGACCTGCCTTGCCGCGATGTCGACCGTTCGGCCACCCCGGTCTCGCCTTGCGTCGCCGCTCGCGGTAGCGCATCCAGCAGGGTGCCGACGGCCTCGGCCCAATGCGCTTCGGCCCGGCCACGGCGTACGCCATGGATAAGCCACCACCACCCGGACCGGATCGGCAGTCGGCCGCACGCGTACGGCGAGTCTCGATGTGCCGGCCTCACGTGCGATCGCCCGCACCGAGCGTGGCGACCGCTCCGCAGCGGCAGACAGCGCTGCCGGAACCCCGACACCTGGCTCCCCGGGGCGGGCGTTGCTCAGCCCGATGCGTCGCGACAATGCCGCCGCCGTGGCAACGGGCGCCTCGGCGAGCCGGGTGATGTCCACGGTCAACTTGACCGAAGCGCGCGGGAAGTAGAGGTTCGGCCCCTCCAGGATGCGCAGTTCGACGAGCGAGGTGGCTTCCTCAGCGTCGGGCTGAGCCACAGACCCATCGGCCACGTTAGGCACCCAGGGCGTGGAAGCCGCCGTCGACGTGCACGATCTCGCCGGTCTGGTCGCGGGGAAGAGATCGCGACAACAGCGCGCACACCGCACGCGGCGGTCGGCTCTTGGTCGGTGTTGTCCCAACCCAGCGGAGCGCGGGTCTCCCACAGTGACTCCAGATCCGCAGAAGCCCGGGATCGCCTTGGCGGCCAGCGTCTTGAGCGGTCCCGCCGAGACGAGGTTGACCCGGATCCCGTCCGGCCCGAGGTCGCGCGCGAGGTAGCGCGAGGTCGACTCGAGTCCGGCCTTGGCCACGCCCATCCAGTCATAGGCCGGCCAGGCGACGGTGGCGTCGAAGGTCAGACCCGACGATCGACCCGCCGGCGCCCATCAGCTCCCGGGTAGCCACGGCGAGCGACTTCAGCGAGTAGGCCGAGACCTGCACGGCCTGGGCGACGTCCTCCCACGGACCGTCGAGGAACTTGCCCGCCAAGCAAGGTCTCTGGATTGCCGTAGGCGATCGAGTGCACCACGCCGTCGAGCCCGTCCACGTGCTCACGTACGGCGTCGGCCAAGCCGGCGAGGTGGTCGGGATCGGTGACGTCGAGTTCGAGCACCGGCGGCTCCTGCGGCAACCTCTTCGCGATCCGCCTGGTGATACCGCAGCGCGCGGCCGAAGTTGGAGATCAGCACGGTCGCGCCTTGCTCCTGGGCGAACTTCGCGGTGCGCGAAGCCGATCGAGGAGTCCATGGTGACCCCGGCCACCAGAATCCGCTTGCCCTCAAGAATGCCCATGCCCTGCTCCTGTCTCATGTTCTGTCCGTGCGTCCTGGGTTCTCCCGGGACGTTGTGTCAGGCGGTGTCGCGATGGCCACACCGGAGTGCGCTGCGCGGACGTGGGTCAGTGCCCCATGCCGAGGCCACCGTCGACCGGGATCACCGCACCGGTGACGTATGCGGCCCCGTCACCGGCCAGCCAGACGGCTGCCGAGGCGATCTCCGCCGGTGCGGCATAGCGGCCCAGCGGCACCTGGCCGCGGATCGCTGACCTTCTGCTCGTCACTGAGTACGTCGGTCATGTCGGTCTCCACGAAGCCGGGCGCGATCACGTTGGCGGTGATCCCGCGCGACTGCCCAGTTCGCGAGCCAACGAACGAGCCATCCCGACCAAACCCGACTTGGAGGCGGCGTAGTTGACCTGACCGGCCGAACCCAGCAATCCGACCACCGAGGAGATGAAGATGATCCGTCCCCGGCGAAGGCGAAGCATCTGCTTGGCTGCGCGCTTGGCCACGCGGAAGGAGCCAGTCAGGTTGGTGTCGATGACCGTGCTGCCAGTCGTCCTCGGACATCCGCAGCACCAAGGTGTCCTTGGTGACCCCCGCGTTGGCGATCAGCACCTCCACCGGCCCGTGCGCGGCTTCGATCTGGGCGAAGGCATCCTCGACGGCGACCGGGTCGGTGATGTCGCAACGCACGTCCAATGCACCGTCCGGGGCGCCGCCGTTGCGCGTCGTAACCGCAACCCGGTCCCCAGCAGCGAGGAATGCCTCGGCAATAGCCCGTCCGATGCCGCGGTTCCCGCCTGTTACCAGGACGGATCTTCCGGAGGTTTCTGGTTCGCTCGAAGAAGTCACGGGGAGACGCTATCGAGTCCGTCGTACCGGCGCGAGCACGTCCGCCCGACGACACGCGCCGGGGTGAGCGACTATTCGTCCTCCAACCGGAAGCCGATCTTCATGCCCACCTGGAAGTGCTCGATCTGGCCGTCCTTCACCTGGCCACGGATCTGGGTGACCTCGAACCAGTCCACATGGCGCAACGTCTTGGCGGCACGCTCGACAGCGTTGCGCATGGCTTGGTCGACGCCGTCTGGCGACGTGCCGACGATCTCGGTGACACGGTAAGTGCGGTTGCTCACGTCTACTCCTCGCGTTGGACTGGTCCGCCGATCGTAGGTCAGTAGCGATCCCCCCGCCTCACGACGAGACGCCCAGCTCGTCCGGTGAGGGTTGATCGCGGGTGGGGTGGCACCATGGGAACCGTGTTGCGAAGTCGTCGCGAGGATTCGGCCGTCCGGATCACCAGCGCTCGGACCGGGCGTGAAGCAGACCTGGCCCAGCGGCAGCGGCGCTACCTGATTTCGATGGCGATCCGGGTGGCGTGCTTCCTTGGGGCGGTGGTGGTCGGGCCGGGTTGGCTGCGCTGGGTGCTCTTCGTTGGCGCCGCTGTGTTGCCCTACATCGCCGTCGTGATCGCGAATGCCTCCGACCAGCGCCATGACCCGTTCAGCCCCGAAACCCCCGACTATCTGAAGCGACAGCTCCCCTCGGGGCAGTGACTCGAATCGGCTGACCCCGTGTCCTCGCTAACGGTCGAAAACAGACCAATCTTTCGGAACTTAGACTCTTCCAACCGTGCCGCGAGGGTGCCAGAATCGGGCGACGCGAGTTCAGCATCCCCCGTCTGAGTTCGCAGCGAGTAGTGCCGGGCGGTCCCCCCCGTGATCGTCCGGCACTGCCTATTTCGGGACTGCCAGATTTTCGGCACTGCCTATTTCAGGACTGCCGTCTCGGGGCGGGACCCTCGGGAGCTCCCCTCAGCCGCCGATCGCCGACATCGGGCGGGCCGGCTGCAGGAATGTCTCGTCGTTGATGCCGTGCCCCGGCTGCTTGCCACGCATCGCCTGCACCCAACGGCGGGCTAGCTCCTCGTCATCGGCTCCCCCGCGCAGCGGCGTGCGCAGATCGGACTCCGTGCGCGCGAACAGGCAGTCGCGGACTTGGCCGTCGGCGGTCAGGCGCACGCGGTCGCAGTCTCCACAGAACGGGCGAGTCACCGAGGCGATCACCCCGACCGTGTGCGGCCCACCGTCGACGGTGAACAGTTCCGCCGGAGCGCTGCCGCGCGGGGCCCTGGCCGGGGTCAGCTCGAAGTGCTCGTTGAGCGAGGCCAGGATCTCCTCGGCCGTGATCATCTCGGTGCGGCGCCAGCGATGCTGCGCGTCCAACGGCATCTGCTCGATGAACCGGAGTTGGTACTGCTCGGCCATCGCCCAGCGCAGCAGCTCGGGCGCCTGAGCGTCGTTGATCCCGCGCAAGAGGACTGCATTGACCTTCACCGGACCCAGACCGGCCTCACGCGCCGCTTCCAAACCGGCAAGCACGTCGTGCAACCGATCGCGGCGGGTGATCTCGGCGAAGGTCTCGGGACGGACGCTGTCGAGAGAAACATTGACTCGGTCGAGTCCGGCTTCCTTAAGGGCCACCGCGGTGCGGGCCAAGCCCAGCGCGTTGGTGGTCACCGAGATGTCGACCGGCCCCAGCGTCCGCGTGCGCCGGACGATGTCGACCAGGCCACGGCGTACCAACGGCTCGCCACCGGTGAAGCGCACTTCGCGCACGCCCAGCAGGTTGACGGCAACGCCGATCAGTCGCACCACCTCGTCGTCGGTGAGCACTTTCTCGTCCGGCAACCAGTCCAAACCCTCGGCCGGCATGCAGTAGGAACACCGCAGATTGCACCGATCAGTGAGTGAGACTCGCAGATCGGTCGCTATGCGGCCGAAGCGATCGGCCAAGGCAAGGGGGGTGGACACCTGACCGAGTCTAGAGGCCGGGAGATAGCCTCGTCGGGTGCGGACCTGGGGCTTTTTGGTGAGTCGGCGATGGATTGGCTTGGCGGTCATTGTCGTGCTGCTCGCCACGCTGGCCTGGTGGCTCGGCGAATGGCAGTTCCACCGGCTCACCGACCGCAAGGCCCGCAATGCGCAGTACGCCACCAACGTGGCCGCCGATCCGACCCCGGCAGCCCAATTACTCGCACCCGGTCGCGGCGTGAGCCAAGCGCAAGAGTGGCGCCGGGTCACCGCGACGGGAAGCTACCTCCCCGACAAGACGGTGTTGGTCCGCTATCAGACCCGCAAGAGCACTTCGGGCGTCGACGTGGTCGTTCCCTTCCGACTCGAGACCGGCGAGACCCTGCTCATCGACCGGGGTTGGCTGATGGCCCCCAACACCGCCTCCGAGTCGCCGGAGGTACCGCCACCTCCCAGCGGGAGGATCACAGTGGTCGGCTGGGTGCGCTCGGACGGCACCGGCTCCAGCACGCGCGTCGATGAGTCCGGCACCCGGGCCGTCTCATCGGCCACCATCGGCGAGTTCCTCGGCACCGAGGTTCTCGGCGGCTGGGTCCAAGTGGAATCGGAAGACGGCGAACCCGCCGCCGACCTGCTCCCGGCCGAGTTGCCCGATCCGGGCAATGGGCCGCACTTCTTCTACGGCCTGCAGTGGTGGTTCTTCGGTGTGCTCGCCGTCGGCGGCTACGGCTATCTCGCCTACGACGAGTTCCGGAAGCGGAAGACTCCACACGCACGCTCCGAGCGGGACGCCTCTCCGGCAGGCAGTTGACGGCCACACGGGACAGTCGCCGAAAGATGGCCCGTCAGTGCGTCAGGGTCTCGCTGGTGGCGAACTGGGTGCGGTAGAGATCGGCGTAGAGGCCACCGCGGGCCAGCAACTCCTCGTGGGTGCCTCGTTCGGCGACGCGTCCCTTGTCGAGCACCACGATGCAGTCGGCATCGCGAACCGTGGACAGCCGGTGCGCGATCACCAAGGAGGTGCGCCCTGCCAGCGCGGCGTCGAGCGCCCGCTGCACCGCCGCTTCGGACTCGCTGTCGAGATGAGCCGTCGCCTCGTCGAGTACGACGATGGGCGGGGCCTTCAACATCAACCGGGCGATGGCCAGGCGTTGCCGCTCGCCGCCGGAGAGCCGGTAACCCCGATCCCCCACGACCGTGCCCAGACCGCTCGGCAGCGACTTGACCAAGTCCGCGATCTGAGCGGCCTCGAGTGCTTCCCAGATCTGCTCGTCGCTCGCGTCGGGGCGGGCGTAGCGCAGGTTGGCCCCAATCGTGTCGTGGAACATATGGGCGTCCTGGGTCACGTAGCCGACAGTGTCGGTCAGGGACTCCAAGGTCACGTCCCGCACGTCCTGGCCGCCGATCCGCACCGCGCCGCTGGAGACGTCGTACAACCGGGCCACCAGGTTCGTAACCGTGGTCTTGCCCGCGCCGGAGGGGCCGACCAGGGCAATCATCTGGCCGGGCTCGGCCTGGAACCCAACGTGATGGAGGACCGGTCCAGAAGGCCGCCCGGACTCGCGGGCGATCGTCTCGAGCGAGGCCAGCGAGATCTCCTCGGCATCGGGGTAGGTGAACGACACATCGTCGAACTCCACCCGAGCGGCATCGGCGGGAAGCGCCCGGGCGTCGGGACGCTCCTTGACCAGCGTCGGCAGGTCCAGCACCTCGAATACCCGCTCAAAGCTCACCAGTGCGGTCATCACGTCGATGCGGACATTGGAGAGTCCTTGGAGTGGGCCCAGCAAACGCAACAGCAAGGTAGCCAGCGCGAGCAGCGTGCCCACGGTCAATGAGCCGTTGATGACCAACATGCCACCGAGGCCGTAGACCAGTGCGGTGGCCAGCGCCGGGACAGTCATCATCGTCGCGCCGAAGATCCGCGTGATCAAAGAGATGCGCACCCCGAGATCGCGCACGAGACCCGCCTTCTCGGCGAAGATCGCATCCTCGTTGGCTGCGCTCCCGAACAGCTTCATCAACATGGCGCCACCGACGTTGAACCGCTCGGTCATGGCGTTGCCCATGTCCGCGTTGCCGTCCATCTGCTGTCGGGTGAGTCCGGCCAGGCGGCCGCTCACCCAGCGCGAAGACAGGAAGAGCAAGGGGAAGAGTGCCAGGCACATCAAGGTCACCTGCCAGCTCAGCGCCACCATGGCTACCCCGACCACCACGACCGAGATCAGGTTGGACACAGTGCCCGACAAGGTGCTGGTGAAGGCCCGCTGAGCACCGATCACATCGTTGTTCAGCCGCGACACCAGGGCACCGGTCTGAGTGCGGGTGAAGAAGGCCAGCGACTGACGTTGCACGTGTGCGAAGACCTGGGTGCGTAGGTCGAAGATCAAGCCCTCGCCGATCCGACTGGACAGGTAGCCCGCCGTCACGCCCAGCACCGCGCCGACGATGGCTGTAGCGGCCATCCCCGCGGCCAGCCAGAGCACCAGGGGGCGATCACCGCCCAGAATGCCGTCGTCGACGATCCGTTGAACCAGCAACGGCGAGACCACGACCAGCAGCGAGTCGATCACGGTCAGGGTCAGGAAGAGGATGATCAAGCTCCGGTGCGGCTTGGCGAACTGCAAGACCCGGCGTACGACGTCGCGGTCGACCTTGCTCGCCACCGCGCTGCGATCGGTACGTATGTGGCGCCAGACCTGACCGCCGCCGCCCATCATGCTCATGCGAGCGCAACCAGATCCGCGTACTCCTCATTCCAGAGGTCTTCGACCCCGTCGGGAAGGATCAGCACCTTGTCCGGCGACAGCGCGCGTACGGCGCCTTCGTCGTGGGTCACCAAGACGATGGCCCCGCGGTAGCTGCGGATGGCGGCCAGCACCTCTTCTCGCGACGCGGGATCGAGGTTGTTGGTCGGCTCGTCAAGGAGCAGCACGTTGGCGGCCGAGACGACCAGGGTCGCCAGCGCGAGCCGGGTCTTCTCCCCACCGGACAGCACACGCGCCGGCTTTTCGACATCGTCGCCACTGAACAGGAAGGAACCCAGCACCGAGCGCGCCTCGGTATCGGTCAAAGCCGGTGCCGAACTGTGGAGATTCTCCAGCACACTGCGCCCCACATCGAGCGTCTCGTGCTCCTGGGCGTAATAGCCGAGCTTCAAGCCGTGCCCCGGGACGACCTCGCCGGTGTCGGCCTTGTCGATGCCGGCCAGCATCCGCAGCAAGGTGGTTTTGCCGGCGCCGTTCAGACCCAGAACCACCACGCGGGTGCCTCGGTCGATAGCCAGATCGACATCGGTGAAGACCTCCAGCGATCCGTAGGACTTGGACAGTTCGGTGGCCGTCAGTGGCGTCTTTCCGCAGGGTGCCGGCTCCGGGAAACGGATCCGAGCCACCTTGTCTCCGGCTCGCTCGGCCTCCAGGCCGGCGGTCAGGCGTTCGGCACGCTTCATCATCGACTGGGCGGCTTGGGCTTTGGTGGCCTTGGCACGCATCTTGTTGGCTTGATCGAGCAGCGCGCTGGCCTTGCGTTCGGCATTTGCCCGTTCGCGCTTGCGGCGACGCTCGTCCACTTCACGTTGGCTGAGGTACGCCGTCCAGCCGACGTTGTAGATGTCGACAACCGCGCGATTGGCGTCCAGATGCAAGACCTTGTTGACCGTTGCCTCCAGCAGCCCGGTGTCGTGACTGATCACCACCAGCCCGCTCTTGTGGTGAGCGAGGAAGCCGCGCAGCCAGACGATGCTGTCGGCATCGAGGTGGTTGGTCGGCTCGTCGAGAAGCAAGGTCTCTGCGTCGGAGAACAGGATCCGGGCTAGTTCCACCCGCCGCCGCTGGCCGCCCGACAGGGTGCGCAAAGGCTGGCCCAGGATCCGATCCTCCAAGCCCAGCGCGTGGGCGATCACAGCGGCCTCGGCTTCGGCGCCGTAGCCGCCGGCGGCATGGAGTTCGGCCTCGGCCCGGGTGTAGCGACGGAAAGCCCGCTCCCGAATGCTCGGGGTGTCGCTGGCCATCTCGATCTCGGCAGCCCGCAGGGCAGCCAACGCGGAGTCGAGGCCGCGGGCCGACAGGATCCGATCTCTGGCCAACTGCTCGGGATCGCCGGCACGGGGGTCTTGGGGTAGGTAGCCGATGGTGCCGGTGCGCTCGACTTGCCCCGATGCAGGGAGGGACTCGCCTGCGAGCACCCGGGTCAGGGTCGTCTTGCCGGCGCCGTTGCGACCGACCAGACCGATCCGATCGCCGGGGCCTACCCGGAAGCTGACATCGCTCATCAAGAGTCGAGCACCGGCACGCAGCTCGATCTGCTGGGCGGTAATCATCAGGCGAACAGTCTACGGTCGCGAGCGGGTCTCGGACCGCATCGGCGAAGACACCGACGTAGCTGAAACGTGATGCTTGTCCCCCACCAATGACACGGGAAGCGACGCCCGGGGAGGTAGTCTTTCGCCTCGATGCCGGGGCCGACTCTCCGACCCGGATCTGCGCGGACAGGAAGGACGCTCGCATGCGTTTCAATCCCAAGGCACGGCTCGACACCAGCCGCACCTCTGACGGCGGCGGCGGTGGCGGCGGCGGCATGGGTGGCGGCCCGATGCGGCTTCCGATCCCTGGCGGCGCTGCGGGTGGCGGCGGCCTCGGCATGGTGCTGATCGTCATCCTCTTCCTGGTCCTTAACCAGTGCGTGGGCGGCGGCGGCCTGACCGGCGGCGCTCAGGCCCCCGATAACAGCATCGACACCAGCAACGTCGCGGCCGAGGACACCGGCCGCTACGACAACTGCAAGACCGGCGAGGACGCCAACTCCGACCCCGACTGCGAGCGCATCGGCGTCGAGAACTCCTTGGTGAGCTTCTGGAGCAAGACCATCCCGGCCGAGACCAACGCCAGCTTCACGCCGGCCACGCTGCGCACTTTCAGTGGCGCGACCTCGACCGGGTGCGGACAGGCCACCTCGCAGGTCGGGCCGTTCTACTGCCCCAACGACGCAACCATCTACATGGACACCTCCTTCTTCGACGACGTCCTCGAGCGTCAGCTCGGTGGGCCGGACGGCGGCTTCGTTCAGGCCTACGTCCTCGCCCATGAGTACGGCCACCACATCCAGAACCTGATGGGCTACATGGGTCGGGTGCGGACGCAGAAGGGACCTCGCTCCGACGCGGTCCGACTCGAACTGCAAGCCGACTGCTACGGCGGCATGTGGACGAAGGCCGCGACGAGCACGTCCGACAGCGGCGGGGAGCCGCTGATCGCCTCGCTGTCACAAGACGACATCCAGCAGGCGATCGATGCCGCAGCGGCAGTCGGCGACGACCGGATCCAGCAGAAGACCCAGGGTCAGGTCACCGAGGAGTCGTGGACCCACGGCTCGGCGGATTCGCGGATGAAGTGGTTCCAGGTCGGCTGGCAGCAAGGCACCATGCAGGCTTGCGAACAGGTCTGGACCGTCGACACCCCGTAGCCACCAGACGAACGACAGCTTCAGCCCAGCCGAGGACTTCGGCTGGGCTGAACTGCTTGTTGGTGCCGAACGCCGACTACAGCAGGGATTCGATCTGCGGCAGGTGGCGCTGCATCGCCCGCAAGTACGGCGCCACGGCCGGGTGGCGGAACTTCCCGGCTAGCGCCCCATCTCCCTCGGCAACCCGGGCAAGTGCCCAGTCGGCCCGCGTCAACACGGTGTAGACAGCCGTGATGGTTGCTCCGGTCTCCACTTCGGCGCGGGTGGCAACCGCAGGACCGAGCGCGGCCACATAGCTGCTCACCAGCGACTCGAAGTCATCTCGGATCGAGAGCGCGAAGTAGCCGAGATCAGCCCCGACCGGACCAATCCCGAGGGTGGACCAGTCGATGGCCACCACGTGCTCCCCGACTCTTCCGGGGAGATTGCTGGGCACCGGGTCCCCGTGCTGGGGGACGCGCGGAAGCTCGCTCAACCGGGCCAGGAGCACCGCGCGTCGATCCCAGAGTCTCTCGGCCAGGTCGGCGACCGGGGTCCTGGCCAAAGTCCGCCAACCGCCACGACGCTCGACCCGTGCAAGACGATCGGTCAACTGTTGGCGTGCCAACCAGGGTTCCTCCGGCAACCGGGCGGAGGCGAACCTCGCCAACGCGCCCGCCACGAAGGAGGGCGTGACCTCGATCGGATCCACAAACTGCTGGACGAGAGTGATCCCCTCCGGGTCCTCCTCCACCCGCACCAAACGCGCGGCGCGCAGGCCCGGAGAATCCACCACGATCCCACTCAGTGCCACATCGCTGGCGCGGCGCCAATAGGCGAAGTGCCTCGGCTGGGAAAGCTCTCCCGGGTCTCCGTGGGCTGGAGCCTCCAGCCGCTTGATCACCACCTGCTGGCCGGACTCGGTGGCTGACCAGACCCCGAGGGTGGAGGGTCCCATCCCACCGGGCATCGCCTGCCACGCAGGGTCGGGCTGCCACATGGCAGCATCCTGCCAGCGCACGCCGGATCGACGCCGCACCGACGCGCAGCGTTGGCGCAGGCTTCGTCGGCTGTCTCGCCCTCAGCCCGTGTTCTCCTGCTCGCTGATCTGCAAACCCAGCGTCTGCGCTTCGGCGACAGCCGCCACGAGGACATCTCGACGCGGGTCACCGACGGCGAGCCACCAGCCCACGGTCTGCACCGAAGCCAGTCGTGGGTCCCCGAGCACCTCGGCAACCGCCTGTCGGTCCCCGCCCACGACCACCGCACGGGAAACCGGCGTCGAGCCGGTCCAACCCCACACCCGGCAGGCATGATCGGCGGCGGCTTGATAGGCGTCACGGGCTTGGTTGTCGCGGCGCCGGGCGAAGCGCTGTTGGCTCTGCCCACCGGCTTTGGTCCGGCCCTGGACGTGTCGTTGGCCCACCTTGCTGGCCGTGATCCGATCCTGCTCCAGTGCGCCGATGGCGAAGCCGCCCTTCCTGACCAGAAGCACCCCCCACGTCTGCGGCGGGAGGGCAAGAGCGGTGAACCCATCAGGGTCTGCCGGACCGTCGTAGGCCCGGGAGAAGGGAAGTCGCGCGATGACTTCCGCGCCGTCCGCGGCGATGCCGTGCAGCGCACCGTCGCCGACCCTCCACTCCGTCTGCCCGTGTCGGGCCGCGAAGTTCTCCCGCCATCTGGGCCAGCGCTTCAGTGGGACCCGCACCTCGATCACGCCCTGAGAGTAGGCCACCATCGTGCGCCTATGCTCACCCCATGCTGATGGACCACACCCTGTTGGTCATCGACCAGGTGACCAACTGGATGACCAACGACTTCGCGATCCACGACGAGCATGGAGCTCCCATCGGGACGATCGCGACTGAGGGAGGACTCGGTTCCAGGCTGCTTGCGGGGAACCGCGAGTTCAGCGTGTACGACGGAGAGCAGAAGCTCCTCGGCCTCTACGACGTCCCCAACTTCGGCTTCGACACCTTCGAGGTCACCGACGGCGGTGGGGCGTTGATCGCGCAGGTGACCAAGGAACTGGCCTTCTTCACCACTCGGCTGACCATCGAGCTCTACGCCCCATCGAGTGATCAATCCCCTGACCAAGCCCCTGATCAAGCCAGTGGACCGTCGGTTTCCCAGCTGGTCGAACTCAGTGGCGATTGGCTCGACTACGACTTCGAGGCCACTATCGGCGGCGCCCGCGCCGCGCAGGTCGCCCGTCGTTGGCCCGGTGCCGGGGAATGGTTCCTGGGCCGGAACCGCTACGTCGTGCTCTTCGAACGTGGCCTACCGCCGCAGCCGCGGCTGGGGATCCTGGGCGCGATCATCGCCTTGGACCTGATCCGGGAAAAGCGCGAACGTAGTCGCAAGAACAACCGGCGGTAGCAGCCCCAGACGGTGAAGCCTCAGACGGTGAACCCTCAGATGGTGAACCCTCAGACGTTGAACCCGAGCGCCCGCAGCTGATCGCGACCGTCCTCGGTGATCTTGTCGGGGCCCCACGGCGGCATCCAGACCCAGTTGATGGCCACGTCGTTGACCATGCCCTCCAGGGCGGTGTTGGTCTGGTCCTCGATGACGTCGGTCAGCGGGCAGGCCGCCGAGGTCAAGGTCATGTCGACCACGGCGTTGTGCTGCTCGTCCAGGTGGACGCCATAGACCAGGCCCAGGTCGACCACGTTGATGCCCAGCTCGGGGTCGACCACGTCCTTGAGGGCTTCTAGGACCTCATCCTCGGTGACCGTGGCCGTGCCACCGCTCAAGTCGACCTCGGGCAGGTCGTCGTGCTCCGCCATCTGCTTCTCCTCCATGTTCACAAGCTTGGTTCGATCGTCGTGTCGTCTGTACTGGCTTCGGGTTCAGTAAGCGAGATCCCGCTGCGCGCCAGCGCGTCCTGCCAGGCCATCCAGGGCAGCAGCGCGCACTTCACCCGGGCCGGGAACTTGGCGACCCCCGCGAAGGCCGCCGCGTCTCCGAGGACCGCTTCGTCCGGCGTACCCCGACCCTGACTGTGCATCAGCGCCAAGAACTCCCCGTGCAGCGCGGCAGCGGCCGAAACCGGCTCGCCGATCAGGGAATCGCTCAGCACCGACGCCGAAGCCTGGCTGATCGAACAGCCCAGGGCTTCATAGGAGATGTCGGCCACGACACCGTCCACGGTCCGAGTGCGCAGGGTGACCTCGTCCCCGCAGGTCGGATTGACGTGGTGGACCTCGGCGTCGAAAGGCTCCCGCAGGCCGGCATGGCGCGGGTGCCGAGCGTGGTCGAGGATGATGTCTTGATAGAGCGAGTCAAGGGAGTGCGACATCAGCGGCTCCCGAAGTAGTGCCGCACGTAACCCAAGCCATCCACGAGAGCGTCGATCTCGCTGGGTGTGGTGTAGAGGTAGGACGACATCCGGGTTGAGGCCTGAACGCCGAACCTGGCATGCGCCGGCTTGGCGCAGTGATGACCGGCCCGCACCGCGATCCCGCGCGAGTCCAGAACCTGGGCGACGTCATGGGGATGAATGTCGGCCAGGGTGAACGAGACCGCTCCGCCCCGCTCGGAGGCCCGAGCCGGTCCGAGGACGCGCAGCCCCGGCACCGTGGCAAGTCCCTCGAGTGCGTAGCCGGTGATCGCCTGCTCGTGGCCGTGCACGGCTTCCATGCCCAACTCGGCGAGATAGTCGACCGCCGCTCCCAGCCCGACAGCCTCGGCGATCGGGGGGGTCCCCGCTTCGAATCGATACGGAATCGGCGCATAGGTCGACCCGGCCATGGTGACCGTCTCGATCATTTCGCCGCCACCGAGGAACGGCGGCAACGCCTCCAGCACCTCTCGGCGCCCCCACAGCACTCCGATTCCCGTGGGCCCGACCACCTTGTGGCCGGTGAAGGCGATCAAGTCGGCACCCGTCTCCGCCACCACGATCGGCAACTGCGGCGCCGCTTGGGACGCGTCCAGGACCATCAGCGCCCCCGCCGCCTTCGCCCGGCGCGAGATCTCGGCGACCGGATTCAGGGTGCCGAGAAAGTTGGAGACCCACGTCACCGAGACGACCTTGGTGCGCTCGTTGATCAGGTCAGGCTCGGCGTCCAGGTCGAGGTGGCCGGCATCGGTCAGCCCGAACCAACGCAACCGGGCGCCGGTGCGTTGAGCAAGCAGTTGCCACGGAACGATGTTGGAGTGGTGCTCCATCTCCGAGATGACGATTTCGTCGCCCGGCCCGATCTGCCACTCCCCCGGCCAAGCCAAGGTGTTCGCCACCAGGTTGAGCGCCTCGGAGGCGTTCTTGGTGAAGACCACCTCGGCGGGCGGCGCACCGATGAAGCGGGCGACCTTCGCCCGCCCGTCCTCGAAGGCGGCCGAGGCCTCGGCCCCCAAGCGTGTGCATCGCCCGAGCGACGTTGGCGTTGTGGTGCTCCAGGTGGTCGACCATGGCGTCGATCACCACCTGCGGCTTCTGGGAGGTGTTCGCCGAGTCCAAATACACCAGGGGTACGCCGCCGGGCAGGGTGCGCTGGAGGATCGGGAAGTCCTGACGCACCACGTCCAGTGCGGGCAGCAGCCCGGGGAGACAAGTCCCGGGGAGTGTCATCGTGGTCTCGATCGGGTCGCGCGAGCTCAGACGGCCGCGCCGACGTACTTCTCGTAACCTTCGGCCTCGAGCCGATCGGCAAGCTCGGGCCCGCCCTGGTCGGCGATGGCGCCGTTGACGAAGACGTGCACGAAGTCGGGCTTGATGTAGCGCAGGATCCGCGTGTAGTGAGTGATCAGCAGCACGCCCTTGTCGCCGTTCTCCGCGAACCGGTTGACGCCTTCGGAAACCACCTTGAGCGCGTCGATGTCCAACCCGGAGTCGGTCTCGTCGAGAACCGCGACCTTCGGGTCAAGTAGTTCGAGCTGGGCGATCTCGTGGCGCTTCTTCTCACCGCCGGAGAAGCCTTCGTTGACGTTGCGCTGGCTGAACGTGGCATCCAGGCCGGCCCGTCCCAGAGCGCCGTTGACGTCCTTGACCCAGGTGCGCAGCTTGGGCGCCTCACCGTCGATGGCGGTCTTCGCGGTACGCAGGAAGTTGGCCACCGAGACGCCCGGGACCTCCACGGGGTACTGCATGGCCAGGAAGAGCCCCGCGCGGGCTCGTTCGTCGACCGACATCTCCAAGACGTTCTCGCCGTCGAGCAGGACCTCGCCACCGGTGATGGTGTACTTCGGGTGACCGGCGATGGAGTAGGCCAAGGTGGACTTGCCCGAGCCGTTCGGGCCCATGATCGCGTGCACCTCGCCGGACCGGATGGTCAAGGTGACGCCCTTGAGGATCTGCTTGGGGCCGTCTTCGGTGTCGACCGAAACCTGCAGGTCCGTGATTTCCAGAGTGCTCATCGGTGTCGCTTCCTTCGTGTGTTCAGGTTCGAGAGTTCGGTGGGGTTCGTTCAGGCAGGCGTCACGCCGTTGAGCACGGCGTCCACGTCCACGTAGACATCGGCGCCGCGGACCTCGACGGCGAAAGTGGCCACCGGTTCGGTGGCCGGGAGGATGGTCGGCTTGCCGGTGCGGAGATCGAAGGTCGACCCGTGCAGCCAGCACTCCATGAAGCACCCGCTCGCATCGACGGTCACTTCGCCTTCGGAGAGGGCCACGGAGGCATGGCTGCAGAGATCCTGAATCGCGAAGACCTCGTCGCCGTCGCGGACCAGCGCCACCTGGAGGGGCCCGCAGTCGACCGCCTTGGCTTCGTCGACCGCAATCTCGTCGAGGGAGCAGACGCGCTCAAAGGCCATCAGAGGGACTTCCCGGTCACGCTCTTGGCGAGCTCAGCTTCCACCGTGGCAACCAGGTCCTCCTCGATCGAGGGGACTCCGACCTTGCGGATCAGGTCGTTGAAGAAGCCGTGCACGACCAGGCGTCGGGCTTCCTGCTCATCGATCCCACGGCTGCGGAGGTAGAACAGCTGGTTGTCGTCGAAGCGACCCGTGGCCGACGCGTGGCCGGCTCCCTCGATCTCGCCGGTCTCGATCTCCAGGTTCGGCACCGAATCGGCCTGACAACCGTCGGTCAGGACCAGGTTTCGGTTCTCCTCGTAGGTGTCGATGCCCTCGGCAACCTTGCGGATCAGCACGTTGCCGACCCACACGGTATGCGCCTTCTCGCCTTGGAGCGCGCCCTTGTAGACCACGTGACTACGCGTGCGCGGAGCGGTGTGGTCGGCGAACAGGCGGTGCTCGATGTGCTGGCCGGCGTCGGCGAAGTAGAGGCCGAGAAGCTCCGCGGAGCCTCCGGGTCCGGCGTACTCGACGTTGGCATGCATCCGCACCAGATCGCCACCGAAAGAGACCGAGGCGTGCTTGACGCTGGCGTCGCGGCCCACGCGAATGGCGTCGCGGCCGAGGTGAACCGCGTCGTCGTCCCAGTCCTGGATCGAGACCATGGTGAAGTCGGCGCCGTCGCCGACCAGGACCGAGCTTGTGGTGCAGTAGCGGGCGGTCCCCTTGTGCTCGAGCACCAAGGTGGCGCGAGCATGCCGGCCGACCTTGATCATCACGTGACCCCAGACCAAGCGCTCGGGATCGTCGCCGGTGAGGGTGATCCGAACCGGCTCATCGGAGGCGAATTCGTCGGGAATCTCGATCAGCCGGCAGCCACCGGCCAAGGCCACCGACAGGGCGGCCGGCCGCTCGTTGGGAGGCAACTCGCCGAGCTCGCGCGCCTGCTCGGCGGAGATGACCCGGCTGGTGACTCCCTCGGGGTAGGACTCCGTCCATGCCAGCGAAGCATCCGACGGGACGCCGTCGAGGATCCCGCGCAGGCGGCGTATCGGGGTGAACCGCCATACCTCCTCGCGACCGGTGGGCACCGGGTAGTCAGCGAGGTCGTAGCTAGGCGGCGGGTTGAGATGGGATTCGACCCGATCCATCTCCAGGGCATCGCGAACGCTGTCGAGCGTGGCGGTCACAGGTGGTCCTTCCGATCGTGGATATCAGTGCGGTCCGGGTTGGCGGCGTCAGCCGACAGCGCCTTCCATCTGCAGCTCGATGAGTCGGTTGAGCTCGAGGGCGTACTCCATCGGCAACTCCTTGGCGATCGGCTCGACGAAACCGCGCACGATCATCGCCATCGCCTCGTCCTGCTCCATGCCTCGCGACATGAGGTAGAACAACTGGTCCTCGCTGACCTTCGAAACGCTGGCCTCGTGACCCATCGAGACGTCGTCCTCGCGGATGTCGACGTAGGGGTAGGTGTCCGAGCGGCTGATCTGGTCGACCAACAGCGCGTCACACAAGACGTTGGACTTCGAGCCGTGGGCACCTTCGTTGATCTGGATCAACCCGCGGTACGACGTCCGTCCGCCGCCGCGCGCCACCGACTTCGACAGAATCGAGGAGGAGGTGTTGGGGGCGGCGTGCACCATCTTCGCCCCGGCGTCTTGGTGTTGCCCCTCGCCGGCGAAGGCGATGGACAAGGTCTCTCCCTTGGCGTGCTCGCCCATGAGGTAGACGGCGGGGTACTTCATGGTGACCTTGGAGCCGATGTTGCCGTCGACCCACTCCATGGTGGCGCCGGCTTCGCAGACCGCGCGCTTGGTCACCAGGTTGTAGACGTTGTTCGACCAGTTCTGGATGGTCGTGTAGCGGCAGCGGCCGCCCTTCTTGATGATGATCTCCACCACCGCAGAGTGCAGCGAGTCGCTGGAGTAGATCGGCGCGGTGCAGCCTTCGACGTAGTGCACGTAGGCGTCCTCGTCGACGATGATCAGCGTCCGCTCGAACTGGCCCATGTTCTCGGTGTTGATCCGGAAGTAGGCCTGCAAGGGGATGTCCACGTGGACGCCCTTGGGCACGTAGATGAACGAGCCGCCCGACCACACCGAGGTGTTGAGCGCGGCGAACTTGTTGTCGCCTACCGGAATCACCGTGGCGAAGTACTCCTTGAAGAGCGCTTCATGCTCCTTGAGCGCGGTGTCGGTGTCGACGAAGATGACACCCTTCTCCTCCAAGTCTGCGCGGATGGAGTGATAGACGACCTCGGATTCGTACTGCGCGGCGACACCCGCGACCAGCCGCTGCTTCTCCGCCTCCGGGATGCCCAGCCGGTCGTAGGTGTTCTTGATGTCCTCGGGCAGGTCTTCCCAGCTCTGGGCCTGCTTCTCCGAGGAACGAACGAAGTACTTGATGTTGTCGAAGTCGATGCCGGACAGGTCCGAGCCCCACGTGGGCATGGGCTTCTTGTCGAACAGCGCGAGGCCCTTGAGTCGCAGGTCGAGCATCCACTGCGGCTCGGACTTCTTCGACGAGATGTCGCGCACGACGTCCTGATTGAGGCCGCGCTTGGCCTCCGCTCCGGCATCGTCGGAGTCGCGCCAACCGAATTCGTAGCGGCCGATGTCCTTCAGTCCCGGGTTGAGCTCTTCGATCGAGGTCATCGCTGGGTTTCCTTCCCCTGGGGTGGATGCGGGATGCAGGTGGTGCAGACGCCGTCGCCGTGGGCGATCGTCGCTAGTCGTTGAACGTGCGTGCCGAGGACCCGACTGATCGCCTCGGTTTCGGCTTCGCAGAGTTCGGGGAACTCGGCGGCCACGTGGGCCACCGGACAGTGCTGCTGGCACAACTGGTCCCCGACGATGGGCAGGTCGCGCACACTTGCGGCGTACCCGCCGGCGCTGAAGACGCGCGCCAGCGCCTGCGCGGGCGTCAGGCCCGGGTCGGCGGAGAGGACCTGGGCATAGTCGCGCTCGATGAACGCGACCCGGCGCCGGGCGAAGTCGACCACAGCGTCGTGCCCGACCGTTTCGGCCAGGAAGCGCAGCGCTTCCGCGGCGAGGTCGTCGTAGGCCGCATCGAAGCGGTCGCGGCCGGCATCGGTGAGCACGAACACCTTGGCCGGGCGACCTCGGCCGCGGTGGGCCGCGGCGGCTTCTCGGCTCGCGATCTCACCTTCGGCAGCGAGCTGGTCCAGGTGTCGTCGTACGGCGGCAGGGGTCAGCCCCAGACGCTCCCCGAGCGCGACCGCCGTGGACGGCCCGTGCTCCATGATCGACCGAACGACGCGAGCCCGGGTGGGCGCGTCATCACCCTCGACCGCGGCGCGCTGCGCCACCGTCGGAGCCTGGTCGATGATTTTCACAACGCCATTGTGACGTTATTGTCGAACCGCTTTCAACTAAGGGTCCCCTTACCTGGCTCCCCTTACCTGGCTCCCCTTACCTGGCTCCCCTTACCTGGCTCCCCTTACCTGGCTGGGCCTGCATCTCGCGCGCGTACCGCGCTGAAGCCACGCCCGGCTCCCTCCATAGACTGCGGGGGTGGAGTTTCCGGAGGGCCCAGCGGTCGAGGTTCGCGACCTGACCATGAGGTACGGCTCCAAAACCGCGGTCGACGGGCTCAGCCTCGATGTGCCTTCGGGAACCATCACCGCGGTCCTCGGGCCGAACGGTGCTGGCAAGACGACCACGTTGGAGACCTGCGAGGGCTATCGCCGACCCCAGGTAGGCAGCGTGCGCGTCTTGGGGCTCGACCCGTGGCGCGACCGTGCCGAGCTGATGCCGCGGATCGGGGTGGTCTTGCAGGGAAACGGCGCCTGGTCGGCCGCCCGAGCCGAAGAGATGCTGCGGCACTTGTCGCGCTTCTACGCCCACCCGCAACCGGTCCAGCTGCTGATGGACCGCCTCGGGCTGCACGAGTGCGGTCGCACGCCGTATCGCCGGCTGTCCGGTGGCCAGCAACAACGGCTCGGGCTCGCGATGGCGTTGGTCGGCCGCCCGGAGTTGGTCTTCGTCGACGAGCCCACGGCTGGTCTGGATCCACACGCCCGACGCGAGACCTGGGGGCTTCTTGAGGAACTGCGTGCCGACGGAGTGACGGTGGTGCTCACAACCCATTACCTGGAGGAGGCCGAGCACCTCGCCGATCTGGTCCATATCGTCGACCACGGTCGGCTGGTCCGCTCCGGAACTCCCGACGAACTCACCGATCGCGGCGCGCGCACCCTCGAAGACGTCTTCCTCGAACTCACCTCACCGGAGCACTGATGAGCGATTCGATCTCCGCAAGACCCGACTCGCCCGCCTGTTCGACCTTCGCACCGCGGCCCGCTGCGGCTCCCCTCGTTCAGCGAGTCCGAGCCCAGGCCGGCATGGAAGCCAAGCTCATGATGCGCAATGGTGAGCAGTTGCTCCTCGCGCTGGTGATCCCGCTTGTGATCCTCATCGGTGGCGTGCAGGGTGCCGCCCGGCTCGGCATCGACCTGGGTGGTCGCGCGGTCGATGTGCTGACGCCCGGGGTGCTCGCCCTCGCGGTGATGTCTACGGCTTTCACCTCTCTTGCCGTAGCCACCGGCTTCGAGCGCCGCTACGGCGTGATCAAGCGGTTGGGAGCAACACCGTTGGGTCGCGAAGGACTGCTGCTGGGCAAGATCACGGCTCTGCTGATGGTTCAGGCGCTGCAATTCGGCGTGATCGGCGCGACCGGACTGGCTATGGGATGGCGGCCGGAGATCAGCGTGATCGGCTTGCTCGCGACCGTGGTCCTGGGCACCGGGGCGTTCGCCTCCTGGGGACTGGCACTGGCGGGCACGCTCCGAGCGGAGGCCACCCTCGCTGCCGCGAATCTGATCTATCTGCTCCTCATGGCCGCAGGCGCCGTCGTACTCCCGACGTCCAGCTATGGCAGCTTCGGCACGGTGGCGGCATGGCTGCCCAGCGGAGCCCTCGGGGACGCGATGAGGGCTTCCCTCGGGGCCGGTGAAGTGCCGATCGCCGCTCTCGGCATACTGCTCGTGTGGGCACTGTGCGGCACCCTGATCACCCGTCGGACCTTCAAGTGGGACTGAATCCTCCCCAGCCGACCGAATGGGGCACGACCGCGGAACGGTGGATCAGCCGGGCGCGGATCTTCGGCTGGGCGACCCTGGTCTCCAACATCGCCTTGGTCGTGACCGGCGGCGCGGTTCGCTTGACCGGTTCCGGGCTCGGCTGCCCGACCTGGCCGCGGTGCACCGAAGAGTCTTTCGCGCCGCACGGCGCACTGAGCGTCCACCAGGCCATCGAGTTCGGCAACCGCACCCTCACCTTCGTGCTCACCGCGATCGCCGTGGCGACCCTGGTCTCGGCGTGGTTGACGCGGCGCCGAGACCTACGCCGGATCGCGATCCTTCTGGCCCTGGGGATTCCGGCCCAGGCGATCATCGGCGGCATTGTCGTGCTGACCGACCTCAACCCCTGGTTGGTGTCTTTTCATCTGCTCTGCTCGGGCTTGATCATCGCCGGCGCAGTCGTGTTCCTCGTGCGCATCGACCACCCCGGGCGCTGGCAGGCCGGCCGGTGGACCACTTTGGTAGCACTGACGTACGCCACCTTGTGGAGCGTGATCTACGTCGGCACCGTCGTGACCGGCAGCGGACCGCACGCCGGGGACGCCGACGCGCGGCGAAACGGGTTGGATCCGCTGCAGTTGAGCCAACTTCACGCCGACGGGGTCTTCCTGCTGCTCGGCTTGACCGTGGCCCTCTTGCTGATCGCGCGCAACGACCATGCGGGCGCCGCGGATCTACAGGGTCCCGTGCGGATCCTCCTGGTCACCGAACTCCTGCAGGGCGTTCTAGGGTTCGTGCAGTACTTCACCGGACTGCCGGAGATCGTGGTGGGAGCCCATCTCTTCGGGGCCGCGGTGCTGGTCGCCGTCGGTACGTGGGTACTGGTGGCTTCCTTGCGCAAGAGCCCGGTCCCCGGCTGACCTACCTTCACCGACTTGTTTCGACTGATGCATCCGCCCGGCAGCCTTCGCCATGGGCGCAAACACGGGTGCCTGAACCCCCGTCCCAGGCACCCGTGTGTCACAGTCGACGCTCTTCGGTGGCGTGAGGTTGCGCTATTCGCCGAGGAGTTACCGAACCGAAATCTCGGCCCGCGGGCCGCTTGAGGTCGGTCGGCCGAAAGTGACCTGTCAGGATGCAGGCATGCGTCCCGGTTCGATACTTGGCACAGAAGTCCGCAGGGTCGAAGACCCCGAGCTGCTCACCGGAGCCGGCACCTTCGTTGCCAACCTCGCCACCGACGAGGATGCCCACGCGATCTTCGTCCGCAGTCCGTTCCCCCATGCCGTCGTAACCCGGGTGGACGCCTCCGAAGCCCGCTCGGCTCCTGGGGTGCTCGCGGTATTCACCGGCACCGACGAGGTCGGGCAGCCGGAGCTGCCAGGCTATTGGGAGGCCCATCGGTCGATGCGGCGCCCGGCCTTGGCTCAGGACCGCGTGCGCTACGTCGGCGAACCAGTCGCCCTGGTAGTTGCGCGGACGCGTGCCCAAGCCGTGGATGCAGCCGAACTCGTCGACATCGACTACGAACCCCTGCCTGCGGTCGTCGATCCGGAGGAGGCTCTCCGCGCCTCAGGCGAGTTCTACCCCGGACACGAGGGCTTGGTGGCGCGCACGATCCGGACTGGCGAAGAAGATCCCCTGTCCGAGGCCACGCACGTGGTCCGGCTGCGCACCGTTAATCAGCGGATCGCCACCGCACCGATGGAGGGCCATGCCCTCCTCGCGGACCCCACGGCAAAGCCGTTGACCGTGTGGGTAAGCACGCAGCACCCGCACGACTCCCGAGACACGCTCGCCACCGACACCGGTCTCCCACCTGAGGAGGTGCGCGTGATCGCTCCTCATGTCGGGGGCGGATTCGGAGGCAAAGCCGGAATCGTTCCCGAAGCGGTCGTGGTCGTACGAGCCGCTCGTGCCGTGGGCCGACGAGTCCTCTGGCACGAAACCCGCAGCGAAGCCATGCTTTCCATGCACGGGCGCGCCCAGACGCAGTGGGCCGAACTCGGGCTCGACGCCGAGGGCCGGATCACCGGCCTTCGCCTGACTCTCCTCGGCGACTGCGGCGCCTACGGCGGCTTCGGCGGCGGATTCCCGCTCGGGCCGACGCGGATGATGGCGCAAGGCCCGTACCTCATTCCGAAGATCTCGGTCACCGCCTCGGCGGTCTCGACCAACACCGCTCCGATGGGAGCCTTCCGTGGAGCAGGCCGTCCGGAGGCGGCGGCGCTCTTGGAGCGTCTGATGGATCTGGCCGCCGCGGAAGTGGGGTTGATGCCCGAAGAGATCCGGCGACGCAACCTGATCCCCCATGATCGGTTCCCCTTCCGGACCTCGGTCGGCACCGTCTACGACAGCGGCGATTACCACCGCTCGCTCGAGGCCACCCTCGACCACGCCGGGATCGAGGCACTGCGGGCTGACCAGCATCGGCGTCGAGAGGAAGGCTCTCCCCGGCTCTTGGGGATCGGGGTCTCCTCCTACGTGGAGGTGACCTTCGGCGGCGGCGAGTACGCCGCGGCGGAGGTACACCCCGACGGCACCGCGACGGTCCGGGCGGGCACCTCGTCCCACGGCCAAGGCCACGCGACGTCGTTCGCGATGCTGGCGGCCGATCAACTGGGCATCCCTCTCGCGTCGATCCGCTATGAGCAGTCGGACACCGCAGCGGTGCCCCGTGGTGGCGGCACCGGCGGTTCGCGCTCCCTCCAAGCCGGCGGCAGCGCTGTTCGTGAGGCGGTCGGACTGCTTGTCGAGCGCGCTCGCGCGGTCGCCGCGGATCTACTCGAAGCCGATCCGGGTGACGTCGTCCTCGAGGACGGATCCTGGCAGATTGCCGGCGTACCCGGGCCTGGTCGTTCGTGGGCAGAGGTCGCCGTCGCCGCCCAGGACCGGAGCGAACCGCTCGTCGTCGAGCACGACTTCTCCGGTGGTGGCCAGACCTTCCCGTTCGGTAGCCATGTTGCAGTCGTGGAGGTCGATGCGGAGACCGGCTCGGTGACGCCGCTGCGGCTGATCGCGGTCGACGACTGCGGCGTGCTCGTCAATCCCCTGCTCGTGACCGGTCAGCAGCACGGCGGCGCTGCCCAGGGCATGTCCCAGGCGTTGTGGGAGGAGTTCGTCTACGACGAGGACGGCACACCCATGACCACGACCTTCGCCGACTATTCGATGCCGGGCAGCGCCGACACCATCAGTTTCGAGACCCACAACACGATCACCGCCACCGAGGTGAATCCGTTGGGGGTCAAGGGCATCGGCGAGTCCGCCACCATCGGCTCCACGCCCGCATTCTGGAACGCCGTCATCGACGCGGTCAGCCACCTCGGAGTGCGACACCTGGACATGCCGTGCACCGCAGAGAAGGTCTGGCAAGCGATCGCCTCCCCAGGACCCGTCCCATGGACAGAGCCGCCAACCATGGAGGTCGCCGAAGCCTGAGTCCGGCCGCCTCGGGACGGCAGCAGCGTCGGAGCCCTCAGCCGAGCAGCGGATCCAGCGCGACCGCGACGAACAAGAGCGTCAGATAGAGATTCGACCAGTGGAAGAGCCGCATCGGCGCAATCACAGCGAGGTCGTCGCTGTGCCGGGCGCGCTGCCATAGACGGTGCGATTCCACGAGGAAGAGGGTGCCCAACACCACCGCGGCGGCCGGGTAGAGCCACCCCGTGTGCGCGATCGGGACCAGCGTCAAGGACGTCGCGACCATGACCCAGGAGTAGGCCACGATCTGCTTCCCCACCGCGCTGGCAGGTGCGACGACGGGCAGCATCGGCACGTCGACCCCGGCGTAGTCCTCGCGGTAGCGCAGCGCCAGCGCCCAGGTATGCGGTGGCGTCCAGAAGAACACCACCAGGAACAAGATGAGGGGTGGCCATGCGAGCGAGTCGGTGACCGCGGTCCAGCCGATCAGTGCGGGGAAGCAACCGGCCAGGCCACCCCAGACGATGTTCTGAGTCGTGCGTCGCTTGAGCACCATCGTGTAGACGAACAGGTAGAACAACTCCGCGGTGAGCGCCAGCACCGCCGACAACACGTTGACCTGCCATACGAGGAGCGCGGTCGCGAGTACACCCAAGACGATGCCGAAGACCAAGGCGGCGCGAGGCGAGACCACGTGCCGCGGTAGCGCTCGGCGACGGGTGCGACGCATCTGCTCGTCGATGTCGCGGTCGTAGACGCAGTTGAGGGCGTTGGCCGACCCCGCCGACAACGCGCCACCGACCACCGTGGCAATCACCAAGAGCAGATCAGGGACGCCGCGCTCGGCGAAGAACATCACCGGGACGGTGGTCAGCAGAAGCAGTTCGATGACTCGCGGCTTGGTCAAGCCGACGTAGGCCATCACCACGTCTCGCCAAGACGGTTCCGGCTCCGGCGTCGCGTGCGAAACCTGCGACAACGGGTCACGGACCGACGACACGGGCTTCCTTCAGAACTGATCGAGAAACAAGGTGCGTCACGGCTGGTGCAACGGCCCGCGCACGAGGCGTCAACCCCAAGGGACAGTCACCGTGACAAGTCGAGTCTAGCCCCGCAGCCGAGTAGGCTCGCCGCGAGGCCAGCCGGGCTTGTGACGCCGGTCCGCCCTGGCCGGTTCATTACTCGCTCCGGAAGGACCCACGTGACCGCCACTCCGTTCATGCCCGCAACTCTCGACTGGACGGAGTTGGACGCTCGTGCCGTCGATACTGCGCGCGTCCTGGCGATGGATTCGGTCCAGAAGGTCGGCAACGGCCACCCCGGCACCGCGATGAGCCTGGCGCCGGCCGCCTATCTGCTCTTCCAAAAGGTCATGCGCCACGACCCGGCAGACCCCGACTGGATCGCCCGCGACCGTTTCGTGCTGTCGTGCGGACACTCGAGCATCACGCTGTACAGCCAGCTGTTCTTGGGCGGCTTCGGTCTGGAACTGGCTGATCTGCAGGCCTTGCGCACCTGGGGCTCGCTCACTCCCGGTCACCCCGAGCACGGTCACACCCGAGGCGTGGAGACCACCACCGGTCCCCTGGGCCAGGGCATCGCAACCGCCGTCGGCATGGCAATGGCTGCGCGGCGCATCCACGGTCTGCTGGATCCGGGCACCCCGCTCGGCGAGAGCCTCTTCGACTACAACGTCTACGTCATCGCCTCCGACGGCGATATCCAGGAAGGCGTCGCGAGCGAAGCGTCATCACTCGCGGGCACCCAGGAGCTCGGCAACCTGGTGGTGATCTATGACCGCAACCGGATCTCCATCGAGGGCGACACCCACGTGGCGCTGACCGAGGACGTCGCCGCGCGCTATGCGGCGTACGGCTGGCACGTGCAGAACGTCGACTGGACCAACGGTGGGAACGGCTACACCGAAGACGTGCCCGCCTTGTACGACGCGATCAAGGAAGCTCAGGCGGAGACCGGGCGGCCCAGCATCATCGTCCTCGACACGATCATCGCCTGGCCCGCCCCCCACCTGCAGGGCACCGAGAAGTCTCACGGCAACGCGCTCGGACCCGACGAGGTCGCGGCCACCAAGGTCGTCCTCGGGTTCGACCCGGACAAGCACTTCGAGGTCTCCGAGGAGGTACTGGCCCACACCCGGGGACTGCTCGAGCGAGGCGCGGCCGCCGGCGAGGAATGGGATCGTCGCTACCAAACGTGGGCCGACGCCGACCCGGCCGCTGAGCAGCTCCTTCATCGGCTGCGCGGGCGCACCCTGCCTGAGGGCACGGACGAGGCGCTGCCCGTCTTCGAAGCCGACCCGAAGGGGGTTGCGACGCGCAGCGCGAGCGGCCAGGTGATCAACGCGCTAGCGCCGCTGCTGCCGGAGCTCTGGGGCGGCTCTGCCGACCTGGCCGGCTCCAACAACACCACGATCAATGGGGTGCCCTCGTTCATCCCCGCCGACCGGTCCACCCACGAATGGAGCGGCGATCCGCTGGCCGGGCGAGTGCTGCACTTCGGCATCCGTGAGCATGCGATGGCCGCGATCATGAACGGCATCTCGGTTTCTGGTCTGACCCGAGTCTTCGGCGGCACCTTCCTGCAGTTCGCCGACTACATGCGACCCTCGGTGCGTTTGGCTGCCCTGATGAAGCAACCGGTCACTTACGTCTGGACCCACGACTCCATCGGGCTCGGTGAAGACGGCCCCACCCATCAGCCGATCGAGCACCTGGCCGCCCTGCGCGCCATCATCGGGCTAGACGTGATCCGGCCCGCCGATGCAAACGAGACCGCCGCCGCTTGGCGCACCGTGCTGGGCCACACCGATCGCCCGGCCGGCCTCTGCCTCACCCGGCAGAACGTGCCGACGTTCCCCCGGGGCGTCGACGGGTTCGCCACCACCGAGAACGTCCACCGTGGCGGTTACGTCCTGCGCGATTGCGCCAGCGACCCCGACGTGGTGCTCATCGGCACCGGCTCGGAAGTCCAGCTCGCCGTCGAGGCCGCCGAACACTTGGCTGCTGAGGGCATCGCGGCGCGCGTCGTCTCGATGCCGTGCGTGGAGTGGTTCGCCGCGCAGAGTCAGGACTACCGCGATTCGGTGATCCCGCCGTCGGTCAAGGCGCGGGTGTCGGTCGAGGCCGGCATCGGACTGGGCTGGCGTGAGTGGGTCGGCGACGCCGGACGTATCGTCAGCATTGAGCAGTACGGCGCGTCGGCGGCGTACACGACCATCTACGAGCACTACGGCATCACTGCCGATGCGGTTGCTTCGGCGGCACGCGAGAGCCTGGCTCAGGCGCGAGCCTGACCACCTAGCGAAGGGAACAGCAATGCGAGATCGGCTCAAGGAACTCTCCGACGCAGGCGTCTCGATCTGGCTGGACGATTTGTCCCGCGAACGTATCGAGTCCGGCAACCTCGCGGCCCTCGTGGCCGACTCCCATGTCGTCGGAGTCACCACCAACCCGTCGATCTTCGCTGCGGCGCTCAGCGATGGTGAGTCCTACGACGCACAGGTGCGCGAGCTCGCCGCAGCCGGTGCCGACGTCGAGGCGACCGTCTTCGCGCTGACGACCACCGACGTGGCCCGGGCTTGTGACGTGCTGCTTCCTGTCTTCGAAGCCAGCGGCGGCGTGGACGGCCGGGTCTCGATCGAGGTCGCCCCCGATCTGGCTTTCGACACCGCAGCCACGGTGGCCTCCGCGCGGGCGCTGTGGGCCGCCGTGGATCGGCCCAACCTGCTGATCAAGATCCCCGCCACCTCCGAAGGCGCTCCCGCGATCACCGAGGTGCTCGGCGACGGCATCAGCGTCAACGTCACCTTGATCTTTGGGCTGGGGCGCTACCGGGAAGTGATGGAGGCCTTTGTCGCCGGCCTCGAGCTGGCCCAACGCAACGGACACGACCTAGCGATGATCCACTCGGTGGCGTCGTTCTTCGTCAGCCGGGTCGACACCGAGATCGACAAGCGGCTGGAGGCCTCGGGGGCATCCGATGCGCTGGCGTTGCGCGGTTTGGCGGGTGTGGCCAACGCTCGGCTGGCGTTCGCGGCGTTCGAGGAGTTCTTCCGGGGCGAGCGGTGGGCGGCCCTGGAAGCGGCTGGCGCGCACAAGCAGCGCCCGCTGTGGGCATCGACAGGGGTGAAGAACCCGGACTACAAGGACACCCTCTACGTCGCCGATCTCGTGGTCGCCGGCACCGTGAACACGATGCCCGAAAAGACCATGCATGCCTACGCCGACCACGGGGAGACCGCGGGCGATCAGGTGACCGGCCACTACGCGGATGCCCGGCAGGTGATGGTGGACCTGACCGCCGCCGGCGTCGACTACGACGACGTCATCAACGTCCTGGAGACCGAAGGCGTCGACAAGTTCGTCACCGCCTGGCACGAACTGCTGCAGACCGTCGGGACCAGCCTGGAGGCGGCTCGTTGATGGGCGGACCCGGGGGGCCTTCGCCGACCGACGCGACCAAGACTGACGCGTGGGAGCGACTGCAGCGATGTGCCGATACCTTCGCACCCGATCTACGTGGCTGGTTCGCGGCCGATCCGGGCCGGGCAACCCGTTTCACCTTCGATGCCGCCGACCTGCATGTCGATCTCTCCAAAGGGCTGATCACTGACGAGATCCTCGGCGACCTCGTCGCATTGGCCGACGAGGTCGACCTGGCCGGGCGTCGCGCCGCGATGTTCGCTGGTGAGCGCATCAACGTCAGCGAGAACCGGGCCGTGCTGCACCCGGCCCTGCGCGCACCGGCGGGCACCCGTGTCGAGTTGGACGGGCACGACGTTGTGCCCGACGTGCACGAGGTGCTGAGCCGGATCTACGCCTTCGCCGAGGAGGTCCGCTCGGGTGCATGGCGAGGGGCGACGGGCGAGCGCATCGCGACGGTAGTCAACATCGGGATCGGCGGCTCCGATCTGGGCCCGGTGATGGCCTACGAAGCGCTCCTTCCCTACCGTCAGGCCGGGCTCGAATGCCGTTTCATCAGCAACATCGACCCGACCGACTGCGCCACCACCTTGGCGGGTCTCGATCCGACCACGACACTCTTCATCGTGGCCAGCAAGACCTTCACGACGTTGGAGACGCTGACCAATGCGCGGCTGTGCCGCACGTGGCTGCTCGATGGCCTCTCGGGTCTGGACGGGGTGGCCGAGAATCCCGTAGCCGCGCACTTCGTCGCTGTGTCCACGGCACTGGACAAGGTGGCCGACTTCGGGATCGACCCCGCCAATGCCTTCGGTTTCTGGGACTGGGTGGGGGGCCGTTACTCCGTGGACTCCGCGATCGGCACCGCTTTGGCGGTGGCTATCGGACCGGACAAGTTCGCCGACTTCCTGGCCGGCTTCCGGGACATGGATGAGCACTTCAGGTCGGCACCCATCGATCGCAACGTGCCAGCTCTCATGGGCTTGCTCAACGTGTGGTACACGAACTTCCTCGATGCCCACACCCATGCCGTGCTGCCCTACTCCCAACTGCTGCATCGGTTCCCGGCGTACCTTCAGCAACTGACGATGGAATCCAATGGCAAGGGCGTCCGCTGGGACGGCACCCCCGTCACCGGGGAGACCGGAGAGATCTGGTGGGGCGAGCCCGGCACCAACGGGCAACATGCGTTCTATCAGCTGATCCACCAAGGCACCCGGGTCGTGCCGGCGGACTTCATCGGGTTCGCCAATCCCGCCTACCCGCTGGCCGACGGCGCCACCGATGTCCACGAGTTGTTCCTCTCGAACTTCTTCGCCCAGCCCCGGGCGCTCGCCTTCGGCAAGACCGCCGATGAAGTGCGTTCGGAAGGCACGGCCGAGGCGATCGTGTCGGCTCGCGTGTTCAGCGGGAACCGGCCGTCCACCTCGATCATGGCCCCGGCGCTCACGCCCTCGGTCCTGGGCCAACTGATCGCTCTCTACGAGCACATCACCTTCACCCAGGGGGTCATCTGGGGCATCGACAGCTTCGATCAGTGGGGCGTGGAGTTGGGCAAGCAACTCGCCCTGCAGATCGCGCCTGCTGTGTCGGGCGACCAGGCTGCCCGCGCTGCGCAGGACAGTTCGACTCAAGCGCTGATCGACTACTACCGCTCGCATCGGGCGTGAGTGGAGCGCGGCAGATCCCGCTCCACGATCGCCTCGTGCCCTGACGGGTCGGAGACGACCCAGATCGGAGATGAGATGGACGAGGATCCCGCTCCGCTGATCCGGATCCTTCCCGATCCGGCACATCTCGCCGACGCCGTCGCTGAGGCCTTCGTCGAATTGCTGCGCGACCCCGCACCCGCCGGCGCACCGCTCCCGGCGTACGAAGTCGGGCTCACCGGGGGCACCGTCGCGCGCGCCATCCATCGAGCGATCGCACGGCGAGCCGACCAGGTCGACTGGGGCTACGTGCGGATGTGGTGGGGCGACGAGCGATTCCTCCCGCGAGAGCACCCTGAGCGCAACGCGACCCAGGCACGCGAAGACTTCCTGGATTCGCTCACGCTGTTGCCCGGCGAGTGGCCACGACCGCTGCTCGAGGACGCGATCATGGAGATCCCGTCACTCGACGAGGTCGATTCTGTCCACCGGGCGGCGGAGGTCTACGCCGACCTGGTGCGACACGTTGGCACCGGCGGCTTCGACTTGCTGATGCTAGGTGTCGGTCCCGACGGTCACGTCGCGTCGCTCTTCCCCGGGCACCCTGCTCTGGAGGTCAACGACGAGATAACCGTTGCGGTGACCGACTCGCCCAAGCCTCCCCCGGAACGGGTCAGTCTTACCTTCGCGGCGATGGAACGCACCGCACACGTGTGGTTCGTGGTCTCCGGAGCAGAGAAGGCCGAAGCGGTACGCCGGTCCTTGGCGCCCACCGGAACGGTCACCGAGAGCCCGGCGCGAGGCGTCCGAGGACATCGGCAGACCGTGTGGTGGCTCGATGAGGCCGCAGCCACACTCCTGACGTAGAAGCCTCGAAAGTCAGACAGAACCCGGGCGGGCCGAACCCGTGCAGCCCAAGCCAGACGGCCGGAACTGCGCCTCAGAAGATGATGTCGCCGGACTTGCGCCGCGAGCGCAGCAATTGGACGGCCTCTTCGAGAATGTCCTTCGCCTCGTCGTCGGAGCGCCGCTCCTTCACATAGGCAAGGTGCGTCTTGTACGGCTCGATCTTGGGAGCCGGCGGCGGATTGTCGGAGTCGATCGACGCCGGCAACCCACACTTGGGGCAATCCCACGTCTCCGGCACCGATGCTTCCACCGAGAATGTCACTACCGAGCGATGCCCGTGGGAACAGAAGTATGCGACCGACTGACGAGGCGCAGCGTCCCCGCGTTCGGCCTCGCCCATGGGACCGGCCCCGACTCGGCTACCCCGAATCGCGTTTCCACCACCTGCCACTTGAAAACCTCCCCAACCCTGATTGGGTCGACGGCCGAAGGCCGTCCGCCGCAGTCGCCTAGTAGGCGTACAGCAGACCCAGAGCGATAATGCACGCCATCCAGATGATCCCGATGCCGATGGTCAGCCGATCAAGGTTCCGTTCGGCGACAGAGGAGCCGCCGAGCGAGGTGGACATGCCACCTCCGAACATGTCGGACATGCCACCACCACGTCCCTTGTGCAGGAGAATCAGCACAATCAGCAGGGCACTGGTGGTCAACAGAAGGATCGTGAAGAGCAGCGTCACAGTGAGCTAGCTTACGTTACCGCGGCCCGGATCAGAGGATCGGCATCTCATAGAACCGGCAGATGCCCCCGAACTCGTCGGCTTGCAGGCTCGCTCCTCCGACCAGCGCGCCGTCGACATCGGGCTTGGCCATGATGCCGGCGACATTGGCTGCCTTGACCGAACCGCCGTACAAGATCCGGCAACCGTCGGCTGCCGCAGCTCCATGGGTCTCGCGCAGCCGCTCCCGGATGGCACCGCACACTTCCTGCGCATCCTCGGGGGTCGCGACCTCACCGGTGCCGATCGCCCAGACAGGCTCGTAGGCGATGACCAACGTGGCCACCTGCTCGGCTGTGAAGCCGGCCAACGAGCCGTCGACCTGGGCCACGGTGAAGGGGACCTGTTCCCCGGCCTTGCGCACGTCGAGGCCTTCGCCCACGCACACGATCGGGGTCATCCCCGCAGCGAATGCCCGATGAGCCTTGGTATTGACCACCTGATCGTCCTCGGCATGGAACTGCCGACGCTCGGAGTGACCGACGACGACGTAGGAGCAACCCAACTTGGCCAGCATCCCCGCCGAGATCTCCCCCGTGTAGGCGCCCGAGTCGTGCATCGAGACGTCCTGGGCGCCGTACTTGATGGAGAGACGGTCGCCGTCGACACACGTCTGCACGCTGCGCAGGTCGGTGAACGGCGGGATGACCGCCACTTCAGCCTTGGCGTAGTCGTGCTTCTTGTCGGTCAGCGTGGCCGCCAGCTTCTGGAGCAACACCACGGCCTCGTGGTGGTTGAGGTTCATCTTCCAGTTGCCGGCCATCAGCGGGGTGCGGGCCATGTCGGTCTCCTTAGGGGACGAGCAGAGTGATGAGGCAGGGTGTAAGCGTCAGCGTTCGAGGACGGCGATGCCGGGCAGTTCCTTACCTTCCAGGAACTCCAGTGAAGCGCCACCGCCGGTGGAGATGTGGCCGAAAGCGTCCTCGGTGAACCCCAGCGTGCGCACCGCTGCCGCGGAGTCGCCGCCACCAACCACGGAGAGTCCCGAGACCTTGGTCAAGGCTTCGGCGACCGCACGGGTGCCCTCCGCGAACTCCGGCACCTCGAAGACGCCCATCGGCCCGTTCCAGAAGACCGTGTGGGCATCGGCCAAGGCAGCCGCGTAGGCAGCGGCCGTCTCCGGGCCGATGTCCAAGCCGAGGGCATCGGCCGGGATGTCGGACACCGACACGACGCGCGGTTGCGGCGCGCGCGCTCCGGTCGGGAACTCGGTGTCGACCACCACGTCGGTTGGGAGCAGCAACGCCACCCCTTGCTCCTCGGCTCGCTTGAGATACTCGGCGCAGCGCTCCATCTGGTCGGCTTCGAGCAGGCTCTTGCCGACCTCGTGGCCCTGGGCCTTGAGGAAGGTGAAGAGCATCCCGCCGCCGATCAACAGCCGGTCGGCCTTGTCGAGCAGGTTGTCGATCACCGCCAGCTTGTCGGAGACCTTCGCTCCGCCGAGCACCACGACGTAGGGCCGTTCCGGATCGACCGTGAGCCGACGGAGTACGTCGGTCTCTCGGCTGACCAGGCCACCCATGGCTGCCGGCAGGCGCATCGCGACGTCGTAGACCGACGCCTGCTTGCGATGCACCACGCCGAAGCCGTCGGACACGAAAGCGTCGGCAAGGGCCGCCAACTGATCAGCGAAGGCACTCCGCACCGCGTCGTCCTTGCTGGTCTCGCCCTCGTTGAAGCGAACGTTCTCCAGCAGCGCCACCTCGCCGTCGGCAAGCGCCGCCACCGTTGCCTGGGCACTCTCCCCCACGGTGTCGGTGGCGAAGGCAACCGGCTGGCCGAGGAGGTCACCGAGACGGCGGGCCACCGGAGCCAGGGTGTACGCCGGGTCGGGGGCGCTTTTGGGGCGACCCAGATGGGCCACCACGACGACGCGGGCACCCTGGCCAACCAGGGACTGGATGGTGGGCAGGCTGGCGCGGATGCGGCCGTCGTCGGTGATCGTCGTCCCGTCCAACGGGACGTTCAGATCCGACCGGACCAGAACCCGCTTACCGCGCAGCTCACCCAGGGACTCGATCCCGGACATGCGGCGACTCCCGTCAGAGAGAAGCGCCGATGTGCAACGACAAGTCGATGAGGCGGTTGGAGTAGCCCCACTCGTTGTCGTACCAGCCGACGACCTTGACTTGGTTGCCGATGACCTTGGTCAAGCCCGAGTCGAAGATGCAGGAGCTCGGGTCGGTCACGATGTCAGCCGACACGATCGGATCGGCGGTGTACTTCAGGAAGCCCTTGAGCGGTCCCTCCGCTGCAGCCTTGACGATCGCATTGACCTCCTCGGCCGAGGTCTCGCGGCCCGCTTCGAAGGTGAGGTCGGTCGCCGAGCCGGTCGGCGTGGGGACGCGCAGGGCGTAGCCGTCGAGGCGGCCCTTCAGGTCGGGAAGCACCAGGGCGATGGCCTTGGCGGCGCCGGTCGAGGTGGGGATGATCGAGAGCGCGGCGGCGCGAGCCCGGCGCATGTCCTTGTGGGGGCCGTCGAGCAGGTTCTGGTCCTGGGTGTAGGCGTGCACCGTGGTCATCAGGCCCTTGACGATGCCGAGCTCGTCGTGAAGAGGCTTGGCCATCGGCGCCAGGCAGTTGGTGGTGCAGGACGCGTTGGAGACCACGTGGTGCTTCTCCGGGTCGTAGTCGGTGTGGTTGACACCCATCACGAAGGTGGCGTCCTCGTTGGAGGCGGGGGCGGAGATGATGACCTTCTTGGCACCGCCCGCCAGGTGTGCCTTGGCCTTGGTCGCGTCGGTGAAGATGCCGGTGGACTCGATCACGATGTCCACGTCGAGGTCGCCCCAGGCGATGGCGGCCGGATCGCGCTCTTCGAACACGCGCACGGTCTTGCCACCCACCGTGATCGACTCGGCATCACCGGACACCTCGTCGGCCAGCACGCCCAGGACCGAGTCGTACTTCAGCAAGTGGGCGATGGACTTGTTGTCCATCAAGTCATTGGCGGCGACGATCTCGATATCAGCGCCGGAAGCCTGCACGGCCCGGAAGAAGTTACGGCCGATGCGGCCGAAGCCATTGATGCCAACACGTACGGTCACGGGGACTCCTCGTTGCGGTATTCAGGACAGGCCGGATTGCGACCTCTCCAGCACCCTATCGCCCACTTGGACCGATCCAATAGCCGCCTCGGTTACGCCTGGGTAACCCCGGGACCGACGCTCGGTGATCAGCCTTCGTCGAGCATGTCGGGGGTCAGCGACGCCTCGGTGTCCGGGATGCCCAACTCCTCCGCACGCTTGTCGGCCATCGCCAGCAAGCGTCGGATTCGGCCCGCGATGGCGTCCTTGGTGAGCACGGGGTCGTGCAGTTGTCCAAGCTCCTCCAGCGAGGCCTGCTTGTGTTCCACGCGCAGGCTCCCCGCCATCCGAAGATGGTCGGGCACGTCCTCACCGAGGATCTCCAGAGCGCGCTGGACGCGAGCGCCCGCGGCCACCGCGGCCCGCGCCGAGCGGCGAAGGTTGGCGTCGTCGAAGTTGGCCAGCCGATTGGCGGTGGCGCGCACCTCACGGCGCATCCGACGCTCTTCCCAGTCCATCAGCGTCTCGTGCGCGCCCAAGCGGGTGAGCAAGGCACCGATCAGATCGCCGTCGCGGATGACGACGCGGTCGACCCCGCGCACCTCTCGGGCCTTGACCGGAATGTTGAGGCGCCGAGCAACACCGACCAGCGCCAGCGCCGCCTCCGGACCGGGACAGGTCACTTCGAACGACGAGGAGCGACCCGGTTCGGTCAGCGAGCCGTGGGCCAAGAACGCGCCCCGCCAGGCCGCGACCGCGTCGCAACTGGCCCCGGAAACCACCGCTGGCGGCAACCCGCGCACCGGGCGTCCTTGCGCATCCACCAGGCCGGTCTGGCGAGCAAGCGCGTCGCCGTCCTTGGTCACGCGTACGACGTAGCGCGTGCCCTTGCGCAGCCCGTTCCCCTGGACCACCACCACGTCGCTGGCGTGGCCGTAGACCTCGGCGAGATCCTTGCGTAAGCGCCGCGCCGCCGCGCCGGTGTCGAGCTCCGCCTCGATCACGATCTTGCCCGCAACCAGGTGCAAGCCACCCGCGAAGCGGAGCATGGAGGCAACCTCGGCCTTCCGGCAGCACGTCTTGGTAATCGGGGTGCTGGCCAACTCAGCCTTGACCTGCGCCGTCATCGCCATGGCCGAAATCCTCGCACGTGCGTCAACAACCGCCGCGATCGGGAACTGGCCGGTAACCAGCGGCGGCCGCCGCGCTTCACTGCGGACCTCGCCTCAGGCGCGGTTCGGGCCGGCGAAGACGTGCCGATAGGCGTCGGCCAGTTTCACTGGATCGTGCCTCGGGGTGCCGTCCCCCACGGCCACATCCGCGAGGTGCAGCCTCCCGCCGAGGCGAGCGACCGCGGCGCGGAGGTTCTCCGGATCGGGGACGCTGCGGGAATCGGCGATCACGGTGTGCACGGAGAGGCCCGGCGCGTGGCTGCGCAGTACGTCGAGGTGCTCATGCAGGCGGAGGCCGGCGGTCTCACTTGTGTCCGCGCTCAGATTCAGCACCAGCACGATCCGAACGCCTTGCCGACAGAGTGCCTCGCGCAGCCGGGGCACGAGGAGATGCGGAAGCACCGAGCTGTACCAGGACCCGGGGCCCCAGACCACCCACTCCGCTTCATCGAGAGCGGTCAGGGCTTGCTCGCACGCGGGTGGATCGGCCGGGTCGAGGGAGACCGAGAGAATCTCGCCGGGCGTCGTCGCGACCTCCACCTGGCCAGTCACCTCGGTGACCACGTCTCGGGGCACCCTGCACGGCGCCGCGAACCCGGGCGGTGAGGGTCAGTGGGGTCGTCGACATCGGCAGGACCCTGCCGTGAGCGCCGAGCAGCCGGCCGACCCACTCGAGCGCCTCGACCGGCTCGCCGAAGCGTTCCCACAACCCGACGATGAGCAGGTTGCCGACCACGTGGTCGCGCAGCTGCCCGGTGCCGGCGAAGCGGTGCTGCATGAGTTCGGCCCAGGTCCGGCCCCAGTCGTCGTCGCCACAGAGCGCGGCCAGCGCCATCCGCAGATCCCCAGGCGGCAGGACATCGAACTCTTCGCGCAGCCTGCCCGAGGAGCCACCGTTGTCGGCCACCGTTACTACCGCGGTGAGTCGATCGGTCACATGGCGAAGCGCGGAGAGCGACGCGAACAGGCCGTGCCCGCCACCGAGGGCGACCACGCGGGGACCGGAGCGTGCGGATGCGGAGGCGCCAGGGGACGACGCCGGCGAGGCTGGGTGCATGGGGCTACTCGCGGCCCAGGTCGCGATGTTGCGCGCGCGCGTCGTGGCCCGCTGCCACCAGACGATTGGTGATCTCCTCAGCCATCGCAACACTGCGGTGTTTGCCGCCGGTGCAGCCGACCGCGACGGTGAAGTAGCGCTTGTCCTCGGAGAGGTAGCCCTCCGTCAGCGTCTGCAGCAAGGGAAGCAACTGGTCGAGGAAGCGCTGAGCCGAGGGTTGCGACAAGACATGGGCGGACACCGCGGCATCCCGCCCGGTCAGCGGGCGCAAGGCGGGATCCCAGTAGGGGTTGGGCAGGAAGCGCATGTCGGCAACGAAGTCCGCATCCACAGGGATGCCGTATTTGAACCCGAAGCTCACCACCGTGATCTTGAGGCGGGTGGTCTCCGGGGTGCCGAACAGGTCGGCGATCCGGTCGGTGAGCTGATGCACGTTGAGGGTCGAGGTGTCCACGATCAGGTCGGCGTTGGCCCGCAGGTCGGCGAGCACTTCCCGCTCCCGCTCGAGCCCCTCCAGCAGCCGGCCCGTGCCTTGCAGGGGATGCGGGCGTCGGGCGGCCTCCTGCCGTCGTACGAGCACGTCGTCGGACGCCTCCAAGAACAGCAGCGTGGCCCGCCGACCGCGCACACCCTTGGCCAGATTGGCGGCCAACGCGTCGAAGAACGACCCGGAACGCACGTCGATCACCACCGCGACGGGCTGCCGTGTGCCCCTCGAGGCGTCGACCAATCCGACCACTTTGCCCAACAAGGCCGGCGGAAGATTGTCCACAACGTAGAAGCCGAGGTCCTCCAACTCCTTCGCGGCCGTGCTGCGCCCGGCTCCGGTCATGCCGGTGACCACGACTAGTTCGCCCGCTTGCTCGCGCGGCCCCGGGTCTCCTGAGGGTCTAGCCGTTGGCTCGGACATGGTTCAGCCCTCCTCGATCTCACCGGTGGCGGTGTTGATTCGCGGGTGCGACGCGTCGGCAACGGCGGCCTTGATCGCTGCCGCTGTGCGGGGACCTACCCCGGGCACCTGTGCCAGCTCTTCGACAGAGGCCGCGCGCAGCTTGCGCATCGACCCGAAATGTTTGAGCAGAGTTTTGCGCCGTATCTCCCCCAGGCCCGGGACGTCGTCCAGTGCGCTTTCCACCATGGACTTGGAACGGCGATTGCGGTGATGGGTGATGGCAAACCGATGGGCTTCGTCACGAATGCGCTGGAGGAGGTAGAGCCCCTCGGAACTGCGCGGCAGGATCACCGGGTCCTCCTCCCCCGGCATCCACACCTCCTCGAGTCGCTTGGCGAGCCCACAGACGGCGATGTCGGCCAAGCCCAATTCGGTGAGCGCAGCGATCGCGGCGGCGACCTGCGGCGCACCACCGTCGACGACGACCAAAGACGGCGCGTAGGCGAACTTGCGCGGCTTCCCGGTCTCCGGGTCGACCAGCATCGGGCCTTCCTCGCCGCTCACCGTGGTGCTGTTGGCGCGTTCATCGAGGAGTCGGCGGAAGCGTCGGGTGATCACCTCGTGCATGGCAGCGACGTCGTTTTGGCCGTCGACCCCGCGGATGACGAAGCGGCGGTACTCCGACTTGCGGGCCAAGCCGTCTTCGAAGACGACCATGCTGGCCACCACCTCGGTGCCCTGCAGATTGGAGACGTCGAAACATTCGATCCGCAGCGGGGCCTCGTCGAGGCCGAGCGCCGCGGCGATCTCTTCCAACGCCTTGTTGCGCGTGGTCAGATCGCTGGCCCGCTTGGTCTTGTGCAAGGCCAGGGCTTGGCGGGCATTCGTGGCCACCGTCTCCATCAGGACCTTCTTGTCCCCCCGCTGCGGGGTGCGTACGGCGACCTTGCCGCCGCGCAGTTCGGCCAAGAGCCGCTCGATGGTCTCCGGGTCCGGCGGCAGTGCCGGCACCAGCACCTGACGTGGGATCAGATCCGGATCATCGGCGCTCGCGGCTTCGGAGTAGACCTGCAGCAGGAAGTCCTCGATCAACTCCGGCGTGCCGCCTTCGTCGACGCGGTCGGCGACCCATCCCCGCTGACCGCGAACTCGCCCTCCACGCACGTAGAAGATCTGCACGGCAACTTCCAGAGGATCCTCAGCGAGCGCGATCACATCGGCATCGGTGCCATCGGAGAAGACCACGGTCTGCCGCTCCAGTGCCTTGTTGAGCGCACCGAGATCGTCTCGTAGCCGAGCTGCACGCTCGAACTCCAAAGCGTCGGAGGCGGCGTACATCTCCTTCTGGACACGCTTGACGAAGTCGGCACTCTGACCGCCGACGAAGGCACAGAAGTCCGAGACGATCTCGCGATGCTCGGCTTCGGTCACCCGACCCACGCACGGTGCCGAGCACTTGTCGATGTAGCCGAGTAGACAGGGACGACCCACTTGGCCGGCCCGGGTGAACACGCCGTTGGTGCACGAGCGCATCGGAAAGACCCGCAAGAGGGCATCGACGGTCTCGCGGATCGCCCAGGCATGGCTGTAGGGGCCGAAATAGCGGGTGCCGCGCTTCTTGCTGCCGCGCCCGACGAACACCCGTGGAAAGGCCTCTCCCACCGTGACGGCCAGCCATGGATAGGACTTGTCGTCGCGATACTTGACGTTGAACCGCGGATCGAATTCCTTGATCCAGGAGTATTCGAGCTGGAGCGCCTCCACCTCGGTGGCGACGACCGTCCAGTCCACCGCCGCCGCCGTCGCGACCATCGTCGCGGTCCGCGGATGCAGCCCGCGAGGGTCGGAGAAGTAGGACGACAACCGCGAGCGCAGATTCTTGGCCTTGCCGACATAGATCACACGGCCGTGGGCGTCGCGGAATCGATAGACGCCAGGCTCCGTGGGAATCGTCCCCGGCGCCGGCCGGAAGCCGGACCCCTCACGGAGGCGGGGAGCGCGCGGGGGTGGGGGTGGCACGGTCTCAGCCTAATCGCCGGGACCGACACCCCCTTCTCGACTCAGCCAGGCATCCTCATCCCGGCAGACTCAGCCGGGCAGGCTCACCCGGAAGTGACGGAGTCGCCCGACACGGTGACGTCGATGGTGGACAGGTTGGGCAGGTTCGGCGAGCCGCCGTTGGGGCCGACGACGTTCTGCCCCGTGGCCGCGTCGAACTCGGCACCGTGGCAGCCGCCGCAGCGGATCCGCCCGTCGGTGACCTCGGTGAACGTGCACTTCTGATGCGGGCAGATCGCGCTGTAGGCCTTGAAGTCCCCTTCGGTCGGTTGCACGAACACCGTCTTGTCGACGATGACCCCGCCACCGACGGCGACGGCCGAGGTCTTCACCGAGGCCGCCGACCCCGATCCATCGGATCCGCTTCCTGAGTCGTCGTCGCTTCCACATGCCGCCAGGAGTGGAATGCCTACGCCTGCGACGAGCGCGCCCTGCATAGCGGTGCGACGCAGCACCCCGTTATCCGCCGTTCCGTCAGCCATTCTGCGCATTCCTTCCAACAGCTTGCTCGTTGAAGCTTCGAGTTGCCGACTTTAGCGCGCGTCCCCGGCGCCGGTCAGCACCTCGCGCAGGAACGCCCCCGTGTGGCTGGCCGGGTCGGCAGCCACTTGTTCGGGAGTGCCGGCCGCGACGACGGTGCCACCGCGGTTGCCTCCCTCGGGGCCCATGTCGATGAGCCAGTCGGCGGTCTTGATGACGTCCAGGTTGTGCTCGATGACCAACACGCTGTTGCCTTTGTCGACCAGGCTGGAGAGCACGCTGAGCAACTTGCGAATGTCCTCGAAGTGCAAGCCGGTGGTGGGTTCGTCCAGGACGTACACAGTGCGGCCGGTCGACCGTTTCTGGAGTTCGCTGGCGAGTTTGACGCGCTGCGCCTCACCGCCGGACAAGGTTGTCGCCGGCTGACCGAGTCGGACGTAGCCCAGTCCCACTTCGCACAGCGTGTTCATGTGCCGGGCGATGGCCGGGATCGCCGCGAAGAACTCGGCGGCTTCTTCGATCGGCATGTCCAGCACCTCGGCGATGGTCTTGCCTTTGAAGTGGACCTCGAGCGTCTCCCGGTTGTAGCGGGCGCCGTGGCAGACCTCGCAGGGGACGTAGACGTCGGGCAGGAAGTTCATCTCGATCTTCAAGGTGCCGTCGCCTGCGCACGCCTCGCAGCGGCCGCCCTTCACATTGAAGGAGAACCGGCCCTGGAGGTAGCCGCGCATCTTCGCCTCTGGCGTCGAAGCGAACAGCTTGCGGATGTGGTCGAAGACTCCGGTATAGGTCGCCGGGTTGCTGCGCGGGGTGCGGCCGATGGGCGACTGATCCACGTGGATCACCTTGTCGACGTGCTCGAGCCCGGTGATCTTGGTGTGCCGACCAGGCACCGTCCGGGCGTGGTAGATCTGCTTGGCCAGCGCGGCATAGAGGATGTCGTTGACCAGGGTCGACTTCCCCGAGCCGGAGACCCCGGTGACGGCGACGAAGCACCCCAGTGGGAACTCCACCGTGACGTTGCGAAGGTTGTGCTCCCGAGCGCCGTGGACGATGAGTTGACGGCCCTTGGTGCGCGGGCGTCGTACGGCGGGCACGGGGATCTGGCGCCGACCCGAGAGGTAGGCGCCGGTGAGTGAGTCAGGGTGCTCCAGGAGCCCGGTCACCGACCCCGAATGCACCACCTGGCCTCCGTGCTCGCCGGCGCCTGGGCCGATGTCGACCACCCAATCCGCAGTCCGGATGGTGTCCTCGTCGTGTTCGACCACGATCAAGGTGTTGCCGAGGTCCTTGAGTCGCACCAGGGTTTCGATGAGGCGCTGGTTGTCACGCTGATGAAGTCCGATCGACGGCTCGTCGAGGACGTAGAGGACGCCCACCAAGCCGGCACCGATCTGGGTGGCCAGCCGGATGCGCTGCGCCTCCCCGCCTGACAGGGAGCCCGAGGCGCGGTTGAGGGAGAGGTAGTCCAAGCCCACGTCGAGGAGAAAGTTGAGACGCTCGCCGATCTCCTTGAGGACGCGCTCGGCGATCTGTCGCTCGCGGTCGGTGAGCACGACATTGTTGAGATAGTCAGCCGTCTCGTTGATCGGCAGAGCGCACAGTTCGGCGATATTCAGCCCGCCCGCAGCCTTGTCGCCCAGGGTCACCGAGACCGACAACGGCTTCAGCCGGCTCCCCGCGCAAACCGGACAGGGCACCTCGCGCATGAAGCCCTCGAAGCGCTCCCGGGTGGTGTCGGACTCGGCCTCCCGATGCTTGCGGGAGACCCACTGCCGCGCACCTTCGAACTCGGCATAGAACGAGCGCTGCCGGCCGTAGCGGCTCGTGGCCACCACGTGCACCTTGGTCGGATGGCCGTCGAGCAGGGACTTGCGAGCCTTGGCGGGCAACGCTTGCCATGGAGTGTTGAGATCGAACCCGAGTTCCTCACCGAGCGCGTTCATCAAGCGCAGGAAGTAGTCGGCGACGTGCGCGCTGCTCCACGGAGAGATGGCGCCTTCACCCAGCGTGGCCGCCGGGTCGGGCACGACGAGTTCGGGGTCAACCTCCATCCGGGTGCCGAGACCATGACAGGCCGGGCAAGCGCCGAAGGGCGAGTTGAAGGAGAACGAGCGGGGCTCGAGTTCGTCGGTATCGATGTCGTGTTCGTTGGGGCAGGCCATCCGCTCGGAGAAGCGCTGCTCGCGATGGGGGTCGCCCTCTGGGCGGTCGACGAAGTCGAAGAGAACCCGCCCTCCGGCAAGCGCTAGCGCGGTCTCGACCGAGTCGGTGAGTCGCCGCTTGGCGCTCGGCTTCACGGCGAGGCGGTCGATGACCACTTCGATGGTGTGCTTCTGCTGCTTGTTGAGCGTCGGCGGGTTGTCGAGGCCGTGGATGTCACCGTCGATGCGGGCCCGGGAGAAGCCTTGGGTCTGCAACTGCCGGAAAAGCTCGAGGTACTCCCCCTTGCGGCCACGGATCACCGGAGCCAGCACCTGGAAGCGCTCCCCTTCGGGTAAGGCCAGGATCCGGTCCACGATCTGCTGAGGAGTCTGTCGCTCGATCTGTGCTCCACACTCGGGGCAATGTGCGCGACCGGCGCGGGCGTAGAGCAGGCGGAGGTAGTCGTAGACCTCCGTGATCGTCCCCACCGTCGACCGAGGGTTCTTCGAGGTGGACTTCTGGTCGATCGACACCGCTGGTGAGAGGCCCTCGATGAAATCAACGTCGGGCTTGTCCATCTGGCCGAGGAACTGGCGCGCGTAGGCAGACAGTGACTCGACGTAGCGGCGTTGACCCTCGGCGAAGATCGTGTCGAAGGCGAGGCTGGACTTCCCCGAACCGGACAGTCCGGTGAAGACAATGAGCGAGTCGCGGGGCAACTCCAGCGAGACATCCTTGAGGTTGTGCTCCCGGGCACCGCGGATGGTGAGTGTGTCGGCCACCTGGCGCGCTTCCTTCTCGACTCGATGTGCGATGGGCAAGTTTGCCACCGGGCTCCGACCCTAATACATGGATCGAACATATGTTCCAAGTGTGTCGGAGTGTCCCCTGAGGATCCGAGGAGGCTCTGGGCAGAGCCCTCAGACGCCGCTTGAATAGCGCCATGACCGATTCTCCGGCACATCCTCTCGACACCGAACTCGAGCCCACGCTGGCTCAAGTCGACGCCGCAAGTGCACGCTACCTCGCCACCGTTGACGGCCTGTCCGAGGCCGATTTCGCCGCCGCTAGCGTGCTCCCCGGGTGGAGTGTGGCGCACGTGATCTCGCACGTCGCCTCAAATGCCACCGGCATCACCCGAGCCATCGACGCAGCCATCGCCGGCGATCCCGTGCCCTGGGTCTATGAGACCAACGCCGGCCGAGACGCCGAGATCGACGAACGCGCCGCCTGGCCCTCCGCACGGCTGGCCGACCTCAACCGGCAGTCGGTGACCGACCTCAAGACCTCGTTGGCCGGCGTCACCGACCAGTGGGAAGTCCTGCTTCCCCGGGTCATCGACGGACCCGCCTGGTCGATCCTCGACTGGGTGGGCGCACGGTGGCGGGAGGTCGAGATCCATCACACCGACATGGGTGTGGGCTACACCCACCACGATTGGGACGACGCCTTCGTCGACTACCTCACCAGCGTGGCCGCCTTCGATCGCGAACCAGAGGTGGCCTTGACCCTGCGTTCGCCCGACGGCGACGTCGAAGTCGGTGGCGGCGGACAAGTCGTCTCCGGGTCGCGCCGTGATCTGGTGTGGTGGCTGATCGGTCGCGGCGGCGGAGCGGGTGTCGCCAGCGAGTCCCCCTGCCTACACTCGGCCCATGGCAACGTCGTACACGGGTGTAGTCGAGCCGGGCGGACCGGCACAGGTTCGGACCGCCGGCTGCTTGACAATCACCAAGCTCGCGGTCGACCCGAAGATGTCCAACAACTGCTACGTGCTCAGTTGCGCGAAGACGGGCGACCAGGTCTTGATCGATGCGGCCGACGAAGCCGAGCGGATCCTGGAACTGATCGGGTCTGCCGGCCTCACTACGGTCATCACGACCCACCAGCACTGGGATCACCATCGTGCATTGGCGGAGATCGTCGAGGCCACTGGGGCACAGGTTGTCGCCGGAGCTCTGGACGCCGACGCGATCACGGAGCAGACCGGCGTCCGCGTCGACCGCCGACTCGAGCACGGTGACACCGTCGGGATCGGCGAATGCGCCATCCGGGTCCTGGCCATCGCCGGGCACACCCCGGGTTCAATCGCGCTGCACATCACCGACGACGAGGGCCAAGATCACTTGTTCACCGGCGACTCCCTGTTCCCGGGCGGGGTCGGCAACACCTTCGGTTCGGCCGAGGCTTTCGCCCAGCTGATCGACGAGGTCGAGACCAAGATCTTCGGCACGCTGCCGGACTCCACCTGGTTCTACCCCGGCCACGGCGGAGACTCGACGCTCGGCGCCGAGCGCGGCTCGCTCCCGGAGTGGCGCGCCCGCGGCTGGTGAACCAACCCCGGTGTCACCCCTCCGCCCGCTGGCGATCTCGGACCAGCAGGAATAACACAGGAGTCGGCGATTGGTGACCTCGGGGAATTGCCGCGCATGTCGATAGTGCTAGGCCCTCGTGAACGGAACCCCCTACCCGGGCCCAACCTCACCGGGGCCTTGGGCCACGTGCGTGACCAGCAGCGAGCCTGTCGCCTGCAGAGTCGACGGACGAGTGCGCGTCAGTCCCGACGAATGAGGCCACCGCCTGGGTGGCGATTCCACTTCCGTCCGGCGGTGTCACGGAACTCAAGGTCCACGTGGAACGGCTTGCCGTCGGCGACAGGAGGCAAGTCAACCGGTCCGCTCAGGTCTTCAACTCGCCACACTTGATGCTCTCCGGGTGGGATGGCCTCAAAGGTCGCCCAGTAGTCGGGCGGGTCGTCACTTACCCCATTCTTGTGATGGAGCCGGATCCAGACTTGGTAGATGGGCAGTGGACTTCCGTTGTGGATGATCGCCCACGAGTCTGTGTCATTGAGGTCGTTCCAGGCGCCCACCAGGTCCGCCTGCTCGGACCGGGCCTCTCTTTCGCGGGCCTCCGCGGCCGCCAACCTAGCGCGAGCATCTCTTTGCATCTCCACGCGCAGAATCAGCCCGGCCGCAATGAGCGCTCCGAGCGTTGTGAGCGCTCCGATCCACGTCGGAACGTCGCCCCAGTTGACGAACTCAAGAGACATGGGGGCACCGTATCCGGAGTGGCGCGCCCGCGGCTGGTAGCCCTCAGTTCTTGTCGATGCGAACCTGGGAGATCGAGCCCGCGTAGCTGTCGGCAGGGTCAGTCGAGTTGGGCTTATGGCCGACAGCCACGGCGATCGAGTTATCCACGGTGAATGCGGAGGTGGCTGACACCGAGGTCGCGAAGAGTGGGATCCCCCCGGGGGTCCACACCTGCAGCGTCGCGGTCGACCCGGACTTGAGACATCCGATTCGGTAGGGCACGCCCTGGGCCAACCGGAAGGTGGCGCCGGTGTAGCCGGGTTTCAGCTCGAGCGAGCCGTTCTTGAACGTGCAGAACGGGAACCAGTAGCGACCGGCCCCCGAGCCGCCCATGCCGAGCGAGAGCTTCCAGAAGCCACCACTGGTGGTGGTCAAACCCTTCTGCATGATGTTGGGACTCACCGCGGAAGGCTCACGACCGTCCAGGGGGAACTGGTTCGCCGGATCGGGGAGCACGGTGGCCGCGAAAGAGAAGGGCCGGTCCACGGGGTCCAGCGCCGCGCTGCCGCCGTCGCTTCCGGTTGCGAAACCCAAGCTCGGATCGGTGCTCATGGCCGACTCGGTGGCGTCGACGAGTCCTCCTGACACCCGCCGCCAGCCGGGGAAATAGACGGCCCGGTTCACACCCGGGATGGCGGTCGCCCCGGTGAGCTTGGTGTTCGCTGCCGCTCGGAGCGGCTCGGTGCCAACAAGGACGCGGAAGCTCTTTCCAGGGGCAGCTGCCGCACCCGGCGGAAGGTCATCGAGCGGCCACGAACCGACGATCGCTCCCTGGGTTGGCGGGGCGGCGAAGACCAGAACCAGCGAGCTGGTCGCGAGCAGAGTGGCCAAGCGTCGGGCGGAGACCTTGATCATGTGACTTTCCGGGGGGCTGGGGAAGAACGACACATCGAAGAGTAAAGAAACCTACCCCAGTTTGGTGGTTAGCGACGCGCCGCCGGCTCAGACCACCCAGAGCGAGAGGAGGGTGACCACCGCTGTGGCCACAGCCTCACCGATCCCGATCGCCTTGGGCGTGATCCCTCGTCCGCGCTCGATCTCCAGCCAGACCCAGACAGCCCGCCCCAGCAGTAGGGCCGCCACGGCAGCCAGCCACCACCACCTGGGGTTCAGGAACGATGCCACTAGTACGGCCGCCAGTAGGCAGGCCGCGTGGTAGCCCAGAGATAGCGCCCAGAATCGTCGGCTGCCACGTTCCCGGATCACCGACTTCACATAGAAGACGGTGCCCGCGAAGTAGGCCGCCTGCACGGCCGCCAGCCACCACGCGCGGATGTCGGCACCGTCGGCGATTCCCGAGTTGTCCGTGCCGGCGTCAAAGGCCACCACCGTCATCAGCGAGGAGCCCACCACAGTGGTCAGTCCCACCAAGAGGTCGCGGTCACGTCGATGTGCCGCTGCCCACAGCCCGACTGCGGCTGGAGGCACGAAAACCGGTGCCCAGCCGCCGAGCCGGGGCTCCAGCGCGAGTACGACGAGGCCCAGCCCCACGGCCACCAGGCTGTAGAACCGCACCGGTGGGAACCACTTGGAGCGTCGCCCCGACCGCAGCCATTGGGAGGTGGCGAAGAAGGCGAAGTAACCGATCAGCCAGAATGCAAGGAGCGGCACGTGCACCCACGCGAAGCCACCGGTGATCGCCCCCACCATGAAGGGCGCGATCACCATTGCCCAGGCGCCGTGTTGATTCGGGACCCACCCCGGGCCACGGCGACTCACACTCTCACCTCACGGACCACGTGGTCCCGATTGCGTGCTGTTCGAAGATCAGCCGGCTCCGCCGGCGCGGAAAGCCTGCCAGCCGTCGCTCATCCGGGCGGACTGCCCCTCGGTGAAGTGGTCCATGCACTCGTCCTCGGTGTAGTCCATGAAGTTGTGGATCGGATCCGTGCCGGGCTGCGAGCACGAGTCGCGCTCGACGCACTCGAACTGAGGCGCCGCTTCTCGCGGGGTGTCCGATACGCCGTCGCCCGACGCCGAGCATGCGCCCGCGAAGGTGTGCTCCAGCATCAACCAGTGCCCAGCTTCGTGGGTCAAGGTGTCGCCGCCGGAGTAGATCCCGGTGTTGCCGCCCGGCATCGACTCATCCAGGATCACGATGCCGTCCCACACATCCCGGCCGTTGTTGTAGTCCTTGGGGAAGTAGGCCCAGCCGAGGAGGCCTCCACCGATGTCGGCGGCGTAGACGTTGAGCGTCTCGGAGTCACCGACCTTCAGTGAGGTCTTCATCGCCTTCTCTGTCTTACCCGGCGTGACGTGATACCAACCCGGGTTGTTGACCCAGTTGATCGTGTCCAGGGTGAACCGGAAGGGTGTGTTCGCGGCATTCGGCGCGGTGCGCCCGGCGTAAGAGTCGTTCAGCACCACAATCTGGGCTTTGACCATGGTCTTCCAACGGGTCTTCTCGGCTCGCGTGAGCGCATGGTCGGAGATCATGTGGAAGACGGTCGGGATGTTCACAGAGCCGGCCGGCAACTGCGGCAGATCCTTGATCAAGCCGTACTTCTTAGCGTCGCGGGCCGCGTAGAGAGCCGGCTCGGCCCCCTTGGCGCCCTTCCGGACCCTGGCACCCGATTCAGCCAGGCAGCGGACCAGATCCGCAGATGCCGCAGGGGTCTCACTAGTCGACAGCGGCCGCGCTTGGGCCGCGGGAACGATGAAACCGCTGAGCCCGACTATCAGGGCGATGGTCGCGAACGTGCCTAGACGCCTCGTCGCAGTCATGGGTAACTCCCCACACTTGATGTTGTGCTACTCCGGAATCCACCATCGTAACCGGGAATTTGGGTGCGCGAGCCCGAAACCGGAGAGGGGCGAGGGCGGGAGGGTGCTAGTCAGCGACGACACCCTGTGTGCCGGCGCCCCCCGCCCGCCCTCGCCGTCTAGGGGCTGGTCCGATGGACCAGGACTTGATTGGTGACGGCGGCGCACCGCACTGAAGTTGCCCTCGTCTTGGGGCCACTCGCTGCCGGCACGAGCGCCTCCTGTTTCGCACGTCGACCAATGCGTCGCCAGTGAATGCCACGCCCGCGAGCGTGTCCAGGCCAGGATGCGCAAAGGGGGCGATACTTCCACTCATGACCGCCTTATCGACCTGGAGTTGTGACTCTCATCAACATCGCGGAGTCAGCCATCCCATCTACCGCAAGGGCGAGGGCCCGGGCATCGTCGTCGTGCACGAGGTACCTGGGCTCACCGGTCCTGTCATCGCTTTCGGCGAAGAGTTGGTCGAAGCCGGCTACACCGTGGTGCTGCCGCATCTCTTCGGCCGGGTTGAGGACACCGTCTCGATTCCCCGAGCGGCGCAAGTACTCGCTGGACTCTGCATCAACCGGGAGTTCAATGTCTGGAGATCCGGCCGCACCTCGCCGGTGGTGTCCTGGCTGCGCGACCTGGCTCGCAGGCTTCACGAGGAACTCGGTGGCCCGGGTGTGGGAGCTTTGGGAATGTGCCTGACCGGAGGCTTCGCCCTCGCGATGTACGTCGACCCGTCGGTGATCGCTCCGGTGCTGGCCCAACCCTCTGCTCCCCTGCCCGTCGGCCGACGGCGCGCGGCCGACCTCGGAATGGATCCCGCTGAAGTGGAAGTGGTCCGCGACCGCTGCGCCAAGGGCGGCCAGGCGCTCGGCTTGCGCTATCGCTCGGATCCAGCTGTCGGCACTCGTTTCGAGACCCTCAGTCGGACCTTGGGCAAGGGATTCCTGCGGGTGGAGCTCGACGGCAAGGGACATTCCACGCTCACCAACGAACGCGACCCCGAAGCAGTCGAGGCGGTGCTCGACTTCTTCGGCCGTCAACTCCGCGGCGCCGGTGGCCCCGACACCGATCAAGTTACTCACGGGTAATCTAGTCGCATGAGGCTTCCGTCGTACCGACTGCGGCATCTGGCCCTCGCGGTCGCCACAGCAAACGCGCTCCGCCCGCCACGCCAACCGCACGCCGGGGTTGCGGCCTTCTTCGCCGGCTGGTTGACCGGCGAACTCGCCCCACAACTCCTGGCTGCATCCGTCGCCGACACCGCCGTCCAAGCGGCCCGGAAGGGCCGCCGAACGGATGCAGTCGGACTGGGTCTCGCCGCGGCGAGCTCGGTAGGGCTGGCCCGGCTCATCTCCGAGGCGCTGAAGGTGCGCACGGTGCTCGAAGACGCGTTGCGCGAGGGCCTCGGGGACGACTACGAATCGACACGCACCACCGACAACCCCATTCCCTGGCAGGCGATGGCCAGGCCCCTGCGTGCCTTCTCCGACCGCGATCCCGACGTGCGGGTGATCCGGAATGTGGCCTACGCCGACCATGGCCGCCGGGGCACGCTGGACCTCTATCTCCCCACCCGAACCGCGACTCAGCCGGCACCCGTTCTTGTTCAGGTGCATGGCGGAGCGTGGATTCTCGGACGCAAGGACCAACAGGCGGTGCCGCTCATGCGCCACCTGGCGGCGCGGGGCTGGATCTGCGTCGCCATCAACTACCGACTCGCCCCACGAAACCCCTTCCCAGCACAGATCATCGACGTCAAGCGGGCTCTTGCCTGGGTGCGCGCGCACATCGCCGAGTACGGCGGGGACTCCCGCTATCTCGCTTTGACCGGCGGCTCCGCCGGCGGGCACCTCGCGGCGCTGGCCGCGCTCACGCCTGGCGACCCGGCCTACCAGCCAGGATTCGAGCAAGCCGACACCTCGGTGGAGTGCGCGATCCCGTTCTACGGCGTCTACGACTTCGCAGGTGCCAGCGGGCTTCGCAGCGCAGAACTGATGCGTGATCGGTTCCTGGCACCGCGCGTCCTGCACAGCACGTGGAGCGAGGAGCCGGCCCGGTTCGAGGCGGCCTCTCCGCTCTTGCGCATCACGCCTGACGCGCCGGACTTCTTCGTCATTCACGGCGCCTCCGACACGATGGTCGAGGTGGCTCAGGGTCGGCTGTTCGCAGAACGACTCAGGGAGGTTTCGCACAACACGGTCGTCTACGCCGAACTCCCCGGTGCCCAGCACGCATTCGACGTCTTCGGCTCGATCCGCTCCGAGTACGTCATCCGCGCTGTCGAGCGATTCTTGACCTGGCACCACGCTCGCTGGCTGGCTGCGGCCGATGCAGTGTCAGACGCCGGGTCTGTGGTCGAGGTGCCCCCGGTCGGCGCCGACGTCCGCGGGGCAGCCTCGTGAGCACCGGAACGGATGACCCGCTGAATGCGGCGCTGGGAAGCGCGCTGGCCATACAGATCCGGCACACCCGCGGGTTCATGCCCGAGCTTGAGGGGCTGGCACTGCTTCGAGCCGCGAAACATCGGCTGCCTCACGGCCCAGTCCTTGAAATCGGCTCCTACTGCGGCAAGTCGGCGCTCTACCTGGGCGCCGCCGCCCGCGAGGTCGGAGGCGTGGTCTTCACCGTCGACCACCATCACGGTTCAGAGGAGTTGCAGGTCGGCTGGGAGCACCACGACCCGACCACTGTGGACGTAACCACGGGTCGCATCGACACCTTGCCGTTCCTGCGCCAGACCTTGGTGAATGCCGGACTCGAGGATGTGGTGATCACGGTGGTCGGGGACTCCGCAACTCTGGCCCGGCATTGGCAGACTCCCCTCTCGCTGGTCTTCATCGACGGCGGGCATGGGGAGGAACCAGCGCACGCCGACTACGACGGATGGGCGGAGAAGGTCATGCCGGGTGGCTGGCTCGCGATCCACGACGTCTTCCCCGATCCCGCCGACGGCGGTCGCCCGCCGTACGAGATCTATCGGCGCGCGCTCGCCGACGGCTTCACCGAGATCGGGCGCGAGGGCTCGCTGCGACTCCTGGCACGTACGGCGGGTTGAGCGGCACGCACGAGGATGCCTCGGGTCACGAGCAGCCGCAGCCCTGGGCGGCTTCCCCGAACGCCACCGCCCAGCCCTCTCCGTCCATGATCGAACAGCCCGGGGTGAGCTCGTCCAAGGCATCTGCGGCAAGGATCACCGCCGCCGCCGTGTAGGTCGTCTGCTCGACCGGCCAGTTGACCATCTCGGGGAAGACCACCCCGGTCCAGTAGCTCCCCTCGGCAGTGCGCAGGTGCTGCACGTCCCGCCAGAGTTCCCGGGCGCGCGCGTCGTCACCGAGCGCGTGCAGCGCGAGCACGAGCTCGCAGGTCTCTGCGCCGGTCACCCACGGATTGGTGTCGACGCACCGCACGCCCAGCCCTGGGGCCACGAAGTCCGCCCACCGTGACGCCAGGAGTTCGGCCCCCTCCGGCCCGCGCACGGCACCCCCCAGAACGGGGTAATACCAGTCCATCGAAAACGTGGACTTGTCGAGGAAGAGGTCACGATGGTGCCGCAGGGCATGCACCAGCCGCTCCCCCGTCCGGCGCCAAACGGGCTGAGGCTCGCCGATCAATTCCGCGAGCGCCAGGCCGGCTTGAAGCGAGTGGTGGATGCTCGACGAGCCCGCGAGGAGCGCCTCACGGTTGACCTTCCCCGGACCCGACGGAGTCCGCTCCTGAGACCAAGCGATGCCTCCCCAATCCAGTTGCATCCCGCAGACCCAATCCAGCGCGCGGCGGACCGTGGCCCAGTACTCCCCCACGAAGACCATGTCCTGGCGGATCAGCCAGTGTTGCCACAAGCCGACCGCCAGATAGGCACTGATGTTGGTGTCACCCGATGGGTCCTCCACCTCACCCGCGACGATCTTCAGCGGCATCGACCCGTCGGTCCGCTGCATCGAGGCAGCCCAGGCGTAGGCGCGCTCGGCCGCGTCGTACTCCCCGGCCACCATCAGTGCCATTGCGGCTTCGACGTGGTTCCAGATATCGGTGTGCTCACCCGGACTCCACGGAATCGCGCCGCTCGGCTCCATCATCTCCAGGATCGAACGCGCGGTCGCTGCCAGCGCCGACGCATCGAGCAAAGGTGCGGACGACGTCTGAATTGATGGACCCACCACTCAGGACGCGCCCGGTTTGCGCACGTAAATGACCAGGCTCTTGCCGAGCACCGGATTGAGCGCCTTCTCGGCCCACCGGGTGGTGCGAGGTCGCTTCATGATGTCCCAGACCAACAGCCGGTGATAGGCCTTCACTGCGGGATGCTCGTCCTTCTTCACGCCGACGGCGCACTTGAGCCACCAGTACGGCGTGTGCAGCCCGTGGGCGTAGCCCCGGCCCGTGGACTCGAATCCCTCGTTGGCGAGCTTGCCGACGAGTTCGGCGTCGGAGTAGATCCGGATATGGCCACCGGGGGTGTTGTGGTAGTCGTCGCTCAGCTTCCAGCAGACCACTTCAGGGAACCAGCGGGGCACCGTGACGGCCATGGTCCCGCCGGGTCGCAGGACCCGGTAGAGCTCAGCCATCGCTTGAATGTCGGCCGGAATGTGTTCGAGGACCTCGGCAGCGATGATCCGGTCGAACTCGCCGTCCGCGAACGGCAGTGCCAAGGCGTCGCCCACGCGAGTTTCGGCATCGGCACCCGCCGGCACCTCGCCGGCTTCGCGCATGGCTGCGAACAAGTCGCCGACGCCCTTCAGTTCGTCGGCGTCCTGATCGAAGGCCACCACGTCGGCGCCCCGGCGGAATGCCTCGAAGGCGTGTCTTCCGGCACCGCAGCCGAGGTCGAGCAGACGCTCGCCGGGCTTCAGCCCGAGTCGATCGAAATCAACGGTGAGCATCGATCACCTCTCGGTAAGCGGCCGCGGTGGCCTCGGCCACCGCCCGCCAGCTGAACAACTCCTGCACGCGCCGCCGTCCGGCCCGACCCATCCGCTCGCGGCGCTGCGGATCGTCGAGGAGCGCCGCCACTGCGCTCGCCAGTGCCCCGACGTCTCCGGGCGGCACGAGATCGGCGCACTCACCGTCCGGACCGACCACCTCGGGGATCGCCCCGGCACGCGAAACCACCAGCGGGGTCTCGCAGGCCATCAACTCCGCGGTGGGGAGGGAGAAGCCCTCGTAGAGCGACGGGACACACGCGATCTCGGCCGAGCCCATGATGCGTACCAGTTCTTCATCGGAGATGCCGTGGACGAACTGGACGTGGTCACGTAGGCCGAGTTCCTCGATCAGTTGCTCGGTGCGTCCGCCCTTCTGCGGCTTGGTGATCAGCACCAGCTCCAGGTCTCGCTCGGTGCGCAACTTCGCAAATGCCTCCAGCAAGGTGGAGATGCCCTTCATCGGCGCATCGGCGCTCGCCATCGCCAGGATCCGCCCGGGGACCCGTGGTTCGGTGGGCGGCACGAAGACGTCATCGACGCCCAACGTGATCACGCGCAGTACGTCGGGAGCCACACCGAAGTCGGCGACGATGTCGCGCCGCGAGGATTCCGACACGGTCAGGATCCGCTTGAGCCGGCGGGCGACCTTGCCCTGCATCCGCAGGAAGCCGTACCACCGGCGCAGGGTCAGCCGCCGACGCCAGTGCGGTGCGGCGGCCAGGTCGATCTTGCGGTCAAAGGTGATCGGGTGATGGATCGTGGTAATCAGCGGGAAGCCCTGCTTGGCGATGTCGAGCATCCCGTAGCCCAACACCTGGTTGTCGTGCACGATGTCGAAATCGCCGCGCCGCTGTTCCAGCACGCGGGCCACGCGCGTGCTGAAGGTCTTGGGCTCCGGGAACCCGGCGGTCCACATCGTCAGGACCTCTTCGACGTCGACAAGGTCGCGGAACTCGCTGAGCTTGGGAGTCCGGAAAGGATCCGGTTCCCGATAGAGGTCCAGGCTGGGCACCTTGGTCAGCCGGACGCCCTCGTCGAGTTCGGGATAGGGCTGTCCGGAGAAGACTTCGACCTCGTGACCCAGCGCGACCAGCTCGCGGCTCAGGTGGCGGACATAAACGCCCTGACCACCGCAGTGCGGCTTGCTCCGATAGGACAGGAGTGCCACACGCATGGGTGACCTCTCTCGTCAGTGCGCTCGGGAGCCTGATGGCGCACCGACCGGGGATTTCGGTTCCCGGACGCGGGGCGCGACCGGAGCTTGCCGTCCCATTATCCGGAACCCGCCCAGCGGAACGGACATCCGGCGCGGTCACGTGCGTCACACCACTGGCTCAGCACCCGACCCGGCGGTGGGTTACTCCTCTTCGCTCACCAGCGAGATCGCTGCCCGCGGACAGCCGGCGACGGCTCGGTTGACCTCGGTCGCGTTCTCGGCGGTGACCTGGTCGGTCTTGACGACCAGGAAGTTGTCGTCGTCCAACTCGAAGACGTCGGGTGCCATTGCTTCGCAGACGCCGTTCGACTCGCACAAGGTGAAGTCCACACTGATCTTCATGCCGTTCCTCTCGGTTGGTCTTAGGTTCAGCTGCCCTCGCTGGAATGGCCCGGAAACACGTGTGCTACCGGATCGACGACGACGGCGGCATTGTTGACCGCGGTCGCCGCCTCGCCGAAGCCGACGGCGATCAGCCGGACCTTACCGGGGTACTCGGTGATGTCTCCGGCGGCGAAGACCCGCTCCCGGCTGGTGCGCATCGAGGAGTCGACGACCACGTGGCGGCGCTCGGTGGTCAATCCCCAGGTCTGGATCGGCCCGAGATCCGCCACGAAACCCAATGCGGCGATCACGGCCTGGGCGGGCAGTGTCTCTGAGCCTTCGCCGTCCACGACCACTTCGACTTCGCTGACCGAGTCGGCCCCGCCGATGCGGATGACCTGGGCGCGGGTGATCATCCGCACCGAGCTTGCCCGCGCGGCGGCGACGCTCCGCTCGTGAGCGCGGAAACCCTCGCGCCGGTGGATCAACGTGACCGAGCGCGCGATCGGCTCCAAGTGGAGTGCCCAGTCGAAGGCAGAGTCTCCTCCCCCGACGACGACCACATCCTTGCCGGCGTACGGCGCGAAAGAGGGCACGAAGAACTCCAAGCCCCGGCCCACCCAGCCGTCGCCCGCCGGCAACGGCCGCGGCGAGAAGGTGCCGATTCCCGCGGTGATCAACACCACGCTTGCACGCACGGTCGACCCGTCGTCGAGCCCGAGGGAGACGCCGTCGACGTCCTGGTCCAAGGTGAGCGCCGTACGGCCCAGGAGGAGCTGCGGGTCGGCGCTTCGTGCCTGCACCACCAACCCCGCGACGAGGTCGCGGCCCTTCACATTGGGGAACCCGGCAACGTCGAGGATCGCCTTCTCCGGGTACATCGCCGTGATCTGCCCGCCGAGCTCGGGCAGCGAGTCGATCAAGGCCACTCGGAGGCCACGGAAGCCGGCGTAGTAGCAGGCAAACAGGCCCGTTGGTCCTGCCCCGATGATCGCCAGATCGGTGTCGACAACCTTCACCTTGGCCACTGTAGTGAGATCGCCCTTGTCGCAACATCGCCTCTGAAATCGGTGTCTACACTTCCGGCATGACCGACGAGGCGATGTGGGGCAGGTTCGCTCGCGACCCACGCGAGCCCGAGAACCGCGAGCTGCTTGCCAGCGACGCAGACCGGGAAGTCGTCGCTCAGGCGCTTGCCGACGCGTTCGCCGACGGACGGCTGGATCCAGCCGAGTTCGATCGGCGCTCCACGGCTGTGGTGGGCAGTAAGACCCTCGGCGACCTCCTGGACTCATTGTCCGATCTGCTCCCCACCAAGATCGAACGCCGGCCGACGGCCATCGTCCAACCACGACGCAACCTGCTCCCGGCAGTCTTCGGCACAGCCTTCTTCGTCATGTTCATCGCGACCTTCGTGGTGGTCCTTTTCGGGTTCTTCGTCATCTTCATGCAGTTCTGACGCGCACGCTCTCTATCGAGCCCAAGCCATCGAGCCCGGGCAATCGAGCCCAGCCAGCCGAGCCCCGCCAGCCGGGCCCAGCCGAGCGTCCGGGCCACGTCACCCCCCACTTCACCCGGCGTCCTCCTACACTCAGGCCATGGCCGGACCAGAGTTGTGGGCAGAGTTCGAGCGAGATCCGCGCGATCCGCGCCACGCCCACCTTCGTGCCGCCGACGTCGATCGGGATCTGGTGCATCGCGCGTTGGCCGACGCCTTCGCCGAGGGCCGACTCGATCACGAGGAGTTCGACGAGCGCTCGGGCGCAGTGGTGGCCAGCAAAATGCTGGGTGACCTTCCGCCGGTGTTGGAGGATCTCCTTCCCGCCGCGCCGTTGCTGCCCGTGGCAACTGTCGCCTCTGTCGCCTCTCCGGATCTGAAGGCCGAAGCCGAGGCCTACTACCGGAATCAGCGTCGTAGCGCCTGGGTCCTCGTGTTGTGGCTGAGTGCGCTGATGTGGACGATCTGGATCTTCGCCGGAGGACGGCACGAAGGCGGCAATCTGTTGACCGGGTGGGACCCGTTCCCCTGGCCGTTCATCGTGATGGCGGCTACCAGCGCCAAGGCCGTGCGATTGACAGCCACTCGGCGGGAGGTGGTCGCCCAACGTGAGCTCAAACTCCAGCGTCGGGCTGCCCGCGACCAAGCCCGCGCACTGGAGCAGCAGCGCCGCGCGCTCGAAGGGCCCGCGTGAGGCTCAGGGATCGCCTGACGGAACACCCGTCCGCCGTGCTGCTCGGCGCACAGTTAGCCGCGGTGGTGGCCTATCCCTTCTTCGGCGACAGCCCAACCGCGCGCACGCTGCTCGGCGTGGTCAGTATCTGCATCGTGCTGTTGGCCGTCTGGTCGGTACGCCGGACGCCGGCGCTCAACTGGGTGGCGGCGCTGCTCGGTGTGCCGGCCATGATCCTCACCGTCGCCGAGGCGATCCGCCCGGGCAGCAACGCCGTCGTGTTGAGCTCCGCGCTCGTGCACGCCAGCCTCTACTTCTATGTCGCCTGGGCGATGATCCGCTACGTCTTCAAGGACACGGTGGTCACTCGGGACGAGCTCTACTCCACCGGCGCGACCTTCACGGTGCTCGCCTGGGCCTTCTCCTACGTCTACGTCGCCGTGCAGTTGCTCCAGCCGGGCGCCTTCGCGGCCGGTGACACGGCCGACTTCAGGTTCTATGAGCTGTTGTTCTTGTCGTTCACGACCCTCACCAGCGTCGGACTCTCCGACATCCTGCCGATCAGTGAGCACGCGCGCTCGGTGGTGATCATCGAGGAGGTTGCGGGCGTGATGTACATCGCGCTGGTCATCTCCCGTTTGGTGGGCATGGCGGTGGCGTCGCGAGAGTCCTGACTCTCGGGAGCGACTACTTCGCTCCGGCTTGGATCATCTGCCGCAATTCGCGCTTGAGGTCGGAGATCTCGTCGCGCAGACGTGCCGCCAACTCGAACTGGAGCTCCCCGGCCGCGGCCTTCATCTGATCTGTCAGCTCTTGGATGAGCTGAGCGAGATCCGCGCTGGGCAAGCCGGCAAGTTCGGGCCGGGAGCCGTCCTTGTCCAAGCGGGACAAGCCGGGGACGGGCGCCTTCTTCGAGCGTGGGTCGAGGTGTTGATAGGTGGCCAGGAGTTCCTGGGTGGTTTCGTCCTCGCGCGCCAGCATCTCGGTGATGTCGGCGATCTTCTTCCGCAGCGGTTGCGGGTCGATGCCGTGCTCGGTGTTGTAGGCGACCTGCTTCTCACGACGGCGGTTGGTTTCCTCGATGGCGGCCTCCATCGAGGGGGTGATCTTGTCGGCGTACATGTGGACCTGGCCGGACACGTTGCGGGCGGCACGACCGATCGTCTGGATCAGCGACTTGTCCGAGCGCAGGAAGCCTTCCTTGTCGGCGTCGAGGATCGCCACCAGCGACACCTCGGGTAGGTCGAGACCCTCGCGGAGCAGGTTGATGCCGACCAGAACGTCGTAGGTGCCCAGGCGCAGATCACGCAAGCAGCTCGACCCGCTTGAGGGTGTCGACCTCGGAGTGGAGATAGCGAGTGCGAATGCCCGCGTCGAGCAGATAGTCGGTGAGATCTTCGGCCATCTTCTTGGTGAGCGTGGTGACCAGGACCCGCTCGTCGCTTCTCGGCACGCTCTCGGATCTCGGCGATGAGATCGTCGATCTGGCCCTTGGTGGGCTTGACGACGACCTCGGGATCGATCAAGCCGGTGGGCCGGATGATCTGCTCGACGGCGTTCTGGGCGCCGCCGATCTTGTCCAGCTCGTAGTTGCCCGGCGTCGCGGAGAGATAGATGGTCTGGCCGATGCGCTCCAGGAACTCCTCGAACTTCAACGGCCGGTTGTCCATGGCGCTCGGCAACCGGAAGCCGTGATCGACCAGGTTTCGCTTGCGAGACATGTCGCCTTCGTACATGCCGCCGATCTGTGGCACAGCGACGTGCGACTCGTCCACCACAAGGACGAAGTCCTCGGGGAAGTAGTCGATGAGGCAGTTGGGCGCCGACCCGCGCTCGCGGCCGTCGATGTGCATCGAGTAGTTCTCGATCCCTGCGCAGGACCCGACCTGTCGCATCATCTCGATGTCGTAGGTGGTGCGCATCCGTAGCCGCTGGGCCTCCAGCAACTTGCCGTGCCGCTCGAACCAGGCGAGCCGGTCGGCCAACTCCGCTTCGATCCCGCCGATCGCCCGCTCCATCCGCGCCGGCCCCGCAACATAGTGCGAGGCGGGGAAGACGTAGAGCTCCTGGTCCTCGGTGAGGACCTCGCCGGTGATCGGATGCAAGGTCATCAACCGCTCGATCTCGTCGCCGAAGAATTCGATCCGGACCGCGAGCTCCTCATAGACCGGGAAGATCTCCAAGGTGTCGCCGCGCACCCGGAAGGTGCCGCGGGTGAAACTCATGTCGTTGCGGGTGTATTGGATGTCCACCAGCCTGCGCAGCACCGAGTCGCGGTCTTGTTCCTCGCCGACCCGCAGCCGCACCATCCGGTCGACGTATTCCTGTGGGGTGCCGAGGCCATAGATGCAGGAGACTGTGGCCACCACGATCACATCCCGGCGAGTCAGCAGCGAGTTGGTGGCGGAGTGCCGCAGCCGCTCGACCTCGTCGTTGATCGAGGAGTCCTTCTCGATGTAGGTGTCGGTCTGCGGGACGTAGGCCTCGGGTTGGTAGTAGTCGTAATAGGAGACGAAGTACTCCACGGCGTTCTTGCCCATCAGCTCGCGCAGCTCGGTGGCGAACTGGGCGGCCAGCGTCTTGTTGGGCTGCATGACCAGCATCGGTCGCTGGATCTGCTCAGCCACCCAGGCCACCGTCGCGGTCTTGCCGGTGCCGGTCGCGCCGAGCAGCACGACGTCCTGCTCCCCCGCCTTGATGCGGCGGCTGATCTCCGCGATCGCCGCCGGCTGGTCACCTGAGGGCTCGAAGTCGGAGATCACCTCGAAGGGATGGACACGGCGTTCGAGGTCGGTGATCGGGCGCATGCGCCCGAGCCTACGACCGGCCACCGACATCGCTGTTGCCGTGTCGTGCGCGGCACGTGGGAGCGGTCTGCTTCAGCCGGTCGGGTAGTGCGTGGGCAGCGACATCCGCGGGCCACGGCGCGGGCGCTTCACCCCACCGAGCAGGGCGTACGTCGCCGCGCGGCCTCGGTGCGGGCGGTAAGGCTCCAGCACTTCGGCAAGCTCCTGGTCGTCGATGTCATGACCGAGCAGCGCCCAACCGACCTCCTTGGCCAGGTGATAGTCGCCGAAACTGACCGCGTCGGGGTCGCCGAATGCGCGTTGGCGCACCTCGGCGCTCGTCCACACCCCGATCCCCGGCAGACTGCGCAACTTCCGGTCGGCCTCCTCCGGACGCACTGAGCTGAGCCGCTCCAGCGAGTCGGCCACTCGGCACACGGTGACGATCGCCCGTGACCGAGCGGGATCGACGTGCATCTTGAGCCACTCCCAGGAAGGCACCGTGGCGATCCGGGCCGGTGCGGGTTGCACCCACAACCGGAGGGGCCCGCCGGGGCCGGGCGCGCGTTCGCCGTAGCGATGCACCAGCGATCGGAAACCGCCGAAGGCCTCTTTGCCGGTGACCTTCTGCTCCAGGATCGCGGGAATCAGCGCTTCCATCACCCGGTCGGACCGACCGAATCTCAAGTCTGGGTAGCGCCGCTGGCCTTCGGCGATCGCGGGGTGGCGCGCTTCGAAGCCCGCGGGATCGTCGTCGGCGCCGAGCAGCCGGGGCACCGACTCCAACGCCCAGGAGGCGCCGTCACCCCAAGCGCGCGCGCGAACTTCACCTTCGCGGGCTGGAGCGATCGCCAATGTCGCCGGGCCGTCGGGGGTCCGGATTCCTCGCCAATGCACGCCCGCCTCGTCGATCTTGTACGTCGGGTCGCCACCGCCCCGACGGTGGATTCGCAACGCGGAACCCACCGAACACGGCCAGCTGGGCCGCCACCGCAGCTCCGCGGGCGAGCCGATGTCGGACATGGCGAGGATCGTACGCAGGGTGTCCGACGAGGCGTGGCTCGTTAGGCCGGTTAGGGCTCCGGCTGGGAGGCGTTCATCGGTCAGGGAAGCCAGCGCGCTGCCATTAGCATGACGAGAGTGAGTGATGCGAAAGCCAAGAGAGAACTTGAAGATGGGATCCGTCGGGACTTCTCGACGTCGATGAGCTACGGCGACTACCTCCGCCTCGACGTACTCCTGTCGGCGCAGCAACCGCTGAGCCGAGAGCACGACGAGCTCCTCTTCATCATCCAGCACCAGACCTCGGAGCTGTGGCTGAAGCTGATGATCCACGAGTTGAGATCCGCTCGCGCGCTGGTTGCAGTCGACGAGCTCTCGCCTGCCCTCAAGCGACTCGCTCGGGTCAAGCACATCCAGCACTCGCTGACCGATCAATGGTCTGTGCTGGCCACCCTCACCCCGAGTGAGTACGCCGAGATCCGGCCCTACCTCGCTTCCTCCTCCGGTTTCCAGTCGGCGCAGTACCGCGAGGTGGAGTTCCTCCTCGGCAACAAGAACGAAGACATGGTCAAGGTCTTCACCCACGACCATCAGGCCCGTGCCGAGCTCGATCAGTTGCTGCGCGAGCCCAGCCTCTACGACGAGTTCCTGCGCTACCTCGCGCGCAAGGGGTACGCCGTGCCCGAGCGCGTGTTGAACCGCGACGTCACCTTGCCGTATGCGCTGGACGACGAGCTGGTCGCGACGTTCGAGACCGTCTACGCCGACCCGCATGCCCACTGGCTGGTCTATGAGACCTGCGAGGAACTCGTCGACATCGAGGACAACTTCCAGCAATGGCGCTTCCGGCATCTGCAGGTGGTGCAACGCACAATCGGCGGTCGCACCGGCACCGGCGGCTCCTCCGGAGTCTCCTTCTTGCGTCGCGCACTGGATCTCACCTTCTTCCCCGAACTCTTCGAGGTACGCGGCCGCATCGGCTAGCCGGCAGCGCGCTGACCGCTCCCGGTCGACGCAGCCGCAGCGCGGTGGTCGGTGGCTGCAGCCAGAATGGGCGCCATGCGACTGGTCGAGATCGTCGAAGCCTCCCGAGAAGTCGCGGCCACCCGGTCGCGCAAAGCGAAGGTGGCAACCCTGGCGGCCGTGCTCGCGCGGGCAGATGACGAGCGCGACTCGACCCTTGTCGAGATCGTTGCCAGCTGGCTCGGTGGTTCCCTGCGCCAGCGACGCACGGGAGTCGGCTATCGCAGCCTCTCCGGAATGCCCGCCCCCGCTGCCGAGCCAACTCTCACCGTTGTCGGCGTCGACGGTGCCCTGGAGAAGATGGCTGGCCTGACCGGAAGCGGCTCCAGCACCCGTCGGATCGAGATGCTGACCGAGCTCATGGGTCAGGCCACCGAGGCCGAGCAGGGATACCTGCGCGGATTGATCGCCGGGGAGGTGCGGCAAGGCGCATTGGATTCTCTGGTCCAGGAGGCGGCAGGTGCCGCGGCCGGACTCGCCCTGGCCGACATCCGGCGCGCCGCGATGATGGCCGGCTCCACGCCGGTGGTCGTGGCCGCAGCACTCACGGGCGGGCAAGGTGCCTTGGCGCAGTTCCGGCTCACCGTCGGCCGGCCGGTGCTGCCGATGCTGGCTTCCTCTGCTCCCGGGGTCGCCGAGGCGCTTGTCCAAGGCGGGACCCGGCGCCGTGGCGCTGGATGCGAAGTTGGACGGGATCCGGATCCAGGTCCACAAACAGGGCAGTGACGTCCTCGTGGTGACCCGCAGTCTCGATGACATCACGAAGCGCCTGCCCGAAGTGGTCGAGGTGGTTCGCGCGCTGCCTGCCGACACGGCGATCCTCGACGGCGAAGCGCTGTTGATGACCACCGAAGGTCGGCCGCGCCCCTTCCAGGAGACCGCTTCACGGACGGCCTCCCAGGCGGCGACCGATGCCCGCGTGACGCCGTACTTCTTCGACCTGCTGCACCTGGACGGCGTCGACTTCCTTGATCGAACGACGTCCGAGCGACTGGCGGCCCTCGACCGCCTGGTTCCCCGTGCCTATCGGGTCGATCGGCTGGTGACCGACTCGGTCGAGGCCGCCGAGGAGTTCGCGGCCGCGACTCTGCGCGCCGGTCATGAGGGGGTGATCGTGAAGAACCTCGAGGCGCCCTACGACGCCGGCCGGCGTGGCGCGGCTTGGGTGAAGGTGAAGCCGGTGCACACCCTCGACCTCGTGGTGCTCGCGATCGAGGAGGGATCGGGGAGGCGTCGCGGGCTGGCTGTCCAACATCCACCTCGGCGCCCGCGACCCTGAGACCGGCGATCTGGTGATGGTCGGGAAGACCTTCAAAGGGATGACCGACGAAATGCTGCGCTGGCAGACCGAGCGCTTCACCGAACTGATGACCGACCGCAACGACTGGGTCGTCACCGTCCGCCCCGAGCAGGTCGTCGAGATCGCCTTCGACGGAGTCCAACGGTCCAGCCGCTACCCCGGTGGCGTCGCCCTCCGCTTCGCCCGCGTCATCCGCTACCGCGACGACAAGACCGCGGAAGAGGCCGACACGATCGACACCCTGCGCGGTCTGCTCGCCTGACCAACCGATTCACACCTGGCGCTGGCGGGCTCAGGCGATGACGCAGAACAGATTGCCGTCGGGGTCGGCCAGGACGATGAAGTCGGCGTCGGCGGGGTACTCCCAGTCCACCCGGCGAGCGCCCAAGGAAATCAAGCGCTCGACTTGGGCCTGCTGATCGGCCTCATCCTCAGCCCAAAGGTCGAGGTGCGTCCGATCTTCACCATCGAGGTGCAGGCGGGTACCGGGTGTGCCTTCCGGCACTCCGGCTGGCAGCAGGAACGATGCATTGCCCGGTTGCCGCTCAAAACCGAGCGCCGACGACCAGAAGGTGGCTGCTCTTTCGACGTCAGAGACCCTCATGACCACTGCCCCCAGCCTCAACATGCAGGGCAGCCTCGCACGACCGGTCAGCTCTGACAACGCCCGCAATGACCGCCATACCTGCAGGTCACTGCGGCGAATCGTGGGCCGGGTAGCCACAGGACCGCACGCTTTCGAGGGATGAGGTGATCACTCACCCACCCGCTGAACTGACGGTGCGTGAGAGCAACCAGGTCGCCATCGAGGCCGTTACCGACCCAACCAGCCCGATTCCCACGACCATCAATGCGATCGCTGCGACTCGCCCGGTCAATGTGACCGGGTAGAAGTCTCCGTAGCCCACTGTCGTGACAGTTGTGCAGGCCCACCACAGTGAATCTCCGAAATTGGTGATGGTCGCCCCCGCCGCATTCCGCTCCGCATCCACAACCGCCAGCGCTCCAAGAACGACGGCAAGCACTGCTGTACCCGTCATGTAGGCGAGGACTCGACCAGCAAGCGAGCCGGCAGCCGAGCGGTCCAGAATTCGAAGCAGTGCCAGTAGGCGCAAGAGACGCAGAGGGCGAAGCAAGGGAAGGGCGACGAGCGCGACGTCGTACCAATGCCGGAGCGCATATTCGCCTTTGTCATCGGAAAGCAGCAGCCTGATCAAGAGGTCCGCCAGAAAGGCCAGCCACACCGTCCACGAGACGATGTCCAAGAACTCTCGGGTGCCCCGCTCCATGCCTGGATCGAGCACAGGCCAGGCGTAGGCAACGAGAAAGGCGAGGGCCAACAACATCAAGGGCACTTCTGCCCGTCGCTCCCACTTCTCAACGGTCATGAAGGGAGTTTGGCACCGAGGCTCCCTGTTCAGAATGCGTCAAACGGAGAAGGGGGACACCCATTCGCGAGAGAACCCGCAGCCGCCTCGTGCGCCGCCAGTCACACCTGGCGTTGCCGGATCAGGCCCTCCTGGGCCGTCGTTGCCACGAGAACGCCGTCAGGGGTGAAGACGCGGCCGATGGCAAGGCCGCGGCCGCCGTACGCAGCCGGGGAGACCTGGTCGTAGAGCCACCACTGATCTGCCTTGAAGGGCCGGTGGAACCAGACCGAGTGATCCAGCGACGCGGTCTGCATGCCGGGCGAAGCGATATGCACCCCGTGCGGGATCAACGCCGAACCGAGAAGGGTCAGGTCCGAGGCGTAGGTGAAGGCAGCCAGGTGCACCAACGGGTCGTCGGGCAACTCCCCGGCCACCCGCATCCAGACCCGCGCCTTGGCGGGATGCTCCGGATCCTCGGGGAGCCCCATGGTGGAGGTGCCCGCGTAGCGCAACTCCACCGCCGACCACTCGCGCTCCCACAAGCTCGCCCCGGTGATGCCCCGCATGCGCATGATGTCGGGCATCGACATACTCTCCTCGGGGCCGCGGCCTTCGGGCATGGCGTCCTGGTGCTCGAAGCCGTCCTCGGCCCGCTGGAAGTTCACCGTCTGGTAGTAGATCGGTCGTCCGTGCTGCCTGGCGACGACCCGCCGGGTGCCGAAGGAGCGTCCGTCGCGCAGCCGCTCCACGTCGTAAACGATGGGCACTTGGGTGTCACCGGGGAGCAGGAAGTAGGAGTGCAGCGAGTGCGCGCTGAAACCCTCCTCGACCGTCTTGGTGGCCGCCAGCAATGCCTGCGCGGCTACTTGTCCCCCGAAGACACGCGGAAGCATCGTCTCCGGCTGGCCGCCGCGGTAGAGGTTGTCGTCGATCTCCTCGAGATCGAAGAGCGCAAGTAGTTCGGCAGTCGTCGCTGGCACGAGCGACATCTTGTCAGGCGACGCGCTGCTCTTCGTACGACGTGCTGCATCTCGGTCGCCGGAGCCACCGCATCGCAGCACGCACGGCCCGGGACCAGGGCAAACCCAGCCGGGGACCTACTCCGAACGGGTTTCGGCGTCGGGACCGTCGAGGCCGGCGAGGAACTGCTCGAACAGCTCCCCGATCTCCTCACCCGTCGGCAGCGGCGTCTCTTCGGCCAACAACGAGGTGCCCTGGGCGCGCTCGAAGGCGTCGTACTGCTGCTCCAAACCGGCGACCAGCTCACGCAGTTCGTCGTTGTCCTCGATGTGGGAGCGCAACTCCCCCTCCTTGCGCAGCGATTCCCCGCGCAATTCGGTGACGTCGATCAGCAAGCCGCCAGCCCGCTCGACGTGCTCGACCAGAGGCACAGCGGCTTGGGGGTATTCGATTTGTGCAAGGTAGTGCGGCACATGGGCCACGAACCCCAGCGCGGGATGACCCCACTCGCCGAGACGGAGTTCGAGCAGCCCTTGGGCACTCGACGGGATCCGTAGTTCGGTCTGCCATCGGGACTCGGTGGTGATCAGCGCGGGATCGTTGGCGTGCGGGGTGATCTGCAGTGGCCGGGTATGCGGGACCCCCATCGGCACCGAGCCGAGGCTGATCACTCGGCTGACCCCGAATCGATCGATCACCTCCAGGACCGCCTTGCAGAAGGCTTCCCATCGTGTGTCGGGCTCCGGTCCGCGCAGCATCAGGTAGGGGTTTCCGCCCGAATCGGTGAGCAACCGAACCACCAGCCGCGGAGCGTCGTAGTCCTCGTAGTGGTCGCGAACGAAGGACATCGCCGGCCGCCGCGCGCGGTAGTCGTAGAACGAATCCACGTCGAACGTCGCCACCACGCGCCCCTCGGGTGATGCGTTGAGCATCGTCCCGGCTGCCAGCACCGCCGCTTGTCCGGCATCCAGGAACCCGTCGAGCACGACGACCATCGGCAGTAGACCGGTATGACCGGTCAACTCGGGCACGTCATCGACGATATGGACCAACTTGCTCACGAGGACTCCTTCCTGGGTCGGATGGGTGCAGCGCTCGAGACCCCCCACGATATTCCGCGGCCGCCCACCTGCAGGACGCGCCACGCATCCTGACGCCGCGATCTCACCCTGAGCACCTGCGACAACGTGACCAGGGCCACACATGAGGCCCGCTCGCCCAACTGGTTACCACCCGGTAACATTGTGGTCATCCGTTTCGATCAGGAGGTCGCTGTGCCCCGTACCCTTCGTGAGGTCGTCTTCGTCGACGGCGTCCGCACCCCTTTCGGCAAGGCCAAGGGCCAGTACGCCGAGACCCGCGCCGACGATCTCGTGGTCAAGTGCATCTCTGAGTTGCTGACCCGCAACCCGGACCTGCCCAAGGACAGAGTGGGTGAAGTGGCGGTGGCTGCCACCACCCAGATCGGCGACCAGGGCCTCACCATCGGACGGACCGCCGCACTGCTCGCCGGCTTGCCGCAGAGCGTGCCGGGCTTCGCCATCGACCGGATGTGCGCGGGCGCCATGACCGCAGTGACCAGCACCGCGGCCGGCATCGCCGTCGGCGCCTACGACGTCGCCATCGCCGGCGGCGTCGAGCACATGGGCCGACACCCGATGGGCGAGGGCGTCGACCCGAACCCGCGGATCGTTGCCGAACGGATCGTCGACACCGACGCACTGGTGATGGGCATGACCGCGGAGAACCTGCACGATCGCTACCCAGCGATCACCAAGGAGCGCGCCGACGCCTACGCCGTACGGTCCCAGCAGCGCACCGCCGCGGCGTACGCCGACGGCAAGATCCAGCCCGACCTGGTGCCCGTCGCGACCCGCTCGGCCGAGCAGGGCTGGGGGCTGGCCACCACCGACGAGGCGCCGCGACCGGAGACCACGATGGACTCCTTGGCCGGACTCAAGACGCCGTTCCGGCCGCATGGCAACGTGACCGCCGGCAACGCTTCGGGCATCAACGACGGCGCCACCGCGCTGCCTGCTGGCCGACGAGGAGACGCGCGATCGAGCTTGGTCTGCCGATCAAGATGCGACTGGTTTCGCTGGGCCTTCGCGGGTGTTGCACCCGAGATCATGGGCGCCGGCCCGATCCCGTCCACCGAGCAGGCGTTGAGCCAAGGCCGGCCTGACTATCGACGAGATCGGCGCCTATCGAGATCAACGAGGCGTTCGCCGTCCAGGTGCTCGCCTTCCTCGACCATTTCGGGATCGCCGAGGACGACCCCCGCGTCAACCCCTACGGCGGCGCCATCGCCATGGGCCACCCGCTCGCATCGTCCGGGCATCCGACTGATGAACCAGCTCGCGCGCCGCGTTCGAGGAGCGCCCCGACGATCCGCTACGGGCTGACCACCATGTGCGTCGGCATCGGCATGGGCGGCACCGTCGATCTGGGAGAACCCGCACTGGGGGGCCTCGTCTGCCGGCACCAAGGACGCTGGCCACACCCATGCTGCCAAGACCGATGCTTCCGAGAACGATGGAGAGGCCGCCTGAGATGGCACAGAACACCGACCTGACCGCCCTGCTCGCCCGCGCAGAGGCGCTGCCCGCCGATGGCGAGGTGGTGACCCAAGCGTTGCTGCGCAAGGTGACCCTGCCTCCCCGCGGAGCGCAAGACACCACCGGCGTACTCGGCTTGATCACTTTGGACAACGGACTCGACCACACCCGGCCGAACACGTTCGGCCCCAAGTCGATGCTCGGTCTCAACGCTGCCATCGACGCCGCCCTTGCCGACCCTGAGATCGACCGCGATCGGCGTGACCGGCAAGCCGTTCATCCTGGCCGCCGGAGCCGACCTGACCACGATCGCGGCGTCCGGCTCCGACGGAGTCCGGGCGATTGCCGAACTCGGCCATGCCGTATTCGGCAAGCTCTCCGGGCGGCGGCAAGCCGAGCTTCGGCTTCATCAACGGCCTGGCCCTGGGCGGTGGCCTTGAGGTGGCGCTGCACTGCGACTACCGGACCGTGCTCGACACCGCCGCTGCCGTCGGCTTGCCCGAGGTCATGCTGGGGCTGATCCCCGGCTGGGGCGGCGCGTGGCTGGTGCCGAACCTGCTCGGCGCCGACAAGGCGGTGACGCTGATCTTGGAGAACCCGCTCAACCAGGGTCGCACGCTCACCGGCAAGCAGGCCCACGAGTTCGGCTTGGCCGA
>JBAOHF010000037.1:0-581250 GCA_037046605.1 Nocardioides sp.
CCGATATCGGGCACGCACCCCCGGCTACTCAGCCGAGGATGACGGTTGCCTGGCGGGTGAGGTTGGTGATCAAACCCGGGAAGATGCCGATGATCAACACGCCCACCAGGCAGAGACCAAGCGCGATGCCGGCGGTGCGGGGAAACGGCAACTGTGCCCGGGTGACCGCTGGGGTCGCGCCGTCCTCTGCCTCATCGGAGGGCCAATACATGGCACCGACGATGCGCAGGTAGAGGAACGCCGAAACGACGGCGGAAACCATGGCGGCCACCCCCATCCACCAATGACCGGCATCGACTGCCGCAGTGATCACACCAAACTTGGCGAAGAAGCCGCCGGTGAAGGGGACGCCTGCCTGCGCAAGGACGAACACCACCAAGGCCAACGCCAACGCAGGTCGAGCCGTCGGAAGCCCCCGAAGGTCGGCCAGCGAGGTGTGTCCGTCGCCCTCACGGCTGATAACCGTGACGACGGCGAAGGCGCCGATGGTCATCAGGGAGTACACGGCCAGGTAGAACAACGCCGCCGAAATGCCCTGGGCGGAGGCCGCGTCGACGCTGGTATAGATGCCGTTGGTATAGGCACACCCGAATTCAGGTGGCGAGGTCGGGAAATCACAGGCCGTGTCGGCGTACTCGGCATGCGCCCGCCAGGACAGGCTTCCCCACTCACCCCACCCTTCGGCTCCGAACAAGCCGAGGTACTTGGAGGGCATGAACCCCGCTTCGTCCTCGCCAATCGCCTGCGCGTAAAGCGCCAGTGGCACCCGCCCGCCCGGCCAGGACCAGCGCACGTCGAACCCAGCCAACTGATTGCCAGGCTGGTCGGCGAGCGCCTGGTCGTTGTCGTTGCCCGTCAGCAGGTCGCCGAAAGTACTCAGGTCGCAGGGGCGGCCCTCGCCGCACCACTGGGCGCTGCGACTCGCCGCGATCTGCAGGGATGGCAGCGGACGCGATTCGAACCGCATTCCGAACAGCAGTGCCTCGGGGTAATCGCGGTCCTCTTCGAGTTGACCCATGAAAGTACTGAAACGCCAGGGACCGAGCCACCGCAACACCGGCAGTGTGAACGGCTTTGCCTCGATGCGATCGATGCCGAATGAAGGCACCGGGCGCGCGTTGTCGGACAGGATAAGGCTGCCCTCCCAGCCAGGCCCCCACCACCGGTCGAGGTAACCTGCGCTGAGGCTCCAGTTGCCCAGGCTCATCGCGACGTAGGAACCATCCGGGCGGAACTCCTGGCCGTCGTCGGGACTGGCGGCGAGCCGGCCGAGAGCTTCCAGGCGAATCGCCCGCCGGTCCAGTCGGCCGCCACGCGTAAGTTCGCCTTCCTCGCGCGGGGGATCCTCGAACGAACGCAGGGCCCAGGGATCGGTCGTGCCCGCGACTTCGACCAGCAGATCAACGCCGCCGGTCGCAGTCTCCGCGTGCTGCGCGCTGCTGCACGCGACCCAGGGCTGACTGCAGGATCGCGGGCTGAGCTTCGACGAATCCGCAGCACCGATGTCCTGCTTGATGTCGGACCAGGGCAACGGCCAACTCATCGTTGGAGCGTGCAGCACACCCGCATCGGCCAGTTGCTGCAGGTCGTGGCGCAAAGCCATCTCGCCGGGACCGACCCACGGCTCCGCTTGCGTCGCTGTCGCGAACAGCAGCATGCAGGTCAGCGCCAGCAGCGCAGGAACTGGCGCCGTTACACGATACAAATTCACCGTAGGCCTCAACGGAGCGCGTAATTCCAGGTGACGTAGGCGCGCGGCAGGACCGCGTCCTCGCCATTCCATTTCCGGTCCTGGCTGTCGACACCGACGCCGCCTTCCAACCAACCTGACCGCAGGAGGTGGCGATAGCTCAGGTCGAGGCTAATCCAGTCTTCCGCACCCTGGGCGACCGAATTGAGGGTGTCAGGCTCGATTTTGTTCTGATTGATCCTGGAGTAGCGCGCAACGACCGTGAGGGTATCGGCCTCGCTGTCGACCCTGATGTATCGCGCCGAATACATGTCGCCGTCACCGTCCATCGAATGACCCATCACCCGCCCGTAGTAGCGATACCCGTCGGTGAATATCCCGTTGTTGTACGCGCAATCCCAGAGCTTCTGCCCGTTCTCGGTGCCGCCACAGCGTGTGTTCGACCATTCGATGCCCGCGCGCCACGAGCCGCCACCATCGGATCCTGCACCCCACGTTTCCAGGCCAACCAGATCCATGCTGCGATAGGGTCGCGGAATCTTGTTGTCGATCGACTCGCCCGTGTGCTGGTTGTATAGCGCGTAGTTCCATTCACCAATCGGCGACGCCCAACGAATATCCCAACTCGCGAGCTGGTTACCCGGCTCGTCTTCCGCATCGACGTTCTCGCCCGCGTTGTCGTTGCCGGAGAACATGTTCCAGAAATCGTCCCAGGTGCAGGAACGGCCTTCGCCGCAAAGCTGTGCTGCGCGTTCCAGACTGATCTCCAGCCCATCGAGCGGTCGCGCCGAAACCCGCATGCCCCAGAACATGGGGTGTGCGTAATCGTCGCGCGTACCTTCCATCTGGCCAACGAACGTCGTGAGGCGCCAGGGTCCGATCCAGCTGAGCCACTTGGTCTCGAAGGGTTCGGAGACGGCGCGGTCGATCGAGATCGTCCGGCACGGGCGGGCGCGTAATGGTTGGAGATGAATCAGGCTGCCTTCCCAGCCCGAGCCCCACCAGCGTTCCCTGCTGCCCCAGGGTGAAGATCCAGTTGCCGAACTTGCCGGCCACGTAGGAGCCGTCCAGGCGGCCTGGCCGATCGTCGTCGGGGTCGATGGCCCCGGTCACCTGCAGGCGGCCGCCGTAGCGTGCGCCGACGAAAGCTGGCTGGCGTAGAGGCTGACCTCGCCCTCCTCGCGCGGCGTGTCGGCGAACGTGCGCAATTGCGTGGGCCGTGGCGGCCGCGCCGACTTCGACGCCGAGGGTGGCGTCTGCCTTCGCTGGCCAGGGAACGCAGGCGCGCGACGGCGGCGAGCTGGGCGGCGGAGGAGAGGGGCTTGGAAGTCGCGGAGCCCTGACCCCGGCCCTCTCGCGCCAAGGCCGGGAGCGCGGGACGTTGCCTCGGCAATGCTGCCGAGTGCGTTCGCGAGGTCCGACGCGGCGATCGGCCACGCCGACACGGGCAGGTCGATCACCCCGGAGTCGACGAGCAGTTGGACATCGTGCCGCACCTGCGTATTGCCGGGCGCAATCCAGGGTTCACCCGCTCCGGCTGTCGCAACGACGGATGTTGCAGCGACCGCCAGACGCGACGCGCGCGACACCAGTCGCGAACACGCCCAAGCCGCTCCGGCAACGGTCGGTCATGGACTAGCCCGGAAACGACGCAATGGCCTGAACCACGGCCTGCACTTGCGCCGCCGTCATTTCCGCAAACATGGGCAATGACACGATGCGGGACTGATTGGCAAAGGCATTCGGGAACTCCTCAGGACGATGCCCGAAACGTCGATAGGCAGGCAGGAAAGGCAGCGCCACCGGGTAATTTATCGAGGTCTGCACGCCCGACTGCGCCAGGTAGGCCGCCAGCTCGTCACGGCGCTCGTGCTTGATCATGTAGAGATGAAATACGTGCTCCCTGTCGGCAGCGATCACGGGCACCTGCACCCCGCCGATACGTTGCAACCGCTCGCTGTACTCGCTGGCGAGACGACGCCGGGCCTGTGTCCAGGAATGGAGGTGCCGTAACTTCACCGAGAATTGCGGCTTGCAGGCCGTCCAGGCGGCTGTTGATTCCCTCGATCTCGTGCTCGCCCTTCGTGAGTCCGCCGTGCCGGGCGAAAATGGCCATCCGTCGCGCCAGGCTCGCATCATCAGTGACGATGGCACCGGCGTCCCCCATTGCCCGAGATTCTTTCCCCGGATAGAAGGAAAACGTGAGCGGCTCCCAGAACGTGCCGACCTGCCGGCCCTTGTACTGCGCGAGATGCGCCTGGGCACAATCTTCGATGACCCACAGCTTGTGCTTCGCGGCTACGGCCATCACCGCATCCATGTCCGCAGGCTGGCCTGCCAGGTGCACGGGAATGATCCCGACCGTCCGTGGGGTCACCAGCGACTCGAGTCGAGCGCAGTCGATCGTGAAAGTGTCGCGATCGGTGTCGCAGAAGATCACGCGCCCACCCGCCTGGGTGATGGTCTCCGACGTCGCGATCCAAGAATGAGCCGAAGTGATGACCTCGTCGCCGGGTACCAGCCCGAGCCCCGGTCATCGCGATGTACAGGGCATCGGTGCCATTGGCGCAGGACACGCAGTGCCGCACTCCGGCGCCGGCAACTCCTTTTCGAATCGCTCCACGAAGGGCCCGCGAATGAAGGCGGAGGACTTTACGACCTCCTCGATCGCCGCGTCGATGTCGGACTTGATCGTGAGGTACTGGGCATACAGGTCCGCGTACGGAATTGCCGGCTTGTTTGACATCGAGTCTCAGGTCCTTTCCTTCGGTAATGCCAACGGCAGCTTGCGCAGCAACTTTGCAGGATTCCCGGCGTAGATCCCTGGAATCTCGATGTTCCTCTCGTCACGACGGCCCCGGCGCCGATCACCGAATCGTCACAGATCTGCACCGGCAGGATCGTCGCATTCGAACCGATGGAAACCCGGTCGCCGATGCGCGTGCCGCGCCATAATTCTTTCCGACCTTGAGCCGGCCCGCCGGTCGCAAACGTATCGTTGATGAACATGACGCCGTGTCCGACGAAGCAGTCCGATCCGATTTCGACCAGTTCACAGACGAACGCGTGGGACTGCACCCTTGTGCGGGCGCCGCGCTCGACCTTGAGTCGGGCCTCGCCCTCGGAGTGGTCGGCGTCGGCGGCCAGGAAGGCCTGGATCTCCCCGGCCAGATGCCCGAGAGCGCGGCCACCGTCCTTGACGATCTTGCGGAAGAAGAAGTCCTGTCCCTGGATCGCGGTGGTGCCCTCGTAGAGGGTGTCGATCTTGGCATCGCGGACGTACTGCTCGAGCGGGTAGTCCTGCAGGAAGCCGCTGCCGCCGAAGGTCTGCAGCGACTCGGTGCCCAGCAACACCCACGAGCGCTCCGAGCCGTAACCCTTCACGATGGGCAGGAGCAGGTCGTTGACCGCTGCCGCCAGTTCGTCGGGCTGGCCCGAGTGCTCGGCCAGCATCACCTTGTCCTGCCAGCTGGCGGTGTAGAGAACCAGCGCGCGCATCGCCTCGGCTGCGGACTTCTGGGTCAGCAGCGACCGGCGTACGTCGGGATGGTGGGTGATCGTGACGCGCGGCGCGGTCTTGTCGGCGGCGCGGGTCAGGTCGGCGCCCTGGACGCGACTCTTGGCGTAGTCCAGCGCGTTGAGGTAGCCGGTGGACAAGGTGGCGATCGCCTTGGTGCCGACCATCATCCGGGCGTTCTCGATGACCTGGAACATCTGCGCGATGCCGTCGTGCACCTCGCCGAGCAACCAGCCGCGGGCGGCCTCGCCGCCACCGACGCTGGAATCGCCGAAGGTGACTTCGCAGGTGTTGGAGACCTTGATGCCCATCTTGTGTTCGACGCCGGTGACGTAGGCGCCATTGCGCTCGCCGGTCAGCTCGCCCGTCTCCAGATCGAAGTGGTGCTTGGGCACGATGAACAAGCTCAGGCCCTTGGTGCCGGGGCCGCCGACACCCTCGATGCCGACCGGACGGGCCAACACCAGGTGGATGATGTTCTCGGCCATGTCGTGCTCGCCGGAGGTGATGAACCGCTTCACCCCGGTGATGTTCCAGCTGCCGTCGTCGTTGAGCGTGGCCTTGGAGCGGCCGGCGCCCACGTCGGAGCCGGCATCGGGCTCGGTGAGCACCATGGTGGTGCCCCAGCCGCGCTCGACGATGTGCTCGGCGATCTTGCGGTCGCGTTCGTTGCCGTTGTGATGCACGATCCCGGCGAAGGCGGGGCCGCAGGCGTAGAGCCAGACCGGCGCGTTGGCGCCGAGCACCATCTCGGCGATCGCCCAGTTGAGGGTGGCGGGAGCGGGGGTGCCGCCGAGCTCGGCGGGAATCCCGAGCCGCCAGTACTCCGCAGCCATCCAGGTGTCGTAGGAAGCCTTGAAGGATGCGGGAACGGGTGCGGTGTGGGTGGCCGGGTCGAAGACCGGCGGGGTGCGGTCGCTTTCGACGTACGACGCGGCGAGGTCCTCGCGCGCCATCCGGTCGACCTCGCTGAGGATCTCGCGAGCGGTCTCGGCGTCGATGTCTGCAAAGGGCCCTTGGCCCAGGACCTCGTCACGGCCCAGCACCTCGAAGAGGTTGAACTCGATGTCGCGCAAGTTGCTGCGGTAGTGGCTCACTGAACTGCCTTCCCTCGGGACCCGGGTCTGCCGGGTGTGGTGTTACTACTGAGTTCTACTCATCAGTAACTTAAGTGTGCCCCGAGGTTCCCGGGGTACGCAAGGGAACGCGGAAATTGTGAGCTGAATGACCATGGTGAGCAGAAACCAGGGCTGCGCGCTGCTCCAGCTGCCCGCCGACAGGGGCACGGCCGGTGCGGCTAGTGGGATTCCCAGGCGTCTTGGTCCTGGGTGCGCAGCGCGACCTCGGGAGGGAGCGCCCGATCGGCCAGGTGGCGGATCGTGACCACTTCGAAGACCTCGCGTAGCGAAGAGCGGGCGGCGATCCAGACGTGCTGGAGCACCTGGGCCGACTCGTTGTAGGAGACGCCCTCGGGGCGCAACCCGTAGACAGACACCAACGGACCGTCCACGGCTCGGATCACATCAGCCACGCTGATCTCTTCGGGCTTGCGCAGCAACCGCCAGCCACCGTGCTGGCCTCGCTGGGAGACCACGACACCTGCACGGCGCAGATCGGCCAGGATCGCCTGGAGAAAGCCGTGGGGGATCTCCTGGGCCTTGCCCAGTTCCTCGGCGCTGACCGCCGAGTCGTCGGGCCGCACCGCGATCTCGATCAACGCCCGCAGGGCATAGTCGGCTTTCGCGGAAACGCGCATGGGTTCGATTTTGGCAGAAATCCGCCGCAGACCCCCATCGCCACTCGCTAGCCGTCTAGCCAGGGACAGAGACGGTCTCGCGAGCGCAGCCACCATCGGTTGTGCAAGGTCACCGGCTCGGTGGCGACGTAGGGTCCGTTTCCGTCGAGATCGATCTCGACCTCCATGATCCCGTTGCCCGAGTCGCGGGTGTGCACCTCACCCAACGCCTTCAGCATGGCGACCGAGGCCGGGTTGTCGGTGACCACCTCGGTCAGGATGTGGGTCACGCCCGCCGGGCGCTGCGGAATCAGGGCCGCCAACAGCGCAGAGGCGACCCCGCGTCCCTGCCAGGCGTCCTTGACGGTGACGGCGAGATCGGCGGCGGCCGGCTGTTCGGTGTACCGCACCACTCGCGCGATGCCGACCGGGATCGCGGCCAGGGGATCGGTGGGGTTCTCAGCCATCAGCACCAGGGCGACGTGATCGATCCCGTCGACGTCGTCGACCAACTGCTCCAGCATCGACTCGCTCAGATGCATCACCGGAGCCAGGAACCGCCGTCGCCGCGACTCGGGTGAGAGCGTTTCGAACTCCCGTGCCAGTGCGGCTCGATCCGTCTTCAGCAGCGGCACGATCCAGGCTCGTGTGCCGTCGCGCAGGCGCACTTCGTCCGGGTCGCGCACGGCGACCTCGGTGGGGAGGGGGTCTATGGGTGTCATGGCGGTGGCGGGGTCAGTCCCCGTAGGTGGCTACCCACTCGATGAATGGCCGGAGCTCGCTCCAGTCGGCCCGGACCACACCGACCAGGTCGGGGGTGTGGATGACGGGTTCGAAGCCGTGCTGTCGAGTGAAGATCACCGACTTGTGACGCAGCAAGCCGATCCGCGGATGGTCGGTGTCGAAGCCACGCGGCGCCGTCTTGAGGGTGTCGCCGCCGAGCTCCCACCCCGCGTCGGTCAGGGTCGCGACGATCCTGGCCAAAGCGGCGCCGGAAGCGTCGGCGTCGATGGCGTCCCGCACCCGGCCGAGCCGCGCGGAGTCGGCGTCGTAGAAGCCGCCACCGGTCATCACCCCGCGTGCCGAGAGCTGGACGTACCAACCGGTCGCCGCCCCGGTGGGGATGTAGGCCCCCTGATGGGTCTTGTACGGCGTCTTGTCCTTGGAGAAGCGGACGTCGCGATAGGGCCGGAACATCTTCGCCGCACCGAACTCCTCGGCGAGCTCCGCGCACAAGGCATCCATGGGCGTTTTCACGCACGTGTCGTAGGTGTCCTTGTGGGCGGTCCAGAAGGTCTTGGAGTTATCGACCTCGAGATCCTCATAGAAGTCGAGCGCGGCGACAGGGAATCCAGCGAAGCTCACGCGACAAGAGTAGGTGCCGCCGTACGCAGCCGGGAGAGGCGGCTTGCGCGGGGGCTCCTCGTCCCTGTTCAGTCCAGCGCCGCGGTGACCTGCTCGTCGCCACCCTCGGAGCGGGCGGTGAGCGTGATCGAGGATCCACCACAGCGCGGCGCGGAGAGGAAGCCGGGCTTGCCCGGGGCTTCGTAGACGGTCGTCGCGGCGGTTCCGTCCCACCGGATGAGCGCCGCCTTCTGGCCGTCGGTTTCCGGGCGGGTGAAGTACGCCGCCCCGGCGCACCAGGTCAGGCTGCCGGTGTCGCCGATGCCCAGGTTGGCGGTGTCGCCTTCGCTCTGGGCGGAGAAGGTGGCTTCCTCGACGCGCTTCTCGTCGGGTACCGACGACCACACGGCGCCGCTCTCGAGGAGGAGGGAATCCCAGCCGGCACATTCACCTGGTCCGGCGAGTGCTGTTGCTTCCCCTGAAGCGAGATCGACCACGAGGGGTGTCCGGCAGCTCGGCCTACCCGAGGTGAAGCTCAACACGGTCAGCCCGGCCGGGGATTGCCGTACGTCGTTGAAGCCGCTGCCCTGGGGAGCGCACCACACGATCCGGCCGGAATCGGCGGCGAGGTCGTGCGCGGCGAGGCAGTAGGAGTTCTTCGGGCCGAAGGTCGCGTGGAACAACAGGCCATTGCCGGAGCTGTCGCTCCCCAACGCCCAGGCTCCGCCGTTGACGGTGGGGACATCGGAGTAGCCGTCCACCAGCAGCAACCTGCCGGTGGCCCGCTCGATCACGGTCGCCGAGCCGGGCTGCGATTCGGTCTTCTCCTGGAAGACCACGACGGCGTAGTCCTCGTCGAGGAGTGCTTCGGAGGCGGCGTACCCGCCGGGTGTCGGGAGCGGCACGGCGGCTCCGCCGATGCTCACCTTGGCTCGACCGCCCGCAATCGCGACGGTGGTGTCGCCGCCGGTGACCACGGTGGTGCCGATCGGGCCGGCTGTGGCCCACTCCAGGTCCACTCCGGCCGCCGGCTCCTGGGATGCGTCCTCGGAGGTTCCGGCGGATGCGTCGCCGGCGCTCGCTCCCGCCGTACCCGCGTCGGCAGAGGCCCCCGGTTGTTCGGGGGATTCCCCCGAGCAACCGGCGAGGGCAACCACGATGGCCATCGAGCACACCGCGAGGGCGGTGCGGACGACATGCCGCCGGGAGGCCACCGCCTCAGACCCCCATGTTGTGGAGGTGGTGCTCCTGGTTGGCGCGGTAGCTCTTGTAGGCGCTGCGCCACTGCACCCGCTCGATGAATGGCTCGGAGGGGTCGAAGCGCTGCTGGTTCCACGGCTCGAAGAAGCTCACCTTGGTGGGGCCGGTGGGGTTGTTGTCGTAGCCGCGACCCACCTGGTAGTGCCCGGACGCATCGTCGTCCAGGTAGGGGTAGAACTCCTTGAGCAGGACCGGGTGGAAGACCATCGGAGCCCGGTAGTCCCACACGTGGCGGCGGATCAGGAGCGTCCACTGGCCGAAGGTCAAGTCGGAGATGTCGAGGACGACGTAGGTCCCGGCGCGCTCCGGCTTGTCCCAGTTGGTCTGGCTGTTGATCACCCGGACCATGTCGGTGATCCCGGTGCCGCTCGTGGTGGTGCCCAGTTGCTTGGCCCAGTAGCGCTGCTTGCGTACCGGGTCCTTCTTCGTCCAGGCGATCATCTGCATCGTGGTAGGCCCGCACCAGTAGGTCATCCGCTGGTCGTTGACGTGAGTCTCGTTGAGGACCCGGCCCTTCTCCGGATAGTCGTGCACGGTCTTCACCGGGTTGGCGAGGTTGCCGCCGCCACGGGCGAGCGCGGTCGGGGCCGAGGTCCTGACCTCCGGGTGCCGAGCCAAGAAGCCGTTCGGGAGCGGGGTCCCCTGGATCTGGTGACGCAACAGCCAGATCTTGGCGACCGACCGGGCCGCCTGCCGGAGTTCGACCCGCTCCAGCCGGGCGAGTGCCTCTGGAGACAGGCGCGCCCGCTGCTTGAGCAGCGCGGCCGCGGAGAGATCACCGGTGCGTTCTGCCTCCCTCGAGGCGCGGGCGCTGAGGGGCTGCGCGGCCGTCGCAAACCGCCCGGCTGCTTCGGTCGGGGTGGCCTGGGTCCAGCCGAGGCCGAGGCAGTAGCGCTGTTCCTCGAAGGTGGCGCACCGGATCAGCCGCTTGGCGAGTACGGCGGGGCTCTGGGCCTTCGTGCCCCGGGCCAGCCGGGCTGCCGTCGTACCCTCGGCCAGCACGCGGGCGATCTCGGCGCGGGCTTCGGGGGTGAGCGCGGATGGCCCGGCGACCGCGTCGGTCAGCGCAGGCATGACGGTCCCGGCGGGGGTGCCGGTAGAACTCGATGGCGCGGCGGAGCTGGGCCCGAGCGGCGCGAGTGCGGCGACGGCGAGCGTGAGGGCCGCGAGACCGGCACGCCGAGTCGGCCCGGAGCGGGCAGCGGCGCGCCGAAGCGAACGATTCTGCGGACTAGTGGTCATGGGGGAAGCCCAACTGTCGAAGAACGAAATCCCACTGTCCCCAACAACCCCAGGAGTAGTCAAGTTTCTCAGCCGATAAAGGCGCCTGCGTGCTTGCGCGGTCGATCGGTGTCACTGGGTGACACCAAAGCACCGCACAGGTGGCCGCGAGGTGTTGGTTGCGCACAGCGGCGGCCTTCGGGCGAGCCGCCCAGCGCTGGGTTTCGCCATCCTCGGCGCTGTGACGAACCAATGGGCGGACCTGCTGAACCGGCAGTCGGGAGTGATCTCGCGCAAGCAAGCGCTGGCACTCGGGGCGAGTGCTCCTGATGTGCGCCGGTGGATACGCCGCCGCGAGATGGCGGTCATCCTGCCCGGGTGCCTGGTCGAACACACCGGGCCGCCCACCTGGCTGCAACGAGCGTGGGCGGCGGTGTTGGTCTGCGAGCCGGCTGCGCTGGGCTTCGAGTCGGCGCTCACGGCGGCGGGACCTGCACGCCAGTTGGGGCATCCGGGGCCGATCCGGGTGGTGGTGGATGCCGCCCGCAAGCTGTGCCCGCCGCCCGGCATCTCGGTCACCCGCCAGCGCCACCTCGCGGATCGGGTTCTGTGGGAGGCCGCCCCGCCGCGCTTGCGACTCGAAGAGGCGGCCCTCGATCTTGCCGCAGCTACGGAGGATCCCCTCTCAGCCATCGCGCTGCTGACCGATCTCTGCGGCGCGCGTCGGACCACCCCTGCTCGCCTGGCCGCCACTCTCGCCTCCCGAGACCGGATCCCTCATGGCCCACTGTTGCGCTCCGTAGTGGCTGATCTCTCGGCAGGCACCCACTCAGTGCTGGAGCATGCCTACTTGACCAAGGTCGAGCGCGCTCACTGCCTGCCTGAGGGCCGCCGCCAGGTGCGCCAGGTATCGGATTCCGGTGTCGTCTACCGCGACGTCCTCTACGACGTGGGCGTGGCGGTCGAGCTGGACGGCCGGGGCTTTCACTCCTCGGCGACACAGCGCGACCGCGATTTGGCCCGGGATCTTGAGCTGGCTGGCCTGGGCTTCGCCGTCGTGCGCCTCGGCTACAGCCAGGTACTCGGCCAGCCGTGTCGCACCGCCGCGGGCATCGCGGAGGTATTGAGTCGCAGGGAATGGCCGGGATCGGTGCGCGCCTGCGGACCCAGTTGCACTGCCTTGGCGGGGAGCCGGCCGCTGTCGTCGTGCTAGCGCGGCCGATCGGTGTCACCTGGTGACACCAAAGCACCGAACAAGGGCTCGGGGAGGATGAGGAGGAGGAAGAAGCTGGAGCGGATGACGAGATTCGAACTCGCGACATCGACCTTGGGAAGGTCGCGCTCTACCAACTGAGCTACATCCGCGTGCCGCCCGAAGACGAACGGGGCCGAGCTTAGCAAGCGGAGCTCAGTCCGGCGCCACCGGTGCCAGCGTCGGCCAGCGCGGGTCGAGATTGTCGCCGCTGGAGCGCCCGGTGACCCGGCGCCCGATCCACGGCACGAAGTGCTCCCGGGTCCACGTCGCATTGGCGCGACGCTGTTCGGCGCGACTGAGCTCCGGGCGCGACGGCAGGGGGAGCGGTGTCAGGTCGTGATCGACACCGAGGACGTCGAGCACCTCGATCGCCATCCGTTGGTGACCGACCGGGCCCATGTGCATCCGATCGGGGTCCCAGTAGTCCCAGTTGCGATACTCCCGCAGCCACCAGTAGTCGACGATGTCCGCGCCGTGACGGGCAGCGGAATGGCGCACGAACTCGTTGTAGATCGCGAAGCGACCGCGCAGCGGCCGGTAGAGCGCCGAGTCACCGGGATCGAACGCCGTCCACACCAGCAACCGTGCCCCCGAACCGGCGAGCCGAGCCAGCGCGGCGTCGTACCTCTCGCCGAGCGCTTCGATGTCGACCTTGGGGCGCATGATGTCGTTCGCCCCGGCGTAGATGGTGATCAGGTCCGGCTTCATCGCGAGCGCGGGCTCGACCTGCTCGGCGATGATCGGGTCGAGCTTGCGGCCACGGATCGCGAGGTTGGCGTAGCGGAAGTCGGGGTTGTTTCGGGCGAGTACGGCGGCGACCCGGTCAGCCCAGCCACGGACCCCGTTGGGCCGGGTCGGGTCGATATCGCCGACCCCCTCGGTGAAGGAGTCGCCGAGCGCGACGTACCGCTGGAAGCTCATCGGCGGCCGCGCTCAGATCGAGGTGCGGTGGAAGTTCTGATACGAGCGCGACGGCGTCGGGCCGCGCTGGCCCTGGTAACGCGAGCCGTACTTGTCCGAGCCGTAGGGATGCTGCGACGGCGAGGAGAGCCGGAAGAAGCAGAACTGGCCGATCTTCATGCCCGGGTAGAGCTTGATCGGGAGGGTCGCGACATTGGCCAGCTCCAGGGTGACGTGCCCGGAGAAGCCCGGATCCACGAAGCCCGCGGTGGCGTGGGTCAGCAGGCCGAGCCGGCCCAGCGACGACTTTCCTTCGACCCGGGCGGCGACGTCGTCGGGCAGGGACACCACCTCGTAGGTGGAGCCGAGGACGAACTCGCCGGGGTGCAGGATGAACGGCTCGTCGCCTTCTGGTTCCACCATCCGGGTCAGGTCGTCCTGCTCGACGGCCGGGTCGATGTGCGGGTAGCGATGGTTCTCGAAGACCCGGAAGAACCGGTCGAGTCGGACATCGATCGACGAGGGCTGCAGCATCGCCGGGTCCCACGGATCCATGACGATCCGTCCGGCATCGATCTCGGCCAGGATGTCGCGGTCGCTGAGCAGCACGGAGGACAACTTACCGGGCTCCCAGCGGGCGGTGATCCCGAGTCTCGGGGGCTCGGCGACCGCGCATCCTGCCGGTCGATCAGTCGGACAACCCGAAGCGGGCGTGGAAGGCGCGCAGCGGTGCCGGGGCCCACCAGTTCCACTGCCCCATCAGCCGCATCAGGGCGGGCACCAGCAACCCGCGCACCACTGTCGCGTCCAGGATGATCGCGAAGGCGACACCCAGCCCGAGCTCCTTGATGCTGGTCACCCCACTTGTCACGAACGCCGCGAACACCACGGCCAGCATCAGCGCGGCGGCAGTGATGATTCGCCCGGAGCGCTGCAGCCCGAGGGCCACGGCCTCGGTGGAGTCGAGGCCGGCGTCATGCTCCTCCTTGATCCGAGACAGCAGGAAGACCTCGTAGTCCATCGACAAGGCGAAGGTGACGATGGCGATCAGGATCGCCATCGAGGTGTCGATGCCGCCGGTCATCGTGAAGTCGCCGACGAGCCACCCCAGGTGACCCTCCTGGAAGACGAGCACCAGCATGCCCATCGTCGCCGACAGCGAGAGCACGTTGAGTGCGACCGCCTTGAGCGGCAGCAGTACCGACCCGGTGTAGAGGAAGAGCACGAAAAGCGTCGCCACGCCGACCCACGCGAGGGCCAGCTTGCCGCGTTCGTACAGCGCGTGCTGGGCGTCGGTGAAGGAAGCGCCGACACCGCCGACCAGGACCTCGTCGAAGTCGTTGTCCACGCCGCGTAGTTGGTCGATCTGATCGCGGGCCTCACTGCTGAGCGGTGGCAGGTCGCTCACGATGGAGAGCCGGGCATCCTCGCCGTGCACGAACGCGGTGGCTTGCGGGTTGTCCGCCACCCTGGCGCCGTCCTTGTAGACGCCGTCGGGCGCCTCCACCCGGACCACGTCGGCCAGCTTCGATACGGCGATTGCGTAGGTGTCGAGCTCGGCCTCCTGGTCGGCAGCGCCGGGAAGGATCACGCTGATCGGGCTGCCTTCCTGGCCGGGGAACTCCTCGGCAAGGGTCGCGGTGACCATCGCTGCCGGGTTGTCTGCGGGGAGCACCCGGGCATCGGTCTGGGTGAACTCGGCCGAGGTGAACGGCGCGGCCAGCGCCACGAGGCCGATCACGGTGATCAGCAGGACCGGAACGGGGTAGCGCATCACCGTGCGAGCCACCCGCGACCAGAGTCCGGTGTCCTTGGGAGCCAAGTCGCCGCGGCGCACCTTCAGCTTGTCCACGCGATGACCGAGGATCGCGAGCAGTGCGGGTAGCGCGGTGACCGAGGCGGTCAGGGCGAGCAGCGTGACGGCGATGCCGGCGTACCCGAAGGACTTGAGGAAGTACTGGGGGAAGAGGAGTAGCGAGCCGAGCACGAAGGCCACGGTGAGGCCGGAGACGGCGACGGTGCGACCGGCTGTGGCCACCGTGCGTTCGACGGCGTCGGCCGGTGCCAGACCCCGGGCGAGTTCTTCGCGGAAGCGGTTGACGACCAGCAAGGCGTAGTCGATGCCCAAGCCCAGCCCGAGGCCGGTGATCAGGTTGATCGCGAAGACCGACACGTCGGCCCATTGGGCGATCACGAACAGCGTGGCGAGGGTGCCGAGAATGCCGACCGCGGCCACCGAGAACGGCAGCAGCGCCGACACCAAACTGCCGAAGACGATGATCAGCAGCAGCACGGTCAACGGAATGGCGATCGATTCGGCCTTGGCGAGATCCGTGCCGATGTTCTCGGTGATGGCGTTGCTGATCGCCCCGAAGCCGCCGACCTGGACGGTGAGATCGCCTTGATCCCCGCCGAAGTCGTCGCTGATCGTGCGCGCCAACTCCATCTGCTCCTCGGGAGTCGTGCCGTCGGCATAGACCAGGAGCTGGGCTTGGGTGCGGTCGGCGCTGGCGAGCTGATCGGGCTTGCCCGAACTCCAGAAGCTGACCGTGTTGGTCACGTTCTCGACCGTGGCCACCTCGGTTTGGAGGGCCAGGGCGGCCTTCTCGGCCGCGGGCGAATCCACCCCCGACTCGGTGCCGATGACGAGGACGACGGGAGGGCCGTAGAGCCCGAACTCCTGCTCGGCGAAGAGTCGCGCCGACTCGGAGTTGCTCGACGGGTCGTCGTAGCCGGCCGCTTGCAGCTCGCCGAACACTCGGCTGCCCAGGGCTCCGCTTGCCATCAGGAAGATGAGGAAGACCGCGACGACGGCCCAGGGGCGTCGAGCCACGAAGCGGCCGAGCCGGGCGAAGAGGCTGGAGTCGACAGTGTGGGGAGACTCCGGTGAGGTGGCCGGGGTCGAGTCGATCTGAACGCTGTTCATATCGAAAGCGTAATGGCGATCTGAACATTGTCAAGTTTGTGCGCGTATGATGGCGACATGAGTCCCCGGGCGTCGCTGGCTGTCGGAAAACGCGGCCAGTACCACCACGGCGATCTCGCCGTCGCGCTCGTCGGTGAGGCGTTGGAGGTTGTCCGAGCGCGTGGCGCCGAGGCGCTCTCGTTGCGGCAGGTCGCGCAGGCGGTCGGAGTCTCGCCGAGTGCCGCGTATGCCCACTTCGAGGACAAGCACGCCTTGCTCACCGCCGTTGCCCTGGAGGGCGAGCACGTGTTGGGGCGAGCTCTGTCGGACGCGGTCGCAGCCGTCGAAGGGGATGACGATCAAGCGGCGATGCGACGCTTCCTGGGCACCGGCCAGGCCTACATCGGCTGGGCGATCGCCGAGCCGCACCTCTTCCGGCACACCTTCGGTCCGTATTGCCCGCACCTGGGCGATCCCGCGGCCGGGGTTGATGGGCCGCCCATCCCGCCGGGAACGTCGGTCGCTTACGACTTGCTGTGCCAATCCATCGCGGATGTACGTCGTCGGGGGTTGTTGAGCAGCGACAACACCGAGGGGCTGGACCTGATGCTGTGGACCACGGTCCACGGCTTCGCCTCGCTGGTGCTCGACGGGCACTTGCCCTTGTCGGTAGCGGATCTGCTCTACGGCTCGATCGCGCGAAACGTCTTCAACGAGCGGGGCCAAGCACTAGCTGCCGTCGCCGCGGCCGGCTGACAATCGTGGGCGCACACGCAAGCTCGACGCTCACCCGAGCAGGAGCGCGATCAGCGCGATGACGGGCACCGAGCCGAGCGTGGTCAACAGGATCGTGTCGCGGGTGAGGATCTCGGCGCGGTCGTACCGGGTCGCGATCACGAAGACGTTCTGGGCGGTGGGCAGCGCCGCCAGGACGACGACCGCGAAGAGCAGCTGACCGTCGAGGCCGAGCAGTCGACCGGCCAGGAAGGCGAGCAGCGGGTGGATCACCAGCTTCAGGCCTGAGGTCAACGCCAGGCGATCACGCCCGGTGGCGGCGATGCCGGGGCCCAGGCGCAAGGTCACGCCGTAGGCCATCAGCACCGCCGGGATCGCGAACCCCGCGAGCACGTGGATCGGGCTGGCAACAAGTTCGGGCAGCCGCCACCCGGTGAGCGCGAGCACCACCCCGGCGAGGGTGGCCAGCGTCAGTGGGTTGGTGAGGATCGTGCGCACGCTGCCGACCAGCGTGGGCCGCTTGCCGGCCGCTTGTGCATCCAGGATGGCCAGCCCCACCGGCTGGATCACGATCAGTTGGAGCAGCAGGATCGGGGCGACCAGGGCCGCGTTGCCGAGCACGTAGGTCGCGATCGGGATGCCGAGGTTGGCCGAGTTCACATAGCCCGTGGTGAAGCCGCCGACCACGGCGCTCCCGGCGTCCTCGCGCCACGCCAGCCGCGCGGGTACGACGTAGAGCAGCATGGTCCCGCCGGCCGCGACCGCGGACACCAGCAACGGAGTCGTGAATAAGACTCCGGGGTCGGACTCGGCGATCGTGGTCAGCAGGAGCGCCGGGCTGGCGACGCTGAAAGAGATGAGTGCCAGGAGCCGCCCACCCGCCAGATCGAGGATGCCCAGATGGGCCACCCAGGCACCCATGCCGATCAGGACACCGATAGTGACGAAACCCGTCAGCACGCCGTCCATGCCAGCACCCTCTCATCGGTTGGTGCCAGCCAGTCCTTCGGTCTCGACCCCGCGCTACCCCGATGCCGCGCGTCCTCCGACTGCATGGCCGGCCAGACTCCGCCGCGAGGCGGCTTCGTCGACCAAGGCAGCGAAGAGGCGCATCCGGTCGTGATGCAAGCCGTCGTCGTCCTCGGGGTGCCATTGCACCCCGGCCAGCCAGCGAGTCGGATCATCGAAGCCCTCCACGATCCCGTCGGCCGCCACCGCAGCCAGGCGCAGCCCGTCACCGAGGCGATCGACGGCTTGGTGATGCCCCGACCGCACCAGCAGCGGGCCCGCGCCGAGGATGTCGGCCACCCGGTTGCCGGCGAGCAGGCGCACCTCCTCGTCGATGAACATCGGCTCGCCGTCATGACCGCGGTGCAACACGTAGTCCTCGATGTCCTCGATGATCGTGCCGCCGTAGTGAACATTCAGCAGTTGCGCACCGCGACAGATGCCGAGCACGGGTCGATCCGCGCCGATCGCGGCCGCGATGGCGGCTAGCGCGTCTCGGTCGGCACGCAGGTCGACGCCATAGCTGCGGGCGCCGCGGCTCGCGGAGCCGGCGTAGCAGCTCGGGTCGATGTCGCCGCCCCCCAACAACAGCAGCGCATCACAGTCGGCCACGACGGTCGGATCGGGGAGTGGGTGGCTGGTGTCGAAGAGCCGGTAGGACGCCCCGAGCGCGTGCAGCGACTCCAGCGCGACCCGGGTGAACCGACCGATCAGCTCGGCCACCGGCTCGGTCATGTCGGGGAAGTTGAGCGAGGCGAGCACGCCGATCTCGGCGCGTGGCCGAGCGGGGGCCGCCACCCGTGGTTCGACATCGGCCTGGGTGACGACCCCGCGGGAGACCTGACTCATCTCAGAAGGGGTACTCCAGCGTCGGCAGCCACTGCTCCCACGCCGCCCGCAGGCGACCATCGGCGATCACTCGCGCCAGGGCTTCGTCGAGTTCGGCGAGAGTCTCTTCGTTGCCCTTGGGCACCGACATCCCCCAGCGGTTGCCGGTCTTCACCACGAACGCCAGCTCGTAGTCGGGATGGGTCTCGCCGAGCGGCACGAAGACCACGTCGTCGTCGACCACCGCGTCAACCTCGCCGGCCTTCAAGGCGGCCAGCATGTCGGCGTACACGTCGTCGGAGCCAGCCCCGAAGGGCACGCAGATGGCGCCCTCGAAGGTCTCGGCGAGGGTCATGTTGGTGGAGTTCTCGATCGCGGCAACCCGCTTGCCGACCAGATCCTGGGGTGCCGAGATGGGCTGACCGCGCCGGATCAGCACACCCTCGTGAAAGATCGCGTAGGGCCTGGTGAAGTCGGAGACTACCTGCCGGGCCTCGGTGATCCCCTGGCCGCACAACACCGCGTCGGCGTCGCCGCGCTGGGTGGCCGGCACCATGTCGACCCACGGCACCCGCACCCACTCGAGCTCGCGGCCGAGTTCGTCGGCGATCAATTGCCCGACCGCGGGTTCGTAGCCCTGGCGCCCGTTCTCCGGCGTCCAGAGCGAGAAGAGCGGAGGCGCCTCGGAGTCGAGGCAAGCCAAACGCAGCGGACCATTCATGACAGCTCCTTCCCCACTCACGGGGTGTCGTCCCAGTAGATGTCCTTCTCCCAATCGGTGACATAGCCACAGAATCGGGCCCACTCATCGCGCTTGAAGTCGATGAGCAGTTGTGAAAGTTCCGGCCCGAAGGCGCCGCGGATCACGTCGTCGGCCTCGAAAGCGCTGATCGCTTCGCCGAGGGTGAGCGGCAGCTTGCCGAACAGCTCCGGCAGGTCGCTGTCGTAGGACGACCCCGCGGTCGGCTCGCCGGGGCTGATGCCCTTCGTCATGCCGTCCTCGATCGCCGCCAGCAAGATGGTGTGGGAGAGGTATGGGTTGGTCGCCGCGTCGGGCAGCTTGAGCTCGAGCCGGCCATTGGCCGACAGCCGGACCGTGCAGGTCTTGTTATCCAGGCCCCAGTTGATCCGCGACGGCGCGAACTGACCGGCGTCCCAGTAGCGCTTGTAGGAGTTGACCGTCGAGCCGTAGACGAGCATCGCGCCGGCCGAGTGGGCCAGCACGCCGCCGAGCATGTGCTGACCCTCCTCGGTGAGGTGCAGATCGTGCCGGCCCGGGGTGGCCAGCACGTTCTCGTCCCCGCGCCACAGCGAGAAGTTGTGGTGGCAGCCGTTGCCCATCATCCCGGTAGCCGGCTTGGGCATGAACGACGCCTCGATGCCGAGCTCGCGCGCCACCTGCTTGCAGATCTGCCGGTAGGTCACCAGCCGGTCGGAGGTGAGGTTGGCGTTGTCGAACATCCAGTTCAGCTCGAACTGGCCCTCGTCCTCGTAGTCACCTTCCACCATGTCGAGGCCGAGCGCCTTCGCGTAGGTGATCACCTTCTGGTAGATCGGGCGACCGCGCTCCAGATGCTCGATGTGGTACGCCGGGGACGACTCGGGACGGAACGTCGCCTCCAGTCCTGGCCCCCGCCAGGTCATCTCCGGCTCGGTGCCGGTGCGCAGCTCCAAGCCGGTCCGCTCAGTGAACGCCGCGTGGCTGCGCAGCAGCAGTCCGCGACTGTCACAGGAATAGGGAGCGCCCGCGCCTTCGGCCAGATGATCGGGCTCGTAGAGACGGCAGAAGACCCGCGCCACCGAGGTGTCCCACGGCAGCACCGCGAAGGTGTCGAGGTCGGGCAGCGCGGTGTACTCGGCGGCGTTGACGCCACCTCCGAGGAGCACCCCCTCGCGGGTCGATTGCAGGTTGGCGGCCGCCGTACGGTGCTGCTGGATGCCCTTGCCCGCGACCCGCTCCAGGTGGCTGGCCGGCATCACCTTGCCAACGACGCGACCGGTGATCGTGACGGCCTGGTAGTAGATGTACTCCACGCCTTGCTCCTTGACGGTCGCCAAGGCGGCGCGCAACAAGTCGCCGGAGGCGTTCTCCTCGCGGTGCTGGTCCAGTGCCGAACTGGTCATCGGTTTCCTCCGGCGGAGTTGGGCGCCTGCGCGAGCAGTTCCTCGCGCATGGTGCGTTGACGTGCGGGTGGCAGGTTGATGGCGACGGAGCCCACCTGGGCCCCGGCACGCAAGTACGTCACGAGGACGCCACCGAGGAGATCACTCAGCTCTCCCTCGGCGATCCGGATCTCGTCGGCCAAGGCCGGCGATCCGAAACTCTGGAACCGGAGCTCGCCCTGGTCGCTCCAGAAGGAGGGCACGGGGGCGAACTCGGCTTCCGGCAGTGGGCTGCCGTTGAGCCGCGCGACGAGCGAGGCGGCGGCTCGTTTCGCGGTGTCTGTCGGGATCGACCAGTGCTCTACCCGGCGGGGCACCGCGTCGAAGAGCGCGTTGGGGAAGCGCGCAACGTCACCGACCGCGACGACCGGCAGCAGGTCGGGCGCCTCGTGGGTCACCGCGAGAAGGTGCTGGTCGACGAGTACGCCGTCGCTCAGGTCGAGTCCGTTGCCGGCCAGCCATTCGACATTGCAGATCGAGCCGACCGACTCGACCACCAGGTCGGCGACGATCGTGGTGCCGTCGTCGAGAACGACTCCGGTGACGCGATCCTCACCGGTGAAGCCGGCAACGCCGGGGCCGATCACGAAGCGAATCCCTCGGGATTCGTGGTGGGCTTGGATCGCTTCGGCGAGGGCGGTTCCCAGTACCCGGTTCATCGGGGCGCCCGTGGGCTCGACCACGGTCACCCGGTGGCCCAACTTGGTCAGCGTGCACGCCGTCTCGCAGCCGATGAAGCCGGCCCCGATGACCACGACGTCGAGGCCTCCCGGCTGGAGGGCGCGGCGCAGCTCGGCGCAGTCCTCGACCGTGCGCAGGACGTAGCGGCCATCGGTGGGGCCGGAGCTCGACAATCGCCGGGGTCGCAAGCCAGTGGCCACGACCAACGCGTCGAAGGGCGCGGTGTGCTCGCTCCCCTCGCTGTCACGCCACGTCAAGGTGCGGGCGGCCAGATCCGCGTGGGTCACCTCTGCGCCGAGGATGAACTCGACGTCCTCGATGCTCGCCCGGCGTCGGAAGGTCAAGCCGCTCAACATCGCGGGCACCGGACCTTCCTCAGCGTCGTCGTAGGCCGGGGCGGCGAGGACCTCCTTGGAGAGCGGCGGGCGGTTGTAGGGCGGATGCGGCTCGGCGCCGTAGACCGTGATCGGTCCGGTGTGCCCGGCTGCGCGCAACTGCTCCGCCGTACGCAATCCCGCAAGGGAGGCGCCGACGATGGCGATCGAGTCACTCATGTTCCGGGCCCCTGTCGCCCAGCTGGTCCCGAGTCAGTCCTCGACCGTGATCGCCTGGACCGGGCAGACGTCGGCGGCTTCCTCGCAGTAGGCGCGCTGCGCCTCGCCGGGGTCGCCGTTGTACTCCAGGTGGCCCTCGGCATTGATCTGGAAGACCTCGGGGGCGGCGATCGCGCACTGGCCGTGGTCCTGGCACATGTTCATGTCGACGATGACCTTCATGGTGTTGCTCCTTCAGGCTTGCTGACGGCGGTCGGTGGGCCGTCGGCAGAGTGGGATGCGCGGGCTAGGTAGCTAACTAGATTGAAGAGGTTGGGTGGCTCAGGCGCCAGGGGTGAACCCGATCGGGAACCGCATCGGGCCGGTGTTGCCGGAGTCGGGCAGCCAGGTGTCGCCGGGCAGGGCATGGGGCTCGCGCAGACGCCGGGCCAGCAACGGCAGTGCCTCGCTCATATCGGAGCGGGCGACGAAGTGGCCAAGGCAGTGATGGGCGCCGCCGCCGAAGCCGAAGTGCGGCTTTCGTTCGGCGGTGATGTCGAAGCCGCCCTCGAAGGCGCGTGGATCGGTGCCGGCGGACTCGCTGTAGAGATGCACGGTGGTGCCGCCCTTGAGCAGCGCGCCGCCGTACTCCATGTCCTCCAGCACCTCGCGGGTCACCCAGCGGACCGTCGGGTTGACCCGCATGACCTCCTCGACCGCGGCTTTGCCGAGTTCGGGCCGCTCGGCGAGCATCCGCCACTGGTCGGGATGTCGCAGGAAGGTCTGCATGGCGAGGCCGAGCTGATTGCGGGTGGTGTCGAAGCCGCCGAAGATCAGCAGCACCATGCCATCGCGCAGTTCGGTGTCGCTGAGCTTGCCGTCCTCGGATCGGCTGGCGTTGACCAGCGCGGTGACGAAGTCATCGCTGGGGTTGGCCCTGCGATCGGCGATCAGCGCGTCGGCATAGTCGTAGAGCCGCTGCAGCGCGGCTTCGATCCGGGGCATGTCGTCGCGCATCGTGACTGAAAGGGCCAGGCCGACGGTGGCCGACTCCTTGGCGATGATCGGCCACTCCTCCTCGGGGATGCCGAGCATGATCGCGATCACTCGGGCGGCGTAGGGCTCGGCGAACTCCGAGACGAACTCGCACTTGCCGGGCTCGCGGAAGTTGTCGATGAGCTCGTTGGCCAGCGCCTGGAAGCGTGGCACCAGCCCGCCGATCAGCTTGGGGGAGAACGCGGGGTTCATCAGCCGGCGCAGCCGGTGGTGCTCTTCACCCTCTTTGTTCAGGATCCAGCTGGCCCACCAGTCGGCGAACAAGCCTTCGGTGACGCCATTGTGTGCCGGCCACGCGACGCTGCCCTGGCGGAGGCCGGGGTGCTTGATCAGCCGATTCATCTCGTCGTAGCGGAGTACGGCGATGCCGTAGGGCGTGGTGGCGTACCAGCTGCGCTCCCGGGCCTCGTGGACCTCGTCGGAGGTGATCGAGAAGCCGGGCGCGGTGACGTCGAGATGGGGGATGTCGACAGGGGGGACATCCAGGGTCTGGTCGGTCGCTGTCGTCACGGTGTGCCTGCCTCTCGGTGCGAATCTCACGTGAGGCATTAATCATCCAGAAGTAGATGATAAAAAGTCAAGGGTTTGCGCCTCAGGAGAAGGTGAGTACCTGCCAGCCGGGGCTTCCCGAGACCACGATGGGTGCCGGCAGCTCCGCGGATTCGCCGATCCGAGTGCCGACCACGAACCTCGAGGTGTTGGCCGATAGCACCCGCCGCTCCGCGTTGAGGAGGACCGTGGGGAGCGCCGCGCCGGTGAGGGCCCGGAGTAGACGAGGCTCCAGCAATTCCATCGTGACATCGGCTCCGGCGACACCTAGGAACGCCGATCCGTGCATCACCGGCACACTCGTGGTGATGACGTAGGCGCCGGCGCCGGTGTAGTCGACGTACGGGCCGAACGCCGAACGCGGTGCCCCGGCTCTGGCGGATTGGAACCACTCCATCTGGAGATAGTCGTAGACGTCGACGCTCTCGGCGTCGAAGTTCAGCCGCAGTCGATTGAGTTGGCCGGCGCTGCCACGCTGCCACCAGTAGAGATAGCGCTCGTGGTCCACAACGAGTCCGGGAGTGGCCACGAAGCCGACTCCGACCAACACCTCCTGATCCACCAATGCGGGGGTGATGGAGCGCTCCAGGGGGCCTAGTTGTCGTTCGGTCACCGTGCCTGGGGACGCGCCGAGGGCAGCCTGCGGCAAGAGTCCGAGGACGTCTTCGGCCAACCCCTCCAGCGCCGCATAGATCGGACTCAGCTCGGCCGCGATCGCCGCGGCAACCTCTTCGGGTTTCACGCGGACTCCTCGGCAGCGAGCAGAAGCCGCAGGTCGAGCATGCGGCGCAAATTCCGATCCACGTGTTCTTCGGCGAGTGTCCGTGCCTTCTCGGTGTCGGCCGAGACGATCGCGGCCGCGATGGCGTGGTGGTCGGCCACGAGCGCGGCCACGTCCACAGGCGGTCCCAGCGGCAGCCAGGTCAACCCGGACACCTCGGCTTGCATCGCCACCTCCTGCCGGGTCAATCGCTCGGACTGCGCAGCTATCGCGATCTCGATGTGGAAGCGGGAGTCAGCCCGGATCCGGGCACCCAGACTCGCCGCCGCAGCCAGCTGCTCGGTGTAGCTGAAAAGTCGCCGCACGTTGACGGCGGCCGCTCGTTCGGCGGCGAGCCGGGCGGCTTGACCTGCGATCGCGGCATGTTCGTCGGCCAGGTCGCGCAGTTGCGACGGAGTCAGGGTGCGCAGAACCTCGGTCAGGTAGCCGACCGGGGGCCCTTCGGGCCGGCGTACGAACGACCCGCCGGTACGTCCGCGCCGGGTCTCCAGCAAGCCCAGTTCACGCAGTTCGCCGAGCGCTTCGCGCACGGTCATCGGGGCAACGCCGAACTGGCGTGCCAGCTCGATCTCGACCGGAAGCTGCTCGCCGTCGCCCAGCAGGCCGAGGTGGATCGCCTCGGTGATGCGCTGCACGATCTCGTCGGCGCGACCGCTCGAGGAGGCGGCGCCGATCAGCGGGGAGAGCGAGGACACGCAGCCATCCTCTCTGGTGTGGAGTCGGTCGGGTCAGGCGGGCCTTGCTGAAGATTTGTTGAGAGACATGGTTGCGCAATATCACACAGAATTGTAGTTTTTGCGAGAGCTGGCGACGCACGGTGGTGTCGCCCACGACCTTGGGAGTACTCACGCATGAGCACCAAGCATCCCCATGACGCAGAGGGGTACTACGAGTACCACGATCATGACGACGACGCGCACCTCAATGCGCTCGGCTACACCTCGGAGTTCAAGCGGGACATGAGCCCGTGGGCGAACTTCTCGCTCGGCTTCACCTACCTGTCTCCAGTGGTCGGCATCTATTCGCTCTTCGCCTTGATGCCGCCGCTGGCCGGACCGCCGATGGTGTGGAGCCTCCTCATCGTCGGCGTCGGGCAATTGCTGGTGGCCTTGGTCTTCAGCGAGGTCGTCGCGCAGTACCCCGTGGCAGGCGGTGTCTACCCCTGGGCGCGCCGCCTGTGGGGCCGTCGCTGGGCCTGGATGACTGGCTGGGTCTACCTCATCGCCTTGCTCACCACGATCGCCTCGGTCGTCTACACCGGCGGCTTCTATCTGGCGCCGACCTTCGGCTTCGAGGCGTCCGTGGTCAACGTGATCATCGGCGCGCTGATCCTGCTGGGGATCGCCACCGCCATCAACCTCATGGGCACCAAGATGCTGGCCCGGGCCGCGATCATCGGCTTCACCGCCGAGATCCTGGGCGCGCTGGCTGTGGGTGGCTGGCTCTTGATCGCGCACCGCGAGCAGTCCTTCTCGGTGCTCTTCGACAACCTCGGCGCCGGTGATGGGAACTACTTCTCCGCATTCGCGGCGGCCTCGCTGATCGGCATCTTCCAGTACTACGGCTTCGAGGCGTGTGGTGACGTCGCCGAGGAGGTGCCGGATCCCGGCACGCTCATCCCCAAGGCGATGCGTCGCACGATCTACATCGGTGGCGCGGCCGCGACGTTCGTCTGTGTCGCGCTGATCCTGGCCATCACGGACATGGGTGCGGTTCTGGCCGGCGAGGATCCGGACCCGGTGGGCACGCTGATGACCGCTGGCTTCGGTGAGACCGGCGCACGCATCGTCTACGTCGTGGTGCTGATCTCGTTCGTCTCGTGCGCGATGAGCCTCCAAGCGGCGGCCAGCCGCCTGGCCTACTCTTACGGCCGCGACAACATGATCTTGGGAAGCAACCTGCTGAAGAAGTTCTCACCCAGCCTGCACGTGCCGCCGTACGCCCTGCTGCTGGCCGCGGTGATCCCGGCGCTGATCGTGATCGGGTCCTACTTCTCGACCAATGCCGTGGTGAAGATCATTTCCTTCGCCGCGCTGGGCATCTACATCGCCTTCCAGATGGTGGTGCTGGCGGCACTGCGCGCTCGCCTCAAGGGCTGGCAGCCCACGGGCAAGTACCAGCTCGGCTCCTGGGGACTTCCGGTCAATGTCGCGGCCCTCACCTACGGCGTGGTCGCGATGATCAACATGTGCTGGCCGCGCACCCCCGATGCGGCGTGGTACGACAACTGGCTGGTCCTGCTCTCGGCGGTCATCGTGATCGGTATCGGCGTGATCTACATGCTGGCTCACCCGGCAGCCGATCGCTCGGACGCCCCTTACGACGACGCCATCCCGAAGTCCGGCGCCAAGGTCTAAGCCCCTCTGGCCCCCCAGCGTCACCCGGAAGTCCGAGCCATCATCAGGTGGCTCGGACTTCCGGCTATTTGGAGGCATCAGGGCCACCGGACCGGTCTGACAGTTCGGGTGGGTGGGTGGGCCACCCGGCCGCGTTGCCCGGGGTTGATGGGGTGTTACTGCGGTTGTCTGGTGTCACCTGGTGGCACTGATCCACCGCGCTAGCACGCGGGTGTGCCGTGGTTCGGGCGGTGGTTCCGCCGGTTGCCCAGCGGTCTTGGTGGTGGAGTTCGCCCCAGGCGTCGGGGCGTTGGCGTCCGTTGGTGCCCCCTGAGCGAGAATCACCCGGTGGAGATCGCCGTCGCCCTCGTGGCACTCGCCGTAGTCGTCCTGGCCACCACCGAGTTGGCCGAGCGGCTGGGCTTCCCGGCTCCGTTGGCGCTGATCGTCGTCGGCTTCGCAGGCGCCTACCTGCCGTGGGTTCCGGAGATCCATCTGAGCCATGAGGTGGTGCTCCTCGGACTGCTGCCGCCCCTGTTGTACGCCGCGGCCGTGCAGACGAGCTTGATCGACTTCACCGCCAACAGAGGGCCGATCCTGCTGCTCTCGGTGGGCCTGGTCGTTGCGACCACGTTGGGTGTCGGGCTCGTCGTACACCTGCTCCTGCCGCAAGTGGGTTGGCCCGCTGCATTCGCGATCGGCGCAGTGGTCGCGCCACCCGACGCCGTGGCAGCGAGTGCGATCGGCCGGCGGATCGGCCTACCGCGACGGATCGTCACGATCCTGGAGGGGGAGTCGCTCTTCAACGACGCGACGGCCCTGGTGGCACTGCGTACGGCGCTGGCGGCGACCGCGGGTATCAGTGCGCTGGACGTCTCGAAGGACTTCGCGATAGCTGCCGGAGGCGGCGCGCTCGTGGGGTTGGCGGTCTTCGCCGTTGTCGCCTGGATCCGCCAACACATCCACGAGTCGGTGATGGACGTCGGCGTCAGCTTCATCGTCCCGTTCGCCGCCTACGTCGCCGCGGAGGAGTTCCACGGATCAGGCGTGATCGCGGTCGTGGTCGCCGGCCTGTTGCTCGGGCACAAGGCACCGATCATTCAGACAGCGCAGTCGCGCCTGGCCGAGCGGGTCAACTGGCGCACCATCGCCTTCCTGCTTGAGCACACCGTCTTCCTGCTGATCGGGCTCCAGGCCAAGTGGATCCTTGAGGATGTGGCGGCTTCATCGGTGCCGCTTGGTCGGATCATCGCGATCTGCGCCGCGGCGCTGGCCGCCGCGATCGCGATCCGGCTGGTGTGGGTGATGACGACCAGCAAGCTGCTGCTTCGGGGTTCATCGACGGCGGGTTCGTTCATCGTCGGCTGGGCGGGCATGCGGGGAGTGGTGACTCTCGCGGCAGCGTTCGTCATCCCCGAAGACACCGAATACCGCGAGATCCTGCTGATGATCGCGTTTGCCGTGGTGGCTGGCACCCTCTTCCTGCAGGGGCTGAGTTTGCCGTGGCTGGTGCGCCGTCTCGACGTGCCCGCGCCCGACCCGATGGCCGACGCGCTCGCGCGCGCGAGCCTTCTGGAAACGGCGTCGGAGGCGGCGTACGAGAAGCTCGCCCAGCTCGAGTACGACGATCCGCACGGCGTCTGGGAAGTCGTCAAGCAACGCGTCGAACTCCGCAACTTCGCCGCATGGGAGCAACTAGGCACCAAGCCCGGGGAGGAGACCCCAAGCGATCTCTACGCGCGGATGCGGCGGGAGATGATCCAAGCCGAGCGCGCCCGGGTGCTGGAGGTGCGCTCGGAGAACACTGTTCCGTCGGAGGTCATCAGTCAGGTGCTGGGCTTGCTCGACATCGAGGAGTCGATGCTCGCCGTGGTCAGTGATTCGACCGCGGAGGTCAAGACCAGCAATGCCTTCCAACTCGCGGGCGACGTCTGCCCGGATCTAGCCGACTATCCCGTCACGCGGACCGCGGAGAACCCGAGCTGCCAGGAGTGTGTGGACGGCGGGCTCACCTGGGTCGCGTTGCGCCAGTGCCTGGAGTGCGGCCAGGTCGGCTGCTGTGACTCATCGCCTGGCCGTCATGCGACCGCCCACTTCCACCGGACCCGTCACCCGGTGATGCAGTCCGCCGAACCCGGCGAACCCTGGCGCTGGTGCTACGTCCACCGCCTCACCGGTTGAGCCCGGCGACTTCTGCTCGAGTGTGCGTAACAGCACCGGTTCGGCAGCGGGAATGGTGCTTCCACGCACACTCGATGAAGTGGGCGCCGCGAGCAACGCCTACCGGAAGGCAGCCAGCCCCGTCAGCGCCTGGCCGATGACCAAGGTGTGCATCTCCGACGGTGCCTTCGTAGGTGAGCACCGACTCGAGGTTGTTGGCGTGCCGGATGACCGGGTACTCCAGCGAGATGCCGTTGGCGCCCAGGATGGTGCGCGAGGTGCGGCAGATCTCGATGGCCTCGCGGACGTTGTTGAGCTTCCCGAGGCTGACCTGCTCGGGGCGCAGCGTGCCGGCGTCCTTGCGGCGTCCCAGGTGCAGCGCCAGCAACTCGCCCTTGACCTGCTCCAGGGTCATGTCGGCGAGCTTCTGCTGGGTCAGCTGAAAGCCCGCGATCGGCTTGCCGAACTGGACCCGCTCGCCGGCGTACCGAAGTGCTGACTGGATCGCCGAGCGCGAAGCCCCCATCGCGCCCCACACGATCCCGTAGCGCGCCTCGTTGAGGCACGACAGCGGTCCCTTGAGTCCGCGCACCTCCGGCAGCACCGCCGACGCCGGCAGCCGGACGCCGTCGAGCACCAGCTCGGCGGTCACCGAAGCGCGCAGTGACATCTTGTGCTTGATCTCGGGTGCGCTGAAGCCCGGAGTCGAGGTTGGTACGACGAAGCCGCGCACCCCGTCGCCCTCGACCTGCGCCCACACCACGGCCACATCGGCGATGGTTCCGTTGGTGATCCACATCTTGCGGCCGTCGAGGATCCAGTCGGCGTCCTCGCCGGCGCCGTCGCGACGCGCGCGGGTGCGCATCGAGGAGGGGTCCGAGCCGTGGTCCGGCTCGGTGAGTCCGAAGCAGCCGATCGCGTCGCCGGCGGCCATCCGCGGCAACCACTCCTGCTTCTGCTCCTCACTGCCCCAGCGCCAGATGGCGAACATCGCCAGCGAACCCTGCACCGACACCATCGACCGGATGCCCGAGTCGCACGCCTCCAACTCCAGACAGGCCAGCCCGTAGTCGACCGCCGACATGCCCGCGCAGCCGTAGCCCTCCAGGTGCATGCCGAGCAGGCCCATCTCGCCGAAGGACTTCATCAGCCCACGCGGATCGTCGATCGTGCCGCGCTCGAACCAGTCCGCGACATAGGGCTGGGCAACCTGATCGACCAGGTTGCGCACCGCGTCTCGGATGTCGCGCTCCTCCGCGGTCAGTTCATCGCTGAGCCCGGCGGGGTCGGCGGGGTCGAACGGCGGGAGGGTGCTGGTGCTGCTCATCGGTTCATCCTTCATCGTTGTCAGTCGGATCTGCGGAGACGCCGGCGGATCTGTCGGGCGGTCGGGTCTTCGTTGGGTTGGCGGTCAAGCGGGCGCGGGATCTCCGGAATGCGCGGGAGTGTCCGCACCCAGCGCGGGTGGGGGTGAGGGGGTGCGTAGCGGGCTGCGACCCCACGTGATCGGATGCCGGATCTGGGGAGGATTGCCCGGCCCCAGATCAAGTGTCGGTTCCAGGCCGAGCGAGGAGGCCAGCTCGATCGCGGCGGCGATGTCGTTGACTTGGCCGCACGGGATCCCGGCCGCAGCTAGCTGGCCCACCCAGTCGGCTACGTCGCGGGCCGCGAGCCGCGTCTCGCACGCCTCGATCAACTCGCCCCGATGGGCCACGCGGGCCGCGTTGGTGGCGAAGCGGTCGTCGTCGGCCAACAAGGCTTCGCCTGGGGCGGCGAGCAGTTCGCTGAGGGCCCTGAACTGCCGGTCGTTGCCGACCGTGATCACGATCAGCCCGTCGCGGCACCGCAGCGTTTCGTACGGCGCGATCGAGGGGTGCTGGTTGCCCATCCGGCCCGGGCTGACCCCGGTGGTGAGCGTGGCGGCGGCTTGGTTGGCCAACGACCCGAGCAGCGAGCTGAGCAGGTTGACCTCGATCCGCTGCCCCCGGCCGCTGCGCTCGCGCTCGGCGAGCGCCGCCAGGATCCCGATCACGGCGTCCTTGCCGGTGAGGATGTCGACCAGCGCGACGCCGACCTTCGTCGGTTCGCCGCCCGCTGCATCGGGATGCCCGGTGATCGACATCAATCCGCCGACCGCTTGCACCGCGAAGTCGTAGCCGGGCAGGTCGGCCCCGGCGCCGCTGCCGAAGCCGGTGATCGAGCAGTAGATCAGCCGCGGGTTGAGCGCAGCCACGTCGTCGTACCCCAGACCGAGTCGATCGAGCGCGCCGGTCTTGAAGTTCTCCACGAGTACGTCGGCACGCGCGAGTCAACGCGCGCGCGGCCGCAAGATCGGCGGGATCGCTGAGGTCCCAGGTGACCGACTGCTTGGAGCGATTGACGCACTCGAAGTAGGAGGCCGAGGTGCCGCCCGACTGGGGAGTCCACGGGGGCCCCCAGGCTCGGGTGTCGTCCCCGGTCTCTGGACGCTCGACCTTGATCACCTCGGCGCCGAGATCCGCCAAGCGTCATCGTGGCCAAGGGTCCGGCTAGCACCCGGCTGAAGTCGGCCACGACCACACCGTCCAGAGGCGGCAGGGAGGTGTTCATGGTGCCGGCGCTCATGACGCGGCCGTCCAGGCGCCGTCGATGCGGCGCGGCACTCCCCACGGGTTCGCCGCCTGGAGCGCCGGCGGCAGCGCCGCGTCCGGCGCGCTCTGGTAGGTCACCGGCCGGGTGAAGCGATCCAGGGCGGCGGCGCCGACGGAGGTGGCTGATGGCACCGTCGTAGCCGGCCACGGCCCGCCGTGCTGTTGCCCCCATCGGAAGGCGACGCCGGTGGGCCAGTCGTTGACGGCCACCCGGCCCGCCAACGGAGTCAACCGAGTGAGCAACCCGGGTACCTCCGGATCCTCCGGGCCGCCGCTCATCACGCTCGCCGCCAGGGTCCCCTGCAGGGTGCCGAGGATCCGCTCGAGCTCGGCGTCGTCGGCGTACTCCGCGACCAGGCCGACCGGCCCGAAGCACTCCTCGGTCAACCGGCTCGGCGCGCTCAGCGCCTCGGCGGAAACCTGGAGCAATTGCGGCTCGGCCCGCCAGCCGCTCTCGGTCGGGTCGACCGTGGCGAGCGGTTCGCCACCCGCGCCGATCAGTTCACCCACTCCCGCGGCGTAAGACCGGGAGATGCCCTCGGTCAGCAACCAGCCGTGCGGCGCTGCGGCCGCCAACGCCTTGGCCACCAAGCGCGGCAGGTCGTGGCCGACAGGGGCCAGCAACAACCCCGGCTTCGTGCAGAACTGGCCCATCCCCAAGGTGAAGGAACCAACGAAACCGGCGGCGATCTCCTCAGCCCGCAGGATCGCGCCGAGGCGGGTCACGACAGCCGGGTTGACGGTGCCCATCTCGGCGAACACCGGGATCACCACCTCGCGCTCGGTGGCTTGGCGCCACAACGCCATCCCGCCGCGTTGGGAGCCGGTGAAGGCGACTGCGGCCACTTCGGGTGCGGAGACGAGCGCGGACCCGGCCTCGAAACCGGTGACGAGCTCCCAAGTCCCCAAGGGGGCGCCCGCCGCGAGCAGAGCGGCCTCGGTCACCTCGGCCAGCAGTTGGCAGGTTTCGGGGTGCGCCGGGTGAGCCTTGGCGACGACGGGGCAGCCGGCAGCAAGTGCGGAAGCGGTGTCGTTGCCGAGGACGCCGAAGGCAAACGGGAAGTTGGAGGCGCCGAGAACGGCGACCACGCCGAGGGGGACCTGCACTCGGGCGAGGGCGGGCGCCGGGGGAGTCGTCGAGTCGTCGGCTGAGTCCAGCGTCGCCCCGAGGTAGGAGCCTTCCGTGGCCACTCCCGCGTAGAAACGCAGTTGGCTGGCCGTACGGCTGACCTCGCCGGCGAGCCGGACCTCGCCCAGGGCGGTTTCGCTGTCAGCGGCCTCGACCAGGCGGGCCTTGGTCTCGGGGACCTCCAGTGCGTCGGCGATGGCATGCAGCCAGTCGGCTCGTACGGCGGGAGCCGCCGCTGCCACGACCGGCGCGGCTGCTGCGGCACCGGCGAGAATCCGGCGCACGTCGGCGGGGCTGCTCACCGGGAAGCTGCCTCGCTCCTGCCCGGTGCGCGCATCGAAGCTCACCTCACGGGGGCTGCCCGTCATGCCCATGGCGCCATCCTCCTCTGCGGCAAGCCGGCGTGGTCGACTCGTGGGTCAACCCTAGGTGTGAACCAGGCTCAGCGGACTATCCTATGTGGATCATGTATGCCTCTCCATTGGACGATTTGTCCACCGCGGTTCCGTTGTCGTGGCTGGTCGCCCGCCGCGAGTTGGGGTTGACCCTGCGCGTGATCGGAGCGGGAGACCCGGCGGTGTGGATCGCCCACGCCATCGAGGTGACCGAGCCGGAGGAGTGGCTGCGCGGCGGCGAGTTCGTGCTGACCACCGGGATCCGGCTGCCGCGAAGCGCTGCTGGGCAAGAGAGCTATGTCGCCGGCCTCGCTGCGCACGGTGCCGCGGCGTTGGGATTCGGGGTCGGGATGCGCTTCGCGGAGATTCCCGAGGCTCTGGTGGCGGCGTGCGCGGAGACCAGACTCCCGCTCGTCGAGGTGCCGCTGCCCACACCCTTCGTGGCGATCGCGCGCACCGTGTCCGATCGCCTCGCCGAGCTTCGCTCACGCCGTCTCAAAGAAGTCCTCGACGGCCAGCGATCCCTCACCCGCAGCGCGCTGCGTGGCGGTGTCGCCGCGTTGACCCGGACCCTGGGTCGATTGATCGAGGGTGGGGTGTTGGTCGCCGGCGCCGAGGGTGGCTGCCTTGCCCGGCACGGCGCGGCGCCATCGGTCCACGAACTTCACGTCGAGACGGCCGGGCGCCCCGGCGCGGTCGCGGCACTGGCGCCGGGAAAGAACCAGGAGTTCGTGCCGTTTGGGCCGAGCGCCCAGTCGCCCATGGGCTGGATCGGCATCCAACGAACCTGGCCCTTCGGCTCTTCCGAGCGTCTTCTGGTGCAACACGCCGCCGCATTGTTGGCGCTGCTGCTGGTCGAGCCAACTGCTGAACGCACCGAGCAGGTCGTCCTGCTCCGCGGGCTTCTGGATGGGTTCACCGCCGCCGACGCGCTGCGTGGCTGCGCGTTGCCGGACCGTGGCGGCCTGCACTTGGTTGCCCACGACGACGATGCCTGGGTGAGTGGCTGGGAGCGCAAGGGACGCCCTGGACTGCACGCGCCGGCCGCAATGGTGCGCGCAACGCCGGATATCACGTGGATGAGCCTGATCGCGGCGGAGGATCTGCCCCGGCTTGTCGAGCGGGCGCCGCGACGTGCGGGCGTCAGCTCCTCCCTAGTAGCCGAGGATCTCGGCCGGGGGTGGTCTGAGGCAGCCGCGGCCTTCGATCGTGCCGCTCCCATGGGGCTGGTTGCGGCCGGGGAGGTGGCCGGCTCACGCCGAGCGGTCGACCAGCTGGCGGGCGCGTGGGTCGCTGCCTTGACGTCGTACGACGAAGAGCAGGGCACCGCGTTGGTCCCCACACTGACTGCCTGGCTGGGCCAGCACGGCAACGCCGATCGGGCCGCGACGGAACTGGGCTGTCACCGGCACACGCTGCGACACCGGTTGCGCAAGGTCGGGGAAGTGGCCGGCGTGGACCTGGATGATCCACGCACAAGGGCGCTGCTCACCCTGGCTCTCGTCGGCTGATAGCCGGCCAGGATGGCAGCGCCCCGGTTGCCCTAAACGGTCGGCTCGGGCTAGCAACCGAGCCGAAGGATTCAGGAAGCCAAAGCGAGCGGTCGCCGCAAGTTGGTCAGGTTCTGCTCGAGGATGAGGCGCACCTGATCGGCCTCACGCGACTCGCTGTGATCGATCGCGGCAAGGAGATCCCAGATCTCGGCCTCGGTGCGGTAGGTGGAGAGCTCCTCACGCAGCTGCCGGCGCATGGCGCGGTCGGCACGGGCGTCGGAGAGCTCGGTGGTCATCGTGGTCCACAGGTTCTTGATCGTCATGTCACCAATCATCCGCTGACCTGCTCCAATACGTCCAATCCAATTTTGTGAAGCTATCCATGCGATATCGTCATGAATATGGATACCGAGGCTTTGCGCTGGTTCACCCACGTTGCCGACGGGGAGACGGTCACCGACGTCGCGGCGCTCTACCAGGTGAGTCAGCCGACGGTCTCGCGCGCCTTGTCCCGACTCGAACGGGAGGTGGGCGCGCCACTGTTGACGAAGAACGGACGTCTCCTGCGACTGACTCACGCCGGGGCCGAATTCAAGCGTGGGGTCGACCAGGTCATCCACGTCCTCGACGACACCTTGGCCGCGATGCACGAGTTGACCGACCCGGAGACCGGAGTGGTGCGGTTCGCTTTCCAACTGTCCTTGGGGACCTGGCTGATCCCGCCGTTGGTGGGCGAGTTCAAGTCGCTCTTCCCGCGGGTGACGTTCGAGCTGATCCAGTCCCAAGACATCCTCGGCTCCTCGTTAGTGGCTCAAGGCGAGGTCGATCTGGAGCTGACGGCTCGACGCCCCCAGAACCCCGAGGTCGCCTGGCGACCGCTCTTCCACGAGCAGCTCTATCTCGCGCTGCCCCCGACTCACCGACTGGCCGAGCGTCAGGAGGCGGCGTTGGAGGAGGTCGGCACCGAGAAGTTCGTGATGCTCAAGCCCACCTGGCAGCTGCGCAACCTGGCCGACGAGCTGTGTCGGGAGGCCGGATTCGAGCCCCATGTCGTCTTCGAGGGCGACGATCTGCCCACTCTGTTGGGCTTCGTCGCGGCTGGGCTCGGCATCTCGATCGTGCCGGCGATGAGCATCCGTCCCGACGAATACGACCCGCAAGGCGCTCGGTTGATCCCGATCAAGGGCGACGAGGCATTCCGGGTGATCGGCATGGTCTGGTCGAAGAACCGACGGCTGCTGCCTGCGGCGCGGATCTTCCGCAAGTTCGTGGGTGAACAGCTGCCTGAGTTGGTCACCTGGCCGATCACCTCGCCCGAGGCCTGAGGGGCAAGCGCTACTTCGCGTGTGCCGTCAGGAAGTCGGCCAGGGTCTTGTCGTAGGCGGCCGGATCGAGGTTCCAGCTCTGCACGTGGCGAGCCTTGGGCGTCACCACGAGCGTGACCAGGTCGCTTTCCTCGGCCAACTGCCGGCTGGTGCTGATCGGCACAGTCGTGTCGGCATCGCCATGGAAGACGAGTGTCGGCACCCGCACCCAGTCGGGATCGGTGAGGTAGTCGGCGGCATCCCAGTCCAAGCCGTAGCGCCACGACGTCATTCGCTTGGCCAGCCACACGACCGTCGGTGGGATCGGCAAGCCGCCTGCGGCGGACAGTTGCTTGCCGTTGAAGTCGATGGTCGCTTCCAGCGAGAGGAGCGGTGAGTCCAACACGACGGCGCGCACGTCGTCGGTCTGCTCGGCATGGCGCAGGTAGGAAGCCACGATCGCACCGCCCATGCTGCTGCCCGACAAGACGAAACCGGTCGCCCCGTTGCCGCGCGCATAGTCGATCGCGGCATTCAGGTCTTCCCACTCCGTGGCGCCGAAGCCGTGCTGACCGGTGGGATCTTGGGCGACTCCCTCGTCGCCTCGATAGCGGATCGACAGAGCGGGCATGCCTAGCGTGGCGGCAACCGCCATTTGGCGATACATCTCGTCCGGAGTCGAACCACGGCCGTGCACCAGCACCATCCAAGTGCTGCCCTTGCCCGGCTGGAAGACCCCGCTCAAGTCTCCGAGAGCCCCTGGGAAGGTGACCTCTCTGGCCGGCGGTGTCGGCTCGGCAGGGAAGGCGAAGGAGTCCACGGCCGCTCGCTGGCCCAGCTTCGGCGGCTGGCCGCTGACCAGCGTGAAGTCGCGGGTGATTCGTGGTTCGGACACGTCAGGCGTGCCGGTAATCAGGCCGAAGCCACCGTCGTACAGCAAGCCGTAGGTGCCGGTCGTGCGCATGTCCTCGTTGAGCACCGCGTCCTCGATCACCGTGACGCTGCCCTTGTTGCCGTCCTCGAGGTAGGCGTCGTTGATCACCAGGTTGCGGTCCCACTGCCAAGGTGTGCTGGCGTCAAGTGCGTCGCGGTGGATCTGACCCGAGTAGTACCAACCGGCGGCGACGTGAGCGAGTACGACGACCAGGACTATTGCGAGCAGCGCGCGCAGGGCGCGCTGTGGCCGGGTGAGACGGGACATCAGAAATCGAAGAGTGAGCCGAGGGAATGGATGTCGACATCGGTGCGCACCTCGTGCGCCGCGCCAGAGGACGAGGGTGCCGGCTTGGCCGCTGGGTCAGCAGCGGGTGCGGCGGCGGTCTCGCTGACGGCGACCGTCACGGCTTCCTCAGCCGGCAGGGGCTCCCCCGGGGTGGCGATCTCGTCGATCGGGTCGACGTCGAACAAGCCACGCACTGTTGGCGCCACCTCGGGGGCGGACGGCCCCTCGATCTGCCCCTCGATCGGCGCGGCGGTCGACGCGGCGGGCGCACTGTCGAAGAGGCCGGGGACCGTCGGCGCCGTCGGGGTGTCCGGAGCTGTCTCGACGCTCTGGGTGGCCGCCGGGGTCTCGGTCACCGCGGCGGGCGGAGTGAGGTCGGCTGGCCGAGTCAGGTCGGTTGGGGCGTCGATGTCGAACAACGAGGACAGCGAACCGAAGTCGATATCCGTGCGCACCTCCGGAATCGCCCCAGACACGGACCCGGCCGCCACCGCGGTTGCGGGTGCTTCCGACTCGGCCGGTGGCGAAACGTCGAAAAGTGACTTCGGCGCTGTGGGTTCGGCGGGTGCGGCTGGTTCCGCGGGTGCGGGCACGTCGAAGAGCGAGCTGGGTGCCGCAGGCGGTGCGGCTGGTTCGGCGGGCGCGGGGACGTCGAAGAGCGAGCTGGGTGCCGCAGGGGGTGCGGGCGGTGCGGCTGGTTCCGCGGGCGCGGGCACGTCGAAGAGCGAGCTGGGTGCTACGGGGGGTGCGGCTGGTTCGGCGGGCGCGGCCACGTCGAAGAGCGAAGCCGGGGAATCCGGCACCACGCTCGGCTCGACAACCGCGGTGGCGACCGCGGGGCCAGCAACTTCGGGGGCAGCAACTTCGGTGGCCGCGGCCGAGGCACTGGCGGTAGCCGGCTTGGCGGGCTTTCGCGGAGGCCGGCTTCACCGATGCGAGCAGCATCTGCGCCACGTCGAGCACCTCGACGTCCTCGCCGGCCAACCCGCCGGCCTGGGCTGCGGTCAGACCATCGGAGAGCATCACCCGACAGAACGGGCAGCCGACCGCGATCTGCTTGGCGCCGGTGCCGATCGCCTCGGCGGTGCGGTTGGTGTTGATCCGTTCCCCGATGCGCTCTTCCATCCACATCCGCGCACCGCCGGCGCCACAGCAGAAGGACCGGCTGGAGTTGCGGTCCATCTCCTTGAAGTCGGCGCCCGGAATCACGGCCAGCAGCTCACGCGGCGGCGAGTAGACCTGGTTGTGTCGACCCAGGTAGCACGGGTCGTGGTAGGTGATCGTGCGGCGTGGCTGCGAGTCCGGCACCGGCGTGAGCTTGCCTTCCCGGACCAGTCGGTTGAGCAGCTGGGTGTGGTGCACGACCTCGAGCTCGACGCCGAAGTCCTTGTATTCGTTCTTCAACGTGTTGAAGCAGTGCGCGCACGTGGAAACGACCTTCTGGACCTGATAGGTCGAGAAGGTTTCGGCATTGGCCGAGGCCAGCCCCTGGAAGACGAACTCGTTGCCCGCCCGGCGCGCCGGATCGCCGGTGCAGGTCTCGCCGTTGCCGAGCACCGCGAAGGAGACCCCGGCCAGGTTGAGCAGCTCGGCAACCGCCCGGGTGGTCTTCTTGGCACGGTCCTCGTAAGCCCCCGCGCAACCCACCCAGAACAGCCAGTCGACCTCGGTCAGCGACTCGACGTCCTCGCCGACGACGGGGACCTCGAAGTCAAGCCCCTTGGCCCAGTCCATCCGGTCGGTGGCCGACATGTTCCACGGGTTGCCCTTGCTCTCCAGGCCGCGGAACAGACCGGCCAACTCGGCAGGGAAGTTGGACTCGACGAGCAGCGCGTAACGGCGCATGTCGACGATGTGGTCGACGTGTTCGATGTCGACCGGGCACTGCTGGACACAGGCGCCGCAGGTGGTGCAGGACCACAGCACGTCGGGATCGATCACGCCGTACGCCGCCTCGTCGGCGATCAGCGGACGGTCAGCCTCGCCGCCACCGGCCCGGGCGTAGGTGTGGTCGCGAAGCGCGGTGATGAGCAGCTTGGGAGACAGCGGCTTGTCGGTATTCCAGGCCGGGCACTGGCTCTGGCAGCGGCCGCACTCGGTGCAGGAGGTGAAGTCGAGGCGAGCCTTCCAGGAGAAGTCCTCGATCCGGCCGACGCCGAGCGCGGTGTCCTCGTCGAGCTCGTCCATGTCCTCCAGCGAGATCGCCTTGCCGCCCGAGGTCAGCGGTTTCACCGCGCCGAGGGCGGTGCGCCCGGACGACTCCCGCTTGAAGAGGATGTTGAAGGGGGCGGTGAATCGGTGCCAGGCGACACCCATCGTCGCGTTGCGGCCCAGCACGATCATCCAGATCATCGAGACGACGATCTTGAGCATCGCCACGATCCAGATCAGGTTCGACAGCGTCGACTCCGACAGTCCGGTGAACAGCTCGCCAGCGAACCACGTGAACGGGAAGTGCAGCGGCCGCGCGTAGTCCGACTCCGCTCCTTGCGAGATCAACGCATATTCGAAGAAGCGCAGCAGCAGGATGCAGATGCCGACGAGCAGGATGACCCACTCGACGAAGTAGCCCTGCCACATCGTGGAGCCGTAGAAGCGGCCGGCCTCGCCGCGCACGCGCTGCTTGGGGCGCGTGGCGCGGAAGATCATGAAGGGCACGATCGCCCAGATCATCGTCGTCGCGAACGCCTCGGTCAGCCACTCGAACGGCGGGAAGTGACCGATGATCGGCAAGATGAAGTGGGCGTCGAAAAGTTGCCCGTAGGCGTTGACCAAGGTCGCGAAGAGTAGCCCGAAGCCGACCATGATGATCCAGTGGGCGGCGCCGACCTTGGTCCACTGCAGCATCCGGGTGTGCAGCAACGTCTCCTTGAGGGCATTGCCCACCCGCGCGCCCAGGTTGTCGGTGCGCTCGGCCGGTTGACCGCCCCGCACTACCGAGACGATGTGCGCGATCATCCTGATAAACAGGGTGAGTCCGACCGCGGTGAACCCCAGGGAGATCACCATTGCGACCAACTGAACCGGCTTCATCGCCAACTCCTCATCGTGAATCCTGACGGCGACGGCGCCCAGGGGCGACCGCGCCTCGACCGACCCTAACGCGCCCCAAGGACCAGACGTTGAGAAGGGCCGAAGAGCATCTGTGATCGGCGTCTCGTCGCTCGGTCAGAGAGCCCCGAGAGTGGCGGGGAGGATCCAGAACCGAGGGGCGGTGTGCACCCTGCTGCGGTCACCCCCGAGGCAGGTACTTGCCGACGAAGGCGAGCTGGTCGGCGATCACCTTGCGCCAGAAGTCGGGATTGTGGCCGCCGAGTTGGAAGCGGGAGACCTTCTCAGCCCCCCCGGGTTCGGAGGAGCGGGCCAATCCTTCGGCGTAGGTCTTGACCGAGTGGTAGAAGGGGTCGCCGCGGCCGCAGTCGATGCGGACCGGGATGTCGCGCAGCTGCTTCTCCCGGCCGAACACCTCGTATTCGCGGTACTCCTCGGTCGAGGCGAAGCCGCTGGTGGAGGCATCTTCGGGGTCAGTCCAGATGGCGGGTGCCGCGACGCTGACGGCGACCACGCGCTCCGGGCCGAGTACGCCGCCCAGCCGGAGGGCGCCGTACCCTCCCATCGACCAGCCGAGCAGCCCGATCCGCCGGGTGTCGAGGCCGAAACGCTTCAGCAGCGGGAGGAATTCGTCGGTCACCATGGCGCCTGCGTCGACGCCGCCGGGACGCAGATGCCAGTAGCTGTTGCCGCCGTCAGGGGCGGCGATGGCAAAGGGCGGCACGCCGGCGGCGACCGCCTCCGCCAGGAACCGGTCCAGCGCCATCCTGGGTCCGAATAGGTCGGCATGGTCGCGACGCAGCATGTGCAGGGCGATCACAACCGGGAGCCCTTCGGACTGCCCTCCCGGTGGGTAGGCGATCGTGTAGCCGGTCGACTCACCGCCACGCTTGGCGGAGATGAACTCCCCCGAGCGCAACGTGCCTGGCGCGGTCGTCGGCGTCGGGCCTGGCGATCCGTTCAATCCCAGGTGTTCGTAGGCCGAGGCGCGCCCGGGCAGGACGTCCTCCTCGATACCCGCAGCCGTGGCTGCGACGATCATGCCCGCGCCACCGAGGCCGAGCAGCGCGCGCCGGGTTACTCCCATGCGACCTCATGATCCCGGTCGGCCGCAGAGATCTGCTGCATCGGGGCGGCGGGTCGCGCGCCCCGGATCAGGGCGAGGTAACCCGCGTCGTGATCGTCCCAGGGGAGCCCGCGGTCACTGTAAGACGGTAGGTGCCCGTCTGAGGCAGCACCAAGGAGATGGGCCCGGTGCCCAATCCCGCGGCGGTGCCGATGGCAGCGAGTCGGACGTTGCCGTTGGTGTTGCGCACCGTCACCTGCCAGTTGGCACTCGGGTCGTCGAGCACGATCGACGGGGCCGAGACCGTAATGGCCTGGTTGGCGCTGCCGCTGAAGTTGAGCCACGCCACCTGGCCGGGAACCGTCAACGCGGTCGCGGCCTGCGCCCCGCCGATGGAGATCGCGGATTGCTGGACCAACCACGGGACGATCGTGGCTGAGGCGTTGGCCGGGTTCTCCGAGAAGGTGAACTCGTGGTTGGTCGTGGTCGCGGCACTCGCCTGGATGCACGACCCGACCGCAAGGTGGGTGGTGCTGGTGCGGAGCCGGCAGGTTTCCGCGTCGACGCCGGCATTGCTGGTCAAGCTGAAGCCCGGCACCTGGCCCGCGCTCAGACTGCCCAGCTTCACCACCACCCGGCGACCGTCACAGGCGCCGGTATCGAATGCAGCCGGAATGCCCCAGCCCAAGAAGCTGACAACCCGGGCCGAGCACATGTCGGCGCTGTAGGTGCCGATCTTGTCCTCGGAAGGGATGGCATAAGCCGTGTACGTCCCCGAGTTCGCCGCCACGAAGCTGAACGGATCGTTGGGCACCTCGCTGCGCCCCATATTGTTCCCGGCGGGGTCCTTGACGACCCACGACGTGTCCACCTTCGAGGGGTCCGGCGTCAAGGTGTACTCAGTGCCGGCGTTGAGGCTGAACCGCAGTGCCGAGGCTTGAAAAGGTTTGGACTGGTTGAAGTTGGATCCCGCGGTGTTCGGAGTCCCCTGGGTGGGGACGATGGACTGCGCGTAGACGTTCGCCGCCTGGCAGGTCAACGGCACGAACACGTCGTACTGCCCCGTGGTCGGGATCTGCCAGATCGGCCGCGGCTCCTGGATGAAGAAGTCCACTTCGACGTCGCCACCGACCTTGGTCATCTGGGTATTGCACGTGGCTGGATGGCCGAGATGGACCAGGTCGCCGGCCGTTGCGGCGAAGCGGACGTAGCTGCCGACCGTCTGGCTGATCGGTAGGGCCGGTCCGTTCAGCGCCACCCGCGTGATCGGCGTGAACGCGCCGACGACGTTGACCGAGCCGGCGGCCGAGACGGAGTAGACATTGAGTTCGTAGCTGCCTGTCTTGGGCAGCACGAGCCGGTTCTCCCGGGCGCCCCAGTGGGCCATGTTGATCCCATCGGGGTCGCTGAGAGCCATCACTACCGAGCCGGCGGCAGCCGAGTGTCCCAAAGAGATGTGATCACCCAGCTCGCCGTCGAAGGTCAGCCGCGCGATCGGTCCGACTCCCGCGATCGGCACTGACAGCGGCACGCCGTCGATGGCTAGGGCACTGTTCATCGAGTCTCGCGGGTGGAGCTCCACGGAGTTGGCGCGGGCCGAGCTGGTGTCGGCGGGCTTCGAGAGTCGGTACGTCGGCCACGCGCTGGTGGGGCGGACCTTCACCGAGAAGGTGCCGGTCGCGCTGATATCGACGCCACGCAACGGCAACCACTCGCCGAGCACCAACTCCTGGAGCACGAGCCTGTTGCCCGGCGTCCAGGCGGTGACGGTGCCGGAGAGCGTGGTGAGGGTGCCTTCGACCGGGATCCCCCAGGAAGCCGTGGCGCGCACCGTCGAGGTGCCGTAGATGGTCAGGGTGCGTGCCTTGGAATGACTGGCACGGGTCCGCGGGGTGGCCTTCACGGCCACTCGATAGGTACGGACACCGGCGGCCGGGCGCTTGGTGATCCGGAACTTCCGCTTCGGTGAGGTCTTCCCCTTGCCGACTTGGATCCACTTGGAGCCGCGTTTCTCCTGCAGGAAGACCCGCGAGCCCGGCTTGAGCGCCTTGACCTTGCCGATGAAGGCGACCCGGTTGCCCGCGACCGTGCTGGTCTCCGACAAAGTCAACGTGACCTTGGGCTTCGGTTTGGCTTGTGCGGTGGCCGGCAGCGGAGCAAGCCCCACCACCGCCAAGCTGCATACGAGCAGCACGAAAGCGACCCAGCGACGCATGACTAACCCCTCCCCAGGAACTGCCCACGAATCGTAGGCGGTCCACCCCTGCCCCGTCGTCCGAGTGTCTGGCATATCCCGCGAAACGGCCAGCTCAGACCACCCCTCCCGGCCACGATGCTGAGGACTAGTCCAGTCACAATGGGCCCATGTCGGGTGAGCAGTCGGTGCTAGCCGCGGTGGCCGAGGCCCTGCCGCTGCCGCCGCATCGGCCGCTGCTGGTGGCCGTAGACGGCGGAGACGGGGCCGGGAAGACCACATTCGCGCTCGGTTTGGCCGATTTCCTGGGCAGCGAGGGGCGTGTGGTCGTGCAGACCTCGCTGGACTGGTTCCACTTTCCGCGAGCGCACCGTCACGCCATGGGCCGCTCGTCGGAGTCGGTCTGGTCCAGACACTTCGACTATCGAGCGGCCCGCCGCGAGCTGCTCGAACCTTGGCTGTCCGGACCGGGCAGCAGCTATCGCACGCGTTGGCACGATGTGGTGGCCGACGTCCTGGTCGACGACGCGGGGGAGGCAGTCCCGGCCGATGGGGTGCTCGTGGTGGACGGCGTCTTCGCCCAGCGACCCGAGTTGCGCGACCTCTGGGACCTGGTGGTCTACCTGGATGCTGACGAGGCGGTCCGAGTCTCCCGGATGGCGCGGCGCGACGGCGGTCCTGACGACCCCGAGCATCCCGATCAGCTGCGCTATCTCCAGGCGCAGCGGCACTATCGAGAGGTCTGCGACCCGATCCGGCATGCCGACCTGGTCATCGACAGCAACGCGGACTTCGCTTTGGCGGTTGGTGGCGCGGAGGAGTTCTCGGGCTGGCGGCTACGTGGTGGTGCGCTCGAACGACGGGTCAGATTGCCCGCCGACGCCGGGGAACTCGCTGCCGCTGTGGACCGGCTGGTCGCCGGGCGGGAAGTCGGGCCTCAGCCGCGGGTGCGGCGCTCCAACAGCAGCAGGAACGACTCGTAGGCCTCGCCGGTGGCGTGGCTCATCGCGATCTCGCAGGGACGGTTCGCCGACAGGTAGCCGTCGCGCCCCGATTCCACCTGGGCGGCCAACGGCCGGGTGGCGCTCTCGGTGAGCTCGGGATGCAGGAAACCGCGGTCGCCACCGAAGCCGCAGCACGTCGCGGGCGCGGGCACTTCGACCGACCGGGCCAGGGCGCCGGCGATCCGCAGCAGCCCGGTGGCACTCGCGTCGCGATGGTTGGCGCAGGTCGGGTGCACCACCACCCTCTCCACGGGATCGATGGCGAGGCGATCGAGCAGATCCGCGACGAAGTCGACACTGTCGAGAAAACGCAGGCGGGCGAACCGTTCCTTGTCCACCCCGTGCAGTCGCGAACCCAGTTCGCGGAGGCCGTGTGCACACGAGCTGGCATCGGTGACGATGGGCAGCCGGCCCGCATCGGTCCAGCGCCAGGCCCGGCGCAGCATCAGCTGGGCCATCGTCGCCGCGCCCGCGTCATACCCCTTGGAGACCCAGGGAGTCGCGCAACACGCGCCGATGACGTCGTCGGGGATCCACACCGGCACCCCGGCGCGGGCCGCGATCCGAGTGAACGCCTCCGGCACCGACAAGTCCCCGGGCGAGGCGAAGATCCGGTTCACGCAGGCGGGGAAGTAGACCGCCGCTGCCCCCGCCTCGGTGGTGTCGGGGAGGGCCGCCGGCGCGGGACCGGGGGTGCCCTCGATCCAGGCCGGAGCCAGATCGAGTCCGGCGAAGCGTTGGTTGACCCGGGCCGTCGTACGCCGGACGCGGTCCGCGCCGACGGCCCGGCTCGCGGTCTCTGCGGCGCGCAGTCCCGCCCGGGCTGCTCGCTCCGCAAACTCCCAGCGTCGAGCGGCAGTCTCGGCCATGCGTGCCGCACCCGGACCGTGCCGCTCGCCGCGCAGCCGCTTCACCAGATCACCGGTGTTGATCCCGACCGGGCAGGCGAGTTGGCACATGCCGTCGGCGGCACATGTGTCGACGACCTGGTAGCCCAGGGCCGCCTCGAGCTCGGCGATGGCGGGCGAAGCCGGCGACTGGGCGCGGAGCCTGGCCAACTCTCGGCGGATCACGATCCGCTGTCGGGGTGTGGTGGTCAGATCGCCGCTCGGGCAGCCTCGCTCGCAGAATCCGCACTCCACGCACCTGTCGATCTCGGGGTCGGCGATGGGGGTCGCCTTGAGGTGTTCCACGTGCGAGGTGGGGCTGATGGCGACGATGGTGCCTGGGTTGAGGATCGCGTCCGGATCGGCGAGCCGCTTGAGCTTGGCCATGAGGTCGGCGGCATGCCCGCCCCACTCGTCGGCCACGAACGGTGCCATGTTGCGTCCGGTGCCGTGCTCCCCCTTGAGCGCACCCCGGTGGCGCAGGACGAGGGCGGCGAGATCGGCCATGAATCGGGCATAGGACTGGGCCGCGTCCGGGCGGCCGAAGTCCTCGGAGATGAGGAAGTGCAGGTTGCCGTCCTTGGCGTGCCCGAATATCACTCCGTCGTATCCGTGATCGGCAAGCAGCCGATGCAGATCGGCAGTGCCCTCGGCCAGCGCCTCGGGCGGGAAGACGACATCCTCCAGGATGATCGAAGAGCCCGCCGGGCGCGCGCCGCCGACCGTGGCCAGCATCCCCTTTCGAACCGCCCACAGCTGGGCGGCTAGTGCCGGGTCGGCGTGCAGCGGTGCGGGAGCCAACAGTGGCTGGGCGGCGACGACGGCTTCGGCTTGGGGCATCATCGCGTCGAGCTGGAGGGCGGTCTCGGCACGCCACTCCACCAGGAGGCCGGTGGTGTCACGATCGACGGATGCGGCAAGGGAGCCGAGATCGTCGGCGGCGGATAGCAAGGCCGGGCCGTCCATGAGTTCGATCGCCCGGGCACCCGAGCCGGCCAGCGCGCCGACCGCCGCGCAGGCAGCGACCAGATCGGGATAGAGCAGCAGCGCTGTGCGACGGTGCGGCTCGACGGGGACGGTGCGCAGCACAACCTCGGCGATGAAGGCCAAGGTGCCCTCCGAGCCGACCAACAAGTGGCTGAAGATGCCCAGCGGGGTCTCGAAGTCGAGGAAGGCGTTCAAGCCGTAGCCGGTGGTGTTCTTGAGCCGGTACTTGCGCTCGATCTCCGCGCGCAACTGCTCATCGGCCAACACCTCCCGGCGCAGGTCGAGCAAGCCGGAGGCCAGTTCGGGGGCGGCCGCCGCGAAGGTCGCCTCGGCATCCGGGGCCGCGGTGTCGACGACCGTGCCGTCGGTCAACACGAAGGTCAGTGAGTCGAGTGTGTGGTACGCGTTCCGGTCCACGCCGCAGCACATACCGCTGGAGTTGTTGGCCACGATCCCGCCGATCGTGCAGGCGGAGATACTCGCTGGATCGGGACCGATTTCCGCGCCGTAGCGGCTGAGCGCGCCGTTGACCACCGCCCCGACCGTGCCGGGGCGCAATCGCACCCGGGCACCGTCGTCGAGCACCGTGATCCCGCGCCAGTGACGTTGGGCCTCAACCAGAATCCCGTCGGTCTGCGATTGCCCGGACAAGCTGGTGCCGGCCGCCCGGAAAGCCAGGGGTACGCCGGTCTCACGGGCGACCTCGAAGGATGCCTGAATGTCGGCGACCGACGCGGCTAGCACCACCACGCGCGGGCGCAGGAGGTAGGCGCTGGCGTCCGCGGCGTACTTCGTGATCGTGGTGGCATCGTCCAGCACCCGTCCCGCCTCGATCCGGGCGCGCAGTCGATCGCTCAGGCCGCCGCTCATGACGGCAGGCTAATGCGGTGCCCGGGCGCCGTGGGCGGGTTGGGCGGCTCAGTGGCCGGTGTCCCGCGTCTGTCGGGAATCGCCCCCGATGACTGCCCCGATGACTGGGTCGACGATTGGGCCGATGATTGGGCCGATCAGGAGCCGAGGGCGGCGTGGATCGCGAGAGTGCGTCGCGCGGACTCGACGTGGAGGGCCTCGATCATCCGACCGTTGTGGGTGACCACTCCGGAGCCTGCGCCTGCCTCCCAGGCAGCCACGATCGCCTCGGCGTCAGCGACCGCCTCCGGGCTGGGCGCGAAGACCTCGTTGGCGCCATCGACCTGACCCGGATGGATCAGCGTCTTGCCGTCGAAGCCCATCTCGCGGCCCTGGCGGCACTCGGCGAGGAAGCCGTCGGTGTTGCGCACGTCGTTGTAGACCCCGTCGAGGATCGCCTTGCCGGTGGCCCGTGCGGCGAGCAGCGCCAGCGACAACCCGGTCAGCAGTGGGGCACGGCCGGGCACATGTTCGGCGTAAAGCTCCTTTGCCAGGTCGTTGGTGCCCATCACCAGCACCGCCAACCGCTCCGAGGCATCCGCGATCTCCTCGGCATGAAGCATCGCTCGCGGGGTCTCGACCATCGCCCAGAGCTTGGTGTGATCGGGCGCCCCGTGGCGCTCCATCGCCGCAACCAGGCGGTGGACGGCGTCGGCCGAGTCCACCTTGGGTACGACGATCGCGTCCGGCCGCGCGGCACACGCCGCGGCCAGGTCGTCAGCGTGCCAGCGAGTGTCGGCTCCGTTGACCCGGATGGTCACCTCGCGGCGGCCGTACTCACCGCTAGCGGCGGCCGCGCACGCCGCGTCGCGGGCCGCCGGCTTGGCATCGGGGGCGACCGCGTCCTCCAGATCGAGGATCAGCCCGTCGCAGGGGATCGACTTGGCCTTCTCCAGGGCGCGCTCGTTGGCGGCCGGCATATAGAGGACCGACCTGCGCGCCCGGAAGTCGCCCAGGGCGCTCGTCGTCTCGGTCCCTGGGGTGCTCACGCTTCGACTCCTTCCGCGGCGTACCGCTCGCGCAACTCCGGATCGGCCGCGGCCAACTGCTCGGCCAACTCGACCATCACCAGGCACTGCTTGAGGGAGGCGTCGTCCTCCATCTTCCCGTCGAGCATGACCGCGCCTGTGCCGCCGCCACCGAGTGCCTCCATCGCGGCCACGACGCGACGCGCGTGCGCCACGTCGGCGGCGTTCGGCGCGAAGACCCGATTGGCGATCGCGATCTGCTTGGGGTGCAGGCTCCAGGCGCCGACGCAGCCGAGAAGGAAGGCGTTGCGGAACTGGTCCTCGCATGCCAGTTCGTCGGCGATGTCGCCGAAGGGGCCGTAGTAGGCGTAAATGCCGTGCAGCGCGCAGGCGTCGACCATCCGGGCGATCGTGTAGTGCCACAGATCCTGTTGGAAGACCGCGCGCTCGCCCCCAGCGCCGGGCTGGCCATCGACCGGCGGACGGGGATCCTCGCGCACGAGATAGCCGGGGTGTCCGCCACCGACGCGGGTGGTCTTCATCCGTCGGTCCGCGGCCAGATCGGCCGGGCCCAGCGACAGTCCTTGCATCCGCGGCGAGGCGCCGCAGATCTCTTCGACGTTGGCCACGCCGCGGGCCGTCTCCAAGATCGCGTGCACCAGAATCGGCCGGGTCAGTCCGGCCTTCGCTTCGAGCTGGGCCAGCAGCCGGTCGACATAGTGGATGTCCTCGGCGCCTTGCACCTTCGGCACCATGATCACATCGAGTTTGTCGCCGATCGCGCTCACCAGCCGAGTCAGATCATCGAGGATCCACGGGCTGTCCAGGGCGTTGACCCGGGTCCACAGCTGGGTTGCGCCGAAGTCGGTCTCCTGCGCGATCCGCACCAGCCCTTCGCGGGCGGCCACCTTGTTGTCGGCTTTGACGGCGTCCTCCAGGTTGCCCAGCAGTACGTCGACCCGCGGCGAGGCCTCGGGTCCGACCATGGCCGGGATCTTCGCCGCCATCTTCTCGTTGGACGGATCGAAGAAGTGGATTGCCCGAGTCGGCCGAGCCGGGATCTCACGCAGTGGCGCCGGAGCCCCGACGGCGAGCGGGCGGAAGAAGTCTCGAGCACTTCGATGCGACATGCGCCGGAACTTAGCAAGGGCCGGTGCTCGCGGCTATGACGCAGGTCTCCCTCCCGCGGAGGAGTCCAGCGCGCCTTCCTCGCTCGGCCGCAGGGAAAACCACGTGAGCGCACTGACAACCCCAGGCAGGGTGTCGGCCCCCAGGGTCAGGGTGGTTAAGTGACCCTCACGTTTTCCCCGCATCCATGAAGGCGGGGGCAAGAGAAGGGGATGCATATGGCCCACCATCCGTTGGAGCCGTTGAGCGCGGATGAGTTTCGTCAGACTGCCGCCGTACTCCGGCGTGACCAAGGAGTCTCCGACAGCTGGCGCTTCGCGTCGATCGAGCTTGTCGAGCCCACCAAGGCATCACTGCGGGAGTGGAAGGCCGGCGACCCGATCGCCCGCCGGGCTCTCGCGGTGCTGTGGGACCGCCAGGACAACGAGACCTTCGAGGCCGTCGTCGATCTGGTCGCCGATAGCGTCGAGTCCTGGACCCACGTGCCAGGCGTGACGCCCAACTTCACCGTCGATGAGTTCTACGACGTGGATCGTGCGATGAAGTCGCACCCCGACGTGATCGCGGCTTTGGCCGAGCGCGGCATCACCGACCTTGATCTGCTGCTCGTCGACGTCTGGACCTACGGCAAGGGCGTCATGCCCGAGCAGTGGCGTGACCGCCGGCTCGGCTGGTGCGACTTGTGGCTGCGGGAGAGCCCTCACGGCAACCCCTACGCACACCCGATCAACGGCTTGAAGCTGGTCGTGGACATGAACTCGCTGGAACTGCTCGAGATCGAGCGTCGCGAGGGGCTGGACTTCCAGCCCGTCGACGGGGAATACCTCCCCGGTCTGCGACCGCAGATGAAGCAGCGTGAGGACCTGGAGGATCTGCAGATCGTCCAGCCCGACGGTGTCTCCTTCACTGTGGAGGGCACCGAGCTGAAGTGGCAGAAGTGGTCGATGCGCCTGGGCTTCAACTACCGCGAAGGTCCGGTGATCTACCAGGTCAAGTACGACGACAACGGCACCGTGCGCGACGTCGCCCACCGGATGTCGTTCGCCGAGATGGTGGTCCCCTACCGCGACGGCAGCTTCGACCACTACCGTCGCACCGCCTACGACATCGGTGAGTGGGGTCTCGGCTTCATGACCACCTCGCTGGAGTTGGGCTGCGACTGCCTCGGCGAGATCACTTACGTCGACGCGACCCTGCACGACTCCAAGGGCGAGCCCTACGACATCACCAACGCGATCTGCCTCCACGAGGAGGACAACGCGGTGCTCTGGAAGCATGTCGATTCGCATGCGGGTGCCGAGGTTCGCCGGATGCGTCGGATGGTGGTCTCCACCCACGCCACGGTCGCCAACTACGAGTACATCGTCTACTGGCGCTTCTACCAGGACGGCAACATCGAGTGCGAGGTCCGCGCCACCGGCATCATGGTGACCACGCCGTTCGATCCGGAGAAGGGCACGCCCACCACCGGAGCCGTGGTCGACCACAACACCTATGCGCCCTACCACCAGCACTTCCTGGTGGCCCGCCTCGATCTCGATGTCGATGGTGAGGAGAACGAGGTCTACGAGGTCGACTCCGAGGCCGAGCCGGTGAGTCCGGAGAACCCCTACGGCCTCAACCTGCGCACGGTCGCCACCCGCATCGATTCTGAGAAGTCCGCGGCGCGTGACTACAACTGGGAGCGGCAGCGCTCCTGGAAGGTCGTCAACCCGAACAAGAAGAACAAGGTCGGCGGCGCCCCGGGCTACAAGATCGTCCCGACCGGCAGCTTCCCGGCGATGATGGATGAGAACTCGGTGCAGTACCTCCGGGCTCCTGTCATCGGGCACACCTTGTGGGTGACCAAGCAGCATGAGGACGAGCGCTGGCCCGCGGGCATGTACCCGACCCAGTCGGAGACCGACGACGGCATGACCCGGTGGATCTCCGACGACGAGTCGCTGGTCAACACCGATGTGGTGCTCTGGTACGTCTTCGGCATCCACCACATCACCCGGATGGAGGAGTGGCCGATCATGTCGGCCGACATCACCTCGTTCTGGATCAAGCCCACCGGCTTCTTCGACCAGAACCCGGCGATCGACATGCCTCCCACCAAGAAGGGCCACTGCGCCACCTGACGAGAGGCGTGACTCCGCGGATCGCGGACAGCACAACCGAAAACCGACAGCGCGGGCTTTTTCCGGCTGATCAAGAACGTGGGGCACCCGGGCATCCGGGTGCCCTACGTTCGCTTTCGTGGGTTTCGAGGACACCTGGGCCGGGTTGCCCGCGATCGGGCGTGATCCGGTCTCGGGGGTCGTTTCCCGTCCGGCCTTCGGACCTGCGGAGGCCGACGTACGTCGGTGGTTTCGGCACCAAGCCGGTCGCCGCGGCTTCCGGGTGCTCAACGACCGGTTCGGCAACCTGTTCGCCACCTGGCGCGTGCCGATGCTGCAATTCACCCACGAGCAGGCACCGACGGCGATCCTGACCGGGTCCCACTTTGACGCCTCGCCCGGAGGATCCGATTCGGGACTGCTGGGAATCGCTAGTGCCTTCGCCGCGATCGACCTGCTCCGCGAGCGTGGCTTCGCTCCCGAGCGTCCGGTGATCGTGGCCGGATTCGCGGCCGGCTCCGCCAGCCGTTTCCCGATCGAGTCCCTCGGTGCAAGGCTCGCCTGGGGCTCGCTGGAGGAGGCCCAACTCGGCGAACTGGTCGACGGCGATGGGGTGACGTGGCCGGAGGCTCTGGTCGAGGCGGAGGCGGCCGGGGAGGACGCGGTCGACCTTCTCGGCACGGTGGCGACCTGCGTCGAGGTGGCGGTGGAGCCCGGCGCGGTACTTCGTGAGCAGCAGTTTCCCGTCGGTATGGCTTCGCGTTGCTGGGCGCGCGCACGCTACCGGGTCGTCAGCGCAGCCGACCCCTTCGCGGATGGAGGCCCGGGCGACCCGGTGCTCACGGTCGCCTTCGCGGCGCTGGCAGCCGACAAGCAGGCGCGCCGCAGCGGCCATCGGGCCATTGTCGAGCGGATGGAGGTCCTCCCCGGAGCGGGACCAGCGCGTTCGGCGACGGTGTGGCTCGACCTCTGGGCACCGACCGACCCTGACCTGATCGGGCTCGCGCAAGCCGTGATCGCCCAAGTGTCCGAGCGGTCCGCACGTGATGGCACCACCGTCAGCTTCACCGGCGAGTGGGCCGACCGCGAGGTGGAGTTCGACGCCGGGTTGGCGCAGTGGTTGGCGGTCGAGCATCTGGAGGGGGACTGGCCGCGCCTGGAATGTCGGGGTCGTTCGGAGGTCGCCGTGGCGACCGACTCCGGCATCTCCTCGGCGCTGATCCTGGTCCGCTCCCAAGGACCGGGCGAGGTCACCGAGGCGGACCGCCGCCAGGCCGTCTACGCCTTGGCCGACACATTGGCCCGGCTGGCGCGCACGCCCGCCGCCCCATCCTGAACCGGCCTATCCTCAACCGTATGGCCGTGAAAGGTACGCCGCTTACCGCCGCGGAGGTCCACCGGCTGACGACGCGCCGCTTCGAGGAGATGCGGCCCTTCCGTGCGGGCCGGATCAAGGTGCCCGACGACGCGCCGCTGCCGCCGGGCCCGGGCTGGCCGATGCTGGTGCAGAGCGTCGCGCTGCTGCGGTTTCGGCACTGGTTCCAGCCCTGGCTGTCTCGGCGCTTCGGCGAGACGTTCACCGTGCGGATCATCCCGGCCGGCTCTCCGCTGGTGCTGTTCACCCGACCCGAGGACGTCACGGAGATCTTCGCCGGGGATCCCGAGTATTTCCTGGCCGGCCGTGGCAACTCGATCCTCGGCCCGGTGATGGGCGCGCACTCCCTGCTCCTGCTGGATCAAGATGACCACAAGCGCGCCCGCAAACTGCTGATGCCCGCCTTCAATGGAGCCTCCTTGCGCGGCTACCGCTCCCTGGTCGACGACCTGGCCGCCGCGGAGGTCGGCACCTGGCAACCCGGCGAGACGTTTCGGGCGCTGGACCGGATGAACGCGCTGACTCTCGAAGTCATCTTGCGGGTGGTCTTCGGGGTCACCGAAGACTCCCGGCTGGCGCAGCTGCGGCCGCTGGTCAACCAACTCGTCGATGTCAGCCCGGTGGTGCTCTTCGGGTGGAGCTTCCCCAGGCTGCAGAAGATGGGCACCTGGCGGCGGATGGTGGAGGTGCAGTACGCCCTCGACCGGCTCATCTATGCCGAGATCGGCGAGCGGCTCGACGCTCCCGACCTCGCCGCGCGCACCGACGTACTCTCGCGGCTGATCGCCGCGGGCGCCGTCGAGGACACCGCCGAGGACGCCGGAGAGGGCGCCGGAAGGGGCGACAGCCTCGGACCGGAAGAGTTGCGCGACCAGCTGATGACGCTGCTGTTGGCCGGTCACGAGACCACCGCCACCGGTTTGGCGTGGGCGCTCTACGAGCTGGGTCGCGATCCCGTCCAGGCTCGTCGCGCGGCCCTCGCCGCCGACGAGGGTGATGAGGACTACCTGGAAGCGGTCTTCAAGGAGTCGCTCCGGCTGCACCCGGTGATCCCGATCGTCAACCGCACCCTGACCGAGCCGGCCACGATCGGCGGCTGGGAGCTGCCCGCGGGAACGACCGTCGGGCCGTCGATCCTGCTTGCCCACGCCCGGCTGGAGGCCTATCCCGACCCCGAGCGGTTCGACCCGGAACGCTTCTTGGGCACGAATCCGCCGGTGAACACGTGGATCCCGTTCGGTGGCGGCGTACGCCGTTGCATCGGCGCCGGCTTCTCGGTGATGGAGGGCGTCGCCGTGCTCCGCGCCGTCCTCAGCCGTTACGACGTGAGCGCAGTCGGCGCCGACCGCCCGAAGGTCCGCAACATCACGTCGGTGCCCGGCCGTGGCGCCCGGATCCGGGTGTCGCCTCGCTGAGGGACGAGCCGGATCCGGACCCCAGCTAGTCGACGATCAATCCGTTGGGGCTGGGCTGGTACGGGTTGAGTCCATGGTCGATGGCGTACTGGCGCAGGTAGCCGTCGCGGCCCAGCACCTTGATCCGTTCCGCGATCTTGGCGGCCTCGGCCTTCTCGACCGCGATCTGCGCTTCGGCAGCCTTCTGCTTCGCCGCGGCCTCGGCTTCGGCAGCCTTCGCTCGCGCGACCGCCTCCTGCTGGGTCACCAGGGCGTCCTTGATGGCCTGCGGCGGCTCCGGCTTCTGCAGCGTCACCGCGAAGTTGGTGAAGAACTCGGTGTCCCCGTCGGTCTGCCGGTTGACGAGCTCGGGCAGTTGGGTGAGCACGTCGGCCTCCCACTGCGCCTTCTTGGAGGGGTCGGTGTAGAGCTCGGTATAGGTGTAGTTCTGTCCGGCGCGGTCGATGGCGGTGTCCAGCGGGCGGCCGATGTAGACGCTCAGCATCCGATTCCAGCCCTCGGACCGTTGGCCGTCGGCGGTCATGTAGGCCGAGTAGCGGTTGCCGATGAGTTCATGGAAACGCTGAAGCGCTCCGCCCTTGTAGGTCGTGTTGCCCAGCTTGATCGGCTCGCAGGAGGTGTTGAGCAGCAGGTTGGCGACCCCTTCGACGGTCATCTCGATCCCGTCCTTGGTGACGAAGGTGATCGGAGCGCCGTCGGAGTTGGTCTCCGAGAACACGAAATTGGTCTGGCTGGACGGGTAGGCGACGTGGGTGTCCCCTGGGCCGTCGAAGACGCGATTGGACGGCGCGACGCAGTCTGAGAAGACCTTCGAGGAGAAGGCGCCGCCCTTGTAGTGCAGGGCCACCTGGTCGGGGCCGGTCGAGATGGTGGAGGGGCCTGCCACGGCGAGGGCGACCATGCCGCCGAGCAGCAGCACGAAGAGCCCGACCACCACCTTGGCGACCCGCTTCATGCCAGCCAGCCGAGCTGGGTCGGGTAGGTACTGGTTGCGTGGCGAGTTCATGAGATCTCCCGGGGATGGTCGCGTTCGAAGGTGCGGATCTTGTCGAGCATGATGGTGGCCAGGGCGGGGTGGATGTCGCGGTGGTCCCACGCGGTCTCGCGTAGGTCGACGACGAGCTCCTCCAGGGCCGTGCCGCGGCTCCGTTGCGCTTGGGTTGGCTCCGGCCGCGCAAGCGCTCTCGACACGGAGCCGCGCGCCACGAACCAGCACACGGCGTACCCGATCAGGAACGGCGCTCCGTACATCAAGACGAACTTCACACCGCGACTGTAGGTGGTCCGCCCTACGCCGAGTCGCGCAATGGCATCATCAGCCTCCGTGACCTGGCGAGACCGATGGCGAGCGATGCGCATCGACCTCACCCCCTTGCGCACCTCGCGCGACTTTCGTCTGCTGTTCACCGCCGGCACGGTCTTCTACTTCGGCTCGATGGTGAGCTACGTCGCGATCCCGTTCGGGGTCTACCGGCTGACGGGATCCAACTTCCTGGTGGGCGCGATCGGGCTGGTCGAACTCGTGCCGCTCATCGTCTTCGGCTTGTACGGCGGGGCGCTGGCCGACCACGTCGACCGGCGGCGATTGCTCATCGCGACCGGGCTCGCCCAAGCCGTCCTGACCGCGATCTTGGCCGCCAACGCCTTCCGCTCCACCCCGCGACTGTGGGTGATCTTCGTGGTGGCCGCGCTGCTGACTTCCGCCAGCGCCCTGCAACGGCCCTCGCGAGAGGCACTGATGCCGCGCACCGTCACGCATGCCGAGATCCCGGCTGCGAACGCGTTGACCAGCCTCGGGATGCAGCTGGGTGTGCTCGGCGGGCCGGCGGTCGGCGGCTTGCTTATCGCCTTCGTCGGGGTCGGCTGGTGTTTTGTTCTCGACGTGTGCGCCCTCGTGGTCGCCACCGGGCTCTTTGCCCGGATGCGTCCCTACCCGCACCAGGTCGAGACGACGCCTCCGAGCTTGCGCAGCATCCGCGACGGGTTGGTCTATGCGGCCGGCCGACGTGACCTCCTCGGCACCTATCTGGTGGACCTCGCGGCGATGTTCCTGGCGTTCCCGGTCGTGCTCTTCCCGGCACTCGCCGACGACGTCTTCAAGGCCCCGCAGTACCTCGGCCTGCTCTACTCCGCCGAGACGGTGGGCGCGCTGCTGGCCACCGCCTTCAGCGGCTGGATCGGCCGGGTCCACCACCACGGCCGGATGATCGTGATCGCGGCCGCGGTCTACGGCGGGTTCATCGCGCTCTCGGGGCTCGCGCCGTCGCTGTGGCTGGCAGCCGTCCTGCTCGGCTGCGCCGGGGCCGCCGACATGATCTCGGCGGTCTTCCGCGGCACCATCTGGAACCAGACGATCCCCGAGGAGATGCGCGGCCGGCTCGCCGGTGTGGAGATGCTCTCCTACTCCATCGGCCCCCTTGGCGGCCAGGTGCGTGCCGGCATGGTGGCCGATCTCTGGTCGGTGCGCGGTGCCATCGCAAGCGGCGGGCTGGCGTGCGTGTTGGGCGTCTTGGCGACCGGCGCGGCCCTGCGCGACTTCTGGGGATACGACGCGCGCACCGATCCCCACGCTGTCGCCGAACGTGCGGTCCGTATGACGCAGGGAGAAAGCTGAACGGCGGTTAAATTCGCCAAACCGGCGGCCCGGTGGACCAGCCAGCCCAGGGTGGACTAGGGCAAACGGTGGCTGATCAGCCCGATTTCTGCCACACTTCCCAGTGGGAGGACCTCCGCGAGATCTCCGACGAGTGATCACCGCAGAGGCGAAACTAGTAGCTCCGTGCAATACATCCGGGGAGCCGACGTTATGAGCGAGACGTCGTTAGCTCCGGGCGCCGGATGATTTGGTACGCGATCGGGGGGATCGCGGGAGGGCGGCTAGGGCAGCTTCACTGCGTAACTCGGCTTGCGGGGGTCCGCTCCTATTTCTGGGTCTCTTCGGTCCGTGCGTCGGGTCGACGCGCAGTTGCTCGAGGCACTTGTTTCGGCTGGGTCGCACTCGCTCGCGGCCCGTGATGGGATCGCCGGCCGAGGCGAAGGTCACGTGAGATATGTCGGTTCCCTTAGGACCCATTTGCCACAATGGGCCCACCATGTGGTTTGTGGGCGTTCGGCGAGTGGAGCCGATCAGCACTGCGCAATCGGGCAATTACGGGGACGACGTGTCATTTGTGCGCCAGCGGTTGGGGAGCGATCTCGGCCACCAGCATCCGGTCTTGAGTGGCTTCGCCGCGCTCGCGGCCGTGACCGTCAGCGTTGCGCTGGTCCTGGCGCTGGCCACGATCTTCGGGGCCCGATTGCTGGGCATCTCCGGGGGCGGCGACAGCGGGAGCAATGGCGCACCCGGATCGGGGCCGACGCTCTATGTGCCCGATCCGGAGCCGACTGAATCGACCTCCGCTAACGAGCCAGGCGCTCCCGAGGAGAGCGGAGCGCCTTCGCCTGGGTCCGAAGCGTCCGTCGTACCACCCGAGCCGAGTGCCTCGGCGACCCCCGATGTGCCGCCGATCGTGTTGGCGGCGAGTCCGTCCCAGGTGGGCAGTTTCGAGCGGATCAATCTGACGGGGTCGTTCCCGACTGGCAACGGCTCGATCCTTCAGGTGCAGCGCAAGGAGTCGGGTCGCTGGGTGGACTTCGCGGTGACCGCGTCGGTGCAAGGTGGCGACTTCACCACTTATGTCCAGACTTCGCGTCCCGGCACGAACTTGTGGCGGATGAAGGACACCGACTCGGGCGCTGTCTCCAACGTCGTCCGAGTCCAGGTCGGCTGATCGCGAGCCCGGCAGAGGTGATGCGGGCGCGCCGGCGGAGCCCACTAGCCTGTGGCGGTGACTGAGACCACGACCAGGCCGATCCCGGCCGCCGGCCCGGGCGCCATCGTCAAACTCATCGTCGGGGCGGCGATCCTGGGCCTGGGGATCGGGTTGATGCTCAACGCGCGCCTGGGCTCCGACGGCTTCTCCACCTTCATCAACGGCATCGCGCTCACGGTGGGCATCCCCTTCGGGCTATCCAACGTAAGCGTCGGATTGGTTTTGGTGGCCTTCACCTGGTGGCGCGGGGTACGGCTCGGCATCGGCACCTTCTTGCAGCCGTTGGTGGTCGGCGTCACGGTGAGCGCCACCCGCGGGTTCCTACCCTCGCCGGACGCGCTGGCGCCGCGCGCGCTGGAATGCGGGATCGGGTTCTTCGTGGTGGCATTCGGCGTAGCGCTCTATCTCGAGGCGGACCTCGGGCCCGGACCAGCCGAGGGGCCGGCGCTCGCGGTGGATCCGCCGATCCCGTTCCGAGTTGGCTATTCCGCTCTGCAGATCGTCCAGGCGGTGATCGGCTGGGTGCTGGGCGCATCGGCCGGGATCGGCACGGCGGCGACGGTGGTGCTGATCGGCCCGGTCGTGGACCGGATGCGCGCGATGCTGCGCGGTCGGCGTACGCCGGTGGCGAGCGGTTCACATTCGTCCTGAGATCCGGGAACATTCCGATTCCCTCGTGAGTTGGGAGGGGTAAGTGAAGTTGAGTAACATCGACTCAACTTCGAACCCAGAACCAGACTCAACTCTTGGAGGAACACACCATGGCTCGTGCGGTCGGCATCGACCTGGGGACGACGAACTCCGTCGTCGCCGTACTCGAGGGTGGCGAACCCACCGTTATCGCCAACGCCGAGGGTGCCCGGACGACCCCGTCCGTGGTCGCCTTCGCCAAGTCCGGCGAGGTTCTCGTCGGTGAAGTCGCCAAGCGTCAGGCAGTCACCAACGTCGACCGCACCATCCGCTCGGTCAAGCGCCACATGGGCACCGACTGGAAGGTCGACATCGACGACAAGGCGTTCACGCCCCAGCAGATCTCCGCGTTCGTGCTGCAGAAGCTCAAGCGCGATGCCGAGGCCTACCTCGGCGAACCCGTGACCGATGCGGTCATCACCGTGCCGGCCTACTTCTCCGACGCGCAGCGTCAGGCCACCAAGGAAGCCGGCGAGATCGCCGGTCTCAACGTCCAGCGCATCGTCAACGAGCCCACTGCGGCCGCGCTGGCCTACGGCCTGGACAAGGGCGACGACCAGACGATCCTCGTCTTCGACCTCGGTGGCGGCACCTTCGACGTATCGCTGCTGGAGATCGGCGAGGGCGTGGTCGAGGTCAAGGCGACCTCGGGCGACAACCACCTCGGTGGTGACGACTGGGACTCGCGGGTCGTCGACTGGATGATCACCAAATTCAAGAACGCGCACGGCGTCGACCTGGGTGCCGACAAGATCGCCAAGCAGCGGCTGCAGGAAGCTGCGGAGAAGGCGAAGATCGAGCTCTCCAGCTCCAGCGAGACCCAGGTGCACCTGCCCTACATCACTCACGGCGAGTCCGGCCCCCTCCACTTCGAGGAGAAGCTGACCCGCGCCGAGTTCCAGAAGATGACGGCCGACCTGCTCGACCGCACCAAGGCCCCCTTCCAGCAGGTCCTCAAGGACGGCGGCTTGGCCGTCTCCGCGATCGACCATGTCGTCCTGGTCGGCGGCTCCACCCGGATGCCGGCTGTCTCGGAACTGGTCAAGGAGCTGCTCGGCGGCAAGGAAGCCAATAAGGGCGTCAACCCCGATGAGGTGGTCGCGGTCGGCGCGGCGCTGCAGGCCGGCGTACTCAAGGGCGAGGTCAAGGACGTGCTGCTCCTCGACGTCACCCCGCTGAGCCTCGGCATCGAGACCAAGGGCGGTGTCATGACCACCTTGATCGAGCGCAACACCACCATCCCCACCAAGCGGTCGGAGATCTTCACCACCGCTGACGACAACCAGCCGTCGGTGGAGATCAAGGTCGCCCAGGGCGAGCGCCAGATGTGGGGTCAGAATCAGCCGCTGGGCAACTTCGAGCTCACCGGGCTGCCGCCGGCGCCGCGAGGCATCCCGAAGATCGAGGTCACCTTCGACATCGACGCCAACGGCATCGTGCACGTCTCCGCCAAGGACCTCGCGTCCGGACGCGAGCAGTCGATGACGATCTCGGGCGGCTCGGCATTGAGCAAGGACGAGATCGACCGGATGGTCAAGGATGCCGAACAGTACGCCGAGGAGGACGCCAAGCGTCGCGCCGCGGTGGAGACGCGCAACCAGGCCGACGGGCTCGTCTACACGACCGAGAAGTTCCTGGCCGACAACGGCGACAAGATCCCCGAGGAGGTCAAGACCGAGGTCCAAGCCGACGTCGATGCCCTCAAGGCGACGCTGGCCAACGAGGAAGCCTCCGTCGAGGAGATCAACGCGGGGATCACCAAGCTCGGTGAGTCCAGCCAGAAGATGGGTGCGGCGATGTACGCCGCCGCCGAGGCCGACCAAGCCGCGGCGGGTGGCAGCACCGGCGCCACCGGCGAAGCCGACGACGACGTGGTGGATGCCGAGATCGTGGACGAGCCGACCGACTCCGGCGAGGACAAGTGACCGATCAGCGGCCGACGGATGCGCCGGAGGAGCCCTCGGGCTCCTTCGGCGCCGCCGCCGGCGAGATGGCCAATGAGACCGAGATCGAGGCAGACCTGCCGGTCGACCAGATGCGCTCGGTTTCTGAGGATCCGACCGAGGCCGAGCTCGACGACGATCTCAGCCGAGCCCAGGCCAGCGTCTCCGCGCTGACCAACGACCTGCAGCGGCTCCAGGCCGAATACGTCAACTACAAGCGTCGCGTCGACCGTGACCGCGATCTGGTTCGCGAGAACGCCAAATACGCCGTACTCGCCTCGATCATCGAGGTGCTCGACACCATCGACCGTGCCCGCGAGCACGGCGAGTTGGAGGGTGGTTTCGCGGCCGTGGCCGATCAGCTGGAGCGGGTGGTTACGTCGCAGGGCTTGGAGAAGTTCGGTGCCCCCGGCGATGCCTTCGACCCCAACTTGCACGAAGCTCTGTCCCATCTCGGCGCCGACGCTGAGGTCGAGGTGACCACCTGCAAGGTGATCGCCAAGGCCGGCTACCGGATCGGCGAGCGAGTAGTTCGAGCCGCGCAGGTACTGGTCGTCGACCCAGCCGCCGATTGAGAATCAGCACACCACCAACGACCACGCCTAGGGAGGAGGAGAGATGAGCACCCAGGACGGCTTCAAGGCGGAGTGGGCCAACAAGGACTTCTATGCCGTGCTCGGCGTCGCCAAGGACGCCAGCGCGCAGGAGATCAAGAAGGCCTACCGCAAGCTTGCCCGGGAGAACCATCCCGACTCCAACCCGGGTGACACCGCCAAGCACGAGAAGTTCAAGTCGGTCGCCGAGGCCTACGACGTGGTCGGCGACCCGGACAAGCGCAAGAAGTACGACGAGATGCGCTCGATGTTCGGCTCTGGCCGCGGCTTCCCCGGCGGCTTCGGCGGGGGCGGTGCCGGCGGTGCCGGAGGCTTCGACCTCTCCGATCTGCTGCGTCAGACCGGAGGCGCGGGTGGCGCCGGCGGCTTGGGCGACGTATTCGGCGACATCTTCGGGGGCGGTGCGCGGCGTCAGCAGACCCGGCGGCCTCAAAAGGGTGCCGACGCGGAGACCACGGCGACTCTCGGCTTCATGGAGGCCCTCGACGGCGCGACCGTCTCGCTGCGGCTCTCCAGCGACTCGGCCTGCTCGGCTTGTTCGGGCACCGGAGGGAAACCGGGCACCAAACCGCACATCTGTGCCGAGTGCGAAGGCGCCGGTTTCATCGTCTCCACGGCTGGTGGCGCGTTCTCGCTCAACGAGACCTGTCCCGCCTGCGGCGGTCGCCAGCTCGTCTACGACGATCCGTGTCCCTCGTGCGGCGGCAGCGGGCAAGGTCAATCGACCCGCACCGTGCAAGCGCGCATCCCGGCCGGGGTGAAGGACGGCGCTCGGATCCGGCTGCGCGGGAAAGGTGCGGTCGGGATCAACGGCGGTCCGGCCGGCGATCTCTTCATCACCGTGAAGGTCTCCCCGCACCGCGTCTTCGCACGCAAGGGCGACAACCTCACCCTCGACGTCCCGATCTCCTTCGACGAGGCGGCATTGGGCGGGGAGATCCGGGTACCCACCTTGGGTGGGGCTCCGGTGACGCTGAAGATCCCCGCGGGGACCCCGAACGGCCGGACCTTCCGGGTTCGCGGACGGGGCGCCACGAAGTCCGACGGGACCAAGGGCGACCTGCTGGCTACCGTGCAGGTGCACGTGCCCGCCGTACTCGATGCGGCGGCCAAGGAGGCGGTCGAGGCATATCGCGCCGCGACGGCCGACAAGCCACTGCGCTCCAACCTCTTCGAAGCGGCTCGATCGTGAGCGGCTACGGCGCCCCGGAGGCCGCGGTCTTCGTCATCAGCGTGGCGGCCGAGCTCACGGGTCTCCATCCGCAGACCCTGCGCGCCTATGAGCGGCTGGGCTTGATCACGCCCGGCCGCACCGGCGGTGGCGGCCGGCGCTACTCGGCTCGTGACATCGAGCTGCTTCGTGAGATCGCGGCGCTCACGGCGTCGGGCATCGGGATCGAGGGCGTCCGGCGGATCCTCGATCTGGAAAACCAGGTGCTCGCTCTTCAGTTGCGCAACCAGGAGTTGGAGGCGCAACTGGCGGCCGCGCGCGCCGAGCCGCGGCAGGCGATGACTCAACCGGCCCCCGTGCTGCCGCCGAGTCGACTGCCCGTGCTTGCCACCCGGTCACCGGGGCAAGCCGTCGTGGTCTGGCGCCGGGGGCGCTAAAGGTCGTTGCCGGCGTAACTCTGGTTGAAGCTCTTATTGGTCAGCGGGAAGTCCGGAACGATCGTGTCGGACAGTGCGATCGGGAGGGCGGGCCAATTGAAGAACGACGGGTCGACCACCTTGCAGCGGGTGATAGCGCCGTTGCGCAGTTCGACTCGATGCACGAGCGTGCCACGCCACGCTTCTACGACGCCCAGCCCCGCGGCGGTGTGATCCATCGACGGCATGAGGGTGCCGCCCGAGGACGGCGAGCCCGATGACTCGGCCAGCTGTGCGATCAACCTGATCGACTGAGCGGCCTCACGCGCACGGATCCGGAACCTGGCGAGTACGTCGCCGGTCGACTCCGTCACCGGACCGAATTCGGGCAGCCGCAGGAATGGATGCTCCTGCCGCGCATCGTTGGCCAGGCCGCTGGCCTTGGCGACGTACCCAAGGGTGCCGAGGCGACGGGCCTGCTCCAGGGCCAAAGGCGAGGTTCCGGTCAACCGATCGGCCACCACGTGATTGCCCAAGGCGATGGCCACAAGCTCCGCCAATTCGGCGCCGACCTCGGCAAGCAGTGCCGCATCCGGAATGGCCCGCCACCGGGTATCGCCGATCGTGATCGCCCCGCGGAGCAACCGATGCCCCGTCACGGATTCGTTGTGCCTCAGCAAGCGTTCGCGCAACACCTGCGCTTGCGCGTGGATGATGCCGTAGCCGACGTCGTTGACGATCGCGCCGAGGTCGGCGACGTGGTTGTAGAGCCGTTCCAACTCGAGCAGGACCGCGCGTCGGGCATGAACGCTCTCGGAGACGGCGATGCCGAGCGCGCGCTCGACCGCCTGCACGAAGGCCAGGCTGTGTCCCACGGCAGTGTCGCCACTGATGCGTTCGGCGATGGCGATGCCCTGATCGGCGGGTCGGCCTTCGAAGAGCTTCTCCACGCCTCGGTGGACGAACCACAGCCGCGCCTTCATTCGCAGAATCGTCTCCCCGACCACCGAGAAGCGGAAGTGACCGGGTTCGATCAGGCCGGCGTGGATCGGGCCGACCGGGATCTCATAGACGCCGTCGCCGCCTACCGAGAGGAAGGGGAACGAGCCGAGGTCCTCGGCGAACCCCGGCTCGCTGGGGGCATCGGAGCGCATCGGGTGGTAGCCCTGCGGCCAGTGCCCATGACGAACCAGCCGTTGCGGAAGGGGATGCCCCAGCGGGATCAAGCCGTAGAGGTCTCGGACTTCTCGCTCGAACCGGCCGGCGCTGAAGGAGAGGTCGGCCACCGATGAGATTCCGGGGGCATCGTCGGGGATGGTTACAGCGAGTTCGTACGGCGGTTCGCCGGGGGTCAGGTAGGTGTGCACCACCCGGATGCCGTCGGCATCGTGGTGACCGGCAACCGAGGCGAGCCTCGCGCCGGAGCCAAGTGCGTCGGCCACGCGAGCCCGCCATTGGCCGGCCGGAATCCGCTCCGGGTCCAACCGCTGCCAGGTGCTCATCGCACACCCGCCAGGGCAGCGGTCGCGGCGGTCAGCACCGCGCGCAGAGGAGAGGCAAACAAGGGGAGTGCCGCGACGACGACCAAGGCCATCGTGGTCACGCCACGCTCCCTTCTGGTGGTGGCATCCGGCTCCGGCTGCTTGGCCGCGCTGCTCTGGGGGGAGGTCCCCGCCGTCGACCCCGCCGTCGATGTTGCCATCGACGTGGCCATCGACGTGGCCATCGACATGGCCATCGACATGGACAGAGTGTGCTTGGCGAGTGCGGCGAAGGCGACGAGCAACAACGCCAGCAGGGCGAGCGAGATCAGCGGCATGTCCGCCTGGAAGCCGGCGACGACGAGGGCGGTCTCGGTGAAGAACAGCACCCCGGGCGGCAAACCCGCCAGCGCGCCCACTCCGGCCAGCCAAGGCCGGGCGATGGACGGATCGGAGACGAGCAGCCCACGGACGTTCGCGATCGCCGAGGTGCCGGTGGCCTTGAGGATGCGGCCGGCCACCACGAACAAGCTGGCCTTGGCCAAGCCGTGGCCCAGGATGTGCAGCAGCACGGCCGCGGTCGCCAGCGGTCCTCCGATGGCGGCGCCGACGGCGATGATCCCCATGTGTTCGATGCTGGAGTAGGCAAGCAGCCGCTTGTAGTCGCGCTGGGTGATCATCAGCGCCGCGGCTACCGCGAGTGAGAGCAAGCCCGCGATCACCAAGAGCGTGCGCATCAAGTCCGGGCCGAGCAGGTGGTCGCTGACCGCCTTCACGCGCAGGATCCCGACGAAGGCGACCGACAGCAGCACGCCCGACATCAGTCCCGAGACCTGGGCGGGGGCTTGGCTGTGCGCGTCCGGCAGCCAGCTGTGCATCGGGGCCAGCCCGGCCTTGGTGGCCAGGCCGAGCGCCGTCAGCGCCACGCCGATACGCGCCGCCGACGGGTCGAGATCAGTCCGGGTCATCAACCCGCTCCAGCTCAGCGTCGGGTCGAGCCCGGCCCCGGCGGCGTACAGCAGCACCAGTCCGAGGAACGCGATCGCGACCCCGACCGAGCCGAGGACGACGTACTTCCAAGCAGCCTCAAGGGCATGCCGGCCGCCGCCGTGGGCAACCATGAACGCGCTGGCGATGGTGGTCCCCTCGATGGCGACCCAGAGCACGCCCAGGTTGTCGGCTAGCGTCGCCAGGGCCATCGCGGTGAGGAAGAGGCACATCAGCCCGTTGAAGCGTCCACCGCGATCGTCGCTCCAGGCGCCGCCGATGGCGACGGTGGCGATCAGCCCGACGACCGCGAGCAGGTACGCCGCAAGGGCGTCGGCACGAAGCAGGCCCTCGGTGAAACCGCGACTCTCCACCGAGTCGCCGGTTGTCGTTGTTGCCGCGGTGAGGGCCAGCCCAGCCGCCAGGATCACGACCGCCGAGGTAAGCGCCGTAAACCGAGCGCCCGGGTGGCCGGGCCGTAGCAGCGCCGCCGTGGCGGCAGCCAGCGGCACCGCGAGCGCTGCCCAGAGCGCGACTTGGAGGAACACGTCGAGGGGGTTCATCAGTCGCGCAACTCCCTCAGCGCACTCAGGTCTGTCGAGCCGAGCTGCGTGCGGATCCGGCCGCTCAGCACGATCAGGATGAAGACGATCAAGACGGCGTCGATCAAGACGCCGAGCTCGACGACGACCGGCAGCCCACCAGCCGCAAGAAGCGCGGTCGCGGCAATTCCGTTGTCGATCATCACGAAGCCGACTGCTTGCGTCAGGGTCTGCCGCCGGGTGATCAGCACCAAGAACCCGATCAGCACCACGGAGATGCCCACTGGCACGGCGTTGGCCGTCGCGGCGCCCGCAGGCAGGGAGAGCGACCGGGTAACGAGATAGGCGAGCGTCGTGAGCGCGGCGGCCAGGAGCATGCCGGTGGTCGGGTTGATCACCGGTGCGGTCTCATCGGCCTCCCCGGTCGTGGCTACCCGGCTCAGCAGGGTGGGGATGACCGCGACCTTGACCACCAGGGTCAGCACCGCGATCGCGAACAGTTCCACGTCGGCTTCACGTGCGGCGACGGTGAGCGCCAGCAACGCCAGGCAGGCTCCTTGAAGCGCCAGGACCAGGACGGTTCCCTTGGCGCTGCGTCGCCACAAGGTGAGTACGGCGGTCAGCAGCAGTCCGCCCGTGGCGGCGGCCAGCCACTGCGCCTGCACGGCACCAGTCGTTTGGAGGAGAACGGTCATGGGCTCAGAGGGTGAGGTAGGAGGCGGTGACGGACAGGAAGGCGAGCACGAAGGACGCGGCGAGGAGTTCGGGGACTCGGAAGAGCCGCACCTTGGCCAAGAAGACCTCGACGGTCGCCAGCACGCTCGTGGCAACCAGCACCTTCACGGCGACGGCGAGCGCGCCGACGGCCAGTGCCGCCGGGGCGAGGTTCTCAGCGACTCCCCAAGGCACGGCCAGGTTGACCACGAGGCCGGTGAGCGCGGTGAGGCGGAGCCAGGAGGCGAGTTCCACCCAGCCGAGATCGCGTCCGGACAGCTCCAGGACCATCGCCTCATGGATCATCGTCAGCTCGAGGTGGGTGCTGGGGTTGTCCACCGGCAGCCGCCCGGTCTCGGCGACGATCACGAGCACCAGCGCGGTCAAGGCCAGCGCGCTGACCGGGCTCAACACGGACGCCGGATCGCTGATCCGGGCAGACATAATCCGTGACAGCGCGGAGCTTCCCGCGGGGATCGACAGCGCATAGATCGCCACCAACACGGTCGGCTCCACCAGGGCGGCGATCATCATGTGCCGGCTCGACCCCATCCCGCCGAACGCCGATCCCGAGTCCAAGCCCAGCAGCGCGATGAGGACCGATCCCAGCAGCAGCACCGAAACCACCACGAACAAGTCGTCGGGGATCAGCGGGGCATGGCCGGTCGTGAGCAGGGGCAGCAGCGCCACCAGGAGCACGCTTGTTGTCATCATCGCGAGCGGGAGGAATCCGCCGAGCAACGTGCCCTGCGCCGATAGCGGCTGCTTGCGGGCCAGTTTGCGCAGATCCCGCCACGGCTGTCCGATGCCCGCGCCGGCGCGGCCTTCGAGCCGAGCCCGCACCTGACGCATCACGCCAATCACCAGCGGGGTGAGCGCGACGAGGACCAGGCACTGGAAGACGACCGCCGCGAGGGTCTGCAGGAGCTTCATCGCAGCACCCCGATCAACACGAGCACCAAGGCGGTGAAGGAGAAGGCGAGGTAGCGGTGGATGCTGCCGTTCTGGACGCCGCGGGCGCGATCGCCCACCCAGGTGACGGCTCGCAAGCCCGGTTCGTAGAGCCTGGCCTCCACGACGTCGGTCACCGTCTGGGAGTAGGACATCGTCCGCACGGTGTGGCGGGACTCCGCGACGTGGGTGACTTCGACATCCCGGGTCGGGGAGAGGGCGTCGTCGAAGACCCTCAGCAGCGGCTCGGCGTACGACGTGGCGGTGTACTGCATGCGTGGACTGGTGCGGACGCCGCCGCAGCCCCACCCGAGCTCTACCTCCACCCGGGGCACCTTCCGGGCCATCGACCAGGCGGCGGCCACGAGGGGGAGGGTGAGGAGGGCGCCGAGGCCCAGGACCGACATGGACTGGAGCGAGGCGCCGACGGTGTGGAGATCCAGCCCGCCCTGGCTGGTCGCGCCCGCGGCCCCGGACGGCAGCGCCCCGGCGAGTGCCTTGACGGCGAAGCCCGGCACCAGCCCGATCACGGCGATGGGGAGGCACGCCGCGATCAAGGCTGCGCGCATGGTTGCAGGGACTTCGGCGGCGGCTGCGGCGCCTTCGCTGCGCGGGCGGGCCAGGGCAGAGATCCCGAACACCTTGGTGAAGGTGAGCAGCGCCAGCCCGGCGGTGAGCGCGACCACGGCGATCATTGCCGGGAGGAGTGCGGTGACCAGCCGGTCCGTGTGCGTGTCGGTGTGGATCAGCGACTGGAGCAACGCCCACTCGGCGACGAAGCCCGAGCTCAGCGGCAGCGCGGCGGCGGCGAGGGCGCCGATCGCCAGGGTTGCGGTGGTGACCGGCATCCGACTCGCCAAGCCGCCGAGACGATCCAGGTCGCGTTCGGAGGTGGCGTGGATGATCGCGCCCGCGCCCAGGAAGAGCAGGGTTTTGAAGGCGGCGTGGTTGAGGGTGAGCAGGAGGGCGGCGACGAGCGCGCTGTCGGCCACCGCGGGATTGCCGACGGCCTTGGCGAGTTGCGACAGCGCCACCGCGGTGAGGATCAAGCCGATGTTCTCGGTGGTGGAGTAGGCCAGGAGTCGCTTGAGGTCGCTGGCGACCGATGCCTGGAGGATCCCGTAGAGGGCGCTCGGGAGGGCGAGAGCGAGCAGGGCCAGTCCCCACCAGGCGGGGCCGTCGGGCAACAACCGGGTGGTCGCCAGCAGGACGCCGTACACCCCCATCTTGACCATGGCGGCGCTCATCAAGGCGGAGACGTGGCTCGGCGCCTCCGGATGGGCGCGGGGGAGCCAGACGTGCAACGGCATCAGGCCGGCTTTGGCCGCGAAGCCGAGGGTGAGCAGGACGAAGGCGACCGAGGCGTGCGAGCCGGAGACTCCGGCGGAGGCCACGGCTGCGAGCGAGGTGCTCCCGGCGGCTTGGGCGAGGGTGCCGAGCCCCGCGGCGATCAGCAGGAAGCTGAGCTGGGTCATCACGGCGTACCAGAGGCCGGCAGCGCGAACCCGGTCACTGCGCGCATGCTCGGTGAGGACGAGTGTCGTTGAGGAGACCGCCATCAGTTCCCAGGCAAGGAGGAAGCCGACGATGTCGCCGGCGAGTGGCACCAGTTGGAGTCCGAGCAGGAACAGGGCCAGCGCCGACCAGGCGGTCCGGGAGGCGGCCGGGCCGTGGGCGTAGTCGATCGCGAAGATGGCGGCGAGCGCCCCGACGACGCCGGCCAGCAGGGTGAACAAACCGCCGAGCGGGGTCGCGCTCAAGGAGACGTCGACGCCTGGCAAGGGGGTGGCGAGCACGAGCGGCGTCTCCGGGCCCCCGCCGGAGAGGGCGGCATACCCGGTCACCGCGCCGGCGAGGCCGAGCATGGCGATGGCGCTGCCGGTGACCCGGTTGCGGACTCTCGGACCGGGCAGCTGAGCTGCGGCCACAGCGAGGATGAAGAGAAGGAGCTGCGCGAGCAGCCCGGCGGAGAAGGCGGTCACCGGCCGGTGACCTCCCGGAGCGCCGCGACGATGGCGTCGGGGTGGGGCGGGCAGCCCGGCACCGCCCGATCCACGGCAACGACGTCTCCCACGCTGCCGCGCACGCCGTGGCCGTCGCGGAAGATTCCGCAGTCGGTCGCGCAGTCACCGACGGCCAGGACGACCCGGGGTTCGGGAGTGGCGTCGACGGTGCGGATCAGCGGCTCGGCCATGTTGTGGGTGACCACGCCGGTGACGAGTACGACGTCGGCATGGCGCGGGGAGGCGACCAGCCGGGCGCCGTACTGCTCGGCGTCGTAGACCGGCCCGAAGCTGGCACCGACCTCGATCTCGCAGCCGTTGCAGGAGCCGGCATCGACGTGCCGGACCTGGACGCTGCCGCCGAAGTCGGGCAGCGCCGACTGTCCGGAGTCGTCTCCCGGCTGCTGGTCCGGCCGGGGCGCGGTCTGGGCTACTCGACCTTGGGAGAGGATGCGCCGGGCCAGGCGAAGCGGGTTCACGAGGCGGCGCCGGTGGAGCCGGGCTCGGTGCTGAGGGCTCGCTCACTCTCCGCGGCGCGGGCGTGCAAGAAGCGCCGGGCGGCGCCAAGGAGCTCGGTCACTTCGTCGCCTGTGACGCTGTAGATGACCTGGCCGGCGGTGCGTTGCTGGCGCACAAGACCGCAACGCCGGAGCACGGCGAGGTGTTGGGAGAGCCCGGCTTGCTCGACCTCGATCCGTTCGAGGAGCTCGTGAACGGCGTGGTCGCGCTCGCTGAGCAACTCCAGGACCCGGATGCGAATGGGGTGCCCGATGGACTTAAAGAGCTCCGCCTTCATCTGGTAGAGCGGCGTCCCGGTGACTGCCATGCGCACATGCGAATGTTCGCATAAAGGCGACCCGGCTGGAAATCGGTCGACTGAGAAGTGCGCCGATCGGCAGGCGTCCAGCGCCGAGCGGTCGGGCCGGTCAGTGCATGTGCTGGTTGAGGTCGCCGCCGCTTGTATGCCTGGCTTGGCGCCGGGCTAGTGCGAGCCGCTCCTGCTCTGGTCCTGCGTGTTGGCGATCGGGAGGGGCTTGAGCGTCGCACTCGTTCGGATCGGGTGGGGGCCAGGGCCGCGAAGCGGGCGCGGATCGTGCTGCTGGCTGCGGACGGCGTGGCGAACACGCGGATCGCGGAGTTGACCGACTCGACGGTGACGACGGTGTTGAACTGGCGTGGCCGCTACGAAGAACGGGGGATCGCTGGCCTGGCGGACGTGGCCAAGCCTGGTCGGCCCCGCGAGTTGGACCACCGGGCGATCGTGGCCGAGACGTTGAAGCCCCCACCGAAAAGGCTGGGTGTGACGCGCTGGTCGACACGGCTGCTTGCGGATCGGCTCAAGATCTCCAGCACCACGGTCGCCAGGGCGTGGCGCTCCTACGGGGTCAAGCCGTGGAAGGCCGAGTCGTTCCGGTTGTCCACCGACGCCGAGTTGGTCGGGAAGGTCACCGCCATCTGCGGGCTCTATCTGGCGCCGCCGGAGAACGCGATCGTGCTGTGCGTCGAGGAGAAGTCTCAGATCCAGGCCCTGGATCGCAGCGTGCCCATCTTGCCGATGCAGGACGGCAGGATCGAGCGCCGTTCGCACGACTATTGCCGCCACCGAACCACGACCCTGTTCGCCGCACTGGACATCGCGACCGGACAGGTCACCGCAGCGTTGAAGCCCAAGCACGGCCCCCGGAGTTCCCGGCGTTCCTCAAGCAGATCGAGCGGACCTACCGCGACGTGCGCGGCAGTAACGGCGAGCTGGTCGACCTGCATCTGGTGATGGACAACTACGCCGCGCACAAGCACACGAACGTCCGCGACTGGCTCGACCAGAACCCTCGCTTCAAGATCCACTTGATCCCGACCCACGCCTCCTGGATGAACCTCGTGGAGATCTGGTTCGGGATCGTCGAACGCCAAGCCATCCGCCGCGGCGTCTTCAAGTCAAGTCAAGGACCTCAACACCAAGATCCGAGCCTTCATCGACGGCTGGCACGACCGCGCCCACCCGTTCGTATGGACCAAGACAGCCGAACAAGTCCTCGCGAAAACCAACCGTCCAACTACATCAAATCCGCGGCACTAGCTCCCTCACTAGCCTCGCGACCGCCACTGGAACCTCAAACTGGTAGCCAATTAGTGGAAGTTGTGCGACCATAGTGGGGCCATTTTTTCTGGAGTGATCCATTAGTTGGCCCAGTTTTCAGAAGCTCAATTCGTGGTGGCGTCTCCCTATCCCTTGGACCCAGGAGGTCCTCTTACGATGACCAAGCGTCAAACGTGGCGGGGATACCGCCTGGCATTAAGCTATTCAAGCCTGGGGGGAGGCTTGAATTTCCAGTGATTGATGCGCAACTGAGGCGGTCGCGGTTCCCTGAATTGCGCACACTCTTTGTCCCGTTGGTATCTGTCTTGGCATTCTTTGCCTTAGCGTCATGTTCGCCCGGGGACACGGGGCCGAGCAAAGCCCAAGTGGTGGGCACGTGGAGGCCGAAGGAAGTTCAGGCACTAGACTTAAGCGAAGGCCTGATTCCGGCTGCAGCGGTTATTGAGTTCACTTCCGATGGAACATGGCAGGCAAACGATGGTTGCAACATGCTGCGCGGAGCCTTTACCTTGTCTCATGGAGAGTTCGTAGCAACATCTGGAGGACAGTTAGGCTCTGGATGCACAACCCCTAACGTGGAGTTCGCTTTTTTGCTATCTATTTCGCGGGTGGTCCAGGTTGCCGGTCATGATGAGCTAGTATTTAGGGACGAGAATCACGGGATCGTCATGCGATTGGCACGTGAGTAGTTTATTGTGCCGTCGAGACTTGTGTCCCGCTGTCACGGTTTATGGGACCCGTCCGACACTTTGCAGGCTCTTCAAAGATGACGGTGTAGTTGGCGTTGGCGTGGCGGTCCCGGGATAGGCGTCGAGGTCTCCCGAGGATGGAGGTCTTCACACTGCCCATCGGAGGACCTCGACTTGTCTGACGCTTTCTCGCAGACGTGCTTCGCCTGTCCTGACCTGACCACGTTTTGCAGACTCGACACGTGGTGTGCTGTTCGACGGTCACTGCCATGCGCGCATGCGAAGGTTGTGTGCAGCCCGGATGGCGGCAATCGGCCCGACCGCTGACCCTCGGCCCGGTCCGTCTCAGTGCATGTGCTGGTTGAGGTCGCCGCCGCTTGTATGCCTGGCTTGGCGCCGGGCTAGTGCGAGCCGGCGTAGGTCGAGCTCGCCCTCCAACTGCTCGGCGGCGGCGTGGATGCGTTCGAACTCGCTGTTCCAGTCGTGGATGCCGTGGGCGACGTCGTCGAGCTTGGCTTCCGGAACGACGACGCGCCCGTCATCCTCCATCCGGAGCTCGGGGTGGCTGAGGTTGAGCGACTCGATCTCGGGCTCGGTGAGGGCTCGGTCGAGCTGCAAGGTCACCGGGTAGGTCGCCCGGTCGACGTCGGCCGGATCGACGGCCAGTTCGATGATGGTGGGGGTGGGCAGCCCGGTTGGTTTCCTCACGTCGTCCTCCTTGGAGGCCCAACGGAGTACCCACCCCATCGAGCCAGCGGCAATAGGTGGTGCTTCCACCTTGCCCCGCCGGTTGCGCCCAAACAAGGCGTGGGGCAGGCGCCCTTGATGCGCCGTCCGCCTTGGCCGAATCCGCGAGCCGTGAAGGTCAACCCAGGTTGACACGAACGGAGCCGTCAACTAGGGTTGACGCATGTTCGAGAACGTGCCCAGCCCCGACAGCCCGGACGAGGCGCTGGCGGCTGTGGTGTCGCTGAGGCGCCTTGCTGATCGGTTGGAGTTGGCCTCGGTTCAATCCGCGGTTGACCAAGGCTGGAGTTGGTCGCAAATCGCGGATGCGCTGGGCGTTACCAAGCAGGCGGTCCACAAGAAGTACGCACGCCGCGTCACCCGTTGATGGGGCCATCGCGTCCAGATCAGAACCAAGGAGTGAAGTCCATGCTGAAGCGCTTGAGTCGGGCTCGAAGCGACGTGGCCCTGATGAACCGGATTCTGCCCGCTGCCCTCGTGGTGGCCAGCGGAGATGGTGTGGCCGAACCTGCGGCCGAGCATCTGCTGGTGGCCGCGTTGGAGGAGCCGGATGGGGTGGCTGCAGCGGCTATCCGCGACAGCGGCGGCGATCCGGGGCAGGTGCGGGACGCGATCCGTCGCCAGCACCAGTCGGCCCTGGAGTCGGTGGGGGTCGCGGTGGACGAGGTGCGGCTGGATGCGGCGCTCCCGCCTGGCGCCGACCCAGGAGGTGTCTATCGCGGCACTCCGTCCCTGAACGCGGGCTTCCAGCGCGCGATCGCGCTTGCCAAGGCAGACCGGGCTGCCCTCAACAGTGGATACCTGCTCTTGGGTGTGACCGAACCGGAACGTGGAACCGTCGCCCGCGCTCTCACCGACGCAGGCATCGACCGCGTGCGGCTACGCGAGAAGACGTGCGAGCTGCTCCGGAGTCGGCCGGCATGACGCGTGGTCTCAGGTAGGCCGGGGAACCTGGGCGGCGAGGGTCTCCGGAGCCACGATGCAGTAGCTGTCGGTGAGGAGCTCGGCGACCTCGGTCCAGTCGGTGTCGTCGTCGAGCAGCATGCCGATCACGTTGTCGCCCCACTCGGCACGGAAGTAGGGCAACCCCAAGTGGGTGAAGGCCATCACTTCGCCGGGCTCCCCGCGGAAGGTGATCCGGAAGAGCCCGTCCTCACCCCCGAAGACGTGCGCAATGGTCGCGCCAGCCACCCGCCAGCGCCAGCCCACCCAGGCGGGTTCACTCACGGTCTTGGGGAACTCGAGCAGCAAAGCATCGATGCGGCGCACCCACGACTCCGGCACGACGGGTCGCTCTTTCCGCTTCGCCACGCCAGCACCCTGCCACATGGCGCCGACGTGCGGCGCTTGGTTGGTCACGGCTTGGTGGCCGGCGGGTTGGCGGGTCGAGCTCAGGCGCAGTTGACGCAGCGGGTGGCCGAGGGCCGCACTTCGAGCCGGGCGGGCGCGATCTGCTGGCCGCAGGATTCGCAGCGGCCGTAGTCGCCGGCAGAGATCCGCGCACGGGCCTCCTTGATCTCGGCGAGCATCCGCCCGATCTGCTCGTATGCCCCGACGGCGACCATCCGGTCCACCGCCATCTGGGTCCCGTCGCCGACGCGCTTGCCGAAGGAGATGGTGCTCGCCTCGGTGGGCGGCTTGCTCATCTCCGCCAGTTGCGCGGTGAGCTCCGCCTCGCGCGCAGCCAGGGCACGATCGAGCTCCTCGAGACCTGCGTCCATCCGGCCAGTCTGCCAGCGGCCCCCGGGCCTAGAAGCCGGCTCCCTGCGCGAAGACAAATACGCACAGCACGAGCACGAGTCCGACGAGCGCCTAGTAGAAGAGCGCCGAGTATGTCCGCCGGGGCAACGGTCTCGCCACGCCCGTGCATGAATGCGGAACAACGGCAGGAAATTTCTGCTCTGCTGAGCGTGGAGCCGCCCCGGAAAGGGCTCTTTGTTCCGCATTCGTGTCGATCTGCGCCGCGGAACTTCGCGGTTGCGGCGCACAGCGAAGTGCGCCACGCAACGACCCTCAAAGTTGAGTGGAATGGACTCAACTTCTGGTGTGTTGGGGTGGGTGAGTCCAGAGTGGGACTCGCTGAGACGCATACCTTCCCGAGGCAGAGAGGCAGCACACGTTGAGTCAGTTCGGCGCCGAGAAGTTCACCACCCGTAGCCGCGAGGTGATCGAGGCTGCGCAGGTTGCCGCCACCACGGCGGGCAACACCCACACCGAGCCGGCACACCTGCTGGTCGCGCTGCTGCGGCAGCAGGAGGGCACCGCTCGGAGCCTGATCGCCAAGGCGGGCGTCGACGCGGCCGCGCTGACCGCCCAAGCCGAAGCCGCCCAGGCCGCGCTGCCGCGGGCGACCGGGCAGACGGTGCAACAGCCCGGTGCCTCCGCGGCGTTGACCCGGGTGCTGGCCAAGGCCTTGGAGCTAGCGGGCTCGATGAAGGACGACTACGTCGCCACCGAGCACCTGCTGATCGCCCTCGCCGCGATCGAGTCCAGCGCGCAGAAGCTGCTCAAGGAGGCCGGGCTCACCCAGGACTCCCTCACCGAGGGGCTCACCGCGGTCCGGGGCAACCGACGCGTCACCAGCCCCGATGCGGAGTCGACGTACGACGCGCTGGAGAAGTACTCCGTCGACCTCACCGCCCGTGCCGAGGAAGGCAAGCTCGACCCGGTCATCGGCCGCGACACCGAGATCCGCCGCGTCATCCAGGTGCTGTCGCGGCGCACCAAGAACAACCCGGTCCTCATCGGCGAACCGGGCGTCGGCAAGACCGCCGTCGTCGAAGGGCTCGCCCAACGCGTGGTCGCCGGCGATGTGCCCGACTCACTCAAGGGCCGCCGGCTGCTCAGCCTCGACCTGGCCGCGATGGTCGCCGGGGCGAAGTACCGCGGCGAGTTCGAGGAACGGCTCAAGGCGGTCCTGGAGGAGATCAAGGACGCCGGCGGTCAGATCATCACCTTCATCGACGAGCTGCACACCGTTGTCGGAGCGGGCGCCGGTGGCGATTCGGCGATGGACGCCGGCAACATGCTCAAGCCGATGCTGGCCCGTGGCGAGCTGCACATGATTGGCGCCACCACCCTCGACGAATACCGCGAGCGGATCGAGAAGGACCCCGCGCTGGAGCGCCGCTTCCAGCAGGTCTTCGTCGGCGAGCCGAGTGTCGAGGACACCGTCCAGATTCTGCGCGGCATCCAGGAGAAGTACGAGGCCCATCACGGCGTCCGGATCACCGACGCTGCGCTGGTGGCCGCCGCCACTCTCTCCGACCGCTACATCACCGGCCGCAAGCTCCCCGACAAGGCGATCGACCTGATCGACGAAGCCGCCTCGCGGCTGCGGATGGAGATCGAGTCCTCGCCCGAGGAGATCGACCAGCTCAGGCGCCAGGTCGATCGGTTGAAGATGGAGGAGTTCGCGCTCGCCAAGGAGACCGACGCCGCCTCCGTCGACCGGCTCACCAAGCTCCGCGAAGACCTCGCCAACCGCGAGGAAGAGCTCCGCGGTCTTGAGCTCCGCTGGGAGCGCGAGCGTGACCAACTCCAGGGTGAGGGCGAGCTTCGCCGCCAGCTCGACCAGCTCCGGATCGAAGCCGACCGGCTGCTGCGCGAGGGCAATCTCGAAGCCGCCAGCGAGATCAACTACGGCAAGATCCCGGCGCTCGAGGACCAGATCAAGGCTGTCGAGAAGGCCGAGCAGGCCGACCTCGAGCCGCTGGTCGGCGAGGAGGTCGGCGCCGAGCAGATCGCCGATGTCGTCGAAGCCTGGACCGGCATCCCCACCGGCAAGCTCTTGGAGGGTGAGACCGCCAAGCTCCTCGACATGGAGAAGGCCATCGGCGAGCGGCTGATCGGCCAGAAGGCCGCGGTCAACGCCGTGAGCGACGCGGTACGACGCTCACGCGCCGGCATCTCCGACCCGAACCGGCCCACCGGCTCCTTCCTCTTCCTCGGCCCCACCGGCACCGGCAAGACCGAATTGGCCAAGGCACTGGCCGACTTCCTCTTCGACGATGAGCGGGCCATCATCCGCATCGACATGTCGGAGTACTCCGAGAAGCACTCGGTCTCCCGGTTGGTCGGCGCCCCTCCCGGCTATGTCGGCTACGACGAGGGCGGCCAGCTCACCGAAGCCGTCCGCCGTCGGCCGTACGCCGTGGTGTTGCTCGACGAGGTCGAGAAGGCGCACCCGGAGGTCTTCGACATCCTGCTCCAGGTGCTCGACGACGGTCGGCTCACCGACGGCCAGGGCCGCACGGTCGACTTCCGCAACACGCTGCTGATCTTGACCAGCAACCTCGGCTCCGCCTTCCTCGTCGACCCGACGCTGGACCCCGAGGCCAAGAAGGAACAGGTCATGGGTGTGGTGCGGGCCTCCTTCAAGCCGGAGTTCCTCAACCGGCTCGACGAGGTGGTGATGTTCGACGCGCTCAGCAAGGACGATCTGGCCCACATCGTCGAGCTGCAACTCGGGCTGTTGACCAAGCGGTTGGCCGGACGCCGGATCGCCATCGAAGTCACCCCTGCCGCCAAGGCTTGGCTCGCCGAGACCGGCTACGACCCGGCCTACGGCGCGCGGCCGCTGCGCCGGTTGATCCAGACCGCCATCGGCGATCCGCTGGCGCGCAAGCTGATCAGCGGCGAGGTGGCCGACGGCCAGACGGTGAGGATCGACCACCCCGAAGGGACCGACGGGCTCACCATCTCTTGAGCCCGGGCATCCAGTTTGCGGAAAGGCTGCTGGGGTTCGTCGGTTAGGGGGTGATCGGCACGATCACGGAGGTGGACCCGGTAGCCCCGCTGTCGTCGGTGACCGCGAGCGAGACGGTGGCTTCGGTCAGCGGCGGGACGTCGTCCTCGGGATCCGGGTCGGCAACGAACACATGCCGCGCCTCGACCCCGGTGCCCACGGTGCCGTCGCCGAAGTCCCAGGCGTACGACGCGATCTCGCCGTCGGCATCGGTCGAACCCGAGGCGTCGAAGGTGCAGTCGTTGCCGGTGCAAGCCACCGAGAAGGCCGCCGACGGACCCTGGTTGCTCACCATCAGCAGCAGCGTGAGTGCCTGGGATCCGCTGGCCCCGAGTTCGTCGGCCACGGTCAGCGTCACCGTGTGCATGCCAGCGTCCGCGAACGTGTGCGTGGTCGTGCCGGCATCGGTGGCGATGGCATCGTGCCCGAAGTCCCACGCCCAGCTCGCGACCGAACCGTCCGGGTCCGCCGAGGCGGTGCCGTCGAAGGTGCAGGTGAGCCCGGTGCAGTCGGCGCTCAACGACGCGGTCGGAGCTTGGTTGGGCGTCGCCGGGGTGATCACCCGCAGGGCGCTGTTGAAGGTGTCGGCGATGACCAGCGACCCGGCGGAGGTGACGGTCAGTCCGCGGGGCTGGAACAGCAGTGCCTGGTCGGCCGAGCCGCCGTCGCCGGAGTAGCCGGTGGTCTCGCCACCGGCTAGCGTCGTGACGGTGCCGTCGGCCAGGTCCACCCGGCGTACGCGATGGTTCTCGCTGTCGGCGAGGTAGAGCTCGTTGCCCACCACCGCAAGACCGCGCGGCGAGTCGAGTGCCGAGTCGAGCGCCTTGCCGTCCGCACCGCGTCCCGGAGTGCCCAAGGTGCCGGCCACGGTGCTGATCAACCCGGTCTCGGCATCGACGCGGCGGACGGCGTGATTGCCGGTGTCGGCGATGTAGAGAGTGCCGTCGGCGGTGCGAGCGATCCGCTGCGGTCCGCTCAATTGAGCTTCCACGGCGGGTCCGCCGTCACCGGCGAAGCCTTCTGTTCCGTTGCCCGCGACGGTGGTGATCACGCCGCTGGTCAGATCGATCTTCCGCACCCGGTCGTCCAAGCTGCTGACGTAGAGGAAGTTCCCGGCCGCCAACACCGACTTTGGATTGGGGATGCGGGCCTCGAGGGCGGGTACGCCGTCCTCGACGGCGCCCGCGCCGCCGGTGCCGGCGATCGTGCGAATGATCCCATCGGTGTCGACCGCCCGGATCCGGTTGTTGTTGGAGTCGGCGAAGTAGAGCGTGCCGTCGGCGGCGATGGTGAGGTCGTGTGGCCAGGCGATCGTCGCATCGAGGGCGGGCCCGTCGTCACCGGAGAAGCCGCGCTCACCTGTCCCGACGATTGTCGTGATGGTGCCGTCCTTCGCGATCTTGCGGATCCGGTTGTTGAAGGTGTCCGCGACGAAGAGGGAGCCGTCGGGGCCTTCGGCGGTGTCGCGCGGCTGGCTGATTTGGGCTTGGGCGGCGGGGCCGCCGTCGCCGGCGTACCCAGCCTCGCCGTTGCCGCTCATCGTGGTGATCGTGTCGCTCGGCTGGATCAGCGCTTGAGCCGGTCCGCCGGAGAGGACCGACAAGCCCGCGATGCCGAGCACCAGCGCGGCCAACGCAGCCACCCGAGTGTGCCCACGGCTGGTCCGACGGCCCGAGGGCTCCTCGGAGTGCGCTTGGGCGCTGTGCGGAGATGACATGAGAACACCACTTTGCTGGGGAAGGGAACGCGACCAGCAAGGAGCCGGTTGGGTTCCATGATGCATGTGTGACATGTGAAAGGTAAAGGCTCTCAGTCGCCGGGGGCGCAGGAGCGGTGGACCGGGCGCTCATTGGTGTTGCCGTGGAAAGCCTGGGAAACTGACCGCGTGAGTGAGGAGACCACGCTGCCGAGGCCTGCCCAGGTCACCGTGTCGGCGGTGATGATCATGGCTAGCTCCGTGATCGTCGTACTGCTGGCCTATACCGGGATCTCGGAGTTGCGCAGCTTGAGCACGCGAGAGGCCGTCGAGTCCGCGCTCGGCCGGGAGCCGTTGGCTTCCCTCGGCATCAGCGTGGAGCAGGCACTCTCGGGGATGAAGTTGGCCGCGATCGTCGCTGGTTGTTGCGCCGCGGCCGCGAGCATCTTCGGCTTCTTCGTGATGAAGCGCGACCGGACCGCGCGGCTGGCGCTGACCGTGCTGGCCGTGCCGTTGTTCGTCAGCGGGGTCGTCATCGGCGGATTCGCCGCTTCGCTGGTGGTTTTCGCCTCGCTGATGCTGTGGGCGCAGCCGGCGCGCGACTGGTTCAACGGCGTACACGTCCCGCAGCCGAGTGCTGCCGGGGTCGGGCTGCGGTCGGGTGGCTTCGGCGGTCCGCCGCGCAACGTGAACACCAGTACGCCGATCTGGCCGGCTCCCACCGATGCGCACGCGCTGCCCCAGGTGGATGTGAACCGGCGCCCGGCCACCGTGCTCTGGTCGGCGGTGCTCACCTGGATCTGTGCTGGAGTTGTCGGTCTTGTTGCCGCAGTAGCGATCGCGGTCCTCGCCGCCGATCCCGATCAGGTGATGCAGGAGATCCAGCGGCAGCAGCCTGAGGTCGCCCAAGCGGGAGTCACCCAAGACGCGCTGGTGATGGGCATGCTGATCCTCGGACTGCTTGTGGTCGTCTGGTCCGTGGCTGCCTGCGTGATCGCCGCCTTCGCCTTCCGGGGTGCTGGGTGGGCGCGGTTGCTGCTACTCGCCAGCGCGACAGTCGCGACCGTGCTGATGGCCACGACCGCCGCCGGGGCGCCGTTCCTGATCCCCTTCATCGTGGCCGGAGTGGCCACCATCGTGATGTTGATGCGGCCGGACGCACGGCAGTGGTTCCGCACCCGCGCCCAGCAGCGCCTCCCACTGCTCTGAGGTCCGCTGCTCTCATGCCGTGCTGCGGCTCGCTCCGCGGGACGACTACTTGGTCAGGCTCACCGCGGCGAGCCGCTGCAGACCTTCCTCGATGACCGCGGTGTCCTTGCAGAAGGCCCAGCGGACCAGTTGGTCGCCGGCCGAGGAGTCGTAGAAGACCTGCCCGGGTATGGCGACTACGCCGGCCCGCTCCGGGAGAGCGCGGCAGAACTCCAGGCTGTCGGTCCATCCCAATTGGGAGATGTCGGTCATCGCGAAATAGGTGCCCTGCGGGCGTCGGGCGGTCAGTCCGATCGAGGCGAGGCCGTCGCACAACAGATCCCGGCGGCCTTGCAGGTCGGCCGCGAGCTCGCGGGGCCAGACCGACTCCTCCTCCAGTGCCAGCGCCACCGCCTCCTGCAAGGGGCCTCCGGAGGTGTAGCTGAGCCATTGCTTGGCCAGAAAGACCGCTTCGACCAGGTCGGGCGGACCGCTGGCCCAGCCGACCTTCCACCCGGTGAAGGAGTAGGACTTGCCCACGCTCGAAAGAGTCACCGTCCGCTCGAACATTCCGGGCAGGGTGGCCAACGGGATGTGCTCAGAGCCGTCGAAGACGAGGTGTTCGTAGACCTCGTCACAGATCACCGTCAGATCGTGGCGCAGGGCGATCTCGGCGATCGCCTCCGTCTCGGCACGGGTGTAGACCGTGCCGGTCGGGTTGTGAGGGGTGTTGAGCAGCAGCACCTTGGCGCCGGCGCACGCCGCGTCCAGGGCGGCCACGTCGAGCCGGAAGTCGGGCGCGGGGAGCGTGACCGCCCGTCGTACTCCGCCGGCGAAGCGCACCATCGCGAGATAGGAGTCGTAGTAGGGCTCCATCATCACCACCGGATCGCCGGGATCGACCAAGCCGAGGATCGCGCCCGCGATCGCCTCGGTACAGCCGGTGGTGATCACCACCTGGGTGGCTGGGTCGAGCGTCAGCCCGTAGTTGCGCTGCTGATGGGCGGCGATCGCTTCGCGCAGGTGCGGTCGGCCGGGGCCGGGCGGGTATTGGTTCTCACCATGGGTGAGCGCGTGCACGGCACGGTCGATCACCCGGCTTGGACCATCGGCGTCCGGGAACCCCTGGCCGAGGTTGATTGAGCCGGTTCGCACGGCCAGTGCGGACATCTCTGAGAAGATGGTCGGCGGTATGCCGTGGATGCGCTCCGCGGTTTGACGCATGAGAGGGAGACTAGTGGGCATCGAGATCGTTCCCGGGTTCTCCGAGGTCTCCGATCAGCCACCACCTCCACCTCGGGCGGAACGTCGTCGTTCAGGGCGGCTGCTCAGTTGGTTCGGCGGGCTGTTGATCGTTATCGGCTTGGTCTGTCTGGGGTACGTCGCGTGGGAGCTCTACGGCACGTCGTACGTCGCCAAGAAGGAGCAGGCGAGCGTGGTCGCCGAGGTCGAGAAGGCGTGGGACAAGCGCGACGGCACCCAGGTGAAGAGCAAGGGCGCGGTGGTGAGTGCGCTGGTGCGGATCCCGAAGTTCGGCAGCGACTATGCCGTGCCGCTCCTGGAGGGCACCACCGATGCGGTGCTCACCGGCGGCTATGGGCACTTCCTGGACTCCGCCGACCCGGGCAAGAAAGGCAATTTCGCGATCGCGGCACACCGGATCACCCATGGCGAGCCGTTGCGCCGGATGCCGGAGCTGCAGCCGGGCGACGAGATCATCATCGAGACACCGACCATGGTGTACACCTACGTGCTCGACACTGGTGGGGACGACCTCACGGTCGACTTCACCGCCGGCTGGGTGGTGGGCGACGTGCCGGACAATCCGAAGAAGGGCGGGATCGAACCCGCCCAGGTAGAGGGTCAGCGGCTGATCACGCTGGCGACCTGCGCGGAGCTGTTCCATACCGACAACCGACTGATCGCCTTCGGGCATCTGGTGGACAAGGGGCCCCGAGAATGAGTGACCAGACCGCGCGACTGGCGGCCGATATCGACGCGTGCTGCCGGCTGACCGGCGAGTTCACGCTCCGCTCGGGGCAGGTCGCCTCGGAGTACTTCGACAAGTACCTCTTCGAAGCCCAGCCGGCGCTCTTGGCTCGAGTCGCGGAGGCGATGGTGCCTCTGTTGCCCGCCGAGACCGATCTGCTCGGTGGGCTCGAGCTGGGTGGAGTGCCCATCGCGACGATGGTCAGCGCGCGTACGTCGTTGCCGGCCCTGTTCGTGCGCAAGCAGGCCAAGACCTACGGCACCTGCAAGCTCGCCGAGGGGCCCGATGTCGCCGGCCGTCGGGTCACCCTGATCGAAGACGTCATCACCACCGGCGGCGCCGTCCGCGACGCAACCCGGGCGCTGCGCGAGACGGGCGCGATCGTCGCGGTCGTGGTCTGCGCGATCGACCGCAGCCCCGCCGACGTGAACCCGCTCGCCGACGTGGGCCTCGAGGTGCGCCCGGTGCTCACCAAGGCCGACCTGGACGCCGCCCGCGCCCTCGCCTGATCGGCGACCGGTCCGTCCCGCGGATGGCTTCCGGCCGGCTGCGGCAGGTGGGATCGGGTCGCCAGAGTTAGGCCCCTTCCGCCAGTCTTGAGGCACGGAAGGGGGGTAGGGCATGGAGACGGTCGGACTGTTTCTGGTGATCGCCTTCGCGGGTGGGTACGCCGTCCGCGCGCTGGGGCTGCCCCCGATGCTGGGGTTCCTGCTCGCCGGATTCGCGCTCGCGGCGGTCGGCCAGACCGCTCCGGAAGCCTTGCATGTGCTGGCCGGCCTGGGCGTGACCCTCTTCGTCTTCGCCGTCGGGCTCAAACTCGATGTGTCCCAACTGCTCCGTCGTGAGGTCTGGCTGACGGCCACCACGCACACCGCACTCATGGTCCTGGTGGGCGTCGCCGTACTGCTGGTCCCCGCCACGCTCGGCCTGGGGGCGGTCGCGGGGCTGCCGTTGCGCACGATCGCGCTGATCAGCTTCGCGCTGAGCTTCTCCAGCACCGTCTTCGTGGTGAAGCTGCTGGAGGACCGCAACGAAATGCGCTCGCGCTACGGCCAGATCGCCATCGGCGTCCTGGTCATGCAGGACCTGATCGCGGTCGGCTTCGTCGCCGTCGCGAGCGGCAAGGTGCCGAGCATCTGGGCGGTCACGCTCTTGTTGCTGATCCCTGCCCGGCACCTCTTCGGCTGGGTGCTCGCCCGGATCGGACACGAGGAGCTCCTGATCGTCTTCGGCGCGATGATGGCGCTGGTGCCCGGCTACCTGCTGTTCGATTCGGTGGGGGTCAAGGGCGATCTCGGGGCGATCGTGATGGGCATCCTGCTGGCGTCGCATCCCAACGCGGGCGACTTGGGCAAGGCCCTCTTCTCGATCAAGGAACTCCTGCTCGTCGCGTTCTTCCTGAGCATCGGGTTGGAGGGGCTGCCGACCTGGATGGAGGTCGCCACCGCTCTCGGTGTCCTGGTGTTGTTGCCCCTGCAGACGGTTGCCTATGTCTGGCTCATCTCGCTGATGGGTATGCGTCGCCGAACCGCCGTGCTGGCGGGGCTGGTGCTGTCCAACAACTCCGAGTTCGGCTTGATCGTGGCGAGTACGGCGGTCGCCGCGGGGATGCTCGAGCCCTCCTGGTTGACGACGATCTCGGTCGCGGTGGCGCTGAGCTTCCTGGTGGCCGCCTTGGCCAACATGCGCGCCGAACCGCTTGCGGACGCGATCGCCGCTCGATGGCCCGATCCTGATCCCGATCGCCTCGATCCCGCGGAACGGCCGATTCCGTTGCACGACGTGGACGTGCTGGTCTTGGGGTTGGGCAGGATCGGGCAGTCGGCCTACCGCCGCCTCGACGAGCAAGGGCTGCACGTCCTGGGCGTCGAGCACGACGCCCGGCGCTGCGAGACCCTGCGCGAGGACGGCATCCGCGTCATCGAGGGCGACGCGAGCGACACCGGCCTGTGGCGGCGCCTCCAGGCGGTCCGCACCCTGGACACGGTCGTGCTGGCGATGCCGTTCCACCACGCCAATCTCGACTGTTTGCGCGTGGTCCGCGACCGCGCGTTCACCGGAACGGTGGTGGCGGTCGCCCGCTATGACGACGAGGTCGCCGAGTTGATGGCGCACGGCGCTACCTCGGTGCTGCACCTGTACGCCGGCTCCGGCCTCGCGCTGGCCGACGCGGCCCTCGAGGCCCGCGGCGGGGACTCGGCGGAGTAGCTGGGGCTCAGGCTCGCGCCGTACGGCGGTGGCGCCACCACTCGAACAGCATCGGCAGCACCGAGATGCCGACGATGGCCAGCAGTGCTGCCTCGATGTTGTGCTGCAAGAAGGGGATGCCGCCGAGGAAGTAGCCGAGCAGCGTCACGCCCACGGCCCAGAGCGCGGCGCCGACGAAAGACCAGAAGAAGAAGCGGCGCCGATCCATCCGACCGACGCCCGCGACGACGGTGATGAAGGTCCGCACGATCGGCACGAAGCGGCCCAGCACCAGCGCCCGGTTGCCGTAGCGGTCGAAGAAGTCGTGGGTCTTGTCGAAGTACTCCTTCTTCAAGAACCGTCCGTTGCGTTCGTAGAGCGCCGGGCCGATGGACCGGCCGATCTCGTAGCCGGTGACGTTGCCCGCGAAGGCGGCCAGCGCGAGGATCAGGCAGGCGACCACGATGTTGACGTGGATGCCGGCTTCGCCGGCCTCTGCGCGGTTGATGAACATGCCCACCGAGAAGAGCAGCGAGTCGCCCGGCAGGATCGGGAACAACAACCCGCACTCGATGAACACAATGGCCACACTCACCCAGAACATCTGCTCGCCGAACCGGTCCAGCAGCCAGTTGGGGTCCATCCAGTTGAGGCCCAGGAGTTCGACGGTCACGTGGGGCGCGGTCGCGGCCGAGGCGAGCAGCGGTTCGAGAGCGTTGAGCACCTCCACACCCTACGGGCGGAGCATGTGTGCGGCTGCTTTCAGCGCGTGGGCGGCCGGTCCAGTGCACCCGGAGGCTCGGGTAGCGTTTCGTCGGTGAACGACCAACAGCCGACCGACTGGGTGACCCGGGCCGCCGACGAAGCCATCAGGCACGCGGGCGAGGGGAAGCTGGTCACCTGTGCCTCCGGGATCAGCCCCAGCGGCCCGATCCACCTGGGCAACCTGCGCGAGTTCCTGACCGTCCACTTCGTGGCCGACGAGATCGCCCGCCGCGGGGTGCCGGTGCGGCACCTGCAGAGCTGGGACGACTACGACCGCTTCCGCAAGGTGCCCTTCGGAGTCGACGAGTCGTGGAACGAGCACATCGGGCGCCCGCTCTCCGCCGTACCCGATCCGTGGGAGTGCCATGAGAGCTGGGCCGAGCACTTCAAGGAGCCGCTGCGTCTGGCGCTGGCCGAGCTCGGCTGCACGATGGTGGAGATCAACCAGACCGAGATGTACAAGTCCGGTGCCTACCGCGACCAGATCCTCGAGGCCGTCGAACGTCGCGGCGAGATCGACGCGATCATGGGCAAGTTCCGCACCAAGAAGGTCGACCCTGGGTCGGCCGATGAGGACGAGGACGAAGACGCGGGCAACGACTGGGACGAGCTGAGCCGGTTCCCCTTCAAGCCCTACTGCCGCGCCTGCAACCGCGATCTCGTCACGCTGCTGTCCTACGACGATGAGAGCACCGACCTGGCTTACCGCTGTGAGGCGTGCGGCTTCGAGGGCGTCACCAACCTGCGCACCCAGAACGAAGGCAAGCTCGTCTGGAAGGTCGACTGGCCGATGCGCTGGGCCTACGAGAAGGTCAACTTCGAGCCCGCGGGGGCCGACCACTCCTCGCCCGGGTCGTCCTTCACGGTCGGGCACCTGCTGGTCGAGCAGATCTGGAACTACCCGCGGCCCTCGTGGTTCGGCTACTCCTTCGTGGGCTTCGCCGGGATGGCCAAGATGTCGTCGTCCAAGGGCGGGGTGCCCACCGCGACCGATGCGCTGTCGGTCATGGAGGCGCCGATCCTGCGCTGGCTCTATGTCCGGCGGCAGCCGAAGCAGTCGTTCAACATCGACTTCGGCCAGGAGATCCTGCGCTTGTACGACGAGTGGGACGCCCTGGGCCGCAAGGCCGCCGATCCGGCCAAGCGCGATGCCGCCGTGCTCGCCTTCGAGCGCGCTTCGGGCACTGCGGCAGCGGGCACGCTGCCGACCCCGGCGGTGCTGGCGCCCTTCCGTCTGCTCGCGTCAGTGGCCGATGTGACGGCGGGTTCGGCTGAGCAGATCTCGCGAATCGTGGGCTCGGCGGGCTTCCCGCACGACTCCATGGACGACCTCGAACCACGGCTGCGTCGGGCGATGACCTGGATGTCGGACTTCGTCGACGACGAGGAGCGCACCACGGTTCGGGAGTCTGCCGATGCCGATCGGTTGGCGGGGCTGAGTGAGCGGGAGGCGGGTTGGACCGCGTTGCTGCTGGAGCACCTGGACGAGGCCGCGGATCTCGACGCCGTGACCTCGCTGGTCTACGGCGCACCGAAGCTGGCGCTGGGCCTCACCCTGGACGCGGCCCCGACCGACGAGGTCAAGGCCGATCAGAAGCAGTTCTTCACCTTGCTCTACAACCTGCTGGTCGACGCCGACCGTGGCCCGCGGCTGCCGACCCTGATCTTGGCGTTGGGTCCGGAGAAGGTGCGCAGCCTGCTCGGCGGCTGAGGCCATGCGAATGGCCCGCTGATGCCGGGTTCCTCGCCGATTCCCTGGTCGCGTCGGCTCGAATCGGTGAACAGGAGGCCGGGTGCCGGGCGCTGCACGGCACAATGACGCCATGTCACATGTCGATCTGATGGCCGGCCCTCCCGAGACCCTGTTGCCGGTGGACCCGGCTGCAGAAGCGCTGGACGCTGGTGCCGATCCGGCCGAGGTGGCGCGAGCCCACCCGGCCTCGCCGTTCGCCTGGGCCGCGCTGGCCGAGGAGGCCAAGGCCGAGGGTGCCGACGACATGACCGTCTACGCCTTCGCCCGGGTCGGCTACCACCGCAGCCTCGACATGCTCCGCCGCAACGGCTGGAAGGGCTGGGGTCCGGTGCCGTGGCGGCACGAGCCCAACCGCGGCTTCCTGCGCTGCCTCGCCGTACTCGCGGTCACCGCGCGCGCCATCGGCGAGACCGACGAGTGGGAGCGCTGCTCCACCTTCCTGCGCGACTCCAGCGAAGAAGGCTACGCCGCCCTCCTCGGCGAGAGCTGACCCGCTTCCCCTTCGGGCAGGGGGCGCGGTTCGTGTGGACGTCACGGTTTCGTAATCCTTCTGGCTCGTGAATGAGGCTGCGGACAGCAACGATGGCTGCATGACACCATCGAGCAACCCATTCGTCCGCACGTTGACCGCGCTCTCCTTGGGGTTGGTCCTGGTTGGCTGCGGCTCTGCCGACACGGGGGCTGCGAACGACGGGGCTGCCACCTCCGCCGAAGCCTCGCCGAGCGACACCGAGACCTCCGCTCCCGCTCAGAGCGACCAGCCCGAGGCGGGCGTCGCCCCAGGTGCGTACATCGACTGGGCGACATACCAGGAGGACCCGGCCGCCTACCAGGACGGCAAGGTCGTGCTGTTCTTCCACGCCCCTTGGTGCCCCACCTGCCAGGACAGTGAGGAGTCGATCTCAGCCGACGGGGTGCCGGACGGGCTGACGGTCGTCAAGGTCGACTACGACTCCGCCACCGATCTGAAGGGTGAGTACGGCGTCACCGTGCAGCACACCTTCGTCCAGATCGATACCGACGGTGCGGCGCTGGCGAAGTGGACCGGCACGATCTCGGGGGCCGACATCCTGGCCCAGACTGTCTGACCCCGCATGCTCGCTCTTGCCGGTGCGCTCCTCGCGGGGGTGCTCACCACCCTTGCGCCGTGTGTGCTGCCGCTGCTCCCTGTGATCGTCGGGGGTTCGCTCGCTACGGACGGCGATCGAGCTGCCGCGCGCCGGCGAGCGGTGCTGGTCGCGGTGTCACTCGGTGTCTCGGTCATCGTCTTCACCTTGCTGCTCCGCGCCACCACGCTCTTCATCGGGATCGATCAGCGGATCTGGAGCCTCATCGCCGGCGGCCTGCTGGTCGTGCTCGGCGTGCTGATGGTCTTCCCAGAGGTATGGGATCGGATCAGCGGCCGGGCAGGTCTGCAACAGCGCACTACCGCGTTGCTCAGCGGAGCCCGACAGCGCGAGGGTGTTGCAGGAGCCGTGCTGACGGGTGCCGCGCTGGGGCCCGTCTTCAGCTCCTGCAGTCCGCTGTACGGCTACGTGATCGTCACGGTCCTGCCGACCCGGTTCGGCTGGGGGTTGGCTTTGTTGGCGGCATACGTCGTGGGCTTGTGCGCCACCTTGCTGGTCATCGCTTTGGCCGGGCAGCGGGTGCTGCGCCGAGTCGGCTGGCTGGCCGATCCGCATAGCGCCTTCCGTCGGTTCCTTGGATTGATCTTCGTGCTTGTCGGGCTGCTGGTCATGGCCGGACTCGACCGGGACCTGCAGGCCTGGATCATCGAGCACTCCCCAGTGCGGCCGTGGGAACTGGATCGCGGCTTCATCCCCAAATGAGAGGACTCCCTTGTCTGTGTCTCCCACCCTGCCCGCGCCTCCGGACTTGCCCGTGTCTCCGGTTGCTGAGATCGCCGTGATCGGCGGAAGCGGCTTCTACTCGTTCCTGAACGACCCCTTGCTCACCTCCGTGGAGACGCCGTACGGCGACCCGTCCGGGCCGATCGCGGTCGGCGAGGTGGCGGGTCGGTCGGTCGCGTTTCTGCCGCGCCACGGGTACCACCACGAGTACCCCCCGCACCTGATCAACTACCGAGCCAACTTGTGGGCCTTGCGCTCCTTGGGGGTGCGGCAGGTGCTGGCGCCGTGTGCTGTCGGTGGGTTGGTGGCTGCCGGGTCGCCCGCGCAGGTTGCACCTGGTGACGTGGTGGTCCCGGACCAATTGATCGACCGGACCTGGGGGCGGCAGCAGACCTATGTCGAGCAAGGTGCCTGCCATGTGCCCTTCGCGGACCCCTACTGCTCCCGGCTAGCCGGCGCCGTGGTGGCTGCGGACCGCACGGTCGCCCGTGGCGGGTCCATGGTCGTGATCCAAGGCCCACGGTTCTCCACGCGAGCCGAGTCTCAAGAGCTGGCCCGCACCGGAGCGATCCTGATCAACATGACCGGAGCGCCCGAGGCGCAACTCTCCCGGGAACTGCTCCAGTGCTACACCCCGATCGCCCTGGTCACCGACATGGACGCCGGCTCCGAGTCCGGCGAGGGGGTGGGTCAGGCCGAGGTGATGGCTCGCTTCGCCGCGAACCTGACTCGCCTGCGGGGCTTGCTGGAAGCCACCATCGCGGCCCTCCCCGACCCGGCTGGGTGCGCCTGCTCGACGTGGGCCGACGACATGACCCTGCCCTACGCGATCCCATGAAGGTTCTGGTCACCGGCGCGGCCGGGTTCATCGGCGGCGCGGTCTGCCGCGCACTCACCACGGCCGGACACGAAGTGGTCGGGGTCGACCTGATGCTTCCTCAGGCGCATGGGGACAGCGAAGTCCCCGAAGGCATCCACCGCCTCGACGTACGCGACGCCGAAGGCTGGCCGGGCCTGCTGCGCGGTGTCGACGTGGTCTGCCATCAAGCAGCCGTGGTCGGTGCAGGGGTGACGGTCAGCGACCTGCCGCTGTTCGCCTCCCACAACGATCTGGGGACCGCTGCGCTGCTTAGCGCGATGCACGCAGAGAGCATCTCCCGGCTGGTGTTCGCCTCGTCGATGGTGGTCTACGGCGAGGGCCGCTACGACTGCCCCGAGCACGGGGAGCAAGCGCCGCAAGCGCGCCTCGTAGCCGATCTTGACGCCTGCCACTTCGAGAACACGTGCGAAGCGTGTGGCGCGCCGTTGGGGTGGGCGGCGGTTGAGGAGGACCGTCGGCTGGATCCTCGCAGCGGGTACGCCGCCAGCAAGGTGGCCCAGGAGCATTACGCGGCGGCATGGGTCAGGCATGCGGACGCGGCGGCGATCGCGCTGCGCTACCACAACGTCTACGGCCCGCACATGCCTCGTGACACGCCCTATTCGGGTGTGGCGGCCATCTTCCGTTCCGCGCTCGAACGCGGGCAGAGCCCCAGGGTCTACGAGGACGGTGGTCAGATGCGCGATTTCGTCCATGTCGAGGACGTGGCGGCCGCCAACCTCGCGGCGGTGGAGGCGGTGTCTGCTGGCTACCGGGCCTACAACGTGAGCTCGGGTGAGCCGGTGTCGATCGCCGAAGTGGCCCGGTTGATTGCCCGGGAGAAGGGTGGTGCCGAACCGGTCGTCACCGGCGAATACCGGCTCGGCGACGTGCGCCATATCGTCGCGTCTCCCGAGCGAGCCGCAGCCGAGCTCGGCTTCCGCGCCCGGATAGGCCCGGCGGACGGGCTGCCGCGTTTTGCCCGCGAGCCGCTCCGCTAGCTCGCGGCGTACCGATCACCAGGTGGTGTAGAACAGCGTCTCCACGGCAATGGCCCAGAGCAGCTGCCCGGCGAGTCCGATCAAGCGCCAACGGTTGTTCAGCGCCGCGGTTGACACGGTGACCCAGGGCAGGAAGGGCAGCCAGATCCGCTCGACCTCCGCACGACTCATCTGGGAGAGGTCGGCCAGCACCAGCGTGGTGATGGCCGCACCCACCAGGAGGGCGGCCGGCTTACCGATCCGGCAGGGAGCCGAGAGCCACCGGCCGATGGCCGCGGCGACCCAGGGCCCTCCCGCCACGAGAAACGCAGCGAAGTTGGCCCACATCCAGTACGACCCGGGTCGGTCGGCGGCAATCCCGTCCCAGTAGCGCTCGCGGAGCACTGGAAACGCCTGCCACCACACGAAGCCGCCCCAGGCGAACAAGCCGACGATCACCCACGCGCCGATCAGCGCCGGTAGCAGCGCGCGCGCGGAGCGCGCCGCGAGAAGTACGCCGAGCGCAAGCAGGCCGAACAGGACCAGTCCGTAGGACAGGAACACCCCCAGCCCCAGCAGCAGCCCGGCGATGAGGCCCCACCCCCAGGTCGCCGTTCGGCTCGACCGGGTGGCTGCGACGGCGAGTGCCGTGGCACCCCACGCGGTGACCGCGGTGAAGACGGCGTCCGCCGAGACGGCCATGAAGACAGCACCGGGGGAGAAGGTCAGCAAGGTAGCGGCTCGGCGCCCGGTCGCCTCAGCCCCGAGCGTGCGCAAGGTGGTGAGCACGGCCACCGGGGTCGTGGCAGCCAACGCGGTCACCACCAGACCGGCCGACAAGTCGCCGCCCAAGCCCATCCGCACGAGGGCTACGAAGAACAGCAGCGCCCCGGGTGGATGACCAGCCACGTGGGTCACCCAATGGTCAGGAGCGTCACGGGGGATGAGTGCGACGAACCCACTCAAGAGGTCGCCGATGCTGCCGACCGATCGAGCGGTCTCCAGGTACTCGTGCGGGCTCCCCAAGACCCGAGAGATCCCGGCGCTCCCATCGGTCAACCCCAACAGCAGCAGCCACGCCAGCCCGGCTACGTAGCTGAGCGTCAGCAGCCGCCCCCAGGAGAGCCTGGCCAGCCGATCGGTCCGAACCGTTACCACGACCAGCACCGCAAAGGCCGTCGCGGCCAGCGTGCCCATGGTTACCCGGGGCTCAAGAAAGCCGTGCAGCGGCGGCGCGACGCCGCTCCTGCTCGCTTCCGATGACCGGGCATGCACCTCCCAGCCGACCAACCAGGGCACCACAGCGGCGAGCCCGATCAGCGCCGAACCTCCCAGGAGTCCGATCCAGGCGGAACGGTCCGCGGTCGAAGAAGGGGAGCTCACGGCACGAGACTAGGTCGGCTTGCGCCTGGGTGGACCGGCTCAGCCGGTGACGTCACCGCTTCGTAAGACTATGGTCCGCCTTCAGCGCCTCATGCTGCCTAGCGTGATGGCCGTGACCAATTCGCCCCCACTCTGCTCTCTCGTGCTCCCGTGCCGCGACGAGGCTGCGGCCCTCGAAGCCCTCGTGCCCCGGATCCCGCGGGACATCGACGTCGTTGTCGTCGACAACGGCTCGCGCGACGCCACCGCGGCCACCGCGCAGCGGCTGGGTGCCCGGGTGGTCACCGAAACGACGCCCGGGTACGGCGCCGCCGTCCATGCCGGGATCCTCGCTGCCCGTGGGGAACTGGTGGCCGTGATGGACGGTGATGGCTCCTTCGATCCCGCCGACCTCCAGCCCCTGATCGAGGCGGTGTCCGCCGATCGCTGCGACCTCGCGGTGGGGCGCCGCCGCCCGCGCCAGCGCGGCGTTTGGCCGTGGCACGCCCGGGTCGGCAATCGGCTCGTAGTGGGGATCCTTCGGCGTCGCGGATTCCCCGCGCGGGACATCGCGCCGATGCGGGTGTGCCGGCGGGACGCCCTGGTCGGGCTCGACGTCGAGGACCGCCGCTTCGGCTATCCGGTTGAGCTCCTGTGGCGCGCTACCCAGGCAGGCTGGCGGATCAGCGAGTACGACGTCACTTATCACCCGCGCGCCGAGGGCACCCGGTCGAAGGTCTCGGGTTCGGTGATGGGCACGATCCGGACGGCCCGCGACTTCTATCGGGTGCTGGCATGAGCGCCCCGGCGGCCAATCCTCCAGCGGCCAATCGCCCCGTGGCCAATCGCCCCGTGGCAGCCGAGGACGTCCACTGCCTCGTGGTCGCCAAGGCGCCGGTGCCGGGCTTGGCGAAGACCCGACTCGGAGCTTCCGTCGGAGCAGCCGCGGCGGCGGACCTTGCAGCAGCCGCGCTTCTCGACACCTTGCGGGTGTGTGGTGAGGTGTTCGCGCCGGAGCGGCGTTTCCTCGCCTTGACCGGGGACCTCGCCGATGCGGCGCGCAGTTCGGACCTCGAAGCAGCCGTGGAGTCCTGGACGGTCCTCGCCCAGCGGGGCTCGGACTTCTCGGCTCGCCTCGCTGCCGCCCATGCCGATGTCCAGGCAATGCGTCAGGGGCCGGTGCTCCAACTGGGGATGGATACCCCGCACGTGCACGCCGGATTGCTCGCCGAGGTGTGCACCCAGCTCGCGTCCTGCGACGCGGTGCTCGGTCCTGCCGCGGATGGCGGCTGGTGGGCGCTGGCGATGAACGATCCGACCGCCGCGCACGTCCTGGCCGGCATCCCCACCTCGACGAGCCAGACCGGAAGGCTGACGCTTGCCGCCCTGCGGCAGGAAGGTCTGCGGGTGTCGCTCGCGGCGACGCTCGTCGATGTCGACACGCACGACGATGCCGTCACCGTGGCTCACGCGGCGCCGCACACCTTGTTCGCGGCCGCGTGGCAGCAAGCCGGGAGGTGGTCGGCATGAGCTCGGTGTTCACTGACGGGCTGCCGTTGGCCGATGCCTTCGCCGAGGCCTGGCGCGCGGGTGCCTGCGAGTTCGTGGGAGACGACGGCGGGCGGATCCCGCTCCCGCTCGACCGCTGGACTCAATCGGCTGATGAGTCGGACCGAGAAGTCCTTGGCCACTGTCTGGGTGCCACTCTCGACGTCGGGTGCGGTCCAGGTCGGATGAGCCAGCACCTGATGGATCGAGGCCACCGGGTCTTGGGTATCGACATCGCCTGGGAAGCCGTCAGCCAAGCCCGGGCGCGAGGCGTCTTCGCCCTCCAGCGCGATGTCTTCTCCCCGTTGCCGGCCGAGGGACGCTGGGAGACGGTGCTCCTCGCCGACGGCAACCTCGGGATCGGTGGAGACCCCCTTGCGCTGCTCGCCCGGAGTGCCCAACTGCTGGCTCCGGGAGGACGGGTGGTCGTCGACCTGGCCGAACCCGGGCATGGTGTGCGGATCGAGTGGATCAGCTTGAGCTCGGTCTCTGGGCTCAGCCAGCCCTTCCCCTGGGCGGTGGTCGGGGCGGACTCGCTCGCGCCACTGGCTCACGAGGTCGGCTTCTCCGTCGCTGCCCAGCACGAGCTGCCGGGACGATGGTTCGCGGTTCTGGAGCGAGCATGACCACCCCGGCACGGTTCCTGCGGATACCTGAGGAGGCTCAGTTCACCTCTCGGGTGCGCGACCCCCGGCTCACCTCGCGGGTGGGGGTGTTGCTCGGCCTGAGCTTGGGAACCTGCTTCGTGACCGGGCTGATCAGCCACTGGGCGCAGCTGCCGCTCCCGAAGGTGCCGTTCCCGACATCTCCGAGCTGGGGCTACCGGGTATCCCAAGGGGTGCATGTCGCCAGTGGTACGGCGGCGGTGCCGTTGCTGCTCGTGAAGCTCTGGTCGGTCTACCCGCGGCTCTTCCGCCGGCCGGCCCGGGGGCTATCCGGCGCGGCCGTGACCGTGGCCGAGCGGCTCTCGGTCGCACTGCTGGTGTCCGCCGCGATCTTCGAGCTCGCAACTGGTCTTGCCAACGTGGCGCACTGGTATCCGTGGCCGTTCTCTTTCCGGCGCACGCACTATGCCGTGGCTTGGTTGCTGATCGGCGCACTGCTGATCCACGTGGCGATCCACTTGCCGGTGATCCGCTCGTCGCTGGCAAAGGGGATTGCCGAGCCCGAAGGCTCCGATGGTCAGGACTTGGTCGAGCCGGGAGCGGCGGAGGCCGGGGTGTCGCGGCGCAGCTTGCTTCGTGCCACGCAGACGGCTGCCGCCGTGGCCGTGGTTGCCACCGTCGGCCAGACCGTGCCGCAGTTGCGTGAGTTGTCAGTGCTCGCGCCGCGTTCGGGCCGCGGGCCCGGGGGCGTGCCGATCAACAAGACGGCGGTGGCGGCGGGGGTCATCGGCTTGGCCGATGCGCCCGACTACCGCCTCGAGGTGAGCGTCGACGGCCGCGTGGAGAGCTTCTCGCTGGCGGACCTGCGAGCGATGAAGCAGCGCAGCGACTCCTTGCCGATCGCTTGCGTCGAGGGCTGGAGCGCAGTGGGTCGTTGGGGCGGAGTCCCGCTGGCCACCCTGCTGGCAAGCGTCGGAGCCACCCGCGAGGATCACGTCACCGTGCACTCGCTGCAGCCGCGAGGCCCCTTCCGTACGACGACCCTGCCGGCGAACTTCGCCTGGGACCCCCGAACCTTGCTCGCCCTCGATCTCGCCGGAGCTCCCTTGTCGCTTGACCATGGTTATCCCTGCCGGTTGGTGGCGCCCAACCGGCCCGGCGTACTGCAGACCAAGTGGGTTGCCCGGTTGGAGGTGTCTCCACCATGAGTCGACCCGTAGCAAGTGGACCCGTGGCAAGTGGACCCGTGACAAGTGGACCCGTGACAGGGGCAGCGGGCGTGCTCAGGGCTCTGCTCGTGGCGGGGGGCCTCGGACTGCTCGGCTTCGGCGGCTGGAAACTGCTGGATTCGGCCGGTGATGCGACCGCGGTTGCCGTTATCGCGGTGTGGCTCCTCGGTGGGGTGCTGATTCACGACTTCGTCGTGGCGCCGCTCGGGCTAGCCATTGCCGCAGCGGGCAAGCGATGGCTGCCCTCCACGTGGCAGCGCGAGGCCGTGATCGTGCTCGTGGTGGTCGGGTCGATGACGCTGTGGTCACTCCCGGTGCTGAGCCGCTTCGGCGCCCGACCGGACAACCCCACGCTCCTGGATCGGAACTACGTCGCCGGGTGGGCGGCTGTCTGCGGACTAACCTTGTTCCTTCTGCTGACGAGGAGGCTGGTGGATGGCGTACGTGCTCGTCGTCGATGACGACCACACGGTGCGCGAGGTCGTGGTCAGCTACCTACGCGCACATCGACACGAGGTGGCCGAAGCCGCCGACGGCGAAACCGCACTCCAGGTGATGAGTGGGCGAGCCGCTGATCTGGTGGTGCTCGATCTGATGCTGCCGGGAATCGACGGACTCGAGGTGTGCACCCGGCTGCGTCAGGAGAGCTCGGTGCCGATCATCATGCTGACGGCCTTGGGGGAGGAGACCGACCGGGTGATCGGACTGGAGCGGGGTGCCGACGACTACGTCACCAAGCCGTTCAGCCCCCGGGAGCTCGCGCTCCGAGTCGACTCGGTGCTCCGGCGTACGGGCGAGAAGCCCTCACACGAGGTGCTCGTCGACGCCGACCTCGTGGTCGATCACGTGCGTCACGAAGCCACCCTGGCTGGTCGCTCCCTCAACCTGACCTCGCGGGAGTTCGACTTGCTGAGCTTCCTGGTGCGCAACCCTGGAGTCGCCTACTCACGGGAGGACCTCCTGGCCCAGGTCTGGGGCTGGTCCTTCGGCGACCAGTCGACGGTGACGGTGCACGTCCGACGCTTGCGCGAGAAGGTCGAGGCGGATCCGAAGGCGCCACGGCGTCTGGTCACTGTATGGGGAGTGGGCTACTTGTGGGAGGCCAATCCATGAGCCCGACGCAGCAGGTGATCGTGATCGCCGCGACGTGGTCCGGCGCGGTGGGGCTGCTCGGCGGCGGCTTGCTGTGGCTGATGCGGCGCCGCTCACTGCGCTGGCAGGTGGCGATGGTCGCTCTCGTGGCCGTCGGCACGGTAGTCGCCGGTGTGCTTGGTACGGCGGAAGCGATGTTCTTGTCGCAACACGATTTCACGGTCGTGTTGCTGGTCTGCGCCGTCGCCGGGCTGGTGGCGGTCACGGTCGCCGCCGGAGTGGGTTCGGCGTTCGTCGCGTGGGCGAACTCGCTGCGTCGCGGTGCGCGTGAGTTCGGACGGAGCGGGCGATTCGCCGCACCGGACAACGGCCCCGCCGAGTGGCGGGCCCTCTCCGACGAGCTGGCGACCACGAGTGCCCGGCTGGCCGAGGCACAAGAGCGCGAAGCCCGGCTGGAAACCTCCCGACGTGAACTGGTCTCGTGGGTCTCCCACGATCTGCGCACTCCGCTGGCCGGCATGCGCGCAATGGCCGAGGCGCTCGAGGACGGCATGGCCGTGGATCCCCCGCGCTACTACCGGCAGATCCGGGTCGAGGCCGACCGCATGGCTCGCCAGGTCGATGATCTGTTCGAGCTCTCCCGCATCCATGCCGGTGTGCTCAGTTTGTCCCTGCAAAGCGTCGTTCTGGGCGATCTGGTCAGCGACGCGATCGCCGCTGCCGACCCGGTGGCCAAAGCGCGTGGGATCCGGATCGATGGCCTCGTCGACGCCGGGATCCAGGTCGAGGCCGACCCCGCCGGGCTCTCCCGGGTGGTGGCCAACCTGGTGACCAACGCGATCCGGCACACGCCAGCCGATGGCACCGTTCAGATCCGGGCGGTCACCGTGCCTGAGGGTGTCGAGTTGAGCGTTGCCGACGGTTGTGGCGGGATCCCCTCGGAGGAGTTGGGACGAGTCTTCGACGTGGCTTGGCAAGGCACCAGCGCTCGGACGCCGGAGCCGGTCCCGGGCGCGACCTCACCAGGTGGTGGTCTCGGACTGGCGATCGTGCGCGGACTAGTTGAGGCCCACCACGGGTCGGTATCGGTCGAGAACCACGGAGCCGGTTGCCGGTTCCGGGTGTTGTTGCCGGCGTAGCAGCCCTTGGCTCCAGCTCACCCGGTGGGGCGCAGCCCGCTCAGCCGCTGAAGACCCGCGACACGAGGGGTACGCCGGGGCGGTAGGCCAGGTGGATGTGGGTCGGGGCGTCGAGCACGATCAGGTCGGCGCGGGAGCCGACGGTGAGGCGGCCGACGTCGGTGCGGTCGAGCGCGGCAGCTCCACCGGCGGTTGCCGCCCAGACCGCCTCGGCCGGGGTCATCCCCATCTCGCGCACGGCCAACGCGATGCAGAAGGGCAACGACGAGGTGTAGCAGGAGCCGGGGTTGCAGTCGCTGGCCAGGGCGACGGTGACGCCGGCATCGATCAGCCGGCGCCCGGAGGGGTAGGGGTGCTTGGTGGAGAACTCCACGCCCGGCAGCAGCGTCGCCACCGTGCCGGCATCGGCGAGCGCGGAGACATCGGCGTCGGTGAGATAGGTGCAGTGGTCGACCGCGGTCAAGCCGAGTTCGGCGGCAAGCTGTGCGCCGGGCCCCTCGCCGAGCTGATTGGCATGCAGCCGTCCGCGCAGTCCCGCGGCGGCTCCGGCGGCCAAGATGGTTCGCGCCTGGTCGGCATCGAAGGCGCCCCGCTCGCAGAAGACGTCGATCCACCGAGCGTGCGGTGCGGCCGCCCGCAGCATCGGGCCGGTGACCAGGTCGACGTAGCCGGCCGGGTCCTCGGCGTACTCCACGGGAACGACGTGTGCCCCCAGGAACGTCGTCTCGTCGGTGAAGCCGCGCGCGATCCGCAACCCGCGCGCCTCGTCGGCGACGGTCAGCCCGTAGCCCGACTTGATCTCCACGGTGGTGGTGCCCTGCGCCCTCATCTCGGCCAGATGCCGGGCGACCTGAGCGGTCAGCTCATCGTCCGAGGCGGCCCGAGTGGCGGCTACGGTCGTGCGGATGCCTCCGGCGGCGTACGGCGTGCCGGTCATCCGCGCCTGGAACTCCGCGGCCCGATCCCCGGCGAAGAGGAGGTGGCTGTGGCTGTCGACGAAGCCGGGCAACACCGCGCGGCCCTCGACGTCGACCGCCTCCTCGGCAGCGGGAGCGTCTTCGGCCGGGCCGACCCAGGCCACCAGGCCGTCATCGACGAGCACCGCCGCGTTGTGCAGCAGTCCGAGCAGGTCGTCGGCCGCTCCGCCGACGGCGTCGGGGTCGTTGGTGACCAGTTCACCGATCCCGGTGATCAACAGGCTCATGTCCAGATCCTGCCGATCGCCTCGCTCAAGTCGCGGCCCACCGCGCCGTGGTCGCCGCTGAAGACGACCCGGCCGTCGACCATCACCTGGCGTACGTCGGCACCCGCCGCCGCGAACACAGCGGTGTGGGCACCAGCGCCGGTCCCCGCGGTCCGCATCGAGTCGGTGTCGATGGTGACCAGATCCGCCAGGCAGCCCACCGCGATCCGGCCGGCATCGGCCCAGCCGAGGCTGCGCTGCCCGTCCTCGCCGGCGGCCACCAGCAGTTCGGCCGCACTCCAATGGCCGCGGGCCTGGGTGGCCAGGCGCTCGTCGAGTTCGAGGGCGCGCATCTCCTCGAAAGCGTCGATGATCGCGTGGCTGTCGGACCCGAGGGTCACGCGCGCGCCCGCCGCCAACAGTTGGCGGCTCGGGCCGATGCCGTCGCCCAGGTCGCGTTCGGTGGTCGGGCAGAAGGACGCAAAGCAGCCCGCGCCGCCGAGCAGTGCGATGTCGTCAATGGTCAGGTGAGTGGCGTGCACCGCGCTGGTCATCGGCCCGAGCAAGCCGTGATCGGCGAGCAGTCGGGTCGGGGTGACGCCGGTTGCGGCGAGGCAGTCGGCGTTCTCCTGCACCTGCTCGGACAGGTGGATGTGGAAGGGGGTGCCGTCGGCGACGAAGGGCTGCAAGGCATCCAGGGCGGCGGCAGGGACCGCCCGCACACTGTGCGCGGCTACGCCGACACAAGCTCCGGGGCTGCCTTCCAGGGCAGCCCGCAGCGCCTCCACGCGCTCGCGCCATGCCTCGGCGGAGCCGTCGCTGAACCGCACCTGGACGCCCTGCGGCTGCGCCCCGAACCCGCTGGAGAGGTACAGCGTGTCGAGCAGGGTGATCCGGATCCCGACATCGCGGGCCGCGGCGATCAGGGCCAGGCCGAGCGCGTTGGGGTCGGCGTGGGGAGTGCCGTCGGGCTGGTGGTGGACGTAGTGGAACTCGCCGACCGAGGTGTAGCCCGCGGCCACCATCTCGGCGTACGTCGCCCGCGCCAGCGCGTAGTAGCTGTCGGGGTCCAGGCGCCCAGCGACGGCGTACATCTGCTCACGCCACGTCCAGAAGGTGCCGCGATCGGCTTGGGTGCGGCCGCGCAGCGCGCGGTGGAAGGCGTGGCTGTGGGTGTTGGCGAAGCCTGGCAGCGTCAGCCCACGGACCGGGATGCCGGCGCGCTCGCTGTCGACCTCGACCTCGGTGATCCGGCCGTGCTCGACCTCGACGCGCACGGTGTCGCGCACCTCTCCGTCGACCCAGGCGCGCTGCAGCAGGTAGCCGGTCATCGGGCGTCCGGTCCGCTTAGGTGTGCCAGGCAGTCGGCCAGCGCGGCCACTCCGGCCAGGCAGTCGGCCATCGGCGCGAACTCGGCGGGGGAGTGCGAGATGCCGGTGGGATTGCGCACGAAGAGCATCGCCGAGCCGATGCCGGCCTCCTGGAGGATGCCGGCGTCGTGGCCGGCTTGCGTCGGCAGGATCGGTACGCCGGAGCTCGACGCGTCACCCAAGAGCCCACTCAACTCGGTGGCCAACCCCGCCTCGAAGGTGACCGCCCCGCTGACCGATTCGGGGGTCAACGTCAGCTCGGTGCCGTCGAGGGAGGCCCGGGCGACGGCTCGCTCCTCGATCGCGCCGACCAAGGCGACCAGCTGCTCGAGCGACTCCGCCCGGGCATCGAGCCAAGCGGTCACGTGCGAGGGGACCGCGTTGGTGCCGTTGGGCCGCACTTCCAGGCGCCCGAAGGTCGCCCGCTGCTCCGAGGATGTGGCGACCTCGGCCGCGGCCAGCGCGGCGGCGGCGAAGGTCAGCATCGGATCGGCCCGATCGACCATCCGGGTGGTGCCGGCATGGTCGGCTCGCCCGGCTAGGTCGAAGCGGTAGCGGCCGTGCGGCCAGATCTGCGAAGCCACGCCAACGGGCATGTCGAGATCGACCAAGGCCCGGCCTTGCTCGACATGGAGTTCGACATAGGTGTCCACCCCTGCCAGCAAAGGCGAGGGGCCGGCGCCGCCTTCCAGCACGTCGCCCAGTCGCACGCCGGTGCGGTCGGTGAGCTCAAGGGCCTCGGCCCACGAAGTCGCCCCAACCGCCAGGCGCGAGCCCAGACAGGCCCGGCCGAAGCGCGAGCCCTCTTCCTCGGCGAAGGCCGCCACGCCGATCCGCCGGGACGGGGTGAAGCCCCGATCGCGCAGCAGATCCACCGCGGCGAGGGAGGAGACCACGCCCAGCGGGCCGTCGTACGCTCCGCCGTCGAGCACCGAGTCGAGGTGTGAACCGGTCAGCAGGCTGCGCTCCGAGGAGACTCCCGTCGGCGCCCACCACGCGACGAGATTGCCGAAGCAGTCCTCCTCGACCACCAGCCCGCGCGCCACGGCGGCCTCACCGAACCATGCCCGCAACTCCAGCTCCGCCGGGGTCCACGGCTGCCGGAAGTACCCACCGCTGGTGGCGTCGCGGCCGACCGGGGCCAGCTCCCGCCACATCTGCTCGAAGTCGGCGACCATCTGCGCGTCCTGCCGCTCAGCCCTGCATCGGGATGCGGACGCCCCGCTCCGCCGCCACCTCGACGGCGCGGTCGTAGCCCGCATCGACGTGTCGGATCACGCCCATGCCAGGGTCGTTGGTCAGCACCCGCTCAATCTTCTCCGCGGCAAGAGCGGTGCCGTCGGCAACCGTCACTTGACCGGCATGCAGCGAGCGGCCGATGCCGACACCGCCGCCGTGGTGGAACGAGACCCAGGTCGCACCCGAAGCGGTGTTGATCAGCGCGTTGAGGATCGCCCAGTCGGCGATCGCGTCGGAGCCGTCGATCATGCCCTCGGTCTCACGGTACGGCGAGGCGACCGACCCGCAGTCGAGGTGATCGCGGCCGATCACGATCGGCGCCTTGAGCTCGCCGTTGGCCACCATCTCGTTGAACTTCAAGCCGGCCAGGTGGCGCTCGCCGTACCCCAGCCAGCAGATCCGCGCCGGCAGGCCCTGGAACTCCACCCGCTCACCGGCCATGGTGATCCACTTGTGGAGCCGCTCGTTGTCGGGGAAGAGCTCGAGGATGGCTCGGTCGGTCGCGGCGATGTCGGCCGGATCGCCGGAGAGCGCGGCCCAGCGGAACGGGCCCTTGCCTTCGCAGAAGAGTGGCCGGATGTAGGCGGGCACGAAGCCGGGGAACGCGAAGGCGCGGTCGTAGCCGCCCTTGCGGGCCTCATCGCGGATGGAGTTGCCGTAGTCGAAGACCTCGGCGCCGAGGTCCTGGAACTCGACCATCGCTCGCACATGCGCCGCCATCGACTCCTGCGCGCGCTTGGTGAAGCCGGCGGGGTCCTCGGTGCGTTCGGTCTCCCAGTCCTCGAAAGGCACCCCGGCGGGAAGGTAGAAGAGCGGGTCGTGGGCCGAGGTCTGATCGGTGACGATGTCGATCGGGGCATCCATCTCGAGCAGTTGCGGCAGCAGCAGCGCCGCGTTGCCCAGGACGCCGATGGAGACGGCCCGGCCCGCGTCACGCGCCTCGATCGCTTGGGCGACGGCCGCTTCGATCGAGTCGGCTTGGGTGTCGAGGTAGCGGGTCTCCAGACGCCGGTCGATGCGGTGCTGGTCGACGTCGATGCAGATCGCCACGCCGTCGTTCATGGTGACCGCGAGCGGCTGGGCGCCACCCATGCCGCCGAGCCCGGCGGTCACGGTGATGGTGCCGCGCAAGGTGCCGTCGGCAACCTTGCCCGAGCGCAGCACGCGACCCTCGCGGTGCAGCTTGTCGGCCACCGCGGCGAATGTCTCGAAGGTGCCCTGCAGGATGCCCTGGGTGCCGATGTAGATCCACGAGCCCGCCGTCATCTGGCCATACATCGTCAGCCCGAGCTCCTCGAGTCGGCGGAACTCCTCCCAGTTGGCCCAGTCGCCGACCAGGTTGGAGTTGGCGATGATCACGCGCGGGGCCCATTCGTGGGTGCGGAAGACGCCCACCGGCTTGCCCGACTGCACGAGCATCGTCTCGTCGTCCTTGAGCGTGCGCAGCGTGGCCAGCATCGCGTCGTACGCCGCCCAGCTGCGCGCCGCCCGCCCGGTGCCGCCGTAGACGACCAGGTCCTCGGGGCGCTCGGCGTTGTCGGGATCGAGGTTGTTCATCAGCATCCGTAGGGGTGCCTCGGTCTGCCACGAACCACAGGACAGCTCGCTGCCGTGCGGGGCGTGGATGGGCAGCCGGGGGTTGCCTGGTTCGAAGGTAGGCGTGCTGTGGGTGGGCGTCGTGGTCATGCGAGTTCTCCGATCACGGATTCGGCGGCCGCGGTGACGGTGCGGTCGAGGACGAGGCGGTAGGTGGTTTCGATCTCGGGGGCGAGGAACCGGTCGGCGCCGGGGCCGGCAACGCCGGCCTCGCGCAAGGCGTTGCGGACCGCGCCGGTGGCCGGACTGGGCTCCAGCGGCGCGCGTAGGTCGAGTGCGCGGGTGCCGGCGAGGAGCTCGACGGCGAGCACCCTGGCCAGTCCGTCGACCGAGCGCCGCAGCTTGCGGGCGGCACCCCAGCCCATCGACACGTGGTCCTCCTGCATGGCCGAGGACGGGATCGAGTCGACGCTCGCCGGGGCGGCGAGGCGCTTGAGCTCGGAGACGACCGCGGCCTGGGTGTACTGCGCGATCATCAGCCCCGAGTCGACCCCGGGATCGTCGGCCAGGAACGGCGGCAGGCCGTGGTTGCGGGCCTTGTCGAGGAAGCGGTCGGTACGCCGCTCGGAGATCGAGGCGACGTCCGCGGCGATGATCGCCAGGAAGTCGAGCACGTAGGCGACCGGAGCGCCGTGGAAATTGCCGTTGGACTCCACACGGCCGTCGTCGGCAAGGACGACGGGGTTGTCGACGGCGCTGGCGAGCTCGCGGCCGGCCACGAGTGCGGCGTGCGTCATGGTGTCGCGGGCGGCGCCGTGCACCTGAGGGGAGCAGCGCAGCGAGTAGGCGTCCTGGACCCGGTTGCAGTCGCCGGTCTGGTGCGAGGCCACGATGCCCGAGTCGCGCAGCAGCGCGGTGAGGTTGGCGGCCGACGCGGCTTGGCCGGGATGCGGACGGAGCGCTTGCAAGCTCCGGCGCGAAGACCCGGTCGGTGCCGAGCTGGGCCTCCACCGAGCATCGCCGCTGCGATGTCGGCGACCTGGAGGAGTTCGGCGAGGTCGTGCAGCGCCAGCACCAACATGCCGAGCATGCCGTCGGTGCCGTTGATCAGGGCCAGGCCCTCCTTCTCGGCCAGCTCGACCGGGCTGAGGCCGTGGGCCGCGAGCGCGGTGGCGGCGTCGGTCAGGGTGCCGTCGGCCGTGCGTACCGGACCCTCGCCCATCAGCGCGAGTGCGCAGTGGGCCAAGGGCGCGAGGTCGCCCGAGCAGCCCAGGGAGCCGTACTCGTGCACCACCGGAGTGATCTGGTTGCTCAACAGCGCGGCGTAGCAGCTGCGCGGTCTCCCGGCGTACGCCGGTGCGTCCGGTCGCCAGCGTGGAGAGCCGCAGCAGCATCAACCCGCGGACCACCTCGCGTCTCCACCTCCGGACCGCTGCCGGCCGCGTGCGAGCGCACCAGCGAGCGCTGCAGCTGCGCGCGGAGTTCGGGGGAGATGTGCCGGGTGGCCAGCGCCCCGAAGCCGGTCGAGATGCCGTAGACCGGGGTCGGAGAAGCGGCTAGGGAGTCGACCACGGCGCGGGCGCGATCGATCGCGACGAGCGCTTCCTCGGACAGTACGACGGGAGCGCGGTGCCGAGCCACGGCCACCACGTCGGCGAAACTGACCGGCCCGGTGCCGACGACGACTGGGCCGACGACGACTGCTGTGGAATCCATGCTTCCCATTGAAGGGGCCGGTGCGCCCGCGCGCGAGGGCGCAGCCGGCGGATGTGTCTCAAATACGAGACTGCCCGCGTGCTGCGGCCTAGTGTGTGGATTCGGTGTCACCAGGTGGCACCGAATTCACGCGCCAGGAATTCACGCGCCAGGAATTCACGCGCCAGGAATTCACGCGCCAGCGATCCGGAGGTCGACGATGAGCCAGGTGCCCGCCGCCACACGGACCCTGCGCGTGCTGCGCTACCTCGCCTCGCAGGCGGCCCCGGTGCCGTTGGAGTCGATCATGCGGGCCTGCGAGTTGCCGCGCAGTACGGCGTACCACCTGATCAACGCGATGATCGAGGAAGGCTTCGTGCTGCACGTGGCCGACGACCACCGCTACGGGCTGGGGGTCGCGGCCTACGAGGTGGGAAGTGGCTACACCCGGCAAGCGCCGCTCCAACGGATCGCCCGTCGGCCGCTGGCGATGCTGGTCGATCACTGCGGCTTCAACGCCCATCTTGCCGTGCTGCACGGACGTGATGTGCTCTACGTCCTGGAGGAACGCGCTCCCGGTCGGCCGCCGCTGGTGACTGACGTCGGTGTCCGCCTGCCTGCGCATCTGACCGCGAGTGGCCGGGCGATCCTGGCCGGCTTGTCACGCGCACAAGTCCGGGCGCTCTACCCGTCGCGAGCAGCCCTCAGCGACCGCACCGGCCGCGGACCTCAGACCGTCCCTGCACTCCAGGCGATGTTGGCCGAAGGTCGACAGCGGGGTTACTCGGTGGAGAGCGAGGAGATCACGTTGGGTCTCTCCGGTGTCGCGGCTGCCGTGCTCGACGTGTCGGAGCATCCGGTGGCCGGCATCGCGGTCACCTACCCCACCGAGGAGGGCCAGGCCGCGTCGGTCGCCGAGTTGGTACGCCGTACTGCCGACCTTCTCACCCGGCGCCTCGCCGGTCGGTGAACTGCGCTCGCGCGCGGTCAGTAGCCGCCTGCCGGCTCGGTCATCTCGCCGCGGATTCCGAGGAGCCGCACCGGCCGCATCACTGCGTTGGGAACATCGAGCGGGCCTTGTCGGGTCTGGGTCGCGTGCAGTGTGGCGAAGAGTTGCCAGGCGGTCTCGGCGATGACTGCCGGATCGTAGGTCGGCTCGGGCAGCTTGCGCACCCGGGTGAAGGTCAGGAACGGCACGAACCGGGTCTTCAGGTGCACCCGCGCGCACGGCCGCTCCTCCCGACGGAGGTCGACGACCACTTGATCGGCGAGCTCTCGCAAGGCGCCGCGGATCTGATCGGTGGTGGTCAAGTCCCTTTGATAGGTCTGCTCATGGCCGTGTGCGCGCGCCACCCAGGGGGTGTCGTCGGGCCAGGCGCGGCCGCCGCCCTTCCCCAGGCGGGAGAGATGGCCGCCACCGGCCGGCCCGAAGGCGGCAACGAGTGCGGTCTCCTCGGCTGCGGCCAGGTCGGCGACCGTCGCGATGCCGATTGCCGTCAACCGGGCACCGAACTTCGAGCCCACACCCCACAGCGCCGTCGTCGGCCGCTCGCCCATCACCTCCAGCCAGTTGTCCCGGGTCAGCCGATAGACCCCCGCCGGCTTGCCGAAGTCGGTTGCGATCTTCGCCCGCACCAGGGTGTCGCCGATCCCGACCGAGCAGGACAAGCCGCTCGCCTCGCTGACGCGGCGGCGTACGTCGTGGGCGGCTGTCTCGACGTCGTCGGTGTGGAGTCCGACGAAGGCTTCATCCCAGCCGAGTACCTCCACGACGGCGTCGGGGATCGCGCGGAGGGCGGCCATCACCTGGGCCGAGGCGGCGTTGTAGACAGGGGAGTCCAGCGGCAAGAAGACGGCGTCGGGGCAGCGGCGTACGGCGATTCGCAGCGGCATCCCTGAGTGGACTCCGAAGGCGCGGGCTTCGTAGGAGGCCGTGGAAACCACGGCGCGCTCGGTGGGATCACCCCGCCCGCCCACGACCACCGGCAACCCGATCAGCTCCGGCCGGCGGAGCAACTCCACCGCGACCAGGAACTGGTCCATGTCCACATGCAGCACCCAGGGCCGGATGGCGCCGGCCTCGGGGCGAGTCGAACCTCCCTCAGACACGACGCGACCGGCCTCCGCTGGATGAGGGGAGACCGGCCGTCGCCGTCATCTGGTGGAACTCAGCCGATCGAGTGGCCCGCCGAACGAAGGTTCTGGCAGGCCTCGACGACCCGGGCAGCCATGCCCGACTCGGCGGCCTTGCCCCACGAGCGCGGGTCGTAGACCTTCTTGTTGCCGACCTCGCCGTCGACCTTCAGCACGCCGTCGTAGTTGTGGAACATGTGCGTGACGACCGGGCGGGTGAAGGCGTACTGCGTGTCGGTGTCGACGTTCATCTTCACCACGCCGTAGTCGACGGCCGCGGAGATCTCTTCGGGAAGGGAGCCCGAACCACCGTGGAAGACCAGGTCGAACGGCTTGCTGCCGGCAGCCAAGCCGCGGGCTGCGACGACGGCCTCCTGGGCGGCCTTGAGGATCTCCGGGCGAAGCTTGACGTTGCCGGGCTTGTAGACGCCGTGGACGTTGCCGAAGGTCAGCGCGGTCATGTAGCGACCGTTCTCGCCGAGGCCGAGGGCCTCGATCGTGGCCAGGGCGTCCTCGGGGGTGGTGTAGAGCTTTTCGTCGATCGCGCCGACGATGCCGTCCTCTTCACCGCCCACGACGCCGACCTCGATCTCGAGGATGATCCGGGCAGCCGCACACTTGGCCAGCAGGTCCTGAGCGATCTGGAGGTTCTCGGCGAGCGGCACGGCCGAGCCGTCCCACATGTGGGACTGGAAGAGCGGGTTCTCGCCGCGAGCCACGCGCTCGGCGGATAGGTCGATCAGCGGCCGGACGAAGGTGTCCAGCTTGTCCTTGGGGCAGTGGTCGGTATGGAGCGCCACGTTGATCGGGTAGGCCTTGGCGACCTCGGCTGCGAACGCCGCGAAAGCGGCCGAACCCACGACCATGTTCTTGACCGACTGGCCGGAGAAGAACTCGGCACCACCGGTGGAGACCTGGATGATGCCGTCGGCGCCGGCCTCGGCGAAGCCCTGCAGAGCGGCGTTGAGGGTCTGGGAGGAAGACACGTTGATGGCCGGGAAGGCGAACGACTTGGCCTTCGCGGTGTCGAGCATCTCGGCGTACTTCTCGGGGGTGGCGATGGGCATTGGATCTCCTCGAATTCACTGCAATCGGTCCCTCCACCCTAGTGCTCTGCACGGACATTGCGGAGGTGTCCCATGACCTGGTGACCAGTCCAGTCATGGTGTATGTCGACGGCCTGGCCTAGGGTGCGAGGACCGGCCGCTGGGTGCGGTCGTACGAAAATGCGAAGGAGTAACTCGTGGCTCTACTCACTCTCCCCCGCGGGGGCGCTGTCCGTCGGCTTGCCGCGGCAATCGCACTCGCCGTTGGCGTCTCGGTGATGACCGGCGTGAGCGCGCCCGCGATGGCCGGCGCCGACTATCAGCAGCCCAAGCAGGGCAGTTGTCACAAGCTGACGGTCAAACAACTCCTGGCTCAGTCAGCGCCCAACAAGTCGGTCCGCTGCGGCAGTCGAGGGGTGACCTCCGTGACCGTCAAAGTCGCCCAAGTCCCTACCGGCTACTCCTGGGACGACGTCGATGCGACATGGGAGGTCATTGGCCCGGGATGCATCCGGGCCGCAAATGCCCGCCTGGGGCGCACCGCGAAGAAGCGCGCCATGAGTGCGTTTGAACTCGGGGTCTGGATACCCAACGCCACACAACGTTCCCACGGTGCCAACTGGTACCGCTGCGATGTCCTTGTGTGGCGTGGCAATGCTCTGACCCCACTCACCCGCACCAAGCGCCCGATGCTGGGGGCCAAGGTGCCCGACCACCAACGCTTCTGCATGACCAGGGGCTTCTACAAGACCTCATGCGATGCCGCGCACATGTGGCGGATCACCGCGGCGGTGAAACTCAGCGGGTCAAGCTACCCCGCCGATATCGGGTCCGCAGCCAACGCGGCCTGCGCAGGCAAGATCACCACGTCGAAGGGTCGGCTGCTCTATCCCAGTGAGGAGCAGTGGGCCGCAGGCTTCCGGTTCGTCCGCTGCTTCAACAAGCAGAAGAAGGGCACCGGCGGCTTGGCCAAGGTCGTCGGCCGCTCAGCCGCGCCAGGTGTCCTCGGCCGAGAGGTCGGCGTAGTTTCGAATCCATGAGTGCATAGCGATCGCTGCGGCTGCCGAGGCGTTGATCGAGCGCGTCGAGCCGAACTGAGCGATCGAGAAGGTGGCGTCACAACGCTCCCGTGCCGACTCGGAAAGCCCAGGCCCTTCTTGACCGAAGAGCAGGCAGACCCGGCGCGGGAGCGTTGCCGACTCCAGCGGCAGGGAACCCGGGAGGTTATCCACTCCCCACAGTGCGATTCCTTGCGTATGCAGGTATTCGGCAAGGGCGTCGGCGTCCGGGTGGTGGCGGATGTGTTGATAGCGATCGGTAACCATCGCGCCCCGGCGATTCCAGCGCCGATTGCCGACAATGTGCACCTCGGCGGCCAGAAAAGCATTCGCGGTCCGCACGATGGTGCCGATATTGAAATCGTGCTGCCAGTTCTCGATCGCAACATGGAAGTCGTGGCGGCGGAGGTCCAGGTCGGCGACGATCGCCTCCATCCGCCAGTACCGGTAGCGGTCCACCACATTGCGGCGATCGCCCTCGGCCAGCAGCTGAGGGTCGTAGTGCTCGTCCAAAGGCAATGGCCCGGCCCAGGGGCCGACGCCAATTTCGGGCGGCCCGTGCGGCATCGGGTCGTAGGGCGCACGCTCGTCGGTCACCCCGACAGAGTAGGAGGCGCAGGCACGGGCGTCGCCGTCGGCCGGCGTTCGTGAGTCAGCGTGGCCGGAGGGGTTCCTGAATCGCCCGCGGCTTGGAAATTGAAATGACGCGAGGGCGTCGGAGCGTGCCCCCCAGCAAACGTCCCCGACGCCCTCCGAGGCGTCCCACCCGGCGCGCTCTCTCAAATGAAAGATGGGCGACCTGGCACCAACCCTAGATTGTCGGCTCGCAAGATGGGAACTGGCCAAGTCCAGTAGAAATGTTTTTCTTTTCGGGCGGGGACCACGGTTATTCGCTAGACCGAGTCGGGGCTGCTTTGCAGCAGGTTGTAGGCGCTTGGCTCCACGCGCCAGGTGCGCTGCCTTTCCGGTCCATAGGTACGGCCCTCGTGATGACACCAGAACTCCTGACCGGAAACGCGGATGGTCGTGCCACGGACCGGTTCGTCCGAGCTCCTCCGGCCCAAACCAAGCGCGCGACTTGACCAGGAACCCACTCGTTGCAGCAGGTTTCCGGATGTCGCCGTCGTGATCGGGGTGATGGTGAGCTCGATGCCGCCTGAGCTCGGGCCGCGGCCAGGTGACGCTTCGGCTGGGTGCGCGCACGCAAGTTTCACGCCTGCGAGTGCCTGGTCGACGTCTGTCACGACCTGACCATCAACCTCTATCCGCAGCCGTAGGTAGGCGGGAGCGAGCGCGTCGAAGACCGCCCCGACCGGGCGGCCGAGGTCGGCAAGCCGCACCGGTCCTACGCCCAGAGAACCGATGCGCTCAAGCAAACCGTCTCCGCCTGGCTGAGGTTCTCCGTGGGCGTCGATGGTCACGCTGTCGACCACGACCCCACCTAGTTCATCGATGATCAGGTCGACTTGTTGCGGGGTCCCCTGGGCCACGACGCGCGCGGCTTGGTCGAGGTCGGTGGGGATCCCGTGGCGGGTGGCGAATCCGTTCACCGAGCCGACAGGCAGGAACCCGAGCACCTTGCCACTCAACTCGTGACGCCGGTAGAGGGCGGCGATCACCGCGTGCAGCATGCGTTCGTCACCAGCCACGGCGATCCGCCGGGATCCGGCGCGATGGAGAGCGCCGTCCAGTTCTCCGGGAAACGAGGTGGAGGCGATCTCGATCGAGGTGTGGCTGCGCAAGGTCGCGAGCGCGGATTCGAGTTTGTGGTCGTCTGAGCCGCCGGAGTCGGAATTGGTGATCACCAAGATCGGATCCACGCTCCGGACATTACTCCCGGGTGGTGAGCCCGTTGTTAGGGTTGCCCGGTGCCAGCGATCGTCGTCCTCGGAGCCCAGTGGGGCGACGAAGGAAAAGGTAAGGCCACCGACCAGTTGGCCACGACCGAGACCATCGACTACGTCGTGCGCACTTCGGGCGGTCACAACGCCGGTCACACGATCGTGGTCAACGGTGAGAAGTACGCCACCCATCTGCTGCCCAGCGGGATCCTGACTCCTGGGGCCACCTCCGTGATCGCCAACGGTGTGGTCGTCTCTCCCGAGGCGTTGTTCCGGGAGTTGGACGGCTTGATCGCTCGCGGCGTCGACGGTTGCGAGGATCGCCTGGTCGTCTCCTCGAACGCGCACGTCATCGCGTCGTACCACCAGACCATCGACAAGGTCACCGAGCGCTTCCTGGGAAAGAACAAGATCGGCACGACCGGGCGCGGCATCGGTCCGGCGTACGCCGACAAGGTCAACCGCCTCGGCGTGCGGATCGCCGACCTCCTCGACGAGAAGATCCTGCGCGCCAAGGTCGAAGGCGCACTGGAGACACGCAACCACCTGTTGACCAAGGTCTATAACCGCCGGGCAGTCGATATCGACCAAGTGGTCGAGGAGTTGTTGTCCTACGTAGACCGGCTCCGCCCCATGATCGCCGACACGTCGCTGTTGCTGAACAACGCGCTCGACGAGGGCAAGACCGTGCTTTTCGAAGGTGCCCAGGCGACGATGCTGGATGTCGACCACGGCACCTATCCGTTCGTCACTTCTTCCTCTCCCATCGCTGGCGGCGTCTGCACGGGCGCCGGCATCGGTCCCACCCGGATCGACCGGGTGATCGGTGTGATCAAGGCCTACACGACCCGGGTCGGCTCCGGCCCGTTCCCCACCGAACTCTTCGACGAGAACGGCGAGAAGTTGTGGAAGGTCGGCGGCGAGGTCGGCGTCTCCACCGGTCGCAACCGCAGGTGCGGCTGGTACGACGCGGTGCTGGCGCGCTACGCCACCCGCGTCAACGGCTTGACCGACCTCTTCTTGACCAAACTCGATGTCCTCTCCTCCTGGGAGAAAGTCCCGGTCTGCGTCGCCTATGAAGTCGACGGCGTGCGCCACGACGAGATGCCGATGACCCAGACCGAGTTCCATCACGCCAAGCCGATCTATGAAGAGCTGGACGGCTGGTGGGAGGACATCTCCGGCTGCCGCCGCTTCTCCGACCTGCCGGTGAACGCCCAGCGCTACGTCAAGGCGCTCGAGGAGATGTCGGGCACCCGCATCTGGGGCGTCGGGGTCGGCCCCGGCCGCGAACAGACCGTCGTCCTGGACGACTGACCGGTCGGTTCATCGACGGTCCGGACGAATGAGCCCGCCGGGACCGCTGGGGCCCGTGAGGTGCTCCTGCGTGCGTTTGGTGTCACCACGTGGCGCCGATCCCCCGCAATAGCCGATGCCATACGGGTACTTGTCCGCGCGTGCAGCCACAGTTTCTATCGGCCCCTGCAGACAGGGTCTCGTATTGCCCGACGACTAATGCCACACTGAGCCACTCGCTCGGGAGGGGGCCACAGTTGTCCATTGCGAAGTCGGCTCTAGTCGCGGTCATTGCGATGGCCACCAGTCTGCTTGTCGTTGTTGTGCCCGGCTCGTCGACGGCATCCGCCGCTGACCCCTGCGCGGCCTTGCCACCCGGCGCCCTCGGCTTCGGTGCCCAACCGCTGCAGTCGAGCGACGGGTGCTACGACTTGGGCCTCCCTGTGGGCGCGAAGGTGCGTCTGTCTGTGAGCGATTATTACTCCGGCGTGGCGATCACGGACTCCAGCGGGAACGAAGTGTGCGCCTTGGAGCCGAGCCCGGGAGCACACATCGATTGCACGCTCAGTGGCGCTTCACCATTCGAATTGCGTCCCGCGGTGACGTTCTCGTCGCGGACCTACCGTGCGACGAGGCTCGACGACCCGAGCGGCTGCCTCGACTTCTCAATCACCACGTTGGACAACCTCACCGCGACTCCATTCGTGGGCTCCGACACTGCGTACGTGCCGACGTGCGGAACCGTGCAGTTGGGGGTTGGTCCGCTGCTGGTCCTCGACAGCGGCGAAGTGGATTGGACGTTGTACGACATCGACGCGAACCCCGTCTGCCGCAGTGTGGACTCCTCCTGCTCGGTGAGCGAGGCAGGATCCCATTACTTGGTCGCGCAGTCCGGGAGTTGGGGGCAGTTTCAGCTGCGAGCCGTCCCCCTCGCCGGATCGACCTGCGGCACAGCCGCCGAAACGTCGTGGGCTGGTGCGGCGCTGGGTGCATCCCTCCCGGAAAAGTACGACATCGCCTGCTTGAGCCTGGCCGGCTCACCGGGTCAGCGGATGATGCTGCGCCTCGGGTTCAGCAATGTGGTCGGCGAGATCCTCGACGGCGCCGGCAAACCTGGTTGTGACGACCTGCCGGCCTCGCTTGGTTGCACCTTGACGGGGGTCGGCCCCTACCGCGCGATCTTCCGGCGTACTGGACCAGCGCCGGATACGGCGGTCGAAGCAGTCGCAGTCCGGTCGGTGTCGCCGCTGGTCGGCTGCCCGGCGGCCACGATCTCCGCCTTCGGGTCGGTGGCCGCCGACAACGCTCCGGGTGTGGCGTGCCGGCGGATCACGGTTCCAGCGGGTGAATACACGATTGCGACGGACCAGGACTACACCGTCTACGACGAGCAGACAGGTGCGGAGACTTGCCGAACGAGCGACCATTGCAGCTTCTCGGCCGATCCTCAGTTGCTGATCACCGAAGCTGTGGCGCCGACGTTCGACCTGGGGCTGTATCAGCGCGCGTCGACGTCCGGGTGCGTGGCAGCCGGTGCCGGCAAGTCGGGACGGATCGCCGGCGGAGCCAACAACGCCATGCGTTGCTACTCGATCGTGCCGACTTCCGGAGCGGTCATTACGCGCATTGACGATCTGTCCATGAACTGGCCGTCTGCCGAGGTCGTGGATGCCGCGGGAACGCGTGTTTGTGATTTCGGTGCGAACCAGGCCTTGATGCAGCGATGCACCTTGTCCGGGCAGTCGCCGTACCGCGTGCTGGTTGCGCCGTTCGCCCAGCGTTTCGACTTCACCGTGCTCAGAACCGATACGAGCTCCGATTGCGCGGCCAGCCCACAGGCCTCGTTCGGCTCGTCAACAGCAACCACCTTGTCGATGTCGAGTGGCTACGTTGGATGCTTCTCCCTTGACGGCGATGGGCTGGGCCTGATGCGGCTCGCGTTTGTGGGTAGCAGCGCCGCCAGCCGGGCTCGACTGGTCGCCGTCGATCAGGAGAACGGCGCTTGTGTGACTCCCATCCGCAGCTTCATCTCGTTCGACTGCAATACGTCGATCGTGGAGGGGGCGCACGTGACGGTGGTCGTCCAGGGCGATTCCACGACGCCTGACACTTGGCAGGCCAACTGGCGCTCGATCACGTCGCCCCTCGGCTGCCACACCTTGAGTGGCGCCTTGGATGAGCCCGCGGTCGCAGCGGAGCTCGACGGCAGTCTGGACGCCGACTGCTTTGAGCTGGCGACAGCCCCGGGCGACCAGGTCCTCGGTCTGCGCTCGGCGGACTCGAGCGAAGTCGTTGGGTACGCCGATCGACCCGTCTACGAGTGCCAAGGCGGATCCCCGTGTCAGGTGAAAGCAGGCAGCCGCGCACTGTTCGTTGTCGCGCCGAAGGCGGCGGTCACGGCTCCACAGCCCTACTCCTTCGCGGCGCCGAAGGTCATGACAGCGACTGGGCCGGTGGATGGGTGCGACCAGATCGCACCCATGAGCTTTGGATTCGGGCCGGTGACGGGAACGGTGGGCGACTCGCAGCCGGTGCACTGCTACTCGGTCATGGATGCCCCCAACACCACCCTCAACGCCGCGGTGACTGCACCTGCTGGAAGTGCGCCGCTGGTGGTCGGAGTTAAGCGCGGTCAATCCTGGTCCGCCTGCTACCTGTCAGGGGTGTGGCAGTGCTCGATGCTCAGCGACGCGACTGGGCCAGAGCTGGTCCCGGGCCTGATCGTGGTCGGGCGGGTGGGGCGGCCGCTCTCGGACTATTCGCTGACGGTGACGTGCTCGTCGTGGTGCCGTCAGGACACTCTCTTCGTGCACTTCTCCGACGGCATGCAGCGCACGGCGAAGGTCGATGAGGTGTTGTCTCCACCGGACTTCGAGTGGAACTACATGCCGACCACCCAGAGCTACGTCTGGTTGCGTGACGGGGAGCCGATCTCAGGCGCGACGAGTCCCACCTACCGACCCACCGGCGACGACCTAGGCCACCAGCTCGGGTTGAGGATCATCGCCTCCCGGCCCTACTTCCAAGACGGCGTCTTCGATACCGCAGGTCCGCTCATCGAGAAGGGCGTCGCTCCCAGAAATCTGACGGTGCCGACGATCAAGGGTCGGGTGTCGATCGGACGCAAAGTCACAGCGAAACCAGGCGCTTGGTCGAAGTCGGGGACCTATCACTTCGCCTGGCTGATCAAGGGCCGGGTCGTCGGCACCGGTAAGGCGCTCAAGCTCAAGAAGGCGTGGCTTAAGAAGCGCCTCCAACTGCGGGTGACGGTGACCCGTTCTGGATGCGATCCGTCGGCGCCGGCGTACTCCGCCAGGGTGCGGATTCGCAAGCGCTAAGCGTCAGCGGCTCCTCGTGCGTGCATTTCGTCGTGACCGTATTCCATTGAATCCACGCGGGCGGCGGTCCCACCCAGCAACCCTGGCAAGCGAAGGGCCCGGTGGCAACGCCACCGGGCCCTCCTGGTTGTGAGGTGGATCAGTGGTGCGGCAGGTCGTAGGCCTTGCCGTCCAGCGGGGCTGTCGGACGGATTCCGAGCAGCTTCAGCACGGTCGGCATGATGTCGACCGAGCGGACCCCAGCGCCGATGTCCGTCGGGCCGAGGCCGGCGCCGGCGAAGACGATCGGGATCTGCTGGGTGCGCCGCTGGATGCCGCCGTGGTCGCCGGCCACCGAATAGGTGGTGTCGTCGATCAGGGTGGCCAACACGTCCGGTCCGGTCGGCCCGGCGGCGGTGTTGACCAACTCCTGGGCGTGCGCCTTGAACCACGCGCGCTCACCCTTGGTCGGCATCCGATCCCACCGAACCGGTGAGCTCAGCACATACCGCGAGCCCTGACGCACCCACACTGCGGAGACGTCCGGCATCTGGGCGACGATGCCCACCGCTTCGCTGACCTTCGCTGAGCTGTTGTCCTTGAGCCAGAAGGTGAGCTGGCTGTCGGAGTAGGCCTGGGCCAGGTTGCCGGTGTCGACCAGTGGTTGAAGCGCCGGCTGCGGTTTGAGGTAGGTGCCGTTGGCGCCCTCGCCGTAATACCAGTTGTAGAAGCCGCGATCGGTCGTGCCGTCGTTGACGCCATGGAAGTGCTCGCCGGGGACAGAACCGTGATCGGCGGTGAGCACGACCACGGTGTTGTCCAGTTGGCCGGTATCGCGCAGGTGGCCGACGATCTTGGCGATCTGAGCGTCGGCAACGCCCGCGGCCTCGCGCAGATGGCTCAGCCCGGTGCCGGTGTCATCGACGCTGCCCCACATGTGCGCGGCCTTGTCGACACCGGGCAGCGAGACGAAGATGCCGCTCCAATCCTCATTGTCCATCGCCGCGATGGCTGCATCGGCAGCCCACACGTCGCCGCCCTGGTGGTCGGTGGTGTCTCCGATCGTGTAGCGATCGCCGTCCAGCGGGTAGAGCCAGGCCGGATCGAGGTTGGTGTCATAGGTCTTGGTCTTGGCCGAGTCGACATACCAGCGGCCGCAGGCCGGCTCGGAGAGGTACGTCGGCACGTTGACGCCCGTCGGACCGCGCCAGTTGTTCACCCCGTCGCCGTCGCAGTCGTAGTTGCGGCCCGAGAACGTGATGATGCTGTCCGAACCAGGACCACCGAAGCCCCATGCGGCGTACGCCTTGGGGCTGACCGTGATGACCTTGGATCCGGGGCGCTTCGCGTGCAGATAGTCGGCCAGCTTCGGATTGCCCTGCGCCCGCTGAACGGCGAACATCTGGTCCATCGTCCAGTCCGAGGTGAACCAGTAGGGGTTGGAGCTGAACGAGGCCAGCGCGCCGTTGTCGCGATAGCCCTCCGAGACCCAGCCCATGCGCTTGGGGAGAAGTCCCGTGGTGAGGACGTTGTGGGTGACCACGGTCACCGAGCCGACGTGGCCGAGGTAGGCGTTCTTGGCGTTCACGCCCTCACCCATCAACGCCTTGGCGTTGGTCATGTCGTATTTGTTGACAATCTCTCTGGAGAGCGCGTCGACCAGGATGATCACGACGCGGTCGGGCTTCGCCCGGGTGCTCGTCTCGGCCGTACTGGAAGACGGCGTCAGCGTGATTCCGATTAAGGCGGCCGTGGTGGCGGCCAGGGCCGCGGTCCACGGGCGGAGTCTCCGCCTGATGGAAGGATTCATAGCCGGACACTAGTGACGCCGGTCACATCTGGGAAGGAGTTAGGTCTAGGCCTTTGCGAGACGAGTCGGGACCATCCCGCCAGTGTCGGCCCCCTCACCCCGGCCAAGAAGGTCTTATCGATCCGTTGCCGTCGCCCGGCCGTGGCTGAGCCCGCCTAGGATTCGCGTGTGAAGACCTTGGTCGTCGGCACCGGTGGCCGCGAACACGCCCTGGCGCGTCGACTCGCTCGAGATCCCGGAGCCGAGGTGCACGCCGCGCCAGGCAATCCCGGCATTGCCGCGGTGGCGACCCTGCACTCGGTCGACCCGCTCGACGGCGAGGCGGTCGCCGCCCTGGCTTCATCGCTGGGCGTCGACCTGGTTGTGGTCGGACCGGAAGCGCCGCTGGTCGCGGGCGTCGCCGACGCGGTACGCGCGGTAGGCATCGCCTGCTTCGGTCCCTCGGCGCAGGCGGCTCGGCTGGAGGGCTCCAAGTCGTTCGCCAAGGACGTCATGTTGGCCGCGCGGGTACCCACCGCCGACGCGGTCAGTTGCGATCCGATCGGAGCGGCAGCCGCGCTCGACCGCTTCGGCCCGCCGTACGTCGTCAAGGACGACGGCTTGGCGGCCGGCAAGGGGGTGGTGGTCACCGATGACCGCGACGCGGCGCTGGCGCATGCTCAGTCGTGCGGGCAGGTGGTGATCGAGGAGTATCTCGACGGCCCGGAGGTGTCGCTTTTCGCGATCACCGACGGGGCGACCGTCTACCCGTTGCAGCCCGCTCAGGACTTCAAACGCATCTTCGACGGCGACGAGGGCCCCAACACCGGCGGGATGGGCGCCTACACCCCGCTGCCATGGGCCGACCCCGACCTGGTGCCCGAGGTGCAGGCACTGGTCCTGCAGCCGACTGTGGACGAGATGGCTCGCCGCGGCACGGTCTTCTCCGGTTTGTTGTACGCCGGCCTGGCGATGACCTCGCGCGGGGTGCGCGTGGTGGAGTTCAACGCCCGGTTCGGTGACCCCGAGACCCAGCCGCTGATGGCGCTTCTCGATTCCGATCTCGGCGCGCTCCTCTATGGCGCGGCCACCGGAACGCTCGACCAGGTGTCGCCGCCGACCTTCGCCGAGGGTTCTGCCGTGACGGTCGTGATGGCCTCACGCGGCTACCCGGAGTCCTCCAGCAGCGGAGACGTCATCACCGGGATCGACGCCGCCGAGGCGCTCGAGGGGGTGCACGTGATCCACGCCGGCACCGCCCTGGACGCCTCGGGGAACCTCGTCACCGCAGGTGGTCGAGTGCTGGCAGTCACCGCGGTCGGCGCGGATCTATCCGAGGCCCGCGAACGCGCCTATGCCGGCGTGGGCGCGATCGAGTTCGACGGCGCTCAGTGGCGCGGCGACATCGCTCTACGGGCCGCTTCGTCTTCCTGACCATCCCCCCACCCCGGTAGTCCAGCGCGTTCCGGTCGCCTCAGCCGGCGTGTCCGCGACCAAAACGCGCTGGAGTATCCGGGGTGTCGGGGGCACGGCCTACGGTGGGTGGCGATGACTGAGATCGACGAGCGCGCCACCCACGCCGACCCGCTCCACGACGAGGCACTGGCCGCGTTGCGGCGGTTGGTGGGGCGCGCCGACGCGACGTTCCATCCGGGTCAACTGGAGGCGGTCGAGGCGCTCGTCGGTGACCGCTCCCGTGCGTTGGTGGTGCAACGCACCGGCTGGGGCAAGTCGGCGGTCTACTTCGTGGCCACCACGTTGCTGCGGGCCCGGGGGGCGGGACCGACGGTGCTGATCTCCCCTCTGCTCGCTCTGATGCGCGACCAGGTCGCTGCGGCTGCCCGTGCTGGGGTCCGCGCGGTCACGATCAACTCGGCCAACCAGGAGGAGTGGGACGACGTGCGTCGTGCGCTCGCCGCCGACGAGGTGGACGTGCTTCTGGTTAGCCCCGAGCGGCTCAACAACCCCTCCTTCCGGGAGGAGCAGCTGCCCGCGCTTGCCGAGCGCTGCGGTTTGCTGGTGGTCGACGAGGCCCATTGCGTCTCCGACTGGGGCCATGACTTCCGGCCCGACTATCGCCGCATCGGCGACCTGCTCACTCGCCTCCCCCACGGCGTGCCCGTGCTTGCCACCACAGCCACCGCCAATGCTCGCGTCGTCGACGACGTACAAGCCCAGCTCGGTGTCGGGCCGACGGGCGAGAAGATCCCGGTCGTCACCATCAGGGGCGGCCTGGCGCGTGACTCGTTGCGCCTGGGGGTGCTCGGTTCGATGGCACCCGAGCAGCGGCTCGGGTGGCTGCTGGCACACCTTGCCGACCTGCCGGGTTCCGGCATCGTCTACACCCTCACGGTGGCCGGCGCCGAGGACGTCGCGGCGGCGCTAGCCGAGGCGGGCCACGAGGTCGCCGCCTACACCGGGCGCACCGACCCCGCCGAGCGCGAGCGGCTGGAAGCCGCGCTGCGCGACAACCGGGTCAAGGCGCTGGTCGCAACCTCGGCCCTGGGGATGGGTTTCGACAAGCCCGACCTCGGCTTCGTGATCCACCTGGGTGCGCCCTCGTCACCGGTCGCCTACTACCAGCAGGTCGGCCGAGCCGGCCGAGCCACCGAGCGTGCCGACGTCCTCCTCTTGCCCGGGCCGGAGGACAAGGACATCTGGAGCTATTTCGCCTCGGTGTCGATGCCCAGGCAGGAGCAGGCGTCGGCGGTTCTGCGGACCCTCGGCGACGCGGGAGGCGCCTTGTCGACGGCAGCCATCGAAACCGCGGTGGACGTGCGCCGCACCCGGCTGGAGCTGCTGCTCAAGGTCCTCGACGTCGACGGCGCCGTCGAACGTGTGCGTGGGGGCTGGCAGGCGACCGGACAGCCGTGGAGCTACGACTCCCAACGCTACGAGCGGGTGGCCGAGACCCGGCGTGATGAGCAGCAGCTGATGCTCGACTACGAACGCACCTCGCGGTGCCGGATGGCCTTCTTGCAAGAGGCCCTCGACGACGAGACGGCTGCGGCATGCGGGCGCTGCGACTCCTGCGCCGGGCCTTGGTATCCCACCGACGTCCCCGAGACCGTGATCGGCCTCGCCCGGGAGCGCCTCGATCGGGTCGGGGTGCCGCTCGACCCGCGGGCACAGTGGCCCACCGGCATGAGCAGACTCGGGCTCGACGTGCGCGGCCGGATCTCTTCGGAGGAGGCGATGGCGCCGGGGTTCGCGTTGGCCAGGCTCTCCGACCTCGCCTGGGGCGGGCGGCTGCGGGAGCTGCTGCGCGAAGACGGTCCGGTGCCTGCCGAGGTCGGCCGCGGGGTTGTGGAGGTGCTCGCCGCTTGGGGCTGGGAGACCCGTCCGGTCGGCGTGGTGGCCATGCCGAGCAGGCGTCATCCGCAGCTCGTGGGGTCGCTGGCACAAGGGTTGGCCACGGTCGGCCGGCTGCCCTTGCTCGGCGTCCTCGATCTGGCCCGGGGCGGACCAACCGGTGAGCCGGGCGGCAACAGCGCCCATCGTCTCGCCGGAGTGTGGGGACGGCTCGAGGTGGGGCAGGAGCTCGCCCACACGCTGGCGACACACCCGGGCCCGGTCTTGCTGGTCGACGACGTGGCGAGCTCACGGTGGACCCTCACCGTCGCCGCCCGTGAGCTGAGGCTCGCCGGCGCCAGCGCGGTGCTGCCGTTGACCCTGGCCGTCGAAGGCTAGGCGCGGGTCGGCCGACCGTCCATCGGCGTACGCCGGACGGCTCCTCGACCCCAGCGCCCCGTAGCATCGTGCCGTGACCGTCCCCAACGTCTTGGCCACGAGGTACGCCGGCTCCGACCTGGCCGCACTGTGGTCGCCGGAGCACAAGATCGTCGCCGAGCGCCAACTCTGGCTGGCCGTGCTGCGTGCCCAGAAGGATCTCGGCATCGAGGTGCCGACCGGCGTGATCGAGGACTACGAGCGGGTCATAGACCAAGTCGATCTGGCCTCGATCTCGGCTCGCGAACGCGTCACTCGTCACGACGTGAAGGCACGGATCGAGGAGTTCTGCGCGCTCGCCGGCCACGAGCACATCCACAAGGGGATGACTAGCCGCGACCTCACCGAGAACGTCGAGCAACTTCAGGTGCGCGACTCGCTACGGCTGATCCGCCGGCGCGCGATCGCCACCGCCGCTCGGCTGGGCCGCCTCGCCGCCGAGCACGAAGCCACCGCCATGGCCGGTCGGTCCCACAACGTCGCGGCCCAGGCGACCACCCTCGGGAAGAGGTTCGCGACCGCGGCGGAGGAACTGCTGATCGCGATCGAGCGGATCGACGACCTGCTGGCGCGCTACCCCCTGCGCGGCATCAAGGGGCCGATGGGGACCGCCCAGGACATGAGCGACCTGCTCGACGGGGATGCCGAGCGGCTGGAGGAGCTGGAGCGCCGGGTCGCGGCGCACCTCGGCTTCGACAGGGTCTTCGCGAGCGTGGGTCAGGTCTACCCCCGCTCGCTGGACTTCGACGTGATCTCCTCGCTGGTTCAGCTGGCGGCAGCCCCGAGCAACGTGGCGACCACGATCCGGCTGATGGCCGGGCATGAACTCGTCACCGAAGGCTTCAAGGAGGGTCAGGTCGGCTCCTCGGCCATGCCGCACAAGATGAACACCCGCTCCTGCGAGCGGGTCAACGGCTTGGCGGTCGTCCTGCGCGGCTATCTGTCCATGGTCGGCGAGCTTGCCGGTGACCAGTGGAACGAAGGCGATGTCTCCTGCTCGGTGGTCCGCCGGGTGGCGCTGCCGGATGCGTTCTTTGCCGCCGACGGGCTCTTCCAGACCTTCTTGACCGTGCTCGACGAGTTCGGCGCCTTCCCTGCGGTGATCGCCCGTGAGCTCGACCGCTACCTGCCCTTCCTGGCCACCACCAAGTTGCTGATGGCGGCGGTGCGCTCCGGCGTTGGCCGCGAAGCAGCGCACGAGGCGATCAAGGAGCATGCGGTGGCCATGGCGCTGGACCTGCGCCAGGGGGCCGCTGTCAACGACCTCTACGACCGGTTGGCGGCCGACCCGCGGCTCGGCCTGGACCGCCAGGAGATCGGGCGGCTGGTGGCCGAGCCGATGGAGTACGTCGGCGCGGCGCGCAGCCAGGTGAGCCAGGTGCTGGCGGCCATCGAGAAGGTGGTCGCGACCGATCCGGACGCGGCGACCTACACCCCCGGGTCGATCCTCTGACGCCGTAGGAACTGTTCAGCCGAGGGTGGACAGACCCGCCGCGATTCGCTCGCCCAACTCGGCGATCTCGGCAGTGTCGAGGGTCAGCGGTGGCGAGATCTGCAACCCGCCGCCGACGAGCGCTCGGGTGAGTACGCCGGTCGTCCGCAAGGCGGCGATGGCCTCGTTGACTCGACCGGGATCGGCGAGCTGGACGGCGGCGAGATAGCCCGGAGCGGTCCGAACCTCCGAGACGACCGGGAGCTGAGCTGTCGCCGCCCGCAGCGTGTCGTGGAGGGTGGCCGCATGCGTCGCCACATGGTCGGGAAGCTGCTCGGAGCGCATGATCTCCAGGTTGGCGAGGCCGGCCGCCGCTGACACCCCGTGTCCGCCATAGGTGTAGCCGTGCCGCCAGACGCCGGCTCCTTCGGCGTAGAACGGCGCCCAGATGCGCTCGCTCGCGAGCACGGCACCCATGGGGGAGTAGCCCGAAGTAAGGCCCTTCGCGCACAGCACCAGATCGGGGTCGAGACCGAGCAGCCCGGAGGCGAACCATGCCCCGGTGCGACCGAATCCGGTGATCACTTCGTCGGCGACGAACAGGATGTCGCGCTCCGCGCAGGCCTTGCGCAAGCCGGTGAGGAAGTCCTGACCGGCGAAATGGACACCACCAGCCCCGGTCACGGGCTCGGCGAAGACCGCCGCAAGGCCGGGGGTGGCATCCAAGGTGGCAACGGCTGCGTCGAGGTCGCCGTGGGCGAGTTGCACCACGTCGGGATCCAGTCCCGGATTGCCCTCGCGGTTGAGCGGGATGCCGCTCAACGCCGTGCCGCCCTGATGCATGCCGTGGTACCCGTGGGTCAGCACGGCGAGGCCGGTCCGGCCCCGCCCGTCGGGCGAGGTCAAGGCGCTCCACCGGCGGATCATCTTGATCGCGGTGTCGACCGAGTCCGAGCCACCGGAGGTGAAGAAGACCCGCGCGTTGGGGATGGGGGCCAAGGCCGCTACCTCGTCGGCCAGGCGGGTGGCGGGCTCGACCACCACATCGCCGAAGCTGCTGTACGCCGCGAGTCGGGCCGCCTGTTCGGCCATCGCCTCGGCGATCACCCGGCGGCCGTGGCCCACGTTGGCGAACCACAAGCCCGCGGTCGCGTCCAGGTACTCGTTGCCGAGGCGGTCCCAGACACGACTACCTTCCCCACGGGTCAGCACGAACTCACTGCGACTGACCACCGACATGTCGGCAAAGCCGTGCCACAACGCACTTCCGCTGTCGGCGTTGGTCTGCGGGGGCGAGGTGGGGTCTGGGGTATTTGGCACTCGCCAAGGGTAGATGCGACAAGATGTCGTCGGTGGGGCAGGATCGACGCCGCACAGGTGGGTAGCGCGACATCTATCCGTATCGAGACAGCTAACCGGGGGAAGAATGAAGGCTCGACGAGTACCGGCGCTCGCCGTCGTCGCCATGCTGTTGGTGGTCGGGGGATGCTCCTCGGCGAAGGACGACGACAGCACGTCCGCAGGTTCCGGGCAGACGAGCGCATCATCGGCCGACTCCAGCGCGGCCGCTACAAAGTCCGCCAAACCCGGCAAGAAGGGCACCAAGAAGGCCGGCAAGAACGCGCCCAGCCCCTCGCCCGCTCCGTCTGATCTGCCGACCGACCAAGAGACCATCACCACGTCCGATGGGGGCACGGTCAGCACCTCCGGTGATCTTCCCGTCGGTTTCCCCAAAGATGTCAAGCTGGTCGACGGAAAGATCCTGTCGGCCACGACCGGGATCGGAGCCGACAACGTCACGGTTCTGCATGACGCCGGCCTCAAGGCGACCTACACCGACGCTCTGCGTCTTCTCACGAAGGCCGGGTTCGACATCAAGCAGGAGCGCACGGCTCCGCACACGCGTATGGCGCGCCTGGTGAAAGCCGACATGCAGGTCGAGGTCTCCCTGCTCGAAATGGGGCCCAACCAAACCTCGTTGACCTACTTCGTGACCTCGACCTGACAGATGGACGACTTCCTCAGCCGCGCCAGCGCCATCCGCGCCGACGCCCCCTTGTGGGATGCCTGGGTGACGTGGAAACAACACCAGCAGGCGCGCACCGGGCCAGGGCCGTTCACCATCCCCGGCCACCATCACCGCACCGATCTGGTCGGCGACGTCGTCCTCGACGACATCCCTCTCTATGGCGCGCTCGCCTCGGTGAAGACGGCAACCGCGCTGGTCAGTCAATCCGAGGAGCGTGCCGCGCGGCTGTGGTCGGCCGACTGGTGTCGGTTCTCGGTTGCGGGCTCCACTCACGCCAATCAGGCAATCGCGCTGGCAGTCGCACGGCCGGGGGAACGGGTGATCGTCGGCCGGACACTCCACCGCTCGCTGCTGCTGGGTTTGGTGTTGGCCGGACTCGAGCCGGTGTGGTTGCGCCCGGAGGTCGACCCCGTGCGCGGGGTGCCGCTCGGGGTGACGGCGGCTGCGCTGGAGGAGGCGTTCGCGCAGGCGCCCGACGCCAAGGCCGTCTTCGTCGGCGACCCGTCGTACGTCGGAACGCTGGCAGATCTTCCCAGCCTCGCCGAGGTGGCTCATCGGCGCGGTGTCCCGCTCGTGGTCGACGCGGCATGGGCGGCCTACTTCGGCTTCCATCCCGAGCTCCCTGACCATCCCCTCAACCGAGGAGCGGACGCGTTCGTCACGAGCGCCCACAAGACCCTGCCGGCGTGGAGCCAAGGGGCGCTCGTCGTCGCCCGTACCGGACTGCTGGATGCCGACCGGCTGGAGGCGGGCTTCGATGCCGGTCACACGACGAGCCCCAGCGGGACCATCCTGGCCAGCATCGACGCTGCCCGTGCGATCTTGGCGGCGCGGGGACCGGAACTGCTCGGGCCGGTGATCGGGGCGGTTGCCGGGCTTCGCGCGCGCTTGCGCCAGGTCCCCGGTCTAGCGGTGATCGAGGGTCCGGATGTCGATCCCCTGAAGGTGGGGGTGATCTTCTCGGGGACGGGTGCCGATGGGAACGACGTCGAGCGGGACCTCATCGAGCGCGGTATGCCCGTCGAGATGGCCGACCGCGACACGCTGCTGCCCATCGTCACGATGGCCGACTCGCCGCAGGACGTGGCCGCGCTGGCCGAGGAGATAGCCGCCGCCGTCGAGCGCCACCGGGCCACCCCACGACCGGTGGCCGGTGCGGCCGCATGGTCGGTCGTGCCGGAGTGGGGCTGTTCTCCCCGGGAAGCGTTCTTCGCGGCACGGGAGCGGCTTCCGATGGAGCAGGCGCTTGGCCGGATCTCGGCTGAACTCGTCGCGCCCTATCCGCCCGGAGTGCCGGTGCTCGCACCCGGCGATCTGGTCACCGAGGGCGCGCTCGCGGCGCTGGATGTCGCTCGGCAGTCAGGTGTCCGGATCGCCTACGCGGCCGACCCGACCCTGCGCACCTTGGGCGTCGTCGCCCGCTGACTCACGTCGCCCAGGGCTACCCGGGGTTGAGGCGCCCAGGGCAGAGCCGGTGCAACTGCGGCCGTTCGGCCATCCGCAGGAGTCTGAGGCCGCGCTTCCCGGCACCCAACCGAGACGCAGCCCGGCCGAAGTGCGGGGGCAGCACTTCGGCCGGGCTATGGGCGGCAGCTGGGGGCAGCTGCTGGGGGGATGGTTGCGTCAGCGCACCTTGACCTTCACCGGGGTAGTGGCGGCGGTGTTGCCGAGTAGATCGATGACCCGCACGCGGTATCGGAACGTGGCGCCGGACTTGAGGCCGGTATCGGTCCACGTGGTGAAGGTCGGCGGGAGGCTCCAGACGCGGGCGAAGTTGGTGCAGGTCGAGCCGGCGCACCGCTCGATCGCCAACTGGCTCACACCCATCATCCGGTTGGTCCACTTGAGGACGACCGTGCCCTTCGTGGGCGAGGTTGCCGAAAGGTTGCTCGGAGTCAGCATCGGGTCCTGCGCCAGGATCGTGGTGCCCACGACCTGGTAGCCGCCCTGGCTGTCGGTCACGCGAAGCGTCGCATTGAAGACGCCGCCCCGGGTGTAGGTATGCGAGACGACCGCGCCGGTGCCAGTGGTGCCGTCGCCGAAGTCCCAGGCGTAAGACACGATCGTGCGGTCCCAATTCGTCCGCGAGCCAGAGCCGTCGAAGGTGACCGGGAGCGGCAGCTTCCCGCGGTCAGGAGTCGCGACGATGTTGGCGGTGGTGTACTCGAAGATGTTCACCAAGGTTTGCGCCGTACCCGTCGACCCGTTGGTCGCGGTGACCGTCAGCGTGGCGTTGAACAACCCCGACCGGGTGTAGGTATGTGCGGCCGTCGGTCCGGAGGCGGTAGCACCGTCGCCGAAGTCCCAGGTGTAGGACGCGATCGTGCAGCCCTCGAGACACAGCGAAGCCCGACCATCGAAGGAGACGTTCACCGGTGCGACCCCGCCGAGGGGGCTCGCCGACATCTGAGCGAACGGGACGGCCGGGAAGCCGATATCCCCGCTGGCCGGGGTCACCGGCCCGACCAGGACCGCCAGCGCGGCCGTGAGGACAAGGGCGAGCGCGCGGAGCACCCGTGAATGCTGTCTGGGGAGTCTGTTCCGAGTCATGATTCGAACCTAGGAGGGTCTGCACTGGCCGGCAATCGGACCTTGGTACTAGAACCCGGGTAGATCGGAGGGGCGTGGTGGATGACTTCAGCGCCTGGGTGTCTCCCCATCTGCCCGCCATGCATCGCTACGCCGCCCGCCTCGTCGACCGCGCCGACGTCGACGATGTGCTCCAGGAAGCGCTGACTCGAGCATGGCAGCGATGGCCGACGTACGACGCCGGGCGGGGGGCCACGCTCGGCTGGCTGTTGTCCATCGTCGGCGACAAGGCGCGGCGGTACCGGACCCGCACCAAGCCGTGGGTCGCGCTGGAACTGGCACCCGAGCCCAGCCACGACGATCGGCCTCCCGACCTCGATCTGGAGGCCGCGATCCTGGCTCTGTCGAAGCGGCAGCGTCAGGTCGTCGAGCTCTACTACTTCGTCGGTGTGGACGTCACCACCTGCGCGACCGCCCTCGGCGTCGCCGAAGGTACGGTCCGCGCGACGCTCCACCAAGCGCGAGCCGAGCTGCGTCGCCGGCTCGACACCCCAGAACTCGGGCGCGGGCACGACTAAGCGGATCGGGCGCGCCACGGCGTATCCAGGCATGGACGATCCCGACCTCGACGGCCGCCTTGAGCGGGCAGGCGAGCGATTCCGTGCCCGGTTCGACGCGGAGTTTCGAGCCCCCGACCTGACCGGATTCGCCGGGCGCAGGCAAGGCATCCGCTGGGGAACGCTCGCACCTGCGGCGGCGGTCGCGGCGGTCGCCGCCCTGGTCATCGGGGTCTTCTGGGTCGGCACGGTGTTCGATTGCGGGAACGTCGGGGCCCCCGCGGGCGGCGGCTCCGAGCGGGGTGGCTCCTCGTGGGATCCGGATCTGCCAGCGGGGGTGGGCCCTGCCGTCGTACCCGGTGCTATCGCGCCGATCAACGAACAGATGAGCTTCCCAGCGGTCGAGCTGGGCAACAGCTTCCGGCCGCGCGCCGACATCGCCGCCGGCCACCCTTACTGCCTGCTCCGGCAACTCGACCTGACCGCCGAGTTGGTAGCGCACGACTTTGCCTTCGTCGCCCGGACTCAAGCCGGGGGAGGAGCCCTGCAGGCTGAGCGGGTACTCCTACTTCGAGTTCTCCAAGGGGGGCAAGAACGTGGAAGTCCTCGGCGGAGCCACCGACCCCGCGGCCGGACAGTGGCCGGCGGATCCGCTCGTCACGGCCCGGCGTGGGGCACTCACCCGGGCGTCGGTGTCGGATTGGTGCGGGGTCCGGGACTTGGTGGACGCGGCGATCTTCTTCGGCCAGGGCAGCGAGAACGAGACGCGGAAGGTGACGCAGTTTCCCCCGGTGGAGTGTCCTGTTGCCGAGCCGACCGAGGAGGAGCCCAGCCTGCCGCACACCTATTGGCAGCCCGAGGGATGGGCGGCCGAACCGGTGCGCGGGGACTTCTCCGGCTTGCGGATACGCCTGGTCGACAGCGTCGCGAAGGATTACCCCGGCAAGGAGTGGGACGGTACGCCGACCTGGGTGGTCGAGTTGGCGGCCACGAAGCACGACATCGACCTCGACCCGTGCCCGGGCTATCAGGTCGCGCTGGGTTCGGCCGGGATCGACGACGCCGCCACCTGGCGGCTCAACTGCCAGCAGGTTCCCTCCAAGCGTGCTGACGGGACGCCGTACCTGCGCAAGGGCGAACCCGTTCGCTTCGCAATCTGGGTGACCAACTCGCGAACGGATTCCCCGCTGACGCTGAGGCTGATCCTGCCCGGCGGCAATCAAGAGATTTCGTTGACCGAAGGCGCCGAGGCGCCGACCGGGGAGCCGCGCTTGGTCGACGAGGACGAGGCGAACCTTCACCTCTACGTCTCCAACCAATCTTTCGACGAGCCGCGGGTGCCGGTGAGCGTGAGCATCGATGGGGTGGTGCTGGTCGATGAACCGTTCGACGTCGAGGGTCAGCACAACTGGCAGGCCTTCCCGATCGCGGTCGGTGCCGGGACCCACGAGGTCGTCGTCACCGGCCCCAACGGGGCCACCACAACGCAGCAACTGGTGGTCCCCCAGCGCGGTGATCTATGGGCGGTGACCAACTACTGGACCAACGACCGGAAGGGCAGCCTCGACTGGATGGTCAGCGACCGGCCCATCGGCTTCGCCTGAGATCGCTCAGCCCCAGCGGGCCTCCATCCACTCGACCGCGAAGTCGGCGAGCTCCCGTGCGTCGAAAAGGGCGGCATCGGATGCGCCGACCCGGCCGCGTACGCCGATCCCGGCGGCCAGCGCGGCTGTTCCGATCCGTTGAAAGAGGTCCTCGGGCATGCCGTCGACGCAGGGCAGGCTGGTGTCGAACTCCTCGAAGTCGATCCACGTCGGCCCTTCGGGGCCAGGCATCAGCACGCGGTACATGACGACTCGCTTGCCTCGCAGCACTGCCCGATCCTCGGCGAAGTGCAGCAGCGTGATCCGGTCCAGCGGGGAGCCCAGCACCAGCACCTTGCCGTCGGACTCGACCAGTCGCGCAAGCGGCGTGCCGGCACCGTAGCCGAAGTCGAAAGGGTGGTCTCGGGTCAGCCAGTCGGCCCGTGCACCGATGGCCGCGACCCCGGCGCCCGGATGGTCGCTGCGCAGCGAACCGGGCCAGGTACGGATGGTCTCGGCCAGGACGCCGTGGTCCAAGGCGGCCCTTGCGGTGAGCTTGTCGAAGACCGGCGGGTCAGGGTCAGCCTCGTCGTGGAAGGGCTCGTAGTCGACGTAGGCGGCAAGGGTCCCTTCTGGGCCGATCGCGTCGAGGGTCGCCTTGACCACCGCGGCGACCCCACCCTTGACCGGCCCGAGGGAGCGCACCGAAGCGTGAACCATCACCAGATCGCCCGCCCGCAGGCCAAGGGCGCGGAGGTCGTGAGCCAGGCTCTCTCTCGGGTGGCGGGCACCCCAGAGTGGCTGCGAAGCAGCGGCTCGTCGGCGGTACTCACGTGGACCTGGTGGTGGTTGGGGTCAGCGAGCCGACCGGCTGGGCGGCAATGAGGTGTACGCCGACCAACGTCGCCACCAATTCCTGGCGAACCACTGCGCACTGATCGGCCCACTCGGGCCGATACTCCGCCACCTCTTTCGCCATGCCCCGAGTCTGTCAGTGGCACGCGCAGAAAGTCCTCACCGAATGAGGTCAGACAGATGTCCTCCGCCGGGTGATACGCGACGGTGTCCGCCAAACGATCAGTAGGAGCCATATCCGCTGGTTATTCTCGGTTGATGGTCTCCCAACCTGCGCCGGTATGGCACCTCCCGTTGCTCGGGTTCATACAGGTCTGGCTGGGGACGGGCTTCATCGCGCCGTTACGCGAGCCGGGCACGTCGTGGAGCGTCGTCTATGGCGTGCTCTCGGCGCTCTTCAATTTGATTTGCGTCTACGTGTTGGTGCTCGCGGCTCGAAACTGCTCGCGCATCTGGAGAGCAGAGCCGCCGGCAGCCACGTGGGCACTGGTGGCGACAGCACTCCCGACCGCGGTCCTCTGCGCGGCCGTCGCAACCGGACCGTTGACGCTCGGTCTGTGGCGATGGGAATCGCTGATCCCGGCCCTCTTTGCTCTGTTCCTGGTGGTGGCGTTGATCCGAGAAGTCATGAGGCGAGTCGCGCGCCGAGATGCGGAGTGGGGTCCAACAGAGTGGCGTACGACGGACCTGAGTGAGCGCGTCCCTCCAACGTAGGCACAACCGGACGGTCGTAGCGAACGCTGATAAGGCAGGGAAGTTTGGCGAAGTTGGTGCCAGTCAGGCAGAGAGCTTGTGACCTGCTGATATGCGTGGAGCCGCCTGTCGGAATCGAACCGACGACCTATTCATTACGAGTGAATCGCTCTACCGACTGAGCTAAGGCGGCGTGACCGCCGCCGAGGCGTCGGGCAACTCGGGAAGTATACGGATCGGCGCGGGTGGCTGCGAAACCCGGACCGCAGGCTGGGGCGACGCTCAGCCGGCGAGGAACCGCGCCGAGATCCCGAACGCGCGCTCGGCTTCCGGGATGCCTGGGAACAGCGGGAAGACGTGGATCAATCCGGGCCGCTCCAAGTAGGTCAGGTCCCAGCCCGCGGCGAGGGCGCGGTCGGCGAGCAGTCGGCACCCGGTGGCCAACAGGTCGCGGGTGCCGCCGATCATCAGCGTGGGGGGAAGCCCGCTCAGATCCGCCAGCCCGGGGCTGACCTCGGGGCGGCCCAGATCCTCCTCGGCCCCCGCCCACCAGTGGGCGTAGACGTCGAGCTTGGAGTACTTGAGCCAGGTATCGGCCTTCGCGAACTCCGCGGTCTCCGGGGTCGAGGTGGTCAGGTCCACCCACGGTGCCAGCAGCAGCATCCGATCGGCAGCCCGATACCCGCGCTCGCGCATCCCGATCGCCACGGCCAACGCCAAGCCGCCCCCGGCCGAGTCGCCCGCCAGGAAGAACCCGTCCGGCGACTCCTCGCGCCACCGATGGGCATCGTCGACCAGCGCGTCGAAGGAGTCCTTCCACGTATGCCGCGGCGCCAACGGGTAGTCCGGGAAGACCACGCGGGCCCCGAGTTCCGCGGCCAGCCGCGTCGCAAACCGCACTTGCACGGGGTGGAGCGGAGCGGTGAAGGAGCCGCCGTGCACATAGAACACCGTCCGAGTCGGTACGACGTCACGCGGCGTCACGACGTACGACGGGAACTCGACCGTTCCGCGCAGCACCTCGCGGCTCAGCTCGAACCGACGCTCGAATCGCGGCACCAGCCCACTCGGAAACGGGACCGGCCACCCAGCGCCCTTCGCCAAGACCCCAGCCCGCTCGGACTCCTCATCGATCAAGTCAGTGACCCCGAGCCAGCGCGGCAGCCCCCAGGCCAAGAACTGGTGCCGCAGGCTCGGCCGGTCGGATCGCGCGCTCACGGGAGCCGAGTCTGGCAGAGCGCAGACCACCCGATCGGGTCATTCCTGCGCAATGGGGGACATTTCGCTCGGGCGGCGGTATCAGACTCCCTCCCCTGGACTCCTGGAAGCCAAGTGTCACCCCCGACCAAGGAGCCCCGATGACGCCCACACCTGCAGCTCCGCCTGTCTCGGAGACGTATCGCCCAGGAGCGGTGACCCTTAGACCCGCCGGCACCGATACAACCCCGCCGCTCCGCACCACGCCGCCGCTCCGCGCGACGCCGTACCTCGCCTTGGACATCCCTCGAGCCGTGCTCCGCTTCCGCCGACTGGCGGCAGTGCTGCCGGGCACCGCGGTGCACTACGCGGTCAAGGCCAACCCGCACCCCGAACTGCTGGCCGCTCTTGCGGACGCCGGCGCCTGCTTCGACGTCGCCAGCCCGGCGGAGGTCCGTGCCTGCCTCGCTGCCGGCGCTGGTGTCGACGACCTGGTCTTCAGCAACCCGGTCAAGCGTCGAGACGATCTCGCCGAGGCGGCCCGGCTCGGGGTTCGCCTCTTCGCCGTCGATTCCCTGCCCGAGACCCTCAAGGTCGCCGAAACCGCCCCTGGGACCTCGGTCCTGTGCCGCATCGCCACCAGCGGGGAGGGATCGGACTACCCGCTGACGCGGAAGTTCGGCTGCACGGAAGCCGAGGCCGAAGGCATCCTGACCGCCGCCGCCGAGCACGGCCTCGACCCGGCCGGAATCAGCTTCCACGTCGGCTCCCAGCAGCGCGACCCGCGAGCCTGGGATGCGCCGATCGCGGCCGCGGCGCGCGTCTTCGACCGCCTGCGCGCGGCCGGACTGCGCCCCTGGCTGCTTGACCTCGGTGGAGGTTTCCCCGCGGCTCTGGAGGGTGATGCCCCGCCACTGCCCGCCTACGGCGCCGCCATCGAGTGCGCCTTGCGCGCACACTTCCCGCACGGGCGACCGCGCACGTTGATCGAGCCCGGCCGCGGCTTGGTCGCTGACGCCGGCGAGCTCATCGCCACCGTCATCGGGGTGGTGCACCGAGGTGTCGAACGCTGGGTCTACCTCGATGCAGGGGGTCTTCACGGGTCTCGTCGAGACCCTGGACGAAGCGGTGCGCTACCGGCTCACCAGTTCCGCGTCCGGCCCGCTCGCCCCCGCCGTACTGGCGGGACCGACCTGCGATTCCGCCGACATCCTCTACCAGCGTGTGCTGCTGCCAGCCGACCTCGCCGAAGGCGACCAGGTCCGGTTCGGCGCCGCCGGGGCCTACACCACCTGCTACTCCACGGTTGCCTTCAACGGCTTCGCCCCGCTCGCCACCGAGGTGGTTTCCCGATGAGGCAGATCAGGTCCTGGCCGGTCCGGCGGGCGATCCTCAGCCACGCGTTGGCCGCGCTGGCGATGTCGGTCAGTTGGCCGCTGCTGATCGTCATGGTGTGGGAGGCCACCCGCAACGACCTCGCCGTGGGCCTCACCGGCGCCGCCCGGATGCTGCCGTACGTCGCGTTGTCCTGGTACGTCGGCCGGCTGGCCGATCGCCACCAGCGGGACCGCGTCGTGCGTGCCACCTTGATTGCCAGGCTGATTCTGCTGACCTCGGCGGCGGTGGCCATCGCCCTGGGCGCACTGCCTTGGGTGGTCGCCAGCGCGACCCTCGCGGTGGCTTGTGCTACCCCCGCGTTCCCGGCGCTGGCTGCGGCGATGCCGCACGCGGCCGGCGCGGACAGCCGCCGCGCCACCGACCTGCTGGTCACTGTCGAAGTCGCCTCGTTCGTGGTCGGCCCGGCCATCGGTGGAGTCCTCCTGCAGCCCGGTCTGAGGATGTGGATCGCCCCGCTCGCGGTGGTGCTCGCGGCCGTCGCGCTGGGCTTGTTCGCCGGGATCCGATTGCCGCGCCCGGTGCACGAGGCCGGTGAACCGGAGTCCGCAGGAATCGCCACGGTCCTCGCTTCATCGGCTCCGGTGCGCGGAGCGATCGGCATCGTGATGGCGATCAACGCGGTGCTGGCGGGCTCGGGCTTCGCCTTGCTCGCCCTCTCCGAGCACGCCTGGCGCACAGGCGGCTCCGGCTATGGGCTGGCGACCGGCGCTCTTGGTTTCGGTGCACTGGCCGCCCCGCTCATGCGGGGTGGGGCCAGCCAGCCGGCTCGAGCCCGCGTGGGGCTGCTGGTGTTCGCCGCGGGGCTGGTCCTCGTCGTACCCACTCCAGGGGTGTGGTGGGCGGTCGCGCCGCTGTTCCTGGCCGGCGCCGCCAACGTGTACGCCGAGGGCGCGGCCACGGCGATGATGCAGGACCACACGCCCGACGACCTGCGCGCAGGCATCCTCGGAGTGGCGGATACCGCGATGATCTCTGCGGCCTTGGCCGCTTCCCTGGTCGGCCCGTGGCTGGCCCATGCCTTGGGTGGCATGGGCAGCCTGGTCCTTCTGGCGGCCGCTGCTGCCACCGCATGCGCTCTGGCTCGCTCCACCGTGCCGGCTGGGGAGGAACCCGCGATGTCGCGACTGCCAGAAGGGCTGACCGCGACCGGCTGAACGGCCGGGGTCCCGCTGAGACACCTGCGCGCTCAGGTGTGCGGCGGGTACCCTGAACGGCACACGACAGGGGAGCGCGCATCGCGAGAGGCGCGCTGAGAGTGCGGATCCACCGCAGACCCTCCGAACCTGCTCCGGTTAGCACCGGCGAAGGGAGTCATCATGCCGATCTCGGCACGCCCACAGACCCGACCTCACAGACGGCTGGCCAGCGGCTGCAGGCTCGCCGTCGCCGTACTCATGGCCGGCCTCTCGCTGTCTGCCTGCTCGCTCGCGGGCGGCTCTCAGTCGAGCGAAGCCAGCAACGGGGCCGCGCCCACGTCGGTCACCTTGGTCACCCATGAGTCCTTCGCCCTTCCCGACGAACTGATCGCCGCGTTCGAGAGCCGCACCGGGCTGACCCTGGAGGTCCGCGCCGCCGCGGATGCCGGGACGCTGACCAACAAGCTGGTGCTCACCCAGGGCAGCCCCACCGGCGACGTGGCCTTCGGCGTGGACAACACCTTCGCCAGTCGGGCGCTGGACGCCGATGTCTTCGTGCCCTACACCGCGGAGCTGCCCGAAGGTGTCGCGCAGTTCGCGCTGCCGACCAGCGACGGCGGCACCGACGACCGCTTGGTGCCGATCGACAACGCCAACGTGTGCATCAACATCGATACGGGCTGGTTCGAGAAGCGCGGCATCCCCGCTCCGGCCACCCTCGCCGATCTGGTCCAGCCCCGTTACAAGGGCCTCACGGTCCTCCCTGGCGCTGCCACCAGTAGCCCCGGCATGGCGTTCCTGCTGGCCACGATCGAGGAGTACGGCGAGGAGGGGTGGGCCGACTACTGGGCCAAGCTGATGCGCAACGGCGTGAAGCTGACCTCCGGCTGGTCGGATGCCTACTTCGTCGACTTCACCCAGGGCGGCGGTCCCGGCAAGCGACCGATCGTTCTCTCCTACGACTCCTCCCCGGCCTTCACCGTGCCCAAGGGTGGCGACACCTCGGCCACGGCCGCGCTGCTCGACACGTGCTTCCAGCAAGTGGAGTACGCCGGCATCCTCGACGGCGCCGCGAACCCCGAAGGTGCTTCCGAGCTGATCGGCTTCCTGCTCAGCGACGAGGTGCAGGCGGCGCTGCCGGAGAGCATGTATGTCTTTCCGGTGCATGCGGGCGTTCCCCTGCCGAAGGCGTGGGCGAGCTTCGCGATCCAGCCGGCCGTGCCGCGCACCTTGGACCCGCAACTGATCGCCGACCATCGCGACGACTGGCTGCGGGAGTGGACCGACGTCACCTCCAGCTGATCCAGCGATGGTCTCCTCGCCGATGGTCTCCTCGCCGATGGTCTCCTCGATCGTGTCCAGCAGTCGCCGCTGGTGGGGATTCGCCGCACTCGCGGCGCTCCCCCTGGCGGTGCTCGGGGTCTTCTTCCTGCTGCCCGTCGGCGGGATGATCGCACGTGGGTTCTGGCCCGACGGCAGCTTCGACCCCGGCGCCGTCACCGACGTGTTCGGGCGACCCCGGACCTTGCGGGTGCTGTGGTTCACGCTGGTCTCGGCCGGCGCCGGCACGATGCTCTCGTTGGTCCTCGGGCTCCCCGCCGCCTATGTCACCCACCGGCTCGACCTGCCCTGGATGCCCGCGCTGCGGGCCGCGCTGCTTGCCCCGTTCGTGCTCCCCACGGTGGTGGTCGGGGTGGCCTTCCGGCAGTTGCTCAGTGAAGGCGGAGCCCTTGGCGGCCTGGGTCTGGACGGATCCCCGGTGGCGATCGTGGCAGCTCTGGCGTTCTTCAACATCGCAGTCGTCGTGCGGTCGGTGGGCGCCACCTGGGAGGGCCTGGACCCCCGCCCGGCCGAAGCTGCGGCGGTGATGGGTGCCCGGCCCCTCCAGGTCTTCTGGACCGTTACCTGGCCGGGCCTGCGTCGTTCGGTCGCGGCTACCGGAAGCGTGGTCTTCCTCTTCTGCGCGACCGCGTTCGGAGTGGTGCTGACCCTGGGTGGGCTGAAGTACGCAACCGTCGAGACCGAGATCTATCTGCTGACCACGAACCTGCTCGACCTGCCCGCGGCCTCGGCGCTGTCGCTGCTGCAGTTGCTGGTCGTGATCGGGCTGCTGCTGGCCAGCCGTCGGTTGGAGGCGTCCGGGCCGCGTCGTCGGGTCGAACTCTCGCCGTTGCGGCGACCGAGCCGATCCGACCTCCCGGCACTGGTGGTTACCGGGCTGGCGGTGGCGCTGGTCGCGGCTCCGATCGTGACACTGGTGCTCGGTTCACTGCGGGTCGACGGAAGCTGGGGGCTGGCGCATTACCGGGCCTTGGCGAGTCCCGTCGTTCAAACCCAGAGCAGTGTCTGGGCGGCGTTGGTGAACTCGCTGCGGATCGCCACCGATGCGACCTGGATGTCGATCGTCTTGGGGCTGAGCGTCGCGCTGCTGGTCACCCGCCGGGTGAGGTCGCGCGGCGAGCAGGTGGTCCAGCGAGGCATGGACGGACTCTTCCTGCTCCCGCTGGGCGTCTCGGCCGTCACCCTCGGTTTCGGTTTCCTGATCACTTTGGGCCGCCCACCCTTCGCCTTGCGGGATTCGCCCCTGCTCATCCCGATCGCCCAGGCGCTCGTGGCGCTGCCCCTCGTCGTACGGACCCTGACGCCGGTTCTGGCCGCGATCGACGACCGGCAGCGTCAAGCCGCCGCGACCCTGGGAGCTTCGCCGCTGCGGAGCTTGCTCGTGGTCGAATGGCCGGCGCTGCGGCGCCCGCTCCTGGCGGCGGCGGGGTTCGCCTTCGCCGTGTCGCTAGGGGAGTTCGGGGCGACCTCGTTCCTCTCCCGCGAGGATCGGCCGACGTTGCCGGTGCTGATCTACGCGCTGATCAGCCATCCCGGTGAGCAGAACTTCGGCGCCGCCTTGGCCGCCTCCTGTGTCCTGGCCGCACTCACGGCCGCAGTGATGGCGCTGGTCGATCGCGTCGGTGTCCGTTCGGTGGGAGCCTGGTGAGCGTGCAGAGCCCCGCCCTACAGATCGAGGAGGTCAGCGTCCGTTTCGGTGCCGCCGAGGTGGTGCATCGGGTCAGCTTGAGCGTGGCGCCGGGTGAGGTGCTCGCGGTGCTCGGCCCATCCGGTTGCGGGAAGTCCACCCTGCTCCGCGCGATCGCAGGGCTGGACCCGGTCAGCGAGGGGCGGATCCTCGGCGACGGCCGCGATCTCGCTCGGGTGCCGACGCACAAGCGGGGCTTCGCGCTGATGTTCCAGGACGGACAGCTTTTCGATCACCTCAGCGTCGGCGCCAACGTCGCCTATCCGCTGAGACTGCGCAGACGGTCGACACCGTTGGTCCGGGCTCGAGTCGCGGAACTGTTGGAGCTGGTGGGCTTGGCCGAGTACGCCGACCGGGAGCCCGCGACACTCTCTGGTGGCGAGCGGCAGCGGGTCGCCCTGGCTCGCGCGCTCGCTGTCGAACCGCGGGTGCTGCTGCTCGACGAGCCGCTCTCCGCGCTCGACGCCGGGTTGAGGGAGCGGTTGGCCGAGGAACTGCGCACGATCATCGGTGAAGCCGGCGTCACCGCGGTCTTCGTCACCCACGACCACGAGGAAGCCTTTGCCGTGGCCGACTCGATGGCCGTGATGCGCGCGGGACACCTGGTGCAGCACGGGCCGATCAGCGAGGTTTGGCAGCACCCAGCAGACCCGGAGACCGCGGAGTTCCTGGGGTATGCGCGGGTGCTGTCGGGAGCGCAGGCGGGGGCGCTGCTTCGCGCGGCCGGAGTGGCCACCGGTGGGGACTCCGACGCCGTCGTGGCACTGCGCCGTTCGGCGCTGCGAGTGGCCCCCGATGGGCAACTCTCCGGCGCGGTGCTCTCGGCCCGCAGCACTCCCGATCTGGTGCGGTTGGAGGTGGCGGTCGACGGGATCGGTGTGCTCGACGCCGTCGCGCCCCTGCCGGGCACAGCGTCGCTGCGGCGCCGCGGCACCGACCCGGCGAGCGAGGTTGGCGTGGGCGCGCGCGTGCGGCTCACGGTCGATCCCTCGCGGCTCGCCCTGATCGGCGTACCCCCGCGACGGTGAGCCGTGATGTCTAGCCGGGGTCGACGACCAGATCGGCGGCCCGTGGTGCTCGAAGTCATCACGCGCACTCCTAGAATCGAGCCCATGTATCGCCGCGCCTACGCACTGTTGATCGGCGTGGCGACCGTCATGGGCATTCTGGCGGTGGTGACCGCAGCGGCGATCGACAAGAGGCTGCTTGATCCCGACGGCTTCCTCGGCCCGTCCTGGCTCCGCCTGCCGTTGATGCTGGCCGGTGCGTTCATCGCTGACCTGGTGCCGCGGGCGCTGTGGCAGGGCCGCAAGACCGGGTACAGCCGGGCGGCCTTGTGGCACACGGCCAAGGAGCGCATCGTCACGCACTGGAATCGCGAGCGCGTGACCCTCGTGATCATGGGCTTGGTGTGCTTCTACATCACCTACGTCAGCTACCGGAACCTGAAGTCGTTCCTGCCGTTCGTGATGGGCACCGAGAAGTACGACCGAGCGCTCCATCGCCTCGACCAGGCGCTGTTCCTTGGGCGCGAGCCAGCCGTCGTACTGCACGACCTGCTGGGCCAGGGAATCACTGCGCACCTGCTGTCCGGGATCTACATCGGCTTCCTTCCGCTGGTGCCGTTCATGCTCATCGCATGGTTGACCTGGGCTCGAAACATCTCCTACGGCTACTGGTTCGTGACTGCCCAGGTGATGGCCTGGACGCTGGGCACCGCGTCCTACTACGCACTCCCCACGGTCGGGCCGGGGTTCTATTACTCCTGGCTGTACAAGGACCTCGCCGAGACCGGGACGACGACGCTGATGAACTCGCTGTCCTTCGGTCGCAATCAGGTGGTGAACGGCGCCATCACCGACGCGGTGCAGTCGGTGGCCGGCTTCGCGAGTCTGCACTGCGCGATCACCTTGCTGTTCGCCCTGATGGCGCAGTACACCTTGCGGAGTCGGCTGCTGCACTGGGTCGGCTGGGTCAACTTCGGGCTCACCGTGATCGCCACCCTCTACTTCGGCTGGCACTACATCGCCGACGACATCGCCGGCATCGCCATCGCGATCTTCTCCTTCTATCTGGGAGCCGTCGCCAGCGGGCAGAAGTTCGACCGCCACGGGCTCGCCTCGCACCCCACGACCTCCACCTCGGTCGTGCCGGTGGACGAGGAAGATTGACGCCCCTCAGTCGCGCGAACGAATTACACCAGTGTAGTTAGTCAAGCCGACACGCCGTATTTCCTGAGAAGATTGTGACAATCGGTTTCTTTTGTGACAGATGAGCATTAGCGTGCTGCGAGTGCCTCGGGCAAAGAGGAAGTTGCCCGAGGTCTCTGTCCGGAAGGAGACCCCCTCGTGTCGGTGCGCAGCCCCCGCGCCCTTCGGGTGGCGATCGCCGCGTTCGCGCTGACGTGCGCAGGCGCGGCGGTCGCCACCACGGGGATCGCCGGCGCCGTCGACGACGTACCGAGTGCGGAAGAGGTGGCCGCCGCCGAAGCCGAGGCCGCCAGCTCCGCGGACGACGTTGCCGAGGTGCAACGACGGTTGGCCGCCGCTCGCGCCCAACTCGACGCGGTCACGATCCGCACCGCTCAACTCAGTGAGGCCTACAACGGCGCGCGCTACCGGTTGCAGCGAGCACAGGTGCGTGCCGACGAGGCCGAGCAGAAGGCCGCCGCGGCCAACGCCGAGGCAGACAAGCAGCTCGCCAGCTATCGCGACGCCCTCGTCACCAGCTATCAACTGGCGCCCGAACTACAGGCTTGGTCGGCCATCGTCTCGTCCACCGGCATCGAGCAGGTCGTCGAACGATCGGCGACGCTCGAGGTTGCCGAGGGTGCCATGGGGGCGAGGTACGACGACCTCGAGGCCGCTCGGGCCGCGGCCAAGAAGGCTTCCGCGGCAGCCCGGGACGCCCGCCGCAAGGCCGACAGCGCCGCCGACCGGGCCAAAGCTGCCAGGGATGCCGCAATGTCGGCTCAGGCGCAAGCCGAGGCGTCGATGGCCGAGCTGGCCGGCGAAGAACAGGCGCTGATCGAGCGCTGGGCCGAACTCGAGGGGATCAGCATCGCGCTGGCCGAGCAGCGCAGCGATGCGTTGGCCGAGGAAGAGCCAGAGACCGAGACGCCGCAAGCGTCCGCGCCCGCCGAGCCGGAGGAAACTCGCGCCCCGAATCCCAGCCCCACCACAGCCACCCCGGGGCACAACGGCTCACCAAGCCAGGCGCCCACGAAGAATCCGCCGCCTCCGCCCACCCCGAGCGACGATCCGACATCGGCCACGCCGGATCCAGAACCATCCACAGACCCCGACCCACCGGCGCCGGCTTCCGGCGCCCAGCGCGCCATCGCCTTCGCGCGTGATCAGATCGGAGAGCCCTACCGATGGGGCGCCGCCGGTCCGAACGCGTGGGACTGCTCCGGGTTGACCATGGGGGCCTGGAGCGCCGGTGGAAAGTCGCTCCCGCACTACTCCGTGGCGCAGTACCAGCAGTCCACTCCGATCTCCCGCAGCCAACTGCAGCCCGGCGACCTGGTCTTCTGGGGCTCCTCGAGCCGCGCCACGTCGATCTACCACGTGGCGCTCTACGTCGGGAACGGCCGGATCATTCACGCCCCGCGCACCGGTCGCCCGGTCGCCGAGGAGTCGATCGACTACTGGATCCCCCCGAACTTCTTCGCCCGCCCGTAGCCGAGATCCTGGGCGGCAGCGCGCGCCATTAGGGATCTGCGTGCACAATGCCGGCATGGAGCTCAGTGACTCGGACCTGATGCTGCGCGACGACCGCACCCAGCAGTCTTGGCAGACTGTGGCCCTCGTGGCCCTGGGGTCGACGGTTGCAGTTTCGCTGTTGATCGTCCAACGCGTGGGGACCGGGAAAGAGGTGTTGCTGCCGGCCTTCCTGGCGATTATCGGCATGGGAGCCGCTGGGTTCTCGACCTATTGGTCGAACCTGCGGCCGCTGCGCGGAGTCATCGCTCCGTGGCCGCTGCGCTATCTGTGGGTGATCGTCGGCATCGCCGGAACCTGGCTGGGTCTGGCCTGGCACGAAGCGCTGCTCGCCGCAGCGGCGGGAAGCCTTTCGGTGAGGGTCTGGTGCCTGCGCGCCTTGCGAGCCAACCGGGAGCGCGTTGATGTCATCACCGAAGCAGTGAAGACGCTGTCCTCGGAAGAGGTCAAGGAATTCGAGCTGGAGCGTCCAGCGACCGTCGATTACCCCGACCTCCTGCTGGAACTGGACAAGCAGAAGGCGCTGGAACGGGCTCGGCTCGCCCAATGGCTGGGTAGCGCCGTCGTCGTCTGCGCGATTGCCGGGCTGGTGCTGCGCGGTGAAACCCGCGTTGGGGCAATCGCTTTCACCCTCGTTGCCGCGCTGTGGGCCTCCTACTACCCGATGCGCCGCCTCCTATCGGTTCGTTCGGCCCGGGTGAGCGTGGAGTCCGGGGTGGCTCCCGGCCGTGCCTACGCGTTGTTGGTGCCGTCCCCTCTCAAGAATGGGGTGCGACACATCCTGTGCTTGTGGAACGAGCCGCCCTTCGCATCCGAACGCTGGGGGAGGCCGGACCTGCGACTGCTCGCCGACGATACCCGCGAGGACCTGCTGAGCGGCGTGCGTTATCCCGCTGTACACGAGGTATGGGTCGACCGCTCGCGGTCGTGCCCGAGATGGGTCGTGGGCGACGTCGGTCTCTCGCTGCCGCATCGCAAGGCGCTGACAACCCGCGTGGTCATCGAGAGCTATCCCGTGGTCGTCCCGCTCAGTATGCCGAGCCCTACTCCGGTCACTCGCCACGCCGTACTCGAGCGATCTCAGGTTCCGTTGTTCAGTGGGGGCCTCGGCTGGCGCGCAGCCGTGTTGGTCGCAGCGGCGATGTTGTTCGTGGTCCTGGAGCGGCTCTGAGGCCGCGACGCTCAGTGAGCGTCGCCCTCCGCGGGAAGTGTGTCCTGGTAGCGCTTGAAGGAGGCGCTGACTTCCTTCTCCGCCTCCGCGCGGCCGGCCCAGTTGGCGCCTTCGACGGACTTGCCGGGCTCGAGGTCCTTGTAGACGGTGAAGAAGTGCTCGATCTCGAGACGGTCGAACTTCGGCAGGTGGTTGATGTCGCGCAGGTGCTCCAGTCGGGGATCGGTGACCGGCACACAGAGCACCTTGTCGTCGCCGCCTGCCTCGTCGGTCATGCGGTACATGCCGATGGCGCGGCACTTGATCAGGCAGCCGGGGAAGGTGGGCTCACCGATGAGCAGCACCAAGGCGTCCAGCGGGTCGCCGTCCTGACCGAGGGTGTCCTCGATGAAGCCGTAGTCGGCGGGGTACTGGGTCGCGGTGAACAGCGTGCGGTCCAAGCGAATCCGTCCGGAGACATGATCGACTTCGTATTTGTTGCGGCTTCCCTTGGGGATCTCCACGAGGACGTCGAATTCCACGGCAGTGGGCACCTTTCACATCGGTTCATGAGCGTCGTGCCGAGCCGAGCCAGCCACGCTGAACGGGGCTGCCGGAGCGGCACGAGTCTGTGCCCTAGTCTGACGCACTTTTGCCTTTCGACTCTCATCCGGCTGAAATCGGTCCATGCATCCCAGGCGCAGTAGCGGCGCGAAGGTCGGACGGCGTTGGATGCGGGCGTTGCTGTGGCTACTGGTCCCGGTGCTCGCCTTGACGGCCTCGCTCGCGGTGCTGTCCACGACCGAGCGGGGCCGGGAGGCAACCGCGCGCTGGCGCGAGCGCGCCGAGCGGTTGGTCACCGGCTCAACTCCTGGAGGTTCCACGCCCACCACGACGGCGAGCCCCTCGACATCGCCAAGCGAGCTGCCGTCTCCGGCGACTCCATCGGGGGCGCCGGCGACCGCGGCGCTGACTGCGGACTCGGCCCGGATCCGCGCCGTACTCACCAAGCGCCTCGGCATGAAGGTTCTTGGCCCGCACGTGGTCGCCGCGGTCGCGCCGCTGGACGGCGGCGACGCGGCGTTCAGCATGGGCACCAACCCGGTGACGCCCGCCTCCACCATGAAGCTGCTGACCGCGACGGCCGCTCTTGAGGTGCTGGGGCCAGACCACGTCTTCACCACCGCGGTCGTCACCGATGCGCCTGGTCGAATCACCCTTGTCGGGGGCGGCGACCCCTATCTGGCGAGCAAGCCCGCTCCCGCGGGCACCTACCCGGTGCGAGCCGACCTGCGAACCCTGGCAGGGAAGGCCGCCGATGCGCTGAGGGCCGCCGGCACCACGCGGGTCCGCCTCGACTACGATGCCGGACTCTTCGTCGGCCCAGCCCTCAACCCGAACTGGCCGAGCAGCTATGTGCCTGAGAACGTCGTCTCCCCAACCAGTGCCCTCTGGGTCGACGAGGGCCACCAACCAGACGGCTTCGGCCGGGTCGCCGATCCCGCCCTCACCGCTGCGACCACCTTCGCCGGAGCGCTGCGCAAGCAGGGGATCGTGGTGCGAGGTGTTCCCCGCTCCCGGCCCGCCCCGGCGTCGGCCACTGCCCTCGCCGAAGTGTCCTCGGCGCCGCTCGCCGAGATCGCCGCGCATGTGCTCGAGGTCAGCGACAACGACGCGGCGGAGGTCTTGGCCCGGCACGTCGGCATCGGCGCCGGCCAGCCGGGATCGATCGACGGGGCGCGCACCGGTATCGCGCTCACTCTGAGCAAACTCGGGGTGCCGCTTGAAGGCACCGAGTTGTACGACGGCAGCGGGTTGTCCCGCGACGATCGACTGACCAGCGCCACGCTGCTCGGCGTCCTCCAGACCGCGGCGTCACCCGACCAGCCCCATCTCCGAGCGGTCATCAGTGGTCTCCCCGTTGCCGGGTTCACCGGCTCGCTGCAGTGGCGCTTCGTCGATGCCCCGCCCAAGTCGCGGGGGCTGATCCGAGCCAAGACCGGCACGCTGACCGGGGTCCACGGGCTGGCCGGCGTGGCCACCGATCGCAACGGCACCGACTTCGCCTTCGTCCTGATCGCCGATCAGGTGGCCGAGGACCAGGCGCTCGCAGCCCGTGCCGCCCTCGATCGCGCCGCCGCCGCACTCGGCGCCTGCGTCTGTTCCAGGTGACCGACTTCGCAGGTGACGTAGCCTCTTGCCCATGATCGATTGGGACCTCGCCGTCAGGATCGGCTCGCGGCTGGCGGGTGAAGGTCCCTCGGTCGACCGGGACACCGCTACGGCCGCGGTGGCCGAACTTCGCGCCGGCGCGAACCGCTCCACCGACCTGGTTCGGGAGTTCACGGGGCTGGATGCACCCCCCGGCACGGCGCCGATCCTCGTCGTCGACCGACCCGCCTGGATCCAGGCCAACGCCGACGGCTTCGCCAAGCTGATGGACCCGATCGTGGAGAAGTTGGCCAGCCGCAAGGGCATCAGCCCCGATTCGATGGGGGCGATCGGCGCGAAGGTCACCGGAGCCGAGGTCGGCTTGATGCTGGGATTCCTGGCCGGCAAGGTGCTCGGCCAGTTCGACCCGATGTTCGACCCCCACGGCCGCCTGCTCCTCGTGGCGCCGAACATCGTGCACGTCGAGCGGGAGCTCGACGCGGTGCCTTCCGACTTCCGGCTGTGGGTGTGCTTGCACGAGGAGACCCATCGGGTGCAGTTCACTGCCGTGCCGTGGATGCGCGACCACCTTTTCGCCCAGGTCCAGGAGCTGGCCGAGCGGATGGAACCGGCTTCCCTCGAGGAGAGCCTCAAACGGGTCACGGCCGGCCTGTCCGGCAAGGATGGCGGCTCCATCGTCGAGCTGTTGACCACCGACGAGCAGCGTGAAGTGCTCGACCGGGTGACCGGGATGATGTCGCTTCTCGAAGGCCATGCCGACGTGGTCATGGACGGCGTCGGGCCGAGCGTGATCCCGACCGTCGCCGACATCAGGGCGAAGTTCACCCAGCGGCGCAAGGGGGTCGGTGCGCTGGATCGATTGGTACGCCGGCTGCTCGGGCTGGACGCCAAGATGGCGCAGTACCGCGATGGCGCGAACTTCGTCCGCAAGGTCGTCGACAAGGTCGGCATGGAGGACTTCAACGCGGTGTGGTCCTCGGCCGAGACCCTCCCGTCCAAGGCCGAGATCCACGATCCGGAGGCATGGGTCCTCCGAGTGCACGGCTGATCGACACCTCCGAGCCCGTGACTCCTCGCGTTCCGCTGCATCCCGACCGTGACCCGGCCGTCTTCGCCACCCGGCAGGCGGTGGCCACCCTTGGTCGCGCGACCGACGGCGTACCTGCCCGACCGGTGCTGGTTGCTTGCAGTGGCGGCGCCGACTCACTGGCTCTTGCCGCGGCGATGACCTGGCAGCGACGCCGCGACCCAGACAACGTGGCAGCGGTGATCGGGGTGACCGTCGATCACGGTTTGCAGCCCGGCTCGGCCGCTCGTGCGGACCGGGTCCGCGAGCAGTTGGCCGAACTCGGGGTCGATCAGACGGTCTCGGTGCGGGTCCAGGTCGAGGCGGCGGGTCAGGGTCCGGAGGCCGCTGCCCGCGAGGCGCGCTACGCCGTGCTCGGGGAGGTCGCCCAACGACTCGGAGCGGGGACCGTGCTCCTCGGGCACACCCTCGACGACCAAGCCGAGACGGTGCTACTCGGCTTGACCCGCGGCTCCGGGGCGCGCTCGCTGCGCGGGATGCGAGCGACCTACACAGAAGACGGCGTGAGCTATGCGCGCCCCTTCCTCGGGCTCCGCCGGGCCCTGACCGAGCAGGCGTGTCGGCAGCTTGCGCTGCGCTGGTGGGAGGACCCACACAACACCGACCCTCGCTACACCCGATCGCGGGTCCGGCATCGGGTGTTGCCGTTGTTGGAGACCGAACTCGGCCCGGGCATCGCCGAATCGCTGGCCCGCACGGCTCGGCTGATCTCGGCCGACGAGGCTGTGTTGGACGCCTTGGCCAATGGCGCCTTCCGGGATCGGTACGACGAGTCCGACGGCTTCCTCGTGGCCGAACTCGCCGCGATGCCGGAAGCCGTGCGACTACGGGTGCTGCGCGCCGCCTCCCTCGCTGCCGGCGTACCGGCGGGGGAGTTGGCGCTGGTCCATCTCGATGCACTGGACGCCCAGGTGCGCAACCTGACCCAGTTGCCGAAGACCGTCGAGCTTCCCGGTTTCGTGCGCGCGCTGCGCACTGGCGACCGCTTGCGCTTCGAGCGCGATACCCCGTAGGGCTCCCCGGAGCCCTAGGCTTGCGCCATGGATGTTCCAGACGTCGAGGGTGACCTGGTCAAAGTGCTCTTCACCGAAGAGCAGATCGCCGAGAAGGTCGCCGAGATGGCGGCGCAGATCGCCAAGGACTACGAGGGCAAGGACATCCTGCTCGTCGGCATCCTCCGCGGTGCCGTGATGGTGATGGCCGACCTGGCCCGTGCCCTTCCGTGCCACGTCGAGATGGACTGGATCGCGATCTCCTCCTACGGCTCGGGCACCAAGTCCAGCGGCGTCGTCCGCTTGCTCAAGGACCTGGACACTGACATCACCGGACGACACGTCCTGATCGTCGACGAGATCATCGACACCGGCCTGACCTTGTCGTGGCTGGTCAACTCACTGTCGAGCCGCAAGGCCGCCAGCGTCGAGATCGCGACGTTGTTGCGCAAGCCAGAGGCCCTGGCCATGCCGGTCGAGCCGAAGTACGTCGGCTGGGACATCGCAAACGAGTTCGTCGTCGGCTACGGGTTGGACTTCAAGGAGCGCTACCGCAATCTGCGGGCCATCGGCACGCTCTCCCCGCACGTCTACAGCTGAGCGGGTTCAGGGCGCCGCTCAACCCAGCAGTGCTTGCCGGTGCGGGACCACCAGATCGCGCAAGCCAGGCACCTTGGCGCCAGGCCGGCACGTGCCCGCAGGCAGCGAGCAGACCACGACCCGGCCGCGGGTGGGGTCTGGCCCGGTCAAGCTGTAGCCCTCGATCCGCTTGGCCGTGGTGACGACGTAGAAGCGATCCCCCGGCAGCCAGCCGCCGAAATACTGTGCCCGGCTGCCGAACTCCACCCGGAGCCGGCGCATGGTGTCTGCGGAGTACACGATGGTGCGTGCGGGATCGCTGAGATCGGCGACGTATGCTGCCCGAGGGTGACCAGTTGGGGTAACCCAAGCCGATGGCGTCAGGAGACAGGACATGCCGCGCTCCGGCGTAGGCGTTGACCACGATCCCCACCGGCCGCGGCTCGTCTTGGGCATCGGAGGTTTCGGCGCGTTCGACGGTGTCGGTGCCCAACTCCCAGCGCATCCGTTCGCCCGGACCGCTGGCGTTATGCCAGTAGGCGTGGGTGCTGTCCGCGTCGAAACCGAGGAAGTCGGGCTGGAGCTCTTCGTAGCGATCACCGAGGTCGTCGCCGGCCTCACCGCCCATGCCCTCGGAGTTGGCGAAGATCTGCTGACCCGTGGAGAGGTCCACCACGACCACTTCCGCGATCCGGCCCGCGGGGCGCCACGGACCGGCGCGGTCGATCCACCCGACGTACCTACCGTCCGGAGAGACCGCGAGATTGATCGATCCGGCTGCCTAGATAGGCCACCTCGGCGCCGTCGAAGAAGGCCCAGCGTGAGTCGGAGAACAGGTCTTCGGGGTCCTCGGCCAGATCGAGGAAGAAGCCGTAGTCGCTGACCTCTAGACCGCGGATGGCCTGCTGCACGGTGAATGTCTGGCTGCCGTAGTGGAGTTCGAAGAGGTGGGCCCACGCGACTTCCTGGGTATCGAAGGCCGGCTCGCCGGTGATCACCAGCGGTCGCGACGGGCTGGAGTCCGTGGCCTCGCCGCAGCCGGCCAGGCCCAGGCTCGAGGCGGCCAGGATCGTGAGGGCGACAGCGCAGCGGGCGAGCATGGTTGGATCCTGGCACGTGGCCGCAAAACCGGGCCGGTTTCGGTCGGCGTCACCATCGGCTTCGCCCACCTGAGACACTGAGCCTGAGACAATGACGCGGCCTTGGGGAAAACTCAGGAGCTTGCGGGATCAAACCGACGGTTTACGTCGTTGATCTACCCGATTGAGGCGCCGGCGGGGCGTCGATGCCGAGTCTGGAACGGACGATGTAGTGAAGCGGTTTTTGAAGGGTCCATGGGTGTGGGTCGTGCTCGCCGTTCTCGGCGTGCTGCTTGCATTCCAGTATCTCGCCCCCAACGGCGGGTACGACGAGATCACCACCTCCAAGATGCGCCAGGAGATCCTGTCTGGCAACGTCAAGGAGATCACCTTCAACCAGGGTGACCAGCAGATGCTCGCCGTCCTCGACGACGACAAGAAGGTCTCCGCGACGTGGATCGACGGCCAGCAGGAGGGTCTTCTCGCCGCCGTCGACCAGCGCATCGATGACGGCAAGATCGAATTCTCGACCTCCAAGTACCCCCAGCCGAGCTTCATCGGCTCGGTGCTGGCCACGCTGCTGCCCTTCGCGCTCATCGTGTTGCTGTTCTTGTTCCTGATGAATCAGGTTCAAGGCGGCGGCGGCCGGGGGATCATGCAGTTCGCCAAGAGCCGCGCCAAGCTGATCACCAAGGACATGCCCAAGACCACCTTCGCCGATGTCGCCGGCTGCGAGGAGGCGATCGAGGAGCTCGGCGAGATCAAGGAGTTCCTCCAGGATCCGGCCAAGTTCCAGGCGGTCGGGGCCAAGATCCCCAAGGGTGTGCTGCTCTACGGCCAGCCCGGCACCGGCAAGACCTTGCTGGCCCGCGCGGTCGCGGGTGAGGCGGGCGTGCCGTTCTACTCGATCTCGGGCTCCGACTTCGTGGAGATGTTCGTCGGCGTCGGCGCGAGCCGGGTCCGCGACCTCTTCGAGCAGGCCAAGGAGAATGCCCCGGCGATCGTCTTCATCGACGAGATCGACGCGGTTGGTCGCCATCGTGGCGCCGGCATGGGCGGCGGCCACGACGAGCGCGAGCAGACCCTCAACCAGTTGCTGGTCGAGATGGACGGCTTCGACGTGCGTGGCGGCGTGATCCTGATCGCGGCCACCAACCGCCCCGACGTCCTCGACCCCGCGCTGCTGCGCCCGGGTCGCTTCGACCGACAGATCCAGGTCGACGCCCCCGACCTTTCCGGGCGCGAGCAGATCCTGAAGGTGCACTCACGCGGCAAGCCGATGGCCGCCGACGTCGATCTGACCTCGGTCGCCCGTCGTACGCCGGGATTCACCGGCGCCGACCTCGCCAACGTGCTCAACGAGGCGGCCCTGTTGACCGCCCGTACCAATCAGAAGCTGATCACCAACCAGGCGATGGACGAGGCCATCGACCGGGTGATCGCCGGCCCGCAGCGGCGCAGCCGCTTGATGGGGGAGAAGGAGAAGCTGATCACCGCCTACCACGAGGGCGGCCACGCCCTGGTGGCGGCGGCTCTGCCCGGCACCGACCCGGTGCACAAGATCACCATTCTTCCCCGTGGCCGGGCTCTTGGGCTACACGATGGTGCTGCCCGATCAGGACAAGTACAGCCAGACCCGCAGCGAGATGCTCGACAAGCTCGCCTACATGCTGGGCGGCCGGGCGGCCGAGGAGATGGTCTTCCACGATCCCGACCACCGGCGCCGGCAACGACATCGAGAAGGCCACCTCACTGGCTCGGGCGATGGTCACCCAATACGGCATGACCGAGCGGCTGGGCGCGATCAAGCTGGGCGACTCCAACTCCGAGCCGTTCCTGGGCCGCGACCTGGGCCACGCGCGCAACTACTCCGAAGACGTCGCCGCGGCGGTCGACGAGGAGACCAAGAAGCTGCTCGCGACCGCCCACCAGGAGGCCTTCGACATCTTGGTGGAGAACCGCGACGTGCTCGACGCCTTGGTCCTGGAACTGCTCGACAAGGAGACCCTCGACAAGGAGCAGGTGGCTCGGATCTTCGAGCCGCTGCGCCGCCGCCCGCAGCGGCCCGCGTGGACCGGCTCGCCCGATCGCGTGCCGTCGGCGATCCCGCCGGTGGAGATTCCGCAGGAGATCCGCGATCGCGCCAACGGGGTGCCCTCGCCCGCGGCCCCGGCCGAGCCGGCCGTGGTCGGGCGCCCCCGTCGCCGAGGTCGCCCCGAGCGCCAACGAAGTTGACGGTCCGTCGGGAGGACCGACGCCTCCTGGACCTCAGGCGCCATGACCGATCCGATCGCGTGTCCCGACCGCAGTCCGGACGAGATCCCGACGTTCGATCACGCGCGCGCTGAAGCTGCGGTGCGCGAGCTGCTGTACGCCATCGGCGAGGACCCCGACCGCGAGGGTCTCCTGGACACTCCGGCGCGGGTCGCTCGTGCCTACGCCGAAGTGACCGCCGGGCTGCGGCAGCGACCGGCCGACGTGCTGACCACGACGTTCGACATCGGCCACGACGAGATGGTCCTGGTGCGCGATATCGAGCTCTGGTCGATGTGTGAGCACCACCTGGTCCCCTTCACCGGGGTGGCGCACGTGGGCTACATCCCGGCCGAGTCGGGGAAGATCACCGGCTTGTCGAAGCTGGCCCGGTTGGTCGACGTCTACGCCAAGCGTCCGCAGGTCCAAGAGCGGCTGACCACCCAGGTCGCCGACGCCTTGGTCGAGCTGTTGGACGCCCGCGGCGTGATCGTGGTGATCGAGGCCGAGCACTTGTGCATGACCATGCGTGGGGTGAGGAAGGCCGGCGCCCGCACGATCACGAGCGCTGTGCGCGGCGTCATGCACAACGTCGCCACCCGCGCCGAAGCCATGGCTTTGATCAACAGCAGGTGACCGGCCGATGACCGCCTCGACAGTCGCTGACGCCGGGTGCGGTCTGCCCGATCCCGGGCGCACCGTCGTGTTCGGAATCCTCAACGTCACCCCGGACTCCTTCTCCGACGGCGGTTTGTGGGGTGACCCCGAAGCGGCGCTGCTGCAGGGGCTCCGGTTGCACGCCGACGGTGCCGACGTCATCGACATCGGCGGAGAGTCCACTCGACCCGGTGCCGAGCGAGCCGCCCCCCAGGTCGAGATGGACCGGATCCTCCCGGTCATCGCCGGGCTGACCGATGCCGGCGCAGCTGGTCTCGGTGGACACGATGCGGGCCGAGGTGGCCGCCGCGGCGATCGCGCACGGCGCGTCGATCGTCAACGATGTCTCCGGTGGGCTCGCCGACCCGGAGATCCTCCAGGTCGTGGCTGCTGCCGGCACGCCGTACGTCGCGATGCATTGGCGGGGGCACAGTTCGCGGATGCAGGAGTTGGCGGTCTACGACGGCCCGGGCGGTGTGCTGGAGACGGTCCGCGCCGCGCTGGAGGAGCGGCTTTCCGCCGCGGTGGCGGCGGGAATCGACCCCAACCTGGTCGTTCTCGATCCCGGGCTGGGGTTCGCCAAGACGGCCGCCCACAACTGGGAACTGCTGCGCGGGTTGAGTCGGCTGGAGGACCTGGGCCAGAGGTTGTTGATCGGCGCGAGTCGCAAGGCGTTCTTCGGGGCATTGCTCGCCGACGCCGACGGTAAGCCGCGGCCGGTCACCGAGCGGGAGTACGCCGGAGCGGCGCTGAGCGCTTGGCTGTGCGGGCGCGGGGTCTGGGGGCTGAGGGTGCACGACGTGCGAGCCACCCGAGACGCCCTGGCGGTGGCGACGATGTTGGCAGCCGACCCGGCCGCCGAGGAAGGATCGCGATGACCGACACCCTGCGCATCACCGGGATCGAGTGCTTCGGCCATCACGGGGTCTTCCCCGACGAGCGCCGTGAGGGCCAACCATTCATCGTGGACCTCACCATCGGTCTCGACACCCGGCCGGCGGCCGCGTCCGACGACCTAGCCGACACCGTCGATTACGGCTCCCTCGTGCTCGCGGTGAAGGTCGCGGTCGAGAGCGATCCGGTCGATCTCATCGAGACCGTGGTGGAGCGGATCGCGCAGGTGTGCCTCGCGGTGGACCTGGTCGAATCCGTCACGGTCGACTTGCACAAACCCCTCGCTCCCATCAAGGCTGTCTTTTCCGACGTGGTGGTGTCGATCAGCCGGAATCGGTCGGATCGGCAACCATTCCCAGCCCACCAACGTCCATGGGACAACCGCCAAGGTCAAGGAGCCAACGGATGACCGAAACGCCGAATCCCTATCTGATCGATGCCGAAACCCTCACCGGAGACATGCGGCCGATCCGTCGCGTCGTGATCTCCCTGGGCTCCAATCTGGGCGAGCGGATGGCCGCTCTCCAGGGAGCCGTCGACTCTCTCGAGGACACCCCCGACGTCTGGGTCACCGCAGTCTCGGGGATCTATGAGACCGCCCCGATCGATTCGCCGGCCGATGCCCGGTCCTATCTCAATGCGGTCGTCCTGTTGGACACCACGCTGCCGGCACACCGGCTGATGGACCGTGCGCTGGCGATCGAAGCCGCCTTCGGTCGGGTGCGAGACGGGGAGCACAACGCCCCGCGGACGCTCGACGTGGACCTGATCGTGGTCGGCGAACGCCGGGCCAATGACGAACATCTGGTGCTGCCACACCCGCGGGCCAAGGAGCGGGCCTTCGTGCTGCGCCCCTGGTTCGAGGTGGAGCCGGACGCGGTGCTGCCCGACGCGGGTCCGATTGCCGATCTGCTGGCCGCAGTGGCCGACCAGGACGTCGAGCCGCGTCCCGACCTGGCGCTGTCGACGAGGTGACCGAGGGCGAGGAGCCCGCTCGACCGCGGCTCACGGTGCTGCCGCCCGGCGTCATCGCGGGATTCGCGGTGGTCGGGCTGGTGTTGGGCTGGTCGGTCCGCAGGATCTGCGACGCCGTCGGACGAATTCCCCCGGGGATCAGCTGGCTCCAGGTCTCGATGACCTTCTTCGCGGCGGCGATCTTGGCAATGGTGGGGCGCGACACATGGCGTGCGGTGCGTAGCCGAGTCGCGCCGCTGGACTTCCAGCGGGCGGTCAATCGCTTGGTGCTCGCCCGGGCGAGCGCGCTGGTTGCGGCGCTGGTCGCGGGCGGCTACGCCGGATACGCGGTGAGTTGGCTCTGGAACGACGTCGACTATGCCCGCGCGTTGTTGCTCAAGTCGTCGGTGGCAGCGGTCGGGGGGCTGCTGATGCTGGCCGCCTCGCTGTTTTTGCAAGCCGCGTGTCGAACCGAAGGGGACGACTCGACCCCGGGAAAGCGCTGAGCCACGCGGTTTCCGGCTGATGGATCCTTCATCGGTGTAAACAACGGTGCTGGTGTGGCTCGTGCGTGTCGAGCGACAAGTGCCCCCTTTACTCTTTACGCTGGCGCGCATGGCTTCCCCACAATCTCGGCGCCGCGGCCGCAGTGGCCGCGTCACCGGTGCCGTGCTCGCACTCGCCGCTGCCGCAGCCTTCGTCGGTACGGCGATTGGTTGGGGCACCCCGCTCACGATCGCCGCGTCGGCGACCTGCGCCGTACTCCTGGGCGTGCTGGCCACCTTCCTGGTCTACGACGAGCTGCGCATCTCTCGGGTCGCCACGAATCGTGAGCGTGCTCAGGTGGCTGCCGACTACCGCGACTTGGCCGCGGTGCGATCCTCGGAGGAGGAGAGCTTCCGCGAGACGATGGTCGAGAAGCTCGGCGCCCGTCAAGCAGAGGTCGCTCAACTGCGCAGCTCGCTGGCCGAGCTGGAAGAAGCGCTGGCTTCCGCGCAGCGTCGCGCCGCCGAAGCCGCCCGCAAGCACATGGTGGAGCGGCGCCGGGCCGAAGCCGCCGAGGCGGCCGGGCTCAGCACCTCCGCGCGTTTGGAGGAGTCCGAGCAGCGCGCCGCCGCCGCCATGGTCCGGGTGGCCGAGATCGAGGCGGAGCTGGACACGCTTCGGGTCGAACTGGACGCCGCCCAGGCCGAGCTGCTCGCGTGGGAGAACTCCCGTCCGGTCCGCAAGCACGCCTGACCCTTTCCGAGCCGCGGCGTAGCGACGTGGGCACGGGACGCCCAGCACGCGGCCCAGCCGGCTGGTTGGCCCGGCTGCGTGGTTCCTCGAAACCGACCGTCGCGATCGTGGTCGGACCCGGCCAATCCGGCCTTCTGGACCAATGCCTCGCTTCTGTTACGCAGGTGATTCCGAGCGGCGGGGACATCCTGGTCATCCCCTGGGGTGGCGCCTTGCCCGCGAGCGCCACGATGGCGCTTCTCGCACCAGTTAGCGGTGCGGGAATCGCCGTCTTGCCGAATGCCGCTTCGGCCAACGACGCCCGCAACCTTGCTCTGGAGTCCCGCACGGGCGCGGTCCAACTTCTCGATGCCCACGAACGACTATCCCCAGCCGCCGGGACCGCCTTGGCCAACCCGCCCGCCGCTGGCCAGTGGGTGCGTTCGGGGCCCGCTCATCGGGCCTCGTCCTATCTCTGGGGGCCGGCCGCGGCCCCCCGGTTCCGCACCGAGCACGGCCGCTTCCCGCAAGCCTCGCTGCCGACGACTTCCCCATCGGCCACTCCCGTGAGCGCTTCGGAGGATTTTGTCGAGCCCGCTGCCGCGGCTGGAGCCGGTTGGGGGGTGCCGTTCGGGACGACGCCCGCCGTCGCCGCCGAGCTTCCCGCGTTCGTCGCCGTGGCCAGCGCCGGAGTCGCGGGGCGGGCCGAGTGGCTGACCGGGTTCCTCGCCGAGGTACTGCCCACCTTCCTCGACGACTTGGAGCACGCGAAGGATCCGGCTCCGCTGGGCGCTTTGCTGGCCGAGCTCACCGGCTCTCCTTGGGGTCGGGGCGTGTTGGCCGGTCTCCCAGCCGAGCAACGGGTGCGCGCCTGGCTCGCCGCCGAAGGGCGCTTCGCGGAACTGCACCGTCTCACCGCGCTCAGGTGGTACGCCGAAGGGCAGGCTCCCACGGAGGTGCGCCACGGGCGGATCCTGCTCGACCTCGGCATCGGCGGCTTGCCCGACGAGGCACGTGCCGTGACCTTGGGAGCCGAAGCCTTCCTGGCCCGTGCGTGGCGCGATTCGGCCGGCGTGCGATTCGGCGTGTTCACGGCACTGCGCTGGGTCGACTTCGAGCAACACCCACCGACGGTCACCGCGACCTGGCTGGCGTCCGACGGGAGGCGGATCCCCGCTGAGGTGTCACCTGCCTCCGGCAACGCTCTCGCCGCCGCATCGCGGCACTTCCGGCAGTGGTTCCAGTGCCACGACGCCGGGTCGGTGGTGGTATCCCTCACCGAGCCTCTTCCCGCAGGGGACTGGCAACTCCAGATCACGGTCGGCGCGGCCGGGCTCACCGGCACGACCGTGGTCGGCGGCCGAGAGGGGCGCGGGTCCGCGGGGCTTCTCGGGTCGCTCGCCGGGCCGTGGGGAACGCCCGGCTGGGATCGCGACCGCGGGCTGGTGCTCCGCACGGACCGGGTGCCACCACAGCAACAGCCGCCGCCGCAGCCCACCGCGCCGACGGCCGTCGCGGTCAGCGCAGACGAAACCAGCCTGACGGTCCTCACGGTCGGCACGCCCGCCGGCGCGGGCTTCTCTATGCGGGCCGGGGAGTGGATGGTGCCGGGGGAGTCGCGGGCCCTCCCCGACGGCCGAACCGAGACCAGGTTCAGCCTCGCCCACGACCCCTGGGGTCTGGGGCAACGGCCGGTGCCTCCGGGCACCTGGCACATCGCGTTCCAAGCGACCGCGAGCGGGTCGGGCGTGGGCAAGGGGCGCTCTCTGGCTGGTGAGGTGGCGATCGGCCCGGCCCTGGCCGAAGCGACTCCCTGGGAGGAAACCACTGCTCATCATCGGCTGCGGATCACCCGCGGGCTGCGCGATCAGCTGTTGATCACCACGTCGGCGCCGCTTGCCGCCGAGGAGTTGGGGCCTGTGCGCCAGCAACGCTTGCGCGCGGCGTACGCAAACGTGCATGAGCCGGTGGACCCGAACGTGGTGCTTTTCACCACCTACGCCGGCACCAACGTGACCGATTCGCCGCACGCGATCTTTGAGGAGTTGCGGTCTCGGGCGTCCGGCCATCGGCTGCTGTGGGCGGTCGCCGACAGTTCGGTGCTCGCGCCCTCGGGAAGTACGCCGGTCCTGCGCCTGTCGGCGGCGTGGTACGACGCTCTGGCCCGCGCCGGCACGATCGTCACCAACATCGAGATGGAGCGGTGGTTCCGCCGCCGGCCCGATCAGCGGCTGGTGCAGACCTTCCACGGGTATCCGTCCAAGAGCATGGGCAAGCAGTTGTGGCGCTCCAAGAACATGTCGCCGAGCCGGATCGACCAGATGGTCGAGCAGACCTCGGCTCAGTGGTCGCTGCTGCTCACCCCGGACCCCGAGATGGATCGGCACTATCGCGAGCAGTACGACTACCGCGGCGCGATCCTCAACCGCGGCTACCCGCGCGACGACGTCCTGGTCGGTCAACCTGACGAACTAGCCGCCAGAAGGGCGGCCGCGCGAAGCCGCCTCGGCATCGCCGAGGACCGGATCGCGGTGCTCTATGCCCCCACCTGGCGCGACGATCGAGCGACCAACTTCCGCTCGGCCGCGTGGGTCAACTACCTCGATCTCGACCGGGCGGTGTCGGCTCTCGAGGATCGCTACCTGTTCCTCATTCGCGGTCATCGGTTCCAGAAGCCGCCGGTAGGCGCCACGAGGAGGCGCTTGCTCGATGTCACGGGCTACCCCGAGATCAACGACCTGATCCTGGCCAGTGACGCGGCGGTCGTCGACTACTCCTCGATCCGGTTCGACCTGGCCCTGGCCGGCATCCCGCAGGTCTTCCTGGTTCCCGACCTGGACTCCTACACCGGCGACGGCCGCGGCTTCCTCTACCCGTTCCTCGATTCCGCGCCTGGTCCGCTGGTGACCGACACCGACCAGGTGGTCGCCGAACTGGCTGATCTGGAAGCGCTGGTGGCCCGAAACCAGAGATCCCTTGGTGCCTTCCGGCAACGATTCCTCGCCCACCAGGACGGGGCCGCGGCCTCCCGAGTGGTCGACTGGATGCTCGATTGAGAGGATGAGGCCCGTGCCCCTCCTCGCTCGCGCTCGACATCAGGCGATCCAGTCGGCGATCCGGCTGCGGGAGCGGACGCTCCGCTCGTCGGTAGGTCGGCGGCTGGTCACCCCGCAGATCAGCGTGATCGTGCCCTTCTACAACGTCGAGGCCTACTTCGAGGAGTGCTTGCGCAGCATCGCGGCCCAGTCGGTGACCAATATCGAGGTGTTGCTGGTCGATGACGGGTCACTGGACGGGTCCCGAGCGATCGCCGAGAGCTGGGCGGCGGCCGACTCCCGGTTCCGGGTGGTCACCCGGCCCAATGGCGGCTTGGGTGCGGCCCGCAACACCGGCGTACGCGAAGCCCGTGGCACCTACCTGACTTTCATCGACTCCGACGACGAACTCACCCCCGGTGCGTTGGGCGCGCTGTTGGCCTCCGCTGAGGAGACCGGCTCGGAGATCGTCGTCGGCTCGGTGCAGCGTTTCGACAGCAGTGGCGCCTGGGCGCCGACCTGGGTGGATGCCGTACACACGCATCTGCGGCAGCGGATCACGGTGCACGAGTTCCTGCCGCTGCTGCGCAACCTCTACACCTGGAACAAGCTCTTCCGACGCGACTTCTTCGACGCCCAAGGCTTGTGGTTCCGCGAGGGCGTCGCCTACGAGGACCAACCGATCATCACCGAGTTGTACGTCGCGGCGCGCAGCATCGACGTGATCCCGGACGTGGTCTACCGCTACCGCGCGCGTGATGACCGCTCCTCGATCAGCCAGCAGACCGGCACCGTGAAGGACCTACGTGATCGGGTCGCGGCGTGGCGAGCCACCCAAGACGCGTTGGCGGGACTGGACGAGGGCATCCGCCAGGCATGGCTGCAGACCCTCTTCGACGCCCACTTCAACTGGTACCTCATGAGTTCGGGCACCGAGAACGACGACTACTGGGAAATGCTGCAAGCGGTGGTCACCGAACTCGTCGACTCTGCCCCCCAAGAGCTGTGGGATCGCGCCCCAGCCGCCAACCGGGTCGCCCTCGAACTGACCCGAACCAATCGGCGGGCCGACCTGCAGGAGTTCGTGCGGCAGAAGGGGCTGCGTCCGCACGCCAGCTTCGAGACGACCCTGCGCGCGGACGGGCTCCTGGTGCACCTGCCCTTCTTCGGGGACTCCGCCCTGGACGAGCGACTCTTCCTGATCCGGCCCGAGCAGCTCCAGGTCGGTCACAGCATCGAACGGATCGAGGCCGGCGGGACCGGGGTGCTGTTCGCCGGCTGGGCGTTCGTGCGGCAGGTCGACCTGACCAGCAATGACCAGCAGGTCGAGATCGTGCTGCGCAGCGGCTCCGGGAGCTCGCAGACCGAGCAGGTCTTCGCCGCCGAGAACGGCGTGGACGTGGTCACACGCTGCCCCGAAGGCGACGACTGGGCCGACTATGCCCGCGGCACCTTCCGGGTAGAGATTCCGTTCCAGGCGTTCGCCGCGGCCCAGACTCGGGCAGCCGTCCGGGTGCTGGTCGGCGGGCAGGTCGTGGAAGAGCCGATCACCCGACTCGTGCGGCGCGGGGCGCTGGGCGACCCGGCCGCGCTGTGGCTCCCGGACGGTGATCGTTTGCACGTGCGGTGGCGCAACCGGCAGCCGCTGGTGCTGGCGCGGGTGGCGACCCCGCTTGTCGCCGAGGACGTGGAGCTGTCCGGGCGGACGTTGAGTGGCCGGCTGCGCATGGCCGCCGGCGCCCCGAGGAACCTGGTCGCGGCCGCGGGGACGTTCGTCGTACCCGTGAAGGTCGAGCAGATAGGGGGTTCGGCCCGTTTCGAGGTGACCCTCCCCGTGGCCGGCGGCGGCAAGCCGGTGACGTGGCAGTTGCGCGACGGGGAGGTTCCGGTCGCGGCCGCGCATCCGATCCACCTGATGGCGGGCCATCCGGTGTCGACCGGGACGCTCCGACTCTCGTCGCGCGCACCGATCGGCAGGGCCACTTGATCGCGCAGGACCGAGGGCCGTCGGTGGTGATCGACTCCGTCGCCGTGCTGCCCGCGGCCAATCGCAGCGTGCTCCGGCTAACCGGTCAGGTGTACGGAGCGGCTACTCAGGTGCGGGTCTCCACCACCAACCCCAAGGTGCGCAGCACCGAAGTCGCGGCGCCGATCAGTCAGCCCGGCAACGGTCCGGGCAGCGGGTCGGGCAACGGCTCGGGTGGTCGGTTCGAGGTGGAGCTGGATCTGGCTCACGAGGTGTTCCGCTTCGGCAGCGCACCCTTGCCTTCGGGTGAACACGAGGTGGTGGTGCGCTTCGATGACGGCGATCCGGTGCCTTTGGTGCTCGGCAACAGCTTGCAAGATCAGCTCCCGGTGCGGGCCGAGACCGACGTGCACGAAGTCGTGCTCGGCCGTGGACCGGGCGGCAGCTTGCTGGTGGCGCTTCCGCTGCTGCACCGCGGGCAAGCGCGGCGCGCGGGGGTGGGCCGGGCGATGCGGCAAGCCGCCGTACGCCGGGGAAAGGCGACCACGCGGGGCATCTTGTTCCGCTCCTACTTCGGCGAGAAGGCAACCGACAACGGTCTGGCCATCCAAGCCGAACTCCAACGCCGCGGAAGTGATCTGCCGGTCTACTGGGCGGTTCAGGACCGCTCGATCGTCGTCCCTGACGGTGGTATCCCGGTGCTGGTCAACAGCGCGGAGTGGTTCGAGAAGTTGTCCTCGGTGACCTACCTCGTCGACAACATGTACCCGCCGGAGTACCACCTCAAGCCCGAGGGCCAAGTGATCGTGGAGACCTTCCACGGCTACCCCTTCAAGCTGATGGGCATGCCGCACTGGCGCAACCAACACTTCTCCCAGGAGAAGATCGACTCCTACTTGCGTCGCTCCGCGGAGTGGGACTACCTGCTTTCCCCGGCCACGTACGCGACCGAATTGCTGACCCGCGACTTCTGCTTCGAGGGCCCGGTGCTGGAGATCGGCTACCCGCGCAACGACGTGCTGCAGTCTGCCGAGGCCGAGGAGATCCGGGAGGCGACCCGGCGATCGTTGGGGATCGAGGACGGCCAGCGGGTGCTGCTCTACGCCCCGACCTTCCGTGACTATCTCGCTCGCAACGACCACCAAGCCGCGATGTCGGACTTCTTCGACTTCGACGAGATCGGCCGCGCCTTCGGCGATGACGTCGTGGTGCTCATGCGCGGACACGCCTTCCATGCCCGAACCAAGACCCGGGTCGGCAGTCGCGGTACCACCATCGATGTCACCGACTACCCCGAGGTCTCCGATCTCTATCTGGCCGCCGATGTCGGGGTGGTCGACTATTCCTCGCTGCGCTTCGACTTCGGGGTTACCGGCAAGCCGATGATCTTCTTGGTGCCCGACCTGCAGCGCTATGTCGACACCCGGGGGTGGCTCTTCGACTTCGAGCCGACCGCACCCGGTCCGCTCGTGAACACCACGGCCGAGGTGATCGAGCAGTTGCGCGACCTCGACGGCCTGCGGCGGGACTACGCGTCGGCGTACGAGAAGTTCCGCGCGACCTACCTCGACCTGGAGGACGGCCACGCCGCCGCCCGCTTCGTCGATGCCGTGATCGCCCCGAACGGGGATGCATGATGCTTGGACTCGGGCAGGTGGGCCGGCCGTGGCCCGGTGGCGTCGCTAACGGGAAGGGAGACGTCGAGTGAAGGTCCTCAGCGTGGTGGGCGCGCGCCCGCAGCTGGTGAAGCTGGCCCCGGTTGCGGCGGCCGCCACCGCGGCCGGTGTTGAGCACGTGATCGTGCACACCGGTCAGCATTACGACGCCAACATGTCCGACGTGTTCTTCTCCGGTCTCGGGATCCCAGACCCCGACCACCACCTCGGGATCGGATCGGGGAGCCACGGCGCGCAGACCGGGGCAATGCTGACCAGCCTGGACCCGCTGATCGACGAGGTGCGGCCGGATTGGGTCCTTGTTTACGGGGACACCAACTCGACCGTTGCCGCCGCGCTGGCAGCGGTCAAGCTCCACGTTCCAGTTGCGCACTTGGAGGCTGGGCTGCGGTCGTTCAACCGGCGGATGCCCGAGGAGCACAACCGGGTGCTGACCGATCACGCCGCCGACCTCCTGCTGGCGCCCACAGAGGTGGCGATGGCCCATCTGGCGTCGGAGAACCTCGCTGCCCGCTCGGTGTTGGTCGGCGACGTGATGGTGGATGTGTGCCTGCAAGTACGCGACCGGGTCCTCGCTGACGGCGGTCTCCCGGCGGGTCTCCCGGCCGGCATAGACCCTGCCGAGCCCTACGTGGTCTGCACCTTGCACCGACCCGACAACACTGACGACCGCGATCAGTTGGCGGGGATCGTGGAGGCTCTCGCGGGTCTGCCGATTCCGGTCGCGCTGCTGGCGCATCCGCGGCTGGTGGCGAAGGCCGCCGAACATGGGCTCGCTCTGGAGCGAGGATCGCTGCGGGTGGGTGAGCCGTTGCCCTACGCCGCCCTGGTTGCCGCGGTCCTGGGGTCAGTCGGCGTGGTCACCGACTCCGGTGGACTTCAGAAGGAAGCCTTCCTGCTCGACCGCGTCACGACCACTATCCGTCCGGAGACCGAATGGGTGGAGACCCTCGAGGACGGCTGGAACATGTTGGTCCCCGACCCGGCGAAACATTCGGCCGACGAGTTCGCGGCGCTGGTGCTGCGTGATCGACCGACGCAATCGCGGCGGATGCCGTACGGCGACGGTCGGGCAGCCCATGCGGCTGTGCGGGCGTTGCTCGAATGGGTCCCTCCGGGTAGATAGCCGGGGGATCGGTTGTGGTCGTGAGCCGGCTGTGAAAGCGGCAACACCGCGGACCGGCGTTTTCTCCCAGCCTGCGCGGATCTGAAACTATGAGTAGGTCTGCAGGCGTGGTGGTCACGCCGCCGAGGAGGTCACAAATGTCGGACGCCCCAGCCGGTTCGAGCCCAGCCAATCCGATCCCGGCCGCCCGCCCGGTCATCGACGAGGCCGACATCGAAGCAGCCGTGCGGGTGCTGCGCAGCGGCATGGTGGTGCAGGGGCCTGAGGTGAAGGGCTTCGAGGACGAGTTTTCCCAAGTGGTCGGCGGGGTCCACTGCGTGGCGGTCAATTCCGGCACCTCGGCGCTCCACATGTCCTTCCTGGCGCTCGGCATCGGACCCGGCGACGAGGTCATCGTGCCGTCGTTCTCCTTCGCCGCGACGGCCAACTCGGTTCGCCTTGCGGGCGCCACCCCGGTCTTCTGCGACATCGAGCCGGACACCTTCAACCTCAACCCCGAGGCCGTGGCTGCCGCGATCGGCCCCAAGACGGCCGCGATCATGCCGGTGCACCTCTACGGCCTGCCAGCCAACATGCCGGCGTTCACGGCCCTCGCCGAGAAGCACGGACTGTTGCTTCTGGAGGACGCCGCTCAGGCCCACGCGGCCTCGGTGGCCGGCAAGCCCGTGGGCGCCTGGAGCTCGGCGGCATCGTTCAGCTTCTACCCCACCAAGAACATGCATTCCCTCGAAGGCGGCATGGTCTCGACCCCCGACGCGGAGGTCGCCCGGACGCTGCGACTGCTGCGCAACCAGGGCATGGAGCAGCGCTACGCCAACGAGATCGTCGGCGCCAACGTCCGGATGACCGACGTCGCCGCGGCCATCGGGCGTCGCCAGCTGACCCAGCTCGCCGGTTGGACAGCGGCCCGCCAGGCCAACGCCACCGCGCTATCGGCAGGGCTCAAGGGCGTGATCACCCCGCACGTGCCCGACGGCTACACCCACGTCTACCACCAGTACACGATTCGCGTGCCCGAGCATCGCGACGCGCTACAGGCCGCGCTGACCGCGCGCGGCATCGGCTCGGCGACCTACTACCCGACCCCGATCCACCGGCTCAAGCCGTTCCTGACCGAGGCCGGCGTCCCCGACTCTCGTTGGGACCTGCCCGAGACCGAGAAGGCCGCGGCCGAGGCGTTGTCGCTGCCGGTCTACCCGACGCTTGCCGCAGCTGACCTCCAGCGCGTCATCGACGGCGTCAACGAGGCCGTCGCGGAGCTCGCATGAGTGCCCTGCGCGCCGGCTTGGTCGGCATGGGGGCGATGGGCCGCAACCACTGCCGCATCCTGGCCGGCCTCCCCGAGGTGGACCTGGTCGGCGTCGCCGACCCGGCCCTGGCCGGCCAGACCGTCGCCGACGGCGTTCCGGTCGTGGAGACCGTCGAGCAGCTTCTTGACCTGGGCTTGGACTACCTGACCATCGCCTGCCCCACCGGCCTGCATGAGGAGGTCGGCTTGGCGACCGCCGAAGCCGGCGTGGCCGCCTTCATCGAGAAGCCGGTCGCGCATTCGGTGCCGGCCGCGCAGACGCTGGTCGAGGCATTCTCCAGCCGTGGCCTGACTGCCGGTGTCGCCCACATCGAGCGCTACAACCCGGCGCTGCAGCAACTCCGCTCGCGGCTGTCGGCCGGCGAGCTCGGGGAGATCTACCAGGTGGTCACGCGTCGTCAGGGTCCCTTCCCCGCTCGGATCGCCGACGTCGGCGTGGTGATGGACCTGGCTACCCACGACATCGATCTGACCGCCTGGATCACCGGCCGCCCGTTCCGCACGGTTTCGGCCCAGACGACCCGGCGCAGCGGTCGCCCCCATGAGGACATGGTCGCGGTCGTCGCCGGCCTCGAGGGTGGCGTGATCTCCAATCACCTGGTCAACTGGCTGAGCCCCTTCAAGGAGCGCTGCACAGTCGTCACGGGGGATAAGGGCTGCTTCATCGCGGACACCTTGACCGCCGACCTCACCTTCTACGCAAACGGGCAGATCACCTCCGAGTGGGAGGGGCTGCGCAACTTCCGGGGGGTCTCCGAAGGCGACATGACCCGGTTCGCGATCGCCAAGCGGGAGCCCCTGCTGGTCGAGCACGAGATGTTCCGTGATGCCTTGCTCGGCCGCGAGGCCGACATCGTCACCCTCGACCAAGGGCTACGAATCGTCGAGGTAGCGGCGGCGATCCTGGAGTCCTCGGTCAACGGGACCACTGTGGCCCTCGGCTCCTGAGCGGAGCCTGGGAGTGACCGACGCACGCGCCAAAGAGGCTCGAGATGTCCCTGACAACTCGGTGATCGTGGACATCTCGGTGATCGTGCCGGTCTACAACACCCTGCCGGACCTGGTGACCTGCCTGGATTCTCTGGTGGGCCAGAGCATCGCCTCGGGCCGGCTTGAAGTGATCACCGTCGACGACGGCTCCACCGATGGCAGTGGCGAGACTCTCGATCGGTACGCGGCCGAGCACCCTGGCCTCTTCCGCGTCGTACACCAAGAGAACTCGGGCGGACCGGCTCGGCCGTGCAACGTCGGCCTGGATATCGCGCGAGGCAGGTTCGTCTTCTTCTTGGGTAGCGACGACTACCTGGACTCGGAGGCAGCCGAGCGGATGGTTGTCGCGGCGGATCGCTGGGGCTCCGATGTGCTGTGTGCGCGTCTGGTCGGGGTCAACGGGCGGTGGGTCAATCAACGGCTGTTCAGCGAGGGCGACCAAGCCGAGGTGACCTTCCCGAGCGAGGACCTCGCCAGCGCGCTGTCCAACACCAAGCTCTTCCGCCGCGAACTTCTCGAGCGGCACGGCATCCGTTACGACCATGACCTGCGGGTGGGCAGCGACCAGCCGTTCGTGATCGAGGCGATGAGCCACGCGCGCCGGATCTCGGTCCTGGCCGATCGGCCCTACTACTACGCCGTACGGCGCGACAACGCCGAGAACATCACCTACAGCTCGACCTGGCGCCAACGCCTGCAGGGCATCTCGGCGATCATGGACCACGTGGCCCGGGTCCTGCCGCCGGGGCCGGAACGCGACACGATCCTGCAGCGCCACCTCTCCGGTGAGGTAGCCACGATCCTGCGCCGCGACTTCGCCGAGGTGGGCCAAGCCGAGCGCTCCGAGTTGGCCGCCGCGGTCAACCAGGTGACCGCTGCCTACCTCACCGAGCCGATTCGCCGCCGGCTGAAACTGCTCGCCCGGCTGCGCTACGACCTGGCCGCCGCCGGGGATCTGGAGGCGTTGGCCGAGTTGGCCGGGGCCGAGGACTCCACGCTGGCGCTACTCGTCACCGACGATGCCGTCTTCCAGGCACCGCTCGCCGACGCCGGCCGGATCACCGATGATCGGTTCAGTCTCCCTGCCGAGTCGATGCCGGCCACGTTGTGGGCTTCGCTCGGCGATGGCTGCGCCCGGCTCGAAGGCTCGGTGCTCGTGGTCGAGGGCTCGCTCGGGGTGCTCCCCGCTAGCGGCGACCGGGTCCGCGGGTGGCTGGCTCCCGCCGAGGAGCGTGTCGGCTGGGGTGCTCGCTCGGTGCCGCGCGTTCAGAAGTGGCCGCCGCGCTCGCGGCCGCTCCAACTCGCCGAAGACGGCAGCTATACCTGGCGCCTGGATCTCGCCCCGTTGCCCAAACTGATCCCCGGCACCGCCTGGGCTTTGCGGATCGAGATCGATGCGTTGGCCAAGACCTGGCGACTCCCCTTACGGGCCGCACTCGACGGCCCCGCCAGCTTCACCCGCGACGGACAGACGATCCGGATGCGTGCGCTGCCCGATGACGACGGCAGACTTGTCTTCGAACTACTGGATGCAAAGGACCCCCATGGCTGATTCCACTTCGACCTCGACCGTATGCGTTGTCGCGCTCGGCAAGATCGGTCTGCCCCTCGCGGTGCAGTTCGCGAGCAAGGGCCACCGCGTGATCGGTGCCGACGTCGACCAGCGCGTGGTCGACCTGGTCAACGCCGGCCAGGAGCCGTTCCCTGGGGAGACCGACCTCGGCGTGAAGATGGCCGAAGCCACGGCCGCGGGGTTGCTCAGTGCCACCACCGACACCGCCTCCGCCGTCGCCCAAGCCGATGCCGTGGTCGTCGTGGTGCCGTTGTACGTCGACGCCGAGGGCATCCCGGACTTCACCTGGATGGATGCCGCCACCCGCTCGATCGCGGCCGGGCTCAAGCCGGGCACCTTGGTCAGCTACGAGACCACGCTCCCGATCGGCACCACGCGCAACCGTTGGGCCGCGATGCTGGCGGAGGGTTCCGGATTGACCGCCGGCACCGACTTCCATCTGGTCTTCAGCCCGGAGCGGGTACTCACCGGTCGCGTCTTCGCCGACCTGCGCCGCTACCCCAAGCTGATCGGTGGTCTCACCGAAGCGTGCGCAGCCGCTGGCACGGCGTTCTACCAGACGGTGCTGGACTTCGACGAGCGTGCCGACCTGCCGCGCCCCAACGGCGTGTGGGACTTGGGCTCGGTCGAGGCCTCGGAGTTCGCCAAGCTCGCCGAAACCACCTTCCGTGACGTCAACATCGGCCTGGCAAACCAGTTCGCGCGCTACGCCGACTCGATCGACGTCGACATCCTCAAGGTCATCGAGGCCTGCAACAGCCAGCCCTACAGCCACATCCATCTGCCCGGCATCGCCGTGGGCGGACACTGCATCCCGATCTACCCGCGGATGTACCTCTGGAACGACCCGGCCGCGACCGTGGTTCGTGCTGCCCGTGAGGCGAACGCCGCTATGCCGAGCTACGCCGTCGACCTGCTGCAGGCCGCCTACGGCGACCTGGCCGGTGCCTCGGTGCTGGTGCTGGGCGCGTCCTACCGCGGAGGGGTCAAGGAGACCGCCTTCTCCGGAGTCTTCGGCACCGTGGCCGAGCTTCAGGCGCGCGGAGCGACGGCCTATGTCAGCGATCCGATGTACACCGCCGAGGAGTTGGCCGCGGTCAACCTGACCGCACACGCGGGCGAGCCGGTCACCGCGGCTGTCGTGCAGGCAGACCATGCCGAATACCGCTCCCTGACGCCGGCCGACCTACCGGGTGTGCGGGTTCTGGTGGACGGTCGGCGGGTCACCGACGCTGCAGCCTGGGACGTCGACGGCGTACGCCGAGTGGTCATCGGCGGCTGACCCGTCAGGTCAGCGCCCGACTGTCGGAGGTTTCCGCGCGGTGCTCAGCTCTCGCTGAGCACGCCGTCGGTCTCGACGTAGACCGCCCCGGTCTTCGGGCAGGTCCAGGTGCCGTCGCCGTTGTCGGTCAAGCGCACGCCCGCGCGGCCGACCCACCCCAACTGCCGGGCCGGCACTCCGGCGACCAGCGCGAAGTCGGGCACGTCTCGGGTCACCACGGCGCCGGCGGCGACCAGGGACCAGCGCCCGACTCGTACCGGCGCCACGCACACCGCCCGGGCGCCGATGGATGCGCCCTCGAGCACGTCGACCTTGACCGGAGTCCAGTCGGCACCGCGCTTGAGGGTGCCGTCGGGGTCGACCGAGCGGGGATACTCGTCGTTGGTCAGCACCGCGGCCGGGCCGATGAAGACCCCGTCGCCGAGGGTCGCCGGCTCGTAGACCAAGGCGTAGTTCTGCAGCTTCACGTTGTTGCCCAATTGGCAGCCGGTGCCGACGTAGGCCCCTCGGCCGACGATGCAGTTGCGGCCCAACGCGGCGTTCTCTCGGATCTGGGCAAGCTCCCAGACGGTGGTGCCCTCGCCGAGCGTGGCGGAGGCGGCGACCTGGGCGGAATCCTTGACGGTGGCAGTCACCGGCTCACGATATCCCGGGTGCGGCTCACGGCCGACCGCGACGGGGTCGGGGTAGTCGCCCGGCTGATACTGTGGCCCGGCACCAGCCAGTTCCAGCGGGAGGTTCACCAGGTGACGCCGGTCAGGTCGGTCACCCCTTCGCCGTCGAGTGTGGGGTCCAGACGATGGGCAGGTAATCGCTGATGGGGGTCTTGGTTCTCATCACCGGCACCGGCAGGAGCGGCACCAGCACCATGTCTGGCACGCTGCACTACTTGGGCTTATCCGTCCCGGGCCCGCATTTGAAGGAGAACGAGTCCAACCCCAAGGGTTTCTTCGAGAACCTGTGGTCGGTCAAGTTCCACAATGCGCTGAACGAGCGTGCCGGGGTCAACCTCTTCGACAGCCGCCCCAATGCTTGGGATCTCGTGCAGGGAGCCATCACCCCTCGCGATCGCACCCGCTTGCGGAAGTTCCTGGACGGCCATCGAGCCGATCAGGTGGTGATCAAAGACCCTCGATCGGCCTTCACCCAGCGCCTCTGGAGGGAAGCTGCGCAAGAGGTCGGACTGGAGATCCGCTACATCTGCATGCTGCGGCACCCAGCCGAAGTGGTGGGCAGCCGGACGACCTATTACGCATCCAAAGACCCTCGGCGGGCGCACCTCTACCAGATCACCAATGTCGCTCGATGGGTGAATGCTTCGCTCATCAGCGAGCGAGAGACCCGAGGCTTTCCGCGCGCGTTCGTCAACTACGTCGACCTGCTCGAGGACTGGCGGACCCCCGTCGCCGCATTGGGCCAGGACCTCGGCCTGACGTTCACCGGAGACCTCACTCCCGGCGGCACGCACCTGGTGGACTCCTTCATTGAGCCGTCGCTGCGTCGCCATCAGCCGACCTGGGAGGACATGAGCATCCCCGGCGATCTGTCGGAGTTGGCCGAGGACATCTGGGGACAATTGCAGAAGCTTTCCCAAGCCCACGGGCATGACGAGGCCGCCGAGGCCGAGATGGACCTCCTAACCACTCGCTATCACGAGCTGTTGCAGGACTTCTCTGCCGTGGTGCGCGATGTGATCACCGAGGCGCGCACCTCCGGCGGTGCCGCCGTACGCAAGGAATGGGCTGCCGCGGACGCAGCGCGAACCGGTGACCAGCGCCAGCTCGACGAGGTAGGCGGCCGGGAGCTCGTCTCGGTGGCCCTAGGCAGACTGGTCAGGCGACTGCCGGGCCGGAAGTCGGCCACGGGGTCCGCCGATGGGTGAACCGGAGACATCACCGGCTCTAGGGCCAGTCCAGTTGCGCCGGGCGCGCCGGCTGGCCAGACTGGCGGACACTTCGCGACACCTGCCCATCAGCTTCGCCATCGTCGGTGCGCAGAAGGCCGCGACCAGCACGCTCTACCGACGTTTGGTGCGCCACCCCCACGTGGTCGCGGGCCCTGAGAAGGAGATGCGCTTCTTCCTGGAGGACTGGCGCGACTGGCAGAACCCCGATTACACCGACTATGTCCGCCCGGCCATGTCCGCGAGGGCGCGGATCGCGGGCGACGCGACCCCCGACTACATCGTGTGGCCGGGGGCGCTGGCGCGAATGGCGGCCTATCGCCCCGAGATGAAGATCATCCTCTCCGTGCGCGACCCCATCGAGCGGGCGGTGTCGCAGTGGTCGATGGAGCGCGATCGCAACCCCCGTTTTCCAGAGTTCGCCGACGCCGTGAGCCGGTGGGCCACGCCGACGATTCCGGCGAACGTCCCCGAGGGAACCGGAATCTCCAAGTTCCTGCGCGAGACCATTTTCGCCCGCGGCCTCTACGGTCAGCAGATTCGCAATGGCTTGGAGAGCTTTCCCGCCGATCAGTGGCTGATCGTCGATTTCCACGACGTGACCCGTGAGGGGGACCAGGTGATGGACCGCATCACCGACTTCTTGGGTCTCGACCGGTTCGACAGCCATCCGCCCGCCATCCATCGCAACCAGACTCGCGTCGACCATGGAGTCGCGCCCGTGCCGGCCCAGGTCATCGAACGGTTGGTGGCGTTGTACGCCGAGGATCTGGACCTCTTGCAGCAACAGTCCGGCCTCTCGCTAGGCCACTGGCCCACCGTACGCGCGGCCCGAGGGGAACTCCCGGCAGCGGATTTCGCCGCTCGCGTCTCGGCCAAGATCGGTGCGCGCTGAGCCCGCGTACTCGCGCGCGAAACGCGGAGCCTGTCTCAGGCGGGTGAGTCCCGACGCACGTCGATCACATGCCCGGTCAGGTCGCCCAGCAAGACGTCGAGGGACACCCGCGCGACCTCCTGGGAGGACAACAGCGAGTCCGCCGGCTCCTCACCGAAAGCCTTGGTGCGCATCGGCGTGCCGGTGCGCTCGGGGTTGATGCAGTTGACGCGCACTCCCAGCTCGGCCCATTCGTCGGCTAGCGCCTGGGTCAGGTTGACCACCGCCGCCTTCGCGCTGGAGTAGAGGCTGTAGCCGGAGCGGCCACGAGTGTAGGAGCTGGAGGTGAACAGCAGCAGCGCACCCTTGGACTCGTGCAGGGCCGGAAACGCCTCTTGGGCGATGAAGACGGGGGCTAGGTAGTTGATCTCGGTGGCGGCGTACACGGTCTCTTCGGTCGTCTCCATCAGCTCGCCGCGCGGCAACACTCCTGCCGTGTTGACGACGAAGTCGATCCGTCCGGTCTCGGCGAGCACGGATCCAAGCGCTGCCGCCACGTCGGTACGCCGTTCCACATGTGTCTTCGTGGCCGACCTGCTGAACCGGAACACCCGGGCCCCGCTCGCCTCGGCGAGATCGGCGATGTCGGAACCGATGCCGTAGCTGCCGCCGAAGACCACCATCGTCTTGCCCGCGAGCTCGGTGGAGTACTCCTCGTCGGTATGCCCCTCCGGTCGGTCCTGGATGGTGAGCTGGAAGAGCTTGTCGGCGAGATACACGTCGATCGGCTCGGTCACCTTCATATTGCGTTCGTCGCCGTGCACGACCGTGATGGCGACTTCGGGGAGGTACTTCAGGACCACCGAGCAGTCGTCGGTGGCGACGAAGTCGGGGTCCTGCATGGCCAGGTCGTAAGCCCGGCGGATGGTGCCCAGCCGGAAGCATTGGGGGGTCTGCCCGCGACGAAGGGTGGCCCGAGGAGGAACGGCGACGATCCGGTTCTCCGCATCCACCTCGATGATGGTGTCGGCGGACGGGATGGCGACGTCGACTGCTTCGAATTCCTCCAGGGCCGCCAAGCACTCCCCGATGATCCGGTGGCTGAGCAGCGGGCGGACGGCGTCGTGCAGCAGGATGCGCGCGTCGTCGTCACCCACGTGACGGATCGCGCGGAGCGAGGTCTCACTGCGCGTCTCGCCGCCCTCGAGAACGGCCGTCACCTTGTCGTATGGACCCGAGCTGACGATCGCCCGGACGGCATCGAGGTGACCCGGCGACATCATGATCACGATCTCATCCACGTCGGGGTGGGAGTGCATGACCGCAAGAGTGTGTTCCAGGATCGTCTTGCCGGCGACCTTGATCAGCTGCTTGGGGATGTCGAGTCCGACTCGGGTGCCGACGCCTCCGGCCAGCAGGACCGCAACTCGCCGGGGGGTCGCATTTTCGGGCTCAGTAGCCATGCCCACTATCCTCGCAGAGCTTGGAGAGGGGTGTTTGCATGCGTCGGCTGTTGGGCCCTGTGCGTCTCGGTCTGGGCCTGCTGCTACTCGCAAGCGGTGGGTTCTTCTTCGCAACACCGGGTGCTAGTCCGGCCATCGTTGCGGCCGCTTTCGCGCCGGATGACCGGCCCAACATCGTCTTGATCTCGACCGACGACCAGACCGTTCAAGACTTGCGCTGGATGCCGAAGACCAAGGCGCTCCTGGCGGCTCAGGGGGTGACCTTCCAAGGCATATCGCCGCATCCGCTGTGCTGTCCCGCGCGCGCAGAGATCCTCACCGGCCAATACGCCCACAACAACGGCGTCTACTCCAATGCCGGGAAGTACGGCGGGTATCAGGCATTGAGCCATCCGGACAACACCATCGGTGCCTGGTTGAAGGACGCGGGCTACCGCACAGGATTCTCCGGGAAGTTCCTCAACGGCTACTCCTGGGAGCAGCACGGCCGACCGGCCGGCTGGGACTTCTGGGACCCCACTGTTCTCGGCACCTATGCCTACACGGGTTACACCACGGCCAACAACGGTGTGCCCAGGCCGGCGCCCCCGGGGGAGTACATCACCGACTACGTAGCCCAGGTGACCCGGGAGCACATCGAGCTCTGGTCCAACCAGAGTCGACCCTTCTTCTTCTGGGCCAGCTACGTAGCGCCGCACACCAAGTGCGACGAGGCCAAGGAGTCGTGTCACCGCCCGCCGATCCCGGCGGAGCAGTACGCCTCGGCGTACCCGACCGCCGTCAATCCGGCGACGGCGAAGCCGTCGTTCAACGAACGAGACGTCACCGACAAACCCAAGCGGGTGCGGGGTCCCAAACGCGACCGGGCCAAGTTGCAGCGGCTCTTCTTACAGCGCATCCGCACACTGGTGTCGGTGGATGACGCTGTCGAGAACACGGTTCAGGCGCTGGCCGAATCGGGCGAACTGCAGAACACCGTGATCATCTTCACCTCCGACAACGGCTATCTACTGGGCGAGCACCGGTTGCGGGGAAAAAAGCGTCCCTACGAGGAGGCGATACGCGTCCCGCTGATCGTGCGTGGCCCCGGCTTCGGGGTCGGCACCGTCTCGCCGCGACCGGGGAGCATCCTCGACATCGCGCCCACCCTGCTCTCCGCGGCAGAAGCGACCCCGGGACGGCTGATCGACGGTGCCCCGCTGACCGGTTTACAGGCAAGCGTGACCGGCGACGAACGAGACACCCGCTTGATCCAGTCCGCCATGGAGGTCCATTCCGGAGCCACGCGATTGTGGGACTGGCGGGGGGTCCGTGAGCGCCGCTACACCTTCGTGCGCTGGGCCAACGGAGTCCTCGAGTTGTACGACCGCTACAAGGACCCCTACGAGTTGAGGAATAGAGCCGCCGATCCGCGCTATCGCAAGGTGCTCAAGGCGATGCGAACCCGCTTCCAGGCGCTGAGCTCGTGCGCGGGCACCGAGGAGTGCTATCGCGACTTCGGACCGATGCCCTATCCCTCTCCGCCGAAGCGCTGACCCCCGGTCGGATCCAAGCAGGTGCGGAGCTGAGGCGGATCGCGCCGATGTGATCGGAGACACGCTGTGGTCCGGAGTGCCTGCGGCGTACCCTTGTCCAACGCCGACGCGTCGGCGAAGGGCAGCGCAACGACTGTCGGACCGCACGGCCCGGCACCCTGGTCAGTCATCGAAGGGCGGGCTATGAGCGTCATCGGCGTGGTGGGCACCGGACGGGTCGGTGCGGTGCTGGCCGCCGCTCTGCGAGCGGCCGGACACGAGATCGCCGGCGCGGCTGGTGAGTCCGACGCTTCGCGCGCGCGAGCAGACCTGTTGCTCCCGGGAGTCCCACTCGCCAAGCCCAGCGTCGTGGCCAGGTCATGCGAGATCCTCTTCTTGACGGTGCCTGACGACATGCTGGCCAACGTGGCCGCCATGCTCGCGGCAAGTGGCGCGATCCGGCCGGGTCAAGTGGTCGTGCACACCTCTGGCCGCCACGGCCTCGCCGTGCTCGCCGAGGCCGCCTCGGTCGGAGCGCGAACTTTGGCCATCCATCCGGCGATGACGTTCACCGGCACCCCGGTCGACCTGGAGCGACTTCCGGGCTGCGTCTTCGGTGCCACGGCGCGCACGGAGGATCGTGCGCTCGCCGAGCAGTTGATCGCCGACCTTGGGGGTCGTCCGGTCTGGGTCTCTGAGGAGCACCGCACGCTCTACCACGCCGGCCTCGCGCACGGCGCCAACCACTTGGTCACCCTGGTCAGCGAAGCCATGGAGATCCTGGCTGCCTCCGGGGCCGATGATCCATCGGCCACGCTCCGTCCGCTGCTCACCGCCGCGCTGGACAACGCCCTGGCGTTCTCCGATACGGCGCTCACCGGCCCGATCGTGCGCGGCGACGCCGGCACGGTCCGCGACCACCTAGACGAGTTGCTGGCCAACGCGCCGCACACCCTTCCGTCGTACGTCGCGATGGCGCGCGCGACGCTCTCCCGGGTGGTCACCGACGGTCGGGTGCTGCCCATCCGGGCCGCGAAGATCTCCCGGATCCTCGACGAAGCGGAGGCCAAGGCCTTGCGCGCCCTGCGATCATCCACGACCGGCCGCGGCTACCTGCCGCGGTCATGACCCGGCCGGCAGCATCGGGACCGTCCTCACCGCTCCTGGTCGACTCCCGCGCGGCCTTGGCCGCTGCGCTTGCCCCGGCCCGCCGTTCGGGTGCGACGATCGGCTTCGTTCCGACCATGGGTGCCCTGCACGATGGCCACGCCAGCTTGATCGACGTGGCTCGCGCTCGTACCGATGGGCCCGTGGTCGTCTCGATCTTCGTGAACCCGCTGCAGTTCGGAAAGGGCGAAGACCTCGATCGCTATCCGCGGACCCTGGCCGCCGACACCGCGCTGTGTGCGGCGCACGGAGCCGACCTGATCTTCGCTCCTGGTGTGGAGGAGGTCTATCCCGGCGGTGAACCGCAGGTCCGCATCGACCCGGGCCCATTGGCGGAACTGCTCGAAGGTGCCGCGCGTCCGGGGCACTTCGCCGGCGTACTCACCGTGGTGGCCAAGCTCTTCGGGCTAGTGGCTCCCGATCTGGCCGTCTTCGGTGAGAAGGACTACCAGCAGCTGACCTTGATCCGGCGAATGGTGGCCGACCTCTGCCAAGGGGTGGAGGTCGTGGGAGCACCGACCATCCGGGATCCCGACGGGTTGGCGATGAGCTCACGCAACCGCTATCTGTCGCCAACTGAGCGAGACGCGGCGCTCGCCCTCGGCCGCGCGTTGCGAGCCGCGGTCGCCGCCGGATCCGACGGTGCCCAGGCAGCACTCGCCGCGGCGGCAGCCGAGCTGGCCGCCGAACCTGCGGTCGCCTTGGACTACCTGGTGCTCACCGACCCCGCGCTGCAGGCCCTTCCCACGCACCCCCAGCCTGGGACGCAGGCACGCGTGCTGGTCGCCGCGAAGGTCGGCAGCACGCGGTTGCTCGACAACCTGCCGCTGGTGCTGGGCTGACTGGTGCTGGGCTGACTGATGCTGGCCTGACTGGTGCTGGGCTAACCTGCCGCAATGACCGCGGACAGTCCTGGTCCCTCCCGCCACGGCGACCTTCCGGTCCGGCTGCGCGCTCCCGAACCCGGTTGGACCACGCGGGCCGACGTTGTGGTGATCGGTTCGGGCATCGCAGGTCTCACCGCCGCTCTGCGAGTCCACGCCGAAGCACCAACCCTCTCCGTCTTGGTGGTTACCAAGGACGCCCTTTCCGCCGGGTCGACTCAATGGGCCCAAGGCGGCATCGCCGCTGCTCTCGGGCCTGGTGACAGCCCGGCCGAACATGCTTGGGACACCTTGGTCGCCGGGGCCGGGGCGTGCGATCGGGAGGCGGTGGAGCTTCTCGTCACCGACGGGCCGGCCGCCGTCCAGGAGCTGATCGAGCTCGGTGCTCGGTTCGACCGACACGAGGGCGAGCTCTCCTTGACCCGGGAAGGCGGCCATCACCGCGATCGCATCGCCCATGCGGGCGGCGACGCAACCGGCGCGGAGATCCAGCGGGCGTTGATCGCCGCGGTGGCCCGCAACCCCGCCATCGAGGTGATCGGGCACGCCCTCGTCGTCGATCTGGCCATGGCAGCCGATGGCGGCGTGGCCGGGGTGAGCGTGCACGTGATGGGCGCCGGGCAGCGCGACGGAGTCGGCTTCGCCCACTGCCGCGCAGTGGTCCTGGCCAGCGGCGGCCTCGGCCAGGTGTTCTCCCAGACGACCAATCCGGCCGTCTCGACGGGCGATGGCATGGCCATCGCCTTGCGCGCAGGTGCGGTCCTGCGTGATCTGGAGTTCATCCAGTTCCATCCGACGGTGATGTACCTGGGGCCGGAGTCTCGCGGGCAGCAACCGCTGATCTCCGAGGCGGTGCGAGGTGAGGGCGCCTTCCTGGTCGACTTCGAGGGTCGGCGCTTCATGCAGGGCGTCCACGAGCTCGCCGATCTTGCTCCGCGAGATGTCGTCGCGAAGGCGATCACCCGGCGGATGCACGAGACCGGCCGGCCGCACATGTGGCTGGACGGCCGACATCTCGGCGGGGAGTTCTGGGAACGTCGCTTTCCGACGATCCTGGCCACTGCTCGCTCCTATGGTGTTGACCCGGTGTGCGATCTGATCCCGGTCGCGCCCGCTTGTCACTACGCCTCCGGTGGCGTCGCGACCGACCGGTGGGGTCGGGCCAGCATCCCCGGGCTGTACGCCACGGGCGAGGTCGCTTGCTCAGGGGTCCATGGGGCCAACCGGCTGGCGTCCAACTCGCTGCTCGAAGGGCTGGTCTTCTCGCGGCAGATCGCCGCTGTACTCCCAGTGGAGCTGCGGCCATGGACCGAGCCCCGCCCGGCACAAGGAGGCGTTGGCCTGGTGGACCGTGCTCGCCGGCGCCAGGTTCAGGAGCTGATGACCGCCCATGTCGGCGTACTCCGCGCGGCGGGCGGCTTGTGCGATGCCCAGAGAGCCCTTGAGGGCATCGCGTTCGACCATCCCAATCCGGGCACAGCCGACTGGGAGACCTCCAATCTGGTCACCATCAGCCGGGCTCTCTCGGCGGCCGCCCAACTGCGTGAGGAGACGCGTGGTTCTCATTGGCGAGAAGACTTTCCCGAGCGGGATGACGAGCGCTGGTCGGGACATATCGATGCCCGCCTCGTCGCCGGCACCCTGACCTTGCAATTCCATCCTGAGTCCCCTAGCGACCGAGCCCAATACGGTCACTGACCCAGTCTTTTCGAATTCACAGGAGAACCCATGACTCACTTTTCTTCAATCCTCGCGCTGCCGCTGGACGAAATGCCGGCAGAGTTGACGACCGAACTGGCCCGGAGCGGGCTCGACGCAGCCACACTTCATCGCGATGTCGCCCAGGCGCTTGCCGAAGATCTCCCTGGTCCCGACGTGACCAGTTGGCCGACAATCCCGAGCGATCAGGTGGAGATCGCCGACTTCATCGCGCGCGGGGACGGCACCGTGGCGGGCTTGGCTGTCGCAGAGTTCGTCGTCCGTTTTGTGCTGGGCAATGACGTTGTGGTGACTCGTTCGAGCCAGGATGGGGCGCGGATCCGGCGCGGCGACGTGCTGCTGAGCGTCGAGGGGCCGACCGGACTGCTGCTGACCGCCGAGCGCACCGCACTGAACTATCTGTGCCATCTGTCCGGGGTGGCGACGGCCACCGCCACGTGGGTCGATGCGCTCACCGGGACCGGCACCAAGGTGCGCGATACCCGCAAGACGATTCCGCACCTCCGCACGTTGGACAAATACGCCGTGCGCTGCGGCGGTGGCGTGAACCATCGCGAGAATCTGTCCGACCAAGCCCTGATCAAAGACAACCACGTGCTCGCTGCCGGCGGCGTGGTGCAGGCATATCACCTGGTGCGCGCTGCATACCCCGACATCGCCGTTCAAGTCGAGGTCACTCAATTGTCACAATTGGCTGAATTGCTCGAGATCGGGGCGGAATCCGTCCTCTTGGACAATATGTCGGATCAGGAGATGACGGAGGCGGTCAAGATGGCCGGTGGCCGCTGTCTACTCGAAGCGTCAGGTGGTTTGACAATTGACCGCGCTTGTCAAGTGGCGGCCACCGGCGTGGATTTCATTGCTGTCGGAGCGCTCACGCACTCGGCACGCGTGTTGGATATCGCCATGGACCTCCGGCCGAAGCCAGTCTGACTGCGACCTAAAGTAAAGAACTTCCCAACAATGTAGTTGTTGGCTGGATATAGACCACGCAATGTGGCACCATGTACCTGCGCTTCTGGGGGCGCATAAATTCCCAATTCCTCAAGTACCTAGGGGGGTACGTCGTGGCTCAAAAGGTCACTGTTCTACTGCTGGACGACATCGATCAGACCGAAGCTGTGGAGACCGTCTCATTCGGTCTGGACGGCACCAACTATGAGATCGACCTCAACGCGGTCAACGCCGCTGCGCTGCGCGAGTCGTTGGCCGTCTTCGTCGCTCACGGTCGCAAGGCCGCCACTGCGGGTGCCACCACGGGCCGGAAGCGTCGCGCCAGCGGCGACTCCGGAGGCCCCAGCGCTAAGGATGTGCGCGCGTGGGCGCGTTCGGTGGGTTACGACGTCACCGAGCGCGGCCGAGTTCCGGCTCACATTCGTGAGGCCTACGACGCCGCACACTGACGCTGTTCTCGCGGCGTAGCACTTCGCTCACAGCGAACGGCCGCGCGAAGCCGGAATTCGGTCCTTCGCGCGGCCGTTGCCTATTTCTGGCGGCCAAACGGCGCGCCGACCAGTTCCTGAGTTTCCACCTCCGTGCGAAGCGGCTTCACGCCCAGCGTTCATCCGAGTGCGCGGCCTGGGGGGAACACGTAGGCTGGGACGATCGTTGTCCGATCGGCTTGGCGCTTCCGCCACGCCGTTCGTCGTAGGAAGAGGTCTGAGCGATGTTCGAGCGGTTTACCGACAGGGCACGTCGTGTGGTCGTGCTGGCCCAAGAAGAGGCCCGCATGCTCTCGCACAACTACATCGGCACCGAGCACATCCTGCTCGGCCTGATCCACGAAGGAGAAGGTGTCGCCGCGAAGGCGCTGGAGAGCCTCGACATCTCCCTGGAAGCGGTGCGCGCCCAGGTCGAGGAGATCATCGGTCAGGGACAGCAGGCGCCCAGTGGCCACATCCCGTTCACCCCGCGCGCCAAGAAGGTGCTCGAACTCTCGCTGCGCGAGGCGCTTCAACTGGGTCACTCCTACATCGGCACCGAGCACATCCTGCTCGGCTTGATCCGCGAGGGCGAGGGTGTCGCCGCCCAGGTGCTGCAGAAGCTCGGCGCGGACCTCAATCGCGTGCGCCAGCAGGTCATCCAGTTGCTGTCCGGCTTCCAGGGCAAGGAGGCGGCCACGGCGGGAGCCCAGACCGGCGGCAGCGGGGGCGATGCCCCCAACTCCTCGATGGTCCTCGACCAGTTCGGCCGCAACCTGACCCAGGCTGCTCGTGAGGGCAAGCTCGACCCGGTCATCGGCCGCGAGACCGAGATCGAGAGGGTCATGCAGATCCTGTCGCGGCGCACGAAGAACAACCCCGTGCTGATCGGCGAGCCTGGCGTCGGCAAGACCACGATCGTGGAGGGCCTGGCCCAAGACATCGTCAAGGGCCACGTACCCGAGACCCTCAAGGACAAGCACATCTACACCCTCGATCTGGGGGCCCTGGTCGCCGGTTCCCGATACCGCGGTGACTTCGAGGAACGTCTCAAGAAGGTGCTCAAGGAGATCAAGACCCGCGGCGACATCGTGCTGTTCATCGACGAGATCCACACTCTCGTCGGAGCCGGCGCTGCCGAAGGCGCGATCGACGCGGCCAGCATCCTCAAGCCGATGCTCGCGCGCGGCGAGCTGCAGACCATCGGCGCCACGACCCTCGACGAATACCGCAAGTACCTCGAGAAGGATGCCGCGCTGGAGCGCCGCTTCCAGCCCATCCAGGTGCCCGAGCCGACGATCGCGCACACCATCGAGATGCTCAAGGGCCTGCGTGACCGCTACGAAGCCCACCACCGGGTCACGATCACCGACGAGGCGTTGGTATCGGCAGTGACCCTGGCCGACCGTTACATCTCCGACCGGTTCCTGCCCGACAAGGCCATCGACCTCATCGATGAGGCCGGGTCGCGGTTGCGGATCCGGCGGATGACGGCGCCGGCCGATCTGCGCGAGTACGACGAGAAGATCGCCGACGTGCGGCAGCGCAAGGAGGCCGCGATCGACGGCCAGGACTTCGAGGCAGCGGCTCGGCTGCGCGATGAGGAGAAGCAGCTCACCCAGGCCAAGGCCGAGCGTGAGCGGGCTTGGCGCGCCGGCGACATGGATGTCATCGCCGAGGTCGACGAAGAGATCATCGCCGAGGTGCTCGCGGTGGCCACCGGCATCCCGATCGTGAAGCTGTCGGAGGAGGAATCGACCCGACTGCTCAAGATGGAGGACGAGCTGCACAAGCGCGTCATCGGCCAGGAAGAGGCCGTCAAGGCGCTCTCCCGGGCCATCCGTCGTACCCGTGCGGGTCTGAAGGATCCCAAGCGTCCCGGCGGCTCGTTCATCTTCGCCGGCCCCTCCGGTGTCGGTAAGACCTGGCTGTCCAAGACGCTCGCCGAATTCCTCTTCGGCGATGAGGATGCACTGATCCAGCTCGACATGAGCGAGTTCGGCGAACGGCACACCGTGTCGCGGCTGTTCGGATCGCCTCCGGGATATGTCGGCTACGAAGAGGGCGGCCAGCTCACCGAGAAGGTGCGCCGCAAGCCGTTCTCGGTGGTGCTGTTCGACGAGGTCGAGAAGGCCCATCCCGACATCTTCAACTCGCTGTTGCAGATCCTGGAGGAAGGTCGCCTGACCGACTCCCAGGGCCGGGTGGTCGACTTCAAGAACTGCGTCATCATCATGACCACCAACCTCGGCACCCGCGACATCGCCAAGAGCATCAACCTCGGCTTCAATCAGGCCGGCGATGTGGCGGGCAGCTACGAGCGGATGAAGGCCAAGGTGTCGGAGGAGCTCAAGCAGCACTTCCGGCCCGAGTTCCTCAACCGTGTCGATGAGATCATCGTGTTCCCGCCGCTGTCCCAGGAACAGATCGTCTCCATGGTCGACAACATGATCGCGTCGGTGGAGAAGCGGCTCAAGGACCGGGACATGAGCCTCGAGCTCACCCCGGCCGCCAAGAGCCTGCTCGCCACACGTGGCTTCGACCCGGTGCTGGGTGCTCGGCCGCTGCGTCGGACGGTGCAGCGCGAGATCGAGGACATGTTGGCCGAGAAGATGCTGTACGGCGAGGTCGGCCCGGGTCAGATCGTGCTGGTCGACGTCGAGGGTGAGGGCTCGAGCGCGGTCTTCACGTTCAAGGGGCAGAAGGTTGGTTCCGTGCCGGACGTGCTGCCGCTGGAGACCGCCGACCTCGGAGTCGAGACGCCTGCTGTCGACGGTCCGGTCGATGACGAAGGCAGTCCCGCCGAAACGAGCTGAGTCCAGGCGCCCATCGGGCGCGAATCAGTCGGGCAACGCATACGCTGCCTGGCCGGCCGGGGCGAGGAGACCGTCCTCGACCAGGCTGGCCAGGCAGCGTTCGCGTTGTCGGGTATCTGGCCAGACGAGATCGATTCGGTTGAGGGAAACCGGGCCGTCGGCCTCGCGCACCAGTCCCAGGATGCGGCCCCGGCATTGGCGATCGGTACCGGCGTAGGTCTGGCCACGGCGCGGCGGCCCGTCGTACGCCGGGCGGCCGGCGAGGAGCCATGCGCACTGCTCGGCGATCGGACACGTGGGGCAGGCCGGGTCGCTCGCCGAGCAGACCAGCGCCCCCAGTTCCATCACAGCCACCGACCAGTGCGCGGCGTCGATGTCCGAATTGGGGAGCAACTGCTCGGCCTCGGCGCGCTCGGCCTTGCTGGGGGAGCCGGGGGGAGGGAACTCACGAGCGCTCATGGCCCTGGCGAAGACTCTGCGGATGTTGGTGTCCAACACGACCGCTCGTCGGCCGTAGGCGAAGGCGGCGATCGCCGCCGCGGTGTAGTCGCCGACGCCCGGCAAACCTCGGAGGACGGCGGGGTCGGCGGGAACCTGACCGCCGTGCTCAGCCGTGATTACGGTGGCGGACGCATGCAGACGCAGCGCTCGGCGTGGATAGCCGAGTCGCCCCCAGGCCCGCACCGCCTCACCGCTCGGAGCGGCGGCCAAGTCCGCTGGCGTGGGCCAGCGACGGATCCAGGCTTCGTAGACCGGCAGCACCCGGGCCACCGGGGTCTGTTGCAGCATGAACTCCGAGACCATCACCGCCCAGGAGGTCGCCGCCGGGTCACGCCAGGGGAGGTCGCGGGCGTTGTCGTCGTACCACCCCATGAGCGGGGTGTGCAGTGGCGACCGCGGCATGACCGAGACCCTAACGATCGGCGACCGTTGCGACCCTTCTGGGGGACTCCCCGCGTGCCTGCGCCGTCGATGCGCCCCGGCTGATTAGCCTGCCAGCCATGAGTTCGGTCCCTTCTCGGCGGCGGAGACTGCCCGCGCGGGTGTACTGGGTACGACGAATCCTGGTACTCGGCATCCTGCTTCTCGTGGTGACCGGGGTCGGCTTCGGGCTCAATGCGCTCACCGGCGGCGGGCAGAACAAGGCCAAGGACACCGTGTCGCCCACGTCGGCGAAGTCCACCGCACCGAGTCCGGGTGCGAGCGTGGTGAAGGTGAAGAAGAAGAAGCGCGCGACTACGCCGGAAGCCAGTCCCAACCTGGCCACACCGGAGGGGTTGTGCGACCCGGCGGATATCGCTGTGTCGCCCTTCGTCACCCAGGCGGCAGCCTGGCGTCCGACCCCGCTGGTGCTGGAACTGAAGACTCGGCGTACCGAAGCCTGCTACTTCAACGTCTCGGCCCGGGCAGTCACGGTTGCCGTGACCAACCGACTGGGTGAAGTGTGGACAAGTCGACAATGTCCCGCCTCCGTGCCGAGCCAGCAGCTGGTGCTGCGCAACGACGTCGGGGTCAAGGTCTCGGTGACCTGGTCGGGTCGTCGTTCCGACGACGGGTGCAGCCGCACGACCCGATGGGCCTCTCCCGGGTGGTATCGGCTGGAGGCAGCGGCTTTCGGTGGTGAGCCGGGACAGTTGCTCTTCCAGCTGAAGCGGCCGGCGGATGTGCCGGCAGAGTCGTCTCCGTCTGCGACCGGCGCGACTACGGCGTCTCCGGGCGAAGGGCAGCCCACCGACTACGTCGCCGAATCCGGGGCGCCGGAGCCTAACGGCTGACCGGCTCGCAAAGTGGCGCGGTGGTTGTCGCCGTGAGGATCAGACGAACCGTTCCACGATGCTTGACTCCGCGAGTCTGCTGAGTCCCTCGCGCACGCTCCTGGCGCGCAGTTCACCGACTCCCTCGACGGTCTGGAGATCGTCGATCCCCGCTGAGAGCAGCTTCTGCAGGGTGCCGAAGTGGTCCACGAGCCTGTCCACGACACTGGCCGGCAATCGTGGCACCTTGGCCAGCAGTCGGTAGCCGCGAGGTGCTACGGCGCCATCGAGGTGCTCGCCGACTCCGAGTCCCAGGGCCCGGGCGACCGAGGAAGGGTCGACCAGATCAGTGGGGGAGAGGCCCTCGAGTCGCGCCAAGGCGTTCTCCGGGGTCTTGCCGCGCCGGCCCTCGGGGAGGTAGTCGCGGATCACGAGCTCGCGCTCGCCGTCGACGCCGCTGACCAGTTCCTCCAGTTGGAGGGAGAGCAGCCGCCCATCCGTGCCGAGCTCGGTGACGTAGTCCTCGATCTCACGGGCAATGCGGATCACCATCTCCAGCCGCTGCGCCACCACGGCCACATCCCGCACGGTGACCAGGTCCTCGATCTCGAGGGCGGAGAGGGTGGCCGAGACCTCGTCGAGGCGGAGCTTGTAGCGCTCCAGGGTGGCCAGGGCCTGATTGGCCCGGGACAGGATCTGGCCGGCGTCCTCGAGCACGTGGCGGGTCTCTCCGACGTAGACCGCGATGATCTGCATCGACTGCGACACCGAGATCACCGGAAACCCGGTCTGTTTGGCGACGCGATCAGCGGTGCGGTGCCGGGTGCCGGTCTCCTCGGTGGGGATGGTGTGGTCGGGCATCAGGTGCACCGCCGCGCGATGGATCTTGCTGATGTCGGCGTCGACGATGATCGCGCCGTCCATCTTGGCCAGCTCACGCAGCCCGGTGGCAGTGAAGGGCACGTCCATGGTGAACCCGCCGCTGGCGATGGCCTCGACGGTGCGGTCGTGGCCGAGCACGACCAGCGCCCCGGTGCGACCGCGCAGGATCCGCTCCAGGCCGTCACGGATCGCAGTGCCGGGCGCGATCAGCGCAAGGGTGTTGCGCAGACGCAAACTCTCTTCGCCCCGATCCGTCCCAGCCACGCGGACAGTCTAGGGCCCGGCGGAGATCAAGCGGTGCTGAGCCGGTGCGGGCCGACGGCTGCATCGACCGATCGGAGACCGGTGACGGTCAGAGCGGACCGGATCCCCGGGGCCTCGGTGACCTCCAGGCCGGAGTCGCCATGGGTGACCAGCCGACCCGGTGTGGTGCCTTGCCGCCCGGGAACCACGGCGAGTGTGAACCCGAGTCGCGCGGACTCGCCCAACCTCAGGTCGAGCTCGCGGACCCGTCGGATTTCCCCGGCCAGGCCGAGCTCGCCGACGGCGACCAAGCCCGTCGGTAGGGGTTGGCCCAAGCTGGCGCTGACGATGGCCAGGGCGATGGCCAGGTCGGCCGCCGGGTCGTTGAGACGAGCGCCGCCGACGGTGGCCACGAACACGTCGTGTTGGTGCAGCCGGAGTCCGCAATGCTGCGCCAGCACGGCCAGGATCAGGTGCACTCGATTGGCGTCGACCCCAGAGGTGGTGCGGCGGGGGCGTTCGCTCGCCGTCTGAGTGACCAGAGCCTGAACCTCGGCCAGCATGGGCCGACGGCCCTCCATGATCAGCGCGACGCAGCTGCCGGGTGTCTGGTGGGTGTGTTGCTCGATGAAGAGGCCGGTCGGATCGGCAACGGCGCTGATTCCTTGGGAGTCGAGATCGAAGCAGCCGACCTCGTCGACCGGGCCGAAGCGGTTCTTCCCGGCGCGCAGCATCCGGAACCGGGAATTGCGTTCGCCCTCGAACGCCAGCACCACGTCGACGAGGTGTTCGAGCACGCGCGGGCCGGCGACCTGGCCGTCCTTGGTGACGTGACCGACCAGCAATGTCGTCAGGTCGCGAGTCTTGGCGATGCGGACCAAGGCAGCCGAGACCTCGCGCACCTGGGTGACCCCTCCCGGCGCCCCCTCTATCTCCGCCGTGGCGATGGTCTGCACGGAGTCGACGATCAGGAGATCCGGGCGCACTGTCTCCACATGGGTGAGCACGGCGCCCAGATCGGTCTCGGCGGCAAGATAGAGCTTGTCGGTCAGTGCTCCGGTGCGCTCGGCGCGCAGGCGGACCTGCGCGGTGGATTCCTCACCGGTGACATAGAGGACGGTGCGCCCCGCACGCGCGGTTTGCGCAGCCACCTCAAGGAGCAGCGTGCTCTTGCCGACACCCGGCTCTCCGGCCAACAGGATCGCCGCACCAGGGACCAGACCGCCGCCGAGAACTCGATCGAGCTCGGCCACCCCACTGGAGGAGCGGCTGTGCTCGCGGGTCTCGACTTCTGTGATCGGGCGTGCCGGGATGGTCACCGGGCCGGCGACCGCACGCGTCTTCGGAGCGCCGACCTCGCTGACCGAACCCCAGCTCTGGCACTCGCCGCAGCGCCCAGCCCACTTGGCGGTCTCCCACCCACATTCGGAGCAACGGAACTGCGCTCGTGCGCGCGTGGTCTTGGCCATGCAGGGACCGTATCCGCCGGCGCCGACACCTCACGGCATTCGCGCCGCTCACCGCTTGCGGTGGGTCGGTTTGACGCTCGCAGGCACAGATAAGCACACTGAAACCAGCGATTGGATCGATCAAGGGGCGACGATGGGAACGAGCGGCCCGGTGAGTCTGGCTCGCGGCGCAATTGCTGCGACCCTGACCGATGTTGCCGACCATGCCGGGGTCTCGCGGCAGACGGTCTCCAACGCGATCAACAACCCCGAGTTGCTGCGACCAGACACCTTGGCCCGGGTACGCCAAGCGATCGAGGATCTCGGCTATTCGCCCAACCGTGCGGCACGCAACCTGCGCACCCAGAGCTCACGCCTGATCGGCCTGCGATTTCCCCCTGCCCAGGAGAGCACCGCAAACGCCTTGATGGATCGGCTGGTGCACACCCTCACCGAGACCAGCCAGGCCGCCGGCTATCACGTGCTGCTCTTCTCCGGTGACCCCGAGGATCCCGAAGCCGGATACGACGAACTCGTTCGTTCCAACGCGGTGGATGCCTTCGTCGTCACCGACACCTACCTGGGCAACCCGCAGACCCGCTGGTTGCGCGAGCGGGGGTTCCCGTTCGCTGCGTTCGGTCGACCATGGAACGACCCCGACAGCACCCATCCCTGGGTGGACGTCGACGGCGCCGAGGGGGCGGCGCTGGCCACTCGGCACCTGGCCGATCAAGGACACCAGCGCCTGGCCTTCCTGGGCTGGGAAGCCGACTCGCCGATCATGGACGACCGCCGATCCGGCTGGACCCGCGTGCTGGCCGAGAGGCAACTCCAGCCCGTCGAGCGTCGGGTTGTCGACTCCGTCGAGGCGGGTGCGCTAGCTGCCGCCGAGTCTGCTGGACACCGAGCAGGTCACCGGCTTCGTCTGTGCCTCCGACACTTTGGCTATGGGGGTGTTGCACACCTTGTGGCACCGGCAGATCGCTCCGGGCCGTGAGGTCGGCGTCGTCGGCTTCGACGACTCCCAGGTCGCCCACGTGGTGCCCCCCGGGTTGAGTTCGGTGCGGCAACCGCTCGAGCAGGTCGCCGTCGAGCTCGTCGCGGCGCTCAAGCGGCTGACCGGCCGGACGAACGATCCGGAAGCCGACTCGCTCGATGAGTCCGCCTCACGGGCCGCGCTGGAGTCCGAGGGCGGCGGCGTACTCCTCACGCCCACGCTGGTCGTGCGGGGTTCCAGCCAGCACTGACCCGGCTCATTGACTCGGCGCGAGACTCCACCGGGTCGCCCGCCCTCACTGCGAGGCCGGCCTCACTCCTCGCGCAACCCGAACCATGAGACCAGGCCGCCGACCGTCAGCAGGATCGCGCAGCCGAGCATCGTGACCCGGTAGCCATGGGTCATCGCCGATGGGTCGAGGTAGGCATCCCCGGAGAGCCCGGCAAGTGCCGGCACGGCAGCGATGGCCAATAGGGAACCCGCCCGAGCCACCGCGTTGTTGATTCCGCTGGCAACTCCCGACTGCTGCTCGGGTGCTGCGTTCAAGACAGCTGCTGTCAATGGCGAAACGAGGGCGGCAAGGCCGAGCGCGAACACGGACATGCCAGGCAGGACGCCCGCCCAGCCGGTCCCGGCCCCGACTCCGAGGAGGAGCAGCGTTCCGGCCGCGCACAGCAGCGGGCCGACCGTCATGGGGATCCGTGGACCGATCCGAGCTGCGATCGCCGCGGCACGGGAGGACAGCAGCATCAAAGCGATCGTGAGCGGCAGTGCGGAGAGCCCCGAGGTGAGCGCCGACCAACCGGCGCTCACCTGCAGTTGCAGGACGACGACGAACATCACCGCCCCGAACGCCCCGTAAACCAGGGCTGTCATGGCGTTGGCGGCCGCGAAGGTCCGCGAGGAGAACAGTGAGAGGGGGACGAGGGGATTGAGGCTTCGCCGCGCGCTCCACAGCCAGCCGGCCCCCATGGCGAGTGCCACCAGAGCGGCGATCGCGGTGGCGGTGGCGTCCGCATTGCCCGCCGCGGTCAGCGCGTACGTCGACGACGCCAGGCAGCCGACCGTCAGCGTGGCACCCACCCAGTCGAAGCGGCCGGCGACCGCCGGATCGCGGCTCTCCGGCGCGGCGTACCTCGTCAGTAGGAGGACCACCAGACAGAGCGGCACGTTGATGCCGAAGATCCACCGCCAACTCCCGTGATCGATCAGCCATCCGCCCAGGAACGGGCCGATCGCTGCCGAGACCCCGGAGAACCCTGCCCAGGTGCCGATAGCCGCCGCCCGCTCCTCTGCGCGGAACGAGCTCTGAATGATCGCCAAGGCTCCGGGAGTGAGCAGCGCGGCGCCGATGCCCTGCACCACGCGCAACGCGATCAGCTGGCCAGGGGTTTGAGCGAGCGCGCAGAGCGCGGAGGCGACCAGGAAGACGGCCATGCCGACGAGGTAGATCCGGCGTCGGCCGAGCCGGTCGCCCAACGCGCCGCCGACCAGGACGAGGGAGGCGAGACTGAGCAGGTAGCCGTTGACCACCCACGAGAGCTCAGCCAGGGTCGCATCGAGTTCGGTGCCGATGGTCCGCAACGCGATATTGACGATGCTTCCGTCCAGGATCGCGATGCCCGATCCGAGCGTGAGTGCGAGCAGGGTGAGCTTCCCCTGGCGCTCGGCTCGCGAGAGCGGGGTGGCGCTCATCGGCCGCCTGGCTCTGGTGGCGCGCTCGCCTCGGCGACCTGCAGCAGGGCGCGCCGCAAGGCCCGGTGTACGCCGGCAGGGGTGAGTACGCCGAGATCGCGACCGTTGTGGCTCACCAGGGCCCAGCCCACGTCGGAGGTCAGCAGCGCGGTCAATCCCTGCTCCAGGGATTGACCGATCAGCACCCGGGGTGCCGGGTCGGGCGGACTCTGCGTGGGTAGGGCCTCCAGGTCCGTTTCCCGGATCGGGGTCACCGAGAGACGGCGCAAGCTGGTGGTCGAGCCGACGAAGTCGGCCACGAAGTCGTCGGCGGGGGCGGCGAGGAGTCCGAGCGGGGTGGCTTCCTGAGCCAGCCGGCCGCCCTCGCGGAAGACGGCCACCGCGTCACCCATGGCTACCGCCTCGTCGATGTCGTGGGTGACCATCACCACCGTCGTACCCAGCCGTTGCTGGAGACTGCGGAACTCCTGCTGGAGGCGCACTCGGACGACCGGATCGACGGCGCCGAACGGCTCGTCCATCAGCAGCACCGGCGGGTCGGCGGCGAGTGCTCGCGCGACGCCCACGCGCTGCCGCTGGCCACCGGACAGTTGGTGTGGGTAGCGGTCGGCGTAGACCTCGGGGTCGAGCCCGACGAGGGTCAGCAGCTCACGCACCCGCTCGCCGATCTCCGCCTTCGGGCGGCCGAGGAGGTGCGGGACCGTGGCGACGTTGCGGGCGATGGTCTGGTGCGGGAAGAGACCGACCTGCTGGATCACGTAGCCGATCCGACGTCGCAGGGCCACAGGATCGCCGTGAGTCACGTCCGCGCCGTCCAGGCGGATGGTTCCCTCGGACGGCTCGATCAGCCGGTTGATCATCTTCAAGCGTGGTGGACTTGCCGCAGCCGGAAGGCCCGACCAAGCAGCAGATCTGGCCCCGACCGACCGTGAGGGTCACGTCGTCGACGGCTCGAGTGCCGTCCGGGAAGGTCTTCCCGACCCTGCTCAACTCGATCATCGCCTCGCCCCGGGGGGCCCCGCTCCCGGGCGGTTCGGTCGTCAGGGAAGGGGGGTGGTGAGGAGTAGCCTCCATGCGGTGACCCTATCTGTAGCTGTCGGCCACCAGGCTGCAGTGGAGCCCAGTTGCTACAGCCGATTGGTCAACGACTGGTTCTGCGTCGACTACTACCGCGACCGCGGCGATCAGCTGATCTCGGCCGGAAGCGAGCATCTGCTGATCACCGTCGTCGCGGTGCTTGCGGGTGCTGTGCTGGCGGTGCCGCTGGCGCTGATGGCGCGGCGCAGCGCCGGTCTGCAGAGCTCGGTGCTGGGTGTGTCGACCGCCATCTACACCGTGCCGTCGTTGGCGCTCTTCCCGCTGCTGGTCCCTTTCACCGGGCTGACGCGCACCACGGTGGTGGTGGGTCTGGCGCTCTATTCGCTGACGGTCCTGGTGCGCGCGGCGTTGGACGGGCTCGCCTCGGTTCCCGAAGAGGTGCGTGAGTCGGCCCGCGGCTTGGGTTACGGCCCGACCCGGATGCTGGCCCAGATCGAGTTTCCCTTGGCCTTGCCGGTCCTTTTCGGCGGGCTCCGGGTGGCCACCGTCTCCACGGTCGCGCTGACCACGATCGGAACCCTGGTCTCCTACGGCGGCTTCGGCAACCTGATCAAGGACGGGGTCGACACCAACTTCCGCGCCGAGCTAGCCGCCGCCGCTCTCGGCTGCGTGGTGCTGGCGGCGGCTCTCGACCTGCTCCTGGTGGGAGTTCAGCGGCTGCTGACTCCGTGGACTAAGCGGGTTGCCGCGTGAGTGAGTCGTTGGTGGGTCTCGCCCAGGCGGTCACAGCTCAGCTCGTCGTGCATCAGTCGGTCACGGGCGCTACTTGGCAATACCTCCGCGATCCCGCCAACTGGACTGGGCCCGGAGGCTTCCTCGAGCTCGGTGCCCAGCAGTTGCTGCTCACCGCTACCGCGATGGCGATCGCCGTCGTTCTCGGCTTGCCGCTGGCCCTGTGGCTGGGGCACCTCGGCCGCGGCGGCGTGGTCGTGCTCAACTCCGCCGGAGTCGGTCGCGCGGTGCCCACCTTCGCCCTGCTCGGTCTGCTCGTGACCGCGACCTGGCCCGGGCGAGACGAGTTCGGCCCCTTCGGCAGGGCCGGGCTTGCGACCCTGCTCGCGCTCGCGGCCTTCGCGCTGCCGCCACTGATGACCAACGCGTTCGTCGCCGTGCGCGAGGTCTCCGGGGAGGTCAAGGAGGCAGCCACTGGGATGGGCATGAGCAATTGGCAGCGCTTCTGGCAGGTCGAACTCCGGCTGGCGTTGCCGCTGGTGTGGAGTGGAATAAGACTGGCCCTGGTTCAGGTTTGGGCAACCGCGACCATCGCCGCGATGGTTGCAGGGCCCGGCCTCGGCAGGGTTATCACCGATGGCTTCTTCCGTTCCAACTACGGCAAGGGCGTGGCCGGGGCTGTCGTTGTGGCCCTGGGCGCCCTCGGCCTGGAAGTGGCGGCGTGGGCCGTCGGTCGCTGGATCACACCTGCCCAAGCCCGGATCTCCGGGCCAACTCGAAGGAGAAGCGCGTGAATATCTGGAAACGACGTTTCAAGGTGGCCGCGCTCGTCGCGGTCGCGAGCGTGTCGTTGGTCGCCTGTGCCAACGACACCGGCACTACCGACAGCACGGGATCCGACAGCAGTTCCGCCGCGGCCATGGGGCCGGTGCGCATCTCGGGTCAGTCCTGGTCCGAGGCGGCGCTGATGGCCAGCATGTACGAACAGGTGCTGGCCGATATGGGCTTCCAGCCCGAGGTCAAGCTGGTCGACACCCGTGATGTGTACATGCAGACCTTCCCCGGCGAGGTCGACGTGGTGCCGGAGTACGTCGGCGGAGTCGTCGACTTCCTCAACACCACCGTCAACGGTGCCGACGCGCCGTCGTTGACCACTTCGGACGCGGCCGAGAGCCTGGCCAACGCCAGCACTCTCTTTGCCGACAAGGGCATCACGATGCTCGCTCCCTCCGAAGCCACCGATACGAACGCCTTCTTCGTCTCCCAGAAGTACTCCGACGAAAACGGGGGCCTGACCAAGCTGTCGCAGTTGAAGGGCAAGAAGGTCGTCCTGGCGGCTGCCCCCGACTGTGAGGGCCGCGCCGACTGCTCGGGCGGACTCTCCGGCGACTACGGCATCAAGGTCACCGACATCCTCCCGTTGGGGTTCGCCAGCGATGCGACCTACCAGGCCGTCATCGACGGCGAGGCTCAACTCGGCCTGACGAGCACCACCGACGGCACGCTGGCCAGCCAGGGCCTGGTCTTGCTGGAGGACGACTTGAAGATCCAGCCGGCACAGAACCTCGTGCCCGCCGTCTCCTCGGCGTTCCTCACCGCGCATCCCGATGTGCAGCCGCGCCTCGAGGCGCTCATGGCAGCGCTGACCACCGAGAAGCTCACCGAGCTCAACGGTCGGATCTCGGTGGATCGTGAGCTCCCGGAGACGGTGGCCAAGGACTTCCTGGTCAGCGAGGGTTTGATCGGCTAGTGCCGGACTCCCCTCTGGGCTTGGACTCCACTAGTGGAGTGGCGGGCGATCGCGAGTTGGTCGCGATCGTCCGCCGATCCTTTTCCGAACACGCGGACCCGCAGCGCGCGGTCGCTCAACAGCGCTACATGAAGTCGGCGATGCCGTACTACGGGCTCAGCCGCCCGGTCATGAAGTCGTGTCTGCGCCCGATCCTGGGCGACCGTGAGCTGCAGCCGAAGACTCCCGAGGCGTGGGAGTCGATGATTTTGGAGCTGTGGGATCGGGCGGCCTACCGCGAGGAGCGGTACGCCGCGATCTCGCTGGCGCGCCATCGGCTGGCGCACAACTGGCGGGACGCTTCCCGGCTGCCGCTTTGGCGGCATCTGATCGTGACCGGTGCCTGGTGGGACCTGGTCGACGAGATCGCCGGCCATCTGGTGGGTCCGGCGCTTCGAGCCGAATCCGAGCGGGTGCGACCCGTGATGTGGGAGTGGGCGCGGGGTCAGGACCTGTGGCTGCGCCGGACCGCGATCCTGGCCAACCTCGGGGCCCGGGAGCAGGCCGACCTTGGCCTGCTCACCCATGCCATCGAGCAGAACCTGGAGCCGCGACTGGCAGGGACGCCGTTCGAGCGAGAGTTCTTTCTACGCAAGGCGATCGGCTGGGCACTGCGCGACTACGCCTATACCGACCCCGGGTGGGTGCGCACGTTCTTGGCCGCACACGAGGATCAGCTGAGTGGGCTAAGCCTGCGCGAAGCACGCAAGCATCTTTGAGTGAACTCGCGTCAGCGCCGGCCGGTCAGCCGGCGCAGCAGGGTGCCGGCTAGCTCGCGAGTACCGATTTCGTCGAGCGGCGAGTGTGGTCCGGGTTCGTCGGTAGCCGGCTCTTCGTCACCCGGTCCCGGGCTGTCGAAGACGCCCTGGGCGCGCAAGATCCCGTGCACCATGCTGACCGCCCGGTCCAGCGGCACCACCAGTTCGTCAGCACCCACGCCGCTGTCGGGTGCCGGATCGACCTCCGCCAGCCATCCGGGATCGCCCACGACGCGCACGGGCAGTTGGCGCGCTTGCTCGGCCCGTTCGGCACCAAGTTCGCGGATGCGCTCCAGAGCCCAGTTCGGGAAGGGTGGTGTCTTCGGGCCGAGTGCGGGTGTGTCGCACGCGCGCCAGCTCTCCACCACCGACTTGCGCAGTGGTGCCAGACCACCGTGGGCGCCGCCGTGCTCGCCGTACATCGCGCGGATCAGACGCAGCAGTTCCAGATCGCTCCACCAGAGGCTCTCGTTCGATTGCGTGGGATCCGACTTGAGGATCCCCTCGGGCAGCCCGAGCAACGTTTCGAAGACCCGGTAGAGCTGGGTGCGGTTGCCTTCCTCGGCAATGATGAGCGTGAAATTCTCCGGCGGGACGAACTGGGTCCACCGGGCGACGAGCTGCCCGAAGTCATGGCCCTGCCAGAAGTTCCGGTACTCGTAGCTGTCCGGCTCGTCCCCGAGCACCACCCGGAGCCATGCGTCGAAATCGAGCACTTGTCCGGACTTGATCCGCTCCTGCCACTGAGAAGGGAGCAATCGGTCGAACCTCTTCGCCACGGCCACGACATGGGTCGTGGGCCCGGCAAGATCGCGCACGATCCGTTCGACGATCTGGTTGCTGGCCTTTCCGTAATTCTCGTCGCTGATGCACACCCGCAGGTCGCCGGCGCGACGGACTTCGCGCACCAGTTGGTTCCAGTAGGAGATCCCATACGTGGTCCCGCTCGGCGCCCCGGGCAGTCCGAGTGCCCAGCCAGCCCGCCTGCGCCGGTAGTTGCCGCGTGGGTAGTAGGCGCCGTGGCCCGGCAGTTGGTCGCGAACGTTTGAAAGCGCCACCTGGATGGCGGTGGAGCCGGTCTTCTGGGGCCCGATGTGGATGAGGTGGCCCGCAGGGTCGATCGGGGAGAGGTCACGCACAGCCGGAACTCTAGTGCGACCGCTGCCGCATCACCGCCTTGCTGGGCTGCGGCTACCCGAGGCGACGGGCGACCTGACGCGCCGCGCGGCGTCCCGAGAGCCAGGCACCGTGGACCGTCGAGGAGTAGTCGGGTTCGGTGGCCTCGCCGGCGAAGAAGATACGTCCGGCGACGGGGCGACCCAGTGCCACCCGATCGGCGCGTGTGGAACCGACTGTGTTGGCGGAGTAGGAGCCGTGTGCCCATCGGTCGGTCGACCAGTTGCTGGTCTTGATGGCGATGGGTTCGGGAATCGATGAGCCGAACATCGTGCGCAGTGCGCGCATGGCTTCGGCCTGTACGTCGCCGGGCTCGGCTCGTTCCAGGCTGCGCGCCTTGCGGCCGCCGTGGAAGGCCAGGAGCACCGGCGGACCGGCCTTGGCGATGCTGAACCATTCGGCGAACCAGCCCGCACGAGGCCCGAGGTATTCCTGCCAATCGACATCGGCCGGCCAGAAGGCATGAGGGAATCGGATCCAGGTCTTGCTAAGCACGCCCATTCCCAGTGCATCGATGGCGTGGAGGTGTGCGTCGGGAAGGCCGGGACGAAAGTCGATCTGCTCGCGGCGCAGCACTCCCAACGGCACGGTCACCACCACCGCGTCGGCGTCGAGCGTGCCTGAGTCGGTGTGCACCTCGACCCGGCGGGAGCGCGACACGATCCGTCGTACGGGCGTCGAGGTGTGGATGGTGAGCCCGGCCGCGAGGAAGTCGGTCACCTGGTCGTAGCCGTCGGGGAAGAAGGCGTCCTCGCCGGTGCGGCCGTACTCCTCGCCGGCCTCGACCGTCTTGGCCGAGAGTCGCCCGGGGCCGAGGCCCCACTCGGTGCGGTAGTTGGCATTGAGGTAGAAGGCCAGATCGGCACGCTCGGTCGCGCTCAGGTCCTGGCCCGAAGTCACACCTCGGATCGCCCGACGCAGCGAGCGATCGCGTGGCTGCTGACGGGCGCGGCGTTCGGCTTGGCTCACGACCTCCTCCCAACGCGCGGCGTGGTGCCTGGTCAAGCCGGCGCGCCTGAGCGCGGGGTCGATGTGCAGCCTCCCCGAGGAGTACGACGAAGCAACCAGCCGCGCCCCGGCCGCCTGTGCCAGCGGGGTGACCGGATTGCCGCCGCGGTAGCCGTGGATCCAGGAGGCTCCGAGGTCCAACGGGACGTCACCCCAGCCGCGCCAGGTGTGCACTCGACCACCGACGCGGGGACGCGCCTCCAGCACGGTGACGGCGTAGCCGAGGGCCCGCAGCCGACGCGCCGTGGACAGCCCGGCGGTGCCGGCTCCGACGACCACGACCGAACCCGACCCGGCTTGGGCGCGGGCTGGTGAACCGCTGGCAACGGCGAGTGCCCCGGAGGCACCGGCGGCACCAAGCCCGGCGAGGATTCCGCGGCGTGAGAGGGGCTGGGTGGCTGGCGGCATTGGCGCAGGATAACCCCGCTCGGACGGGGCGGCGTCGAGCGGCCGGGGACCTCAGAAGCGACGCCACCAGAGGTTGACCGCGTAGTCCACCTCGAGGCCGTGGTGTTCTCCGAGGATCTCGGCCGCGGTGACCGGATCGAACTCGATCCCGACGACCGCTTCCAGATCGGCCCGCGACCCGAATGACCAGCGAGTCAGGAGTGGGGTGCGCTGCCAGGCTTGCATCGACCAGAAACGCTGGACCGCGTGCGGGTCGACGTCGGGATAGCCCCGACGGAACCACGCACCGAAGGTCGACCGGGTGGGGTCGTTGTCGATCACGAATGCCGCCGCGCCGCGCCTGGCCACCCGAGCGAGCTCAGCGAGCCCGGGTTCGCAGCCGGGGCCGAAGAAGTAGGCCCAGCGGGCGTGGGCGACGTCGATAGAGGCGTCGGGGAGCGGGATTCTCTGCGCGGTTCCCTCCACGACCGAGACGGCGTCCAGGGCACGTGAGCGGCGCCGGGCCAAGCCGGCGAGTCCGGCATGAGGCTCCACCCCGACGACGCTTCGCGCCGTGGTCGCCCAGCGGGGGAGATGGAACCCGGTGCCGCAGCCGATGTCGAGGACATCGGCGCCTGCCCAGTCCCGTACGTCGCGCATCGCGGCCTCAATCAAGCCGTCCGGGTCGAAGGCGTGGTTCTCCAGCTCATAGGTGGCCGGATGGTTCCAGATGTTCGGACTCGGCCGCACGCCTGCCGGAGGCTTCGGGGCGGCACTCATCCCGCCAGTCATCCCGCCACTCATCCCGCGTGGTCCCCTGGACTCAGGGGGCAGCAACGGTTGGGTGCCGTCGTTCAGATGCGGACCAGGCCGCTCGGCGTCAGGAACTGGGCCGCGACGATGCCGGGCTGGCCGTTCGGCGCCACCCACTCCACCTTCACGTCCTCGAGCGGAGCCTCGACGGCTTCGCCCAACCATTCGCTGACCCGCTGGGGGACGCCGGCGATCTCGAGGCAGGCAAGGGAGAACTCGCCGGTCGAGTTGGCGCTGGGGTGCAGGTCGGCCGGGACATCCCAGTGGATGAAGAAGGGCAGTTGCGGATCAGCGATCAAGCCGTTGATGCCGAGCTGCCGCCACACGAGCTCGGTGCCGTCGGGTCGATGCCGGTTGCCGGGCGCTGCGGGCCGGCCGAGGCGTTCCTCGACGGCTGCCAAGTCGTCCACGGCGACGACCCAGCCCAGCCATCCACCGCCGGCCGCAGAGCGGGCACGAACGGCTTGGCCGAACGGGGCCTTGTCCGAGGCCGGGTGGTCGAGGACCTCCACGATCTCGAAGTAGGTTCCCTCGGTGAGCGGCAGAATCATGTTGCGCGTGCCGAACCGAGGGTGAATGCCCCCATCGATGAACTCTGCTCCGAGAAGTCCCCCGATGCGCCGGGCGGTGCTGGCCAGTCCGTCCGGACCGGCGGCGAACGACACGTGATCGAGGCGCATATCACTGATTGTGGACGAAGTCGCCGCGCACTCCCGCATCGGGGTGGGTTTTGCGGTTGGCCGAATGTCCAACTCGGCCCCCTCGCGGGGACTGAATTTGGAGTCAGTCGGCGGGATGAGGAGCCGGCTTCGAGGCTGACCCCAGGTGACGCTCGCACAACTCGACGAGCACGTCGTAGGCGGCGTCGGAGAGCAATGCCCGCAATTCGACCTCGGCGGTGACGTAGAGAGGTTCCGCGGCGTCGTGGGCCAGGGGATTGCCGGTGCAGTACCAATCCAGGTCCAACCCGCCCGGGCCCCAACCACGCCGGTCGTACTCACCGACGGAGACCTCCAGGTAGTTGGTGCCGTCGGGTCGTTCGACGGTCCGGTAGGTGCGCCGCAGTGGAAGTTGCCAGCACACGTCGGGCTTGGTCTGGACAGGGTGACGATCTTCGGCCGCCGCCAGGAGGTGCAGCGCGCACCCGGTTCCCGCTGCGAAGCCCGCGCGGTTGTGCAGGATGCAGGCCGACTCCCCCGCGGCGTCTACGGCCCGCGTCGTGCGGGCGCCGTCCGCGTCGACGTCGACCCAGTCCTTGCGCCGGACCTTTCCCGGTGGCCGCAACTGCCACTGCTCGGGGGTCAGCCTGGCGACCGCTTCGGCGACCCGGCGTTCGTCGGCCTTGTCGGCGAAGTGCGCGCCCAGGGTGCAGCATCCGGCGCCGGGAGAGGTCGCGTAGATGCCGTGGCACCCGGCCCCGAAGATGCAGTGATAGCGCGAGGTGAGCCAGGTGAGGTCGCATCGGAAGAGCTGGGCCGGAGCAGAGGGATCACTCGCCTCGGGATCGGGGAACTCGACCCAGACCCGCGGGAAGTCCAAGGCCACCTCGTTCATCGGGCCAGGGTAGTTGGCTCGGGTCGTTGGCTCGGGGGTGTCCGGCCGTTGCCGGTAAGTTGGCGCCATGCGGCTGGGCGTTCTCGACATTGGCTCGAATACCGGGCACCTGCTCGTGGTCGACGGCCACGCCGGTGCCGCGCCCCTTCCGGCGTACTCCTACAAGGAGCCGCTCCGCCTGGCCGAACACCTCGATGAGTCCGGAGCGGTCACCGAGGCCGGTGTGGATGCGCTGGTCGGCTTCTGTGCTCAGGCGGTCGTTGTCGCCGAGGACAAGGGGTGCGAGGAGATGCTCGCCTTCGCCACGTCGGCCGTCCGGGATGCGATCAACTCCGACGACGTCCTGGCGGCGGTGCGAGCCCGTGCGGGGGTGACCCTGAGCGTGCTTTCCGGCGAGGACGAGGCGCGGCTGACCTTCCTGGCCGTTCGGCGCTGGTTCGGATGGTCCGCCGGTCGGCTGGCCGTTTTCGATATCGGCGGCGGCTCCCTGGAGATCGCGGGAGGCACCGACGAGGTTCCCGACGTCGCCTGGTCGTTGCCGCTCGGCGCGGCCAGACTCGCTTCCCTGTGGGCCGACGGCCATGCGCCGTCCGACGATGAGGTACGCCGGCTGCGAAAGCGGATCCGCGCGGAGATAGCGCGTGATGCCGGCCACCTGCTGCGACCCGGAGCGCCCGATCACGCTTCGGCAACCTCCAAGACCTTCCGATCCCTTGCCCGGATCTGCGGCGCTGCCTCCTCGACCGAGGGGCCGCTGGTGCCGCGGATGTTGCCCGCCGACAGCCTCGGTGAGTGGATTCCGAAGCTCATCTCCATGCCTGCCGACGAGCTCGCCGTGCTGCCGGGTGTCTCGCCGAGCCGGACCCATCAGATCGTCCCGGGCGCGCTGGTTGCCGAGGCGATCATGGATATCTTCGACCTCCCGGCTCTCGAGATCTGCCCCTGGGCGCTGCGCGAGGGCGTCATCCTCGAGCGGCTCGACCAGTTCGCACTCCTCGATCCGGTGGGGTCTTGATCACCCTGTTGAACCAATGAGCGGCGTCGAACCAATGAGTGCCGAACCGTCGGCGAGCTCAGCCGGGCCGCTGGTCGCGCTGTCGACCGCCTCCGCCTTTCCGGACTCGACCGCGCACGCCTTCGCTTTCGCCGCGCGGCTCGGCTACGACGCGGTCGAAGTTATGGTCGGCATCGACAGCCTCAGCCAGCAGACCGCGGCGGTGAAGAGCTTGTCGGAGCACCACGGGATCCCGATCGCCGCCATCCACTCTCCCTGTCTCCTCATCACCCAGCGCGTGTGGGGCACCGATCCCTGGGTGAAGCTGTGGCGTTCGGCCGAGATGGCCGACGAGGTCGGCGCGGACGTGGTCGTGGTGCATCCGCCGTTCCGCTGGCAGAAGGATTACGCCACCGGCTTCGTCGAGGGGATCGCCGATCTGGAAGCCGAGACGGGCGTCGCGTTCGCCGTAGAGAACATGTATCCCTGGAAGGCCTCGGGCGGGCAGCGGCGGGTGGGGAAGGCGCGCGGAGCCTCGCGGCGGGGAGTCGAGATGTACCTACCGAGCTGGGACCCTTCCGAGGACGATTACGCCAATACCTGCATCGACCTCTCCCATGCGGCCACCGCCCATTCGGATCCGATCGAGATGGCTGAGCGGATGGGGTCGCGTCTGCGGCACGTCCATCTGACCGACGGCACCGGCTCACCCAAGGACGAGCATCTGGTGCCCGGTCGAGGCACTGTCGGGGCCGCGGAGTTCCTGCGACACCTGAGCGCTCCGAGCGCGGACGGGCAGGTCTTCTCCGGTCACGTCGTACTCGAAATCAATACCCGCAAGGCCGAGACCGCCGCGGAGCGGGAGGCCGACCTGGTCGAGTCGTTGGAGTTCGCCCGCGAACATCTGGCCCGCCCGGCCGACGCTGGGAGCGCGGGATGAGTACGGCGGCGCCAGGTCGGCGGGGGCGGCGCCCCGGTTCGCCGGACACCAAAGCCGCGATCCTGGTGGCGGCCAGGGCATCGTTCGCGAGCATGGGGCTAGCCGGCACCACCATCCGCGCGGTGGCGAGAGAGGCCGGTGTGGATGCCGCGCTCGTGCACCACTTCTTCGGCAGCAAGGACGACCTCTACCTGGCTGCCTTGGAGCTGCCGGTGGATCCGCGCCAGGTCCTTGCGCCAGTGGTCGCCGCAGGGCCGGACGGGGTGGGGGAGCGCTTGTTGGGCGCGCTGCTGGGGGTCTGGGACGACCCGCAGGTGCAACCCGCGTTGTTGGCGATGCTGCGCGGAGTCCTCTCACCCGATGGTCATGACCTGCTTGCCCGGGGATTCCTAGACGGGATCGTGATGCCGGCCCTGGAGCCCTTGGCTGTCGATCGGCCCGCTGAACGGGTGGGCTCGGTCGCCTCGCAATTCATCGGCTTGATGGTGGCCCGCTACTTGCTGCGGCTCGAGCCGCTGGCTTCAATGCCAGCCGACCAGGTGGTCCGGCTCGTCGGGCCGACCGTGCAGCGCTACCTCACTGGACCGTTGGAGACCGGACCTTTCGAGACCGGACCTTTCGAGGCTTGACACCGACCGGTGAGCGGGACATATTCAACGTATGGTGAATAACTCTGCGGAGCGATCCCCGACCGGCTCTGCGCCCGGCGATCCGCTGGTCCAGGTCAACGGTCTGCGGGTCACTCGCGGCAAGCGGCGCGTCCTCGACGGGCTGGATGTGAGCATCGGGGCCGGTGTCACCGGTCTGCTCGGCCCGTCCGGCTGCGGCAAGACGACGCTGTTGCGTTGCTTGGTCGGGGTCCAGCAGGTCGAGGGCGGTGAGGTCAGCGTCCTCGGCGCCCCCGCGGGCAGCCCCGGCCTACGCAATCGGGTCGGCTATCACACCCAAGCAGCAAGTGGGTACGACGACCTCAGCGTGCGCGAGAACCTGCGGTTCTTCGCTCGGGTTCTCGGCATCGGCCCGGAGGCCGTCGATCGAGCCATCCACGACGTCGACCTCGACGACCATGCCGACCAGGTGGTCGGCCGGCTCTCCGGGGGTCAGCGATCCCGAGCGAGCTTGGCGATCGCGCTCCTCGGATCCCCGGAACTGCTCATCCTCGACGAGCCCACCGTCGGCCTCGACCCGGTGCTGCGCGAGGAGTTGTGGAACCTCTTCCACAAGCTGGCCCACGCGGGCACCGCGGTGCTCGTGTCCAGTCATGTGATGGATGAAGCCGAACGCTGCAACAGGCTGCTGCTGATGCGCGCCGGCGAGATCATCGCCGACGGCAGTCCCGAGGAGATCCGACAGCGAACCGGCTCGGTCGACATCGAGCACGCCTTCTTGGCGTTGGTCCGTGGAAAGGACGTCGCATGAACCCCCGGATCACCCTCGCCGTCGCCGGACGAGTGCTCACCCAGATCCGTCGCGACCACCGCACCCTGGCCATGCTGCTGGTGTTGCCCACCGTGCTGATGAGCTTGCTCTGGTGGATGTTCTCCGATGCGCCGGGCGCCGTCTTCGACCGGGTCGGTCCCGGACTGTTGGCTCTCTTCCCGTTCTTCATCATGTTCCTGGTGACCAGCGTGACCACGCTGCGGGAACGCTCCAGCGGCACCCTCGAGCGACTCCTTGCCATGCCGATGGGCAAGCTCGACTTCCTTTTCGGCTACGCCTTGGCTTTCGGTGCGCTGGCTGCCGCCCAGTCGGTCATTGCGGTGGCCGTCTCGGTCGGCCTGCTCGATCTCACGGTCACCGGCTCGGTCTGGCTGCTCATGGTGGTCGCGGTCTTCGATGCGGTGCTCGGCACGGCACTGGGGTTGTTCGTCTCGGCGTTCGCCCAGACCGAGTTCCAAGCGGTGCAGTTCATGCCTGCCGTGGTGGTCCCGCAGATGTTGCTGTGCGGCTTGTTGGTGCCTCGTGATGCCTTGCCGTCGGTGCTGTCGGCGATCTCCGATGTGTTGCCGCTGTCTTATGCGGTGGATGCGATGAAGCAGATCGTGATCTCCACCGACACCGGCGAGGTGTGGCGCAATCTGGGCATCATCGGCGCCTTCATCGTCGCCGGCCTGGCGCTGGGGGCTGCCACCTTGCGCCGTCGTACGCCGTAGCCGTGGGCGTTCGCCGTTCTCTCATCCAGCCCTGCGTCGGGTGCCGTCACTAGGCTGTGGCTATGTCGGTGTTGCGAGACCCACTGCTGTTCCTGGCGGGGCAGCAGCAGGTGCGTCAGCTGGTGAGTTCGATGCCCGTATCCGCGGGGATCGTGCGCAGTTACGTCCCCGGCGAGTCCATCGAGGACGCCGTTCGAGCCACCCGGGAGCAGGTAGCCGGCGGACTCCGGGTCACCCTCGACCATCTCGGCGAGGACACCACTACCCAGGCTCAAGCCGAGGCCACGGTCGCGGCCTACCTCGACCTGCTCGCGGCACTTGCTGCCGGGGGTCTGGCCCGGCACGCGGAGGTGTCGGTGAAACTTTCCGCGATCGGGCAGGCGCTGCCTCATGACGGCCATGAGATCGCCTTGGACCATGCCCGGGCGATCTGCCGGGCGGCGAGGTCAGCAGGTACGACCGTCACCCTCGACATGGAGGACCACACCACGACGGACGACAACCTGGCGACCTTGCAGGAGCTCCGCAAGGACTTCCCCGAGACCGGGGCCGTGCTCCAGGCCTACCTGCACCGCACCGAGGCCGATTGCCGGGCCTTGGCCTACGAAGGCTCGCGGGTCCGACTGTGCAAAGGCGCCTACGCCGAGCCGGAGGAGGTTGCCTATCAATCCCGACTGGATGTGGACCGCTCCTACGTGCGCTGTCTCAAGGTCCTCCTGGCCGGCCAGGGCTACCCCATGATCGCCACCCATGACCCGCGGATGATCTCGATCGCCGGCGCTTTGGTCTCTCGCTACGGGCGCTCACAGGGGAGCTACGAGTACCAGATGCTCTACGGTTGCCGGCCGGAGGAACATCGGCGCCTGGCCGAAACTGGTGAGACGATGCGGGTCTACATCCCCTACGGTCAGGAGTGGTACGGCTACCTGATGCGCCGGCTCGCCGAGCGCCCCCAGAACCTGTCGTTCTTCCTGAAGTCGTTGGTATCCAAGCGCTGACCGCGGGTCGGGGCTCGAACGGAAGTCGGAGCACACATGGCAATCACCGCGATCCTCGGTGCCGGAGTGATGGGCGAGACCCTGCTGTCCGGATTGATCCGGGGCGGGCGGCAGCCGGAGACGTTGCTCATCGCGGAGAAGCGAGCCGAGCGAGCCGAGGAGCTGGTGGAGCGCTACGGCGTCGCTGTGGTCAACAACATCGAGGCGGCGCGCCAGGCGCAGACTGTCGCGTTGGTCGTCAAGCCGCAGGACATGAACGACGTACTCGACGAGATCGCTCCCTACTTGCGCGGCGACCAGCTGCTGGTCTCGCTGGCGGCGGGCATCACGACCGCTCAGATCGAGGCTCGCGTACCCGAAGGCGTGGCCGTCGTACGGGTGATGCCCAACACCCCGGCCCTGGTCGACGAGGGCATGTCAGCGGTCGCCCGCGGATCCCACTGCACCGACGAGCAGCTCACCGAGGCGGAGTCGCTCATGGCGGCGACCGGGCGCGTGCTGCGGGTGCCGGAGAAGCAGATGGACGCGGTCACCGCGATCTCCGGTTCCGGCCCGGCCTACATCTTCTACGTCGTCGAGTCGATGATCGAGGCAGGCGTCCACCTCGGCCTGCCGCGCGCGACGTCGACCGAGTTGGTCGTCCAGACACTCCTCGGCTCGGCCAAGATGCTCCGCGAGACCGGCACCCACCCGGTCGTGCTGCGCGAGCAGGTCACTTCACCGGGTGGCACGACCGCTTCGGCGCTGCGCGAACTGGAGAACCACCGCGTCCGCGCGGCCTTCCTGGCCGCGATGGAGTCGGCCCGCGACCGTTCGCGCGAACTCGCTGAAGGCAACTGAGCCCGGCGGCAGCAGCCCGGGTGACCGCATCATTGCGAGCCCTAACCTCACCACAATGACCGTCAGGAGGCGGTTTCGCGCCCGAAAAGCACGCTTCTGGTGTGGTTATAGCTCGACCGGCCCTCAGCAGAGACCGATGAGCTCCCGCACCCGCTCCAGGACCGGTGTCGTCACGGAGCGGCAGCGCTCCTCACCACGGGCGAAGATGGCATCCACCCGGTGCGCGGTGGCACTGAGTTCGGCATAGCGCATCTGGATCGGCGCCAATTCCGCGACCACTGCGTCGGCAACCGCCGCTTTGAGATCGGCGTAGGTGACCAGTCCTTCGGGGTCCCCACCGCAGGAGTGCAAGATCTCGAGCAGGTTCGTGACGCCCGGTTTGCGGTTGCGATCGGCGCGGATGGCGCTAGGCCCGGTCTCGGAGTCGGTGACCGCCCGCGAGAGCTTCCTCCGGATCACCTCTGGGGGATCGAGGAGGAAGATGATCCCGGCCGGGTTGTCGTCGGTCTTGCCCATCTTGTCGGTGGGCTGCAAGAGATTCATCACGCGCGCACCGCTCGGTGCGGCAGCGAGTTGCGGGACGACAAACACCTCGCCGTAGTCGCGATTGAAGCGTTGCGCGAGAGACCGGGTCAGCTCCAGATGCTGGCGTTGATCCTCGCCGACCGGCACTTGACCGGCGCGATACAGCAGGATGTCGGCGGCCATCAGGACCGGGTAGGTGAAGAGCGCGCAGCGGGTCCCCTCGCGGCCACGCCCCTTCTCCTTGAACTGGATCATCCTCCCGAGTTCGCCCGTCGTGGCGACGCTTTGGAGGAGACCCGCGAGCTCGTGGTGAGCGGGCACCCGGCTCTGCCGGAACAGGGTGGCATCACCCGGATCTAGGGCAGCCAAGGTGATCGCGAGCTCTCGACTCAGTTCGCGCAGTGTGGCCGGGTCGTGCGGCACGGTGAGGGCATGCAGGTCGGCGACGCCATAGAAGCAGTCGTACGCCGGACTCCCGCAGGTGGACTTCTCGCGAGCCAGCTCAATCATGCGGCGCATCGCGCCGAGGTAGTTGCCGAGGGTCAGATGGCCGGTCGGCTTGAACAGGGTGAGGGTGCGTTCCATGAGGTGCTCCTGGAAATGGGCCCACGCGCGCACCGTCGAAATGATGACCGGCCCGCCCATGGGCGGCCGGTGAATGGGTGAACTGAGTCCGGGACCGCCGTCAGGCGGTCCACCAGGAAAGGCTTGCGGTCATCAGCACCCAGCCAGGCTAGCCGGTCCCCAACTCACGGTCGCCCTCTTTTCGGGCGCTTAGTGCGTGGCTTTGGGGTCACCAGGTGACACCAAGTACACGCGGGAGGTGAGCCCCTCGACGGTCCAGCAGCCTTGATCGGCTCGCGCCACGTCGGGATGCCGGCCGGACCCACCCGCCTGCTGCGCCGCCCGCTCAGCCGCCAGGGGTAGCCTCTGGCCATGCAGCATGCGTGCGGGGGAACGGCGACGGTCGTCTTCGATCCGACGCTGACCGAGTACGACTTCGGTCCAGGCCATCCGATGTCACCGGTCCGAGTGGCGTTGACGATGGCGTTGGCCGGCGACCTCGGTGTGGTCGGTGGCCGCAACGGGTCGAGCAACGGGTCCGGCCCCGGATCGGGCGGACTGCGGACAGTACCGGCGCCGATCGCCTCGGCCGACCTCATCGCCACGGTGCACACCGAGCAACTCATCGAGGCGGTGCAGCGAGTCGGTTCGGTGCCGGGCCTGGTGGAGCCTGCTTTCGGTCTCGGCACCGACGACAACCCGGCCTTCCGTGGCATGCACGAGGCGGCGGCCCATGTGGTCGGGGCAAGTGTCGAAGCCTTCCGGCAGGTTCACTCGGGAGAGTCGATCCACTCGGCCAACATCGCCGGCGGCCTGCACCACGCGATGGCCGGCACCTCGAGTGGTTTCTGCATCTACAACGACGTCGCTGTCGGCATCAAGTGGCTCTTGGACCAAGGGGTACAGCGGGTCGCCTACGTCGACGTCGATGTCCACCACGGTGACGGCGTCGAGCGGATCTTCTATGACGACCCGCGGGTGCTGACGATCTCTCTGCACGAGACCGGGCAGTTGCTCTTCCCCGGAACCGGCTTCCCTCACGATCTTGGCGGGCCCAACGCGCGCGGAAGCGCGGTCAATGTGGCCTTGCCCCCAGGCACCGCCGATTCGGGCTGGCTGCGCGCCTTCCATGCCGTCGTACCCCCGCTGCTGCGAGAGTTCCGCCCGGAGATCCTGGTTACCCAGCACGGGTGCGACTCGCACGCGGAGGATCCGCTGGCTCATCTGATGCTGAGCGTCGACGGGCAGCGCGCGGCCTACCTCGCCCTGCACGATCTTGCCCACGAGATCTGCGGGGGTAAGTGGGTGGTCACCGGCGGTGGCGGCTATGCCTTGGTCGACGTCGTCCCGCGGGCGTGGACGCACCTGCTGGCGATCGTGGGCGGCACGCCGCTGGATCCCGCGACGCCCACACCGGATTCCTGGCGAGAGCACGTTCTGGAGCGCACCGGGCACAAGGCCCCGTTACTGCTGACCGACGGCGTGGAGCCGAGCTGGCGCGACTGGCGCGAGGGCTTCGATCCCGACACCTGGCTGGATCGGTCGATCCACGCCACCCGCAACGAGATCTTCCCGTGGCACGGCCTGGACCCGATGCCCTGAGCACCTCGGCGGCGCAAGACGCGTTCGGGGGCGGGACCATCCGGCTGCTGCCCGTCGGGCAGCAGCTACCCGACGATGCCGACGACTCCCGCGCGATACTCGCCGACGTGGCCTCTTCGGGGCTGGGTCTGCTGGCGCTCGGTCCGGGAGCCCCGACCGCGGCGTTCAGCCGTCGCGACACCCTCAACAACGGGTACGCCGCGGCGGCGCGCGCGGTTGCCGGGCATGGCTATCGGCCCGTCGTCCGTCCGGTCGGTGGCCACCTCGCGCTCTACGACGCGGACTCGTTGGTGCTGCACCTTGCCGCCCCACACCCTGATCCGCGCGAGAGCTTCACCCGGCGGTTCGAACTGTTCAGCCACACGCTGGCCGAAGCCTTCGGCGCCTGGGGCGTCGACGCCCGCGTCGGCGCGGTACCGGGGGAGTACTGCGACGGCGCTTTCAGCATCAACGCCGGCGGGCGCCGCAAGTTGGTGGGTACCGGACAGCGGCTGGTGCGTGGTGCCTATCTCTTCAGCGCGGTCGTGATGGTTCGCGCCAAGCCTGAGCTGCGCACGGGGTTGCGCGAGGCATACGACCACCTGGGTCTGAGGTTCGATCCGGGCACGGTGGGCGCCTTGGCAGACGAACTGGGGCTGGTGAGCATGCCGCGCCTGCGCTCGGAGATCTTGGTGGCCCTAGAGCGGTTGATCACGATCGAGCAACCCGACACGCCGCGCTCTCATAACAATCTCTAGTGGTTCTCTTCCCCAGTAGTCACATGAGGCTCTATTCTCACCACGTCGCGGTGCGTGGTGTGTCCGGTGGGGAAGCCGGCAACGAGCCGCAAAGAAAGATCGGTGCACCATGGCTGCCACAAGCTCCGACGGGGCCGCAGACGTCAAGTTCCTCACCGTCGCCGAAGTCGCGGCGATGGTTCGAGTCTCGAAGATGACCGTCTACCGGATGCTCCACAACGGAGAGATTCCCGCGCTGCGCGTGGGCCGTTCCTTCCGGGTGAAGGAGTCCGACGTTCATCGGTATCTGGAGAACAGCTACTACAACGCCGGCTAGAAGGTTTGAGGTCTAGGCGTGCCGACTGTGTTCGGCACGCGTACCTGATTTCCTGCTCGCCCGTTCAGCCGGATACGCTGGACGCCGTAGTCCGGGCCGACCTCGCCCGGAGCATCATGAAGCGAGGGAAGGTCACACTGTGGGTTCTGTCATCAAGAAGCGTCGCAAGCGGATGGCGAAGAAGAAGCACCGCAAGCTGCTGAAGAAGACTCGCGTCGCCAGGCGCAAGCTCGGCAAGTAAGCCCCGACCCTCACCTCGCCCGCAGCCATGGAGCGTTCGATGTCGCCGCAGGCTGCACCGCCGCGCACCGTTCTGGTGACCGGTGTCTCGCGCGAGTTGAGTAGACGCTACGCCCGCGGGCTCGCCGCACTCGGCGAAGCCGGCGGCGTACGCCGGGTCATCGGCCTCGACGCGGTGCCGCCTCGCGGCGACCTCGGCCGCGTCTCGTTCGTCCGCGCCGATATTCGCAACCCGATCATCGCCAAGATCATCGCGCGCGAGGGCATCGACACCGTTGTGCACATGAGCGTGATCGCCACGCCGGGACGAGTCGGTGGCCGCGGCACGATGAAGGAACTCAACGTCATCGGGACGATGCAGTTGCTGGCAGCCTGCGAACGTTCCGAAGGGCTGCGGCATCTCGTGGTGAAGTCGACCACCACCGTCTATGGCGCGAGCAGTCGTGACCCCGCGATGTTCACCGAGGACATGGGGCCTCGGCACGTTCCTCGGTCCGGATACGCCAAGGACGTCTACGAGATCGAGGGTTACGTGCGCGGCTTCCAGCGCCGTCGCCCCGATGTGCGGCTGACGATGCTGCGTTGCGCCAACGTGATCGGGCCGCATGTCCGCAGCCCGCTCACTTCCTACTTCCGGCTGCCGGTGATTCCCACCGTGCTGGGCTACGACCCCCGGCTGCAGTTCCTGCACGAGAAGGACCTCTGGTCGGTGCTCACCCTGGCCGCGCTGGGAGACTCCAGCGGCACCTTCAACGTGGCTGGAGACGGCGTGATGACGCTCTCCCAAGCCGTTCGGCGCAGCGGCCGGCCCACTGTGGCGCTGCCGTCGCCTGCCGTGGGCGGGGTCGGGTCGCTGCTCAAGCGCGCCCGCCTAGCCGACTTCTCACCCGAGCAGGTCTCGCTGCTGACCTACGGGCGGGGAGTCGATACCAGGCGCATGCGCGACGTGTTGGGCTTCGAGCCGAGGTTCAGCACGGAGGCCGCCTTCGCTGACTTCGCGGCCTCCCTACCGCCGACGCTCAATCCGGGTCGCTCGGTGGCCGAACTGATGGGAGCCGGCCGATGAGTGGGGCGGAGATCATCCCGATCGGCACCCGCGGACGTCCCGGCCGAGGCTCGGGCACGGCCAAACCGTCCAGCGCGGTGCGAGCCTTGGCGGGCGAGCCCGCATCGGGCTCTCGTCGTACGGCGAAGAAGCCGGCACCCAAGAAGGCCGCACCCAAGAAGGCCGCGCCGAACAAGGCGGAGGCCCAGAAACCCGGAACACAGAAGCCGAGCCCCCAGAAATCAGGCACCCAGAAATCAGGCAGCCAGAAATCAGGCACAGCCGAGACGGTGTCGGCATCCCGGCCGGATCGGACTAAGTCCACCTCGACGACCACGGCGCTGCCGCGTTTGTCGATCCCGGTCAACGACTGGCTGGCAGCGATCAACTCTGCCGCGTTGGAGGTGTTCGGAGAAGACGGCCAGCGTCGGCTGGGCGATGTCGGTGCCTTCCTCCGGCGACGGCTGACCGGGGACTACCGCGTCGACGAATACGGCTTCGACCCAGAGCTGACCGAGCGGTTCGTGCTGGCGGCCCTGAGGCCGATTGCGGAGAAGTGGTTCCGCGTCGAGGTGCGGGGAATCGAGAACATCCCCACCGACGGTGGCGCGCTGGTGGTCTCCAACCACTCCGGGACGATTCCGCTGGATGCCGCCATGACGATGACGACCATCCACACCCAGACCGGCCGGTTCCTGCGGCCGCTGGGGGCCGACCTCGTGTTCCGGTTGCCGGTGGTCAGCGCTCTGGGCCGCAAGACCGGCGCGACTCTCGCCTGCGGTGAGGACGCCGAGCGGATGCTGCGTAGCGGGGAACTCGTCGGGGTTTGGCCGGAGGGCTTCAAGGGCATCGGCAAGCCCTACTCCCAGCGCTACAAGCTGCAGCGCTTCGGACGAGGCGGCTTCGTGTCGGCAGCGCTGCGCACCGGCGTACCCATCGTGCCGGTCTCAGTGGTCGGCGCCGAGGAGACCTATCCGATCATCGGAGACGTGCCGGTCCTAGCTCGGCTCCTCGGTGTGCCCTACGTCCCGATCACCCCCCTCTTTCCCTGGCTGGGGCCGCTCGGCATGATCCCGCTGCCCTCGAAGTGGCTCATCGAGTTCGGGGAGCCGATCCGCACCGATGCTTACGACGCCGGCGCTGCGGACGATCCGATGCTGATGTTCGACCTCACCGACCAGGTGCGCGAGACCATCCAGCAGACCCTCTACCAGTTACTTGAGGAACGCCCGCACGCGTTCGGGTGAACACGTACGGGCGCTCCGTCGAGTGATCTGACGGCCTAGAGCACGGCCTCCAGGAACTTGCGGGTCTCTTCGTTCTTGGTGTCCCCGAAGAGCTGCTCCGGGGGGCCTTCCTCCAAGATCACGCCTTGGTGGAAGAACGCCATCCGGTCGGCCACCTCGCGGGCGAAGCCCATCTCGTGGGTGACGACCATCATCGGCATATGCAGATCCTTGGCCAGCGACTTCATCACCGCCAGCACTTCACCGGTGAGTTCCGGGTCGAGCGCGGAGGTGGGCTCGTCGAAGAGCATCACCTCGGGCTGCATGGCCAGTGACCGGGCGATCGCCACCCGCTGCTGCTGGCCTCCGGAAAGCCTGATCGGGTGCTGCTCGGCCTTGTCGGCCAGGCCGACCTTGTCGAGCAGGTCGACAGCTCGCGCCCGGACGACTTCCTTGTCCTCGCCCTTGACCATGGTCGGAGCGACCATGACGTTCTCCAGCACGGTCATGTGCGGGAAGAGGTTGAACTGCTGGAAGCACATCCCGATCCGAGTGCGCAGATGCCTGATCTGCTTGCGCTTGAGCGGCGTGCGGTGACCACCGGTCAACGTCATGCCACAAGCCTCGATCGTGCCCTCGGTGGGATCCTCCAAGAAGTTCACGCAGCGCAGCAACGTGGACTTGCCCGAGCCGGAGCGGCCGAAGATCACGACCACCTCGCCCTTGTGCAGGTCCATGTCGACTCCCTTGAGGACCTCAAGGCTGCCGAACCGCTTGTGGATATTGCGGCAGCGGACGATCACCTCACGGCCGTCGGCGCCATACATCGGCTCGCTCATCAGTGCACACCTCCGGTGGGGGCCTTCTTGTCGTCACTGCTGCGCACGTAGCCCTTGGCCAACCGCGCCTCGAGCTTGCCCTGGAAGTAGGTGAACAGGATGGTCATGCCCCAGTAGAGCCCGGCGGCGATGATGAACGCCTCCAGATTCTTGAAGTCGGCCTTGCCCACCAATTGAGCGCGTCGGAAGATTTCGGCCGTCGCCAACGTCGTGCCGAGGAAGGACACCAGCGCGGTGTCCTTCATCATCGCGATGAACTCGTTGCCGGTCGGCGGGATGATCACCCGCAGTGCCTGCGGGAGGATCACCTTGCGCATCTTCTGGCCGTAGGTCATCCCCAGAGCTTCGGCCGCCTCGGACTGTCCGCCGCTGACCGACTGGATGCCGGCCCGGAAGATCTCGGTCATGTAGGCGCCGTAGTTGAGACCCAGCACCACGATGCCGACGGTCATCGGCTCCAGAGTGAAGAACTCCCGGAAGCCTCGGCCGAGGTCGAAAGTCACCGACAGGTTGCGGGCAACGATCGGAAGCGCGACATAGAAGAGGAACAACTGCACGATCAGGGGGGTGCCTCGGAAGAACGAGGTATAGAAGCCGCTGACTCCGTAGGCGATGGCATTGTTCGAGATCCGCCCCAAAGCGCCGAGGCAGGCCAAGGTGAAGGCGAGGACGATGCCGCCCAGAGCGATCAGGAACGTGAACTGGAGGCCCTTGGCGATGAACGGGAACTTGTCGCCCATCCAGGCCCAGTCGAACTGGGCCGCCCAGAGAAACAGGCCCAACAAGATGAAGATGACCACCCAGACGGCGGCCACCTTCGACGCGAAGGGCACGCGAGCGCCGGCCTGGGCCAGACGCTCGCGCACCCCTCCATCGTTGGAAGGTGCAGTCACCGGGGTGACTTACTGCTTCGAGGTGATGTCGACGCCGTCGTACCACTTCTTCGACAGCTCGGTCATGGTGCCGTCGGCATGCATCTCGCCGACGATCTTGTCCACGGCCGCGAGGAGCGAGGCGTCGCTGAGGCTGGAGGCCTTGTCGAAGGCGATGTTGACCGGCTCGTAGAACATCGGGTCGCCGACGACCTTCACCGGCTGGCCGCTCTTGATGTAGCCGTCGGCCGTGGTGATCGAGGTGAGCACCGCGTCGAGCCGGTCGCCGTCACCGAGGCTGAGGTCCTGCAAGGCGGTCGTGTCGGTGTCGTAGCCCTTGACGGTCGGCTCGTCGATAACGAAGTCGAACTCGTAGCCGTTGATCGCCAGGGTCTTGTTGAGGAAGTTCTCGTAGGAGCAGCCGGCGCAGGTACCGATCTTCTTGCCGTCCAGATCGGTGGAGAGGTCGTTGATCGAGGTGTTTTCCTCGTTCACGACCGCGACTGCCGGGGTGTAGGCGTAGGGCTGGGTGAAGTCGAGCACTTCCTGGCGCTCGTTGGTCGGGCTCATCGAGCCGACGCTCATGTCCCAGCGGTCGTTCCAGGACCCGGAGGTCAGCACCTCCCAGGAGGGTTCCTCCCAGGCGATCTCGACACCCAGGCGATCGGCGATCTCGGTGGCCACGTCGATGTCGAAGCCTTCGAACTCGCCGGTCTCCTCGTTGAGCGAGGACTGCGGCGGGTAGGCCGGGTCGGTGGAGACGCGGATCTCGCCGTTGGCGCAGATCTCCGCCAGCAGGTCGTCCTTAGCGTCGGTGCTGGCGCACACGCCGTCACCGGTGGCCGCAGCGTCGCCCTTCGAGTCCCCGCCGTCACCGCCTCCGCAGGCAGTCAAGGCGAGCCCGAGCGCGGCAATTGCAACGGTGGTCTTGGTTGCGGCCGTCAAGCGGCCGAGTCGAATCAACATGGGGCTCCTCAGAAGCAGATGGTTGGAAGCAGAATGGCATGGTTGCGCGCCGATTTCAGCCCTCCATGCCCGCAAATTTCCGCAGGAGGCGGCAAGTTCTTCGGTCTGAGAGGGTATTTGTGGGAAGAAGTCTCGCTTTGACCGGCATCTGAGAGTGATATCTACGCCAATCTTCGGCGTACGAAAAAACCCCTGCGTACTGAGTGGCGGTTCAGTCCGACCCTCTCCCCGGGCGCAGCGCAGCGCCAGCCGCGGCGGCTCCGGCGACGGCGCCCGCGGCGCCGCCGACGATGAGACCCCACCGGGCCGCCTTCCGCCCGGAGCGGTAGTCGCGGATCCGCCACCCGTGCCGCTTGGCGTGTTCACGAAGCGCCGCGTCCGGGTTCACCGCACACGGATCACCGACCAGCGTGAGCATGGGCAGGTCGTTGGAGGAATCGGAGTAGGCCGAACATCGCGCCAGGTCCAGCCCGTGGGTCGCGGCCAGGGCCCGCACGGCTTCGGCTTTGGCGGGGCCGTGGAGCAGTTCGCCGACCAGCCGCCCGGTATAGACCCCGTCCTCGTGCTCGGCCACGGTGCCCAGCGCGCCGGTGAGGCCGAGGCGGCGGGCGATGATGGCCGCGATCTCGATCGGAGCGGCGGTCACCAGCCACACCCGCTGCCCGGCATCGAGATGCAACTGGGCCAGGGCGCGCGTGCCGGGCCAGATCCGGTGGGCCATCGCCTCGTCGAAGATTTCCTCGCCGAGCTCCTCCAGTTCGGCGACGGTATGCCCGGCGATGAAGCTGAGCGCGGAGTTGCGGGCATCCGCGACGTGCTCGGGATCCTCCACGCCCATGATCCGGAAGTAGGCCTGTTTCCAGGCCGCCGAAGCGATCTCTCGGGTGGTGAAGAACTTGCGGCGATGCAGCCCGCGGGCGAGATGGAAGATGCTCGCGCCCTGCATCACGGTGTTGTCGACATCGAAGAACGCCGCCGCGGCGGGGTCCGGGGGCGTGCCAAGGGCGGCCTCCACCTCGGCCCGCGCAGCGGCGGCCTCACCGGCCAGTGTCGAGCGACGGGTGAGGTTCACCGGCCGTGCCGGACGCCCCGAACTGTTCACGCTCACGAGACTAACCGTTCGACTCATCCGGCCGATCTCGATGGGACGGCCGTGTGCGACCATCGAGACATGCCCACTCCCTCCCCTCGTGTCACGGTGTACGGCCGAGCGGGCTGTCACTTGTGCGAGGTGGCGGTCGAAGTCGTCGCCGGGGTCTGTGCCGAGCTGGGGGAGGCTTACGTCGAGATCGATATCGACTCCGATCCCGAACTTCAGCGGCGCTATGGGGCGGAGATCCCGGTGACCTTGGTGGATGGCCGCCAGCACGATTTCTGGCGCGTGGATCCCCGCCGATTGCGGGCAGCGCTCACCGGCTGAGACAGGCCCTGCGGGGGCCTACGGGGTTTTGTTCTCGCGTTCACAAGCTCCTACAGTGAATCCGCTGTGACCGTTCGTTCCACCTCCGCTCCAGGCCGGGATATCCCTTCGGCCACGGTGGCGCGCCTGCCGGTCTACCTGCTTGCGCTGGTCGCCCTGAACGAAGCCGAGGTCACGGTCTGCTCGAGCAAGGAACTCGCGGCCCGCGCCGGGGTCACCAGCTCCCAGCTGCGCAAGGACCTCTCCTATCTGGGCAGCTACGGCACCCGCGGCGTCGGGTACGACGTGGCTCACCTGCGCTATCAGATCGCGCGGCAGATCGGTATCGCCGAGGAACGCCCAGTGGTGATCGCCGGAGTCGGCAACCTGGGCCATGCCTTGGCCAGTTACGCCGGGTTCGGTTCGAGGGGCTTCGAGGTAGTCGCCTTGATCGATGCCGACGTGACCCGCTTCACCGAGCCGGTGGGCGGCCTCCACGTCCGTCCGTTGGGCGACCTGCCCGACATCGTCGCCGAGCACGGGGCGGTCATCGGAGTGATCGCGACTCCGCCTACCTCGGCCCAGGAGGTCGCCGACCTGATGGTGGCCGTCGGCGTTCGCAGCATCCTCAACTTCGCGCCGGTGATCATCGAGGTGCCCGCCGGGGTGGAAGTGCGCAAGGTCGATCTCGCGCTGGAGATGCAAATCCTCGCCTTCCACGAGCAGCGGTCCGCTGAGGCCGACATCGCGCCCCGGCGGACCGCGAGCGGCGCCCGCCGATGAGCTCACTGATCGTCGGCATCTCCCATGCCTCCGCACCACTCGCCGTCATGGAGCGCGTCGTGGTGGGTCTCGACTCCATCCCCAAACTGTTGGCCTCTTCGACCGCGATCGACCACGTCACCGAGGCGGTCGTGTTGGCAACCTGCAACCGGGTCGAGATCTATGCCGAGGTCGACCGTTTCCACGGCACCGTGGAGCACCTCAGCCGGCTGCTGATGGAAGGTTCGGGGCTCCCGGCTGCCGAGTTGCTGCCGCATCTCTATGTTCACTACGAAGCCGCCGCGGTTGCCCATCTCTTCGCCGTAGCCGCCGGGCTGGACTCGGTCGCGGTCGGCGAAGCGCAGATCCTCGGCCAGGTGCGCAAGGCCCTGCGCATGGCCCAGGACGAGGAGTCGGTGGGTGCGGCGCTGAACCTGCTGTTCCAGCAGGCACTGCGCGTGGGCAAGCGCGCCCATGCGGAGACAGACATCGATCGAGCGGCGCCTTCGCTCGTGGCGTCCGGTCTGGACCTTGCCGCCAGGCAGTGGCCCGAGCGCGCACCGCTGCCAACTCAGCGGCAACTGAGCGACCTCAACGTGCTCATCGTCGGCGCCGGCTCGATGGCCAGCCTGGCCGCAGGCACGGCCGCCGACCGCGGAGCTCGAATCACGGTCGTGAACCGGTCGTTGCCGCGAGCTCGCCGCCTCGCCGCGCAGTACGACGGACACGCCGCGCCGCTCGCCGACCTGCCCACGATCCTGGCCGACGCCGATGTCGTGGTGACCTGCGTCGGCGCCCCCGGCACCCTGATCGGCCTCGACGACCTGACGCCGCTCGCCCAACCTCCACGGGCGTTCGTGGACCTGGCGCTGCCGCGAGATGTGGACCACTCCGTCGCCGCGCTTCCTGGGGTGCGGCTACTGGACCTGGCCACCTTGGCCGAAGAACTGCGCGAGGAAGGTGCCGGCTTCGATATCGAAGCGGTGCGCGACATCGTGGCCGGGGAGGTTCAAGAGTTCTGCGCCGGACGTCACCAGGCGCGGGTGAATCCCACCGTGGTCGCCCTGCGAGCCATGGCCACCGATGTCGTGGAAGCCGAGACCAGCAGGCTGGAAGCTCGGCTGAGCGGGGTGGGACCCAACGAACTCGACGAGATCCGGCAGGCCCTGCGCCGGGTAGCGGACAAACTGGTGCACCAACCCACCGTGCAGGTGCGCCGGCTGACCGGCGAGACCGGCGACGGCAGCTATGCCGAGGCCCTGGCCGCGCTGTTCGCCCTCGACCCCGAGGCGATCGAGGCCGTGACCCGGCCGGAGGTCGGATGAACACCCAACCAGACCCCTCGACCGTGTCCGGGTCCGACCCGGCCGTGCTGCGGCTGGGCACGCGCCGGTCGGCTCTGGCCACCACCCAGTCGGGATGGGTGGCCGATCAGGTCCGGCTGCGAACCGGCCGCCCGGTGGAACTCGTGCCGATCCTCAGCGAGGGCGACCGGTCCTCCCGGCCGCTGCAGGAGTTGGGTGGGGTCGGCGTCTTCGTGACGGCGCTGCGCGACGCCCTGCTGGCCGGGGAGGTCGACTTCGTCGTGCACTCTTTGAAGGACCTGCCGACCGCCCCGCATCCCGACCTGGTGATCGCCGCCGTACCTCCGCGGGAGGATCCGCGAGATGCCCTGGTGGCTCGCGACGGTCTCACCCTGGGTGAGTTGCCGGCGGGCAGCCGGGTGGGCACGGGATCACCGCGCCGCGCAGCCCAGTTGCGTGCTCTCGGTCTCGCCGTCGAGATCGTCGGGATCCGAGGCAACGTCGACAGCCGGATCTCGATGGTGCACAGCGGCGAATACGACGCGGTGGTGCTGGCGCGAGCCGGTCTGCTCCGCCTGGGCCGGCAGGACGAGATCACCGAGGTGTTCGCACCCTTGCAGATGCTGCCCGCTCCGGGGCAGGGCGCACTCGCGGTGGAGTGCCGGGCCGACAACACCGAGCTTGTCGCACTCTTGGCCGCGCTCGACGATGCGAGCACCCGAGCCGCGGTGACCGCCGAACGATCCGTCCTAGCGACCTTGGAGGCAGGCTGCACCGCTCCGGTGGCCGCGCTCGGCGAGGTCGTCGAAGGCGAGGACGGTGAAGAGCTCTGGGTCAGGGCGCTCGCGGTTTCGTCAGACGGGCAGTTGGCAGTCAAGATGTCTTCGAGTGGTTCCGTTGGCGACGCGGAGGGCGTCGGAACCCGCCTGGCGAGCGCGATGCTCGATGAGGGTGCAGCCAGCGTGATGGCCGTATCGGAGCTCAGCTCCGGCGCGGAGGGTTCAGCGAGAAGGCAGTGGGCATGACGCAAGCCAAGCACGTCGACAATCCCGATCTTCCGGGCACCGTGCTCGACGGCGGTCCCTTCGGGGTCGCCGAGAGCGCGGTCGGTTGGGTGAGTTTCGTTGGTGCCGGCCCCGGCGACCCCGGGCTGCTCACCTTGCGAGCCGTGGAGTTGCTCGCCGAAGCCGAGGTGATCCTCACCGAGGAGCCCGGCCATGAGGCCATGGTTCGCCACGCTTTGGGCCTGCCGACGCCGCGAGTGGTTATCAACGCGGACGGCGAGGAGGAGATCCTCGACAACCATGGCCCCGCCTTTGTCGATGCCGGTGTCGGCCAGGACGGGCAGGTGTTGACCCAGTCCGCCCGCGCCAAGGTGCTGGTCAAGCATGCTGTCAACGGCGGAAGCGGTGCCCGCGTTGTGCGCCTGGTGAGTGGCGACCCTTTCCTCTACGGCTGCGGTGCCGAGGAGGCACAAGCGTGTCTCAAGGCCCAGATCGGCTTCGAGATCGTGCCGGGAGTTTCCCCGGTCAGCGCCGTTCCGGCGTACGCCGGCATCCCACTGACCACCGCCCATCACCGCGAGGTGGCGGTCGTGGCGGTGGAGTCCAAGACCCAGTGGCGTCACTACGCCGACGACCGCACCTTGGTGCTGGTTGGCGCCGTGCCGACCCTGACATCGGTGGCTCGGGGACTGATCGACGCGGGGCGTGACCCGCTCACGCCGGTTTCGATCACGTTCACCGGCACCACGACCCAGCAGGCAACCGTGACCACCGTGCTCGATCGGGTCTCGGTCGACATCAAGGGTCTGGTTCTCGACGCGCGGGGCATCGTCGTGGTGGGCCGGGTGGTCGACCTGCGCGAGACGCTGTCCTGGTTCGAGACCAAGCCGTTGTTCGGCTGGCGGGTGCTGGTGCCGCGCACCAAGGAGCAGTCGGCCGTGCTCTCGCAGCGGCTGCGCGGCTTCGGCTCGGTGCCCGAGGAGGTACCCACGATCTCGGTCGAGCCGCCGCGCAACCCGCTGCAGATGGACAAGGCTGTTCGCGGCCTGGTCGAGGGTCGCTACGAATGGATCGCCTTCACCTCGGTCAACGCCGTCAAAGCGGTGCGGGAGAAGTTCGAGGACTACGGACTCGATGCGCGCGCCTTCTCCGGTCTGAAGATCGCCGCGGTCGGAGAGAAGACCGCGGAGTCGCTACTGGCCTGGGGCCTGCGCGCCGACCTGGTGCCCGCCGGTGAGCAATCCGCTGCCGGTCTCTTGGCCGAGTGGCCGGAGTACGACGAGGCCTATGACCCGATCAACCGGGTCTTTCTGCCGCGCGCCGACATCGCTACCGACACCCTGGTGGCCGGGTTGGTCGACCTCGGTTGGGAGTGTGACGACGTGACCGCCTATCGCACGGTCCGGGCGGCGCCGCCGCCGGCGCCGGTGCGCGAAGCGATCAAGTCCGGCAAGTTCGACGCGGTCGTCTTCACCTCCTCCTCGACGGTGCGCAACCTGGTCGGCATCGCCGGAAAGCCGCACACGTCGACCGTGATCGCCGCGATCGGTCCGGCGACCGCCAAGACCGCCGCCGAGCACGGCTTGCGGGTCGATGTGATCGCTGCCAAGCCGTCGGTGGAGTCGCTGGTCTCCGCGCTCGCCTCCTTCGGCGCTCAGCGGCGAGCCCAGATGGTGGCCGCCGGTCAACCCGTGACCAAGCCTTCGGATCGCAAGGGCGCCGGGCGTCGCAAGGCGATCCCCACGGTCCCTACCGGCCCCACGGGCCCCGCGAGCTGACCCGGGCCAACCGCATGGCTCCCGACGGAACCGCAGCCTCGAGCTCCTTTAAGGGGCCGCACATCCGGCCACGTCGGATGCGCCGGACGCCCGCGCTGCGCGGCATGGTGGCCGAGACGTCCCTGGCTCCCGGCCAGCTGATCCTGCCTGCCTTCGTCGGCGAGGGACTCTCCGAGCCCCGGCCGATCTCGTCGATGCCGGGGGTTGTGCAGCACACCCGCGACTCGTTGCGTCAGGCTGCCGCCGAGGCGGCCGAACTGGGTATCGGTGGGGTGATGCTCTTCGGGGTCCCCCAAGAGAAGGATGCGACCGGCTCCGGCGCGACCGACCCCGGCGGCATTCTCAACCTCGCGATCACCGACGTGGTGGCCGAGGTCGGCGACGCGTTCACGGTGATGGCCGATCTGTGCCTCGACGAGTTCACCGATCATGGTCACTGCGGGGTGCTCGGTCCCGACGGCTGTGTGGACAACGACGCCACCCTCGGGTACTACGCCCGGATGGCGGTGGCTCAAGCGGTGGCTGGCGTGGCGATGGTCGGCCCGAGCGGGATGATGGACGGCCAAGTTGCCGTGATCCGGGCGGCTCTCGACACCGCCGGATTCAGCGATGTCGGGATCCTTGCCTACTCGGCGAAATACGCCTCCGCGTTCTACGGCCCGTTCCGAGAGGCGGTCGATTCGAGCCTGATCGGCGACCGTCGTACCTATCAGCAGGATCCGGCCAACGCCCGGGAAGGCGTCAGGGAAGCGCTCATCGATGTTGCCGAGGGGGCCGACATCGTGATGGTGAAACCGGCTCTGGCCTACCTCGACGTGGTTACCCGCGTCCGGGCCGCCGTCGACGTGCCCGTAGCCGCCTACAACGTCTCCGGCGAGTATGCCGCGGTCGCTGCCGCGGCTGAGCGGGGCTGGCTGGACCGCGATGCCACCGTGATGGAGTCGCTGCTGGGCATCCGCCGGGCCGGCGCCGACGTGATCCTCACCTACTGGGCCGCGCTTGCGGCCCGCTTGCTCGCCGCTCGCTGAGCGCCGGTCAGCCGGTCAGCCTGTCAGCCGGTCAGTGGGTGTAGCGAGCCACGCACTTGTCGAACGCGTCGCCACTGCGCAGCGGGTTGTTCACGTACCCCTCACTCAGGCACTGTGCCGCAGCCTCCGCCGCGGTCAGCACCGCGCCTGCCGCAGGGGTGGTGACCTCCGGTAGCGAAGGCGCGTTGGGACCGGAGCCAGGTTGCGCCGGACCCTGAGACGCGGACGGAGTCGCGGACGCCGTGCTCTGCTGGGTGGGAGCGGAGCTCGTGGGGTAGGCCGAGGGGTAACTGCTCGGGCCCGTGGAGACCGGGAACGACAAGCCGGTTGAGCCGTAGTCGGCCGCAATGCTGAGCACCAGGGCGACGTAGTCCTCGCTGTGGTTGTAGCGGTAGACCGCGTCGTGCTGCCCCGAACTCGACGACAGATCCGCACTGCCCGCGCAGAGATAGACAGCGGAGGCGAGCGCGGCGTCGTCGATGTCTTGGGGATTGCGTACGTCGTCACCGTCGGCGTCCACGCCTACGGCCGCCCAGGTGGACGGGATGAACTGCATCGGACCGACGGCGCGGTCGAAGACGTCATCGCCGTCGAGTTGGCCGCCGTCGGTGTCGTCAACCCGGCTCGTTGCCTTGCCGTTGAGCGCGATGCCGATGATCGGCGGCCGGGCGACACCGTCGTTGCCGAGTTGGCTGCCTGCGAAACGCCCATGGTTGGACTCGACGCGGCCGATGGCGGCGAGGAGCTGCCACGGCAGACGGCAGTCGGGATCGGCGGCATTGATCACGGTCTCGGCGCGTTGGTAGGCGGCCAGCGCTGGGCTGGGGATGTCGTAGAAGGTGACCTGCGAGGGTGTCGTCAGCACCTCGTCGGATGCGCCCTCGTCGTCGGCGACCACGACCCCGGGTTCCAAGGGCCCTGCGGGCAGCGCCGCCTCGCTGGCTGCCGTGGGCAGGGTCAGGCTGGCCGGGAACTGCAACGCAGCCGCGGGGACCTGGGAGCCGTCCGGCAGGGCAGCCGATCCTTGCGTCCGAGCGGTCACCTGGGTGGCAAGCACGGTCGGTATCAGCGCGAGCAGCAGCCCCGTGGCGACGACGCCCCAGCGACGCATGGTGTTTCCTCCCCCTACTTCGCCGAGTGCAGCGAAGTTGTATCCCCGTGGAGGAGACGGGTGCCACCCACTTCGCTGACGCGAAACCTGCTACCCGCTTCCGAACGGTCAGCAGACCAAGCCTTCCGGGCTATGGCACTGGTCACACCAGCCTGGCACGGCCGCCCAGAGGACCTCGCCCGTTAGCTCACCCTCAGGTTCCTCGGTGACAATGGCCAGGTGCCATCCCTCAGCCCAGCGCATCCCCGCTCCAGTGAGCTTTTCGAGCGTGCTCGTGAGCTGATTCCTGGCGGGGTCAACAGCCCGGTGCGCGCTTTCGCGGCAGTGGGCGGCACCCCTCGCTTCATGCGCGCGGGTCAAGGCGCTTGGATCACCGATGTCGACGGCAACTCCTATGTCGACCTGGTCTGCTCCTGGGGCCCGATGCTGGTGGGGCACGCCCACCCGGAGGTGCTGGCCGCGGTAGCGGATGCCGTCGGAGCGGGACTCTCCTTCGGGGCACCGACCGACGCCGAGGTACAGCTCGCGGAGCTGCTCGTGGCGCGCACCCCGATCGATCGAGTTCGGCTGGTCTCCTCGGGCACCGAGGCGACCATGTCGGCGATCCGACTCGCTCGCGGATTCACCGGGCGGGATCTAGTGGTGAAGTTCGCCGGCCACTATCACGGTCACGTCGATGCGCTGCTGGCCGCCGCCGGCTCCGGCCTGGCGACCCTGGGGGTCCGGGGCACACCCGGCGTGCCGGATGCGGCCACCGGGCTGACCGTCGTACTTCCCTACAACGATCGCGATGCGGTCACCCGGATCTTCGCCGAGTACGGCGACCGGATCGCCTGCCTGATCACTGAGGCGGCGCCGGGCAACATGGGCGTGGTGCCGCCGGAGCCGGGGTTCAACCGATTCCTTGCCGAGACCTGCCGCAATGCCGGGGCCTTGTTCGTCTCCGATGAGGTGATGACCGGGTTCCGTGTCTCCCATCAGGGCCAGTGGGGCCTGGACGGGGCCGCAGAGGGATGGCGCCCGGACCTGATGACCTTCGGCAAGGTGATGGGCGGGGGCTTCCCGTGCGCGGCCTTCGGTGGTCGTGCCGACGTGATGGCGCACCTTGCCCCCGAAGGGCCGGTCTACCAAGCCGGCACTCTTTCCGGAAACCCGGTCGCCGTCGCTGCCGGCACCGCCACCTTGCGGTTGGCCACACCCGAGATCTACCCCGGTCTGCAGCGCACCGCGGACACGATTGCCGAAGCGACCGGCGCGGCACTCTCCGCTGCCGGCGTACCCCATCGGGTGCAGTTCGCGGGGACGATGTTCTCGGTCTTCTTCACCGATCAGACCGTGCGCGACTTCGCCACTGCCAACACCCAGGACACGGCCGCCTTCGCGGCCTTCTTCCATGCCATGCTCGACCAGGGCGTCTACCTTCCGCCGTCGGCCTTCGAATCCTGGTTCGTCTCCACGGCCCACGACGAGCGGGCGATCCAAACCGTGCTCGACGCACTGCCGGCCGCAGCCACGGCCGCCGCTGAGGCAGGAGGTCTCCGATGAGCGCGGGCTGGAGCGACGCGGGACGGCGGGACCCGGGGGAGACCACCATCGTCCATCTGTTGCGCCACGGCGAGGTCTACAACCCCGAAGGCGTCCTCTACGGACGGATGCCTGGCTACCACCTGTCTGAGCTCGGCCAGAAGATGGCGCAGCGGGTCGCGGACACGATCGCGGACCGCGACATCGTGCATCTCGTCGCCTCCCCGTTGGAACGTGCCCAGGAGACGGCGGCCCCGCTTGCCGCGGCGACCGGTCTGGAGGTGCACGCAGACGAGCGCGCGATCGAGTCGGAGAACCTGTTCGAAGGCAAGAACTTCGCTGGCGGGAGCAAGGCCCTGCGCGATCCCCGCGCCTGGCGGCACCTGTGGAACCCGTTCCGCCCGTCGTGGGGCGAGCCCTATATCGAGGTCGCGGACCGGATGCGCCGTGCTGTGCTGGCGGCGCGCAAGGAAGCGGCCGGTCACGAGGCGGTCATCGTCTCCCATCAGTTGCCGATCTGGATTGCGCGGCTCTCGGCCGAGGGTCGCTCGTTCGTACACGACCCGCGTAAGCGTCAGTGCACGCTGTGCTCCCTGACCTCGTTGCACTTCGACGCCAACGGCCTGGTCGATGTCACCTACTCCGAGCCTGCGGGAGACCTGATCCCGGTGAAGGATCGCAACGCGAACTTCTCCGCCGGCGGCGCCACGGAGGAGCCGGAGTGATTCGCCGATCCCTTGCGTTCCTCATCGCCGCGGCGCTGGCCGCTGGGATGGTTCTCTCCGGCTGCTCCCAAGAGGGGACCGGGGACAAGGGGTTCGTCTCAGGGGGCGGGGAGGTGCGCGAGATCGCAGCCGCCGATCGTGGGGAGCCGATCTCCTACGCCGGCACCGACCTCGAAGGTCAGCCGCTGGCGATCGAGGACTTCCGCGGCATGCCGCTGGTGATCGTGGTCTGGGGAGCCTGGTGCGCACCCTGCCGCAAGGAAGCCCCGGAGGTGGCCGAACTGGCACGGTCCTACGACGGAAAGGCAGCCTTCCTTGGGCTCAACATCCGCGACGTGACCGAGGTGAAGCCACAGGCCATGGCGCGGCGCTTCGACTTGCCCTACGCCTCGCTCTTCGAGCCCGAGGGTCGGGCCATGCTGGCCTTCCGTGGTGTCCTGACGCCCAAGTCGATCCCGTCCTTCGTGGTTCTCGATTCCGAGGGACGGGTGGCCTCGGCGATCAACGGGGCGTTGCCGTCGGCTCGGACGCTGGGAGCGTTGGTCGACGACGTGATCGCCGAAGGGTCACCGGGGTCGGGCAATGGTTGAGTGGTTCCGGGCGACCGCTGATTCGGGCACGTTGCTCTTGGCCATCCCGGTAGCCGTGATCGCCGGGCTGATCTCGTTCTTCTCCCCGTGCGTCATCCCGTTGGTGCCCGGCTACCTCTCCTATGCCACCGGTTTGTCGGGTGCGCAATTGGCCAGCGGTGACGCCAACCCGCCCCGTGGGCGGATGATCGCCGGCTCCTCGTTGTTCGTGCTCGGCTTCACCGCCGTCTTCGTCGCTTGGGGGGTGCTCTTCGGGGCCGTGGGTGCGTGGCTGGTCACCTGGCAGCGGCCGATCACGATCGTGTTGGGGCTGCTCACCATCCTGCTGGGGCTGGTCTTCATGGGCGTCGTGCCGCTCTTCCAGCGTGACGTCCGCATTCACGCCGTACCCGCGGTCGGCCTTGCCGCCGCACCGATGTTGGGCGCGATCTTCGCCCTCGGCTGGACGCCCTGCGTGGGCCCGACTCTGGGCGTGATCTACAGCTTGGCGGCCAACGAGGCGACGGCGGGACGAGGGGCGCTGTTGTCGGCCTTCTATGCGCTCGGCTTGGGCTTGCCCTTCCTGTTGGCTGGGCTGGCCTACCAACGCGCGCTGTCGGCGTTCGCGGTGATCCGTCGGCATCAGGCGTGGGTGATGCGCGCCGGCGGGCTGATGCTCGTGGCGGTCGGGGTCGCGCTGGTCACCGGGTGGTGGGATTACGCCGTGCAGTGGCTGCAGTACCGCTTCATCGGCTCCTTCGAGACGAGCGTGTGATGGCCTCGGAGCTCAAGCCGGGGGAGTTCGCCCGGTGGTGTTGGCGGCAGCTGACGTCGATGCGGACCGCGCTGATCCTGCTCTTCCTCCTCGCGCTGGCCGCGGTGCCGGGGTCGGTGATCCCCCAAGAGGGCATGAGCGCGTTGGCCAGCTCTCGCTGGCGCGAGTCGCATCCCAGGCTCACCCCGATCTTCGATCGGCTGCAGTTGTTCTCGGTCTACAACTCGGTGTGGTTCTCCGCCATCTACCTGCTGCTGGTGATCTCGTTGGTCGGCTGCATCCTGCCGCGCCTGCGGGTGTACTGGCGCGCGGCCCGGGCGACTCCACCGCCGGCTCCGCGCCGTCTCGAACGCCTTCCGCATGCTGATGCCTTCCGGACCGAATCGTCGGCCACCGAAGTGTTGGACCGGGCTGAGGCGGTGCTGCGCGCTCGCCGGTATCGAGTGGTGCGCACCGAAGACTCGGTCAGTGCCGAGCGTGGCTACCTTCGCGAAGCAGGCAACCTGCTCTTCCACCTTGCGATCCTCGTGGTCCTCGCCGGTGTCGCGATGGGCTCGCTATGGGGGTTCCAGGGCGGCGCGATCATCCTGGTCAAGGGCGGATTCACCAACGAGGTCACTCAGTACGACGACTTCGCCCCGGGCGCGCTCTTCGACACCTCCGACTTGGACCCCTTCTGGCTCTCGATCCATTCCTTCGACGTGGAGTGGATCGAGAGCGGCCGCGGTCAGGGGTTGGCTCGCAAGTTCGTCTCGCACCTCAGCTACGGCCGTTCGCTCGGCGACCAGGGCCGCACCTACGACCTCAAGGTCAACCACCCGCTGTCTATCGACGGCACCGATCTGTTCTTGATCGGGCACGGATACGCGCCGATCATCACCATCACCGACGGCAAGGGAGACGTGGTCTACAGCGAGCCCACCGTGTTCTTGCCCGAGGACAAGTCGTTCCTGTCCTATGGCGTGGTCAAGGCACCGGACGCCGCGCCCACCCAGATCGGGCTGGAGGGCTTCTTCTACCCGACCTATCTCAAGGTCGACGGTGATCCGATCAACGTGATGGGCGACCTGCGCAACCCCACGCTCTCCCTGCTCGCCTACACAGGAGATCTGGGCATGGACGAGGGCGTACCGCAATCGGTCTACGTCTTGGACAAATCCAAGCTCAAGCAGCTGGTGAAGCCCGACGGCAAGATGTTCCGGGTCGACCTCCAGATGGGGCAGTCGATCGAGCTGCCCGATGGGGCGGGCACGGTGCGTTTCGACGGGGTGGAGCGCTGGAACAAGGTGCAGATCTCCTCCACCCCGGGCAAGGGGATCGCTCTCGGTGGCATGGTGGCGGCCTTGCTCGGTCTGCTCGGATCGCTGTTCATCCGGCCGCGCCGGGTCTGGGTCCGGGCGACCGAAGCCGACAACGCGACCGCCGTCTCCCTCGCCGTACTCGATCGTTCCGGGAACGGCGACCCGGCCGCGGAGTTGAGCTCGGTCCGGGAGGAGTTGGACACTGGCAAGCAAGCCGCAGCCGAGTCCGGCCGCGGCGCGCACGAGATGGACGGACACCGATGACTGACACCGCATGGGAAGTGCTGAGCAACCAAGCCGTCACCGCGGCCGGGGTCCTCTACTTCCTGGCCTTCCTGGCGCACCTGGTGGAGTGGAGTGCCCTGCGCAAAGTCCCGGTGGGTGGGGCCCTGACAGCAGCCCCTGCGGTGGTCGCGGGCAGTTCGGCAGTCGGTGATCCCGGCGCGCAGGCGACCGCGACGCTGACCCGCGCCGCCGATTCCGATGGGTCCCCCGCGTCCGGAGAAGCCGCTGCCCGCGACCGGGTGGCGGTGATGAGCCGACTGGGGTTCCTGCTGACGTTGCTGGCGCTGGTTGCCCACGGGGCGGCCCTGGTGGCCCGTGGAATGGCCGCCGACCCCAACCGCGTGCCGTGGGGCAACATGTACGAGTTCACCCTGGCCGGCACCTTCTTCGTGACGCTCACCTACTGCGTCACCCGGGCCAAGCTGTCGCTGAGCTTCCTGGCGCCGATCGTGCTCGGCTTCGTACTCAGCACGCTGATGGCAGACGTGATCTGGCTCTATGCGCCGGTGACTCCGCTAACCGAGGCGTTGAACTCACCGTGGCTGGTCATCCACGTGGTCTCCGCCGTCATCGCCACCGGCGCCTTCACCATCGGCGGCATGACCTCGGTGCTCTACCTGCTCAAGGAACGCTTCGGCCGACCCGCCGACCAGGAGCAGAGCCGCGGGTATCTCGGCAGGCTGCCGGACCTGCCCACCCTCGATGTGCTCTCCTATCGGATGCATGCCTTCGCGTTCCCGGTGTGGACCTTTGCGGTGCTCATCACCGGCCCGATCTGGGCCCATCAAGCGTGGAGCCGCTACTGGAACTGGGACCCCAAGGAAGTCTGGGCCTTCATCACCTGGGTGGTCTACGCGGCCTACCTCCACGCCCGCGCGACGGCGGGCTGGAAGGGACGCAAAGCGGCCTACGTCGCGCTGATCGGTTTGGTCACGTTGTGGTTCAACTTCATCGGGATCAACTTCTTCGCCTCCAACAGCATGCACTCCTACGCGGCTCCGGCGCACTCTGGGCGCGAGACACCGTCGCTGTAGCAACAGCTGTTCTGACCTGCACGTTTCTTTCTGAGGCGCTGCCGTCACAGCCAGTGATTGGTGCGCTTCCACGGCGTCCGAGGGGTTCGCCCCTGTCCCCCGAACAGGGCTCACCCCCTCATGTAGATCGAATGATGCCGCCTCTTGCCACCGGCCGGTAAAACCAAAAGTAGGCCGGGGGGCTCGGGAAACCATTGCGAGATCGCCAACTCGCAGTGAACACATGGGGTGTTAGTTATGTTCGAATCGCTCATTCGTCGTTGCGTGTCCATTTTCGTCGTGGTGATGCTTGCCGTCAGCCTGAATGGCTGGGCTCCGGCGTTCGCCACCGACGACGTCGGGTCAGACCCAGCGGTGGGGTCCGAAACCCCCACCTCTGAGACTTCACCGCCTGCGCCGGATCCGGCGCCGGACGAGTCACTCGTAATCTCAGACGAACCCGCTCCGGCGGATTCGACAGCTCCCGAGCCTTCCCAGCCGGCCGATTCCGCGGCTCCCGCCGAGCCTGCGGTGGAAGAGCCCGCTGCGGCTGATCCCGTGCTGGAAACGCCGACCATCGCCAGCAACAAGGCGGACTATCCGCCCGGTGGGCTGGTGCTCCTCAGCGGTGACGGCTGGTCCGGCGACGACACCGTGCGAATCGTCGTCAACGACACGTATGGCGCGAGTTGGAAGCGGGACGTGCAGGTCTCGGTGTCCAACGGGGCCATTGCCGACGAGTTCAACCTTCCCGACTGGTTCGTCTCCGATTACGACGTTAAGGCGACTGGTTTGCAGTCCGGTCGGGTGGCAACCGCGACCTTCACCGATGCGGCGGGCGCCACCCTCGACCAATGCGCGAACGGCACTTTCAGCAGCCCTGAGTCCTGCAAGACGCCCCCGTCGCAGTGGGCATCCAACTGGGTCAACGGCAATCTCAACGGCTCGAAATCGCACTACAACGAGGGCGACTCGATCCCCTACCGACTGGCAATGACCGACATCACCTCGGGGGCCACGCACACGGTCGTGATCGCGTGGGACACCATGGAGGGCGGCAAGCACGCGATCGACTACCTCACCACCTACAACCGCACGGTGACCGACGCGATGCCGTGTGCGGGATTCAGTTGGTGCACAGGTGCCGGCACGACGTTCGGGATCCCGACTGACCCGTCGATCACCGGCTTCACTCCCATCAGCGGTGTCTTCACCCTCTGGGGTGGCTCCATCACATCGGTGGTCTACGGCCTCCAGGACGGGGGAAACTGCATCACCACCGCCACACCTGTCTTCTCGGCGTCAGAATCCCGGTGCGCGGTCATCAAGTACGACGCGACCAGCACAAACGCTTTGCTCGCCTGGGGTGGACACATCGCGACTCGCCAGGACTGGGGCGCCAACAATTCGGCGGTCTCTATCAGCGGGTCCCCGTATCACACCCGATTGCTCTCACTCGACGGCACTGGTGGCAACCAGGATCGTTCGTTGAGCAGCGACGCCGTGTTCTTCCCGGCGACGATCACGATCGTCAAGCACGCCGATCCGCCGAGCGATCAGACCTTCTCGTTCACCGGCACGCCCGTTCCGGCCACCGACTTCACGCTGACCGACAACGCAGCGGACGGTGACGCGTCGAAGACGTTCACCATCGATGACCCCAATGAGCTCGGGACGTTCACCTTCACCGAGTCCTCCACCTCGGGCTGGGCCCTTCAATCGCTGGTGTGCACGGTCGTGAATGCCAATGGCGGCACAAAGACGGTGACTGGTGCTCAGGCGACTGTGGCTCCTGAGGAGGGTGAGTCCTGGACCTGCACGTACACCAACAAGCAGCAGACCGGCACGCTGACGGTGAAGAAGGTCGTCGTCAATGACGCGGGTGGCACCGGCACTTCGGCTGACTGGAGCATCCACGTCAAGAAGGACGGCACGGAAGCCACCGGGTCGCCGCAGGCCGGCACCACGACCGGCACCACCTACACGTTGCCCGTGGGCAGCTACACCGTCTCGGAGACGGGTGGGCTGGCTGGTTATGAGCTGCAGGGCATCAGCGGTGACTGCGCGGCCGACGGCTCCGTGACCGTAATCGCGGGTCAGAACAAGACCTGCACGCTGACCAACGTCGACGTGGCGCCGAAGCTGAAGTTGGTGAAGGTCGTCTCGAATGATGACGGTGGTACGGCAGCTGCTGCGGACTTCACCCTGACGGCGACTGCGCCGGGTGCGGTGTTGCCGTTGATCACGACTGCTGGTGATGCCGGGACGTTGACAGAGGTTATGGCCGGCGTGGCGTACACCCTTGGTGAGTCGGGTCCGGATGGATACAAGGCCGGGGACTGGTCGTGTGATGGCGGGACTCAGGATGGTTCGTCGATCACGCTTGGTTTGGACGAGACCGTGGTGTGCACGGTCGTCAATAACGACGTGGCGCCGAAGCTGAAGTTGGTCAAGGTCGTCTCGAATGATGACGGCGGCTCCAGGGTTCCCGATGATTGGACGTTGACCGCTACGGCAGCTGCTCCCGACGGAGGTCGGGATGTTTCGACTGCGGGTGGTTCGGATACGGCGTTGCCGGTGTTCGCGGGCGTGGCGTACACCCTTGGTGAGTCGGGTCCGGATGGATACAAGGCCGGGGACTGGTCGTGTGATGGCGGGACTCAGGATGGTTCGTCGATCACGCTTGGTTTGGACGAGACCGTGGTGTGCACGGTCGTCAATGACGACGTGGCGCCGAAGCTGAAGTTGGTCAAGGTCGTCTCGAATGATGACGGCGGCTCCAGGGTTCCCGATGATTGGATGTTGACCGCTACGGCAGCTGCTCCCGACGGAGGTCGGGATGTTTCGACTGCGGGTGGTTCGGATATGGCGTTGCCGGTGTTCGCGGGCGTGGCGTACACCCTTGGTGAGTCGGGTCCGGATGGATACAAGGCCGGGGACTGGTCGTGTGATGGCGGGACTCAGGATGGTTCGTCGATCACGCTTGGTTTGGACGAGACCGTGACCTGCACGGTCGTCAATGACGACAAGGCGCCGAAGCTGAAGTTGGTCAAGGACGTCACCAATGATGACGGTGGTACGGCAGCTGCTGCGGACTTCACCCTGACGGCGACTGCTGGCGGTGCCACGGTGATCACGACCGCTGGTGATGCCGGGACGTTGACAGACGTCAGGGCTGGCGTCGAATACACCCTTGGTGAGTCGGGCCCGGATGGATACAAGGCCGGGGCCTGGTCGTGTGATGGCGGTACTCAGGATGGTTCGTCGATCACGCTTGGTTTGGACGAGACCGTGACCTGCACGATCGTCAATAACGACAAGGCGCCAAAGCTGAAGTTGGTCAAGGTCGTCTCGAATGATGACGGCGGTACGGCAGCTGCTGCGGACTTCACCCTGACGGCGACTGCGCCGGGTGCGGTGTTGCCGTTGATCACGACTGCTGGTGATGCCGGGACGTTGACAGACGTTAAGGCTGGCGTGGCGTACACCCTTGGTGAGTCGGGTCCGGATGGATACAAGGCCGGGGACTGGTCGTGTGATGGCGGTACTCAGGATGGTTCGTCGATCACGCTCGGGTTGGACGAGACCGTGGTGTGCACGGTCGTCAATGACGACAAGGCGCCGAAGCTGAAGTTGGTCAAGGACGTCACCAATGATGACGGTGGTACGGCAGCGGCTGCGGACTTCACCCTGACGGCGACTGGTGACGGTGCCACGGTGATCACGACCGCTGGTGATGCCGGGACGTTGACGGACGTTATGGCCGGCGTGGCGTACACGTTGGGTGAGTCTGGTCCGGATGGATACAAGGCCGGGGACTGGTCGTGTGATGGCGGGACGCTGACGGGTTCGTCGATCACGCTTGGTTTGGACGAGACCGTGACCTGCACGGTCGTCAATGACGACATGGCGCCGAAGCTGAAGTTGGTCAAGGTCGTCTCGAATGATGACGGTGGTACGGCAGCTGCTGCGGACTTCACCCTGACGGCGACTGCGCCGGGTGCGGTGTTTCCGTTGATCACGACTGCTGGTGATGCCGGGACGTTGACAGACGTTATGGCTGGCGTGGCGTACACGTTGGGTGAGTCGGGTCCGGACGGGTACGCGGCGGGTTCATGGTCGTGTAACGGCGGGACGCTGATGGGGTCGTCGATCACGCTCGGTTTGGACGAGACCGTGACCTGCACGATCGTCAATAACGATAAGGCGCCGAAGCTGACCCTGGTCAAGAAGGTGTCCGGAGGATCCGGCGCACCGAATGACTGGGATCTGACCGCGGCGGCAACCGGCAACCCGGACTCCCGGAACTTCACCGACAAGGGCGGCTCCGGTGTCGCTCACAACGTGTGGGCCGGAGCGTCGTACTCGCTGTCCGAGTCCGGTCCGACCGGTTACACGGCAAGTGACTGGGTGTGCACCGGTGGTGGCACGCAAACGGGTAGCACGATCACGCTGGGTCTCGGCGACAAGGTGACCTGTGAGATCACGAACACCCGCGACCGCGGCTCCATCGAGTTGCAGAAGCAGTGGTCGGGTACGCCGGGCACGGTGACCCTGAAGATCGGGTCCACCACCGGCGGGACCAACGTGGCCTCAACTTCGGTGACGGGGGACGGCACCACGGGTGCCAAGGCTGTCGACACTGGCACCTACTTCGTCTCGGAGTCTGCGTTGGCCACCTACGACAGCACGCTCACCTGCTCGAGCGATCAGCGTGACTCGATCACGGCGAACGCCGACGGTGGGGTGATGGTCAACAAGGGCGAGCACGTGGTCTGCGTCTACGTGAACACTCGGCACACCGGGGACATCTCGGTGACCAAGTTCCACGACCGCAACGCCAACGGCGTCCGCAACGACGGCGACGGCGGCTTGTCCGGCTGGACCTTCTGGCTCGATCTCGACGGCGACAAGGCGAAGGACGCGGGTGAGCCGACGGCGACGACCGGCGCTGACGGGACGGCGCTCTTCGACAACGTCGACACAGGAAGCTACACGGTGTGCGAGGTCACCCAAGCCGGGTGGAATGCCTCGCTGCCGCGTCAGTCGCAGCCGTGCATCACGGTCACCGTGACCAAGAACGCAACGGCGACGGTCACCTTCGGCAACTACCGCAAGGGCCGGATCTCTGTGGTGAAGACGTTCGACGGCGGACCGGTTCCGACGGGCAAGACCTACACCTTCCAGATCCGCTCCGGAGCGTCGACGACCAGTGCTGGAACGGTCGTCGCAACCGGTTCGGTGACTGGCCCCGACGGGACGATCGACCCGACCGAGTGGAGAAACGGCGGCTGGCTGGAGCCGGGCACCTACTCGCTGTGCGAGGTCGTGAGCGGAAACCAGACGCCCAACTGGGTCCAGGAGTTGGCCTACGGTGACAACGGCTGGTTCACGCCGGGGATCGCCGGCGGCAGCGGCTTCCAGGAGGGTGAGAACACGCTGGCCTGCATCAACTTCACCGTGGTCTCGACCGAGGATGCGGAAACGGTGGTCTTCCAGGTGAACAACGTGCCGAAGGGCTTCGCCCACACGATCGGCTACTGGAAGAACTGGACCAGCTGTGACGGTGCGGGCAACCAGTTCGCGATGTTGGATCTGATGATCAAGGGCGGTACGGCGCCGGATGGCCGGGTCTTCGCTCCGGCCGACGATTCCAACGGCAACGGTCTGCCGGACATCCGGATCGGCGACATCTACATCGAGGGTGCCAACGCCTGCAAGATCGCTGTCGACATCCTCGACAAGAGGCTGGTCGGCGATCCAGCGAAGGTCGGCGACAAGCCCAAGCAAGCCGGTGACGCGATCATCAATTCGACCGCACAACTGTTGGCCTACGAGCTCAACCAGTTGCTGAACAACGGCAGTACGGGCCAGGCAGCGTGTGAGGCCAAGGCCGATCAGGCGGCGGCGTTGATGCAACGGTTCCTCGACTACATCAACTACAGCACCACGGGTTACAAGGCGCCGACGACAACGTTGGCAACGGTGACTCTGCAGACCACTCAGATCAAGGCCAACATGTTGTACCTGGCCGAGATTTTGGACGACTACAACAACAACACCATGTCCAATTGTTCGACGGCGATTTCCCTGCCCTACCCGCGCGTGGGCAACAGCACCACGCTGTGGGTGAACTATCTGCCGGCGAGCAAGGACACCTGACCGGGGGATTGCTGGTGGCGTGCGGATGCCGCCCGGGCCTAAGCCCGGGCGGCATCCGCATGAGTCTGTGTGCGCCTGGGGTGTGTTAGCTGTCGCTCTGGTCGCGACGGCGCTTGTCCAGATCACGCAGGAAGTCGGGATCGTCGTCGGGGGCGACCGGCCTGCGAACGGCTCGACCGCCACCCAGCGGCCGGGGACCCCCGCTCTGCATCAACCGGACCGCCAAATAGATCACGATCGCGACCGTAAGGATGATGACAGCGAATCGAAGCACGTTTCGAGGCTATCGCGTGCGCAAAGTTCTGGTGTCCTGAGATGCTCGGAGTTGAGCTCAGAAGTCGTCGGGGCGCCGATTGCTCAGCCGGCGGAGGAACTCGGGATCGTCGTCGGGGGCGATCATCTTGCCGGGGGCCTTGGGAAGCGCATCCCAGTCGATCTCAAAGCCATCCTCGTCCTTGATCTGCTCGGGCGGAATCTCGGCACCCACCCACCGCACGACGAAGAACAAGCACACAGCGATGAACACCGCGATGGCGATCACGATCACTGTCAGAACCACCTGCTCAATCTAGTGGTGCAGTCAAGACCTAGGCTTGATCCGTGAAGGAATTCTGGGTCTACACAGGCTTGCGTGTCGGAATGTTCGTCGCTTCGTTCGCGATCGTGTCCGGATTGTGGGCGCTCGTAGCGGGCCGCAACCAGGTACCGCTCGTCTGGGCCGTGGTGTTGGCCTTCTTGATCTCAGGAGTCGCGTCGTACCGCCTCCTCAACGGCCAGCGGGAAGCGTTGGCGCGTCGCGTGGGTGAGCGAGCGGAGAACGCCACCCGTCGCTTCGAGGAGATCAAGGCGAAGGAAGACCACGACGAGGACTGAATTGAACACTCAGCTCAGCCACTCGTCGGCGTGTGGGTCTCTCAGACGGTAGGTACGGCGGCGAGGGCTGCCCGCAGCGCCTCGTCGGAGAGTACGTCGTCCTCCAGACGGTTGTTGAGGAACGAGTCGTAGGCGCCGAGCTCGAGAAGACCGTGGCCGGATAGCCCGATCACGATGACCTTCTCCTCACCCGACTCCGCACAAGCCAGCGCCTCACGACGAGCCTGGGCCAGTGCGTGTGACGACTCCGGAGCAGCCACGATGCCCTCGGTCCGAGCGAACTCCAAGGCCGCTTCGAAGCATTCGGTCTGATGTAGCGCGGCTGCCTCGATGTAGCCCTGGTCGTAAACGTGGGAGACCAACGGCGCCATGCCGTGATAGCGCAAGCCGCCCGCATGGATCGGAGACGGCACGAAGTCGTGGCCGAGGGTGTGCATCTTCATCAGCGGGGTGAGGCCTGCTGTGTCACCGAAGTCGTAGCGGTATTCGCCGCGGGTCAGCGTCGGGCACGAGGAGGGTTCCACGGCGATGATCCGCGCGTTGTTCTCGCCGGCCAGGTTCTGCCGCAGGAACGGGAAGGAGAGGCCGGCGAAGTTGGAGCCGCCCCCGGCGCAGCCGATCACGATGTCGGCGCCCTTCTCGCCAGCCTTCTCCAACTGCAGGATCGCCTCTTGGCCGATGATCGTCTGGTGCAGCAGCACGTGGTTGAGCACCGAACCGAGGGAGTACTTGGTGTCGTCGGCTTGGGCGGCGACCTCGACGGCTTCGCTGATCGCGATGCCGAGCGACCCGGGGTGGCCCTCCGGGAACGCCTGGCCGCTCTGGGTCAGCTGGCTCGGCGACCGGTGCACCGTGCCGCCGAAGACCTCGATGAGCGTGCGTCGCTGTGGCTTGGTGTCGAAGGAAATGCCGACCTGCCACACCTCGCACTCGATGCCGAAGAGCGCACACGCGAAGGAGAGCGCGGTGCCCCATTGGCCGGCGCCGGTCTCGGTGGTGAGGCGGCGTACGCCGTTGATCGCGTTGTAGTAGACCTGCGGCACCGAGGTGTTGGTCTTGTGGGAGCCGGCGGGGCTGACGCCCTCGAACTTGTAGTAGATGCGTGCCGGGGTGCCGAGCTTCTTCTCCAGGCTGCGAGCGCGGTAGAGCGGCGACGGGCGCCACTGCCGGTAGACCTCCTGGACCGGCTCGGGGATCTCTATGAACCGCTCGCCGCTGACCTCTTGAAGGATCAGCTCCATCGGGAAGAGCGGGGCGAGATCCTCGGGCCCGACGGGCTCGCGGGTGCCGGGGTGCAGCGGCGGCGGAGGCGGCGTCGGGAGGTCGGCCATGATGTTGTACCAGTGGGTCGGCATCTCGGACTCGTCGAGGATGAACTTGCGCTGCTCGGTCACGTGGCCGTCGCCTCTCGTCGCGAAGTGGGTGGCTCGGTCACGTGCGTGCCGAGCGGGTGAGGGTATGCGGTGTCACCCCTGCTCGCGGGCAGGGCCGCCTGGTCGTGCGGTCAGTCCTTGCGGCGGTTGAGCTGCCGGCTCACGCGCGACTCGGACTGCCCCAGCACCTTGGCCATGATCTGCACACGGAAGATATAGCCGAGCACCAGGACACCGACGATCAGAAGTAGCCACCACATGGGGCGAACCCTAGCGAGCCCGGATGCGCACTGAACAGGGCCGCGCAGCGGCTGGGTCCCCGGGTTGCGGTCACGCGCCGAACATCAACCCCAGGCTGGACAGCGCCGCCCAGGCAAGCTCGGCGATGCCGGTCTGCTGCAGTACGCCGATCAGTTGCGGCCCTTCGGCACCGCCCAGCACCGCGCGCACCGCCCGGACGGCGATGACCAGAAAGCCGAGTCCGAGGAGTGCCCACCAGGTGGTGCTCGCGGCCAGGGCGACCACGCTGGCGGCTGCGGCCAGGACGAGCAGCGCATAGAGACCGCGAGTGCGCTCGGGACCGAGCAGCACCGCAAGGGTGCGCTTTCCGGCGGGGCCGTCCGTGTGCACGTCGCGCAGGTTGTTGGCCACCAGGATCGCGCAGGCCAGCGCGCCGACACCGATGCCGGCGTACCACGCGGGCTCGAGGAAGCGCTCGGCCTGGACATAGGTGGTGCCGACAGTGGCCACCAAGCCGAAGAAGACGAAGACCATCACCTCGCCGAGGGCGAGATAGCCGTAGGGACGCTTGCCGCCGGTGTAGAACCACGCCGCGACGATCGCGGCGGCGCCGATGCCGACCAACCACCAGCCGGAGGTGGCGGCGAGGACGAGCCCGGCCGCCGCAGCCACGCCGAAGCTGGCCATCGCGGCCAATTTCACGGCGCCCGGCGTGGCCCGCCCGGAACCCACCAACCGCATCGGGCCGACGCGCTCGGCGTCGGTGCCGCGGATGCCGTCGGAGTAGTCGTTGGCGTAGTTGACGCCCACCTGCAGCGCCAGCGCCACGACGAGGGCGAGCGCTGCCTTCCACCAGACGAAGGATTCGGCGAATCCGGCCACGGCAGTGCCGGCGATAACCGGTGCGAGGGCTGCGGGGAGGGTGCGGGGGCGGGCGCCATGCACCCAGTCGGCCAGCGTTGCCACCCGCACACTATGCCGACTCCAGGGGGCTGACAGCGACTCGGGGCGGGAGGTGCGGCGATCCGGTCGCTGGGGGAGCCGGATCGCAGCACGTTGTGGCAGGAACGGCTAGGTCGCATAGCGTTCTCTCGTGAACCTTCCCGGCCCCGCGACCACCTCTGCTGCGGTGGACCGGGTGAAGGGCTGGCTCTTCGCCCCGGGCTCTGTGCCCGATTGGGTGGTGGAGACGTCGGGTTCGACCGGCGCCCCTAAGCGGGTGCGGCTCTCCCGGGAGGCGGTGCGCGCCTCGGTGACGGCCACGCGGGAGCGGCTCGGCCACGACGGCGGCTGGGCGCTGGCCCTGCCGCCGGCCTACGTCGCGGGACTGATGGTGATCGCGCGCTCCCTGCTCGCCGGGACCGATCCGTTGATCGTGTCGGCCTCGCCCGAAGTCGGTGTGGATCGGCCCTCGCTGGACGGCAGGGCGATCTCGCTGGTGCCGACGCAGTTGCTGCGACTGCTCGATTCGGCCGGGGGCCCTGCCTGGTTGCGCACCGGCGCGCTGGTGCTGCTCGGCGGCGGACCGGTACCGCCGGGAATGCGTGAACGCGCCGCCGCGGCCGGCGTGCGCGTGGTGGCCACCTACGGCGCCAGCGAGACCTGCGGTGGCTGCGTCTACGACGGGCTGCCACTCGACGGGGTCGAGGTCAGCCTGGAGTCCGACGGGCGGGTCTGCCTGGCCGGACCGATGCTGTTCAGCGGTTACGACGGCGATCCCGAGCTCACCGCGACCACCCTCGTCGATGGGCGTTTCCGCACCAGCGACCTGGGCGAGTTGGATGGCGGGAGCCGGTTGCGGGTGCTGGGCCGAATCGACGAAGTGATCGTGAGTGGCGGGGTGAACGTCCCCGGCGGTGCCGTGGCGGCGCGGCTGCGGGAGCACCCCGCGGTGGCCGAGGCCGAGGTGGTCGGCGCGCCGGATGAGGAGTGGGGCCGCCGGGTGGTGGCCTGCGTCGTACCGTCCGCGTCGGCGCCTGGCCTCGACGAGCTGCGCGACTGGGTGGGCGAGCGGTTGCCGCGCGCCTGGGCGCCCCGGGAGGTCGTCGTACTGGAGGCGTTGCCGAGGCTGGCCTCGGGCAAGGTCGATCGGCAGGCACTGGAGGCGGCATGGGGTCGATGAGTGCGCTGCCGGAGCTGCGGGTGGTAGCGATCCCGATGCGGACCCGGTTCCGCGGGATCACCGTGCGCGAGATCGCGTTCGTGCGTGGAGCGGCGGGCGGATGGGGTGAGTGGAGCCCCTTCGTGGAGTACGACGCCCGCGAGGCCTCCGGGTGGCTGCGCTGCGCGGAGGAAGCCGCGGGCGGGCGCTGGCCGGCACCGGTTCGCAATCGGGTGCCGGTCAACGTGACCGTGCCTGCCGTCGGCCCCGAACGAGCGCTGGAGATCGTGTCCGCTTCGGGTTGCGCCACCGCGAAGGTGAAGGTTGCCGAGCCCGGCCAGAGCCTCGCGGAGGCGTGTGAGCGCGTAGCCGCTGTGCGCGACGCGCTTGGGACTAGCGGCCGAGTCCGGGTGGACGCCAACGGGGCCTGGCCGGTCGAGGAAGCGGTGTCGGCCATCACCGCGTTGGACCGGGCCGCCGGTGGGCTCGAATACGTCGAACAGCCCTGCCGCACGGTCGAGGAGTTGGCCGCGGTGCGTCGTCGCGTGGAGGTGCCGATCGCTGCCGACGAGTCGATCCGGCGCGCCGAAGACCCCTACCGGGTGCGCGACCTGGAGGCGGCCGATGTCGCCGTACTCAAGGTGCAGCCGCTGGGCGGCGTCTCGGCGAGCCTGCGGATCGCCGAAGAGATCGGGCTTGCCTGTGGTGGTGTCGTCGGCATTGGAGAGTTCGGTCGGAATCGCGGCCGGCCTCGCATTGGCTGCTGCGCTGCCCGAGCTGCCCTATGCCTGTGGGCTGGCGACGGTTTCGTTGCTCACCGACGACGTCGTGGCCGACTCGCTGCTGCCCGTTGCGGGGTCGCTGCCGGTCGTCGCCCCGCCCCAGCCGACCGACGACGCGCTGGCGCGGCTGGCGGCGCCCTCCGATCGCCAGGCCTGGTGGCAGGCCCGGCTCGCCGAGGTCTATCGCGTGCGGGAGGATCAAGGGCGATGATCCCGCCTCCCGCCAATCCCTCCACCCGCCTGGCTCGCGACGTCCTTGCCGCCGCCGTGCATGCGGGGGTCCGTCATGTGGTGCTCAGCCCCGGGTCACGGAGCGCGCCGCTGGCGTTCGCCGCCGAGGAACTGGCTCGTGCCGGGATCCTCACCTTGCACACCCGGATCGACGAGCGATCGGCCGGGTTTCTTGCCTTGGGGCTCGGGAAGGCGGGTGCTCCGGCGGCGGTGATCTGCACGTCCGGTACGGCGGTCGCCAACCTGCATCCCGCCGTACTCGAAGCTGCGCACGCTTCCGTGCCACTGGTCGCGTTGACTGCCGACCGGCCCGCGCGACTGCGGGGGACCGGAGCAAACCAGACCACCGATCAGCGGGGTTTGTTCGGCCCGCTCGTGGACTCGCTCGATATCTCCGCCGCCGACCTCGGCCACGCGGGCGCGGCAATCGCGGCGATCGTGGGGCGGACGGGCTGGATGTCGCCGGTGCACGTCAACGTGCAGTTCGACGATCCCCTCTTGCCCGATCTGCCGTGGCTCGACCTGCCGGTGCCGGGGGAGTGGGCGGCCGTTCATCCGCGCGAGCCGGTGGCGGCGCTGCCGCTCGGGCCGCGGACCGTTGTGGTCGCCGGTGATGACGCCGGGCCGCCTGCTCGGCAGCTGGCCGAGGCCGCCGGCTGGCCATTGCTCGCCGAACCCACAGCGGGTTGCCGCACCGGTGAGAACGCGATCCGCAGCTATCGGCTGCTGCTCGACCACGAGCTCGGCGGGCGGATCGAGCGGGTGGTCGTCGCTGGTCACCCGACGCTGTCGCGGCCGGTGTCGCGGTTGCTGGCGCGCGAGGACGTCGAGGTCTTCTCGATTGCCGCCCGCGGCTGTGCGCCCGCCCGGCCGTTCCCGGTCGTTGCCGAGGCGGGCCGCTTCACCGTCGCGGGCAACGACGAGTCGGCGTGGCTCGATGAGTGGCGGGCCGCGGATCGGGAGGTCGGCCGACGCGTCGACCGGTTCGTGGCAGGACTCCCCGGGCTCACGCCGTACGCCGTGGCGGGTGCGGTGAGTCGGGCAGTCCCACCGGGCGGAATGCTGCTGGTGGGTGCCTCCAACCCGATCCGAGATCTCGATCTGATGGCGCTTCCCTACACCGTCGGCGAGCGGCGCCGAGTGCTGGCAAACCGCGGCCTTGCCGGCATCGACGGCACCGTCTCGACCGCGATCGGCGCTGCGTTGGCGCGAAAGCCGGGCAGTCGCAATCTCGCGCTGATGGGCGATGTGACCTTCTTGCACGACACCAATGGGCTGCTGCTAGGCCCCCGAGAGCTGCGCCCCGATCTGACGCTGGTGGTGGTCAATGACGACGGCGGCTCGATCTTCTCGGTGCTCGAACAAGGCGACGCCGCGTACGCCGACAGCTTCGACACGCTCTTCGGCACCCCCCACGGCGCCGACCTGGCCGCCCTCTGCGCGGCCACCCGGACCCCGCACTGGCGGGTCGAGTCGCTGCCCGAACTGGAGCATGCCCTCGCCTCCCCGTCCGGAGGCGTCGAAGTCATCGAAGCCCGCGTCTCCCGTGCCGATAGGGGCGCGTGGGACGCGCATCTGCGCAGTCTGGGTGATCTGCGCAGCCTGGGTGATCTGGGCAGTCTGGGAGACCTGAGTGTCTGATCAGGTGGTCAACGGCCTGATCGCGACTGCGTTGGGTGCGGTCGTCGCCGTCTTGTTATTGGTGCCGACCGCGGCGGTGCAGTACCGGCGCGACGGGCGTCTCGGCCCCGGCGATGTCTCGATCCTGCTTGGCGCGGCCGTCTACGGGCTGGCCCTGTGGACCTACACGCTATTGCCGTTCCCGGCTGGGGACGGCTTCCGCTGCCAAGAGTCACGCCTGTCGGTGTGGATCTCGTTGCGGCCGGTGCTTCGGCACGGACTGCTGCCGCTGGCCGAGTTGCTGCACCGGGTTGCCTTCCAGCAGTTGGCCTTCAACGTGCTGCTGTTTGTGCCGCTGGGGTTCTTCGTGCGCTGGGTGGTGCATCGCGGGGTGCTTGCGTCAGTGGTGCTCGGCTTCCTGGTGAGCGTGTCGATCGAGGTCACCCAGATCACGGGCGTGTGGGGGCTCTATCGCTGCGCCTACCGCACTTTCGACGTCGACGACCTGATCACCAACACCGCGGGCGCCCTCATCGGGGGTGCGCTCGCATGGGTGTTCATCCACCCCGATCGGGACGCTCCCGAGCGGCTGCCGACGCGGATCAGCCTGGGCCGAAGGTGGGTCGGCTTCGTCGGCGACGCGATCGTGGTGGCGGTCGGGGCGGGGGTGTCCGGGCTGCTGCTTCGGGTGCTGCCGCTGGGGCAGGTCCCGGTGGCGGCGGTGCTGGTGTTGCCGTTGCTGGTCGAGGCCGTGTGTGTGCTGTCGGCCGGCCGAACCGTCGGGGAGTGGGCGATCTCGGTAAAGGCGATGCCTCGCCGCTGGCCCTCGGTCGTGGCTCGGCCGATCAAGCTGCTGACCGGGGTCGGCGCCTTCGGCGTACTGGCGCTCCCCGCGGTCTACGGCGGCACCTTGCTGGTCGCCTTCGTGGTGTTGACCCTGGCCTGCTCGATCGGGACCAAGCAGCACCGCGGCTTGTCCCATTGGCTGGCCGGGATGGACCTCGTCATCAGCCGCTGACGCGGGGCGTCGGGCAACGAGTGTGCGTAGAAGCACCATCGCGGCTCCGATTTTGGTGCTCTTACGCACACTCGCCAGACCCGTGAGTCTGGCCAGACCCGTGCGGCTCTAGCCCCTGCGAACGTGCCACACGGTGTTGCGGGCCTCGGGTGACCCGGCCATGAAGTCGAGGCCGACGGGGTGGCGGCGGGCCCGGTAGTCGTTGCCGGCTAGGAGCCGGGAAAGGCCGGCGAGGGCGAGTGGGTCGTGCAGCTGCTCGGCAGCCGTTCGTTCGGCGGCCGCGCGCTGGGCCGCGGTATCGCCGGGCCGGGAGAGCGGGGCGGTCCAGGTGCCTGCATGGTCGATCACGGTCGAGGCGACCACGAGGCCGCCCGCGCCGTCGTCGAGCAACTCGAGCAGCCGACCTTGCTGCGGCCAGTCGATCAAGGACGCGGTGCTGATCTCCAGCAGGCCGCCGGCCGGGGACGGGTGCAGCCGCGCTGTGTTGGCATGCACGTGCCCAGCGATCCACAGCAACACCAGCGGATGAGCCATCAGCAGTCGGATCAGTTCCTCGGCCAGCACGCGTGGCTCGGGCTCGGGAGTCCAGGGATTGCGCAGCGTCCAGGACGGATGATGCGACGTGATCACCGTCGGTCGGTCGGTATGGGCGAGCTGCTCGCGCAGCCATTCGAACTGGGGCCGGTCCAGCGACCCTTCCCAGCCGCCGTGCGGGTTCACGGTGTCGAGGGCGATCAGCCGGATCCCGCCGATGTCGCGCACCCAGTAGCCGCGCGGGTCACCGGCCACCCAGCCGTGGTCGTCGGCAAGGGCAGCATGCGCGGCGGCCAGATCGCCCGAGCCCAGCAGTCGTCTGCCGGGATCGGATGCAATCGCGACCCGGGGCGATTCGGTGGTGTCGACGTAGCGCGCCGGACCCACGGCCGGAGTCGCCTCCAGCGCGGCGTACGCCGTCTGGTCGGGCGCCAAGTCGATCACCCGGCTGTCCCCGATCGCCTGCCGGCGGGTGAGCTCGCTGCCCGCCACCGTTCCCTGAAGGAGCGCGTCGTGATTGCCGTGCACGGTGAGCCAGCGGTGCCGCAACCCCGGGGAGCTGAAGCCACGCCGCGCCGCTTCGGCCAGCCCAGGCGTCAGGGGGTAGCCGAACTCACGCAGCTGACGATCCATGGGCTGCCCGGCATCGGGGCCGTCGGGATGCCAGAACCGGTCGGAGTAGAAGCCGGCGGTTGCCGCGCCGACCCAGGAACTGGTCTCCGGCTCCCCCGATCGAGGTGTGACCTCGCCGCCGTCGAGGACGGCGAGGTAGGTCGCGAGTTCGTTGGCTTGGGCGTTGTCGACGACATCACCGGTGACCAGGACCGTGTCGATCGGCTGGCCGGCCAGTGGCCCGACGGTGAGGTCGTTGAGCCGTTGCACCATCGCGGTCGCCACGTGGGCGGTAAGGATCTCGTTGGGCCGATAGGTGCCGATCTCCTCGAAGATGTCGGCATAGGGCATCCCCGGATCGGCGAGATGGTCGAGATACTCCAACCGCACCGGCGACTCCGCATCGCAGATGTGGATGTCGGACAGGTGCGCGATCGTGGCGAGCGGCTTCAACGCCTTCAGTTCGCCGGCAGGGTCGCCGGCCACCGAGTCGCCCTCGGCGGTGACCAGATCGCGCCAGCCGCCCGGCCCTTCCGGGCCGAGCCGCAGCGTGCGTTGCCGGGTCGTGGGCATGGAGTGACCCGCGTTCGGTGCAGCGGACATCGGGATCGCTCAGGCGTCACCGGAGGTGGCCACCACGGGCCCGGCATCGGGACGCACCGACACCGAGACCCGATCGCCCACTGACAAGCCGACGGTCTGGCTGGCGAGTACGTCGGCCAGCAGTTCCGGCACGTCCTCCCCGACCTTGACCGCAATGCGCGTGAGTGCACCCAGGAAGGAGATCGCGGTGATCGTCCCGGCTGTGCCGGCTCCGTCCGAGGTGAGCTGCAGCTGCTCGGGCCGGATCACCACGTCGGTGGCCTCAGCCAGTGCGGAGCCGTTCATCGACGCGACGTCGGCGGGGGCTCCGAGGACCTGCCACGCACCGTTGACCCGCCTCGCCGGGACGGTATTGACCGTGCCCACGAACTGGGCCACGAACGGGGTCGCGGGCTGGGAGTAGAGGCGTTGCGGCGGGTCGATCTGCACCAGCTTGCCGAACTGCATCACCCCGACCCGGTCGGCCACGGCCATCGCCTCGTGCTGATCGTGGGTGACGAACAGCGTGGTCACCCCGGTCTCCTGCTGGATCCGGCGGATCTCCACCCGAAGCGAGTCGCGCACCTTCGCGTCCAGCGCAGACAGCGGCTCGTCGAGCAGCAGCACTCGCGGCTCGGTGGCCAGCGCGCGAGCCAAGGCGACTCGCTGCTTCTGACCGCCGGACATCTGATGGGGGTACTTGTCTGCGTGCTCGGTGAGCCGGGTGATCTCGATCAGCCGGTCGGAGGTCGCGCGGCGCTCGGCGCTGCCGACCCGGCGTACCGACAAGCCGAACTCGACGTTCTGCCGCGCGGTCATGTTGGGGAACAGCGAGTAGTCCTGGAAGACCATGCCGAAGCCGCGCTTCTGCGGCGCAGTGCCGGTGATATCGGCGCCCTCTACGAGCACCTTGCCCGAGTCGGCGTACTCGAAGCCCGCCAGGATGCGCAGGGCAGTGGTCTTGCCGCAGCCCGACGGGCCGAGCAGGCAGACCAGCTCGCCCGAGGCGATTGAGAGGTCCAGCGACTCCAGCGCCACCGAGGACCCGAAGGTCTTGCGAACGCCGATCAGATCGACCGATGACATCAGTCTTCCCTTCCAAACAGTCCGAGCCGCAGCCCGAGGAGGTGGCCGGCGCCCATCAGACGCCAGCCGCGGAGAACTCGACGCCGCGCCGCTGCAGCAGGCGTACGACGAGATGCAGGACGAGAGCCGTCAGCGCCATCACGACCAGGGCGAGCGCCATGCCGCCGCGACCGTCGGTGGTCTGCATGTTGGCCAGATAGACCGGCAGGGTCTGCTTGAGCAACAGCGACGCGAACGCGAACTCGCCGAGCACCATCGAGATGGTCAGGCCTGCCGAGGCGATGACGGCCGCCGACAGATTGGGCAGCAAGATCTTGCGAACCACGGTCGCCAGGGAGGCCCCGAGGTTGATCCCCGCTTCGAACAAGGTGCGCGCGTTGATCGCCCGCAGCCCGGCATCGAGTGCTCGGTAGGTGAACGGCAGCGACCACAGCGCGTAGAACGGCACCATCGACAGGTTGCTCGCCAAGAAGCCCGGGAACAAGGTCCGGAAGGTGCTCGCGACCCCCACGACCAGCGCGATCGGCGGCACCACCCAGGGCAGCAGTGTCGCGGCGGTCACCCACGGCTTGAGCTTGGGTGCCCGGATCTCCACGATCACCGCTACCGGGATCAGCAGCACCAGCAGCAGCAGTGTGGTGAGGATCGCGATCAGCACGCTCACCTTGGCCGCATCGAGGAACTCGGGTCGCGCCAACGCGGTGGTGAGTGATTCGATCGACCACTTCTCGAAGATGTTGTCCTTGCCGAGCAGGGCCATCGGAATCGCCTGGAAGCTGAACCGGATCATGGCCAGCTGCGGCACCAGGAAGTAGAGCAGCAACGCCAGCAGGAAGACGGTGCGGACCAGGCTCCCGAAGAAGGAGCCACCGGTGGATCGAGCGCGACTCATGATTGCGTCCATTTCGCCGTACGCCGCTGAAGGACGTTAACCACAACAAGGCAGACCAAGAGCACGATGATCGTCCACGCGACCAGCGCGTAGCCGAGGTCCTGTTCGCCGGAAATCACGTTGCCCTGCAGCACGAAGCGGACCTTCAACGGCACCAGGTTGGCGCCGGGGTCGAGCACGTAGGCAGTGGCGTAGGCGGCGAAGGAGTTCACGAAGAGCAGCACCACGCCACCCAGGAATGCCGGGGTGAGAACAGGGAGGCCGACCCGTCGCCAGTAGGTCAGCGAGCTCGCGCCCATCAGGGCCGCCGCTTCGTGCCAGGACCGGCGCAGACCAGAGATCGCGGGCAGCATGACCAGGAACATCAACGGGATCTGGAAGTAGAGGTAGACCGCGACCAATCCCCAGAAGCCGGAGATGGTGAAGGAGGTGTCCAGGATGTTGATGTCGAAGCCCTCGCGCAGCACCTTGGTCAGCAGGCCTTGGGTGCCGATCAACGCGATGAAGGCGAAGGCCAGCGGGACGCCGCCCAGCTGGCTGGCCACCGCGGACCAGGAGTTGATCAGGGCCAGCGTGCGGGGCCGGCGGGCGGCGTAGTCGCGCACGCTCAGCGCCAGCAGGGTGCCGAGGGCGCCGCCCAGCAGGGCGCTGGTGAGCGAGAGCTTGATGCTCGCGATGAACGCCGAGCGGTAGGGGCCGGTGACCGCGCGGGTGAGTGAGGAGAACCCGAACTCGCCGCCCGGGAACAGCGAGCGCCAGAAGACGGCGCCGGTGGGCCAGATCAGGAAGAAGGCGATGAACGCCGCAAAGGGAAGCAGCGCCAGGGCCACCCCCCAGGAGAAACCACCGCCGCGCTTGCGCTTGGCGGGCTCAGGGTCGGGGGCCACGGCCGAAGCCGTGGCCCCCGATTCGAGCTGACTCATCGAGTGAGTGCTTACTTGTCGGCGACCATCGGGCCCCACTGCTCGGCGAGGACGGCCTGAGCCGCCGCCACCTGATCAGCGGTGGGGAACTTGATCTGCGCGATCAGATCGGCGCTCGGCAGGTTCTTGGCAACCTCCGGGTCGACCTTGCCGGCGTCGAGCAGCGCGGCGTACCGAGCCGGAACGGCGCCACCCTTGAGGTACTCCAGCGCGCCGTCGTCGCCGACGATGTGCTCGAGCCACAGCCGCGACGCACACGGGTGATCGTTCTCGGTCACCACGGACTGGGCGTAGAAGCCGCCGTAGACGCCATCGCTCGGCACCGTGTAGGAGAAGTCGAAGCCGACCTCTTCGAGCTGCGGCATGATGCCCGGGAAGTTGTAGGTCCAGTCGATCGCGATCGGCACATCACCGGAGGTGAGCGCGGTCGGAGTGACGTCGATGACCTGCAGGTTGCCCAGCTTCTTCAGCTCGCCGAAGTACTCGATGCCCGGCATGATGTCGTCGAACGAGCCGCCGTTGGCGACCGACGCGGCCATGACCGCTGCGAACGCGGCGCCGGCTTCGCGGGGATCACCGTTGATGGTGACCATGCCCTTGTACTCCGGCTTCTTCAGATCCGCCCAGGTCTGCGGTGCGTTCTTGACCAGGGTGGTGTTGGTGCCCAGTGCGAGCACGCCGTAGTAGGAGCCGATCCAGTGACCCTCGGGGTCCTTCAGGCTGTCGGGGATCTCGTCCCACGTGGTGGGCTTGTAGACCTCGGCGTAACCCTTGTCGATCATCTCGGCGGTGAACGCCGGGCCGACGTCGACCGAGTCAGGCATGTCGGGCTGGCCGCGCAGCGTCTCGATGGCGGTGAGCTCGTCGGCGCTGGCTGCGTCGGGGTTCGCGACCGGTGCGTCGATGCCGTACTTGCTCTTGAAGGTGTCCAGGACACCCTTGTAGTTGGCCCAGGTGTCGGGGAGGGCGATCAGGTCGACCTGACCCTCCTTCTTGGCGGCCGCCGCGAGCTCATCGATCGTGGTGCCGCAATCGGCAGCAGAGGGGGTCCCGCCGGTGCCGGAGTCGTTGCCTGAGTCGGACTTGGTGTCCGAGTTGTTGCCGCACGCGGTCAGCACCAGAAGTGCTGCCGCGAACGGGATTGCCAGTCGGCGCATGTGCTCATCCTTTCCGCGCCGACAGGTGCCGGCGCGTGTCCCTTTCGCGCCGGTGCCCCGTCGCGAATTCCGGCAACTTACCAACCGGTAGGTGGCCGCGTCAGTAGCCGGAAGCCGTTACCAATGTTGCGGTTTGGGAAAGTTTTTCTGAACTTGCTGCGGTTGAGGGCAACCTAATCCGAGGTCTTTGGCGTGAACCGCAACGGAAAGCGAATGGGGCCGGTGTTGCCCGAGACGGGCAGCCAGTCGCCGGTGCCGTCGGGTGTGGCGTCCGGCATCCGGCTGGCCAGCAGCGGCAGGGCCGCGGCCATGTCCGTGCGGGCGACAAAGTGACCCAGGCAATGGTGCACGCCCGCGCCGAAGCCGAGGTGGGGAGCGGGTTGGGTGCTGGTGATGTCGAAGGCCGGCTCGGTCATCACCCGTGCGTCGGTTCCGGTGGCGTGGGTGAAGACCTGGACGATCTCGCCCTTGCGCAGACTCAACCCACCGAACTCGAGGTCGCAGGTGGCCTCGCGGGTGACCCAGGTAACGGTCGGGTTCACCCGCATGACTTCTTCGACGGCGTTCGAACCCAGATCGGGGTTCTCGCCCAGCAGCCGCCACTGGTCGGGGTGGGCGAGCAGCGTCTGGAGGGCCAGGCCGAGCTGGTTGCGGGTGGTTTCCATGCCGGCGAAGGCCAAGAAGACCAGGGCCACGCCGAGTTCGTGGCGCGAGAGGGTGCCGTCCTCCGCGGTGGTGGAGTGCACCAGCGTGGTCACCAGATCCTCGCGCGGGTGGGCGAGCCGGTCCTCCACCACCTGCTCCACGTAGCCGTAGAGCCCCTCCAGCGCCGCTTCGATCCGCGGCAGATCGTCACGGATGCGGATGCCGAACGACTTGCCGAGGTCATCGGCCCAGTGCGCGACCTGCGCCCAGTTGTCCTCGGGCAGGCCGAGGAGTTGGCACAGGATCCGCGCGGAGTAGGGCTCGGCGAACTCGCTGACGAACTCCACCCGACCGCGGTCGGCGAAGCCGTCGATCAGCTCATTGGCCAGGGCTTGGAACTGCGGCCGCATCGCGGCGATGGTCTTGTTGCGGAACGCCGGTTGGAGCAGCCGCCGGATCCGCGAGTGGTCGGTGCCCTCGATGCTCAGCAGGACCTGTTGCCACCATTCCCAGAAGGGGCCGGAGTGGACGCCGTTCTGATCGGGCCACTTGGCGTTGCCTTGTTGGAAGCGGCGGTCCTTCAGCAGCGCCGCGCCCTCGTCGTACCGCAGCACGGCGTAGCCGTAGCTGGTGGTGACCCACCAGTCCTCTTCACGCGCCTCATGCACATCGCTGGCGGTGACGTCGAAGGCGGGGTCGGCCAGATCGAAGAAGCGCGTGTTCACCTGGCCTATCGTGCCCGATCGAAGCGGGTGCTGCGGCGATGCGCGGTGGAGCCTGTCAGCGAAGGGGCACGAACCGGTAGCTGCCGTGGTGGCTGTGGGTGCGCACCCCGGTCTCGTCGGGGCCGATGCGGAGCATCGAGCCAGCCACCGGCAACACCAGGGTGCCGGTGGGGGACAGTTGATCGAGCAGTTCTCCGGGGACCTTGCCTGCGTCCGCGGAGACCAGGATCCGGTCGTACGGCGCGTGGTGCGGCAACCCGAGCACGCCCGGTGCCGCCCGCTCGATGTGTCCCCACGTGCGCCCGGTGCCGGCCAGATTGGCGCCGCCGAAGTCGACCAGTTCCGCCACGATCTCGACACCGAAGACGCTGCCCGCCGAGGTCACCAGATGAGCGAGCAGCGCCGTCGTCCACCCTGAACCAGAACCGACATCGAGCACCCGATCGCCGGGCTCGGGAGCCAGGAGATGGAGCATCGCCTGCACCGTGCGCGGCTGCGAGCAGGTGGCCTCCCAGCCGATCGGCAGCGCGCCGTCGAAGTCGGCCAGGCCGCGCTCTCCCGGGGGGAGGAAGTCGGCCCGGGGAGTCGCCGCGAAGGCGGCCGCGACACGCCCCGTGAGGCTCATCTCCACAGGGTAGCGAGCGCGAGGGCCGCGATCAGCAGCCCGGAGAGGAGCCCCGTGACCCGGCGTCCGGTCGGCCCCGTCAGGGTCCGGCCCAAGCCCGCCCCCGCCAGCGCGAGCAGCAACTGCCAGGAGGCGGAGGCCAGGAAGGCGGCCACAACGAACACGACGCCTTGCGCGGGGCCGTCGACCAGGTCGCTGTTGCCGAGCACGATGGCGGCGAAGTAGATGACGGTCGCGGGGTTGACCAAGGTGATCAACGCGAAGGTCCAGAAGGTTGTCAGGGGGCTCCCGAAGGTGGCTTCTACTTCGCTGCGGCTCGACGACCAGGCGCCGAGGATCAGTCGCACGGCCATGACGAGCAGAACGATCGCGGCAACCACGCGCAGGGAATGCTCATACGGCCCGATGAAGGCGGCCACCGCCGAGCCCGCAATGACCGCGACGGTGGCATAGAAGCCGTCCACCGCTGCCACCCCGAGGGCGCCCGCGGCGCCGTGCCGAAGCGAGTGCCGGGCGCTGGTCGCTACCACCAGAACCGCGACCGCGCCGACCGGGATGGCGATGGCCCACCCGGTGATCAGTCCGGACACGAAGGCGGCGAGCACCCCGGGATTCTCACCTTGCCGCAAGGTTTGCGCCAACTGGATTGCGCGGACGGATCGACGAGTGTGCGTGGAAGCACCGTTTCCGGCGCTGAGATGGTGCTTTCACGCACACTCAGTGCGCCGGCTCGGCACTAGGGTCGTTGCATGGAGCCTCGGATCACCAAGTTCGGCCATGCGTGCGTGCGGATCGAGTACGACGGTGTGGTGCTCGTCGTCGACCCGGGCGGCTGGACGCAGCCCGAGGCGGTGGCCGGGGCGGACGCGATCGTGATCACCCACGAGCATCCCGACCACTACTTCCCCGACCATCTGAGGGCTGCCGGTGCGCCCATCTACACGATCGGTGCCGTGGCCGCTCGGATCGAGGCCGACGCTCCCGATCTCCTCGACGCGGTGCAGGTGGTGACTCCCAGCCAGACCCTCGACCTGGGGATGCCGGTGGAAGTGGTCGGAGAACTGCATGCGGTGATCCACCCCGAACTGCCGCGGTTCGACAACTCCGGCTACCTCATCCAGGCGGGTGGGACGTCGATCTACCACCCGGGGGACGCCCTGACTCCGCCGCCGCGACCGGTCGAGGTGTTGTGTCTGCCGGTTTCGGCGCCGTGGCTGAAAGCATCGGAGGCCGTGGATTTCGCCCGCGAGGTGGGGGCTCCGCGCAACCTGGCCATCCACGACCGGGTCTACTCCGAGGCTGGGCTCGGGATCATCGACGGACACATGGCGCGCTTCCTGCCCCCGGCAGGACAGTCGTTCGTTCGGATCGCGGACGGGAGCGACCTGTGAGCCGGCGTCGCTTCGCAGGGGCGGCGGCGTTGGCGACGCTGGCGCTGCTCGTGGGCTCTCTGGCCGAGGTGGGTGCCGCCGCGGGCGTCGATGCGCAGTCCACCCGGGCATCCCACGTCGCCCCACGCGCGACTCCGCCGGTGCACCAGATCGGCGGCTGCCAGATCTTCCCCGACAACAACTGGTGGAACCGCAAGGTCACCGGCCTGCCCATCCGCAAGACGTCGAAGGCGATCATCAAGCGGCAAGCCGCTGGACACGCCATCCACCTCGACCTTGGCACCACCGAGCCCTACTACGGGATGCCGATCACGGTGGTCGACGCGGCCCAGCCGCGGCTGCCGTTGAGCTTCGGGGTGGACGGGATGAACTACCGCTCGGAGAGCGATCCGGGTCCGGTGCCGTTCCCGGCCAACACCCACATCGAGGGAGGTGCGTCGAATACCGATGACCCGGCCGGCGGCGATCGGCACGTGGTTGCGGTGGTCAAGGGAACGTGCGAGCTGATCGAGAGCTTCGCCACCGAACGCGTCTACGACGGGCAGGGCAACGTGGCTGGCTGGCGGGCCGCCGCGGTGGCGCGGTGGTCGCTGGCAAGCAACGCCTTGCGGCCGAAGTACTGGACCTCGGCGGATGCGGCCGGGTTGCCGATCCTGCCGGGGCTGCTGACTTATGAGGAGGCGGCCACCGGGCGGATCACCCATGCCTTGCGGTTCACCCTGCCGATGGCGCGCAGCGCCTTTGTGAAGCCGGCCAGGCACTGCGGCCCGTCGGGCAACCTGGCGCGCACCCTGCCGTCGTACGGCATGAGGTTCCGGCTGCGGAAGGGCTTCGACGCGACGCGCTACACGGGAGTGGCGCGCACGATCGTGAAGGCGATGAAACGCTACGGGTTGATGTACGCCGACCAGGGCTCGGCCATGTATGTCACCGGCACCTCCGACCCGCGCTGGGAGCCGGTCCTCGACCAGCTCCGGGCCAAGCCCATCGACGGCCGCAACTTCCGCGTCGTCAAGACCGGCAAGCCCACCGTCTGCCGCTGAGTCGTCGGGCGCTGAGTCGCCTGCCGCTCAACCCGCCGCTCGCCTAACCCGGGGTCTCCACGGCGCTGAGGCGGCAGAGGCAGGAGGCGACGATCGGGACGTCGGCGACCGCTGTCGCCAGCTTCAGTTGCGCGCCGATGATCTGCGCCTCGGCTTGGCGGCCCTGGCGGAGCAGGCACTCGTGGTAGCCGTGCAAGCTCCAGACGTTGCCGGGATGCTGCTGTGCGCGCGGCAGGCTGTCGTCGAGACCGAGGTCGGCGGCGTAGACGGCGGCTGCCACGTCGACGTGACCTTGCTCAAGGAGCAGTGCGCCGTAAGCGTGCCGGGTGGGTTGCATCCAGCCCCAGGGCTCGTCGTAGGGGAGGGCGTCGTCGAGGGCGATCGAGTGGCGGAGGTGCTCGTAGGCCATGTCGTAATCGCCCTCGCGGTAGGCGATCTCGCCGTCCAGCATCGCGCCGGCCACGGCGAGGATGTCGAGGCAGGTGTTGTTGAAGAGGGTCCGCGACTCCGGCACTCGGGTGAGCGCGGCGAGGAAGGCCTCGCGCTCGGCCTGGGCCTCGGGGACGCGGCGGGTGGCGGCGAAGGCGACCCCGCGGGCGTAGTGGGTCATCGCCGTGCTGACGCAGTAGAGGTCGGGGTCGGTCGGGAGGTCCAGCGCCAGGATGTCGTCCCAGCGGCCGAAGCGGATCAGGGTGTGCACCCGCATCGCCAAGAACCCCTCCAGCCAGTCGGCCATGGGCGGCGACTCCACCCGGAGCAGCTCCTCCGGGATAGCGCGCTCGAGCAGCTCGACGGTTTCCAGGGCGATCCGCGACTGGCCGACGAACAGGGCGGCGTAGATCCGGAAGTGCAGGTCGTGGGCGCGATAGAGGGTGTAGAAGTTCAGCGCGCCGGCCTGGGCCACGAAGCGCTCATCGGCTTCGATCGCCATCGTGTTGGCGGCGATGGCTGCACGGTAGTCGCCGCACAGTACGTCGAGGTGGGAAGGCATGTGGTTGAGGTGGCCCGCGTCCGGCACCAGGCCGCGCAGGTGATCGGAGACCGCCAGACCCTGCTCGGGCGCCCCCGACATCTCCACGAGGTGGATATAGAAGTGCAGAAGACCGGGGTGGCGCAGCCCGCCGGGCAGCGCTAGGGCGGCGTCGAGGACGGCCTGGGCCTCGAGGGTCCGGGCACCAGTCGCGGGGTCGCCGGTGGTGAGGTCCCACAGTTCCCACGGGGTGAGGTTCATCAGGGCGTCGGCGGTGAGGGCGGCCACGTCGAGGTCGTCGGGATGGAGCGCGTGGACACGGGTCATCGCGGCGGCGTAGTCCTGGTTCCAGACCGACCACGCATCCGCCGCCCCGGCCGAGTCGGCGGTCGGGAAGCGGTGGGCGAGCGCCTCGATCAGGGCTTGCTCGATCGGCGTGGCTTCGGGGGCGAGCCGCTGCGCTTCAGCGACGGCCGCATGGGTGCGCTCCACCGTCGTACGCAGATCGGTCTCGTCGAAGAACTCCCACGGCTTGTTGTAGTTGGGCCCGAGCGCATAGGCGATGCCCCAATGCGCCATCGCGCATCCCGGGTCGGCCGCGGCGGCGCGCTCGAAGCACGCCACGGCTTCCTCATGATTGAAGCCGTAGGACCAGATCAGCCCGCGATCGAACCAGAGCGCCGCTTCCGGACTGATCGTGCTGATCGCCCGGTGGTAGTCCCCGAGATCGAAGTAGTCGTCGTTCGCCTCCACCCTGCGGAGGCTAGTGGTTGGCAACGACTGCCGGGAGGGGTCAGGTGAGGGCGTCGCGCACGGGGACGAACTTGGCCTGCGATTCGGCGAGCTCGGCCTCGGGGTCGGAGTCGGCGACGATGCCGCAGCCGGCAAACAGGCGCACGGTGTCGCCCACGACCTCGGCCGAGCGCAGCGCGATGCCCCACTCGCCGTCGCCGCTGGCATCTATCCAGCCCACCGGCCCCGCGTAGCGGCCGCGGTCCATGCCCTCGATCTCCTCGATCAGGCGGACGGCGTCCTCGGTCGGGGTGCCGCCCACGGCTGCGGAGGGGTGCAGCGACGCGACCAACTGCAGCGACGAGACCGTCTCCGCGTCGTGCACGACGCCGGCCACGTCGGTGGCCAGGTGCATCACATTGGGCAGGTGCAGCACGAACGGCGCTTCGGGCACGAGCATCGAGCTGCAGTGCGGCTCGAGGGCGTCGGCGACCGAGCGAACGGCGTACTCATGCTCCTCGAGGTCCTTCGACGACCGGGCCAGTGCTGCGGCCAAGGCGAGGTCGCGCTCGTCGTCGCCGGTACGCCGGATGGTGCCGGCCAGCACGCGAGAGGCGACCAGGCCCCGCTCGCGGCGTACCAACAGCTCGGGCGTCGCCCCGAACATGCCTTCCACGTGGAAGGTCCAGCAGGTCGGATACGACTCGGCGAGGCGGGCCAGCGGCCAGCGCACATCGACGGGTTCGCTGCAGATCGCGCGCAGATCCCGGGCCAGGACGACCTTCTCCAGTTGGCCGGCTTCGATCCGCGCCACGGCCTCGGCCACAATCCCCAGCCACTCCTCACCGTTGCGCGAGCCATCGGCGAAGCGGACCTGATCGGGCGCGCTGACCGGCTCCGCGGCGTTGAGCGCGGGTGCTGGCGTGATCCCCGTGGAGACGGTCGTCACCCACGCGGTCTCCCCGCGCCGACCGACGATGACCTCGGGAATGACGAGCACGGAGTCGCCGGGATCGTCGGCGAACGCGAAGCTGCCGAAGGCGACCAGTCCGGTGCCGGGCTCGCTGACGTTGTCGTCGATCACAGCCCGGGCGGTGTGCTCGCGCAGCCACTTGTCGGCATCTGCGAACCGGGTCGCTCCCCGCGTGTGTACGACGGCGGCGACGCCCCAGCCGACGAGTCCTTGTCCCTGACGGATCCAGGAGACCGGATCGGTGCGAGGGAGCAGGCCCACGAGGTCGGCCGCCTGCGCGGCAGCGATCGGGGCGGTGCGGACGATCAGGGGGGCTGGACCGAGAGCGCCGTCCGCTAAGGAACTCACGAGGGGTCACCTTACTCGCGGTGACTTGAGGCGCCGATTTCGCAGGCGCTCGACGCGTGGCAGCCTCTCTTGCGCCCGCATACTAGCGCATGCATTGATAGAGTGTGCGCATGACGACTGCGCAGCAGGTCCTCGCTCGACACTTCCCGGGGCTCACTCCGGACGAGGTCGACGCCGAGCTGAGTCGCACGCCGGTCGCGGGTGCGACTCCGATTTCCGCGGCTGCGCTGGGTTTCCTGGGTGCACACGGCGGAGAGGATGCGCGGGTCGCGATCGAGACGTACGACGAGGCCGAGGTCCAGCGGGGCCGCGCCGTCGCTGCGGCGCAGACGCTTGAGGAACTCCTGGAGTCGAGCTGGACGCTCGAATTCGCGGCGAGGGAGTTGGGTGTCTCCAGGTCGCGCGTATCTCATCGGCTCGGTTCTCAGTCCCTCTACGCGTTCTCCGTGCAGGGCCGGCGTTACGTGCCGAGGTGGCAGTTCGTCTCCACTCGCGAGGGAGAGTCTGGCGTGCAGCCGATCCCTGGGCTCGCCCGGATCGTGCCGTTGATTCCTCGCGACCTCCATCCGCTAGCCGTGAGGGCGTTCATGGAGACGCCGCTGGAAGAGCTCGACGGGAAGCCCCCGGCGACCTTCCTTGTCTCACATGGTCCGGTAGAGGCCGTCGAGGATCTCCTGGTCGCGTTGGGTCGCTGGTGAGTTTGGGCCGCTGGTGAGCTCGTCGTACCCAAAACGGCCGACACGGCCCGCTGGACCGCTGACGCGCCTGGATGAGGACGTCTTGGTAGAGGAGCCGGTGCTCTGGCGGATCCATCGCACCGTCGGTGATCACGTGCTGCCCTGGTCGGCGCTGCGTCATTGGGGTCCGGCGGCAACGATGCGGTTCGACCCACACCCGCCGCCGCCGGGAGACCATCCAGAGGCCGGCGCCACATACACCGCGCTCGACCTCGCGACCGCGGTCACCGAGACCTTTCAGCAGCACCGGGTCATCGACAGCTCGGGTGGACGACCAAAGGCGACGGCGTGGCGGCCGACGCGGCCGCTTCGTCTGCTCAACCTGACCGACGACTGGGCACTGCGCAACGGGGCGTCCCACTCGCTGGCTTCAGGGCCGCGAGCGTCGTGCCGGACCTGGGCCCGTGCCATCGCCGAGACCTGGCCTGACCTCGATGGTCTGTGGAGCCAGAGCACCCTCACCGGGCGGCCAAACGTGACGTTGTGGGCGGCCGCGGCGGACGCCTTCCCCGTCAGCCCGGACTTCTCCGAATACCTCGACACGGCGCTGATGTGGGCGATCCTGCGCGAGATCACCCACCGATACCCGAGCTTCCGCCTGATCTGACCGGCGAACTTCGAGCGGCACATGCGAGTGGGTGCACATCCCCTCACGACCAGTAGACGATCACGCGATCGCTCACCCTCACCTGGTCGAAGAGCCAGGAGATCCCGTCGTAGTCGCGGATGTTGACGCAGCCGTGGGAGTTGCCGGCGTAGCCGTGGGCGGCGAAGTCGGGGGAGTAGTGCACGGCCTGGCCACCGGAGAAGAACATCGCCAGGGGCATCGAGGTGTCGTAGAGCCTGGAGACGTGGTCGCGCGACTTCATATAGACGTGGAACTCGCCCTCGCGGGTCGGCAGCTCGGCGGAGCCGAAGCGCGCGTCGTAGCGCGCCTGCACCTTGCCGTCGATCACCCAACGCAGCGATCGCGACGACTTGTCCACGCACAGCACGCGACCGTAGGTGCAGCGCGGGTCGAGCTGGCCGGGTTCGGTGGGCAGGTTGTACATCTGGGCGTGCGTGGGCGGGTAGGTCATCGCCACCAGGCGGTCGAGGGTGCGCTGGTCCACCTCGCCGGTGACCGGGATCTCGCGCTTCTTCTGGAAGCCGCGTACGGCGGCGACGGTGTCGGCGTCGAAGGTCCCCGACACCGGCCCGGGGAGCCAGTCGATCTGGATCAGCCGCGCCTGCAGCCGACGTACGTCGTCACCGGAGGCACCCGCGGACCACAACGCCGGCCCGGGGCTCAGCAACGGCTCCGGCTCCGGCGCCATCGACGTGGGCACGGGCGGCGGTGTGGGGCTGGGCTCGGCGGTCGCCTTAGTCGACGGCGAATCGTCATCGGTCGCGCCGGCTGCGCCACCTTGCTCGCCGGACGGCTGCGGTGCGTTGCCGCCGGCCAGGGTGAGGTCGGCCAGGGTGAGGTCGGCCAGTTGAGCAGCGGAGGCCACCCCGACGACCAGGAACGCCACCGCGAAGAGCGCCATGAGTGCCCGCGCGAGAGGGCGAGCTGTGCTTGAAATGGTGGTCGACATTGTTGGCCCCCTGGTCGGTCGGACCACCGGAGTGTGGTCTCACCAGAGTTGACGCAGCGCCGGGCCGATCGGTTGGCGGGCGCCGAGGAAGGCCTACGGCCGGGGTGTGCGCCGGAGGCTCAGGCCTGCGCGCGGTGCAACGCGACGATGCCGCCCGACAGGTTGAGCCACTGAACGCCGGTCCACCCGGCCTCTTCGATCATCGCCGACAGCCCGGCTTGATCGGGCCAGGCCCGGATCGACTCCGCCAGATAGACATAGGCATCGGGAGAGGATGAGACCGCACGCGAGACCGCCGGGAGCGTCCGCATCAGGTAGTTGAGGTAGACGGTCCGGAACGCGGCGTTGGTGGGATGGCTGAATTCGCACACCACCAGCCGTCCGCCCGGACGGGTCACCCGACGCATCTCCTTCAACCCGGCCAGCGGATCGACGATGTTGCGCAGCCCGAACGAGATCGTCACCGCATCGAAGGTGTCGTCGGCGAAGGGCAGCTTGGTGCCGTCGCCGGCAGTGAAGGGCAGGTGCGGCCGCGCTTCCTTGCCCACCTGCAGCATCCCCAGGGAGAAGTCGCAGGGCACGACGTAGGCGCCCGCATCGGCGAAGGGTTGGCTGGAGGTGCCGGTGCCGGCGGCCAGATCGAGGATCTTCTCGCCGGGCGCCGGATCGACCGCGCGCACGACATCAGTGCGCCAACGCCGGTCCTGGCCGAGGGAGAGGACGTCGTTGGTGATGTCGTAGCGGCGAGCCACCGCGTCGAACATGCGTCGTACGTCGGCGGGTTTCTTGTCCAACTCTGCTCGCGCCACGAACGCAAGCCTAGGGGTCGCACGCCCTTCCGACCGCTTTCTGAACCCTCCGGCGATGCTGAGCGGGGCACGTCCTAGACTTTCTCCGCCAGGCTTCGTGAACGGCTTCACAAGGCGGCATCGGGATCGACGACGTCGACGGCGCCGTACGCCGATTCCGGACCGGTCTCGTTGAAGTGCACCGAGAGCCGGGGACGTGAAACAGTGTCCCCGTTGGGCATCACGACCCATGCGGGACGACAAGGAGCAACCACACATGGGACTCGAAGAAAAGCTCCCTAGCGGGGTCTTGCTGACGACCGTCGAGGGCGTCGCAGGCTATTTCCGCAAGGCGTCTTTCTGGCCCGCCACCTTCGGACTCGCGTGCTGCGCGATCGAGATGATGACGACCGGCGGCCCGCAGTACGACCTCGCCCGTTGGGGTCATGGAGGTCTTCCGGGCCAGCCCCGCGGCAGGCCGACCTGATGATCGTGGCCGGCCGGGTGAGCCAGAAGATGGCGCCGGTGCTGCGCCAGATCTACGACCAGATGCCGGAACCCAAGTGGGTCTTGGCGATGGGCGTCTGCGCCTCGTCGGGCGGCATGTTCAACAACTACGCGATCGTCCAGGGCGTCGATCACGTGGTGCCCGTCGACATGTACCTCCCCGGCTGCCCGCCGCGTCCGGAGATGCTGATCGACGCGATCTTCAAGCTGCACGAGCAGGTCGCAGACCACGAACGCTCGGCGCCAACCGTCGCGCCGAGATCGAGCAGCAGGAGCGCGCCGCGCTCCGGGCGCCTGCCCACCTCTGAGATGCAAGGGTCTCCTGCGATGAGCGAGCAGACCACGGGCCGGCAACGCCCAGGACGCCGCCGCCGAGATCGTCGCCGCCGACGCCGAGGTCGACTCCGGCTGTCGGCTCGGCGCGTCGGCATGTTCGGTGCACGCGAGCCACCGGCGACACCTCCGGCTACGGCGGCCTGCGTGTCGCCGATCGTGCTACCCCGGTTCGGCCAGCCGCCCCTACGGCGGCTACTTCGACGAGGTCGCCGATGCGCTGCTGGAGCGGCTCGCCGCGACCGATCTCGAGGCCGCCATCGCGTCGGTGGTCATCGACCGCGGCGAGCTGACCTTCCACGTCCGCCGCGAGGACCTGCCGGTCGATCGGCCAGACGCTGCGCGACGACGCCGCTGCTGCGCTTCGAGTTCTGCGCCGGCGTCAGCGGGGTGCACTACCCCGACGACACCGGCGCGCGAGCTGCACGCCGTCTACCACCTGCTGTCGATGACCCACAACCGCCGGCTCCGGCGTCGAGGTCAGCTGCCCCGGACGGCGACCCGCACGTGCCCAGTCGTGGTCGCCATCTACCCGACCGCCGACTGGCACGAGCGGGAGACCTGCGACATGTTCGGCATCGTCTTCGACGGCCACCCGGCGCTGACCCGGATCCTGATGCCCGACGACTGGGCCGGGTCACCCGCAGCGCAAGGACTACCCGCTCGGGCGGCATCCCGGTCGAGTACAAGGGCGCCACCGTGCCGCCGCCCGACCAGCGGAGGACCTACAACTGATGACCACCAGCGAGCAGACCGACTACTACGCCGAGCGTCGGCGAGACCAGCCGAAGGCACCGTCTTCACCGTCATGCGGCCGGCGACTGGGCCGAGATCGCCAGCGAGCCACGGCCGACGCGGTCCAGGAGCGAGATCGTGTGATCAACATGGGCCCGCAGCATCCCGTCCACCCACGGCGTGCTCCGGCTGATCCTCGAGCTGCGAGGGCGAGACCGTCACCGAGGCATCCGCGCCGGCATCGGCTACCTGCACACCGGCATCGAGAAGAACATGGAGTACCGCTCCTGGACGCAGGGCACCACGTTCGTGCACCCGGATGGACTACCTCGTCCCGTTCTTCAACGAGGCCGCCTACTGTCCTGGCGCGTCGAGCGGCTGCTCGGCATCGAGGACGACATCCCCGAGCAGGCCCAGCGTCATCCGGGTGCTGCTGATGGAGCTCAACCGGATCTCCTCCCACCTGGTCGTGCATCGGCACCGGCGGCATGGAGATCGGCGCGCTGACCGTGATGACGATCGGCTTCCGCGAGCGCGAGCTGGTCCTCGACCTGTTCGAGGCTGATCACCGGGCTTGCGGATGAACCACGCGTTCATCCGTCCCGGCGGCGTCGCCCAGCGACCTGCCCCCGAGGCCGGCCTCGGACGCAGATCCGCGACTTCGATCGCGCTGGCTGAAGAAGCGCCTGCCCGAGTACGCCGCCCTCTGCAACGCGAACCCCATCTTCAAGGCCCGCATCGATCGGCGTCGGCCACCTCGACCTGGCCGGCTGCCTGGCGCTGGGCGTCACCGGCCCGGTGCTGCGTGTCGACCGGCTACGCGTGGGACCTGCGCAAGCAGCCAGCCCTACTGCGGGTACGAGGACCTACGACTTCGACGTGCACACCTGGGACACCTGCGACGCCTACGGCCGCTTCCGGGTCCGGCTCGACGAGATGTGGCGAGTCGCTCAAGCATCGTCGAGCAGTGCCGCCGACCGGCTGGCCAAGCTCGAGGGTGCCCCGGTGATGGTCGCCGACAAGAAGATCGCCTGGCCCAGCCAGCTGGCCATCGGCACCGACGGCCATGGGCAACAGCCTCGACCACATCAAGGAGATCATGGGCGACCTCGATGGAGTCCCTGATCCACCACTTCAAGCTGGTCACCGAAGGCTTCCGGGTGCCGCCCGGGCAGGCCTACGTGCCGATCGAGTCGCCCCGTGGCGAGACTCGGCTGCCCACGTCGTCTCCGACGGCGGCACGCGTCCGTTCCGGGCGCACTTCCGCGACCCGTCCTTCACCAACCTGCAAGCCACGAGCGTGATGAGCGAAGGCGGCATGGTGGCCGACGTGATCGTCGCCGTGGCCAGCCTCGACCCGGTCATGGGAGGCGTCGACCGATGATTGACGTCCACCACCTACGACGAGTTGCGCGAGATCGCGGCCCGGTATCCCCAGGCCCGGTCCGGCCTGTTGCCGATGCTGCATCTGGTGCAGAGCGCCGACGGCCGGATCACCCCCGAAGGGATCGAGGCCTGCGCGGAGGTGCTGGGCATCACCGCGGCCGAGGTCAGCGGTGTGGCCACCTTCTACACCATGTACAAGCGCAAGCCGGTCGGCGACTACCACGTCGGCGTCTGCACCAACACGCTCTGCGCGGTGATGGGCGGAGACGCGATCTTCTCCCGGCTCAAGGAGCACCTCGACGTCGGCAACGACGAGACCACCGAAGCTGCGGAGGGCGAGCGGAGCATCACCCTGGAGCACGTCGAGTGCAACGCGGCCTGCGACTACGCCCCGGTGGTGATGGTCAACTGGGAGTTCATGGACAACCATGACCCCCGAGTCCGCGGTGCAGCTCGTCGACGACCTGCGCGCCGGCAACGAGGTCCACTCCACTCGCGGTCCCAAGCTGTGCACCTGGCGGGAGGCCGAGCGAGTGCTGGCCGGCTTCCACGACGGGCTCGCCGACGAGGGTCCGGCTGCCGGCCCGGCGTCGCTGGTCGGTCTGGAACTGGCCCGCGCCAACGGCTGGACGGCGCCCGCGGGCGCCGCGAAGAAGCCTGCGGCCCGTCGTACTCGCGCCAAGAAGGAGGCCGAGAAGTGACCGACACGCTCACTCCCGTCCTGACCGACAACTGGGACGCGGAGCGCTCCTGGACGCTGGACTCCTACACCAAGCGCGGTGGCTACGACGCCTTGACCAAGGCGCTGAAGATGAACCCCGACGACATCATCGACCGCGGTCAAGGACTCCGGTCTGCGCGGTCGTGGTGGCGCCGGCTTCCCCACCGGCATGAAGTGGAGCTTCATCCCGCAGGCCAATCCCAACCCGAAGTACCTCGTGGTCAACGCCGACGAGTCCGAGCCGGGCACCTGCAAGGACATCCCGCTGATGATGGCGAGCCCGCACTCGCTGATCGAGGGCGTGATCGTCTCCTCCTTCGCGATCCGGGCCAACCACGCCTTCGTCTATGTCCGTGGTGAGGTCCTCCACGTGATCCGCCGGCTGCAGGCCGCGGTCGCCGAGGCCTACGCCGCCGGCCACCTGGGCAAGAACATCCACGGGTCCGGCTACGACCTCGACCTGGTCGATCCACGCCGGAGCCGGCGCCTACATCTGCGGGGAGGAGACGGCACTGCTGGACTCCCTGGAAGGTCGTCGCGGCCAACCGCGGCTGCGCCCGCCGTTCCCTGCGGTGGCGGGTCTCTACGCTTGCCCGACGGTGATCAACAACGTCGAATCGATCGCCTCGGTGCCGAGCATCATCGACCAACGGGCCCGAGTGGTTCGCGTCGATGGGCACCGAGACGCTCCAAGGGCTACGGCATCTTCTCGCTCTCCGGGCACGTCAATCGTCCGGGCCAGTACGAAGCGCCCCTCGGCATCACCTTGCGCCAGCTGATCGACTTGGCCGGTGGCATGCGCAACGGCAACAAGCTGAAGTTCTGGACCCCGGGCGGGTCCAGCACCCCGATCGCTGACCGATGAGCATCTCGACGTCCCGCTGGACTTCGAAGGCGTCGGCGCGGCTGGCTCGATGCTCGGAACCCGGGCGCTGCAGATCTTCGACGAGACCGTCTGCGTGGTGCGCGCGACGCTGCGCTGGATCGAGTTCTACAAGCACGAGTCCTGCGGCAAGTGCACCCCGTGCCGGGAAGGCTCGTGGTGGCTGGTGCAGGTGCTCGGTCGAGCTGGAGCGCGGCGAAGGCACGGCCGAGGATCTCGACCTGCTGCTCGACCAGTGCGACAACATCCTGGGCCGCTCGTTCTGCGCACTCGCCGACGGCGCCACCAGCCCGCGTGATGAGCTCGATCCAGTACTTCCGTGACGAATACCTGGCCCACCTCGAACACGGCGGCTGCCCGTTCGATCCGGCCGCGGCAACCCTCTTCGCCCCCGCGGGCGACCCGGTTGGAGCAGAGGCATGACGACAACACCTGACAAAGACCGACCTGGTCAACGTCACCATCGACGGCGTCTCGGTGCAGTGTGCCCAAGGGCACCCTGGTGATCCGGGCCGCCGAGACAGATCGGCGTGGAGATCCCCAGGTTCTGTGACCACCCGCTGCTCGAAGCCCGGTGGGCGCCTGCCGTCAGTGCCTCGTCGAGGTCTGGCTGCCGGGTCGTCCCGGCCCGGACGGCACCCCCGGCCCGGCCATGCAGATGCAAGGCCCTCCGGGACGCATGAAGCCACAGGCATCCTGCACCTTGGAGTGCTCCGCAGGGCATGGAGGTGCGCACCCAGGTCTCCTCCGAAGGCGCCGACAAGGCCCAGCAGGGGATGCATGGAGTTCCTGCTGGTCAATCACCCGCTGGACTGCCCAGTCTGCGACAAGGGCGGCGAATGCCCGCTGCAGAACCAAGCCATGTCCCACGGTCGCGGCGACACCCGTTTCGACGGGCACAAGCGCACCTTCCCCAAGCCGATCAACATCAATGCCCAGGTGCTGCTCGACCGCGAGCGCTGCGTGCTCTGCGCCCGCTGCACCCGCTTCTCCGAGCAGATCGCCGGTGACCCGTTCATCGCCCTGGTCGAGCGCGGAGCGCTGCAGCAGGTCGGCATCTACGAGAAGCAGCCCTTCGAGAGCTACTTCGCCGGCAACACGATCCAGATCTGCCCGGTGGGCGCTCTGACCTCGGCCGACTACCGCTTCCGGTCGCGCCCCTTCGACTTGGTCTCCACCCCGGCCGTCGGCGAGCACTGACGCGTGTGGCTGCGGCGATCCGGGTGGATCACCGGCGACGGCAAGGTGATGCGTCGCTTGTCGGGCAACGACCCCGAGGTCAACGAAGAGTGGATCACCGACAAGGACCGGTTCGCCTTCCACTACGACCGCACCCCGGACCGACTCAGCTTCCCGCAGGTTCGCGACACCGACACCGGTGAGCTGCGGGCCGCTTCCTGGCCGGAGGCCTTCGACGGTCGCCGTCGCGCGGCCTTGCTGCCGCTGGTCGCGCGCCGGCGGTCCTGCACCGGTGGCCGGCTGACTGCGGAGGAGGCCTACGCCTACGCCAAGTTCGCCCGGGTCGTCGCTCGGCACCAACGACATCGACTTCCGCGCCCGGCCGACCTCTCCGGAGGAGACCGCGTTCCTGGCCGCGCACGTGGTGTTGCGTGGCCCCGACGGCGAAGAGGCCGGGGTCACCTACGCCGATCTCGAGCGAGCCAAGACCGTGGTTCTCGCGGGCTTGGAGCCCGAGGACGAAGCCGGCTCGATCTTCCTGCGGCTGCGCAAGGCCAATCGCGCCGGCACCACCTCGGTGATCGCGATCTCGCCGTACACCTCGCGTGGCTCGCAGAAGCTGCGGGCTCGGGTGATCCCGACCGCTCCCGGTGACGAGGCCGCCGCGCTGGCCGCGCTGGCCATCGACTCCGAGGCTGGCCTGGATGCCGACAGCGTGGTGCTGCTCGGCGACCGGCTGGCGACCTCGCCGGGCGCGTACGCCGCGGCCGTGAAGCTTGCCGAATCCACCGGTGCCCGGCTCGCGTGGGTGCCGCGCCGTGCCGGTGACCGAGGCGCGGTCGAAGCGGGCTGCCTGCCCACCCTGCTGCCCGGTGGTCGTCCAGGTGACCGATGCCGCGGCTCGTGTGGACGTGGCCGCCTCATGGGGCGTCGAGACGCTGCCCGACCAAGCGGGCCGTTCGACCGAAGCGATTGTCGCGCTGCTCGCGCAAGGCGATCTCGGCGGCGTCGTCTTCGGCGGCGTCGACCTCGACGACCTTGCAGATGCCGGCCGCCGCCCGGGCTGCGGTGAGCGCCGCGAAGTTCGTGGTCTGCCTGGAGCAGCGCGAGACCGAGCTGACCCGGATGGCCGACGTCGTCTTCCCGGTCGCGACCGTCTCGGAGAAGTCCGGGCATGTTCGTGAACTGGGAGGGCCGGATCCGGTCGCTTCGAGACGATCTTCACCAACCCGCAGGCGCTGCCCGACGTGCGGGTGCTCGCCGCGCATTGCCGAGGCGCTCGGCAAGCCGATCGGGTTCCGCACCCCTGCCGAAGTGCGCTCCGACATGGAAGCGCTCGGTCCGTGGGAGGGCGCGCGTGCCGACGTTCCCCTGACGGCGAAGGCCCCGGCTCGGAAGCGGCTCGCCAAGGGCGAGCATGGCAGCTGGCCACCTGGAAGCAGATGCTCGACCACGGCACGATGCAGTCCGGACGAGGCCTACCTCGCCGCGACCGCGCGCCCGGCCGTGGCCCGGCTCAGCGAGGCCGATCTCGCCGCGCTCGGCAACCGCCGAAGCCGTCACCGTCACCGGCGCCGCGCGGCTCGCTGACGCTGCCCGCCGCAGCGCGCCGACCTGCGCCCGACGGGAGTCGTGTGGGTGCCGGCCAACAACATGGGCCGCGGGGTCCTCGCCGCACTCGCCGGGCCTGGTGATGCGGTCACTGTGGCCGCCGAGACCGTGAAGGGAGGCCACTGATGAACGTCCTGGCTGAGCAGGTCAATCTCGACTCCTTCGGGCACGACCCGCTGTGGGTCATCGTGCTGAAGGCCGTCCTGGTCTTCGTCGTCCTGGTCGTCTTGACCCTCTTCAACATCTGGTGCGGAACGCCGCGTCGTGGCCCGGATGCAGCATCGCGTCGGCCCCAACGTGCACGGCCCCTTCGGCTTGCTGCAGTCGCTGGCCGACGGTGTGAAGCTGGCGCTGAAGGAAGACATCATTCCCAAGGCCGCCGACAAGGTGGTCTTCGTCCTGGCTCCCATCATCGCCGCGATCCCGGCGTTCGTGACCTTCTCGGTGATCCCGTTCGGGCCAGAGGTGAAGATCCCGTTCTCCGACGTGGTCACTCCGCTCCAGCTCACCGACATGCCGGTGGCGGTGCTTTTCGTGATGGCGATCGCCTCGATCGGCATCTACGGCATCGTGCTGGGCGGCTGGAGCTCCGGGTCGACCTACTCCCTGCTCGGTGGCTTGCGCTCGAGCGCGCAGATGATCTCCTACGAGGTCGCGATGGGCCTGGCGCTGGTGGCGGTCTTCCTGTTCGCCGGGTCGATGTCCACCTCGGAGATCGTGGCCGCCCAGAGCGGTGAGGCGGAAGTTCTGGTTCGGCCTCCTGCTGTTCCCGTCGTTCCTCATCTACGTCATCGCCATGGTGGGTGAGACCAACCGCGCGCCGTTCGACCTTCCCGAAGCCGAGGGCGAGCTCGTGGCGTGGCTTCCACACCGAGTACTCCAGCCTCAAGTTCGCGCTGTTCTTCCTGGCCGAGTACATCAACATGTCGACCGTGTCGGCGCTGGCCACCACGTTGTTCCTCGGCGGCTGGCACGCCCCGTGGCCGATCGGCCAGATCTGGGAAGGCGCCGACTCCGGCTACTGGCCGCTGCTGTGGTTCTTCGGCAAGGTGCTCTTCTTCATCTTCATCTTCATCTGGCTGCGCGGCTCGCTGCCGCGGTTGCGCTACGACCAGTTCATGGACTTCGGCTGGAAGCGGCTCATCCCGGTCGCCTTGGTCTGGATCGTGGCGGTCGCCTTCGTCAAGCAGCTGAAGACCAGCGGCGGAGTCGACACCCGATACCTCATCGGCGGCATCGTCGTCCTCTCGGCGCTGTTCTTGATTCTGTTCTTCGTCGGTGACAGGGAGCCAGCCGACATCGCCGCGGTCCCGGCAGCCACCGATGCCCACGCCGGTGGGTTCCCGGTGCCGCCGATGCCGACCGGCGGTGCGGCCCGCGGTGCCGCCGCGCCGCTCACCTTCGGTACGCCGGTCGCGGCCGGCACGTCTGGACAGACCGTCTCCGGCTCTGTCGAAGGAGAGGAAAGCTGATGGCCAGCCTGCGTGAGCAGTACTGGGATCCGATCGCTGGATTCGGGGTCACCTTCCGGACGATGTTCAAGAAGGTGGTCACCGAGCAGTACCCCTTCGAGCGGTTCCCCACCGCACCCCGGTTCCACGGGCGGCACCAGCTCAACCGCTGGCCGGACGGTCTGGAGAAGTGCGTCGGCTGCGAGCTGTGCGCCTGGGCCTGCCCGGCGGACGCGATCTACGTCGAGGGTGCCTCCAACACCGAGGACGAGCGGTTCAGCCCTGGTGAGCGCTACGGCCGGGTCTACCAGATCAACTACCTGCGCTGCATCCTGTGTGGCTTGTGCATCGAAGCCTGCCCGACCCGCGCACTGACGATGACCAACGAATACGAACTGGCCGACGCGACCCGCGCCGACGCTGATCTATGACGAAGGTCGGATCTGCTCGCCCCGCTGCTGCCGGGCATGGAGCAGCCGCCGCATCCGATGCTGCTGGCAGACGATGAGGGCGACTACTACCGCGGCAACTCTCTCGGCTCCGGCCGAGCAGTCGAAGGGAGATGCCTCGTGACCGCGTTCTGGCTCCTCGCGCCCCTGATGGTCGTGGCCGCGCTGGGAATCCTGTTCGTGCGCAAGGCCGTGCATGCGGCTCTGCTGCTCGCCGTGGTGATGATCAGCCTGGCCGTGCTCTACGCCGTGCTGGAAGCACCCTTCCTGTTCGTCACCCAGATCATCGTCTACACCGGCGCGATCTTGATGCTCTTCCTCTTCGTGCTGATGCTCGTCGGCGTCGACGCCTCGGACTCGGTCGTGGAGACGATCAAGGGCCAGCGCCCGCTGGCGATCGTGGCCGGCCTGCTGCTGGGCACGCTGCTGATCACGGGCGTCTCCCAGACTGCTCTCGGCTCCGCCGCCGGACTCGGCAAGGTCAACGAGGGCGGCAACATCGAAGCCCTGGCCAACCTGCTGTTCAGCGACTACGTCTTCGCCTTCGAGATCACTGCCGCGCTGTTGATCACCGCCGCGCTCGGCGCGATGGTGCTGGCCCACCGGGAGCGTTTCGAGCCGCGGGTCACTCAGCCCGAGCAAGCCGCTCGCCGCGTCCGGGAGTACGCCGAGTCCGGACGCCACCTCGGCCCGCTGCCCAACCCCGGCGTGTTCGCGCGCCACAACGCCGTGGATACCCCGGGTCTGCTGCCGGACGGCACCCCGTCCGATGCGACGATCTCGCGGGTCCTGGCTGCCCGCGGCACGTTCCGCACCGCCGACGACGTCAACGAGTCGCTGGGAGCCATCGAGGAAGTCGAGCGCCAGATGGCGGGCGACCAACCCGGCCTGGAGAAGCCCGCAGTGGGCAAGCCCGGTGACGCGCTGCCCGACCGGCCACTGGAGTCTGAAGGGGGCCACGCGTGACGCCGTACCTCGTTTTGTCCGCGATCCTGTTCACCATCGGATCCGTGGGCGTGCTCACCCGCCGCAACGCGATCGTGGTGTTCATGTGCGTGGAGTTGATGCTCAACGCCTCCAACCTCGCCCTGGTCACCTTCGCCAAGCAGCACGGCAACGTGCAGGGTCAGGTCGGCGCGTTCTTCGTGATGGTGGTGGCTGCCGCCGAGGTCGTGGTCGGCCTGGCGATCATCATGGCCATCTTCCGGTCCCGCCGCTCGGCTTCGGTCGACGACGCGAGTCTGTTGAAGTACTAGGAGACGACACCAGTGACTGCATTTGCTTCGGGCCTTCTGGCTACCGAGACGCACATCCCGGTGGTCGAGCCCGCACCGGCCGACGGGATCTTCAGCTTGCTGTGGCTGATCATCGCGTTGCCGCTCGCGGGCGCCGCGATCCTGCTCCTGGGCGGCAAGGCCACCGACAAGTGGGGGCACCTGCTCGGCACCGCGACCCCGATCGGGTCCTTCGTGCTCAGCGTCCTCATGGTGCTGCAGCTGAATGGGCGCGCCGAGGATGACCGGTCGGTCTCCCAGCACCTGTTCACCTGGATCCAGGCCGGCTCGTTCGACGTCGGCATGGACCTGCATTACGACCAGCTGACTTCGTTGTTCCTGCTGCTGATCACCGGAGTGGGCTCGCTGATCCACATCTACTCGATCGGCTACATGGCTCACGACGAGCGCCGGCGCCGGTTCTTCGGCTACCTCAACCTCTTCGTCTCGGCGATGTTGATGCTGATCATGGCGGGCAACTACCTGGGCATCTTCCTCGGCTGGGAAGGCGTCGGCTTGGCGTCGTACCTCCTGATCGGCTTCTGGCAGCACAAGCCGTCAGCGGCCGCCGCCGCGAAGAAGGCGTTCGTGATGAACCGCGTCGGCGACATCGGTATGTCGCTCGCGATCATGCTGATGTTCGTCACCTTCGGCACCACGGCGTTCGCCGGCGTCAGCCAAGCCGCCGAGGGTGCGTCGAGCAACACGCTCAACGCGATCGGCTTGCTGCTGCTGCTCGGCGCCTGCGGCAAGTCCGCGCAAGTGCCATTGCAGGCCTGGCTCCTCGACGCCATGGAAGGCCCCACCCCGGTGTCGGCGCTGATCCACGCGGCGACGATGGTGACCGCGGGCGTCTACCTGATCGTGCGCTCCAACTTCATCTTCGAGCGGGCCGAGATCGCCCAGACCGCCGTGGTGATCGTCGCTGTGGTCACGCTCCTGTGGGGCGCGGTCATCGGTTGTGCCAAGGACGACATCAAGAAGGCACTGGCCGGCTCGACGATGAGCCAGATCGGCTACATGATGCTCGGCGCGGGCCTCGGCCCGGCGGGCTACGCCTTCGCGATCTTCCACTTGCTCACCCACGGCTTCTTCAAGGCGAACATGTTCTTGGGGGCCGGATCGGTGATGCACGCCATGGACGACGACGTCGACATGCGTCACTACGGCGCGCTGCAGAAGATGCTTCCGATCACCTTCGGAACCTTCGCGATGGGCTATCTCGCGATCATCGGCTTCCCGGGCTTCTCGGGCTTCTGGTCCAAGGACAAGATCATCGAGACCGCCTTCAACGAGAACCCGCTGGTCGGCCTCGCCGCGATCCTCGGTGCCGGCATCACCGCGTTCTACATGACTCGCCTGATGCTGATGACGTTCTTCACCGAGAAGCGGTGGGCGCCGGAGGTGCATCCGCACGAGTCGCCCAAGGTGATGACCTTCCCGCTGATCGTTCTCGCGGCGTTGTCGGTCCTGGGCGGTGTGCTGCTCCTCAACAACTGGATCGTCGACTGGCTGGCCCCGGTGGTCGGACACGCCGAGCACGAGAATCCGCAGATCCCGCCGCTGGTGTTCTCCGCGATCGTGGTCGCGGTGGTCGCAGTCGGTGTCGCGACCGCTTGGTTCCTGGTCGGCAAGCGCGAGGTTCCGCGAGTGGCTCCGCAGCAGGTCTCGTGGGCCACGCGGGCGGCTCGCGCCGATCTCTACGGCGACGCGATCAACGAGGGTCTGGTCATCAACCCTGGCCGCGAGGTCGTTGCGGGTCTCACCTTCGCCGATCGACACGGCGTCGACGGGCTGGTCGAAACCGGCTCGGCCGCTGTCGCCGGGTTGTCCACCTTCCTGCGGCAAGCCCAAACCGGCTACGTCCGCTCCTATGCCTTGTCCCTGCTCGGCGGCGCCCTCGTGGTCGTCGTCGCCTTGATGGCGGTGAATTTCCGATGAGTTTCCCCTGGCTGACCGCGCTGGTGCTGCTGCCCCTCCTGGGTGCAGTGGTGATCGCGTTCTTGCCGAAGACACCCGGGGCCGCGCTCCCCAAGCAGGTCGCCCTGGCCGTGTCGGGCGCCACGCTGCTGCTTGCCGGCTTGCTCGGCGCCCGCTTCGACGTGGGCGGCGGCTGGCAGTTCGAGGAGGTGCACCAGTGGATCAACTCCTTCGGCGTGCACTACGCCCTCGGCGTCGACGGCCTCGGCCTGGTCATGGTGCTGCTGACCGCGCTGCTGGTGCCGCTGGTGGTGATCTCTTCCTGGCATGACGCGGACGAGCGCTCCACCGGGTCGTTCTTCGCGTGGGTGCTCGGTCTGGAAGCCGCATCGATGGCGGTCTTCATGGCCACCGATGTCTTCCTCTTCTACGTCGTCTTCGAGGCCACGCTGATTCCGGCGTACTTCTTGATCGGCGGCTGGGGCGGTGCGCAGCGCTCCCGGGCAGCCATCAAGTTCCTGCTCTACCAGCTGGCCGGCGGCTTGATCATGCTGGTGTCGGTCATCGGTCTCTACGTCGTCTCGGCCGACGCCGGGCACCCGACGTACCTCTTGTCCGACCTGGCCGCGATGGACATCGATCCGATCACCCAGCGGTGGCTGTTCGTCGGCTTCTTCATCGCCTTCGCGATCAAGGCGCCGATGTTCCCGGTGCACACCTGGCTGCCCGACACCACTGCGCAAGCCACCTCCGGCACCAATGTGTTGCTGGTCTGTGTGCTCGACAAGATCGGCACCTTCGGCATGCTGCGGTTCTGCCTCGGGCTGCTGCCCGACGCCTCGCAGTGGGCGACTCCGGTCGTGGTCGTGCTGGCGTTGATCTCGATCGTCTACGGCGCACTGGTCGCTATCGGCCAGAGCGACGTGATGCGGCTGATCGGCTTGACCTCGCTGTCGCACTTCGGCTTCATCGTGCTGGGCATCTTCGTGTTCAGCACCCAGGGCAGCAGCGGCGCGGTGCTCTACATGGTCAACCACGGCATCGGCACCGCCGCGTTGTTCTTCCTGGCCGGATACCTCATCAAGCGGACCGGCACTGCCGAGATCGGTGCCTACTCCGGGGTCGAGAAGGTGACCCCGGTCCTGGCCGGGCTCTTCCTGGTCGCCGGTCTGGCGGCTTGCGGGCTGCCCGGTCTGTCGCCGTTCGTCTCGGAGTTCCTGGTCCTGGTCGCGGCCTTCCAGCACGCCTGGTGGGTTGGCGCCGTCGCCGTCAGCGCGATCGTGCTCGCCGCCATCTACGTGCTCTGGCTCTACCAGCGCACGATGACCGGGCCGACCTCGGAGTCGGTCTCCGGACTCGTGGACCTGAATCGGCGCGAGCTCATCGCGGTGGCTCCGCTGATCGCGGCGCTGCTGGTCTTCGGGTTCTATCCCAAGCCGCTGCTCGACACCATCAATCCTTACGTCCAGGACACCTTGAGCCATGTCGGGGTCGCTGACCCGAGCCCGACCGTCGGCCATGTCGAACACGCCACTGACGCGGAAGGAGGCTCCGAGTGAACGACTTCGTGAAGCCGACGATCGACTACTTCCAGATCTCGCCGTTGCTGATCGTCTTCGGTGTCGCCTGCCTCGGCGTCCTGGTCGAGGCGTTCCTGCCGCGCAGCTTGCGTCACTTGGCCCAGGGGCTGCTCACCGTCGGCGGCTTGGCCACGGCGCTCGTGGTCACCGTCCTGGTCGCCGGTCGCGCCGACGAGATCAAGGGCGGCACCGGCCGGGGTTGGCTGACTCTCAACGGCTCGGTCTCCGTCGATGGCCCGGCGTTGTTCCTGTGGGGCCTGTTGCTGACGCTCGGCATCGCCGGGGCGCTGCTCTTCGCCGAGCGTGAACTCGAGGGCGGCTTGTCCGCCTTCTCCGGACAGGCTGCCTCCGTGCCCGGCTCGGACGCGGAGCGGATCGCGACCCAGCGAGGCTGGGAGCACACCGAGGTCTACCCGCTGATGCTCTTCGCGGTGGGCGGCATGATGTCGTTCGTCGCCGCCAACGACCTGCTGACGATGTTCGTGGCGCTGGAAGTCCTCTCGCTGCCGCTCTACCTGCTGTGTGGCCTTGCGCGTCGTCGCCGGTTGATCAGCCAGGAAGCCGCGTTGAAGTACTTCCTCTTGGGTGCCTTCTCCTCCGGCTTCTTCATCTACGGCGTCGCGCTGGTCTACGGCTACGCCGGCTCGATGCAGTTCGGGGCGATCAACGAGGCGGTGCGCAACGACGCCGGCAACCACGGCCTGCTGCTCACCGGCGTCGGCCTGCTGGCCGTCGGCTTGTTCTTCAAGGTCGGCGCCGCGCCGTTCCACGCCTGGACCCCGGACGTCTACCAAGGCGCTCCGACCCCCGTCACCGCCTTCATGGCGGCGGCGACCAAGGCCGCCGCTTTCGGTGCCATCCTTCGCGTCTTCTACGTCGCGTTCGGCTCGGAGCGCTGGTCGTGGCAGCCGATGATGTGGGTTATCGCGGTGCTGACGATGCTGGTCGGAGCGGTGCTCGCCGTGACCCAGACCGACATCAAGCGCATGCTCGCCTACTCCTCGGTGGCGCATACCGGCTTCCTGCTGACCGGCGTACTCGGCTTGCAGAGCGCCGGCCAGCTCGCCGAGGGCGAGGTCACCTCGCTCCAGGCCGTGCTGTTCTACCTGGTCACCTACGGCTTCGCGACGCTTGGTGCCTTCGCGGTGGTCGGGTTGGTGCGCGATGCCACCGGCGAGGCCACCGAGCTGTCCCGCTGGGCAGGCTTGGCCAAGGAGTCGCCGCTGGTCGCCGGTGCGTTCGCCTTCTTCCTACTCGGCATGGCGGGGATCCCGCTGACCTCCGGCTTCGTCGGCAAGTGGGCGGTCTTCGCCTCGGCGCTCGCGGCGGGAGCATGGCCGGTGGTCGTGGCGGCGATCGTGGCGAGCATCATCGCCGCCTACTTCTACATCCGGGTCATCGTGGTCATGTTCTTCGCCGAGCCGGTTGCTGACGGTCCCGCCGTGGCGATTCCGTCGGTGCTGACCGCGATCGCGATCGCGTTCGGCGTCGCGGTGACCCTGGTGCTGGGTGTCATCCCCGGGCCGCTGCTGGATCTGGCAGCTCGGGCTGGTGAATTCATCAGGTGAGCGAGGACGCCTCCGCATCCGTTGTCCCCACCCCTGAGGTGGGCCTAGCCCTCCCTGTCGTGGACGAGGGCTTGGCGTTGCGCCTGCGGGAGCGGATGGCTGCGGTCGAAGTCGCACTGGCCGGGCACGTCGAGGGGCGAGCGCCCTTCATCACCGAAGCGGCTTCCCACCTGCTGGCCGCCGGCGGCAAACGGATCCGTCCGCTGCTGGTGCTCCTTGCTGCGGAGGTAGGTGGCGACGCGGACGACGCGGCGGTGCTCACCTCGGCATGCGTCGTGGAGCTGACCCACCTCGCTTCCCTCTACCACGACGACGTGATGGACGAAGCGATGGTGCGCCGGGGCGCCGATTCGGCAAACGCCCGCTGGGACAACCACGTGGCGATCCTGACCGGCGACTTCCTCTTCTCCAAGTCCTCCGAGCTCACCGCCGATCTCGGCCCGGATGCGGTCCGAATCCAGGCACACACCTTCACCCGGTTGGTGGAGGGCCAGATCATGGAGACCCTCAAGCCGGGTCCGGGTGAGGATCCGCTGGCGCACTACCTCGAGGTCGTGGCCGGAAAGACCGGCTCGCTGATCGCCACCTCGGCTCGCTACGGCGCCATGTTCGGCGGCGCCGCACCCGAGGTCGTGGAGGCGTTGGCGGCGTACGGCGAGATCGTCGGCTGTGCCTTCCAGCTGTCCGACGACATCTTGGACATCGCCTCCGACTCCGAAGAGTCCGGCAAGACTCCCGGCACCGACCTGCGCGAAGGGGTGCCGACGTTGCCGGTGTTGATGGCGCGCGCGTCCACGGACCCCGCCGACGCTCGGCTCCTGGAGTTGCTCGGCGGTGACCTCAACGACGACGCCCTTGTCGCCGAGACCCTCGGCCTCCTGCGCGCCCACCCGGCCATGGACGAAGCCCGGACCTACGTTGTCGCTCGTGCCGCCGAGGCCAAGGCGCTGCTCGGCGTGCTCCCCGAGGGAGCTGTCCGCACCGCACTTGAGGACTTCGCCGACCTGATCGCGCTCCGCACCGCCTAGCAGACGCCCGCAGCTCGACGACAGGCGAGGCGTGGGCCGGGCCTGGCAGTGTCTTGCCGCGGGCCGCACCTTCAGCCTTGACCCGGTCAAATGCTCACGGCATGCTCGGGGCAATTCGCCCGCAGCGTGACAGGCATGAGCAAGGCCGGTGGATGCGAGTACCTGCAAACCTCGCCGCCGCTTGTACGCCAACTGTGCAAACGACTCCGCAGCGCTCTGCTATGTCCTGAGCGGGGAAGCTCAAGCATGGAATGACCTTAGTCAAGCAGTTGGTTGCGAAGAGAGAATCTGACGACTGACTACAACAACGGCGGCAATCCAGCGCTGCCAAATTCGTAGGGGGAAGTCCCGTGTTTCGGTTTGCGGATGGATCGGCAGGCCCGGTCATGGCGGCGGCAGTACTGGTGGGTGTGTTGGTCGGATGCGGCACGTCAACGGCTCCGGCTACGGGCCTCGAGGCGATAGATGGGGCCGGGCTGGCGACGGTTGACGAGACCTACGAGCAGATCTGGGGCACAGGCTACGAACGTGATGCTGCCCGGTTCGTGGCCTTCGCTACTGCGAACCGGGAGTTTGCCCTTTGCATGCGTGACCATGGGCAGGCGGTGCGCCTGGAGTTCGAGCCGATCTTCCAAGGAATGCGACTCGGTGCGGCAACCGAAGTGTGGATTGGACCAATGGAGAGGCGCCCTTCTGAGCGATGGTCAGCCAATCAGGAGGCGCGACAGGTTCTTCCCGGCTTCGATCGTCAAAGCGATCCCAGCACCGGGGACTATCGGTCGGCCGCCGCGGTTTGTCTTCCTCAAGTCCCAGAGGTAGATGAGCAAGGAATTTCTCAGCCAGACTTGGCCCTCCAACTCGGCGCCGAATTTCAGGGAATCCTGGATTCTTTTGAGGAGACGCTGCCGTCAGCGACCTCCTACCGGCGATGCATGAAAGAGGGTGGTTTCACTTGGCCGGAAGCCGACTACGTCGGCACCAGTGGAGCCGAGCGATCGCTCTCTGACCGGATTGCAGGAATAGACTCGGGGTCGGGATCAGCCGTTGGCACGTCAACAACTGCACTTCCTGCCGAATATCTTGCCGATGAGCAGCGCTTTGTCGAAGCCGACGAGGAATGCCGTGGGCCAGTCTTGGCTGATGGGCTTGGTGCTCTAACGAGCCGGGTCGATGAGTTTCGGCGGGCGCGTCTGGATGAGTTGGCGAAGGTGCAGCGCGAGTGGGCTGACCGCGTCAGCCAAGCTCAGGCGTGGGGATTCCCGGCCCGTGAGGAACTGGCCGGGAGCCACTGATCACAGCGCTGCAGCCTCGGCGGCGTCGCGAATCTGGCGTCGATGGTTGTGGATGCCTTCCACGGTGAAGAGCCCGACGGCGAGCCAGACCAGGCAGAAGCCAACCCAGCGCCCCGTCGACATCTCCTCACCGAACCAGAAGACACCCAGGGCGAACTGGATCAGCGGCCCCAGATACTGCAGCAGCCCGAGGGTGACCATCGAGATCCGGGTTGCGGCCGCGCCGAAGCACAGCAACGGCAACGCGGTCACGATGCCGGCCGAGACCAGCAGCAGCGAATGTCCCGACCCGTGCGTGGCGAAGGTGGATGTGCCGTTCACAGCGAGCGCGACAAGGAAGGCCGTGGCGAGGGGACTCAACAGGACCGTCTCGAAGGTGAGGCTCTCCACGGCCCCGGCGTTGGCGCTCTTCTTGAGCAACCCGTAGGTGCCGAAGGAGAAGGCCAAGACCACAGCCACCCACGGCAGCGCGCCGTACTCGATGGCAAGCACGCCGACCGCGACCCCGCCGAGAGCCATCGCCGCCCACTGCATCGGCCGGAGGCGCTCGGAGAAAACGAAGACGCCGAACAGCACGGTGACCAGGGGGTTGATGAAGTAACCCAACGAGGTCTCGATGACTCTCCCGTTGGTGACTCCCCAGATGTAGGTGACCCAGTTGATCGACAAGACGACCGCGGCGACGCCCAAGAGGGTGAGCGCACGGCGGTCGCGGAGCAGATCGAGCAACTGGGGGAGGCGGCCGCTGGCTACCACTGCCAGCCCCATGACGACCGCTGACCAGACGATCCGGTGGGCTAGGACTTCGGGTGCCGAGGCAGGAGCCAACAGCGGGAAGTAGAGCGGGAATCCACCCCACATGATGTAGGCAGAGGCGCCCAGGATTAGTCCAGTCCTATTCTCCGCCACCTCAAAATCATAGGAGCCCGGGACGTTGGGGGTGCGGTGTGTTTGACTGTCGGCGACGCATAGCGGGAAGTGTGCGGCAACCGTCGATTCTGAGGGGGAAACATAATGAAGTTCATGTCCATGGCCGGGCGCCTTGTTGGGGTGGTCACCGCCCTGCTCCTCGCGCTGAGCCTGGGTGCAGGAAGCGCCGCGAACGCTAAGCCTGCTGCGTCCAGCAGTGGCCTGAGCTCCGCCGCCGGGAAGGCCCTGCCCAAGCGCAATCTCAACGACAACCTGGTGCAGCGCAACGGCAAGCTGTTCATGAAGGGCAAGGTCGATCCGTCCTACAAGCGCCGCATCATCGTGGTCCAGCGCAAGGACTGCAAGAGCTGCGGCTGGCACCGCGTAGCCAAGGTGCGCACCAGCAGCACCAGCCGGTTCTCCTACCAGATGGGCGCCCCGAGCAAGGGCGCTTGGTTCTACCGAGCCTTCGCCAAGCGCTACAACGGCTACGGGAAGTCCTGGAGCAACTACATCTACCGCACCTACCGCGCCTGAGAGCGGCAGCGGAGATGGCGGTGGCCCGGGGGATCCCCCGGGCCACTGTTGCATTCTGCCGAGGGGCCGCTGCTCAGCCTCGGATGGTCAGAGAACGGTCCAGGTGTCCGCGCCGGTGATCAGCGCGGCCAGCCGAGACTCGGGCGATTCTCCCGTGGGCCGGGCCTCGCGGACCTGGGCGCGCGCCAGATCGTCGTACGTCGCTCGCTCGACCTGCCGGAAGATCCCGATCGGTGCCCGCAGCAGGTAGCCGGCGTCGGTGAGTCGGGAGATCGCGAAGGCAGTGGTCGGATCGGGCTCGTGGGCGTTGTGCACCAGGATCGCCGAATCCTCGACTTCGGCAACCGAAGCGATCTTGACGCCGCCGCTGACCTGATCACGCACCAGGCACTGGCCATCGCCGAAGACGATCTGCTGCCCGTGCTCGAGCCGGATCAGCGTGCCGGCCTGACCGCCGGCGTCGCGGCCCTTGATCGCATCGAACGCCCCATCGTTGAAGATCGGGCAGTTCTGGTAGATCTCGACCAGGGACGTGCCCCGGTGAGCAGCGGCCGCTTCGAGGACCGCGGTGAGGTGCTTGCGATCCGAATCCACGGTGCGGGCGACGAAGGTGCCCTCCGCTCCGAGCGCCAGCGACACCGGGTTGAAGGGGTGGTCCACCGAGCCCATCGGCGTCGACTTGGTGATCTTGCCGGCCTCGGAGGTCGGGGAGTATTGCCCCTTGGTGAGGCCGTAGATCCGGTTGTTGAAGAGCAGGATCGTCATGTTGACGTTGCGACGCAGGGCGTGGATCAGATGGTTGCCGCCGATGGACAGCGCGTCACCATCACCTGTCACCACCCAGACCGAGAGGTCCTCGCGAGCCGTCGCGATGCCGGTCGCAAGCGACGGTGCGCGACCGTGGATCGAGTGGATGCCGTAGGTGTCGAGGTAGTAGGGGAACCTCGAGGAGCAGCCGATTCCGGAAACGAACACGATGTTCTCGCGGCGGAGCCCGAGCCCGGGCAGGAAGCTCTGCACCGCCTTCAGGACGGCATAGTCACCGCATCCGGGGCACCAACGCACCTCCTGGTCGGAGGAGAAGTCCTTCGCGGTCTGCGGCTGGTCGGCAGCCGGAACCAGTTCGGTGCCGCTATGGAACGTCGGCGGATTCAGATCGACTCTCATGAAGACACCCCTTGGGTGAGGCTCGCGAGGTCGATCTCGACGCCCTCGACTTGGGAGACCAGTTCGGCGATGGCCCCGGCCAGCTCGGCGGCTTTGAGAGGCAGCCCACGGACGTGGTTGTAGCCGACGACATCGACGAGATACTTGGCACGCAGGAGCATGGAGAGCTGGCCGAGGTTCATCTCGGGCACCAGCACCTTGTCATAACGGCGCAGCACCTCGCCCAGGTCGGCGGGGAACGGGTTGAGATGGCGCAGGTGGGCTTGGGCGACGGGGTGACCGGCACGCCGCACCCGTCGTACGCCGGCTCCGATCGGCCCATAGGTGGAGCCCCAGCCGAGCACCAGCACCTTCGCCTCGCCGCTGGGATCATCGACCTCCAGCGGAGGGAGGCTGTCGGCGATCCGGTCGATCTTGGCCTGCCGGGTGCGGACCATCAAGTCGTGGTTGGCGGGGTCGTAGGAGATGTTCCCGTGCCCGTCGCCCTTCTCGAGGCCGCCGATGCGGTGTTCCAGCCCGGGAGTACCCGGGATCGCCCACGGTCTGGCCAGGGTCTCCTCGTCGCGAAGGTAGGGCCAGTACTCCTCGCCATGGTTGGGGCCGGTGGCGAAGTTGGCCTGGATGCGCGGCAGTTCGTCCACATCGGGGATTCGCCACGGCTCGGAGCCGTTGGCGAGGTAGCCGTCGGAGAGCAGCATCACGGGGGTGCGGTAGGTGATCGCGATCCGCGCCGCTTCCAACGCGGCGTCGAAGCAGTCGCCGGGGGAGCGGGGCGCGACGATCGGCACCGGGGCTTCGCCGTTGCGGCCGAACATCGCCTGGAGCAGGTCGGCTTGCTCGGTCTTGGTGGGAAGGCCGGTGGAGGGGCCGCCGCGTTGCACGTCGACGACGACCAGCGGCAGTTCGGTCATCACCGCGAGGCCGATCGCTTCCGACTTCAGCGCGATGCCGGGGCCGCTCGTGGTGGTGACGCCCAACTGTCCGGCGAACGAGGCTCCGAGCGCGGCGCCGATGCCGGCGATCTCGTCCTCGGCCTGGAAGGTGGTGATGCCGAAGCCCTTGTGCTTGGACAGCTCGTGAAGGATGTCGGAGGCAGGGGTGATCGGGTAGGTCCCCAGGAAAAGCGGCAACTCCGAGCGCACCGCGCTCGCGACAAGGCCGTAGGCCAAGGCGATGTTGCCGGTGATGTTGCGGTAGGTGCCGGCCGGCATCGGGGCCGGCTTGACCTCGTAGGAGACCGCGAATGCTTCGGTGGTTTCGCCGAAGTTCCAGCCGGCGCGGAAGGCCGCGATGTTGGCGTCGCGGATCGCCGGTGCCTTGGCGAAGCGACGCTCCAGGAAGGCGATGGTGGAGTCAGTGGGTCGGCCGTACATCCAGGAGACCAAGCCGAGGGCGAACATGTTCTTCGCGCGCGAGGCGTCCTTGCGGCTGAGTCCGAACTCCTTGACCGACTCGACGGTCAGCCCGGTGAGGTCGAACGGGTGTACGGCGAAGGAGGCCAGGCTTTCGTCCTCGAGCGGATTCCCGGCGTACCCCGCCTTGACCAGGTTGCGGTCGGAGAAGTCGTGGCTGTCCACGATGATCGTCGCGCCGGCAGGTAGATCACCGAGGTTGGCGCGCAGGGCTGCGGGATTCATCGCGACGAGGACGTCGGGAGCATCGCCGGGGGTGAGGATGTCGTGGTCGGCGAAGTGGACCTGGAAGGACGAGACGCCGGGGAGGGTGCCTTGTGGCGCCCGGATCTCAGCGGGGAAGTTGGGCAGCGTGGCCAGGTCGTTTCCGAAGGTCGCGGACTCCTGGGTGAACCGATCTCCGGTGAGCTGCATGCCGTCTCCGGAGTCGCCCGCGAACCTGATGATGACCCGGTCAAGTTGCCGGACCTGCTTGCTCACGTGGTGCCTTTCTGTGGGCCGCACGGCGCCTGCGGCTCGACCCCCCAGAATACGCGCGCGGAGCGGGGAAGACCGATTCGTCTAGCCATCGGACGCCTTGGATACCCTCGGGGGGATGAGCGAGAAGACCGAGCCTGCCGGGCCTTCGTCCCTGGTCGCGGCCAGCGACACCGAGGCGCCGCTTTCGCGACCGCCTGCGCTGGCGGCGCTCCGCGCCTGGCCGGTACGCCGGTGGGTCACCGCTGCAGTGTCCGCGGTCGGCGTCGGACTCCTCGTCGGCCTGCCCACCGACCTGATCCCGAACCCGGTCTTCGGTCGGACGATCCCGCCCACGACCTGGTCCTACCCGGTGCTCGCGGTGACTGCCGTACTGTCCGGGCTGCTCATCGCCACCTACGTGCGCGGCCCGCTCCCGCCGGTCGAACGCGATGCCGCCTCGACGCGCGGCATGATCGGCGGTGCGGTCAGCTTCTTCGCGGTCGGTTGCCCGGTCTGCAACAAGCTCGTGCTGCTGGCCTTGGGCACCACCGGCGCGGTGCGCTGGTTCGAGCCGATCCAGCCGGTGCTGGCCGTCGCCTCGATCCTGCTACTCGGCTATGCGTTGCGCGAACGCCTGCGCGCCGAGTCCTCCTGCCGCATCGTCTGATCGCACTCAGCGGTAGTTGACGAACTGCACCGCGAAGTCGAAGTCCTGCTCCTTGACCAAGGAGATGACCGTCTGGAGGTCGTCGCGCTTCTTGGAGAAGACCCGGAGCTCGTCGCCCTGGATCTGGGTGCGGATGCCCTTGGGGCCCTCGTCGCGGATCAACTTGGCGACCTTCTTGGCGTCCTCTGAGGAGATGCCGTCCTTGAGGTTGATGGTGATCTTGGACTGCTGTCCGGACTGGCGCGGCTCGGAGGCGTCGAGCACCTTGAGCGAGACGTTGCGCTTGACCATCTTCCCCTTGAGGACATCGAGGACGGCGTTGGCCCGATCGTCGGCCGAGGCCGAGATCTCGATGGTCTTCTCGCCTTGCCACTCGATGGTGGCGCCGGTTCCCTTGAAGTCGAATCGGGTCGCGATCTCGCGGGCGGTCTGCCCAAGGGCGTTGTCGACCTCCTGCCGGTCGAGCTTGCTGACGATGTCGAACGAGCTGTCGGCCATCTGGGTCTCCTCATCCATCAGGGCCATGTCTGTGCATGGTGGCTCCGGTTTCGGGACTGTGTCCCTCCTGCGTTATTGTTTCGCCTTGCTGCCGCCGGGCCAAACCCAATGCGTCCGAAGGCAGCAAACACCCGGCAGGTTGCCCGAGCGGCCAATGGGAGCGGACTGTAAATCCGTCGCGAAAGCTTCGAAGGTTCGAATCCTTCACCTGCCACGAACGGCCGGCCCACAAGGCTGGCCGTTCTGCTTTTCCCGGGAGGGTGTCCCGTCCGGGTCAGGAGGCCGTGACTCGATAGAGCGTCCCGTCCATGAATCCGGCGTAGAGCTCCTTGTCGCCGGCCATCGAGACGGTGAGCAGGCCCTCCTTGCCGGTGTCGAGTTGGAACTTCTGCGACTTGTCGGCGACCGCGAAGCCGGCGATCCAGCCGCTGAGGTCGCCGTAGACGTAGTAGCCGCTCAATGAGGGTGATTGGGAGCCGCGGTAGATCGCTCCGCCGATGACGCTGATGCCTTTGGAGTGGCGGTAGGTCGCCCGCGGCCACACCAACCGGCCCTTGGTGAGGCGCTCGCCGGCGTCGTAGGTGAGCCGGCCTTCGTAGCGCGACCAGCCGAGATTGCGCAGCCGTCGATCGCCGGTGCGGACCCGGTCGATCTCCTCTACCTTGTTCTGGCCGACGTCGCCGATCCACAAGGACCTGGTCTTGGCGTCCCAAGCCATCCGCCACGGATTGCGCAGACCCACCGCATAGATTTCCCGACGACCCTGGCCGGCCTTCAGCGGGTTGCCAGCCGGGATGGCGTACTTGCGGCCATGGTCGACGTCGATCCGGAGCAGCTTGCCGAGCATCGAGTGCGGGTCCTGGGCGTGGCCGAACTCGTTACCGCTCCCGCCGCCGTCGCCGGTGGACAGATGCAGGAGCCCGCGCCCGTCGAAGGCAAGGTCGCCGCCATTGTGGTTGCTGGACTCGCGATGCCGGATCCGGAGCAGCGGCTTGATCGTGCTCACGAGGACGCGACTGTCGCGGACGCTCACCTCGGACAACTGGAGGTCGCCCGACACTCGGCGGGTGTAGAAGAGGTAGAGCAGCCCGTTGTCGGCGAACTTCGGATGGAACGCCATCGAGAGCAGCCCGTGCTCGGAGTCGCACGAGGTGAGTGCCTTGATCGACCCGGCTTTGCTCACCACCCCGTTGCGGATCAGCCGGATCCCCCCACATTTCTGAGCAACGAACAGATCGGTCGACCCGGCTGGCGAAGCCACATCTGTCGGCATGTTGAGTCCTGAGGCGACCGAGCTCAGCGTGACGTGGGGCACCGCGCGGGCTGCCGCGGAGGCCGCTGGGGTCGTCGATTGGCCGCGCAGCGGGCGGGCATAGGCGCTTGCTGGACCGATCGTGCCCACAACGGCCAGAGCGAGGGCCGCGGCGACCACCGAGGCACGGCGGCGGGTGGAGGTGCTCCGAGCGGCCCACCCCCGCGCGGTGGCGGGACTAGTGGCGGCCGAAAGTAAAGACGAGTCCATCGGGGCACCGTAGCCAATCCCACCGCTCCCGCCCAGACCCACCGTGAAAACCATCGGGGCCCGATGGAAACGACCATGAGAACCCCCGTGAAACCAACCGTGAAATCCACCCGGGTCTCGGGCGAGCGATCAGCGGGCCGACAATTGGGCCTCTGCCGCGGCCAACAGTCGGGTGATCTCCGCGCCGTACGCCGCATCGACCGGGTGCCGAGTGCCCGACTGCGCCGCGTCCGCCCATTCGGCCACCGCGCCGCGGACCAGATCGGGTTCGGCACCTTCGGGACGTTGCGGCATGGTGGCGAAGCCGGCGCTGCCCCACAGGGTGGTCTCGTAACCCGCTGCGGCGGGTGGGACGAACTGGGAGAGCGTCGCGGTGCTGCTGGCTCCCGACTCGTGCTGGAGCACCAGATGCACGAGATCGCCGGCACCCGCCGTGGCGCGCAGTTCGCCCACTGGTCCCAAGGCGGTGATCAGGTTGGACAGGGCATGCGGCCCGGTGTCCCACAATGCGCCGAACTGCTGCCGCCACGGGGAGGCGCCGAATGGGTTGCCGGGCTCCTGCAGCGCGCTGAGCCACCGCATCCACCCGCCCTGCCACCCTCCGACGGTTGCTACCTCGGCGAGCCACTGTTGGGTCGCAGGGACGAACCGGTCGGTGAAGAACACGAGGCTGGCTACCCCGCGCGCCGACACCTCCTCGCTCAGCTCGTTCGCGAGCCCGGTATCGATTGCCACCGGCTTGTCGAGGAACAGGTGTTTGCCCGCCGCTGCGGCCGTCAGGGCCATCCGTGCCTGCACATCGGGCGGCACGCAGAAGGCCAGCGCATCGCAGCCGTCGAGGAGCTCGTCGAAAGAGTCCACCGCGTGGCAGCCCAAGGTGTCGGCGAGATCATGGGCCTCAGTCACTCGCCGTGCCCAGATGCCGGCGAGCGCGACGTCGGGGCTGCTGGCCAAGCCAGGCCCATGTGCGATGCGTGCCCAAGGGCCGGCACCGACCAGTCCGACGCGAAGAGGTGTGGTGGGGACCTGAAGGCTCATGGCCGGACTGTATCGATGCGCCAGCTGGAGTGGCCTGCTCATTGGGCCTGCTCATGGGGGCCAACTTGGGGCACCATGACCTCATGAGCGGAACAGGGTGGGATTTCTCGGCGCAGCTGTGGCGCCACGGCCAGGAGGAGGGCAGCTGGCACTTCGCGACCCTCCCCCCGCACACCAGTGAGGAGATCCGCGAGTTGGCCGGCCCCCGGCAAGGCTTCGGCGCCGTCAAGGTCAGTGTCGAGTTGGGGGAGTCGCACTGGTCGACCAGCCTCTTCCCGGATGCCGCGAGCGGCTGCTATGTCCTTCCCGTCAAGAAGGCGGTCCGCCTCGCCAACGACTGCGAAGCCGGCGAGACCATCGCCGTCCGGGTGGAACTGGTGGACCGATGAGCGGGCTCGTTGTGGGTGCGGACGGGCTGCCGAGATGCGCGTGGGCAGCAGAGCCGGAGCTCTATCGCGACTATCACGACCTCGAGTGGGGCCGGCCGGTGATGGGGGAGGCGGCTCATCTCGAGCGGCTGACGCTGGAGGCCTTTCAGTCGGGATTGAGCTGGTTGACGATCTTGCGCAAGCGGCCCGGCTTCCGAGCGGCGTTCGCCAACTTCGACCCGGACACCATCGCAACGTACGACGCAGTCGACGTCGAGCGGCTGATGGCCGACCCCGAGATCGTGCGCAATCGCCGCAAGATCGAGGCGACGCTGACCAACGCCCGGGCAACGGTGCAGTTGCGTGCCGAGGGTGGGTTGGCGGCGTTCATCGAGGGCTTCCGGCCCGACCAGCGACCGGCACCCTCCTCGTTGGATTCGGTCCCTGGCAGCTCTGCCGAATCGCTCGCGTTGTCCAAGGCGTTGAAGAAGAAGGGCTTTGTCTTCGTCGGCCCGACAACTATGTATGCACTGATGCAGGCGCTGGGGCTGGTCAACGACCATGTGGCGGGTTGTCACGCCCGCGCGGCCGACATTGCATAGCCTGACCGAGTGATTCACTCCTTCGCCGACGATGCGCTCGGGACCGATGATGCCGTCGGCCTTGCCGACCGACTGGCTCGCGGGGAGGTCAGCAGCCTCGAACTCGTCGATGCGGCGATCGCCCGGACCGAACGGGTCGCGGACTCGCTCGGTGCGCTGGCCGTGGCCGACTTCGAGCGGGCTCGCCAGGTCGCCGGAGAGCAGGACGCTGCCCGCCCGTCGGGCGTCTTCGCGGGCTTGCCCACCTTCGTCAAGGACAACGTCGCCGTGGCCGGGTTGCCGATCGGCAACGGCTGCGACGCATACGTCGGACGCCCCTCGCGTGCCGACGGCGAACTCGCCCGGACGCTGCGCGCGACCGGGATGGTCTTCCTCGGCAAGACCCAACTCTCGGAGTTCGGTTTCAGCGCCTCGGCGGAGCACGCCCGGCTCGGCCCGGTGCGCAACCCGTGGGATCCGGCGTACACGGCCGGGGCCTCCTCCTCGGGGTCCGCGGCGCTGGTGGCTGCTGGCGCCGTACCGCTGGCGCATGCCAACGACGGTGGCGGCTCGATCCGGATTCCCGCCTCGGTATGTGGCTTGGTGGGTTTGAAGCCGACGCGGGGTCGGATCCCAGAAGACCAGCTCTACCGGCAGATGCCGGTGCGCATCGTTGCCGATGGGGTGCTCACCCGTTCGGTGCGCGACACGGCCACCTTCCTCGGGGAGGCCGAGCGCATCGCGCGCAATCGCTCGTTGCCACCGGTAGGCACGGTGCGGACGCCGAGCGCCCGACGACTCAAGGTCGCGGTGCTCACCTCCTCCCTTCGCCAGGAGGCCAGCGAGGGGGTCCGCCGGATCACCGACGAGACCGCAGGGCTGCTGGCGGATCTGGGCCATCACGTCGAAGCGATCGAGCAGCCGTTGCCCGAGCAGTTCGCCGATGACTTCCTGGTCTTTTGGGCTTCGATGGCGCAGGTGATCCTGGCCACCGGTCGGGCCCAGCACGGCTCCACGTGGGATGCCAAGAAGTGCGACCCCCTGACCCGGGGTTTGGCGGCCTACTCCCGGCGTACCGCCCATCGGCTGCCGGGAGTGATCCGGCGGCTGCACCGGGCAAAGACGATGTCCGCCAAGGCTTTTGCTGGGTACGACGTGGTGCTGTCACCGACGCTGGCCCATGAGACACCCCGGTTGGGGCATCTGGATCCGAGCCTCGGCTACGACACCGTGATCCAGCGCCTCCTGGAGTGGGTCGCCTTCACGCCGTTGGCCAACGCCAGCGGCGAACCCGCCTTGTCGTTGCCGCTCGGCAGCGACGCCCAAGGTCTTCCGGTGGGGATGCACTTCTCAGCTGCGTGGGGCGAAGAGGCGCTGCTTCTGCGGCTCGCCTATGAGCTTGAGCAGGCCCGCCCGTGGGGTCGGTTGGGGGCCTCGAACTGAGCCCTCGGGGGAGTGTCGAACCGATTAGCAGATCGGGCGACGTGCTGTGTATTGTTTCTCCCCGCTTGCCCCTTTAGCTCAGACGGCAGAGCGACTCCATGGTAAGGAGTAGGTCTACGGTTCGATTCCGTAAAGGGGCTCTGGGTTGGGAACCCGCCGCATCCGCGGCGGGGACCCCGTCCCGGATGGCGGGGTAGCTCAGGTGGTTAGAGCACACGGCTCATAATCGTGGTGTCGCGGGTTCGAGTCCCGCCCCCGCTACTGACTCGGTCTCCGACCGCTTCAGCCAAGACAGATAACCGAAGGACTTCCCGTGGCCAGCAAGAGCTCTGACGTTCGCCCCAAGATCACGCTCGCGTGCACCGAGTGCAAGGAGCGCAACTACATCACCAAGAAGAACCGTCGCAACGATCCCGACCGGATGGAGTTGCAGAAGTTCTGCCCGCGGTGCCGCACGCATCACGGCGCACCGCGAGACTCGCTGACCGCGACCTCAACGTTTCGAAAGCGGCCCCGGCCTTCGGCCTGGGCCGCTTTCGGCATTCCTGGGGCCACAGGCCGAGTAGCCGTCCGAGTCGGGATCGCCGCGCGATAGCGTGAGCGCGTGCCGATCACCCAAGACATCGTGGGGCGGAGCTATCCGCAGACCGCGCCCTATCGCGTCACCGAACAGAAACTGCGCGAGTTCGCCGCCGCAACCGGAGCACCCGACAACGGGACCGTGCCCGCGACCTTCCCGATCGTGCTGGCCTTCGACGCGATGTTCGCGTTCCTCGATGCCGAAGAGGTCGAGCTCTCGCGCATCGTGCACGGTGACCAGAAGTTCAGCTACGAGCGACCGCTGGCCGTGGGCGACCTGCTGACCGCGACGCTGAGCGTCGCCAGCGTTCGCAGCATCGGCGGCAACGACATCATCGCGACGCGCAGCGAGGTCCGTGACGACACCGGCGCGGTGGTGTGCACGACCTCTGCCACGTTGGTCCACCGAGGAGCAGAGGCATGAGCGCGTTGACCGCAGGGCAGGAGCTCCCGGCCCAGAGCTTCCAGGTGCGTCGCGGCGACCTGATCCGCTACGCCGGCGCGAGCGGCGACTTCAACCCGATCCACTGGTCGGACCGGGTGGCCACTGCTGTCGGCCTGCCTGGGGTGATCGCCCACGGGATGTTCACGATGGCGCTCGCCGCGCGGGCCGTGGCCGCCTGGACCGATGGGGCCGAGGTGGTCGAGTTCGGCTGCAAGTTCACCAACCCGGTGATCGTGCCGGACGACGACGAAGGGGTGGCGGTCGTCTTCACCGGCACCGTGAAGGACGTCACCGACTCTCTGGCCACCATCCAGCTCGACGCGCGCTGCGGCGACGTCAAGGTGCTGGGGCTGCCGAAGGCCGTGGTGCGTGTCTGATCCCGGCAGCGCGGAGGTCTTGCTTCGCGACCACACCACCCTCCACCTGGGCGGAGCGGCCGGGCACTTCTATGCCGTGGACTCCGAGTCCGACCTGGTCACCGCGGTCCAGCGTGCCGACGAGGCAGGCGTGCCGGTGTTGGTCTTGGGCGGGGGTTCCAACCTGGTAGTTGCTGACGAGGGTTTTCCCGGGGTGGTGGTGGCGGTGGCCACCCGGGGCATCGCCGCCGATCTCGCCGACTGCGACCCCACGTCGTACGGCGCGACCTGCGGGGGTGTCAGCGTGACCGTGGCCGCGGGCGAGCGCTGGGACGACTTCGTGGCCCATTGCGTGGGGCATGGCTGGGTCGGTGTCGAGGCACTCAGCGGCATCCCCGGCACCGTCGGCGCCACTCCGATCCAGAACGTCGGTGCCTACGGTCAGCAGGTGGGCGACACGATCGCGTTCGTGCGCACCTGGGACCGGGTGGACCGGTGTCAGCGGACCTTCCCCGCCGGCGACTGCGGCTTCGGTTATCGCTCCTCTCGATTCAAGTCCGACCCCGGTCGCTATCTGATCCTCGAGGTCGGCTTCCAGTTCAAGCAGGGCACCTTGAGCGCCCCGTTGACCTACGCCGAACTGCGTGATCGCCTGGACGTAGACCACCTGGGTCGAGCCCCCATGACCGCCGTCCGCGAGCGCGTGCTGGCCTTGCGGGCCGGCAAAGGCATGGTCATCGACCCGACCGACCACGACACCTGGAGCGCGGGCTCGTTCTTCACCAACCCGATCGTCGCCTCGCAACGGGTGCCCGAGGGCGCTCCGTCCTGGCCCCAGCCGGACGGCTCGGTGAAGACCAGCGCGGCTTGGCTGATCGAGCATGCCGGGTTCGCCAAAGGCTTCGGCAACGACTTGGTCTCTTTGTCGACAAAACACACGCTCGCTCTCACGAACCGAGGCGGGGCCCGCACCGAGGACCTCCTCGCGCTGGCTCGACAGGTCCGCGACGGCGTGGAGGGCCGCTTCGGCATCACCTTGGAACCGGAACCCCAGTTCGTCGGCTGTTCCCTCTAACCACGCTTTCCGGCTGACCACGCTTCGCGGCGCTAGGAGTAGGTCGCCAGCCAAGCGTCGATGCCAGCCAGGCCGGCCGCGACGACATCGCTCGGTGCCCGGGAAGCGCGCAGCGACATCCGGGCGAGCTCGGCCAGTTCGGGGTCGGTGAAGCCGTGGGCGGCGCGCACCGCGTCGTACTGCGCGGCGAGCCGGCTACCGAAGAGCAGCGGATCGTCGGCACCGAGCGCGACGGTGACCCCGGCATCGATCAGCCGCCGCACCGGCACCGCAGCCAGCTCGGGATAGACGCCGAGCGACACATTCGACACCGGGCACACCTCCAGCGCGACGCCGCGCTCGGCGACCTCGTCCAGGACCGCGGGGTCCTCGACGATCCGGACCCCATGCCCCAATCGGTCCGCATGCAGGTCGCGGACGCAGTGGCGCGCGCTGGCCGCACCAAGCAGTTCCCCACCATGCGGCGCCAACAGCAGCCCGGCTCGCTCGGCGAGGCGGAAGGCGGGAGCGAATTCCGCGGTCACGCCGCGCCGTTCGTCGTTGGAGAGGCCGAAGCCGACCACGCCGCGACCGGCGTACTGGGCGGCCAGCCGCGCCAGCGTGCGTGCGTCGAGCGGATGCCGCGTGCGGTTGGCCGCGATCACCACGGCCATGCCGAGACCGGTCTCCCGGCTGGCCTCCGCGACGGCGTCCAGGACGAGCTCGGTGAACGCCGTGATGCCGCCGAAGATCCCGGCGTACCCACTCGGGTCGACCTGGAGTTCCAGCCAGCACCCGCCGTCGCGTACGTCGTCCTCCGCGGCTTCGCGCACCAACCGGCGTACGTCGTCTTCGACGCGCAGCACCGATCTGGCAACGTCATAGAGTCGCTGGAAGCGGAACCAGCCCTTCTCGTCGGCAGCACTCAGCCGCGGAGGCCACTCCTCGACCAATGCCTCGGGGAGGTGGATGCCCTCGCGGGCAGCGAGTTCGAGCAGAGTCTCGTGGCGCATCGACCCGGTGAAGTGCAGGTGCAGATGCGCTTTGGGCAGTGCGCGCAGATCGCGTCCTGTTCCCGAGACCTGCGGCGTCCCGGTTGAGCCCCCCGATGTCGCGCTCGACACCCGGATCAGGCGAAGAGCTGCTGGATCCGGGTTACGCCCTCCACCAGGTCCTCATCGCCCAAGGCGTAGGAAAGCCGGAGGTAGCCAGGGGACCCGAACGCCTCGCCGGGAACGACGGCCACCTCGGCGGTGTCGAGGATGTATTCGGCCAGCTCGGCGGACGTGTCGATCTGCTTGCCGCCGTAGGTCTTGCCGAGCAGACCCTTCACCGACGGGTAGGCATAGAAGGCGCCGTGCGGGGTCGGGCAGAGCACTCCGTCGATCGCGTTGAGCATCTCGACGATCTTCTTGCGGCGGCGATCGAAGGCGACCTTCATCTCCTCCACCGCGGTCAGATCACCGGCGACGGCCGCGATCGCTGCCCGCTGCGACACGTTGGCGACGTTGGAGGTCGCATGTGACTGCAGGTTCCCGGCCGCCTTGATCAGGTCCTTGGGCCCGATCATCCAGCCAACCCGCCAGCCCGTCATCGCATAGGTCTTGGCGACTCCGTTCACGACGACGCAGTTGTCGGCGAGGAAGGGGCACAGCACCGGCATCGAACCGGTCTCGACACCGTCATAGACCAGGTGCTCGTAGATCTCGTCGGTCATCACCCACAGGTGGTTTTCCTCCACCCAGGCGCCGATCTCCCGGATCTCATCAGCGGTGTAGACGGCGCCGGTCGGGTTGGACGGCGAGACGAAGAGCAGCACCTTGGTCTTGTCGGTGCGTGCTGCCTCGAGCTGGGCGACGGTGACCTTGTAGTCCTGGGTCTCATCGGCCATCACATAGACAGGGGTGCCGCCGGCGAGCGCGATCGCCTCCGGGTAGGTCGTCCAGTACGGCGCGGGCACGATGACCTCGTCGCCCGGGTCCAGCATCGCGGCGAATGCTTCGTAGATGGCCTGCTTGCCGCCGTTGGTCACCAGCACCTGCGCGGCTTCGATCTGGTAGCCGCTGTCGCGCAGGGTCTTCTCGACGATGGCCTGCTTGAGTTCGGGCAGGCCGCCGGCCGGGGTGTAGCGGTGGTTCTTCGGGTCGCGGCAGGCATCGACCGCGGCTTCGACGATGTAGTCCGGCGTGGGGAAGTCGGGCTCGCCGGCGCCGAATCCGATCACCGGGCGGCCCTCGGCCTTGAGTGCCTTCGCCTTGGCATCCACCTTCAGAGTCGCCGACTCGGCGATGGCATCGATGCGGGCGGAAACGCGACGGTCGCGGGGGTTGCTGGATGCGGCGGAAGTCATGGCTCTCATCGTAAGGCCCACCCGCGGCCCGCCTGCATCAGCTCCGTAGGCTGGCACGGAGGGGCACATCGCCGGTTCGACTCTGGTGCGCGGAACCCCGTACTATCGTCGTTTGGTGGAACTCCACATGGTCTTTTGCGCCCTGAAACGGGCCTAGAAGTCTTTGGTTCCACCGGAGGGCACTAGCTCAACTGGCAGAGCGTCGGTCTCCAAAACCGAAGGTTGGGGGTTCAAGTCCCTCGTGCCCTGCGAGAGATGACAGCACGGACGGTTCGTCGGCGGTTCGCCGGGGATGCCGACACAGGAAGGTGACAGCGTGGCAGACAGCAGCGCGGTGCGCGACGACGCACGCGATGAGGCTCCTCGGCGCACCAGCCCTGCCCTGTTCCTGCGCCAGGTGGTCGCCGAGTTGCGCAAGGTCAACTGGCCGACCCGGGAGCAGGTGACCACCTACTTCCTGGTGGTCATGGTGTTCGTGCTCTTCATGATGCTGCTGGTCTCGCTCCTCGATCTGGGCTTCGGACGGTTGATCTTCCAGGTCTTCGCGCCCAACGGCACCTGATCCAGACCGAGCAGCCACCAAGGTGGTCGCGGTAACGCGACCGTCCCAAACGACAGACCCGATGACAGACGGAGTTGTGAAGGTGTCGGAGAACGACGCGGAGATGACCGAAGCGCTCGAAGTCGAGAGCGCCGAAGACGCGACCGCAGAGGTCGAGACCGACCTGAGCGACGCCGCAGTCGACGAGCCCGAAACCTCCGCGGAGGACGCGGCCGACGAGTCGGACGAGAGCGCGACTGACGCCGAGGCGACTGACGCTGACGCGGCCGACGAGGATCCGCTGGCCGCCTGGCGTGACGAGCTCTGGGCCAAGCCCGGCGACTGGTTCGTGGTGCACACCTACTCCGGCATGGAGAACCGGGTGAAGGCCAACCTGGAGAACCGCGTGCACTCCCTCAACATGGAGGACTACATCCACGAGATCGTGGTCCCCACCGAGGAAGTCGCCGAGATCAAGAACGGTCAGCGCAAGCTGGTCAAGCGCACCGTCCTCCCCGGCTACGTCCTGGTCCGGATGGACCTCACCGACGAATCCTGGTCGGCGGTCCGGCACACGCCTTCGGTCACCGGCTTCGTGGGCCACTCCCACCAGCCGATCCCGCTGACGATGAGCGAGGTCGAGGACATGCTCGCTCCCGCCGTCGTCGCCGCTGCCGAGGCCGAGGCCGTTGCCAGTGGCAAGCCGGGCTCGGCGACCACGCCGAAGAAGCCGGTCGAGGTGGCCGACTTCTCCGAGGGCGATTCGGTCATGGTGGTCGACGGTCCGTTCGCGACGATGCACGCGACGATCACCGAGATCAATGCCGAGTCGCAGAGGGTCAAGGCCCTCGTCGAAATCTTCGGCCGGGAGACCCCGGTCGAGTTGAGCTTCTCCCAGATCGAACGGGTCTAGCTCGACAACTGTGGCAGGGCCGTCCAGCCCGATTGACCACAACGTACGAATCACCATACGAACAGCAAGGACACCAAGGAATGCCTCCCAAGAAGAAGATCGCCGCGCTGGTCAAGGTGCAGCTGCAGGCGGGTGCCGCGACTCCGGCTCCGCCCGTCGGCACCGCGCTCGGCCCGCACGGCGTCAACATCATGGACTTCTGCAAGGCCGTACAACGCCCAGACCGAAGCCATGCGCGGCAACGTGATCCCGGTCGAGATCACCATCTACGAAGACCGCACGCTTCACGTTCATCACCAAGACCCCGCCGGCGGCGGAGTTGATCAAGAAGGCGGCCGGACTGGCCAAGGGCTCGAGCGTTCCGCACAAGGACAAGGTCGGCAAGCTGACCAAGGACCAGGTGCGCGAGATCGCCTCGACCAAGCTGCCCGACCTCAACGCCAACGACATCGACGCGGCGATGAAGATCGTCGAGGGCACCGCCCGTTCGATGGGCGTCACGATCGCCGAGTGAGCGCTGCTCACTCGCCACCGATTGCCGTGACCGCACTCGTGATCCCATTCACCCGTGGTAGGGCCGCGCTGGCCCGCAGACCACACCTGGACAAGTAAGGAAACCCCAGACATGCAGCGCAGTAAGAACTACCGGGCCCAGTCCGCGGACCTTCGACAAGGCCGAGGTCTTCGCCCCGCTGACGGCGATCAAGATCGCCAAGGCCAACACCAAGGCCAAGTTCGACGAGACCGTCGACGTGGTCATGCGCCTCGGCGTCGATCCCCGCAAGGCGGACCAGATGGTGCGTGGCACCGTCAACCTGCCGCACGGCACCGGCAAGACCGCCAGGGTCCTGGTCTTCGCCAACGCCGAGAAGGCAGAGGCCGCTCGTGAGGCCGGCGCCGACATCGTCGGTGGCGACGAGCTGATCGACAAGGTGGCCGGTGGCTGGCTCGACTTCGACGCCGTGGTCGCCACGCCGGACATGATGGGCAAGGTCGGCCGTCTCGGTCGCGTGCTCGGCCCCCGCGGCCTGATGCCGAACCCCAAGGCCGGCACGGTCACTCCCGATGTCGCCAAGGCGGTCACCGACATCAAGGGCGGCAAGATCGAGTTCCGCGTGGACCGTCACGCGAACCTCCACTTCATCATCGGCAAGGCTTCGTTCGGCGAGAGCCAGTTGGCGGAGAACTACGCGGCTGCCCTCGAAGAGGTGCTGCGGCTCAAGCCGTCGACCTCCAAGGGCAAGTACCTCAAGAAGATCACCTTCTCCACCACGATGGGCCCCGGCATCCAGGTCGACCCCAACCGCACCCGCGACGTGGCGGCCGAGGACGAGTCCTGATTCAGGTCTCGCACACGCATAGAGCGGCCCCCGGTCATCGACCGGGGGCCGTCTGCATTTCGCGCGGTACGACGGGGTTGTGCAGTCGCCGGCAGGCGCGTGCTGGGACTCACTCGGTGTAGACGCGCTCGTCGATGAGTTTCTCGGTGACGTAGCGGCCGTCGGTCTCCAGGCGGCCCTGGTCGAAGCGCTTGCGGAACTCGATGTCGACCCCGTCGCGGCCGGCGCGGTTCTTCTCCACGCTGATGATCAGCCAATCCCGGAACCGTTCGATGCTCGAGGCGTCGTAGACCAAATGGTGCCGGGCGACGGTGTCGAACTTGTCGTTGAGCAGCAACAAGGTGTCCGGTTCGTAGGCGAGCGCGGTCGAGCCGCGCATGTGCTGTGCGCGGGTACGCCGACCGGCCTCGATGCCGTCGCGGTCGGCCGCCACGATGGCCACCACGGGGACGCCGGCGTCGATGGCGAGGTCCTTGAGCGACTCCACGATCCGGGTGACTCGCTCCTGCTCGAGCTGGGTCGGGTCGGAGGGGCGCACCTTCTGCAGATAGTCGATCACCACCAGTGGAGCCGACCCGGTCTCCGCCCAAGCCTCCTCCACGGCGTCGGCGATCACGAACAACGTCGTCGAGGAGCCAGTGGACCGGTGGATGTGCAGCCGCTTGGCATAACCCTGCACCCGGCGTACCGCCTCGAGACCGGCTTCGGTCTCGGACAAGCGTTCCTGCAGTGAGCCGTGGCCGCCGTCGACCCCCTCCACCACCTGACGGATCCGGGCCAGGTCGGGAGCGTCGTACTCGGAGATCTCACCGGCCTCGAGCGCGATCAGCCGCTCCAGCATGTCCTTGGGGTCGTGCTCGAAGGAGAAGTAGAGGGCCGACCGGCCGGCGACCACCGCGTTGCGGGCGAGTTGGAGTGCGAAGGTGGTCTTGCCGAGGCCTTGGGCTCCGGAGATGACCGTCAGGCTCCCAGAACGCATCCCGCCGGCCATGATGGTGTCGAGCAAGGGGAACCCGGTTGGCCAGATCCGCTCGGTCGGCTCCCCGCCGGTCAAGCGTTGGTTGGTTTGCTCCAAAACATCGCTGACCGATGCCAACTGCGGGTCCATCGGGTCATTCCACCAGAAACCGCGCGGATTTGGAGGGTGTCGCCGGGCAGGCATACGGTTATCGCTGATCCAGTGACCGCCGGTCGTGTCCGGCTTGCCCCGCAAGTCGCTCACCGAAGGTTCCGCGCCAAGGCGTCGGACGGCCCGCGTAGGTGCCAGTGTGACACTCCGGTGAGAGCCGGTTTCGTGAACGCCCTGTGGCCTACGCCCGGGGCGTTTTGTCGTTGTGGGGCGGGACCGGTCACGTCAGGCAGTTTTCGAATTGTGTCCGGAAGGAGACCCATGGCGCGGCCAGACAAGGCAGCAGCCATCGCCGGGATCGCTGAGTCATTCAGCGAGTCGGCGGGTGCTGTGCTGACCGAGTACCGCGGTCTCACCGTGAAGCAGCTGCAGGAATTGCGGCGAGCTCTCGGTGAGAACGCTGAGTACGCCGTGGTCAAGAACACGCTGGCCAAGCTGGCGGCAAGCGAGGCCGGCATGTCCGGCTTCGACGAGCTGCTGGTCGGCCCCACCGCGATCGCCTTTATCAAGGGCGATGTCGTGGAGGCGGCCAAGGGCTTGCGCGACTTTGCCAAGGCAAACCCCGCTCTTGTGATCAAGGGCGGCGTCTTGGACGGCAATGTGCTCGACGCGAAGGAGGTCGCCAAGCTGGCCGACCTCGAGTCGCGCGAGGTGCTGTTGGGCAAGCTGGCCGGCGCAATGCTGGCTTCGCTCTCCCAAGCCGTCTACCTGCTCAACGCCCCGCTCTCGCAGGCCGCCCGCGTTGTTGGCGCTCTGCAGGCGAAGGCCGAGCAGGATCCCTCGATCCTCGCAGGTGGTGCTGGTGCACCGGTCGAGGCCGCTGCTGCGGCCGAGGCCGAGGTGGAGGCGGAAGCTCCCGCCGAAGCCGCTGGCGAGGACGCCCCGGCCGACGACGCGGCACCCGCCGCTGAGGAAGCCGAGTCCACCGAGGCCTGATCGGGCCGAGGTACACACCACCTGGAAACCACTCGGTTCCCGTTCGGGAACCACCACACGGAAGGAACCGCCACCATGGCGAAGCTCAGCACCGACGAGCTGCTCGACGCGTTCAAGGAGATGACTCTCATTGAACTGAGCGAGTTCGTGAAGCAGTTCGAAGAGACCTTCGGCGTCACCGCCGCCGCTCCCGTGGCCGTTGCGGCCGCCGCCCCCGCAGCTGGCGGTGGCGACGCGGGCGAGGCCGCCGCGGAGCAGGACTCCTTCGACGTGATCCTTGAGGCCGCTGGCGACAAGAAGATCAACGTCATCAAGGAGGTCCGCGCGCTGACCTCTCTCGGTCTCAAGGAGGCCAAGGACCTGGTCGAGGGTGCGCCCAAGCCGGTTCTCGAGGGCGTCAACAAGGAGACGGCCGAGAAGGCCAAGGAGACCCTCGAAGGCGCCGGCGCGTCCGTCTCCCTCAAGTGATTCTCCGGCGGTCGGGTCACTTCGACTCGCCCGCCTCGCCAAGGGGCCGACTCCGCATCAGCGGGGTCGGCCCCTTCGGCATTTCGCGCGCTGCTGCCCGGACCCCGTGAGCCCTGGCCCAGTGGCTCAGTGCGCGAAGCGGCGCGCCAGAATGTCGCCATGCCTGAAAACCCGATGACCGACCCCAGTGACCCAGCCGCGTGGGACGAGCGTTACGCCGAAGCCGTGTGGAGCGGCAACCCCAACATGGCCCTGGTCCACGAAGTCGCCGCGATGACGCCCGGCACGGCGTTGGATGTGGGCTGCGGCGAGGGCGCGGATGCGATCTGGCTGGCCGAGAAGGGCTGGCAGGTGACCGGGCTCGACGTCTCCGCGGTCGGCATCGACCGCGGCCGCGCGGCGGCCGCAGACGCAGGGGTTGAGATCGAATGGCTGGTCACCGGGCTCCTCGGACTGGACGAGAATCGGAGATTCGATCTGGTCAGCGCCTTCTATCCCGTCCTGCTCCGCTCCGATGACCGCAATGCCGAGCGCGCGTTGCTCCGAGCGGTCGCGCCAGGCGGCACGCTGCTGTTCGTGCACCACGTGATGGATGCGCCGACGGCCGAGCCGAGCGAGGGCGGGGAGGAAGCCGGCCACGGGCACGGGCATGGACATGAGGGCGGCCACGGCCACGGGCACAGCCACGGACATGGGCACGGGCACGAGCATGAGGGCGAAGCGGGAGAGGAAGCGGCGACCCGGCCCGCTTTCGACCACAGCCTGCTGGTCATGCCGGAGGGCCTCCATGGCTTGCTTTCCACGCCCGAGTACGCCGACACCTGGCGCGTCGAAGTGTTCGAAGAGCGCCCCCGCTCAGTGGCGGCGGGCCATGCCGCGAACCATCACGTCGACGACCGGATCCTGCGGGCTCGCCGACTGGGCTGAACCGCGCGCATTTCGACCCGGGGGAGGGGAGCCGGGAGCGGCATCGAGGGGCTAACGTTCACCCCATGATCGACGAGACCCGCACCTACGAACTCGACCGCGCCCACGTCTTCCACTCGTGGTCGGCCCAGGCAGCGCTGAAGCCGATGGTGGTCCATCGCGCCGAGGGCTCTCGGCTCTGGGACGACACCGGCAAGGAGTATCTCGACTTCACCGGTCAGCTCGTCTACACCAACATCGGCCACCAGCACCCGGCCGTGGTGGCGGCGATCAAGGCGCAAGCCGACCAGTTGTGCACGATCGCCCCGGCGACCGCCAACGCGGCCCGCTCGGAGGCGGCCCGACTGATCAGCGAGATCGCTCCCGACGGCTTCGACAAGGTGTTCTTCACCAACGGCGGTGCCGACGCCAACGAGCACGCGATCCGGATGGCTCGGATGCACACCGGTCGGATCAAGGTGCTCTCGACGTACCGCTCCTATCACGGCGGCACCCAGCTCGCGGTCAACGTCACCGGCGAACCCCGGCGTTGGGCCTCCGATTACGGAAACGCGGGCACGGTTCACTTCTTCGGTCCCTACCTCTACCGCTCCAACTTCAACGCAACGACCGAGGCCGAGGAGTGCGAGCGGGCCCTGGCGCACCTGCAGCAGATCATCGAGGCCGAAGGCCCGCAGTCGATCGCAGCGCTGATCCTGGAGGCGATCCCAGGCACCGCCGGCATCATGATCCCGCCTGCCGGCTACATGGCCGGGGTCGCCGAGCTCTGCCGCAAGCACGGCATCGTCTTCATCGCCGATGAGGTGATGGCCGGGTTCGGGCGCTCGGGCAAGTGGCTGGCGATGGAGCACTTCGACACGGTCCCCGACCTGATCACCTTCGCCAAGGGCGTCACCTCCGGTTACGTCCCGCTCGGGGGCGTGATGATCTCCAACGAGATCGCGGCCACCTTCGACGACAAGGTCTACTTCGGCGGCCTCACCTACTCCGGACACCCGCTCGCGTGCGCGGCAGCCGTGGCGACCATCGGCGCGATGCGTGAAGAGGGCATGGTCGAGAACGCCGCCCGATTCGGCGAGGAGATCATCGGCCCGCGCCTGGCCAAGCTGCTGGCCAATCACGAGGTGGTCGGCGAGGTCCGCGGCGTCGGTGCCTTCTGGGCGGTCGAGTTCGTCGCCGACCGCGAGACCCGTGCGCCGCTCGGCGCCGACGGCATGAACGCCATCGCCGGGGCATGCAAGGAGCGCGGATACCTCCCCTTCGTCGCCGGCAACCGGATCCACGTCGTCCCGCCGCTCAACATCTCCGACACCGACCTCGAGGACGGCCTGGCCCGCCTCGATGAGGCCATCGGAACCGTCTAGTCGGGGGGAATCTTTCAGTCGGTCGACACGGGGCCGGCGAGCTTGATGTTCGGCCCACACGACGCGTTGTCCGGCGGATTCGTACAGCGAGCTCTGATGGCGCTGGCCCTTGCGGTCGGCCTGATGGCGAATCCCACAGCGTCAGCCCAAGTCTGTGGAAGGTGCGGCCCCGTAGCGCTGGACTTTGACCGGGACGCCGCATTCCGACGTCCTGATCGGCACCGCGAATCTCGCTGCCCCTTTCCGGGTTCGAAGCAAGGAGTTTCGAAACCTTGCGCGTCGTCGCGTTGAGCGGAACCCGTCGGCGCCGACGACACTGGACTCCGCTGCCAACCCTTGACCACAGGTGAGTTGTCAGCGACAGTTTGGCACCCGACCATTCTCGGAACGGAAACAACCGCCATGCCATCCACTTCTTGATCGCGCATCACGACCACGGCGTCCAGTACCTGTCCGTGGCCTACTCCGAGCACCTGGCCACCGCGGGCATCAAGCCCTCGACCGGCGCCGTCGGCCCGTCCTACGACAACGCGTTGGCCGAGTCGGTCATCGGGCTCTACAAGACCGAGCTCATCAAGCCGAGGCGGCCCTGGAAGGGCATCGACGAACGGCCGCCGGTGGTTGAACCAGTCGACAAGGCAGAGGCCGCTCACTACGCTCACCATCAGACCCCAGCAACCGCTGGAGTCTCAAACTAGAAAGTCTCCGGACTCACCGGGGCGGTTCAGCAGTCAGCAACTCATCTACACGATCAAGGGATCTAGACCGAAGAGGCTGTGTGGGAACAATGAGGTCCCGTCACGTGCGGGAAAGATCATTGAGCGTTATGCGGACTAGCTGTTGACTCGAAGACGCGCAATTGCACTGGCAATTGGAGTGGCCGTTGCCGTTGTGGCGATGGCAGGGTGCCGCTCTGAATCGAGCAGCCCGGGAAACGGCCAAGTCCCCGGGCTGCTTCACTACCTGGGCGAACCAGGTGGCATGGGCTTGGCGGCACCAGCCGACGTGGGGACCAAACGGTGGCAGGGAACATTTGGCAGTGTCTTGCTCTGCACGGATGGCGGTCAAACAATCACCCTCACGGGGGTCGACTATCAAACAGAAGTACCACCCATCGCCATCGAGACCTACCTCCGAAAAGTCCCGGATTCTGAGATGAGAACAGGGGCCGGGGAATGGGGTGTCATTCCGATGCGGGTAGGAGTTCCGAAGCACCTAGCCAACCCCCCGCACATCATTCGGGGTGATGTCGTCTCACCTATTGCTCAGCAACTGGTTTCCACCGACTGCGGGGACGCAGGCACAGAAACTGGCTTCACTGAGATATTGACGGTGTTGACGTCCAGCCAACATGGCGCCCACATTGCCTCGCTAACCATCACCTACGAACACGGCGGCGACATCTCAGAGCTCGCCGTCCCATTGGAGTTGATTATGTGTGGATTAGAGACTAAAGCCCTCTGCTGAACGGTGGCTCGGGCAACGATCAGCAGAAGATCTCACGCGGCTAGCTGCACGAACCAACGACAACCGGGAACTTCAGGACGACATTGATGGAGACCTCGCAACCAACAGCCCCGACTTTAGGACCGGCCTTCTCGGCACCCGCGCTGACCAGGTCAGTCAACGACTCCAACATGGTCGTGCTGTCGGTCGAGTTGCCTTCATTAGCTCCCGGCGCGCCAACAGCGACATGGCGTTTCGCCAGCCAACATGAACTGCATTTAGACCGGCTAGAAGTGTCGCTGAGTGAAGGCTCGTCCACACTGTGTCGGCAGCGACCCAGGTGATACTCGAGTCACGACCCCATGTCTTGAACTGTTCGCAGAACAGTTTCTCGAGCGCGCTGGCTATGGTTTGTGACCGCCACCAGCGGGTTGACGTGTCAATGGACTGGATAAGTTCGCCGATATTGCCCATGCCGAAGCCGCTCATGTCGAATACGAGCGTGGTGGTGACGGCGACAAGCGCCCCGGCGGTGGGATCGTTGGGAGCTACGGCTCTAAGCTTCTGGACTTCGAGAGCGAGACCTCGAGCCTCCTCCAGGTGGCCTGGCTCGACCAAGCAGCGCGCCTCGTGGCTCTTCAGCCATGCGAGATCGATAGTGCCGAGACCCTCTTGAGGCTGCACTTGACGCACGGCGGCGAGGGCGTGGCGGCTGCTTTCATCGACCGTCTGTGAGGCAGGAACCAGGATCTTGTTTGCTTTGCCCGTGGAGTTAATAGCATCCGAGGTCACGTGGACCCAGTACGAGGTCTTCGATTTCGTGTTAGGCAGCACCAGGATAAGCGGGGTGGTGTGTTCGCTCCAATAGTCAAAGTGGCTGTCGTCCTTCTCCGCGTACCACCAACCAACGCCTTCGCCGGATTCTTCGTCCTTCTTCGCGCTCTTGAAGTAGGATTTTCCCGTTTTGACTTGAGCCCCGACCAGTGCACCCAAGTCGAATCTGTTCTCGTCTCTAGCCATCAGCCACAGGTTCGTGCCTAGGTCGTGCTGTGGGCTGGGGACGGCGCCCCACCCCAGTTCTTCGAATTCACCTTTTACGAACGATTGGCCTGAGGTGCCTGTGGCGTTGGGAGCCTGACCCGGAAGTCCGGACATCTTGATGGTCCCCCCGGTTCTCCGGACTCGGTTGTGAGGAGTTTCCGGCTTTGTGTCATCGAGGAGAAGATGCATCGTGCCCAAGCCCTACCCGCCCGAGTTTCGTCGGCGTGCTCTCGACCTGGCCGAGTCTGGTCGCACTATTAGGGATGTCGCTACTGCCGTCGGGATCGCCGAGTCGTGCCTCTACGGTTGGCGATCGCGAGACCTGGTCGATCGAGGCCTGAAGGAGCGCCCGGCGACGCAGATTGAGTCCGAGGAACTGGCTGGGGCGCGCGCCCGGATCAAGGACCTCGAGGACGAGGTCAAGATCCTGCGCAAAGCCGCTGCCGTCGAGCAGGTGGTGCCCCCAAGAGACCGCTTCCGGCTCGTGGCCGAGCTCGCTGAACAGGCGCCGCGGTCAAGCGATCCTGCGCATTCCTTGGCGTCTCCCGTTCCGGGTACTACGAAGCACTCAACAGGCCACCTTCGGCCCGATCAATCCGACATGCCTGGCTGACCGACCTGATTGGCACCGTGCACCAGGCCTCGCACGAGACCTACGGGAAGTATCCGGGTCCATGCCGAGCTCGTCGATCACCACAGCGTCGTTGTGGGTCGCAACACCGTCGCGCTGCTGATGCGGCGCGCGGGCCTGGTTGGACTGCCTCTTCGCCGTCGTTCCAAGTCCGTGCTGCACCAGGTCAGCATCACCGATCTCGTCCAGCGCAACTTCGCCCGCGAGGGGCCTAACCAACTGTGGGTGACTGACATCACCGAGCACCCGACCCAGGAGGGCAAGCTCTACTGCTGCGTGGTCATAGACACTTGGTCCCGGCGCGTGGTCGGCTGGTCAATCGATACCCGGCAGCGAGCAGATCTCGCCTCGGCGGCAATCGGCATGGCCATCGACTCGCGTGGCAACAACGGCACCCTGCCCGGAACAGTGATCTACGGCGACCACGGGACGCAGTTCACCTCCTGGTCCTTCACCGAGCGCGCCCGCAACGCGGGGCTCTCGCCCTCGCTGGGAACCGTTGGAGACCCGTACGACAACCCGGTGGTCGAGTCCTTCTGGGGAGGCATGCCAGACTGAGCTGCTCAATCGCCGCCGCTGGAACACCCGAGTCGAGCTCGCCAACGCGAGCTTCGAGTACATCGAAGGTTTCCACAATCGAACCCGCCGACACTCAGCCCTCGGCTGGATCAGCCCCCTAGAGTTTGAGAACACCCACCGCGCAACAGCCCTGAACTCCTCAGCCACCTGTCCGTGAAACCGGGAATATCAGTGTCCGGGGAACCGGGTCAGGCTCCCTCAGCTCCTGGGACTAGGGGCGACCGAAAGGTCCGGCTTGCGGCCACCGCTCTTGAAGAACCCCTCCATCTGTCCCAGTGGAAAGGTTCCACCCAACTGGAACGTCCAAAGGGTCGAGGCACCGCGTTGCCGCCGGAGAGCTGCATCGAGCCAGGCGACCCCTCGTCGTACCCGAGATCACTCCAAACTCGAGCCCATCCGTTCACCCAGCCCGACACCATCCCGGTGGTCGTCCAGAAGAAGACCGGGGCTGTAAGTGTCGCGTGGTCCACACATGCCTGAACGGTGCTTGACCGAGGGAGGTCGCTGAGCGACCATTGTGGCCATCCGGGTGGGGTCACCCGAGTAGATGAGAGGTTCCCGGCTCAGCGGCCGGAACTTTTCCCTCAAGACCCTTGACTCCGGTATTGAAACGTGCCCCGGTTCTGGGTTACGATGTTCGTTCGCGCCCTCTCTCAAATGCCTATTGGCCTGCCCGGTGGCCGGTGAGGTGGTGGGACGGCGTGGATCACATCTCAACACCCGTCGAGGAAGAATCTTGGCCGCGCGCAGCACCGCCGACAGCATGACCCGCCGCATCTCCTTCGCAAAGATCACCGAGCCCCTTGAGCTTCCCAAGCTCCTCTCCCTACAGACCGACAGCTTCAACTGGCTGATCGGCAACGACGCGTGGACCGCCGAGGTGGCCCGTCGTCGCGAAGTGGGAGAGGACGTTTCGGAGAAGTCGGGGCTGCAGGAGATCTTCGAAGAGATCTCGCCGATCGAAGACTTCTCCGAGACCATGAGTCTCTCCTTCGAGAATCCCGTCTTCTACGACCCCAAGTACACCGTCGAGGAGTGCAAGGAGAAGGACTTCACCTACTCCGCTCCTCTCTACGTCTCCGCCGAGTTCACCAACAACGAGACTGGTGAGATCAAGGGCCAGACCGTCTTCATGGGCGACTTCCCCCTGATGACCGACAAGGGCACCTTCATCATCAACGGCACCGAGCGTGTCGTCGTTTCGCAGCTGGTCCGCAGCCCGGGCGTCTACTTCGAGCGCACCGCCGACAAGACCTCCGACAAGGACATCTTCACCGCCAAGGTGATCCCGAGCCGGGGTGCCTGGTTGGAGTTCGAGATCGACAAGCGCGACATGGTCGGCGTCCGTCTCGACCGCAAGCGCAAGCAGAACGTCACCGTCCTGCTCAAGGCGCTCGGCTGGACCAACGAGCGGATCCGCGAAGAGTTCGGCCAGTACGAGTCGATGATGCTCACCCTGGAGAAGGACCACACCCAGGGCGAGGACGACGCGCTGCTCGACATCTACCGCAAGCTTCGCCCGGGCGAGCCGCCGACCCGTGAGGCCGCGCAGACGCTGCTGAACAACTACTACTTCAACCCCAAGCGTTACGACCTGGCCAAGGTCGGTCGCTACAAGATCAACAAGAAGCTGGGGCTGATCGAGGCGTTCGATCAGCAGACGCTGACCGTCGACGACGTGGTCGCGGCGATCAAGTTCATCGTCTCGCTGCACGCCGGCGAGACCCAGGTCGAGGCGCCCCAGGGCATGATCGAGATCGTCGCCGACGACATCGATCACTTCGGCAACCGCCGCATGCGGACCGTCGGCGAGCTCATCCAGAACCAGCTGCGCACCGGCCTGGCCCGGATGGAGCGCGTGGTCCGGGAGCGGATGACGACCCAGGACGTCGAAGCGATCACGCCGCAGTCGTTGATCAATATCCGCCCGGTCGTGGCGGCGCTGAAGGAGTTCTTCGGCACCTCGCAGCTCAGCCAGTTCATGGATCAGACCAACCCGATCGCGGGCTTGACGCACAAGCGTCGTCTCTCCGCGCTCGGGCCGGGCGGTCTGTCTCGTGATCGGGCCGGCATGGAGGTCCGCGACGTGCACCCGTCCCACTACGGCCGGATGTGCCCGATCGAGACCCCTGAAGGTCCCAACATCGGTCTGATCGGGTCGCTGGCCTCCTATGGCCGGATCAACCCGTTCGGCTTCGTGGAGACCCCCTACCGCAAGGTGGTTAAGGGTCGAGTCACCGATCAGGTGGACTACCTCACCGCCGACGACGAGGACCGCTACGTCATCGCCCAGGCCAACGCTGCCATCGACGCCAAGGGCACCTTCGTCGAGCCGCAGGTGCTGGTCCGCCAGCGTCACGGTGAGGTCGACATGGTGGCCGCGGCCGACGTGGACTACATGGACGTCTCCCCTCGCCAGATGGTGTCGGTTGCGACGGCTTTGATCCCGTTCCTCGAGCACGACGACGCCAACCGTGCGCTCATGGGCGCCAACATGCAGCGTCAGGCGGTGCCGCTCATCAAGAGCGATGCCCCGCTCGTCGGCACCGGCATCGAATACCGCGCCGCGGTGGACGCCGGTGACGTGGTGGTCGCCAAGCAGGCGGGCGTGGTCCAGTCGGTTTCGGCCGACGCCATCGAGACCATGAACGACGACGGCACCTACACGACGTACCGGCTGGCGAAGTTCCGTCGCTCCAATCAGGGCACCTGCATCAACCAGCGCCCGCTGGTCGATGAGGGAGTCCGGGTTGAGGCCGGCGATCCGATCGCCGACGGCCCCTGCACCGACAACGCGGAGATGGCGCTGGGCACCAACCTGCTCGTCGCCTTCATGCCGTGGCAGGGCCACAACTACGAGGACGCGATCATCTTGTCGCAGCGCCTCGTGCAGGAGGACATCCTCACCTCGATCCACATCGAGGAGCACGAGGTCGACGCTCGGGACACCAAGCTGGGTCCGGAGGAGATCACTCGCGACATCCCCAACGTCAGCGAGGAGATGCTTGCCGATCTCGACGAGCGCGGCATCATCCGCATCGGCGCAGAGGTCAGCACCGGCGACATCCTGGTCGGCAAGGTCACCCCGAAGGGCGAGACCGAGCTCACGCCCGAGGAGCGTCTGCTTCGCGCGATCTTCGGTGAGAAGGCGCGCGAGGTGCGCGATACCTCGATGAAGGTGCCGCACGGCGAGTCCGGCACCGTGATCGGCGTGCGCGTCTTCGATCGCGAGGACGGCGACGAGCTGCCCCCGGGGGTCAACCAGTTGGTGCGCGTCTACGTCGCGCAGAAGCGGAAGATCTCGGTGGGCGACAAGCTCGCCGGACGCCACGGCAACAAGGGTGTTATCGCCAAGATCCTGCCGATGGAGGACATGCCGTTCATGGAGGACGGCACCCCTGTCGACGTGATCTTGAACCCGCTGGGCGTGCCGCGCCGGATGAACATCGGCCAGATCCTCGAGCTGCACCTGGGCTGGCTGGCCAATCAGGGCTGGAACCTCGACCTGAACCCCAACGACGGCAAGGAGGAGTGGAAGACCCGGTTGATCGAGATCGGCGCCGACAAGGCCGATCCCAACACCCGCGTTGCCACCCCGGTCTTCGACGGCGCCAAGGAAGACGAGATCACCGGTCTGCTCGGTTCGACCCTGCCCAACCGGGACGGCGATCGGATGATCGGCCAGAACGGCAAGGCGAGCCTCTTCGACGGTCGCTCCGGCGAACCGTTCCCGGAGCCGGTGTCGGTGGGCTACATGTACATCCTGAAGCTGCACCACTTGGTCGACGACAAGATCCACGCACGGTCGACCGGCCCCTACTCGATGATCACGCAGCAGCCCCTGGGTGGTAAGGCCCAGTTCGGCGGCCAGCGGTTCGGCGAGATGGAGGTGTGGGCGATGGAGGCGTACGGCGCCGCCTACGCGCTGCAGGAGTTGCTCACCATCAAGTCCGACGACGTGCCCGGCCGCGTGAAGGTCTACGAAGCCATCGTGAAGGGCGAGAACATCCCCGACTCGGGCATCCCCGAGTCGTTCAAGGTGCTCGTCAAGGAAATGCAGTCGCTGTGTCTCAACGTGGAAGTGCTGTCTGCCGACGGCACCGCCATCGAGATGAAGGACGCCGAAGAGGACGTCTTCCGCGCTGCTGAGGAGTTGGGCATCGACCTGTCGCGTCGCGAGCCCAGCTCGGTCGAAGAGGTCTGACCGGGCAGCGCGCAGGCGAAGCCCGGCAGCAAAGGAATTTTGAGAGCATGAGCAATCGAGAGGGAGCACGTTAGTGCTGGACGTCAATTTCTTCGACCAGCTTCAGATCGGCCTGGCCTCTGCGGAGGACATCCGCACCTGGAGCCACGGCGAGGTCAAGAAGCCGGAAACCATCAATTACCGCACCCTCAAGCCCGAGCGTGACGGACTCTTCTGCGAGAAGATCTTCGGCCCCACCCGGGACTGGGAGTGCTACTGCGGCAAGTACAAGCGGGTGCGCTTCAAGGGCATCATCTGCGAGCGCTGTGGCGTCGAGGTGACCCGCTCGAAGGTCCGTCGCGAGCGGATGGGCCACATCGAGCTGGCCGCTCCGGTGACCCACATCTGGTACTTCAAGGGCGTTCCGTCGCGGCTGGGCTACCTGCTCGACCTCGCCCCGAAGGACCTGGAGAAGGTCATCTACTTCGCGGCGTACATGATCACCGCGGTCGACGAGGATGCCCGCCACCGCGACTTGTCCTCCTTGGAGAACAAGGTCGGCTTGGAGCGGGAGCGCTTGGAGAAGCGTCGGGACTCCCAGATCGACGAGCGCGCCAAGAAGCTCGAAGAGGACCTGGGTGCTCTCGAGGCCGAGGGCGCCAAGGCCGATGCCAAGCGCAAGGTCAAGGACGCCGCCGAGCGCGAGATGAAGCAGGTCCGCGACCGGGCTCAGCGGGAACTGGATCGTCTCGAGGAGGTGTGGAGCACCTTCAAGAGCCTCAAGGTCCAGGACCTGATGGGCGATGAGCTGCTCTACCGCGAGATGAAGAACTGGTTCGGCAAGTACTTCGAGGGCCACATGGGCGCGACCGCGATCCAGAAGCGCCTGGAGTCCTTCGACATCGAGGCCGAGGTCGAACTGCTGCGCGAGATCATCGCCACCGGCAAGGGCCAGCGGAAGGTGCGGGCGCTCAAGCGGCTCAAGGTCGTCGACGCGTTCCGCAAGACCGGCAACAAGCCGCAAGGCATGGTGCTGGACGCCGTCCCGGTCATCCCGCCGGACCTGCGCCCGATGGTGCAGCTCGACGGTGGCCGGTTCGCGACTTCGGACCTCAACGACCTCTACCGTCGCGTGATCAACCGGAACAACCGGTTGAAGCGTCTGCTCGACCTCGGCGCGCCCGAGATCATCGTCAACAACGAGAAGCGGATGCTGCAGGAGGCCGTGGACAGCCTCTTCGACAACGGTCGTCGTGGTCGCCCGGTCACGGGCCCCGGCAACCGGCCGCTGAAGTCGCTCTCGGACATGCTCAAGGGCAAGCAGGGCCGGTTCCGTCAGAACCTGCTCGGCAAGCGCGTGGACTACTCCGGTCGCTCGGTGATCGTGTCGGGTCCGCAGCTGAAGCTGCACCAGTGCGGTCTGCCCAAGCAGATGGCGCTGGAGCTCTTCAAGCCCTTCGTGATGAAGCGCTTGGTCGACCTGTCGCATGCGCAGAACATCAAGTCCGCCAAGCGCATGGTCGAGCGGGCTCGCCCGGTCGTGTGGGACGTCTTGGAAGAGGTCATCACCGAGCATCCGGTGCTCCTCAACCGTGCGCCCACGCTGCACCGGTTGGGCATCCAGGCCTTCGAGCCGCAGTTGATCGAGGGCAAGGCCATCCAGATCCACCCGCTCGTCTGCACCGCGTTCAACGCGGACTTCGATGGTGACCAGATGGCCGTGCACCTGCCGCTGTCGGCGGAGGCCCAGGCCGAGGCGCGGATCTTGATGTTGTCGACCAACAACATCTTGAAGCCGTCCGACGGTCGCCCGGTGACGATGCCGACCCAGGACATGATCATCGGCTTGTTCTTCCTCACCACCTTGCGCGAGGGCTCTGTCGGTGAAGGGCGGGCCTTCTCCTCCCCCGCGGAGGCGATCATGGCCTACGACCGGGGCGAGATCACGCTGCAGAGCACGATCACGCTGCGTCTCACCGGCGTCGTTCCTCCCGCGGACAGCGAGATCGAAGGCGACTCCTACCTCCTGGAGACCACCCTCGGCCGGGCGCTGTTCAACGAGGCACTGCCGACCGACTACCCGTTCGTGAACTACGAAGTGGGCAAGAAGGCACTGGGTGCGATCGTCAACGACCTGGCCGAGCGCTACACCAAGGTCGAGGTTGCGTCTTCGCTGGATGCGCTCAAGGACGCCGGCTTCCACTGGGCCACCCGCTCGGGTGTGACCGTGTCGATCGACGACGTGGTGACGCCGAACGAGAAGGCCCAGATCCTGGCCGGCTACGAGGCACAGGCGGCCAAGGTGCAGCAGCACTTCGAGCGCGGTCTGGTCACCGACGACGAGCGTCGTCAGGAGCTCATCGAGATCTGGACCCAGGCTTCCGACGAGGTCGCCAAGGCCATGGAGGCGACCTTCGATCGGACCAACCCGATCTACATGATGGTCGACTCCGGCGCGTCCGGAAACATGATGCAGATCCGTCAGGTGGCGGCCATGCGTGGTCTGGTGGCCAACCCCAAGGGCGACATCATCCCGCGGCCGATCAAGTCGAACTTCCGCGAGGGACTGTCCGTGCTGGAGTACTTCATCTCCACCCACGGCGCCCGCAAGGGTCTGGCGGATACCGCGCTGCGGACCGCCGACTCCGGCTACCTCACCCGTCGTCTGGTCGACGTCTCCCAGGACGTCATCATTCGCGAGGACGACTGCGGGACCGAGCGGGGTCTGCCCAAGCGGATCGGCGAGCGTGGCGAGGACGGCGTGGTGCGCAAGCACGAGAACGCCGAAACCGCGGCGTACGCCCGGACCTCGGCGGTCGACGTCATCCACCCGGAGTCCGGTGAAGTCCTGGCCGTGGCCGGCGAGGATCTCGGTGACATCCGGATCGGCGAGCTCGTCGACTCCGGCATCGAAGAGGTCAAGGTGCGCTCCGTGCTCACCTGCGAGGCCAAGACCGGCACCTGCGCGAAGTGCTACGGCCGGTCGCTGGCCACGGGCAAGCTCGTGGACATCGGCGAGGCCGTCGGCATCATCGCGGCCCAGTCGATCGGTGAGCCCGGCACGCAGCTGACGATGCGTACCTTCCACACCGGTGGTGTGGCCTCCGCAGACGACATCACCCAGGGTCTGCCCCGCGTGGTGGAGCTCTTCGAGGCACGCTCGCCCAAGGGTCGTTCGCCGATCTCGGAGGCCGCGGGCCGGATCACCGTCGAGGACAGCGATCGTTCCCGCAAGGTGCTCGTGACTCCCGACGACGGTTCGGAGGTCCTGGAATACCCCGTCTCCAAGCGGTCGCGTCTGCTGGTCGCCGACGGCGATCACATCGAGGTCGGTCAGCAGATCATCGTCGGCACGCCCGATCCTCAGGACGTGCTGCGGATCCTCGGTGTCCGCAAGGCGCAGGAGCACCTGGTGGACGAGGTCCAGGCGGTGTACCGCTCACAGGGTGTGTCGATCCACGACAAGCACATCGAGATCATCGTGCGGCAGATGCTGCGCAGGGTCACGGTGATCGAGTCCGGTGACGCTCGCCTGCTTCCCTCCGATCTGGTGGATCGGGCGAGCTTCGAGCAGGAGAACCGTCGGGTCGTCTCCGAAGGCGGCAAGCCCGCCTCGGGTCGTCCGGTGCTGATGGGTATCACCAAGGCATCGCTCGCCACCGACTCGTGGCTCTCGGCGGCCTCTTTCCAGGAGACCACCCGCGTGCTGACCGATGCGGCCATCCATGGCCGCTCCGATCATCTGCGGGGCCTGAAGGAGAACGTGATCATCGGCAAGTTGATCCCGGCCGGCACCGGCTTGGAGCGCTACCGCAACATCCGCGTCGAGCCGACCGAGGAGGCCCGCGCGGCCGCCTACTCGGTGGTCGGTTACGACAGCTACGACTACGACTTCGGGTCCACCGGGGTCGGTCAGGCGGTGGCGTTGGACGACTTCGACTTCGGGTCGTACCAGCACTGATCGCATTCGCATCGCATCACCCGGAGGCCGGATCCCTTGAGGGGTCCGGCCTCCGGCCATTTGTGAGACGGGTGCTGGAGTTGGGGGCGGCGCCGGAAGCCGTCGATGACTCGGAGTTTGGGTGGCGCAGGCTGGTGCGGGGACAATCTTGCGGTGACTAGTGCGCCGCCGTCCCGGACCCAGGTATTGGTGGTGGGTGCCGGGCCTGCCGGGTCCGCCGCGGCCGCATGGGCCACGCGGGCGGGGATGCAGGTCACTCTGGCCGACGCTGCGGTCTTCCCTCGGGACAAGACCTGCGGGGACGGGCTCACCCCTCGCGCGGTCGGCGAACTGGATCGGCTCGGTTTGACCCCTTGGTTGCGCGAGCACACGGTCAATCGCGGGCTCCGGCTGCATGGGTTCGGGCAGACGCTTCGGATTCCGTGGCCGGGCGGCTCGCTGCCGACCTGGGGTTCGGCGGTGCCGCGCACCGCACTCGACGACAAGATCAGGTCGGTGGCGCTGGCGGCCGGAGCGGTCGGGGTCGAGGGGGCCAAGGCAGTCGACGCCCGCCGGAGCGGAGATCGGGTCGAAGCGGTCGTGTTCGAACGGCGTACCTCTCAGGGCGTGGAACGCTTCGAGATCGCCTGCGATCACCTCGTCGTGGCCGATGGCGTCCGGTCGGGGCTAGGCAAGGTGCTGGGCCGGGAGTGGCACCGCGACACGGTGTACGGCGTAGCGGGGCGCAGCTACGTGGCGTCGGGGATGGCCGACGACGAATGGATCAGCAGCCACCTGGAGCTTCGCGACGAGGCGGGCAAGATCCTCTCCGGCTATGGCTGGATCTTCCCGCTGGGAGCGGCCGCCGGCGAGGTCAACCTCGGTGTCGGCACGCTGGCGACGGCGAAACGGCCGGCCCAGATCGCGATCAAGCCGCTGATGCAGTTCTATGCCCGCCAGCGCCGCGAGGACTTCCAGCTTGGCCAGGATCTGCGGATGCCGACTTCGGCCCTGCTGCCCATGGGCGGGGCAGTGAGCGGCGTCTCTGGCGGCAACTGGGCGTTGATCGGTGACGCGGCCGGCTGCGTCAATCCGCTCAACGGAGAAGGCATCGACTACGGCCTGGAGACCGGCCGATTGGTCGCGGACCTCATTGCGAGCGGCGAGGATCTCACGGCGGCGTGGCCGGCGCTGCTGACCACCCACTACGGGGAAGCGTTCTCGATCGCTCGCCGCCTGGCGGGATTGTTGACCTTGCCGCGCCTGCTGCCGACGCTCGGCCCGAGCGGGATGCGGTCCACGGCGCTGATGACGCTGCTCGTGCGCTGGATGGGCAACTTGGTCACCGAGGAGGACCGGGATGCGACCGCGCGCACGTGGCGCATGCTGGGCCGAGGTTCGGTCACCTTGGACTCCCGGCCCCCGTTCCGCTGACGGCGAGGCCGGGCTAGAGAAACTAAGGTGAGAGCGTGGGCACCTCATCAGGCGGCACTCGCGGGTTGCTGCCGATCATCCTCGTCGGTCTCTTGGGCGTCGTCTCCGCGGTCGTGGCGGGCCTCACCTGGTCGACGACCGCGGATGCGACCGCACGAGCCGATGAACTCGCTGCCACGGGTCTGACGGGCTACCTGCCCGAGATCCTCGACTCCCGACCGACCCACGTTGAGGCAGTTGGTGATCGGGTCGCAATCGACTACGTAGTAGGCGGGTCCCCTTATCTGACCGTCTACCTGGTGCCCACACCTGCGGACTTGTGCGGCTTGCTGGGTGAGGTGGACCAGTGTGAGCGGGGCGAGTTGGGTGGGGGCGAACGGGTGGCCACGGGTTCGTTCGAAGAGATGTCGTCGGTGGCGGTGACCCGTGGAGAGACCACGATCCTGGTCAACGGGGTGGTGACCGAGGCCGCGAGGCCCAACATCGACGACGTCGTGGATGCATTCGCCAGCGCGCCCGCGCAGTCGTGGCTCTGGTTGGTGCGCCAGTGACCTCAGCCGAGACGCGGGCGGCAGGTGGGCGTCCGCGGATTCAGCGAGTGGCGGCGTACGCGGTGATCACGCGAGGTCTGTCCGAACAGACCCAAGAGGTGCTGCTGAGTCGGATAGCGCCCCGGATCTCCCCGACCGAGGTGTGGACCTTCCCGGGCGGTGGCGTGGAGCACGGGGAGGACCCGCGCGAGGCGCTGGTGCGCGAGATCGCCGAGGAGACCGGGCTGCAGGCCATGGTCAGCGATGAGGTGCGGGTGCGCTCGGCGGCGATGCCAGGGGTGGAGCGGGGTGGCCGCACGGTGGATGCCCACGCCATCCGGATCATCTATGACGCGTGGGTAGCGACGGACGCCCCCGAGCCGCACGTGGTCGAGGTGGATGGCTCCACCGTCGACGCCGCCTGGCACCGACTCGCGGACGTCCGTGCCGGGGTGGTGCCGGTGGTTGCCTGGGTCGCGGACGAGTTGGCCGAGTGGAGACCCTTCCGGCTACAGCGTGTGGCGGCGTACGCCGTTGTCCGGCGTGGTGACGCGGTGTTGCTCACTCGATTGTCGTCCCGCACCCACCATGCCGGCGCCTGGACCCTCCCCGGCGGCGGGGTAGAGCACGGTGAGGCGCCGCGCGCTGCCGTCGTTCGTGAAGTAGCCGAGGAATGCGGTGTGGAGTGCCTGCCCGGTGGCTTGATCACCGTGCACGACGTCGCCTTCACCGGCGTGGCCCCCTCGGGCCGAACCGAGGACTTCCACGGCATCCATGTCGTCTTCGCTGCCACGCTTCCCGAAGGCGTCGAGCCGCGGTTGGCCGAAGCCGGCGGCAGCACCGACGCGGTCGCCTGGATCGATCTGGCGGACATCGCGGCCGGACGGATCGAAGTGCTCGACGTGGTGCGCGCCGCATTGGACGCCTGAGGCATTCGGGGGCCGCCGCGGGTCCTCTCGCGGCGCTGCCCCGGGCTGTGGAGGCTCGGGCTGTCGGGGCTCGTGCTGGTTCGGCGCTGGGGGCCGTTTCGCTGGGCGGGAAGCCGCGGGGGCTGCGGTTCCCTGGCCCCTTACCCTGTCCCGGTGACTGCCTCGCCCACCAAACCTGCCGCCCTCCTCCTGGACGTGGGCGTCGTGCTGTTGAAGTCCGCCTGGGAGATCGCGGACCGCTTCGAGGAGTTGTGCGGACTGGAGCCGCGCACGATCCCTGGGCGCGGTCCGTTCGACGAAGGTGGCGACCCCTTGTGGCAGCGACATCTGGCCGGCGAACTCACCGAACGCGACTATTGGCTCGGCAATGCCGACGTCGCCGTCTCCCGGGGCGCGCCGCTGCGCGGGCAACCGCACCTGATGCGGGCAATGTTCCAGCATCCCGAGATCACCCCTCACCGGCCCGAGGCCCTGGCGTTGCTCCGCTGGGCTCGAGCGGAGGGGATCACCACCGCCGTGTTCAGCAACGAGCTGATGGACTTCCAAGGTCGCGAGTGGGTCGAGCGGCAGGAGTGGTTCCCCTTGTTCGACTTGATTGTGGACGCGACCGAGGTGGGCATCCGCAAACCGGACCTGCGGATCTATGACCTTGTCGTCGAGCGCGTCGGAGTCCCGGCGGCCGGGTGCGTCTTCGTCGATGACAATCCGTCCTATGTGGCCGCCGGCACCGAGGCGGGAATGGTCAGCGTGTTCTTGGACGTGCTCGATCCGGCGGCGGCCTTCGATCGCGCGCGAACCGAGCTGAACGCGATTCGGTCCGTAGACTCGGACGGGTGAATCCCCGCCATCGCCGACTGATCATCACTCTGGCTTTGGCCGGTCTGCTCGTTGTCGTCGTCTTCGCCGCGGTTCTCGACCGATGACCGTTCCTCTTGCAGACGCCTTGGCAGCCGTGCGGGCACTGCTGCTGGACCCGGACACGCTGGTGCGGGCGGTCGCCGCCGGCCGTCGGCGTGGCGATGAACCGCCTCCATGGCGCCGGATCGAGGTCAGAGTGGTCGACCTGAAGGCGGGGCGCCACCTCCAAGTCACGGCGTATGACGCCACCCAAGCCCACACCAGCAACCACGCGCTGGGAGCGGCCGGAGCCGAGTCCGCCACAGCCGCGGTCGACCGACTGCTGGAGCTTCCGTTCGGCAACTGGCACGTCGACACCACGACCCAGACCGTGCAGTTGCGGGTGACCAAACGCGGGGACGGGTTGATCTCGCGAGCTGCCGTGGCGGCGCCCGCGTCGGCCTCTCGGGCGCACGACCGGGACAAGAACAGGTTGGTCCGGGCCGCCGATCCGCTGCTGCGCGCCCTCGGGATCACCGATGGTGAAGGACGCGTCCGTCCGGGCCGAGCCGACAAGTACCGTCAGGTGGAAGAGTTCGCCCGACAGCTGCAAACCACGCTGGGGGACGCCTTGGAGGCCGGGGCCTTGCGTCGCCCGACGGCGGAGGACCCGCTGCGGATCGTCGATCTGGGCGCCGGCAACGCCTACCTTACGTTCGTCGCGCATCGCCTCCTCACCGAACAGATGGGCCTCCAGATCGACCTCGTCGGGGTGGATATGAAGGAGCAGTCGCGCACCCACAACCTCGCCGTGGCGGCCGAACTCGGAGTCGCGGTCGACTTCGCGCAGGCGAGTATTGAGGACTACACCCCGCATCTGCCGCCCGATGTGGTCCTCGCGTTGCATGCCTGCGACACCGCCACCGATGACGCGCTCGCCCGCGCCGTCGACTGGCAAGCCGCGGTGATCCTGGCCGCGCCCTGCTGCCATCACGACCTTGCCGCCCAGCTGAGGCGTGCGGAGGCCCCGGCGCCTTATGCCGCGCTGGTGCGGTCGGGGATCCTGCGCGAGCGATTCGCCGACACCCTGACCGATGCGCTGCGCGCGAGCCTGCTGCGTGAGCACGGCTACCGCGTGGACGTGGTTGAGTTCGTCGCCAGCGAGCACACCCCGCGCAACACCTTGCTGCGGGCGATCCGTACGGGCGCGCCGGCGGACGCGGCCCTAACACGGGAGTACGCCGAACTGGTCGCTGCATGGGGGATCCGGCCGAGGCTCGGGGAGCTGCTGGCTTGAACCAGACAGTGGTCGCACGCCTCCTTGGGGTGGCGCTGGCGCTGACGATCAGCACCGCACCCGCTGCCCTGGCCTGGGCGGACGAGTCCTCCGCTGGGGAGAGGAAGCTCTGTCGGATCGATGCCCCCGAGCTGGTGGAGTCCAGCGCCCTCGTCGAGACAGCCGAGGGCTGGGTCAGCACCAACGACTCCGGTGACTCCGCGCGACTCTTCCTGCTCGACCCGAGCACCTGTGCGGAGCTCGGCCAGGTCGACTGGAAGGGAGAGCCCGACGACGTCGAGGCGTTGGCGGACGCGGGTCGAGGCCGGATCTGGGTGGGTGACATCGGAGACAACGAAGCCGAGCGCGAAGGGGTGGAGCTCACCTTGGTCTCCTTGGCCGACGGCAGCGTCCTGCAGCGCCGTACTCTCCGCTATCCCGATGGTCCGCGAGATGCCGAGGCGATGGCGGCGCATCCGGTGACCGGTGAGGTGATCGTGATCTCCAAATCGGTGTTCGGCGGCACTGTCTTCCTCGTCCCCCCACAGGGCGACCGCCTGATCGAGCTGGGCCTGGTCACCGGGCTCGTCACCGATGCCGCGTTCTGGGGGCCGGAACGGCTGGTGGTGCGCACCTATTCGGAAGCGGTCGGCTACAGCTGGCCGGACTTGACCGAGCTGGGGCGGCTGAAGCTACCGGGTCAGGAGCAGGGCGAGGGGATGGCAGTCAGCGGGGACACCTTGCTGCTCACCTCCGAAGGCATCGACCAACCGGTCTGGCGCGTCTCGATTCCGCGGGCATGGGGGACAGCGGATGGAGCCGACTCGTCCGCAGCAGCCGGCATCGGGCAGGCGCCCCCGGAGGATTCCCAGCGCGGCGATGCGACCCAGCGCTCTTCTCCCGAGTCCACCCAGACGGACCCCCTCGTCGAAGAGCGCGAGCGCCGGGGCCGCAGGATGCTGATCACGGGAGCGATCGCGGGCGTGGGACTCCTACTCCTGCTTGGTTCACTGCGACCGCGCTAAGCGAGGTCGGCCTGCCATCAGCCCCACAGATCCGCCGCCTTTCACCGGGGGCCAACGGCAGACTGGGTGACATGGAGCGCTTTCGTCTCGTCCTCGTCGACGGCGACATCACCAGGCAGCGGGTAGACGCTCTGGTCAATGCCGCCAATCGGGCCATGCGCGGGGGTGCGGGCGTCGACGGAGCCATCCACCGAGCGGGCGGCCCGGCCGTGCTCGAAGACTGTCGGCGACGCTTCCCGCAGGGACTGGTCACCGGCGACGCCGGCTGGACGACGGCGGGAGACCTGCCCTCCCGGTGGGTGATCCATGTGGTCGGTCCCGACCACACTCGTGGCGAGACCGATCGGACGTTGTTGACCAGTTGCTACCGCCGGGCGTTAGCGGTCGCCGATGAGCTCGGGGCGCGGTCGATCGCCTTTCCGCTGATCAGTGCCGGCGCCTATGGCTGGCCCCTCGACGACGCCGCCCTCGCCGCGGTCGACACGCTGCGGTCGACTGCGACCCGCGTCGCCGAGGTGCGCCTGGTCGCCTTCAATCGGGCAGCCCACGATGCACTCGCGCGTGCGTTGGCCGGCCCGACAAGCTGAGCAGGGTCAGCCGGCGACGATGTGGTCGATGCACCGGGTCAGCGCGGCGACGTCCTCGGGGTCGACGGCGGGGTACATCGCGATCCGCAACTGGTTGCGGCCCAGCTTGCGGTAGGGCTCGGTGTCGACAACGCCGTGGGCCCGCAAGACCTTGGCGATCTGGGCGGCGTCGATGGAGTCGTCGAAGTCGATGGTGCCGATCACCAGCGAGCGATGTCCCGGCTCAACGACGTACGGCGTGGCGTAGTCGGCCGCTTCGGCCCAGCCGTAGAGCGCCGCGGCCGACCGAGTGGTTCGGCCCACCATGCCGCTGAGGCCGCCCTCCGCGTTCATCCAGTCGAGCTGCTCGGCCATCAAGAAGAGCGTGGCCACCGACGGGGTGTTGTAGGTCTGGTTCTTGCCCGAGTTGTCGATCGCAGTGGGCAGATCGAAGAACGGCGGGATGTAGCGACCCGAAGCGGCGATCTCGGCGGCGCGCTCCAGAGCCCGGGGCGACATCAGCGCGAACCAGATGCCGCCGTCGGAGGCGAAGCACTTCTGGGGCGCGAAGTAGTAGGCGTCGACCTCGCTGAGGTCCACGGGCAGGCCGCCGGCACCCGAGGTCGCGTCCACCAGAACCAGCGCATCCTCGCTGGCACCGGCCGGACGGAAGACCGGGGCCATCACCGCGGTGGAGGTCTCGTTGTGGGCCCATGCGTAGGCGTCCACGCCTTCCTCGGCGACGGCTTCGGGACGCGAACCCGGCTCGGACTTGATCACCGAGGGCTCGGCCAGCCACGGTGCCGCGGCGACCGACGAGGCGAACTTCGAGGAGAACTCGCCGAAGCTGAGGTGCTGCGACTTCTCGCGGATCAGACCGAACGCCGCGATATCCCAGAAAGCGGTCGCGCCACCGTTGCCGATGACGATCTCGTAACCCTCGGGAAGCGAGAAGAGATCAGCTCAGACCCGACCTGACCCGACCGACCAGGTCCTTGACGGGAGCCTGCCGGTGCGAGGTGCCCATGAGTGCGGAACCGGTCGCGGCGAGCGCGTCCAGGCGCGCGGTCGGAATCTTGGAGGGTCCGGCACCGAAGCGGCCGTCGACGGGCAGAAGCTCGGCGGGAATGTCGGTGCGAAGGGTGCGGGTGCTCGACGCGGTGGTCATCTCAGGCCTTCCGTGGGCGGGCTGATCGGCTGCGATTCGGAATGGCGACGACGCTGTCGGTACCCGGCATTGTGGCACTCTTGAGCGACGATCACCGCATCGAGAGCCCGAACCGAGAACCCAACAGGAGCGCTGCATGGCGAACAACCAGGCACCGGTGAACCCGGAAGAACGTGACGCGATCCGGCGCAAGCTGCGCGCGTCGGCGTACGGCGCCCTGACGGTCGGGAGCTTTCTGCTGATCGCCGGGATCTACGACGCCGTCAGCACCTCCGAGCGCACGATGTTTTGGATGATCTTGACGGGTATTCCGATCTTGCTGGTCGGTGGCCGCATGCTGCAGTTGTCTCAACGGGCCGGACCGGGTAGAGACACCCCGTGAGCAATCCGTTTGAGAACCGCGAAGCCGACCGGGGCGAAGAATCAACGGTCACTCCCTGGGCCAAGCCACGCAAGGAGAAGAAGGACAAGGGCGGCGTCAAACCGGTCAAGGGCAATCCCAACCGTGACCGTCGTTGGTTCCTGCGCATCGTGGGGTGGATCGTCACCTGCGTGGGCGCGCTGATGGCCGCCTTCGGCATCTTCGGCAGGGACACTCAGCCGGCGCTCGAAGAGGACTTCATGTCCGCCTCCCAGATCTTCTTGATGGTGGCGATCCCGTTGCTGTTGTCCGGGATCTTCCTGCTCTGGTGGGGCTATTCCCGTTTCGGCGAACCGATGGTCGGGTGCAAGGCGTGCACGCACATCAACAAGCCCCGCTCCACCACGTGCGCGAAGTGCGGAGCGTCCCTGACCTGAGCGAAGATGCTTGCGTGCATCGGCTGACCTTCAGGCTCCTCGACTACGACCACGCGGATGTGCAGGCGCTCGTCGCGCTGGTTCAAGCCGAGTACGTCCGCATCTACGGCGGCGAGGACGCCACCCCCATGGATGGTGGCCAGTTCTCTGCCCCTGCGGGTGCCTTCCTTGTCGGATACCTCGGCGAGGAGCCGGTGGTCATGGGCGGGTGGCGGTTTCGGTCCGACGTCAAGGCACCCGGGGGAGAGCGCCCCGCCGAGATCAAGCGGATGTTCGTGGTGGACGCCCACCGACGGACCGGCTTGGCAAGGGCGGTGATCTCGGAATTGGAGCGTACGGCGACCGCGGCAGGCGCGGACGTGATGATCCTGGAGACCGGCACTCCGCAGATCGGTGCGGAGGAGTTTTACCGCAGTTGCGGCTACACCGACACCGTCCGCTTCGGCCACTACGCACACGAGTCACACACGGTCTATCTCGGCAAGCCGTTAGCCTGACTCGCGATCGCGCAGGGTCACTGCGCGTCGGTGGCCCACTCGTTGAGTAGCTCCAGCTCCCGCTCGCGGCTCAAGTAGGTGTCGTTGCGCGGCGGCACAGGGAGCTGGCGTAACCAGGACCAGGTGTCCGCAACCGTTTCTTCGATCGGGCGGCAGCGCAATCCGGCAGTGTGAGCGGCGGAGGTGTCGCCGCCGTGAAGACCGTCGATCTCGGAGTCCAGGGGGGCCCAGATCGGCAGGTCGACCCACCCGGTGATCTCGCGTGCGGTGAGCCATTCCTCCGCTGCCCAGATGAGAGTGGCGGTGGAACCGGTTGCGGCCCGGCAGGCGGCCAGCAGCACGGCGGTCGTCGTATGACCTCGTCTCGACACGGTGTCGAAGCAGCCGGTCAGCCCACCGGTGCCTTGATCCACCAGCCAGCACGCCAGGTCGCGGGCGTCGATGTATTGCAGGGGTCGATCGTGCGGGGCAGGCGCCAGGATCGGGTCGCATCGGTTGAAGCGGTCCAACCAGTAGGGGAGCCGGCCGATGTTCTCGTGTGGGCCCAGGATCAATCCCGGCCGCGCGATCAGATGTCGATCGGGGAAGCCACGGATCACGGCGAGTTCGCCCCCGCGTTTGTCGGCGGCGTAGTCCGTCGCGGCGGCATCGGGATCGGCGGCCACAACGGGTGCCGACTCATCGGCACCCAGCGCTACTGGCCAGGTGTAGACCGAGCGGCTGGAGACATAGGCATAGCGCGCGGCTCGTTCCTCCAGGAGGCGGCAGGCGTCGGCGACGACCGCGGGCGCCTGCGACCAGGTGTCGACGACTAGGTCGAAGTCTCCGACTCCGTCGAGGGCACCCGCGAGGCTGCCCGTAGCCAGCCGGTCGGCGATGAGCAGCGTTGTTCCGGGTGGTGCCGGAGAGCTCCCGCGGTTGACCAGGGTGACCTCGTGGCCAGTGCTCACGGCGTGTTCGGCGACCGCGCGACCAACGAAAGTGCTGCCGCCGAGAATCAGGATCCGCATGCGGTGAGCCTTCCGTGCTCCGGGCCGGCGGTCCAGTCCCGGAGAGCTCAGGGTCGGCGCGTCCCCTGCTGCCCGCCGAGCTCCTCAGAGAAGGGTCGAGAGGTCGGCGAGGTCGGCTTCGACGATGCTGCGGTCCTCGGGGTCGGCGATCGGCACCGCCAGGGCGGCGCGCGCGTGCTGCGCCGCTTGCGTCGACTCCCCAAGTGCATCGAAGGCCCGGGCAAGCGCTTCGTGGGCGTAGGCGAGGTCGAAGTCAACCAGCCCATGTTCGTCGCAGAGCGCGAGAACGCTTCTGGCGCTCACCAGGGCCCGCTCGGGTTGGCCGGTGGCCAGCAGCGACCGAGCGACCACGTAGTGCGCCCGCGCCTGGTTGGCCGGCGACTGCCCGGCCGCTCGCTGCCAGTGGTACGCCGCGGCGTAGGCGGTCCGCAGCAAGTCCTCGTCACGCTCCGGCCCGGCCGGGCGGGCAAGCAGTTCATAGGCCGCGTTGTTGGCCTCCACACCCTGCCGCCGATGCCAGTCCGGGGACCCGTGCACCTCGTCATGCGGGTCGGGCTCGTCGGCGTCGGGCAGTGCTTCGCCGGTCTCGAGAAGGGACTTCATCGAGGCGAGGATCCAGATCCAGCCCTCTTTGACGCGGGCCCAAGTCATCGGACTGGAAGCGAGATCCCCGTGGACCAGCCGCAGCCGGGTAAGCCGTTCGGTCACCGGCTCGACGGTCCACGTCACCTCACTGGGCGGCTCCTGTGCCATGGCCGTGTCGTAGAGGACCCGCCAGGTCTGTACGAGCCGACCAGGCGTCGTGGCGGTCGGCGGGGAGAGCTCGCGGATCTCACCGGAGACCGCATCGCGGGTGCCGTCGCCGGTGACGACCACGGTCCGATAGGGCTGCCCGGCGACGGGAGGCTCCACGAACCGAGTGGAGTGGAAGTAGCGCTCGGTCCAGTCGGAGTCGGTGATCGCTCGCCACACCTCATCGGCCGATGCCCGGATAAAGGTCTGAAACACGTGAGCCGTGATGGCCATCAGGCCTCCTCAGGGGCGAAGAGCAGGCGAGCGTGGCCGTGCTTGTCTCACCTGCAGAAGGGGATCAGTTGGCCCAGTCCGGGTTCCACCCGGCCACGGCATCCGCCGAGCGGGACGCGGGTCCGGTGTAGATCGCCGAGGGGCGGATCAGGCGGCCCTTCTGCTTCTGCTCCAAGATGTGCGCCGACCAGCCGCCGGTGCGTGCGCAGGTGAACATCGAGGTGAACATCGGCCCGGGCACCTCGGCGAAGTCGAGCACGATCGCCGCCCAGAACTCCACGTTGGTCTCCAGCACGCGATCGGGTCGCCGCTCGCGTAGTTCGGCCAGCGCTGCCTGCTCGAGCGCCTCGGCGACCTCGTAGCGAGGAGCATCGAGCTCACGCGCCGTACGACGCAATACGCGTGCGCGCGGATCCTCCGCGCGGTAGACGCGGTGCCCGAAGCCCATCAGCCGCTCGCCGTTGTCGAGCAGTTCCTTGACGTAGGCCCGCGCGTCACCGCGCTGCTCGACGTCCTCGATCATCCCGAGCACTCGCGAGGGCGCGCCGCCGTGCAGCGGGCCGCTCATCGCGCCGATAGCGCCGGAGAAAGCCGCCGCGACATCGGCGCCGGTGGAAGTGATCACCCGCGCGGTGAAGGTCGAGGCGTTCATCCCGTGCTCGGCGGCCGAGGACCAGTAGGCGTCGATCGCCTTGACGTGCTTGGGGTCGGCTTCTCCGCGCCAGCGGATCAGGAATCGCTCGGCAAGGGTGTGTCCCTGGTCGACGTCGCGCTGGGGGACCACCGGCTTGCCGAGACCGCGCGCTGCCTGAGCGGCGTAGGAGAGCACCATGACCGCAACCCGGGAGAGGTCCAGCCGGGCTTGTTCGTCGGAGATGTCGTAGGTCTGACCCATGCCCAGCATCGGCGCGAGCATGGCCACGCTCGCCTGCACATCGGCACGGACGTCACCGGTGTGGATGGCGATGTTGTAGGGCTCGGCCGGCGGCAGGCCGGGGTCGTAGGAACCATCTACCAACAGGCCCCAGACCTTCTCGAAAGGCACGCGGCCGACGAGTTCCTCGATGTCAACGCCCCGGTAACGCAGGGCGGAGCCTTCCTTGTCGGGCTCGGCGATCTCGGTCTCGAACGCGACGATGCCTTCTAGGCCATGGTGGACCTCGGTCATGGGGGCTCCTTCAAACGCACAACGTGAATGGTGGTCGCCGCCGACGGCGGCTACGCAGAGGGCGCCGATGCGGCGCCGGGCTCATTGTGCCGTACGTCGGGAGCCCGGGGCTGTGGCTTGGCTCACTCCCTCCGCGTGGGCCGGGGAATCGGCGAGGACCAAGGGGAAATGCGACGAGGCGCCGGGGAACCCCGGCGCCTCGTGGCTTTGGTGCGTCTGTTGCTAGGGCGTCAGCAGGACGGTCCAAGCGACGCCCTTGCTGAACGCGGTGGTGACGGTCGCCGTCTGACCCGCCGCTACCCCGATATTCGCGCCTGCTTCGGCGGCGGCGGTCGTGACATGGCCGGTGCCGCTGCCCACCGAGGAGTCCCTACCGATCACCGTCACCGGAAGCACCCACCCGTCGTTGGCGGAGTCCTTCGACGACCAGTAGCTCAGCAACATCGAGCCGTTGACGGGGACGCTGATCGCCGGGCTGGTGAAGCCGGTGGCATTACCCGGCGCGGCGGCGCCGGACACCGTGTTGACCGCGCTGGCACCGGCGTAGGCCAGCAACGTGCGCGACACCTTGGCCGAGGTGCCGAGCGTTGCCGAGACCGTCGACCCCGCGTCGGTGCCGCTGGCGGTCTTGGTGAACACCCACGACCTGACGTCCGGGGTCCCGTCGTCCGCCGTACCCAGCAAGGTCCAGCCAGCCGGTGTGGTCAGGGTCGTGGCCACGTTGGCGGTCACGAAGTAGACCAGCTGGTCGCCCGTCTGCACCGACGTGGGCACCGTCAGGTTGGCCGCAGTCGTAGAGGAGTTGGCGCTCGCCGATGCCCGGAAGTCGATCTCGGACTCGGTGGGAGCCACCGTTGCGGTCGCGGTGCTGCTGGCGCCACGGTTGTCGGTGATCGTGAGCGTCACGGTCTTGGTGCCCTGGCTGGTGTAGGTATGCGCCACCGCTGCCCCGGTGCCGCTAGTGCCGTCACCGAAGTCCCAGGCGTAGGACTCGATCGTGCCGTCAGGATCGACCGACCCGGAGGCGTCGAAGCTGCACGTCATCAGCGCGCAGGTCGGCGTGAAGGTTGCCGCCGGCGAGAAGTTGCCGGTTGCCGGAGGGACGATCACGCTCCAGCCGATGCCCTTCGTGCCGGCCACCGACGAGTCGGCGGTCGCACCCGGCCACGTGCCTGCCCCGGCCTGAGCGTCGCCCAGAGCCGCGGTCACCTGTCCGGTGCCGCTGCCCAGAGAAACGCTTCTCGAGGTGATCGAACCCGGGAGGACCCAGCCGGTGTTTCCGGCGGACTTGTCCGACCAGTAGTTGACCGCCGCCGAACCGGCGTAGGCGACCGGGGCCGACGGCGTTGCCAGCGAGGTTGTGGTCGACCCCATCACCGAGGACTGCGCCACGGTCACCGGGGCAGCACCTGAGTAGGCGGTCACGATGCGCGACACCTTGGCCGATGTGCCCAACGTGGCGGCCACCGTGCTTCCCGGGTCGGTGATCGAAGCGGTCTTGGTGAAGACCGACGAGGTGAGATCCGGAGTGCCGTCCTGCTGGGTGCCGAGCAACGTCCAGCCGCTGGGAGTGGAGATCGTGGTGTTCACGTTGGCGGTCACCACCAAGATCAACTGGTCTCCCGCGACCGCTTCGGTTGGGATCGCCACCGAAGCGTTGGCGGTGGAGCTGTTGGCCTGGTTGGCAGCCCGGAACTTGGCAACGTTGTTGGGGGAGAGCGCCTCCACCTCGGTCGTTGCCGTCGCGGTTGCGCCGTCGTTGTCGGTCACCACCAGTGTCACCGTGTAGGTGCCCTGAGCCGCGTAGGTGTGGCTGGGAGCCGGGCCCGTGCCGGTCTCGCCGTCACCGAAGTCCCAGGCGTAGTCCACGATGTTGCCGTCGGGATCGGACGACGCGCCCCCGTCGAGCTGGCAATCCAGTTCCACGCAGGACCCGGAGACCACGGCGGTGGGCCCGACGTTGGGCGGGTCCTCGACGGTCACCTGATGGGTGATCGTGTCGGTGCCCACACGGTCGTCGGTCACGGTCAAAGACACCGTGTAGGTGCCTCCGGACTGGAAGATGTGCTGCGGGGTGCTTCCGGTCGCGACCGTGCCGTCGCCGAAGTCCCAGCTGTAGTTGTTGATGGAGCCGTCGGAGTCGGTGCTCGCGCTGCCGTCGAAGTCGCAGATATTCACCGCGCAGGTCTGGGTGAAGGCTGCATCCGGGGCCACGTTGGGCTGTGCGCCGTCAAGCATGAACGTCGTGCGCCCGCGCCAGTCGACGGTGTTGTCGGCCAGGGTAGGTGTGCCCGAGGGCGCGCCGTTGACCCAGTTCATCTTGTACAACGCACCCGAGTTGGCATCGACGAAGTAGAGCGTGTTCTCACTCAGGAACATGCCGAGGACGCGTGCGGGGCTCAGCGCGGCGACTGCGCCACCCGTGGTGTTGCTCTGCGCGTTGAAGACGCCGCTTTCCGGGTTGAACGTGCGCCAGTAGAGCACGGCGCTGTTGGCGACCGTGTAGTAGACCCGACGCAGCGCCGGGTCGTAGAACGCGCCGGTCATCGTGGGAGTTTGCACGGTGACCGTGTTGCCCCACATGTCGATGTGCTGACCCGGACCGAACGTCGTTCCGTCGTAGGAGCGCCGAACCCAGCCGGAGTCTTCCATGCCGGTATAGAGGGTGCCGTTGACCATGAAGGCTGCCCGGACATGACGCCACGGCACGGTGCCCTGGAGCGTGGTCGCGGCGCCGGGTGCGCCGGTGCCGGAGTAGGAGCGCTTCACGACAGCGTCCTGAGTGCCCAGGGAGCCGATTCCGTTCTGGTCGGTGCGCACGATCTCGATGCCCCGGATGAACGGGTTGTCGACCACTCCATGGCGGAACAAGAGGTTGACGGTGCCGTCGCTGACAAGGTTGAAGGACTGCATATAGCCCACCTCGTAGCCGCCAGCGACCACCGGATCGTGGTCGTTGAGCATGTTGACTCCGTCGATGTCCACGTCGAAGACGCGGGCGCCCGCGTCCGTAAACGCGCGCTCGGAGAAGTAGAGCCGCACCTGGATCGGGGTGCCGGCGGCGACGGGGAAGTACCACTGCATCTCGGTCGCGTCGCGTGGATCCCACCGCTCGCTGGTGAAGATGGCCGCTGGCACCCGGTCGAAATCGGAGTCAGGCACCGTCGCGTTGGTTTCTGACACGACCTCGGAGTTGCAGCAGATGTAGTAGCCGGAGCTGGCGTTGCGGTACGGCGAGGCAGCGGCGGTGTCGGCGGCCCACGCAGGACCGTCGTCGGCCGACAGGACCGCCGGGCCGCCGGCATTGATCCGGTAGAGAACCGAGGAGTCGGTTCCCGTGGTCCCGGTCCTATTGCCGAGGCTGATCACGTCGTTGGGCAAGTGCCCGATGTCCCAGGGCGCCACGTTGACGCCACCGTTCCAGGGGAAGAAGGCGATCCGCCCGTGCAGTTCCTGATTCCAACGGTCGGTGTCGCTGCCTGCCCACACGCCCTGTGGGGTGATGTGCCAGTCAAAGAGCCCCACGCCTCTGGTCCGAGTCGGGTTCCAGGAGAACGGCAGACCGGTCTCCGGATCGAGCGCGCTCATGCCGGGGCGAGACACGCCACCGGCGCCGTGGCGGTCGCCGACGAACGGGTTGTTGACCCAGCGCATGTGCCCGCCGATGAAGACCACGCCGTTGTGGATCTGGGCAGAGTAGGACGTGTCGCCGCCCGTGACGTTGGTCCAGGTGGGCGAGACCGCGGCGGCGGTGCTGGTCTCGAACCGCGCGATCGTGTCGCAGGAACTGTTGATGCCGCCGTAGGAGCCCGTGGTGACCGCGATGGCGTAACTCCCGTCCTCGGCCATGTCCACGTCGCGGAGGTAGGAGTCGAAGGAGTTGGAGCAAACGGAGGTATAGAACGTGGTCGACCAGTTGCTCAGGGTTGCCGGCGTCGTGGTCAGGTCAGCCATGGCGGCCTGCACGCGAGAGAGGCCATTGACCGCGGTGAAGTTGCCGATGAAGATCAGCTTGGTGCCGGCAGTGTCGGTGTCGAACTTGATGACCTTGCCGATCCCGCCGTTCTTCAACCCGGTGAGGTTGAGGTTGAGCTTGGTGTCGACCTTGCCTGTGGTCGGGTTGAGGCTGCCCAGGAAGCGGCGGGTCTGTCCGCCCAGCGTGGTGAAGTGACCGGCGACGTAGAGCTCGCTGCCCACCAGGCGCAAGTCGCGAACGAGGCCGTTGGCGCCGCCCATGTTGAAGCTGGTGACCAGTGAACCGTTGCTCACCAGCAGCCGCGCGACCTTGCGCCGGTTGGTGCCGTTGACGGTGTTGAAGTCACCGCCGATGTAGACGCCAGTGCCGTCGGCAGTCGGCAGGATGACGTTGACGACGCCATCAAGCACAGGGGCGAACGAAGTGTCCACCTTGCCCGTGGTCGCGTCGAACGCCACGATGTAGCGGCGAGTGAAGAGCGCGCCGCCGTTGGCGTCGGTGTCCTGCACCTGGGTGAAGCTGCCGCCGACGATGACCTTGTTGCCGACCTGGTAGATGCTCTGCACCTCGCCGTCGAGGATGTTGGGCGTCCAGTTGGCCGGGTTGTCGGTCGGCAGCACCGCCATCGGCGGGTCGACTGCGTGAGCCGGAGAAGTCACCCCAGCGAGAGCGAGGCCGGAGGCGACCAATGCGGTGACCACGGCAGCAACCATGGTGCGCACAGAGAGCCGGCCATTGATGTGAGCGGAGTACCCCCACCGCTTCGAAGACATGCTGTTCACTTCTTTCTGACCCATCGGAGAACCGTCACACCCCATGTGACGAGCTTTGGTCTGCACCCACCCCCCAAAGACGAGCGCGCCTTCATTGTTGAGCGCTAAACCGACATATGCGAATGCCCGGAACCAGAAACCATCCGAAGTGACCATGCCGACCCCGACTTTTGCGGCCCGAGCGTCGGAGGCGTACTAGACCACCGCGGCATAGAGTGCCCTCATGGACTTCGGTGATGTGTTGGGCAGCCTCGAGGGCAAGCAGTTCGGAGATTTCGGCGAGATCGTCGAACTGATTCAGAAGAACCGGGGAGCGCTGGAAGCCGTCGGTCGGCTTCCGCAGTTCCTGGAGAAGTTCGGCGACGCGCTCGGCTCGGCTGGTGAGCAGGCACGAGAGGCGGCTGTCGCGCTGGTGGGCGAGGACGGCAGCGCCGGGGTGCGGGCCAGCCTGGCCGATACGTCCGGGGCCCTCGCCGACATCACCAAGGCGCTCGCCAGCGGGGTCGACAAGATCGCTTCGGCCGCCGAGAGTGCGGCCAAGGTGCCGCTCATGGACGGGCCCGCGAGCCGACTCGCGGGTGCGGCGGAGGACATGGGCGCGACGACAGAGCGGCTCGGCGACCTAGCCAAGGCCATGGACGAGATCGGCGACGTACTCGCCAAGGTCGCCGCCGCACTTGCCAAGCTCGGCGATCACCTCGACGACTCCGGGTCGCAGGCCCGCGGGTTCGCGCAGCTCGGCTGAGGCAGGCGGCATGGAGATGGATTCCAACGCCGGCGATCTGGCCGCGCTGCGCATCGACTACGGGCTAGGTGGCTTGGTCGAGGAGGACCTGACCGCTTCGCCGTTCGAGCTGTTCGCCCGTTGGCTGCGCGAGGCCATCGAGGCCGGAATCCACGAACCCAACGCGATGGTTCTGGCGACTGCGGATGCGGATGGCGCGCCGTCGTGCCGGATGGTCCTGCTCAAGGGGTACGACGAGAGCGGCTTCACCTTCTTCACCAACCACGACTCCCGCAAGGGGCGTGAGCTCGCTCAGCGTCCGGAGTGTGCCGTGGTCTTCCCCTGGCATCCGCTCCAGCGGCAGGTGCGGATCGAGGGGACCGCTTCCCTGGTGGCGGCCCAGGAGGTCGCCGACTACTACGCCACCCGTCCCCGGGGCGCCCAGCTCGGGGCCTGGGGCTCACCGCAGTCCCGCGTCATCGCCGACCGTGCCGAACTCGAAGGGCTGGTGGCCGCGGTGGAGGCTCGGTGGGCAGATGCCGAGCCGACTCCACCACCGCATTGGGGTGGCTACCGGATCGAGCCCACCTCATTCGAGTTCTGGCAGGGGCGGCCCTCGCGGCTCCATGACCGGCTCGTTTACCGGCGTACGACCCAGGGCTGGGCGACGGAGCGGCTCGCCCCGTGAGCTTGTGAGTGAGGACTCACTCACCTAAGCTGTCCCGGTGCCCGAGCCCAGCGAACGCCCCTCCGGTCGCCGGGCGAAGCCACTGCCTCCGGAGGATCGCCGGCGAGCGCTCATCGACGTCACCGTCCCGCTGCTGCTCGAGCACGGCCGTCGTACGACGACCAGGCAGGTAGCCGACGCGGCCGGGATCGCCGAAGGCACCATCTTCCGCGTCTTCGACAGCAAAGACGCGCTCTTCCAAGCCACGCTGGAGCATGCATTCGACATCCAGCCGCTGCTCGACGACCTCGCCGAAGTCGATCGATCCCTTCCGTTGCGCGAGCGGCTGCTCGCCATCGCCACCATCCTCCAGGTCCGTTTCAGTGCGATCTTCGCGATGATGGCCGCGATGGGTTTGATGGCGCCGCCGGTGGCCAAGCGGCACTCCGCCGAAGGGCGGCGCGAAGCCGCGGGACTTATGGTGGCCCTGGTTGAGTCCGAGCGCGATCAGATGCGCTGCGAACCCGCCGAGCTCATGCATACGTTGCGGCTGCTCACCTTCTCGGCCAGCCACCCGCACATCTCCGATGGCATTCCCCTCACCCCCCAGCAGATCGTCAACACCGTGTGTGACGGCCTGCTCCTGACCGAACCGGGAGCACCCACGTGCTGATCAGCCTGTTACGGCGCTACTTGGCGCCCTACTCCGGCTTTTTGCTGGTCGTCTTGCTGATGCACACCGTCGGCACGATGGCGGCGTTGTATCTGCCAAGCCTCAATGCCGACCTCATCGACAAGGGTGTCGCCCAAGGTGACACCGGCTACATCATGCGCGTCGGCGCGATCATGCTCGCGGTGGCGTTGGTGCAAACCGCGTGCACTGTGGTCGCGGTCTGGTTCGCCAGCCGCACGGCGATGGGTGCCGGCCGCGATATCCGTCGCGATCTCTTCGATCGGGTCGAGTCGTTCAGTGCGCGCGAGGTGCAGCACTTCGGCGCTCCGAGCCTGATCACGCGCGGCACCAACGACGTTCAGCAGGTGCAGATGCTCGCCCAGACCGGCGGCACGATGCTGGTGGCCGCACCGATCATGCTGATCGGATCCATCGCGATGGCGATGCGAGAAGACCTGGGGCTGTCCAAACTGCTGCTGTTCACGGTGCCGGCGCTGGTGCTCGCCGTGGTCGTGATCGTGGTGAACATGGTGCCCAGCTTCCGTGGCGTCCAAGAGCGCATCGACGACGTGAACCGGCTGCTGCGCGAGCAGATCACCGGCGTGCGCGTGGTGCGTGCGTTCGTGCGGGAGCAGACCGAGATCGACCGGTTCGCGAAAGCCAATGGCGAGCTCACGTCGTACGCCGTCCGAGCGGGCCGCTGGCAGGCGCTGATGTTCCCCTCGGTCATGTTGATCCTGAACCTCTCGATGGTGGCGGTGCTGTGGTTCGGCGGACATCGGGTGGAGAACGGCGAGATGCAGGTCGGCCAGTTGACGGCTTTCATCGCCTATCTGGTCCAGATTCTGATGTCGGTGATGATCGCGACCTTCACCCTGATCCAGGTGCCCCGGGCCTCGGTTTCGGCCGATCGGATCAGCGAGGTTCTTGCCACCGAGTCTTCGGTGCGCCCCGCGGCATCTCCCGTGCGGCAGTTGCCGGCGCAGGCGGGGCTGCGTTTCGACGGCGTCGAGTTCAGCTACCCGGGGGCGCAGACCCCCGTCCTGCGCGACATCTCCTTTGAGGCTTCGCCGGGTCAGACGGTCGCGGTGATCGGCTCGACCGGTGCCGGTAAGTCGACCCTGCTGAACCTCGTTCCCCGGCTCTTCGATGCCACCGGTGGCTCGGTCAAGGTGGGCGGAGTCGATGTGCGTGATCTCGACGAGGAGGCGTTGTGGTCGCGGCTGGGGTTGGTGCCGCAACGGGCCTTCCTCTTCCAGGGCACGGTGGCCTCCAATCTGCGCTACGGCAAGGAGGACGCCACGGATGAGGAGATGTGGGAGGCGCTGCGGATCGCCCAGGCCGAGGACTTCGTGCGGGCTATGCCCGAGGGTTTGGAAGCGCCGATCGCGCAGGGTGGCGGCAATCTGAGCGGCGGCCAGCGCCAGCGGATGGCGATCGCCCGTGCTGTGATCCGGCGTCCGGCGGTCTACCTCTTCGACGATGCCTTCTCGGCCCTCGACCTTGCCACCGACGCCCGGCTGCGCGCGGCGCTTGCTCCCGTCGTTGGAGAGGCAACCGTGCTGATCGTGGCGCAGCGGGTCAGCACGATCCGTGACGCCGACCAGATCGTTGTGCTGGAAGACGGCGAGGTGGTCGGCCGCGGCCGGCATGAGGAGCTGCTGACCACGTGTCGGACCTATCAAGAGATCGTCGCGTCCCAGCTCGGAGCGGAGGAGGCGGCATGAGCACCGAAGCCAGCGAGCAGCGCAAGGGCGGCGACCTGAAGGTCACCGAGCGGGTCGAGGCCGGACCGGCCGGACCCGGACGTGGCTGGGGCCCGGCCCAGGTTGGGCAGAAAGCGGTCGACTTCAAGCCGTCGCTCAAGCGGCTCTTCGGGCGACTGCGCCCCGAACGCACCCGCGCCATCGTCGTGGTGATTCTGATCGCCACGAGCACGGTGCTGAATGCCTTCGGACCCCGTGTCCTCGGGCGTGCCACCGACTTGATCTTCAACGGCTTGATCGGCGGCAAGATGCCGGCCGGGGCGACCAAAGCGCAGGTCGTGGAGTCCCTACGGGCCAGCGGCAAGGATCGGCTGGCCGACATGATCTCGGCGATGGACGTCGTCCCCGGTGTGGGTGTCGACTTCGACGCGGTCGCCAAGGTCCTCGGGTGGGTCCTGGTCCTGTATGCCGCCTCCGCGCTGTTGGGCTGGCTTGCCGGCTACATCGTCAACGACGTGGTTCAGCAGACTGTGCGCCGGATGCGCGGCGAGGTGGAGGAGAAGGTGCATCGCCTGCCGCTGGCCTTCTTCGACCGGCAGCCCCGCGGTGAGCTGTTGAGCCGGGTGACCAACGACATCGACAACGTCTCCCAGACCTTGCAACAGACGATGAGTCAGTTGCTCACCTCGGTCTTCATGGTGTTGAGCGTGCTGTCGATGATGTTGTGGATCTCGCCGCTGCTCGCCCTGGTGGCGCTGATCTCGGTGCCGTTGTCGGTCGTGGTGAGCAGTCGGGTGCTGAAGCGGTCCCAGAAGCTCTTTGTCGATCAGTGGCGCCGCACCGGCCGACTCAATGCGCATGTCGAGGAGAGCTTCTCCGGGCACGCGCTGGTCAAGGTCTTCGGCCGTCGGACGGACTCGGCGCGCATCTTCGCCGAAGAGAACGAACACTTGTACACCGCCTCGTTCGGCGCTCAGTTCGCCAGCGGCGTGATCATGCCGATCATGATGTTCGTCGGCAACCTGGCCTACGTCGCGATCGCGGTGATCGGTGGTCTGAGGGTCGCCAACGGCTCGATGACGCTGGGCAGTGTGCAGGCGTTCATCCAGTACTCCCGCCAGTTCAATCAGCCGCTGACCCAACTTGCTTCGATGGCCACCTTGCTCCAGTCGGGTGTGGCGTCGGCGGAGCGGGTCTTCGAGTTGCTCGACGCCGACGAGCAGACGCTCGAGGAGCATGGTGCCGCCGCGCCTGAGTCGCAGCGTCACGGTGAGGTCCGCTTCGAGAAGGTGACGTTCTCCTACAGCCCCGATCGCGAACTCATCCGGGATCTCTCCCTGGTGGCCGAACCCGGCCACACGGTCGCGATCGTCGGCCCGACCGGAGCCGGCAAGACGACGCTGGTGAACCTGGTGATGCGGTTCTACGAGCTCGATGGCGGTCGGATCACCCTCGACGGTGTCGATATCGCCTCGATCCCTCGGCACGCGTTGCGCGAGCAGACCGGCATGGTGTTGCAGGACACCTGGCTGTTCGCGGGCACCATCCGGGACAACATCGCCTACGGCAATCCCGAGGCCACCGAGGAGCAGATTCTGGAGGCCGCTCAGGCGACCTTCGTCGACCGCTTCGTGCATTCCCTTCCGGACGGCTACGACACCCTCATCGACGAGGAGGGCTCGAACCTCTCGGCCGGCGAGCGGCAGCTGATCACGATCGCCCGGGCCTTCCTGTCCGATCCGGCGCTGCTGATCCTGGACGAAGCCACCAGCTCGGTGGACACCCGCACGGAACTGCTCCTCCAGCACGCCATGGCCGCGCTACGCAGCGACCGCACCTCGTTTGTCATCGCCCACCGCCTCTCCACCATCCGGGACGCCGATCTCATCTTGGTGATGGAGGACGGAGCCATCGTCGAACAGGGCAACCACGAGTCGCTGTTGGCCTCCGGCGGCGCTTATGCCCGCCTCTATGAAGCCCAGTTCGCCGGCGCGACCACCTGACAGACGCCCTCGGTCGGCTCGACAGCCGGGGTGGTGGGTGAGGCCGGCTGGCTCCGCAGTTGGGGTGGGTGGGTGGGCCACCCGGCTGGGCTGCCGCCGGGCGGGGTTGGTCACCCGGGCTTGGCTGTGGGTGTTGTGCGGTTGTTTGGTGTCACGTGGTGGCACTGATGTACCGCGCTAGCACGTGGGTGTGCCGTGGGTCGGGCGGTTTAGGTGCGTCGGTGGAATCTGAGGGTGCCGTCGGGTAGCCGGTCGTGTTGGTAGGCGGGGTCGTGGATGCGGCGGTGGTGCCACCCGCAGAGAGGGATGGCTTTGGCGAGGTCGGTGGTTCCTACGTGTGCCCAGGGATCGGCGTGGTGGAGTTCGCACCAGGCGTACGGTCTGTCGCATCCGTGGGCGGCGCAGGTGGCGTGCCGGGTGGCGAGCGCGGTGCGTTGTGCTTCGGTGAACAACCGTTTGGACCTACCGAGGTCGAGGGGGAGGGATTGACCGTTGAGGATGGCGGGGAGGATGCCGGCGTTGCAGGCGATCCGGCGGGCGTCTCCGGGTGAGGTTTCGTGGCCGGTGTCCACGCCGGCAGCCGCCAGGTCCTGCACCAACTGCTTGTGCTGCATCGTGATGACGATGGTGGCGGCGACTTTGCCGTGCAACCGGTCGGTGGGCAGGTGCTCGAGCAGTTCGAGGAACGCCAACCCCCGCTGGTGCGCGTGATCATGCTTCGGCGCGAGCGGTCCGCCTTGCGCGTCGGAGGCACCGGCACGCCTGGGTGCGGTCAACTGCTGGAGGATCTTCTTCAAGATGTCCCCCGCGAGTGTGGGGACGGTGAAGTGTCCGGTGATGGTGCCGTCGTGGTTGTCGTGCAACGTCAACCGCGTCTTCGCGAGTGCGGCACGTTCCTCGTCCATGAGCACGTCGGCGTGATGGGCTTCGGCTTCGACGGTGGTGGTGATGTCGTGCAGCACCTGCCGGGACTTGCGTCGCAACCCAGCTGGGTCGGTGTCATGGGCCCAGGCCAGCAGCTTCTCTTCCACTGCCACGATCTGCTCGTCGCTGAGGCTGGTGGGGAGTTGGCCGTGGGTGCGGGCGATCACCCGGGCGTGCTCAACAGACACAGCACCGGTGTCCATCGCAGACCGAGTCGCCGGCAGCGTCTCAAGGTCCTGAGCGAGCGCGACCTGCCGAGACGCAGCAGCACCGGTGGCGTGGGTGTTCTTCGCCAGCCACGCCGTCGTATCCGGCAGACCCGCGTCGCGGGAAACATCGACTGCGTCGGCTGCGGCCACCAGCCGCAGTTTCACTGCGTCGAGTCGCCGGATCGCCCGCTCCACCTCGACCACCGCAGCCCGGTAGTCACCCGACGCCATCGCAGGCAGCTCACCGAGAAGCCCGTCGAGCGCCTGGTGCACGACACCGAGGGCGAGAGTGACGGGGTGGGTGGCGTCAGGATGCAGATCCAGCACAGCGTTATCGAACGTGGCATCAACAGCAGTCGACAATGACTTCCCCCTCCCCGAGTGAGCGCCTTATCCCCTTACCTAATTCAAACAGATGTTCGATATCGGGCGCAAGGTCTGGAGGGTAAAGAATTCCGGAGAATGTGGTGCCGAGATCGACCCTAAAGCCGGTAGGAGTGCCCAGCCGGGCGGGTGTGGTGCAGCGCAGCTGCACGCTGCGCAGCGGGGTCCTCGGGCACCTCGAAGGCGACAGCGACGCTCATGCGGCCACACGCGGGGGAGCGTCGAGGGGCAACGGGTCGACCTGGACGGGCTGCTCACCGGGGGAGAACCACCATCCGCCGAACAGGCCGGTGGCGCCGTAGGCGTCCCGGCCTCGGCGGTGGGCTGCATCGAGGCGCATAGCGGCCACGAGACAGGCCGTAGCGACCGGGCAGCGGCCGCACAACGTGGCGGCCTGACGCCGGAGCGAGGCGCGGTGGAACCAGCCTGCGGAGTCATCCGCGCACGCCCGGTCAGCCCAGGCGACACGCCCGCGATTCGCGGGGTGGAAACCAGATTCGGGGTCAGCTAAGAGGGGCGGCACGAAGCCACCTCCTCCTGCTAGATGAGCGGTTTTCGCAACTGCGGGACCAGAGCGTCAACTCAGTCCCCGCGATTGACCTAGAGAGGTCGTCCCATCAGCCTTGGGACGGCCTCTCAGTCGTTCATGAGGCGCGTCGTTGCGTCACAACCTCCTGATCCAAAGGGAGTTCTTGGACTGCTCCCGCGCAATGCGCGGAGGCCGACCACGACGCCGGACGGCAGTCGGGTCGTTGAACGCGCGGCGATACAAGGCGAGGCCGGCACTGATACCTGCCTGGGATGCCTCGCTCTGTAGCTGCTCATACTCGGCCTCTGACAGCCGAACAGTGAGGGCGCGGACATTCGCCATAGTCCGAATGAGCCCGCACACACCAACGAAACCGACACTATTTGACTCGGCGTGTCGCTCCTCGGCTAGGTCGGGCGGGAATGCCAGGCGCAGCTACCGTTGCGCGCGCCTCAACAGAGCCGGGAAGCAGCATCCCAATCTTCTAGGAGGTTGAGCTTGGAGGGCTATCTACGCAGATCGGATCAATGCTAGACACAGTGCATCGGAGGATCCGCACTGTTTGACCCGTGCTTGCATCAAGGACGGTCCGATTGCCGAGTTCACCACCATCCAGCGGCAACGAGACGTACGCCCTGACCATCCGTTCGGCACAAGGCTCATCCGTCGTTGAAACTTCGAAGGCCTCTAGGGTGATGTCATTCGCAGACTCATCTGATTTGACTCGTGAGACCTCGGAGCAATTGCCAATAAGGACCATTGCCTGGACGTCACCACCTGGCAGAACACGCACTACTGAAATCGCGGCAGGAACCTCGTCACTGCTGCACGCAGAGAGCAACAGAACGCCCCCTAAGCCACACGCAGACAGAATGCCACAGGCTCGTCGAGGGAGCTCGCGCGCAATAGTCCTAGGCCAGCGAAAGTTAGTTGAGCTCAATATTCCCTGCGGTCCAATCTTCATAGGCCTGCCCAATCTCAGTGAAATACATCGTGCATTGGCTTGGCTCATACTTGCCCACATACTGGTCGCCGCCACCGCCGCCGCTAAGTATTCCGTGCGCCGCAACCCCCACACCAGCCGTGTTGACATAGACGGGTGATCCCGAGTCACCCTTTCGGGAGCACTGGCGCCCGGGAAGTTAAGACGACTATATTCCGCACGTAGTCATGCCGGGCTGATGAAATCGTCTCCATCCCTGGACCGCTATACACCGTTTCGACAATGGAGTCGAGTTCTTCACCGCTATGTTCCACTGGAACGACCGTGACGTCAGCAAATCTTTGGTGTTCCAACGCCAGCAGGGTGTCAGACATATCTGATCCCTCAACGACACCAATGGAAAGCCGGTCAGATTCAGGGTCGACCCAGGCTCCGGCCACGTCGCTAGTCGGTAGATCAGAGATGGCCTCCGTCGCTTGCTCGACATCGTCTCTCATGTCAGGGGGCGGGATGACCTCCTTGGTGAGGTAATCCTGCGGCAACACTTCGGCCAGCGCGGGCGAGCTTGGTTCATCGGCTTGAGCGGAGGGTAGAGCCACCAGCGACAACCCGATCCCAGCAGCAACCCAGATCAGCCCCCACCTGCCTAGAGGCCCCGTCGTTGACATATCTGAGAGTCTCCTCACCCGAGTTTTCAAAGACATTTGACTAACTGGGCGAGTTTCATTCACACAAGCATTGCCAGCCCGCCGAGCCAGGACGCGCACGGCAGCACCAGGCGAAACGAGTTGTCCATCATGATTCGGGAACCCGGTTACTGCGGTCCACACCACCTAGCCGCTCAGTCCGGGGACATCTCTAACTGGGTCGGTGGCGGCAGATGGTGGCTCGGGAGACACCGACCGCCGGTGCGATCTGGGCGACGGTGAGTCCGTCGCTGGTGAGGGTGTTGATGGCTTGTTGGCGTTCGCTGGTGACGAGTGAGGGGCGGCCGCCTCGGCGGCCCTGGGCTTGGGCGGCTGCGAGGCCGGCTCGGGTGCGGTCTCTGATGAGATCCCGCTGGAGTTCAGCTAGTGCAGCAAAGACCGTGAAGATGAACTGGCCGGTCGAGCTGGTGGTATCCAGCCGTTCGTGGAGAGTGACGAGTCCGATCCCGCGTTCGCGGAGGTCGTCGACGAGCTCCAGCAGGTGACGGGTGGACCTGGCCAGCCGGTCGAGTCTCCAGACCACGATGGTGTCGCCGGCGTGCGCCTGGTGCAGAAGGTCGGCCAGCTCTGGCCGGTCGGCCGCGACACCGGAGGCCTTCTCTGTCCAGATCAGCTGACAGCCGGCGCAACCCGGCCCCCGTAACCAGCCAAGGCGGCAACCGAATGCCACCCGAAACCCGGCAGCAGCGAAAAGCCCAATGCACCCCCGCCCCGCTAATCAGCCAACAGCGGTCCAGCTAAGCCCCCCACCCGTCACCCAGCAGCACCCTCGACGACGATCTCCGGTTCGTGCCCAACCGGAAAGTTGACCGAGCGGGCGATGAAGCACAGGGCGGGCACGTCCGCATGGAGGCGGAGCGCCACCTCGGGATCGCTGGCGGCGGTGATCGTGACCCGCGGCCGGAGCGTGACGGCTTCGAACTGCCCGGCGCCGCTGCTGTTGGTCACCATCACGCCGTGCGGGTGGTCCTCGTAGGCAGTCACCACGACACCGGCAGTGGAGGCGAGGTGGAGGTACCACAGCATGTGGCACTGCGACAGCGACGTGACGAGGAGTTGCTCCGGGTTCCAACGCGCCGGGTCTCCCCGGAAGGACGGATCCGAACTGCCGGAGATCGTCGGCGCGCCCGTCGCAACGGAGACCTCGTGGTCTCGTGAGTACGCCGTGTAGCCGGCGGTGCCGGGGCCGGTATTGCCGGTCCAGGTGACCGTGACGTCGTACTCGTGGCTGTGGCCGTTCATGGAGGTCCTCCAGGGTGGACGCGATTCGGATCAAGCCAAGGTCACCCTCGGCCGAAATGTGGACGACCCGCAGGCGTGGTCCGGGTGGACCGCCTCCGGGGGACTAAGTCCCAGAGCGCCTGCGGGTCGGGTGACTGCCTGGTATTCGCCGCAGCTGACTTACGCCGCAGTTTCAGGCAGCGGAGCTGCTAACGGGCAGCCACCTCACGAGTCCCAAAAGCTTGCATTCTTTGGACCACCTCCTTTCCCGTGTGCGACCAAGGTACGCGGCGTTGCGGAGGCGCTCAAGGGATTTCTTGGCGGGCTTCCGCGGCGTCCTCCCGCGCTGCCGAACCCGCCCAACTTCTGGTCGCTCAGGCGCCACCGCGAAGCCAGACCGCCGTGTCCGGCGGCAAGGACAACCCAGACTGCGACGACCCAGACTGCGACAACCCAGACTGGGAGATCGGCCCGCTGGCGATCAACACGTCGCCGGCGGGCAGCGGCACGGGAACGGTGCCCGTGTTCAGCACCACCCGCACGTCCCCCCGGGTGTAGCTGAGCACACCTGCCGGATCGCTCGTCGCCATCACGATCCCTTCGGCCGGCAATAGCCGGCGCAGCCTCAACGCCGCCCGATAGAAGGAGAACGTCGAGGCCGGATCGGCGGCTTGCGCGGCCACCGTCAGGCCCGCCCAGTCCGATGGCTGCGGCAGCCATGGCTGGCCGACCCCCGGCCCGAAGTCGTACGGCGGCTCCGTGCCGCCCCACGGCAACGGCACCCGACAGCCGTCGCGACCGACCTCGCCGGTGCGCAACGCGATCGGGTCCTGCCTGGCTTCGACCGGAACATCGGCCTGCTCCAACCCGAGTTCCTCCCCTTGATAGAGGTACGCCGAGCCGGGCAGCCCCAGCATGGTGAGCGTGCCGGCGCGGGCGCGGGCGAGACCGCGCTCGCCTCCGCCGTACCGAGTGACGTGTCGGATCACATCGTGGTTGCTCAGCACCCAGGTCGGAGGAGAACCCACCGGATCGAGCGCCGAGAAGGTGTCCTCGATTACCTGACGGAACGCCTCCGCGGACCAACCAGTCGACAGCCAGGCGAAGTTGAAGGACTGGGAGAGCTCGTCGGGTCGGACGTAGCGCGCCATCGACTCAGGCGTCCGTGTCCAGGCCTCCGCAACGGTCATCCGGTCCCCGGGGTAGGCGGCGAGTACGCGGTGCCAGTCTCGATAGATGTCGTGCACTTCGGACTGGTCCCACATCGGCTCGTCCTCGACGTGCGGATCGACCAGCGCGCCTTCGTCGGTGAGGATCGGGGCGGTGCGGTCGTCGCTGTCGCGGATCTGATCGCGCAGATCCGCGACCTTGATCAGCGAGTGCGCGACGTCGATCCGGAATCCGTCGACTCCGCGATCGAGCCAGAACCTCAGCACGTCCTCGAACTCGGCCCGGACCTCGGGGTTGCGCCAGTCGAGATCGGGTTGGGAGGAGTCGAAGAGGTGGAGGTACCACTGTCCCGGAGACCCGTCGGCTTCGACGACCCGGTCCCAGGCGAGGCCACCGAAGACCGACAACCAGTTGTTGGGCGGCTGGTCACCTCCCGGGCCCTGGCCGTCGCGGAAGAGGTAGCGGCCCCGCTCGGGCGATCCCGGACCCGCCGCCAACGCCGCCAGGAACCACGCATGGCCGGAGGAGGTGTGGTTGGGCACGATGTCGACGATCACGCGCAACCCGAGCTCGTGCGCGCGCGCGACGAGCGCGTCGGCGTCGCCCAACGACCCGAACAGCGGGTCCACCGCACGGTAGTCGGCCACGTCGTAGCCGTGGTCGTGCTGGGGGGAGCGGTAGAACGGGGTGATCCACAACGCGTCCACGCCGAGCTCGACCAAGTGGTCGAGGTGAGCGGTGATGCCGGGCAGATCGCCGATGCCGTCGCCGTCGGAGTCGGCGAAGCTGCGCACGTAGACCTGGTAGATCACCGCGTGGTGCCACCACGGCGCCGGTGGGTTCACGGGCACCGGTGAGGTCACGGGCTCGGGGCTCTGAGTTCCTGCCATCTCGCAATGGCCTCCTTGCGCTCGGCAGCATGGTCGAGGATCGGTGAGGGGTACGACGGCGCGGTGATCCCGGGTTCGTGCGGATCGGCGGCTTCTCGCAATTCTGGGACCCAGCGCCGGACATAGGCACCCGCGGGATCGAACTTCCGCCCTTGCGTCGTCGGGTTGAAGACCCGGAAGTACGGCGCCGCGTCGGCCCCGCAGCCGGCCACCCACTGCCAGTTCAGCTGGTTGGACGCGAGGTCGCCGTCGATGAGGTGATCGAGGAAGAATCGCGCTCCCAGCCGCCAATCCAGATGCAGGTCCTTGATCAGGAAGCTGGCCACAATCATCCGCACCCGGTTGTGCATGAGGCCGCTGGCGAGCAGTTCCCGGATGCCGGCGTCGACGATGGGGAAGCCGGTCCGGCCGGCGCACCACGCCTCGTAGCCGGGGCCGGGCGAGTCCAGCCGCATCCCGTCGTACTCGGGGCGCAGGGGCGACCGGGCCGCGCTCGGGTGCCGCCACAGCACGTCTGCATGGAACTCGCGCCAGGCCAGCTCCGCCCGCAGCTTGGCTGCCGCGGGAGAGTCACCCAGGTCGGCCAGGATCGTGCGCGGGTGGATCTCTCCGAAACGCAGCGCCGCCGAGAGGCGGGTGGTGCCCTCCAGGTCGGGCCGGTCGCGATGCTCGGGATAGTCGAGAAGACGGTCGCCGAACTCCTGCCACCGGATCAGCGCCGCCTCTTCGCCGACCGGCTGCGGCGTCGCCCTTTCCGGCTCGGGCAGCGGCTCACCGCCCAGGTCGAGCCAGCGCTGATCGGCCGCGGGCTCACCCGCCGGAGCTCGCCAGCCGTGTGCCTCCCACGCGCGCAGGAACGGGGTGAACACGGAGAAGCCGGTGCCGGCTTTGGTCAGGACGCGGCCCGGTGCCACGGCGTACGGCGAACCCAGCGGCTGCCACGCGACCCCCTGGGCGGCCAGCGCGGCCGTCACCACGGCGTCTCGGCGCCGGCCGAACGGCGCCGCGTCCGCCGACACGTGGACAGATCCGGCGCCCGCCTCGGCCACCACAGCGGGGAGCACCTCGGCGGGGTCTCCTCGACGCACCACGAGAGCTCCGCCGAGGCTCCGATCGAGCTCGCGCAGGGAAGCCGCGAGGTAGGTCCGGCGGCTCGCTGGCGCGGAATCCCACAACGCCGGGTCGATCACGAAGAGCGGCACTACCCCCGAGCCGCCACCAGCTGCGCAAGCGGCCAACAGGGCCGGATGGTCCCGGAGCCGGAGATCGCGGCGGAACCACATCACGGACGGGGACACTGTCGTCACTGTAGGCAACAATGACCCGGTGAGCGATCTCATCGACACCACCGAGATGTATCTCCGCACCATCTACGAACTGGTCGAGGAGGACATCGTCCCGTTGCGTGCCCGGATCGCCGAGCGGCTCCACCAAAGCGGTCCGACCGTCTCCCAGACGGTGGCCCGGATGGAGCGCGACGGGTTGTTGACCGTGGAAGGCGACCGGCACCTCCAGTTGACCGACGAGGGCATGCGGCTGGCGACCCGGGTGATGCGCAAACACCGGCTGGCCGAATGCCTGCTGGTGGACATGATCGGGCTCGATTGGGAGCTGGTGCACGCCGAGGCCTGCCGGTGGGAGCACGTGATCTCGGAGAACGTCGAGCGGTTGCTGTTGGAGAAGCTGGGCAACCCCACCGAGTCGCCCTACGGCAACCCGATACCGGGGCTGGAAGAGCTCGGGCAGTCGCGCGGCGAGGAGTTCATGACCGGAGTGCTGTCGCTGGCCGAAGCCGCGGGCGCTGAGGACGTGCGGGTCCGAGTTCGCCGCATCTCCGAGGAACTGCAGAAGGACGCCGACCTGATGGCGACGCTGCGCCGGGTCGGCGCCGGGCCGGATCGCTCGGTGGTCGTGCGCGCCACCGAGGTGGGCGTGTTGCTGGCCTCGGGCGGCGAGGCGTGCGAGCTCGATCTGGAAGTGGCCGAACACATCTTCGTGCGCCCTCTCTGAGGGTCTGCCCGGACGGGATGGACGCGCTGGTCGGGATCGAGGGGAGGGTCGAGATGAACACTGGCTCGGCTCAGGTTGCCCACTCGGCATCCTCAGACGACACCGACGAAGCCCTCGAACTGCTGACCGGGCGGGCGCTCGTGCTGCTCACCGGCGCCGGGTTGAGCACCGATTCGGGCATCCCCGACTATCGCGGACCAGGTTCGGTGAATCGATCGCCGATGACCTACCAGGAGTTCATCTCCGGGCCGGAAGCCCAGCGGCGCTATTGGGCGCGCAGCTACCTCGGCTGGGCGACGATGGGCAAGGCGCAACCCAATGCGGGTCACCGGGCGGTCGCGGCCATCGACCCGGTCCTGCTGATCACCCAGAACGTCGACGGCCTCCACGAGGCGGCGGGCTCGGCTCGGATCGTGCCACTGCATGGCCGGATCGCCGAGGTGGTGTGTCTCGGGTGCGGGACGGTCTCGGATCGTGCCGGTTTCCAAGAGGTGTTGGCCCGCGCGAACTCCGGCTTTGCGGAGGAGCGGGCAGGTCGACAAGTGCTGCCCGATGGCGACGCCGCACTGGAGGACACCTCAGGCTTCGTCGTACCCCCGTGTGAGCGGTGCGGCGGCGTCCTCAAACCCCACGTCGTGTTCTTCGGGGAGAACGTCCCCAAGGAGCGGGTGGCGCGCTGCTACGCCGCGGTGGAGGAGCTGGCCGATGTGCAGGGAGCGCTGCTGGTGGCCGGCTCTTCACTGACGGTGATGAGCGGGCTGCGGTTCGTTCGTCGCGCGGCCGAGTGGCAGGTGCCGATCGTCATCGTCAACCGCGGCGAGACCCGCGGAGATCCGCTCGCAACCCGCAAGCTCGAGACGGGCTGTTCGGAGTTCTTGTCGGCCCTGGCCATTCGCGCGGACGCTCAGCGGGCGTAGCGCACCGCGGCGCGGGCGCGGGCCTTCGCGGCCTCGACCTCGCGGTTCTTCGGCGGGGCGACGGTGACCAGGGCTTCGAGAAGGTGCTCGGTGATGTGCGCGATCTCGGCCACCGCCCGGTCGAAGGCCGCCTGATTGGCGGCCGATGGCTTGGTCGCGCCGCTGACCTTGCGCACGTATTGCAGGGCGGCCGCGGTCACCTCATCGGGCGTGGCCGGCGGCTCGAAGTTGTTCAGCGGACGGATGTTGCGGCACATGTGCCAGAGGGTACGCCGTGTTCGCGGCGCCATCGGGTGCGGCGAGGTGGCAGCATGACCGCATGCCCGCCGCCGCTGATCGCGAGTTCGATGTCGTCTTGTTGGGTGCCACCGGTTTCACCGGTGGCTTGACCGCGGAGTATCTCGCCCGGCATGCGCCGGCCGGGCTGCGCTGGGCGATCGCCGGGCGCAATGAGGTGAAGTTGAAGCGCGTCCGGGAGCATCTCGCCACTATCGACCCGGCCCTCGGCTCGCTGCCGACGCTGATCGCCGACGCCACCCGGCCGGTGACGATCGGCGATGCGGCCCGGCGTACCCGAGTGGTTGCCAGCACGGTCGGGCCGTTCCTGGAGTACGGCGAGCCGCTGGTGGCCGCGTGCGCCGAAGCGGGCACCGACTATGCCGACATCACCGGCGAGCCGGAGTTCGTCGACCGGATGTTCCTGGCCCACCACGACCTCGCCGTCGAGACGGGAGCCCGGCTGGTGCACTGCTGCGGCTTCGACTCGATCCCGCACGATCTCGGCGCCCGCTTCACCGTGCACCAACTCACCGGCGGCGATCCCGACTTCGATCAGCCGATCACCATGCGCGGCGTGGTGCGCTCCTCGGGCACCTTCTCGGGTGGCACCTTCCATTCCGCGCTTGCGGCGATGGCCAGGCAGCGGGTGGCCAAACAGGTCTTCGCCGAACGCCGTCGCGCCGAGGGTCGCCCGGCCGGGGGTCGGCGTTCGCGTGCGGTCGCGGCCAAGCCGCAACGCGACGGGGTGCTGGGCTACTGGCTGCTGCCGCTGCCCACGATCGACCCGATCGTGGTCGCCCGCAGCGGGGCCGCGCTCCCGGCGTACGGGCCGGATTTCCGCTACTCCCACTTCGCCGGCACCAAGACGCTGCGGTACGCCGCGGGTGGCGCCGTCGGCGTGACCGCCTTGGCCGCGGGTGCCCAGGTGAAGCCCGTGCGCGAGTTCCTCCAGTCCAAGGTCCCGCAGGGCAGTGGCCCGGACCCGAAGCGCCGCGCTCGCTCGTGGTTCACCGTCGACTTCGTGGCCGAGAGCGCCGACGGCCGGCAAGCGCGCACTCGCGTGCACGGCGGCGACCCCGGCTACGACGAGACCGCCAAGATGCTCGCCGAATCCGCCTTGTGCCTGGCCTTCGACGACACCCCCGAGACCAGTGGTCAAGTGACCACGGCCGTGGCGATGGGCGAGGCGTTGACGACCCGCCTCCAGAACGCCGGGATCGACTTCTCCGTCAAGGACTAGTGGCCCGTCCACGTAGCCGACCGCCGCGCTTGCGCCGGCCTCACAGGTCCAGGAAGGTCGCCCCGTCGCCGTTGATCATCACGACCTTGCCCGAGGGGAGCGGCAGCAACCGGATGCTGTCGACCGAGCGGCCGTAGCCCGCCTTGGTCATCGTCGTGACGAACTTGCCCTTGTCCAGATGCAACGCGGCGACCCAGCCGGTGCGCGCACCGTAGCCGTCGGTGACGACGGTGAGGGCGGTGCGCTGGTCGGCCAGCCAGGTGAACTGGTGCGGCTGCTGCCCGGCCAAGGCATACATCCGCCGGTCGAACCGGTGCACGGCGACCTGCCGGGGGTTGCCCAGGTCCTCGAGGTTGAAGAGCGCGGCTTGGGCCCCCAGGGTCATGCCGCGCGGTCCGGCGGCTTGGCCGATGCCGATCAGCCGCTCGGGACCCAGAGGATGGAGGTACTCGGAGAAGCCGGGGATCTTGAGCTTTCCCTTGAGGGTCGGCTTGGCCGGGTCGCGGAGGTCGATGACGTAGAGCGGATCGATCTGCCGGAAGGTGACCACGATCGCGAGATCGCCGAACCAGCGGACCGACTTGATCTCCTCGCGCTTGCCGAGTTCGTCGATCCGGCCGACCTGGGTGACGTGGTCGCCGTCGATCTTCAGCGTGATCACGGAGTTGAAGTTGCCGGTCGCCTCGGAGGGCCCGACAGCGACGCGGATGGTGCCCTTGTCCTCATCGATAGACCAGCGGTCGCGGATGGTGCCGTCCACCTGCCCGGAGGCGGCGTACGTCGTGGTGGCGCCGTCAAGGGTGAAGACGTCGAGCTGAGTGGTGCCGGCTTCGGGGCCGGAGCCGCTCATTCCTCTGACGACGTCCCAGCAGCACCAGCCGCCCCACCCGGTGGACACGACGACCAGGTGCTCGGTCGAGGCGTAGGCGATCTGGCTGGCGGTGAGCAATGCCGAGGAGCTGGCGGCCGGATCGGCGTCGTCCGCCGTGTCCAAGGTCATGACTGTCAAGGTGCCGAGGCCGCCGTCGGTGGCGGGCTGGCTCAGCGCCTCGCACTCGACCAGGGGAGCGGTTGCGGAGCCGGTGGTGAGCTGCGGCATCCAGTCGGTGATAGAGGAGTCACGCACGAGTTGGCGATTGTGCTCGGCCGCGGACTTGATGCCGCGCCGCCCGCTGGGCTGGACGAAGTCGAGTGGGGGGAGCCCCTTGGTGAGCACCAGCCGGACGGTGGTGTCGTGCTGGTAGGCGGCGACGAAGCCGGCGTCGACCGACTGGGTGTTCGCGATCGTGGGTGCCTCGGGATCGGCCAGGTCGACCGTGGTCACCCGGGTAACCGGGCCTTGCCATTCCTTGTATCGGTCGGTGCTGATGATCACCGCGCGGTCGCCGACCAGGAGCAACTGTGCGTCCTCGGTCACCTTCGGGAGGCTCAGCGAGGCGAGTTGGCTGGGGGCGTCTCCGGACACGTCGAAGATCGTCAAGACCCCACCCATCAGCCGAAGGGCGAGGGTGCCGTCGGTCTTCGCGACGTCGGGCTCGTCGACGCCGGCCTCCTGGACGTTGGTGCCGGTCTCGCTGGAGTTGGCGGCACTCAGCGGGCTCTTCGCCGCTGGGGCGGCGCCACCGAGCGACGAAGCCGTCTCCATGACCATGTCTCGGGAGTAAATCCCCGAGCCGCCCTCCCAGCCGTAGGGACCGACTTGTTCGAGGGCCCGATCGACGTACCACCCGAGGGCCTCGTCGCAATCGGCCGCGCTCGTGAGCGGGCCGCTCAGGCTGGTGTTGACCGCGGCGACCGGGGACGTGGGAACGAAAGAACTCTCGGGCGTGACCGGAGAGCCGGACCCGCCACCACTCGCGCCGAGGGCGTAGGCGCCGCCGAGTCCGGCACAGGCAATGACCGCAGTGGTGAGGGTTCGAAGTGAGGCTCGCATGGGTGGTCGGACGGGCCGCCCGCCCGATCGGTTCCGCCCGGGACCGGCACGGCAGCGATTCCCGGGTTCCGTGTGCGCGCATGTCTGCGCTCGGCCTGGTCGGCCGAGGTCGTACGGTGTGGTGGTGCCGGTCAACCGTCGCAGGGCTAGGGCGGCCAAGCGCCGCAAGAGTCGCCTGGCCAAAGCGGTCCACGACCTCACCGACGTTCAGTGGGATGCCTTGCGGACGCTCTGGGGCGGGTGCGCCTACTGCGGCGCGACCGGGACACCTTTGCAGCGGGACTGCGTGCTTCCGATTGCTCGGGGCGGCCGGTACACCGTGGCCAACGTCGTGCCCGCGTGCCCTTCGTGCAACAGCAGTAAGCGGCATCTGGAAGTCACCAGCTGGATGCGCCGCAAGGGTCTGGACGAGAAAGCGTTCCTTGCCCGACACCTGGAGATCCACGCCAGCCTGAATCTCGCACTCACCACCGGTGACCGCTGATCTCTGCTGACCCAGGTCCCGTCAACGGCGCAACCGGCCCGGGTGCGCGCGGTGGCTGTCCGACTCGGAAGTGGGTGCCCCAGGCAGGAGTCGAACCTGCGACCTTTCGCTTAGGAGGCGGCTGCTCTATCCGCTGAGCTACTGGGGCCGAGCTCGCAACCAGTGTTCACCGGCCGCGGGCGCCGCCATTTTGTCAGCCTTGCCGTTCGCTGACGAATGCAGCCATGACTAGGAAAGCCCGGAACCGCGGAGATGGGGGTCGAGCAGCCAGGTTCCGGAGCCTTCACGAAACCTGCACGGCTTGGCTTGGCAGTGATCGGATATCCGGAGAAACTGGTCTATGCCCGCTATTGTCGGGCCGAGTCACTCTGCCTCCCCTCGACCAAGGAATGCCTGTGTCTGGACGCCGCCGAGCCATCAACGATGGCGATACGGTGACGATCACGACCAGTCAGGACCAGTCTGCGGAAGCCGTCGCTTCCTCGCTGCCGAAGCGGCGCGGGCGCACGCGCAAGCGGCACACGGTCGCCAAGGTGCTCGGAACCACGACCCTGATCATGGCCCTTGTTGTGGCGATGAGCGTCGTCTATCTCTACCGGCATCTGAACGGGAACATCACCGGGATCGACATCGACAACCAGTTGAATCACCGACCCGACGAGGTCGCTGTCGATGGACCCAAGAAGCCGCTCAACATCCTGGTGATGGGGTCGGACTCGCGCGAGGGCGACAACAACATCGACGGTTTGACCGGACTCGGTGAGCGCTCGGACACCACGATCCTGCTGCACCTTTCCGCCGACCGAAAGCGCGCCTACGGCATCTCGATCCCGCGCGACTCGATGGTCAACCGGCCCGAATGCACGCTCAAGAACGGCGATGTGGCTCCGGCTGCGGACTACCAGATGTGGAACGGCGCTTTCTCGGTCGGGGGCGCTGCCTGCACGGTGCAGCAGTTCGAGCAACTCACCGGAGTGCGGCTCCAACACTTCGTCGTCGTCGACTTCCAGGGCTTCAAGGACATGGTCGACGCGATCGACGGCGTCGAAGTCTGTCTGCCCGAGCCCATCGACGATCCGGATCACAACATCCACCTGAAGGCCGGCACCCGCGAGATCAAAGGCAACGAAGCGCTCAGCTACGTCCGGGTCCGCTACCGGGTGGGGGACGGGTCCGACACCAGCCGGGTCAAGCGGCAGCAAGCCTTCATCGCCTCCATGGCCAAGAAGGTGATCTCCGCAGACACCCTCGCCCGGCCCGACCGCACGATCTCGTTCCTCAACGCAGCGACCCAGTCGCTGACGGTGGACAAGGGCCTGAAGAACATGGCCAAACTCGCCGACCTTGCCTACCAGTTCAAGGACATCGGCCTGGACAAGATCCAGTTCATCACCGTGCCCTGGGGCACTGATCCGCTGGATCCGAACAGAATCGTGTGGAAGCCCGAGGCGGCCGATCTCTGGCAGCGGATCGCGGAAGATCGCAAGTTGAACAAGACGCTCAAGGACGGGGTCATCAAGGCATCCGACCCCAACAACGAGGGCAGCGGCACCACTGGATCGCCGAGCCCGGGCACGTCCTCGAGCCCGGGTGCGTCGCCCAGCAGCTCCGCAGGGCCGTCCCAGGAGGAGATCGACCAGGCGGCCCAGGACGGGCTCTGCACATGAGTTCGGAGAAGCCGGCTGCACCCGAGCCCGAGTGGGTACGCCGCAAGCGGCGAGCGCTCCTCTTCGGTGAGGTTCTCCCCGAGCAGACCAGCGACGACCGGCCCGACCAGGAGACCGGCCGCGGCCGTCCCGGTGACTCGGCCGGCGACGCCTGGCTGCGCGAGCAAGTGCCACCGCATCACGGCGACTAGCTGAGCATCACCCCAAGAAATACAACGAGGGCCGCCCCTTGCGGGACGGCCCTCGAATGTCTAACGGGCTGAAGTCAGCCGATCAGCGGCCGGCCTTCAGCAGGTCGCGGATCTCCTCCAGCACGGCGACGTCGGCCGGGGTGCCCTCGGCGTCGGCCGGGAAGTACTTCTCCTTGGCGCGGGTGTAAGGAACCACGACGAAGAAGTAGACGACGAACGCGAGGATCAGGAACGCGATGACGGCGTTCAGGAACGCGCCGAAGCTGTTCTCCTTGTTGCTGAACACGTTCTCCAGGCTGGCGGGCATGAGGCCGGTCAGCCAGTTGGTGAAGGTGGTCACCACGGTGCCGAAGGCGGTGCCGATGATGACGGCGACGGCAAGGTCAACGAGGTTGCCGCGCAGCACGAAGCTCTTGAAACCACTCATTTTTGGATCTCCTCTAGGACTCCGCGTCTGAGCGGAGGGGTGCCACCGCGGGTGCGGGGCAAATCGGTTGGACAACTTGGAATTTTAACTGCTCCATTGGATTGTCAGGTATTTCCGAACGCTCGCCTCCATCGTGTCGCTCACCGCCCCGGAGTCGAGGGCGAGCACGATCACGGCGCCGGGCAAGCTCGCGGAGCCCCCGCGGTCCCGCGGCAGCCGTACGACGAGCGCATCGCGGCCGACCAGGAGCGCGGCACCGGTCTCGGGGTCGATGCTGAGCAGATCCACCTTGTCCCCGACCGCAAGCAGGGCGGCGACGTCGGGGTCGGTAAGGCGCACGGGCACGACGACCCGGCCCGGATAGCCCGCTGAGAGACCGGTGTCGACGATGCGGGCTTCGGTGATCGGCTCGCCAGCACGGACCGGGGAGAGCAGTCGTTTCCCGGTCGGGTCCGAGACCAGCGCGGACGGCGCCGCATCACGCGGAACCCGCACTTCGGTGAGGTCGTGGCTCGACACTTCGGTACCCGCCGCCAGATCCCGTGCCGCCACCGTCAACGCGAAGGTCGGCTCCTGTGGTGGCTGGATGGCCACGATGCCGCAACCAACCGCAGCCATAGCGGCCGCGGCGGCCAGCCAGCGGCGTCGAGCCCGGACCCGGCGTCGCGCCGCGCGAAGGGCTCGCACTGCCCGATGCGGGCGACGAGGGAAGGCAGGTCCGGGCATGACAGCCAAGCCAACCGGGTGCCCCCGGTTCGCGGGCGGCTCTTCCACAGAGGAGGCAGAACCTCAGGGTTGTGGATGCCGTCGGTCAGGAGGCGGAGGCGGACGCGCTCGTCGTCGAGCCGGAGGAGGAGGCGCCCGAGGCGCCCGACGTGCTCGCGGGGGTGCTGCTGGCTGCCGGCGACGATGCCGAGCCTGAGCTCTTCGTCTCGGCGGCGGGAGCCTGATCCGACTTCGCCGCGGCAGTCTTCTCGCGTCCCGTGCGCGAGTCGGTGCGGTAGAAGCCCGAGCCCTTGAAGACCACGCCCACGGCGTTGAACACCTTGCGCAGCTTGCCGCCGCACGCGGGGCAGACGGTCAAGGCGTCGTCACTGAAGCTCTGCACCTGCTCGAACGCGTGGTCGCACTCGGTGCAGGCGTACTGATAGGTCGGCACGGGTTCCTCCGATGGGTCTGCAGCTGGCACTCGCTCCCAGCGAGTGCCAATCATACCGACAACTCGACTAGCCGAAGACCCGCAGCCCCTCCGCCGTCGCCGCCGCCGTGACCGGGCGGTCGTGGGGCTCGATCGGGACCGGCTGATCGAGCTCGCCCGGGTAGAGCAGGCAGATCGTGGGAGTGCCGGCCGGGACCCTGCTCAAGGTGCGGTCGTAGCAGCCGGCTCCCTTGCCCATCCGGAAGCCCTCGGGCGAGACGGCCATGCCCGGCACCAGCAGCACATCGGCCCTCGCTGCCGCCTCCGGGCCGAGGAGCTCCCCGACCGGTTCCAGGAGGCCGAATCGAGCAGGGGCCAGCGAGCTCGGCCCGCGATACAAACCCCAGTCCAAGTCCCAGCCGGGTCCTTCCGTGGGCGCCATCACCGGGAGCAGCACCCGCTTCCCGGCATCGGCCAGGGCGTCGATGAGTGCGCCGGTGCCGGGTTCGGTGCCGACCGAGACGTACGCCGTGAGCGTGGCGGCCCGGCGTACCTCCGCGAGCGCAAGCACCACCGCGGTGAGGGCCGCAGCGGACTCCTGCACGTCAGCGGGGCTGAGGCGGTTGCGCGCGGTCTGAAGTTGGTCGCGCAAGGCCAGCTTGGCGGCCCTCATCGCAGACATCTGCCGACCTGGCCGGGCAGCGGACCGGTCGGGCCACACGCTGGTGCGGGGGGAGTCACCCACTCAGCCTACGATTGCCGAGTGAGTGTTGGACTTGATCTTGCTCGACGGAAGATGCGCGACGCGGGCGTCGACGGGTTGGCCATCGACGTGTTCGCCCACTATTACCGGCTTCTCGAACTAGGGGAGACCGGCTTCATCCCCGAGGAATCGATCGATCCGATCGACATGGAGTCGCTAGCCGACGTCAACGTCCCGGACGAGGTCGCGGCGGAGGCGATCCGGACCACCGCGATCATCAAGCTCAACGGCGGCTTGGGTACGTCGATGGGCATGGACCGAGCCAAGTCGCTGCTGTGCGTGCGACGGGGCCTCTCCTTCCTCGACATCATCGCGCGCCAAGTGCTCCATCTGCGCCAGCAGTACGACGCCCCGCTGCCGTTGATGTTCATGAACTCGTTCCGCACCTCGGCCGACACCATGGCCGCGCTGGCCCGCTACACCGACCTGCCCGTCGAAGGGCTGCCGCTGGAGTTCCTGCAGAACAAGGAACCGCGCCTGCTCGTGGACGGCTTGGTTCCGGTCAGCTACCCCAAGGACCCCGACCTCGAGTGGTGCCCGCCCGGCCACGGCGACCTCTACACCGTGCTGCACTCCTCGGGCTTGCTCGAGACCCTGATCGAGCGCGGGTTCACCCGGGTCTTCGTCTCCAACTCAGACAATCTCGGCGCGACCCCGGATCCCCGGGTTGCCGGTTGGTTCGCCGCCTCGGGTGCGCCGTTCGCGATCGAGGCCGTGCTGCGCACGCCGTCGGACCGTAAGGGCGGCCACTTCGCGCGTCGCAAGTCCGACGGCCGGATCGTGCTGCGCGAAACAGCGCAGACCCTGCCGCGCGACCAGGAGGCGCTTGCCGACCTGACCAGGCATCGCTTCTGCTCGACCAACAATCTGTGGTTCGACCTCGTCGCCATGCGCGAGCAGTTGGTGGCTCGCCAGGGCGTGCTCGGCTTGCCGATGATCCGCAACGTCAAGCCCGTCGACCCTGCCGACGCGAAGACCCCGCCGGTCGTGCAGATCGAGACGGCCATGGGTGCCGCGATCGAGATCTTCGACGGCGCCCGCACCATCGAGGTGGGTCGTGACCGGTTCGTGCCGGTGAAGACCACCAACGACCTGCTCGTGCTCCGTTCGGACGTCTACGAGCTCGGCGGCTGACTTCGTACTCGACCAGCAGTCCGAACGCCTGCCCTTCGTGGACCTCGACAAGGACCACTACGCCGTGGTCAGCGAGTTCGACCGCCGCTTCAGCGTCGGGGCGCCTTCGTTGAAGGCGGCCGAGTCGTTGACCGTCAAGGGCGACTTCACCTTCGGGGAGGACGTCGTGGTCGAGGGCGAGGTCGCATTGAAGGGGAAGGGTGCGCAGCAGGTCCCCAACGGCACCGTGCTGCGCGGCACGCCGAAGGACTGAGGTCGACGTGGCGCACGGGCATCCGGGCCACGGGGAAGCCGGGCACGTCTGCCCGGTCGAGCCCGGTGTGACTCCGATCAGCGTGGAGGATCTCCAGGGGCGGATCCTCGCGGCCGTCGCTCCGTTGCCTGTCGTCGAGGTCACCTTGGACGAGGCCGATGGCCTCGTGTTGGCTGCCGACGCCGTCTCGCAGGTGCAGCTGCCGCCGTTCGACAACTCCGCGATGGATGGGTACGCCGTCCGCGCCGCCGAGGTCGCCGGGGCATCCCCCGACACCCCGGTGCGCTTGCCTGTCGCCGCCGAGATCGGGGCCGGGGCAACGTCGTGGTCCCCGCTCCAGCCGGGTACGGCCGCGAAGATCATGACCGGTGCCCCGGTACCGGCTGGGTGCGACGCGGTGGTGCCCTACGAATGGACCGACCGCGGCGCCGACACCGTGACGATCACCGAGGCGCCGACGTTCGGGCAGCACATCCGCCCCGCCGGCGACGACATCACGCCGGGTCAGCTGCTGCTTACCGCGGGGACGGTGCTGGGACCGCGGCAGCTCGGTGTGCTGGCAGGGGTGGGACAAGGCTCCGTGCGGGTGCATCGGCGGCCGCGGGTCGCCGTACTCTCGACCGGCGCCGAACTCGTCGCGGCCGGACGAGCCGGCTCGAGCCCGGGCAGATCTACGACGCCAACTCCCACTTGATCGCCGCCGCTGCGCGGGCCGCGGGTGCTCAGGTTCGTCGCGTCGGCACCACCTCCGACGACCCTGCGGAGTTCCTCGCCGCCTTGCGTGCCGCGATGGCCGAAGCCGACCTCGTGGTGACCTCGGGCGGCGTGAGCCAAGGCGACTTCGACGTGGTGAAGGCCGCGTTGCGGGGCGACTCGATGTGGTTCGGCCCGGTGGCCATGCAGCCGGGCAAGCCACAGGGCTTCGGGGTGGTCGACGGCGTTCCGGTCTTCACCCTCCCCGGCAATCCCGTCTCCTCCTACCTCTCCTTCGAGATCTTCGTGCTTGCCCGCCGTGCGCACGATGCTGGGCCGGAGTCCGGCAGTGCGGCCGAGCACGACGGCGCGGATCACCCAGGCCGTGCGCTCCCCGGCGGGGCGCCGTCAGTTCCTGCGCGCTTCGTACGCCGCGGGATCGAGCGACGCACAAGCGACCGTCACCCCGATCGGCGGACACGGCTCGCACCTGCTCGGCAGCCTGGCGCTGGCCGACTCGCTGGTGGTGATCGGCGAGGACGTGACCGAAGTGCCCGAAGGCGCCCTGGTCGAGGTCCTGCGCCTCGACGTCGCGTTCTGAGGGCCTACTCGACGCGGGTCCGGGCGCCACTAGGATCGTCCAATGCCCGACCGCCACCCCCAGCCGGATCCATCCTCGGCGGATCCCGCCTCCGGCGCCGCTCTGGGCGCTGCGCAGGCCGACTGGACAGGCGATCGGCGTCCTGGGGGGTTGACCCACGTCGATGCCACCGGCGCCGCCCGGATGGTCGACGTCAGCGCCAAGGACGTCACCGCACGCACCGCGACCGCCTCCGCCCGTGTCGCTGGTCTCCGGGCGGGTGCTGGAACTGCTTCGCGGCGAAGGTATGCCGAAGGGGGACGCGCTGGCGGTCGCCCGGATCGCCGGGATCATGGGCGCCAAACAGACGCCCGGCCTTGATCCCGCTATGCCATCCGCTGTCGATCTCCGGGGTGACCATGGATCTGTCGGTCACCGAGGATGCAGTCGAGTTGCGAGCCACGGTCAAGACGACCGACCGCACCGGGGTCGAGATGGAGGCGCTGACGGCCGTCGCCGTTGCCGGGCTGACGGTGATCGACATGGTCAAGGCGGTCGACAAGGGCGCGGTCCTGACCGACGTACGCATCGAAGCGAAGTCCGGTGGCAAGAGCGGGGACTGGACCCGATGACTGCGGCACTGCCCGCCGTGGTGGTGGTGGCCTCCAACCGAGCCGCTGCGGGGGTCTATGACGACACCACCGGACCGCTGATCGTCGAGGCGTTGCGGGAGTGGGGCTTCTCCGCGGGTGAGCCAGTGGTGCGTCCCGACGGCGATCCGGTGGGCGAGGCCATCGCCGCCGCGGTGGCCTCGGGGGCGCGCGTGGTGTTGACGACCGGCGGCACCGGGCTGACTCCCACCGACCGCACGCCCGAGGTCACCCGGCCGCTGCTCGAGCGGGAGGTGCCGGGCTTGGCCGAGTCGATCCGGGCGTACGGCGTCGCCAAGGGCATCCCCACCGCGGCGCTGTCGCGCGGGTTGGCCGGCGTGGCGGGGCACTGCCTGATCGTGAACCTGCCCGGCTCTCGCGGCGGGGTGAAGGACGGCTTGGCCGTGTTGGAGCCGCTGCTGCGTCACGCTGTCGAGCAGATCGTCGGGAGCGACCATTGATGGGCCGGCAGATGAGGCCGGGTCGATGAGCGAGTCGAGCCCCGGGTGGCCGGCGCGGCTGGACTACGGGCCGATCACCCTGCGCCCCCTGCGAACCGCCGACGCCGACGATTGGCGCCGGGTTCGTGGCGTCAACCGCGACTGGCTGCAGCCCTGGGACGCCACCATGCCCCCCGGCTCCGGTGGGAAGCCGGTGACCTTTCCCCAACTGGTGCGCAGGTTGCGTCAGCAAGCGCGGCGAGGGCAGACCCTGCCGTTCGTGATCGAGGTGCACGGTCGGTTTGCCGGGCAGATCACGGTGAGCAACGTGGTGCGGGGGTCGGCGCAGTTCGCGTCGATCGGCTACTGGCTCGATCAGCGGTGGGCGGGACAAGGGGTGATGCCGGTCGCGGTGGCGCTGGTGATCGACCACTGCTTCGCGTCGGTGGGGCTGCATCGCATCGAGATCGCCGTACGACCGGAGAACTCGAACTCCCTGCGCGTGGTGGAGAAGCTCGGCATCCACGAAGTGGGCTACGCACCGCGTTACCTCCACATCGACGGCAATTGGTGCGATCACCGGCTGTTTGCCGTGACCGCCGAGGAGTGTCCGGGCGGGATGCTGAACCGGGTCTTGGCGGCGCGCGAGGCCTAGGCGGGTTGGTGGCGGCTCTTGTGTCGTAGAGGGGCCGATCCGGGGATCAGCGAGGCGAAATAACACCAGTCACACTGGTTATCTCGCGACACACCTATAGACATCCGTGCTCTGCTGCGCTAGCGAATCTACCCTCGTTCGCGTGGGAGACCTCAGCGCACTCATCTTCGTGGCCTTGGCAGTCGCCTGGGGTGCGTACCTGATCCCCAAGGCGGTGCGCCATCACAGCGAAGCCGAAGGGTCGCGCTCCATCGACGCCTTCTCCGACCGGGTCCGGGTGCTGGCCTCCCGTGAGCCGGTCAGCCGCAAGGCCGCCCGGCTGGTGCCCACGTCCGAGCGCGCCACCGTTGGTGCGCCCACCTTCACCCCGAGCGAAGCGCGCTTCTATCGGGAGCGTGCCCGCCGCGCGGCCCAGCGTCGCCGCCGGGTGCTGATGCTGTTGCTGATCGCCACCGCGGTGGTCGGTGGGCTCGCGGGTTACCGGGTCTTCCACTGGGGCTACGTCGCGATTCCGGTGGCTCTGCTGGTGGCCTGGCTGGTCGCCTGCCGACTGATGGTCAAGAGCGAACACCGGGCCGCGCCGGCGCGGGTCTCAACGACCCAGCCGACCGAGCGGGCTCGTGTCACGCTTCCGGCGGATCTGCCGGTGGCCGGCGCACGCGGCGCTGTCGCTGGAGCCGATGTCGAGGACGCCGATCTGGCGACGGACGAGACGGGGCGGATCCAGGCAATCGACGCGCCACTGCTCGGCGAGACCGCGGCGGCTGCTCCTGCTGATGCAGCTGATGCGGGGGACAGGTCGCTATGGGATCCGGTCCCGATGACCCTGCCGACCTACGTCAACAAGCCAGCTGCGGCTCGGCGTACGATCCGGGCGATCGAGCTCGACTCCACCGGCGTCTGGACTTCCGGTCGGTTGCTTCGGGAGAGCGAACTCGCCCGCCAAGCCGACGAGGCCGCCAAAGAGGCCAAGGCCGCCGAACCCGCCGAGCTCACCGATGAGCAGCGCGCCGTCGGTTCCTGATCCCTGGTGCACCCGTCCTGATTTCGGAGCCACTCCGGCGCCGGTGTAACCTCTTCCACGCGTCGTCCGCGACGCACCGGGGCTGTGGCGCAGTTGGTAGCGCGTCTCGTTCGCAATGAGAAGGTCAGGGGTTCGAATCCCCTCAGCTCCACCAAACCCGCTGGTCAGGGGTCGTGCCCGCCGTCCTTACCCAGGAGGACGGAATGGCCAATCTCCACTTATTCGCCACTTATGGCTCAGAGCCCGAGCATCCATCGGCTCCCTTCGAGCTGTCTCGGGGCCTCGCGGATCGGCTGGCACACCTGCCGGTCATGGACACCTTCCACGATGCAGAGCCCGCCGGGCGCGGTCCGCTCACCCTGATCGAGCAGGTCCTCTCCCTCTCCGAGCTGTGCGCCTACCTGCATGTGAGCGCGCAGACGATCTACGATCTTCGCAGCCAGGGCCGCGGTCCCCGCGGCTTCCGGGTCGGCCGAGAGCTGCGCTTCCGCATCAGCGAGATCGAGGTCTGGCTCGCGCGGATGGAGCAGGACGATGATCGGCGGCACCGCAGCGGGCGGGTCTGATGCCCGGCCGCCCGCGGACACCGATCGGCACCTTCGGCGCGGTCAACGTACGCCGCCAGGCCAAACGCGTCATGGCGGAGACGAGGGTACGGGATCTGGACGGCCGGCTGCGCCGGGTGTCGGCGTCCGCATCCTCCGCGGCCGCCGCCCGCCGCCTGCTCAAGGAGAAGCTCCAGGATCGCTCCGGCTTCGGGAGCGGCGGCCAGCTCACGACCTCCAGCTCCTTCAGGGAGCTTGCCGAGCTGTGGCTTGCCGACCTCGAGCTGCGGGATCTTGCCGCCGGCACCAAGCAGACCTACCGCGACCAGCTCCGCCTGCACGTGCGGCCGGCGTTCGAGCACTACACCCTCGGGGAGATCACCACCGGGCGCGTCGAGTGGTTCCTGAAGGCGCAGGGCGCGTTCTCGGACTCGCGAGCCAAGCAGTCGCGAACCCTGCTGAACCTGATGTTCGCGTTTGCGCTGCGCCACGATGCCATCGCCCGCAACCCGGTCGAGGGAACCTCGCAGCTGCGGCGAGCCAAGACGACACCGCAGGCGCTGACCATCGACCAGATCACCGCGATCCGCGAGGCAGCCGCCAGGTGGCGAAGCGGATCCAGTCTCCCCGGGCCGAAGCCTGATGGTCAGGTCCGCGACATCATCGAGGTCCTGCTCGGCACCGCCATGCGCCCGGGGGAGGTGCTCGCACTTCGCCCCTGCGATATCGAGGACCGGCCCACCGGGATGATCGCCAGCGTCAACGGCACCGTCGTGCAGCGCAAGGGCAGCGGAGCCGAGCGTCAGGCTCGGCCGAAGACCGACGCGTCGATCCGGCGCATTCCGGTGCCTGAGTTCGCGGCCGTCGTGCTGCGGCGCCGGATCGCTGAGATGCCGCATAGCGCGCGGACTCGGACCGTCTTCGCGAGCCGCAGCGGAGGTCCGCTCAGTCCGTACAACGTCAGGCGCACCTTCCGGGAGTTCCTCCAGCTCGCAGATCTCGACGGTAGCGGGATCAGCCTGCGCTGGTACCGGCGCACCGGCGCGACGGTGATCGCCCGCGGGCTTGGCACCGAAGCGGCCGCCGCCTTCCTCGGACACACCTCCAGCGTGATCACCGAGAGCCACTACATCGAGCCCGATCGTGCCGTCGACCCGACGCCCGCTGCGCACCTGGAACGAACCCTGCGACCCGCGGAGCCGGACGCCTCGCTGCTGGCGAACCGTCCGGCCGACCGGGAGGACGAACTGCTCGCCGCGGTTGACCGCGAAAGGGATGACGACGTGGTTGCCTAGCATTCAGGCCGCGCCGGCAGCTTGGGTTCCACCTCGCAAGAAGTCCGGCGGAACGCGTCGGGCGTGACCCTCTCCAGACCCGCCTCACGGCGAATCTGCCGCCAACGCCGCTCGACGTTGTTGACTTGCTGCCACGTGACATTGCGGGTGGGGAACACGGCGTCGAGGAAATTGTCTGGGACGGTGCTGCGTCGGGACTGGAGCAGCATCGCTGCGGACTCAGGCAACGCGACCAGGCGAGGACGCGGAAGCGGCTTCCGATAGGTCCCGACGCCCGACTCCGTCTTAATCGTGGCATTGACGTCGATGACCCTCGCCCCAAAGTCGATATCAGTCCAGCGGAGCGCGAGGACCTCGCCGATGCGAGCCCCAGTCGCCAACATCACCTCGATGATGTCGGCGATGTCACCCGACGACTTCGGCCCCGAGCGCTCCTTGCTGAGCCATGCTTGCACCGCTGCGCGCACGGACTCGAGTTCAGCCCCTGTGAGCGACCGATGGTCAGGCGCAGGCCGGCTGATACTCAGCGAGCCCCGGACCGGATTGACAGGCACAGCGCCGACCTCGACGGCGGTGTCGAGCATGGCGCCCATGACGACCTTGGCCTTGCGCTGGCGATTCAGACTTTGCGCGCGCAGCTCTACCAACACCGCGTCGATCCGCTTCGTGGTGAGCTCGCGCAATCGAGCGCCGCCGAGGCTGGGTACGACGAGGTTGCGCAATACCCGCTCGTACTCGTTGATGGTTGTGCTCTCGAGCCGTGCGTCCGCCCGTAGCTGCTGCAGCCAGAAGCCGACGAGGGTGGCGACGGTCGTCTCAGGCGTGATGGGGGAGTTCATGGACTGCTCCTTCGGGACTCGGGCGAGATTGCCCTCGCCCTGAAGGTGTGCAGTTGTTGCCTGGCGACCTCAGCCCAGGTCGCGGCCTCTAATCCAGAGGTCGCAGGTTCAAATCCTGCCCCCGCTACGAATTTCAGGCGCGGATCCTACGGGTTCCGCGCCTGAAAGGTTTTGGGACTTGATCACATGTCCACAAAGGGTCCAGAAACCCTGTCCAGAAGCCACTCGGCGGGCTGATCTGCCGAAATCGGGTACCGACGTCGGCGCCGGTTGATGCGGACTCCCGCGGTCCGGCCAGCGCACCTGCTTGGCATGGACAGCACCACACCCAACCCTGAGCGGCCTCGCGCCGCTGATCTGCGATCGAGGAACTCTCCGAGTACCTCAACGTCCCCACGCGGACTCTCCACGACTGGCGCCTTGCCGGTCGAGGTCCACGTGCGGTTCACGTCGGTCGGCAACTGCGTTACTTCGTCAGCCGACGTCCAGGAGTGGCTCCAGTCATCAGCGCGAGGACGTCACGGGACGCTCCCCCGAGGGGCGGTGAACTGACATGGGCAGGCCACGCACACCCATCGGCACCTTCGGCGACATCACTTACGTGAAGATGCCCGGCGGCCGGGTCCGAGCCCGGACCCGCTACCGCGACGACGACGGCCAGGTGCGGCGAGTGTCGGCGACCGGCTCGTCGAACAGGGACGCCCTGCGCGCTCTGAAGGCATCCGCTTGCGCAGCGACGGCAGCCACGTCGCTACTGGTGAGATCACCGGCGACACCACGTTCGCGCAAGCTCGTCGACGTCTGGCTCGACGACCTCGACCTGACGAACAAGCTCGCCCCGAGCACCCGGAGCTCTGTACGAGCGCAACATTCGCCAGCTCGTGATGCCGGCGTTCGAGCACTACCTCCTGCGGGAGATCACTGTCCGCAAGGTCGACCAGTTCATCAAGACACTGGCAACGACGAAGAGCTACAGCACGGCCAAACAGGCCAGGACGGTGCTCAGCCTCGTCGTTCGGGCTGGCGGTGCGGTACGACGCCATCGCCAAGAACCCCGTGCGTGACACCACCAGGTTGCACAAGCCGCCGTCGGAGGCGAAGGCGCTCACGTTCGAGCAGGTTGAGGTGATCCGAGTCGCTGCTCGCAGCTGGCGTCGTGGTGCGGGCTTCTCCGGCCCGCCGCCGGACGGCCAACTGGAGCAGATCATCGAGGTCATGCTCGGCACATCGGCACGGATCGGTGAGGTCCTCGCGATCCGCAAGTGCGACGTCGATGTCACCGGTGTCCCCGGCCACCGTGCGCATCTGCGGAACCATCGTGTCCCCGAACGGGCAAGCCCACTCATCGCCAACCTCACCCCAAGACGCAGAAGTCGACGCGGACCGTTTCCGTGCCGTCCTTTGTTGCTGAGGTGCTCCGTCAGCGACTTGTGCTCATCACGGGAGAAGACCCCGGGCACCTGATCTTCTTCAGCCGTAATCACACCCCGCTGACGACGAACAACATCCGTCGCCGTCTGCGGTCAGTGCTGGACGACATCGAGGTCGAAGGAGTGACGCCCCACTCCTTCAGGCGGACGGTCGCCACCTTCCTGGACAGAGCCAGCGGCCCCGATCTCGCGGCCGAGATGCTCGGCCACACGTCCTCGAAGATCACCAAGGAGCACTACATCGAGCCCGACGAGAAGGTCGACCCGGTGACGGCCGACATCCTCGAAGCGCTCGCACCCAAACGGGTCAGTGCCGGTGACGACGTGGGCCAGGTGGTCTGACATGGCCCGCCGAAGCAAGAATCGCAATACCCTTTCCCTTGTAGATGGAAAAGGGTATTCTCTGGACGTGTGGGTCGTCGACGCCGAGATGATCGAGGACTGGCTCAAGACGGTAGATGAGGTCACCTTCGACCGCATCGGTGCTGCGGTAGAGATTCTTGCTGATCACGGACCGGGCTTGGGTCGGCCTTTGGTCGACACGGTCGTCGGCTCCCGCCACAGCAACATGAAGGAGTTACGGCCTGGATCGTCAGGACGGAGCGAGGTGCGGATCTTGTTCGCCTTCGATCCAAAGCGCAGGGCGATCCTGCTCGTGGCCGGAGACAAGCACGGCCAGTGGCAACGCTGGTACAGGGAGAACATCCCCATCGCTGACGACAGATACGACGAGCATCTGGCCAAGGTGGAGAAGCAAGTCGAGGAAGAGGCGGCGAAGCCCGCGAAGAAGGATCCGCCGGCCAAGGGTCGGCGCAAGAAGACCGGGAAGTGAGTGACATGGGCAAGACGTTCGACGAGATTCTCAAGGAGCGTCCGGGCAACCCTGAGCGCCGTGCGGCGTTCAAGGAGCAGATGCTCGCCGAGGTTCGCGCCTACAAACTGCGTGAGCTCCGCGAAATGCTCGCCCTGACTCAGACGGACCTCGCCGACACCCTGGAGATCAGCCAGAAGCGAGTGTCGGAAATCGAGCGCGGCCAGGTCGACTTCACCAAAGTCGACACGCTGCGCCGATACGTCGATGCGCTTGGCGGCACCCTGCGGGTGTCGGTCCAGGTCGGCGACGAGACCTACCAGATCGCCTGACAACGCTGTCACGTCGAAAGCGTCGGCCCGAGGTCGCCGGGGCGGTGGTTGATCGCGGCCTCGAAGTCGACTCGGCTGTGAGGCGCGCCCTTGGGTGCGGTCGGCTTGATCGGCGCGGGTCGAAGTTCGTGGCGTGTGATGGCGAGTAGCTCGGTTTGGACTGGCGAGGTGATCGGTACGTAGCGGTGCCGGGGCGCCTTGACCAATCCGGGGCTCCGATCGTCCACCCGTGGGAACGGGACTCGGATGAAGTAGAGCCGTTCCTTGATTCCGTGCTCGACGTGCAAGCAGACCCGCTCGTCGATGTTGGTGAAGAGCCGGTCGAGTTGGCGCAACAGCGTGGTGTCAGCGAGCGGCTCGTCAGCGAGCTTCTGCGCTCGGGTCGCAGCTATCGATCCGTGGCCGGCGGCGTTGGCCTTGCCGAGGAGCCCGCCGAGGTCGCGGGTCTCACCGACGAGCTTGACGTAGACCTCCTTGCGGGCCGTCCACTTCGCGGCGAGGTCGGGCTCGATGTCGGAGATCCGTGCCGCCGCTTCGCGCGAGACAACGCGTTGGGAGTCCATGACGATGCGGAGGCTGTGAGCGTCGGGGTGCTCGCCGAGGTGAAGCAGCAGGTTGTACTGGGCCTGCATGACGCCGGCGAGCCCGGGCATCGCTGGACCCTCCAGGGGCTGGGGCGCGGGTCGCCAGCCCAAGCGGTCGACGGTGTAGTCGGGTTCGTCGTACCCAGCGTGGGCGGCGCACGCTTCTGCGGCGCGGCCGAGCCATCCCTGGTTGTGCAACTTCTCCCAACCGGGGACGCCTTCGTACCGGCGGTCGAGCGCGACGAGGCCGCGTACGACGTCAGCGGCATCTTTGAGGACGGTCATGCACTGCTGATCGCTGAGCCGGCCGTAGCCGACACCGGCACCGAAGTCGTGTTCGCCGAGTGCAGCGGCCCGGGCGGCGAGACGCCAGGAGTCGAGCGTGGCGAAGGGCTGGTTGGCGCCGAGTTCGTCGACTGTGGCGAGGCTCGGCGCTGGATGCTGCGAGTGCTTCGGTGAGTCGGAAGCGCAGTTCCTCGGCCGGACCGCGACTGCGACCGCTGGTGCCTTCGAGGTTGATCCGCGGGTTGGCGGCTCGGACGGCTTGAAGCGACCAGGTCAGCACACACTCGCGGTAGCGCCGAATCTGCTTGCCCAGTTCCTCGCGTTCGGCGACGGTCGTGGTCTCGGGCACGGTGTGGATGCCCTTGCCGCCGAGACGCTGCTGGATGCGGTGCTCGCGCGCGAGGACTCCGAGCGCGTGGCGGAGTTGGCCGGTGGTCTCGCCGTACATCAGGGCAAGTCCTTCGACCACGCCACTTCCAGCATGTCGAGGAGCAGTTCGACCGAGAGCAGGTCGATGCCATGCTCGGTGAGCTCTTCGATGGCGGCGTTGGCGACGTCGAGCAAGACGTCGCGGGTGTAGGCCGGGACGCGGGAGATGCCGGGGATGAAGTCTCCGTGCAGGAAGTCGAGTTGGAGCAGCACTCGCTCGTACTCGACCGACGCATCGAAGGACAGCGCCGTGTCGGCCAGGGCCGCGAGGTAGGAGCGGGCCTCGGCGAGGGTGACTGCGTGAGCGAGCAACATGGGGATTCCTCTCGACGGGTAGGTGTTCTGAGATCCACGGTTGTGGCCGACCCGCGAGTCAGCGGCAACGACCTCGTGGGGTTGTGGACAACCGTGTGGATCGGGCGACCCGTGCAGGGTCAGGACGCTCGTGCAATGGCTCGGGCGCGTTCCTCGATCCGGCGCCGGGCTGCGACGTCTTCGAGGACGAAGAGGTGGAAGTCGGCCTCAGCGGTCCTCGATCAGTACCTCGACGTTGGGCTCGTCCGGCTCTTCTCCGGGCCAGGTCGTGATCCGGGTTGGGCGGTCGCGGTCGAGCTTGGTCCCCGACGTCGACACCCACTCGCGAAGCCGATTGCGGGCGTCGGCGAAGTCGCGATGCCAGGCATGCGGTGCCGACGGGCTGGCGTCGGGGTCGTAGGAGTTGAGCCAGTGCGTGTGCAGCGCAGAGAGCTCCCAGACCAGTTCGTCATGGCGGTGCCAGTACGGCGGAATGACGGTCGGCGGCAGCCCGTAGGAGTTCTTGAGTGCCCTGACCCACTTCCAGAGGTCGTACCACTCGAACTCGGCCTCGTCGGCGGTCAGCAGGTACCAGTTGATCGGTCGTGGAGGCATGTCACCCGGGTCGACGACCCCATGGATGTCGGGGCCGCCGTCCGGGTACTCGCCACCGACCATGAACTCGCCCGATTCAATGAGTGCAAGCTGCTCGGTGGTGGTGTGGGTGTTCATCGTCGGTCCGGTCAGAGTCCGACGACGCTGGGCCGGCTCCTTGGCCGCAGGCAGGTCAGCGTTCGGCGGGTCGGGCTGCCGGGACGGCGCACGCTCGACCTCATACTTGGTGCGGGCGAGGTCGTGCCCGATCCGGCGAGCCACGAACTCCTCGCGCGCCTCGGCCTGGCCGTGGCGGTCGAGTTCGTACTCGTTGATGTAGCCCGAGGCGACGAAGTTGTCGCCGACCTTGAGCCGGTCGTAGGCATGCTCGGCGGTCTTGCCGTAGGCGACGAGGTCGTGGAACGTCGGGTCCAGCTTCGTAAAGCTGCCGTCGGTCTCCTTGCGGAAGTGCTCGACCCCGATGCGGGCGTAGAACCGGGCGCCGCCGTTGTTCGTGAAGTTGATCTGCGGGGCAGTGGCGATGAACCCGGGAAGGCTCATTTGGGTGGGAATCGTCATGCTGACTCCTGATGTTCCGCGGCGCCCCTGATTGGCAGCCGCTCTCAGGAGTCAGGTGCTCGGACCATCCCGCGCTGCTAGGCTCGAAGAGTCCCTCCGGCTCCGTGGACCTTGGAATGCGGGTGAGTCGGGCGCATGAGCGCAGACCGCCGCCGTGCCGTTCGTCGATAGAGGCGAGGCGCCACTCCAATCAGTCACTTCTGATGGAGGCGCCCATGTGCACCAAGGTCCCTTACGCCAATCGCTGGCTTGCCCGCCGAGCGCTTTTTTGGCTCCGTGCATCCGGACGGCCGGTCAGGTCAATCCACCCCTGCTTCCAGGAGCATCGGGGATGCTGGCACGTCACAAGAGCCAAAGGCAACGGGTGGTGACTTCCGGGCCGCCTGGGTAGTCCCACGCCATCATCGACGCCGGAGTTCGTCTTCGACGCTGGAGCGGTCCCGACTGAGTTGGGTGGCTTCTTTGCGGGCAGTCCAGGGGCGCAGGTCGGTGACGAGCGGGGCCGCGCTCCGCAACAGGACGAGCGCGGTGCCGAACGGGAGGGTGCGGATGGTCTCGGGCGGCATCACGGGCACGCGGCGTGTGGATCGCTGGAGCGATCGGGAGCCGTAGTCGCCGACCGAGACGGTGTCGGTCTTCTCGTCGCGTTCACCGATCAAGGCTGAGAGGTCTTGGAGGTCTCGGGCTGAGGAGGTGCCGCCGAGGATGACCTTCACGATCGAGGCATCCCAGATCGCGCCGGCCGCGTGGTCGCCCCACTTGTCGCGTGCCTGCGACAAGGACTGGAGGACCGGCATCGTCGTGATCCCGGTGCCCCCACCTTCGGCCATGAGGACGGGCAGCGAGGGCAGAGGCGAGAGGTTGCCGATCTCGTCGAGTGCCATCAGCAGCGGAGGGTCGAGTCGTGCTCCGGGTGAGGCCGCGGCGAGGTGCCGCGCCGTCTCGACGAGGTCCTCGACGAATGCAGCGATCAGGGACCAGGAGGCGCTTGCCCCTGCGCCGGTTGCGAGCAGGTAGAGCGTCCCGTTGGTGGTGAGGAAGTCGACGGGGTCGAAGTGTTCGCCCGGGCTGGGTGACACGGCGTCGAGGACTCGCGGGTCGGCCAGGCACGACAGCGCGAGCGAGACGCCCATCCAGATCGAGTCGCGGGTGCGTGGGTCGGAGTGGATCATCGACTCCAGCGAGTCGGCCCAGCCTGGTGCAGCCGCTCGGTTGCTGGACAGGATCGAGACGGCATCGGCCGCAGCAGACGGCGACAGCGTCCAGCCGAACAGCTCGCGCGGCGACCGGTTGTCCAGTGCCGCGGCGTGAAGCAGCGCTTGGAGCGCGGTGCGGGTCTTGCCTTCCCAGAAGCCGCCCGACTCGACGCCGCCGGTCGAGAGGCCGGTTGCTGAGGCAAGGCCGGTGGCCCGGATCATGGCGGTCAGCGGGTCCTCGCAACCACGGACCGGCGACCACCGAAGCCCGGAGGGCAAACCTTCGGCAAGCCGTTGCGGGTCGAAGACGGCGACGGGACCGCGCTCTTGCCGCGCGGTCAGTGTCGCGGCGATGTTGTCCGGTCGAGTTGCCGTGGTGATGACGGCGCCCGGTGCGTCGAGGATCGCATTGATGACGACGTGGAGGCCCTTGCCTGAACGCGGTGGGCCGAGCAGCAGGATCGAGTCCTCGACTGATGCCCAAACTCCTTGGCCCCGGGAGCGGCCGAGCAGGTAGCCGACGTCCGACGGTTCGACGTGGTCGAGTGAGGGACGCAGCGTTCGGCCGCGTGCGAGCAGAACCTTGCGGGAGGCGACGGCCCGTACGTCGCGGCCCGTAGCCACCCCGACGAGGTGGCGTGGGTCGTGCAGGGTCTTGTGCTTGAAGGAACCGATGCGTCGCCAGAGCGACAAAGTGCTGGCCACGACCCCTGCAACCAGCAACGAGAGGACGAGCCAATAGGCCCACGCGGCCAGTCCGTCTGCGCCCAGCGCCGTTGCCGGATCTCCCGGTCGGCGGAGGACTCGGAAGCCGGCCTCCCATCCGCCGCTCGGTTGGGAGGCTCCCGTCATCCACGCCGCCACGGTCCCGGCCAGACGCAGGATCGCGGCGATGGCTCCGACTGCTGAGATGAGGATGAGCCCGAGGTTGACGAGGTCGTCATCGACTCCCTGGCCGCGGGGGTTCATGCCACGCCCTCGCTCAACGCAACCGTGCCCGACGTACGCCCGACGAGCACGACTTCGGGGTGCTCAGCCAGGAGTGCGGGAGGAAGGCGGAGCTGGGCAGTTCCGTCGTCGTCGGCGATCTGCCGGGCGACGATGACGCAGACCTCGACCTGCTCGCCGGCGGTGAACCCGCCTCCGGAGATCCCGAACGCGGACGCCAACGCCTTGCGAGTGGAGGGCGCGGGATTGGCTGCCGATCGTGTGGGGATGACGTAGTCGGTGTACGTCGCGCCGTTGGCCTCGCGCACCTCGACTCGTATCGGTGTTCTGAGATCTGCGGCAATCTCATCGAGCAGGGACTGGAGGTCGTCGCGTTGCAGGGCACCGTCGGCGGAGTACGGCTCGCGGTCGAGCGTGACGGTCAGGAAGCCCGTGTCGTCGACGGTGACCTCGACGAGCGGCATCACGACAGGGACGCGCACCGCAGCGGGGTCGTCGCGGCGGTACGACGCGGCCGGATTCGTCAGGCTCATAGTCCGACCGGTTCCACCTGGCGTCGTGCGACTGTCTGCACCGGCGCTGCACCTCGACCGGCGGCGAGTGCCTCGCGGTCGAGTCCGGGCGGGTTGCCGTCACCGACCTGCGGGGTATCGAGCATGTCGAGGATCGTGACAGCCGCGCCACGCACTCGTTCGGCGGTGGACTGCACGACCTCGACCGGTGTCTTGCCCGGCACTCTGGAGGCCCATGAGGCGACGTACGGGATCGTGTAGTCGTCCGTCGCCAGCCCGTGTGCCGCGCCGACCATCAGCGCGACCGACTCGGCTTCGACCTCGGCGATGCCTCGGTGCATCGCTGCGTCGGCGTCGTCGGGGCTGTGGAGCATGACGTGCCCGAGCTCGTGGGCGAGCGTCTTGACCTGGGCTGCGTCGTCCATGTCCATGCGCACCGCGACCTCGCGGGTCATGTAGTCGGTCAGGCCGTTGGCTCCGCCGATCGACTTCGCGTCGGAGACAAGGCGCAGCTGGAAGCCGTGCGCAGTGATCTGGTCAGCCAGGCCATCCCACAGACCATCGGGTGCCTGCCCCTGCAAGAGAGTCGGGGCGGGGGTCGCCGGGATGGGGTCGCCGTCCGTTTGAGAGACGTCCCAGACGTGTGCGGGCTTGAGCCCGATCAACTTGGACCGGACGGCCTCCCCGAAGCCGGGCTCCTCACCACGCCCGAGGCGCCGCCACGAGTCCGGATCGGCCGGGTTCGAGGACGCGAACCGAGCCGTGACCGGCGCGAGGATCGCGTACCCAGACTGGCCCCTCATCACGGAGCGGTTGAGGCTAAGCCACTGTTTGAAGCCGGCGACGTACGTCGGCATCGGCTGGGGCACGCGACCCTGCTGGAACGCGGCGTGGTGCTGAACCGCAGATCAGCATGGTGTTGCTGAAGGCTACGGCCCCGGAACTTCGCGGCGAACTCCAACGCCCGCTTCCAGTCATCACCGGTCACCAGCGCGCCGACGGACTCGGTGAGCTTCTGCTGTAGCGCTTCGAGCTTCTCCTCGCGGGCCGCGAGGTCTCGGGCCTGGACTCTCATCGGATGCCTCCTGTCTCAGAGGACAGGTGCGCAACCGCACCCGGTCAACGCCAGGGGCCGTCGTTCCACACGTTGATGTCGCTCGCTGCGGGCCGAATGGCGTCGACCGGCAACCAGCCCTGACAGATCCGTTCGCGCATGCCGGTGTTGTCCAACCAGACCACCCACGCCTTCCAACGGCCCGACTCACGCCGCCAGTCGAGGATCAGCCCGGGAGCCGGAGCGGGGTAGTTGCCGTGCCCGAACCGCACCCAACAGTGGCGCCAGTGCTTCGGCTGCGGCCACGCGTCGTTCTTCGGCGGATTCGAGGACACGGCCCCAGTATTGACGATTGCTCGAACACGTGTTCGACTACGTGTGTGAAGCAGACGGAGGGGCAACGCATGTACGAGGCCGGCTACAAGGCCGGCCGCACCGCCTGCCTCTCACTGGGATCGGCCACCGAGGCGGCATCGATCCTGGAGGCGAAGCCCGACGTCGACAGCGCCTACGCAGCGGGGTTCGAGTGGGCCATGTGGGACTACAACGACGCCAATGGTCTGAGCAACGATCGCGTCGTCCGACGAGCGTAAGACGATCCGCCCGAGTTCGGGTCGCCCTAACCCTGCCCCGAGGCGCGGGCCGACGTATCGAACAGCGCCAGTTCGGCAGGATGGAGCTGGTGCTGGACGACGAACGACCGATTCTTGATCCGCCACAACCCCTGTCCCGTGCCGAGCGTCGGCAGCAATGACTGTTCGGTGCCGGTCAGCCCGAGCGCGGCAGCGGTCGAGCCGAGTTGGTCCGACTCCTGCCGATAGACCACCCGGGTCTCGGCGTTGGCGAGCAGTGACGATGCGAGGGCTCGCATCGCGGAGCCCTGATCGCCGACGTTGTCGAGGTCGGAGAGCTTGTGGAAGATCAGCATGTTCGCGATCCCGTAGTGCCGCGCCAGACGCCAGTGCGCATCCATCCGCCGCAGCAGCGCCGGGTGCGACATCAGACGCCACGCCTCGTCGTACACCACCCAGCGCTGACCACCTGTCGGGTCGAGCAGGGCGGACTCCATCCACGCCGACGCACACGTCATCAGCACCGAGATGAGCGTCGCGTTCTCGGTCACCCTGGACAGGTCGAGCGAGATCATCGGCAGGCTCGGGTCGAACCGCACGGTCGACGGGCCGTCGAAGAGCCCCGCCAGGTCGCCTGCCACAAGTCGCCGGAGCGCGTGGCCGACGAGTCTGCCGTCCTCCGCGAGGCGCCCCTCGGTGTCGGTCGACGCATCCGGGCGCCAGGAGTCGGTCGACGACCATCGGCAGGACCGGAACGTCCGCCGTGCGCACAGTCTCGGTCAAGGCGACGTCGATCGCCGTGTGCTCCAGCGGCGTGAGCCTCCGGTCGAGCACCGTCTCGGCCAGCGCGCCGACAAGGTCGCGGCGGCGGCTGGTCACCTGGGCGAGCCCACTGGAGATCGTCGAGCCCTGCGGGTCGGTGGCCCTCGTCGAGGGGGTTGAGTCGGTTGGGCATCCCGTGCCCGAGCAGCGATCGCCTTGCCGCCGACAGCCTCGGCCACGGCGGTGTGCTCGCCCTTCGGGATCGCCGGGCACGTAGACGCGACGGCCGAACGGGATCGACCGCGTGTAGAGGCTCTTGGCCAGCGCCGACTTGCCCGGCTCCGACGATGCCGGCGAGCACGACGTTCGGCGCGGTGATCAGCCCCCGCGCGTAGAGCACCCACGGGTCGTAGACGAACGAGGAGCCCGAGTAGAGATCCTGGCCGACGAACACGCCGTCGCTCCCGAGGCCACCTTCAGCGAGGAACGGGTACGCGCCCGCCAGCGTCGCCGAGGTGTCCTGGTGGCGCGGCAAGCGAAGCCGCCCCGGGGTGCGAAGGGTGGCAGGTCCGGACTCGCCCGCTTTGGGCAGCACGACGGTTGCGCGTCGCTCGGCCGTGAGTGCGTCTGCCTTCGCCTTGTCCGAGGCGCGTCGGCTTTCGCGGTCCTGAGCGAGCAGGGTCTTCGCTGCCCCGCGCCGCGTCCGCCGATCACGCCGACGTTCCCGTCGAGGCGCGACGAGCACCGTGCTGTGCAGGCGGCCTTCGTTCCAACCCTTCACAACGAGATCCCGCGGTCGACAGCCGAGCTCCGCGTTGCCGACGGCTCAGGGAACTCACGGTGGTAAGCGAGCATGGCCTCAGCCTCATGCGCGTTGGCGATCGTCTCGCCGACCTGTCGCAGCATCTCGCCTGCGCGGTGCAGGTCCCACGACACGCGGTACGCCGCGGACCTGCCCTTCGGTGACGTCTCCGGCACCCAGGCCGTTCCCCGAGGGCGGTTGTCGTGGACGGAGGCGATCTGGTGCAGAGACTGACTCAGCGAAGCAACGGCAGAGGTAAGCGATCCGAGCACCGAGTAGATCTGCCGCGGGTCGTCGATGGAACGGGTGGCGTGCGCCAGGGCTCGCAGCGCGGTCTGCACTTCGTCGGCGTCGGCGGCCGGGTTCTCGAACGTGGGCATCGGGTCCTCCTCGACTGCGGTTTGTCGATGAGGTGCACGCCTGCCTCCCTATGGGGAGTCCGGCAGCTCCACGAACGGCAGACCGACGGCGGCAAGCTTGTTCTGAAGGTTCAGATCGCCGGTGGCAACGTGCACGTTGGAGCCGGGTTGTCGAGATTGAAGGAGGAGGGCAGACGCGACGAGCCGATCATCGGGAACGGAGAGATCGATCCACGACGGAAGTCCGTCTTCCTGGGGTTCGATGAACTCGAACACAGCGTAGATATCACCCTGGACGCGGGCGCCGCTGCGGACATCGCCGTTGTTGCGAAGCCCCTTGAGTCGTCGGTCGGCCTTCTTGGCGGCCTCCCGAAGTTCCGTGGTGCGGCCCGCCCGCTTTAGGTCGTCCAACTCCCGAAGAACGACTGGAAGAACGTGAACCATGTATCTCGGTCCAAGAACAGATGCGTAGGCCGTGAGGTCCGGGTCGTCGACCAGCGTGTTGGTGTCGACGACCAGACGCACTCGCCACTCATCGTCGGGGAGAAAGTCAGCCAGCGACTTGAGATCGTCGATCGACTTCTGCGCGATGACCTTTGCCTCGTCGAGGGACCGAGGAATGGAGTGGTCTCCGGTCCCACGCTTGGCCCAGCGACGGAGGAGGCCGAAGGACTCCTTGAGGATGCCCTTCACCTCCGGCGTCGCATGTGGGAAGAGCAGCCGCATTCGCGTCTCCAGATCCTTGACGTCCGCGAGTAGCGACATCCGCCGAACCTGGAGTTCGGGCGACGACTCGGCCCAGTAGAAGTGCGGGAAGCCGATGAAGCCTCGGTCCCAGTTGTGCGGCCGGACCGCCGAGGCATCGAGCACCTCGCCGTACCGCGCAGAGAGATCGTCGAGGTCCACGATGAGTCGTTCTCGATAACTGCCGACTTTCGCCATGTTCCTATGTTGCCGGGCGCCACCGACACTAGATCTGCCGACACAGTGGCAGCGCCGCTGTGGAGAACGCCTGGGCCTGCTGGCCCCAGAGCCGTCGCGTCTCGCAGGAGGCTTGGATCGCGGCCTGCTCGATGTCGGCGACGGCCCGCTCGAGCTCGTCGGGGTCTTGGGCGCTGACGGCGATGAGGCCGGTGGTGCGGAGGATGCCGTGGCCGGCGGTGAGGTCGGCTTCCTGCTGGAGGACGTCGTTGTACTCGGCGGACTGCTGGGCGTCCTCGATCTGGCCGATCCGCTGGCGCTGGGCGGCGTCGGAGATGTACTCGGTCTTCTTCTTGCGGATGTCTCGTGCGGCTTGGTCGGTCCGCATCGGCGTGTAGAGCAGCGTGAAGGTGCGGCGTACGCCGGACGACAGCAGCACCGGCGCGAGGAAGCCGGGGTAGACGAGCGAGCGTGGCCACTCGCTGATCCAGAGCACGCAGTGGTGGGCGGAGTCGCTGCGCACGCTCGACCAGCTCTCGGTGACCGCGACCGGGCCGGCGGTGGCGAGGTCGCGGCCGAGGTCGCCGTGGCGTTCCAGAGCACCGGCGACGACGGGGTCGTACGCCGAGCGCAGGATCACGGCGAGGTCGCCGGGCTCCAGCCAGCCCGACGGCGCGAGGTCGGCCGGCCCGGAGCGCCGCGGTCATCGTGGACATCTCCTGGCGCAGCACCGCGGCGGCACCACGGTTGCCGCCGCCCGCGGCGCGGATCGCGCGACCCGCGGCCTTCATGTCGAGTGAGATCGAGACCGTGCTGGCGTGCCGTTCGCCGGCTGGCCCGGCGCGGTCGATCAGTTCGCCGTACGTCGTCGAGGTCCACGAGTCGTCCTGGCTGTCCGTGCTGGGACCACCACTCGGCCAGACCCTTGCCGGAGTCGGGCAGGGTCCGCTCCATCACCTGCAAGGACGCGATGCGGCCCGAGCGGCAGGCGGTGGCGAGAACCCGGCCCCAACTCGTGACGCGACGCTGTTGCTCGACGGGATCGAGCAGGATGAACGCCGGGTGGGTGACGCCGACGATCGCGGTCAGCGTCGCGGCGTGGGGGTCGTGAACCATGACCGCGCCGGTCTCGGGGTCGAACCACTGCCGCAGCCGCGCTGCGTCTCCCGGGAAGCGACGAGCGTTCCGGCTGGGCGCGGCTTGACGATGTGGCGGCGGAACAGGAGTTGGCCGCCGGTCGAGCGCCACAGCCACTCGGCCGACGACCGGCAGCCACTCGACGAGCTTGCGGCCGCCGACGCCCACGAACGCGAGTGCAGCGCAGAGCAGCAGGATCGGGACGACGTACATCAGGGAGGCCCGCCGCCGAAGTAGAGCGCGAACACGAGGACGATCGCACCGAGCCCGACCACGACGAGTTGCGACCCGGACAGGCCGAGGAGGACGCCGCGCCGGGTGAGGCGGGAGAACTTCACCGGCGCGAGCTCGTAGTCGCGCACCGAGGCGATTGGTGCGTCATCGCTCAGCCCTTCTTGCTGTCGCGGCTGAGCAGGGATCGGAGTCGGCGACGTGCGGCGGAACCGGAGCACCCGCTGATGGCGGCGCCTGGTTCGCGGCGTCGGCCTGCTGTGACGCGCGTCGCTCGCCGACAGAGCGGCCCAGTGCCGACCCCGGCCTTGGACGACTCCGTCGGCGACGAGCACGCCACCTGCGACAGCGCCCGCCTGCGGCAGCGCTCCGCCCCGAGCGCTCGCTCCGCCGGCCGACCCGCCTCCAGCGGCGCTGGCTCCGCCGCCGGATGAGCCCGGCCGGCGCCGGGGCAGGCGGAGGCGCCACCGCCACCCGGCCGCACTGCCTCCGCTCGACCCGCCGTCGAGGACCTTGCTCGGCTCGGCGCCGGGGCGGCGGCTCATCGGGATCGGCAACGGACGGTTGAGCGCGGACTTGGCCTCCTGCTCGGCCGACATCGCGTGGTACATGTCGAAGCCCATGAAGCTGATCGCCTTGTAGGTCAGGTACGGCGCGAACCCGGCGATGAGCATGAGCACGACACCAGCGATCGGGTCGCTCACCGACTGGAGGTCGGCGTCGATGGGCGCCGAGACCTGGGCGGTGGCGAGCAGGAAGATCACGACCAGGACGACCTTCGAGACGATCAACGCGATCACGAACGATGCCCACTTGCTCACCCAGCCGCGGGTGTGGTCCCAGCTGGACCCGGCCAGCGCGATGGGCGCGAAGACGATCGCGATGAGCAGCAGCGCCTTGCGGATGAGGAGGCTGATCCACACGATGCACGGCGGCGCCGATGGCGAGGCCGGCGACGAACATCGTGAGGATCGCGCCAGCGCCTGGCGCCGCGATGTTGAGAGTCAGCAGGCCGCCCGCGAGGAGCGCGATCCGGTCGCCCATCTGCTCCATGTTGGTTCCGGCGGCGTTGACGATGCCGATGCAGAGTCTGGTCGGTGATCTCCAGGGCGGTTGCGAGGAGAGCGAGGGCGACGAACGAGCCGAGGATCGACTTCGCCGAGCCCGAGGGCGGCGCGCGACAAGTGCCGCGGGCTCGCGCCGGATCATGCCGCCGATCACCTGGAGCATGAAGAAGCCGAGCATCACGAAGACGGCGACTCCGAAGAGGATGTTGTAGACCTTCGTGTACTCGCTGCTGGTGACGTCGACCATCGTGGTCGTGTCGATGACCTTCCACACGGCCTCGAACATCCAGCCCGCCGCGTGACCCATGCCCTGCGCGAGCCAGTCGAAGGGCGCTGAGACCAACGCACCGGCAGCATCGCCCGCTACATCGCAGACTCCAGAGATGACGGGTACGTCGCAGACGTCGACCATCGTCTTGTCCTCTCGTGCTCGCGGACGTCAGACCGACTGGCCGACGTTCCAGAAGAAGTTGACGAGTGCGACCGAGGCGCCGGTGATGATCGCGGCGCCGAGGCCGACGAGGACGCCGAACTTGCCCGCGGCCGGCGAGGTGCGGGTTGGACGAGTTCGCGCCGAGCGCCCACACGATCGCGGAGACGATCAGTGCGAGTACGGCGAGGATCAGCCCGACCGTCATCGTCGCGCCGACGATGTTCTTGAGCTGGCTGATGCCGGGCAGACCGTTGGAGTTGGGGCCGATGTTGATGTCCTGCGGAAGCAGGCTGACGATCGTGGTGGGTAGACCGAGGCTGATCACGATTCCTCCTGAGTGAGTCGGTGGGTTCACCCATTCAGGTGTTCGCCGAGTGCCGCTCACTCGACCAGGCGGCAGCCGTTCCGACGATCGCAACGTGAGTGTCGGACTCATGCGGGAGGATGTGGCTATGGACAAGCAAGAGCACCCGGAGGGGGGTGAACTGGTTCCCGCGGAAGGCGGCGAGCACATTGTCATCAGCTCCGATGACGGTCTTGCGGTCATCGGAGAGCCCGCGGCCGTTGAGAACTACCTCCGGCGCGAAGGTCTCTGGGAAGCCTCGACGAACCTCGATATTGGGTGGCTTCGACCCCTGCTGACGTTTGGCGCAGAGGCGGCTCAATCCGCTGCCGATCTCGCTGCGAACTCCGGCCGATGGGTGAAGTTCACCGAGGAGTCAGCGAAGCACGCCAAAGAGCACGGGCTCATGGACACGAAGACCCCTGGCGTGCGCTGGTTGATGGCTGGGAAGCCGGGCGACATCACCAAGTGGCTTGCTACTGAAAGCGGACCGATCGCATCCTCGGCCAACCCTGAAGCCCTATCCACTGTTGCCTCGCTCCTCTCCAACGCAGCCGGGGCGATGGCCCAGCTTGAGCGGAAGCAGGAGGTCAAGGAGATCGCGGAGTTCCTAGCCGTGATTGACGGGAAGCTTGACGACGTACGACGGGCGCAGCGAGACGCTGTGCTGGCGAAACTGGACGGCGTCTCCTTCGCGATCAAGGAGGCGATGAGCATCCGCGAGACCACTGGGCATGTCTCGGTGCCGTCGTGGTCAAAGGTCCAGCACCTGACTGCCGACATTGCCGAGATTGAGTCGAATGCTCTCCGGGCGATTGATGCACTCGCTTCAAAGGCGGAATCGGGCCAGAAGGTTCGTGACCTTGCGAAGATCTCGGCGGAGGCCGTGAGCGAGGTTGAGGTGTGGCTATCTGTTCTCGCGCGCTGCTTTCAGTTGCACGAGGAGGCTGCGATCCTCGAACTTGATCATGTCCGGGAGGTGGCGCCGAATGATCTCGATGGACATCGCATCGCCCTGCGGGAATCGCGTGAAGGGCTTCGCCAGCGCATCACCCAAACGACGCGCGGCCTCATGCGCCGACTTGATCAAGCGGCCAGCAACGCTGACCTGGAGGTGCTGCTTCACTCGCGCAGCGTGCGAACCTTGGTCGCATCGAGCAACAGGGTCGGCGAGGCTGTCATCTCGTTCCAGAAGCCGCTCGGCATCGAGGCGGCGCGCACGGCCTTGGCCGCTACCCGATGGCGCGCGGCGCTTGCAAAGCCCGAGCAGTTGAAGGTGGCCGCGAAGGAGGCTGGGACGAAGGCCGCGGTTGGGGCGGGCGGCCTGGCCCTGACGGTAGGAGGCCTCTTGGCTGCGAAGGCGGCCAAGGACAGGGACTTCACGGCGTGAGGCCCGCGCGGCTGGCTCAGTCGCCGATTCCGATTGCGAGAGTCGGCACGACACGCGTCGGCTCCGCAGTGAGATCCGACGCATGGCGGAAGGGCTTCGCGCCCTCGACGACGCGGTCGGGGTCCACGGCCGTGTGGGACAGGTCGTAGCCGCCCCACGGTGAGCGACCAGGAACGTGGCGAGTGCCGTAGGGACGACGCTCGGTGATGATCGGCGCGCCGGGGACCTGCATCGACTCGGGGTAGTTCTCGACGATCCACTTCTTCGCTGACTTCGCCAGCGCGTCCTTGTCCATCATCCGAAGACGCGACGGAACGACCGGCAGGTCACGCCAGCCGGGTAGCGCGTGGTCATGCCACATCTCGACCGCGACGTTCTCGTGGTCAGAGATCCCGTTCCATTCGCACGGCTCGCAGATCGCCTGGAACATCAGCTCGCCGACGCAGGTGCAGCTCTCGTGGCTGTCCGAGTGCTTCCAGGGCTCGCAGCGCAGGTCGGTCGTGTAGAGCACGAAGCCGTGTCCTGCCGCCTGTCCGTTCTCGGGGACAGTGATCGAGCGGTGCCACATCCGGCTGTTGACGTGGGTCTTGTCTTGGGCATGGAGGAACTGCCAATGCTCGAACGCGGCGTCGAGATCATCGGGTGAGTAGTAGGCGGTGGTGAAGTGCAGCGGCGGTCCGCTCCATGCCGGCGCAGCTTCAACGCGAGCCTCGTGGAGCATCCCCTCGATGTCGAAGGCGAGCTGCTCGTCGCTCACAACGTCGCCCCGACGTCGAGCAGCCAGTTCGCCCACGCGAGAGCTCCACCGGTGAGGACCGCCCCGCCGAGGGCAACGAAGAGGCCGGTCTTGCCCTTGGATGCGCTCTGCCAACTCCCGTTAGAGGAACCAATGGCCCAGGTCGCCGCGCACACGATGACCATCAGCACAGAGACGATCAGCCCGTACGTCAGTAGCGCTCCAACGATGGCGCGCAGCTTGCTCGCGCCGCCGACGGCGCCGAAGTCAGGACCGACGAGAGGGAGGAGATAGGGCAACGTCTTCATGGTCATCAGGTGTTCATGGCTCGCTGGTCCAGTGCAGGTGATCGAAGTGCCCTCCGGTCACGCTGTTGGGGTCGTACATCCCTCCGCCGTCGTACGGACGCCATCCCTCGGATGCTCGCGCAACCGACCAGATGCGGCCCTGCCAGATGACGTACGCGACGCCGAGGGTGGTGGCGTTGTCCTTCACCCAGTTGGTGACCTGCCAGCCGTAATCGAGGGCATGGCCGCTGGCGGCCGTGCCGATCGAGTTGCCGAACGTTCCGTCGCACGCGCGGCCCAGCTCGTGCTCGTTGTCGTGTCCAGCGCGATCGGCCCAACAGGCCCACGAACTCTCCGGGAAGTTCTGCTCGATCTGGGCGAGGATGCTCGCCGTGCGCTCGGTGATCTGGCCGTTGGTTGTGGGGTCGTCGACGAGGTGGTCTGGGTTGTCTCCTCCGTACGGCGTCGCCGGCCCGCCAGCGATCGAGCAGCCCGCGCTGTCCGCTGCGCCACCGTCGACATTGGTCGCGCCGTTCTTGGAGAGCCACGGCTCCGGGTCGACGGGCGTTGCGTTTGCGCCTCCCGGGCGGACCTCGAAGTGGAGGTGCGGGCCGGTCGCGTAGCCGTCCATCCCGACGTCGGCGATGTACTGGCCGGCGGTCACGGTGTCGCCGACCTTGACGTGGATGCCGTCGCCGAACATGTGCGCGTAGCCGGTGGCGACTCGCTGGCCGCCGACGGTGTGCTCGATCAAGATGAGGTGGCCGTATCCCGAAGCTGGCCCGGCGAACGCGACGCGACCGTCGGCCGCCGCGAGGATGTGGGTTCCGCTCGGTGCGGCGTAGTCGGCGCCCGTGTGGAGCTTGTAGACGCCGGTGACTGGGTGGACTCGCATCCCGAAGCCGCTGGTCCGCACCCAGGTTCCTGCGGGCAGCGGGAAGACCACGCGGGCCGTCTCGGGAACCGATGGATCGGCGCCCACCGCTGACTGCGCCGCAGGGGCAATGAGGCATTGGTTCTGTGCCTGTGCGGCCGGGCTGAGGAGTGCGCCGAGGCCGAGCAGGATGCTCGCCGGCGCAAGGAGCAGAGCGACGAGCCCGCCGACCACGACCTTGGCCATGACCTACTCCAGAGGCTTGTCGAGCATCGACAGCCGGAGCAGGTGGCACTCGGGGTACGACGGACCGCAGACCATGAAGATCGTGAACGCCACGTCGTGCTCCGAGGCCGCGGGCTCGCCCTCCCACACGCCGGAGCGGTGACGCGTGCCGTGGATCGTCAGGGCGGTGGTCCCCGGCAGCAGTTGGTCGCCAGCTTGAGTGACTGCCTCGACCCACTTGGTTGGCATGGTCACCGCGTCGACGACGAGCCGCTGGCGGGTCTCGTACTTGGTCAGCTCGGCCCACGCATCTTGGGTGGGCAGGTAGTTACCGATGTCGGCCACGAGGCCGGGAGTCGACTCACCGGTCGGATCGGCGACCGACACGAGCTGTTCGACGTGGTCGGTGCGGCTGACGATCGTGGCGGTGTCCCACTCGAAGAGCGCCTCCGCGGTCTGGCGCGCGAATGTCTCGGGGTCACTCGTCGGCTGGAGTACGGCGAGTTTGGTGACTGGCTCGGTCTTCACCGCCGCGTTCGGCTCGGAGGCCTCCGCGTGGCTCGGATCAACGGGAGGCCGACGGGTCTGAGCGGTGAACGAGGATGGCGTACGTGATCGCTGCAATCAGCAGCAGCCAGGGCTGCGAGGCCAGCAACGATGAGGCGGCGTCGCCGTAGGTCGTCGTACGTCGGGTAGAGCATGAACACCCCTTGGGTCTGCGGTCAGGGACAGCGGACAGGTGCTCCGAGTGACCCGATCAGGCGGAGATGGGCGTCGAGCGCAGTGCGCGCAGTTCGGCGGCGAACGCGTTGGTCTCGGCAAGCACTCGCTCGAACATCTCCCAGTCGGCGTCCTTGAGCTGCGCTGCGAGCTCGGTCGGGTTGTAGAACTTCGACCACCCGTCGAGGTCGCCCCAGGTCAGCAGAAAAGCTCGGAGAGAGCGACGGGACGCGCCCGGGTCCTTCTTCCGGCGCTGACCCTTCTTCCCCATCCGACGGACAGCGTCGTTGGCGATCTCCTCCAGCTCTTCGGCTGTCGGTGGTCCGGACGACATCGGGGTGTCGTCGACGGCGATGAGTTCCATCGCGGCCTGAACCGTGAAGTACGCCGGCTTCACGTGGCCGCCGTTCTGAATGTCTTCCAGCGCTGACTCGGCAATCTTGCGGACGACGTCCGGGAGGGATCGGTCAGCGGCAACTCGCTCGATAGCCGAGATCTGCTCAAGCGAGTGGTACGACGCCCTCGTCGTCACCGCGGTCGCCGCCTGGTGGCGCACATCGCCGTGTCCGGGCAACGGTCCCGGCGCGGCGCCGGGACCGTCGTCTTCCTCCGATTCGCCGCCCTTGCCGAATCGGCTCGCTTCTTGTCGCCGCTTCCCGTCCTCCCGCATGAGGTCGCGGAGCTCGCGGAACAGAGCGGCCTGCTCCCTCGGCGAGAGCTCCTTGCGCTGCTCGTTCTCGTCGTTCTGCGCGAGCAGTCGGTTCAGCTCGTCGGAGATCCCGGATCGCACCCATACCTTCAAGGTGCGCCAGCCCAACCCCTTCACCGCTGCGAGGCGACGCGCGCCGCAGACAAGCACTCCGTCGGGTGTGATGGTGACCGGCTGCAAGAGCCCGAGCTTCTTGATCGACGCCATCAGACGGTTCGATCCCTTCCTCGGGGTGCTGACGGTGGCGTACGCCGACGATGATCGAGTCGACCCGTCGTTCCAACTCGACGTGACCGTCGTGCTCAGACATGGCTACCGCCCACCGTGCGAAGGCGCGCCGGCTGGCGGATGCTCGCGATCTCGGCTACGAGGGTCTTGTCGCCAAGCAGGTCTTCGGCCTGGTCGCCGATGACGAGCCGCAGCAGCATCCCGCGCCCGGCCGATGTGTGCCGACGGTCGGGGTGCTGGTTGCCGAGGATGACTCGGAGGAACACCAGCCAGGCCTTCTGGTCGACGTCGAGGATCGCCTGTGCGTCGCGATCGCGTCTCAGTGCCTCGAACGCGGTGTGCCGGTTGCCGCACCGGAGTAGCTTGGTGCAGATGTACTCGATGGCCGTTCGGGTGAGATCCTCCGGCCAACGCATGGCGACGAACACGTCGACGGCGTCATCGACTGCAACCCACGCGTTGGTCGGCTCGTCGGCCTCCAGGCCCTCGTCTTCGCCTTCGTCCTCGTCACCGAAGTCGATTGAGTCCTGCGGGGCGGCGACCGCGAAGGCGGGGTGGAAGTCGATGAGCTCGGCCTCCCGGTCGCTGAACCGCTCGGCGTCGTGTCGCTCGATGTCGACTTCACGACGGGCTTGATGGTTCGAGCACAACAGACCGTCGGCGCGCTGGTCGTAGATCAGCGTGAGTTCGACGGCGCGGGTGACGACGGCCCAAGGGTCCTCGGCCACCCGCACCGCCCTCGTGTGCATGGCATCGAAGGCCGCGATCGCGGCTTCGACCGGCTCATAGCCGTACTTGCGGGCCAGCGCGCCGTACTTCTCCATCGCGTAGACCATCAGGTCGGACGCGTCGGCGTCGTCGCTCCAGCCGGTGCCGGAGTAGCGCAGGCGAACCAGCATGAGCCGGAGTCCTTCGGTGGTGGTGAAGTCCAGGGGTCCTTCGAGTGAGGTGGTCATAGCCCCAGCTCCTCGGTCGTGGCCGTGGGTGTGGCCTGTTCGGGTCGGGCGATCGCGGTGCGGCTGATCCGCCGGCCAGCTCTCGCCGCAGTTCCTGGTGCTCGACGTGAGCGGCGCACCAGTTCGGACTGAAGATCGATGCCACGACCGACCCACTTCGAGCCGACCAGGGTCGGGAGTTCGCTGGGGCGGACCCAGGCGATGCCTCGCTGGGCTTTCGCTTCCGCAGGAGTCGCGGCGTCGGGCACGGACGGGTCCCGGTGCAACGCGAGTGCGGAGACCGCTTCGTCGGATTGCGGCTGTGGCGTTGGCGGCTCGGGCATCGCCCGGTCGTCGCGTCGCTCGTAGAACTCGTTGTTGTTCATAGCGACACCGCCTCAGCCGCGTTCGTAGGGCGGGCGTTCGTCGCCGGCCCGAGTCGGGACGCGATCCGGTACGCCGACCGGATCGTCGTCATGGCTTCCTGGTCGGACAGGCCGGCCGACCTCGCTGCGTCGCCGAGCAAGCTGGCGACCGAGTCGAAGGGATGGTTCTCCTCGACCATGCGGCAGGCCGCCCAGAACAGACCGTGGTTCCGAGCACCTTCAGGTCGGGTGGCGACCCACGCCGCGAGCTTGTCGGGGCGAGCACCCACTAACGGCATTCCACTCGGAGGACGAGTCGGCCGCGGCGGGTCGAGGAACGTCCTGAGTGCCGAAGCGTCCACCGGTGTGACTCGGTGCTGCGCGACGGCGATCAGCTCATATGAGCGGGTCTGGCCGCCGTCGGTTGTGGCCCGCGAGGGCGGAGCGATGATGTAGCCACCGTCGCCGCGGAAGTCGACATGCTGACCCGGCACCTGCCACGACCGCTGCTCATCGACCGATCCGCGCAGGTAGTACGCGTGGACTCCGCCGGACGGAGTGCGCACCAGCCACGCCCAGCCCTCGGCGAGGCCGGAAGACCTGGCTCGCTCGAACGCCGCGAACCCGTTGCCGCCGGCGTGGATATCGACGTCGACCACGTCGACCCCGGCCGCAGCGCCGGTCGGCATCCCGATGTTTGCGTCGGGCCAGCACTGCCACCAGCTCTCGAACTGTCGCCGCGTCGGTGGTCGCGTCGTGGAACCCGTGCGTGGTCAGTGGCTGCTTCCCGCCGGGCGTGCAGGGAAAGACTGGGATGTCGCGCGCCGCGAGCATCATGGAGGCGGTGGCGAGGTCCGGTGCTTCGGACAAGGAGACGGGCAGCCGCGGATTCCACCGCGAAGTCGGCGACCGCCTTGGGGCTGATTGGTTCATGCCCACGACGTTGCGCCGTAGGGGGCACCAAATTTCGCCCGTGGTCAGCTCGCCCGTGGCACCACGGGCGAGTCGCCAGATCGGCGTTTATGCAGGTCAGACCCCGCCCGTGGTCGGCCGATAGAATTTTTCGCCGGTCGAATTCCACGACGTCTGAACCAGTTGAAAATGGAGCCGTCGGATCGGTGGCGAGATGGGAACGTGCGCAGTCAGCAGAGACAAGCGCCAGTCGGGGTCCGCTCGGTGAAGCAATCGGGGCACACGTCTCTGGCGGGGTTCTCCGGCTGGCGGGTGGCGCCGTAGTAGGCGAAGCATTCCTCTTGGCGCGCCACCTTGTGCGAATCGTCGTGTTCGCGCCAGTACCCCGAGCCGAGGCCGCTCTGTGCGGTGACAACGAGGGTCCAAAGCGGTGGCAGTCCTTGCGTGAGGCATAGTGCCGCGAGGGGGTTGAGTGTGCCGCCGTTCACGCCGCGCTTGTTCCCACGTCCAGCGAACTCCACGAACTCCGTGAAGGTCATGGTCCTGCCCTGCTTGGCGAAGTCGATGAGGTGCGGCAACACCGTCTCTGCCATCTCGACCCGGCGCGCGTGGCCCTGGTCGGAAAGGTCCTCGATATCGAACTCTCGGAGGTGATCAACCCGAGCCTGAGGCCCTTCAGCGATCCATTGCCTGAGGTCGGCAGGCGGGTTCTGCTGAAGGTCCTCGACGAACTCCTTGACGCGGGGATGCATGAGACGCGGCCCTTCAGAATCGCGGCGGACGCGTGCGATGGCGTCGACCTGGAATGTGAACGATGATGCCAGATCGGTCCGACAGTGACTCGGGTCTCGGGCTGGGCGGACTCTCCGGTCAGGCCTGGATCAGCCCTGGCGCCGCTTCGGGCCGCCCCAGTCGTGGTTCTTGACCACGATCTTGGTGCGCTCGGGCAGGTCGATCGGAGGCAGGTGGTCGTCGGTGCGGTTGAAGACGTGCTCGTCGAGGATCTGCTCGGCAAGCGTCTCGTGGCCTTCGGCCTCGGCAACCTTGGCGAGGTCGAGGCGGCAGACCTCGTCGTACGGAGCGGCCATACAGCCGACCTCGGCGGCGAGGTGGGCTCGGTCGACGTCGCTACGGGAGAAGGCGTCAGTTGCCACGATGTGTGCCACGTCGACCACCGCGAGCATCGCGGCTTCGTGGATGCGCTCGTCGTCGAGGAGCCAACTCCATCCGGGGCTGCGTAGGGCGCTGAAGGGCTCGCCCGTCACCAGTCCCAGCGCGGCTATCAAGTCGTCCATGCCGTCGGCGCCGCGTGCTTGGGCTCGCACGCGTAGACGCCGGAACAAGTCGAAGTCGACGAGGACGTCGGTCAACTGGTAACCGCCGACACCGCGTGCCGCGTGGGCTGGAGACGTGCTCGCTGCCGGAAGGTGCTGCTCCCCGGTGCGGGCGCTGTTCCCGAACCACTCTCTGATGGAGGCGAGGTCGGTGCGGGCTCGTGACTGCTTGATCCCGAAGGCGTCTCCCACGTGCCGAGACGAGACCCCGTCCGGGTGGAGCGCGAGATAGGTGGCGAGTTCTGTGAAGTAAGCCCTTCGCTCGGTGACAGCAGACGGAGGCTCGTTCTGGGCGCTGACGGTGACCGGACCGAGGAGTCGCAGCTTCGGCCGGGTGCATGTCCGGGTCGTGCCAGTCGGCCAGGTCGGCATCTAGCTCGGGGTCGGTCTCTTCGATCGCTCGCCGGGTCTGCTCGGGAACCACGGGCGCCAGCGTTGCGACGTCGTCGGCCGTCGTTGGCGCCACCGCCTCGTAACGCTGTGGCGCCTCGGGGAGAAGCGACTCGCTGCCCGCCTCGCCCGCAGGCCGGACTTCGGTGTACTGCGGCAGGAGGGCGCCTGCCTGGTCAGCGAGCGCTCGCCATCCCGTTACGCCTTCCTCCCGTGGCATCGGCACGACGGCGGATTCACGGGTGATGTCGACGATCGCGGCTGTTGCCGCTGCTTCGTCAGCCGTCAGGCCAGCGGCCACGAGATCGAGACCGAGCGCGGGCAGGCGCAGGCGGCCGTCCTGAGTCAGCTCGATCACGACATCGGCTGGATCTGGGTCTCCGACGATGACAACAGCGAACCCGGCGCGCAATGTCTGGTGCCTGAATCAGCGTCGACGATTGCGCGTACGTCCGTCGCTCCGGTCACCAGCCACGAACAGCGCTCGGAACGGTTCCGGGTCGCCTTGGCCCGCCTCCAGATCGCGAGCGAGATCTCGCTGGAGGCGTTGGAGGAACTCCCTGTCGTCCGCTGAGTGGACGTGCAGACGGAGGGTGTCGAGGGCTGCCAACTCGGGAGCGATGTCGAGTGCGTCGACGGTCGAGATGACGGCCCATGGGCTCAGCGCGAGTTCGGCAGCGAGGTGACGAGCGAGCGCTGTCGGCGCGTGCTCGTGATCGCCGGTGAGGGCGGTCGAGCCGAGTCGCTCCAGGTCGAGCAACCACAGGTGCCCGTCGTCTCCCTGTCCCGACGCTCGGCGAGCAGCGGGTAGGGCGGAAGCACGTCCTCGTCTCCCACGGGCGAGTCGAGTTCGGCCGACCATGTCGATGTCCGCGCCCGACCACGGCGTCGGTCAGGTCGGCGGGGCTCGGCGAGGTGGAGGGTGACGGTCTCCTTGCCGATCTCGACGGCGTCGAGCTTGGGTGGCTCGTCCGTGGTGGCGGCGAGGTGCCGCAAGAGCCGGTCGAGTTGGACGATCACCTCGGCCGCAGGTGCGCCGGCGATCGTCGCCGTCTTCTCAACCGCGCGGAGCTCCGGAGGTGGCGGTTCGACCGTGGAACCTGGGCGGCGGTACCGCTGCTGGGTACGACGGTGGGCGCGCACGGCCGCGCAGGACGGCCCCGGCGAGCAGTGCACCGCCTCCGACTAGTCCGGGAAGGAGCCACGCCACCGACGCCGACTCGTTGTCGTCGACATCGTTCGGTCTCCGAGACCGCGGGCGAGTCGGTCAGATTCGGCAGGTGCCGTCGACGTCGGCTCCGCCGATGGGGCGGGCGTCTCGATCGGATCGGGTCCCACGTGCTTGCCGCCCGGCGTCACGCACGGGCGGGGCGTCGACTACCGGCGGCTCGACCACAGGCGGCTCAGCGATGTCGCCGGGAACGGTGAGTTCCCAGCCTGGGCGGATCAGGTCGGGGTCGGTGAGCTCGCTGCCCGTCGGACTGCACGGTGGCCTGCGATGCCTCGAAGATCTCGGGGTAGCACTCGCCCGTCACCGAGTTCCTCGTCGGCGATGTCCCACGAGGTGTCACCCGGCTCCACGACGTACGTTGACTCGCCCTGTGGTTCTGGCATCGAGGTTGGGAGCGCCGTCGCTCGGCAGGCTCAGCACGAGGCCGGGGTCGATGAAGTTGGGTCGCCCGTGCAGGACGGCTCTCGTTGAGGGCAACGATCTCGACGGTACCGCGTTCCGTCGCCGAGCTGCTCCTGGGCGATCTTCCACAGGCTGTCGCCGCGCCGGACGGTGTAGTCGATCGTTGCCAGTTCCTTGTCAGCGGTAGCGATCGGCGCCGCTACCGCCTCCGCCGGGGAGCGACGATTCGGTCTCCGGCAGACTGACGAGCCGAGAGACCTCTGGCCACGGGAGCGGCATGTGCTGCCTGGGGCGCAAACACCGGTGCGACGGTCGGCGCTACGGCGAAGAGGAGAGCGGCGACCGCGACCAGACGCGCCGCGAAGCCCTGCGGCAGGCCGAGACCGGGCAGTCGAGGAGGCTTCACTCCTCGCGCGGCGGCGAGAGTCTCGACGCCGAGCGACACAGCCATGATCGCCCAGGCGATCCACGCGACTGCACCGATGACGAGCAGGGCGAGGGTGCCGTCGTCTGGGCTGGTCGAGCAAGGTCGCCGAGAGTCACCGAGGTCTCTCGTGCCACGGCGTGGCGCCGATGGCGATGAGCAGCACGGGCGTGCCGATGACGAGCAGGAGGATGAGCAGGCTGGCTCCGAGCCCGGCGAGGCGATTGCGCGTGGTCACTGTTCGGTTCCTCCCAGACTGCGGACTATGCGGGCGGAGGCGTCGGACGTGACCGTGAGGTCGCCGATGCCGATGAAGCTCAAGAACGTGGGTGTGTAGGTGTCGGTGACCGCAACGTGGATCGTGTCGCCGCCGGTTACCGTGACGGTCCCGTCGACGCCGGCGGCAGCGAGGTATTGCTCGGCCGCGGTGCGTGCGGCGGTGATGTCGACGCTGACGTAGCGCCCTTCGATCGCGGGTGCCGGCCTCGACCTGTTCGCCGCCGGTGCGGGCGGCTTCTGCGGCGATGTTGTGGGCGCGCTGCTTGGCGTGGACCTGGCCGCCGAGGTCGACGGCGAGTCCGACGAGCATCATCATCACGAAGCTGGCGGTCACCATCCAGATCGAGATGGAGCCGCGTTCGTCACGAGTACGTCGCGTCATTCGCGCTCTCTCCAAGTGTCGATCGGGCTGGTACTGGGTCGCCTTGATCAGTCGGCTTCCGGGCACGCCTGGAACGGAGAGGTCGGACAGGTCGAGGCGGCACTGGACGGTGACGGAGACGGTCGCTGTCTCGCCGACGGGTCGGCTGAACTGGCTGGCGTCGACGGTGACGTCGATGTCGAGGCAGTCGATGCCTTGGTTCGACAGGCTGGTCGTCGCTGTCGAGGTTGCTTTGGACCGGGCAGAGATGGCGGTGCGCTCGATGGAGGCCGTCCGCGCGGCGTCGGCAGCCGCAGTCTCCACCGACTGATGGGTGGTTGCGCTGCGACCGCCGAAGATGATGAGCCCGACGAAAAGCGCGAACGCAGGCACGCCAACGACGGCTTCGACAGCGGCCGAACCCCGCTCGTCATGCGACCGCCGGCGAGTCACGGGGCCGTCACTCTCTCGACTGGTACCGAGGCAACCTGTCGGACCACGGGAGACCAGCCCGGGATGACGCTCAGCGAGTGCCCTTCGACTACCACGGTCACCGTGGTCGCCGTCCGATTCGCAGTGGTCGTGGCTCCGGACAGCACGTCATCGCCGCCGGCCTCCTGGACGAAGGCGGTGGCCGCCTGAACGCCGTCGGACTCGTTGCCGTGCTCGCCGCCGGCGGCACGGGCACCTTCCTGCGCGGCAGCGATCGCGACGGTGCGGGCGTGGTAGAACAGCGCCGCCTGCATCCCGAGGAACATCACGGCGAAGAGCGCGGGCAGCAGGATCACCAGCTCGATCGACGACCGAGCCACGTTCGTCCAGCCGCGCGACGGCTACTTGATGTTGCCGGCTTGGCTTGTCGACATATGCCTTCACCGCCGCAACGACGATCCCGACGATGGCGATGACCGCGACCGCCCAGAGCACGTGCTCGGTGGTCACCGAGCCGCGCTCGCTTCGACGGCGCGGAGCCGTGCACTCCAGTCCGTACGTGAGCGCGAAGCAGCGCTCCGATGAGTCGTTCCATGGGTGGGTTCCTTCCTGTTCTTGGGCTCCTTCGGTGGTCAGGTGTTGCTGAACATCCGCAGCAGCGACGGGGCGACGAGCAGCGCCATGAAGATGACGCCGAGCAGCGACCCGGGAATGGTCATGCGTTCGCCGACTGCGTTGGCCTCGGCGATCTCGTCGTTGAGCATCGCGCGTGCGCATCGCCGCGGAGCGGGCGCGCAGCGTGGTGTAGACGCTGCGCGCCTTCCTCGCCGGAGAGCCGCATGATGTCGGCGAAGTCGTCGAGCTCGGGCAGGCCCAGCTCGTCAGCCAAGGTGTGCAGGGCATCCCACGGTGGCAGGCCCGGACCAACGCGACGCGGGTCAGCTCCTCGCGAGAGGCGGGTGAACACCCACGAGTCGCCGACCTCGGCCGCGGCCTCCATCGCCTGCCGGACCCCGGAGCCGTTGTTGCGCTCCAGGGCGACGAGGTCGATGTAGGCGCCCAGCGCGCGGGCGAACTCGAGCCGAGCCTTCCGGGCGTCGTCGAGCGCGTTGTAGTTCGGGCAGGAAGAACATCACGCCCGCCAGACCCGAGCGAGGCGATCGCCGGGATCGCGACGGGGAATCCCAGTCCGAGCAGGCCGAAGAACCACGGCGAGCAGCGGAGGGATGAGCAGTCCGAGGAAGGCGAAGGTCAGCTTGTCGCCGTAGAACCGCGCCAGCGGGATGCGCAGGAGCGCGAGCTCTCGGGTGGGCGTCCGCACCCACATCGACCGGCGGAAGCGACCTTCATCGCCCACACGCCGATCCGCTCCTTGCCCGTGGTCGTCGTCGCCGTGCTGAGCGCGTGTCGCTCGACCACGCGCGGGAGTCAGTCCGGCTCAGCGCCTCGGCGAGGTCTGGTTCGGCCGGGAGCAGGCGCATGACGAGCAGGACGACTCCGAGTGACGACGAGAGCGCCGGAGGCGAGTGCGAGTTGCAGGCCGGTGGTCATGCGCGCCACCCTCGGCGCGTCCGAGGAAGCGCGGCAGCGTTCGTGCCGATCGCCATCCGCTTCATCCAGATCAAGCGTGGCGACGTACGCCGACGAGCAGGGTGACGAGGATGACCTGCCCGAGTGGGCTCTTGTACGGCTCGACGTACGTCCCCGACACGGCAAGGATCACCAGGACGCCGAGCGCTGATCAGCGTCACCCAGCGGGCGGTCGCCCGCGGCTTGGCGCGGTCGGCCTCGACCTGCCGTCGAGCACGTACGTCGGCAGCCACCGACTCGGCCAGTCCTTCGAGGACGCTGGCCAGGCCGGCGCCGCGGCGGCGAGCACCGAGGATGAGGTTGGCGGCGACGAGGTCGCCGGTGGAGTCGTCGAGTTCGTCGGCGAACGCGCGCAGCGCGTCCTCGGTGACCCACCGTGCCCGCAGCCGCGCGACGCAGGCGCGGTGACCTCGGGAGCGATCGCGCTGGGGGTCGAGCGCAGCGTTGCGACGAGAGCCTGCTCCAGGCCGACGCCGACGGTGAGGACGCCCGGACAGGGAGCGGGTCCATTCCTCCATCGCTTCGAGCCGCTCGATCCGCGCGCGCGGCCGAGCCCGCTGACAGGAGCATCGGCATGCCCGACTGTGGCGACAGGGACGGCAACGACGGCGAGCACCCACCCGGTCACCAGCCAGGCGACGACCCCGGCGCCCAGCCCGCCGAGCAGGAGCAGTTGCGGCTCGTACGGTCGAGGTGCTGGACGCTCCGTACGCGGCGGAGCGCGGTCGCTTCTCGACGACGGGTGCCGGGCGCAGCTCCGAGCAGCACGCCGATGATCCCGGCGACGACGAGCGCACCGGCGAGGGCAGGAACGAGGGCGATCACGATGCGGACCTCCTGACCGCATCAGATAGCCGGGCAGATCGAAGCCGAACTGGATGCAGCGCTCGGTACTCGTCGGGCAGGACGGCGGGTCTTGCCGTTGCCGTCGAGATCGGGCGCGAAGATGTGGGTGGTCGCGTACCCGGTCTCGCGCTCGCCCGGGGCCAGCGGCGATGATCTCGGCGACCCGCCGTCCGCCGCTGCGAGACCCCGTTTGCCGTCGAGGTGCTGCAGGTCGAGCTGCACGATCAGGTCGATCGTCGCTGCGAGCTTCGCATGGTCGCCAGGTCGTGCGTGACGTGCGGACCGGCCTCCATCGCGCAGGTCACCAGCTTGCGGACCGCCGCCACCGCGTCGGAGGCGTGGGTGGTCGAGATGGAGCCGGTGCCGGACTCCATCGCCTTGATCATCGCCCAGATCTCTTTGCCACGAACCTCCCCGACGATCTGGCGGGAGAGGTTGAACCGGAAGGAGTCGACGAGCGCGTCGTCGAGCGTGAACTCGCCCGCCATGCGGCCGTCCGGCCCGCGCTCGCCGGACCCCGGGCGGGCCTCCCACGGGTGCACGATCTTGTGGCGCTTCAGCTCGTGGAGGTGCAGCTCGTACTCGGTCTCGAAGGTGCCGATCGCCTCCATGCGGGTCGATCTCCGCGCAGAGAGCCCGGACCAGTGTGGTCTTGCCCGCGCCCTGTGCGCCCGCCACGACGATGCTCTTGCGCGACCTGCACCGCGGCGCGCAGGAACGACGCGGCCACGGGGGTCAGCATGTCCCGCTCGACCAGGTCGTCGAGGGTGACCTCCATCAGCCGGTGACGGCGGATCACCACCGACGGCCGAGGCGTCACCCATGCCGCTGCGGCGAGGCGGGAGCCGCCGTCGAGGCGGAGGTGGAGACGCGGGCTGGGCCTCGGAGAACCCGCGTGCGTTGACCTCGCTGCGTGAGGCGAGGAAGACCAGGAAGTCGATCAGCTCGTCGTCGGAGTCGGCCACCGGTCGGTCCGTCGACCAGCGACCCGTCGATGAGTTCGAGCATCACGTTGTCGTGGCCGGCGATGATGATGTTCTCCACCCGGTCGTCGTCGACCAGAGGCTGGAGCCGGCCGAGGCGGAACAGTGAGTCGAAGACCGCCCGCGCCAGAGCATCCTGCTGGGCTGACTGACCATGCCGCCGACCCGGCGTTCACGCGGTCGGCCATCGTTGACTCGATGAGGTCGAGCACGATCGAACGCCCCAACTCCTCCTGCGCGGTTCTTGTCCAACCTCGCCCGATCGGCGGCAACCGCTTGGCTGAGCTGCTCGGAGGCTTGAGCCCGCAACGCCGCGACAAGCGCCCAGTCGACCGCTGCCACGGGCGAGTCGCCGTTCACGCTCAGCTGGCGTCACCAGCCGAGGGACGGAACTCGCCCGTGGCCCGCTGGGGGAAGCGGCTGGGCAAACAGGGGTAGGGCGGTCAGAGCCGATGCTGCGTCGTCCGATGCTCTCGGTGCTCACGGGCGAGCTCCTTCCAGCAGCTCGCCGCGGCGACGCGAGACGGTCGAGTGGATCGCGGCAATGGCCGCATTGCAGCCCACGGGCGAGTGGCCCGACCTCGAACCGCTTGGGAGGTTGGGCTCCGCGGGAGAACACCGCCGCTGCCTCCGGGATCGTCGGGGATGGTGGCGACGACGGGCGAGCTGAGAGCTCGACTCACCTCGCCAGCGCCGTACGGCTGCCCCTCGCCGACGAGGAGCGACGCCCGACTGCTGCCAATCGAACGTGCCCTTCTGGATCGGAGTCGGCCCACGACCGCACCGCCGAGATCGACGGGAGGTTCGTCCGCGTCACCACGAGCGTCAGGTCGGCGTTGCGCGAGCAGAGGGTTCGGGCGACCCGACGAGTCCGAGCCGCCCGGCGTCGACGATGACGTCTTGGCCGGTCGACTCCAGGTCGGTCAGTTCCTCCGAGCAGCGGTTGCCAGAGATCTCGCAGCGCAGGTGCCTGTGTGTGCGACCGAGTGCCGGCGACGAACGAGACGTTGGTGCCCTCGATCCGCTGGGACACCTCGGCGAGCCCGTCGCGGATGCTGCTCGATGTGAGCGCCAGCTCGATCAGCCCGCCGCCGTACTCCCGGGTGCCGCGGAAGTAGCCGGCCAAGCAGAGCCGGACCCGCCCGTGGGATCAGCCTCGACGAAGCAGGACGGGTCGCGGCCACAGCAACGCCAGTCCCGAGAGCCGCTCGTGGTCACCCCGGGCGAGCCGGATGCCGAGGTCAAGCGCGATGACAGCCATCAGCGCTCCCGCGAGTCCAGGACGAGCGAGACGTTGGCCGGTTGCCGCGCGGGCAGCGAGGACCGCGGCGTCGGCGTGGGGCACGAGCAGGTCGACGATCAACTGCCCGGTCTCGTCGGAGACGTGCGTACCCCGGCGACCGTCGCCTCGCTGAACGGCGGCACACCCGGTGGGCAGCTCCTCGCCCTGAGGCCGGCGTGAGCGACGACGCGCACGCGGTCGCCAGTGGCGAGATCCAGCCCGGGCGCCTGGGCGGGCGTGAGGGCGACCCCGACGATCGAGTTGGTCGCCGTCGGGCACGACACCGTCGAGTGAACGAGTCCGGGGTGAGCATCGCCGCCGGCCGCGACGTCGTACGCCGCACGCTGCCCGACCACCTGGTCGAACTGGACTGGCCGGCACTGGCTTGAGTGCCGGGTCGGCGCTGAGCTGCACCCGGGCGAGGTCGTCGGCCTCGATCACTGACGCCGCGCTCGATCGTGTGCCGCGCGACGAGGACCTCCTGGGTCTTCGACGTCGCCGTCCACGCCCAGGCGGCGAGCAGAGCGCCGAGGCAGATCGCCACGAGCGCGGCCGACGAGCAGAGCTGGTCGTCGCCGGAGCTTCGGCGGTGGCACAAGCGGACTCGCGGCGGGACCCGACTCGTGGTCGAGGGTCCTGTCGTCTCGGGTGGCTGTCCTGCTCATACTCAGTGCCTTCCTCTGCCCGGGTTACTGCACGAGCACCTGCGCTTCGCCGACTGCGATCTGTGCCTCCCGGACGAGTCCGTTGAGCCGGATGGTTCCCGTCTGTCCTGCGCCGGCCCACGTCGATGACCCAGTCCGACGTCGCCGTGACGGTGTACTTGTCGTCGGGCTTCGGCGAGCTCGACGTCGTGTAGACGTAGCCGCAGTCGGGAGACTTCGTGTTGCCGTACGCCGCCTTGTACGGCGTGCCGGCGCGTCGTGCACGTGACCTTGTTGCCGTCACCCATGTCCCAGGTGATCTTGTGCACCCGAGCGGTCGCCGTGACCGTGATGCCGCCGGCGGTCGCCGAGGCGGTGATCGGTCCCCAGGTGTGGTCGCTCGGGGTTCGCGGCCCACATCCACACCGGCATGCCCGACGAGGCCGATGCTGCCGTCCTCGGCCTTCGGAGCGATGCCGATGTTGATGGCTGTCAGCTTCATGTCGGCGATGGCGAGCTGCGCCACCTCGCGGGGTGTGGGGCCGCTACCGGAGTTGGGCGGCGGGTCCGCCGACCACACCAGGATGAGCAGGTCCGTCTGCGGCTGGTAGCACTGGTAGACGCGCGCCGTCGTCCAGGTTCGTGCCCTCCCAGCTCGGATCACCCGGCCGCGGGCTGCGGGATCGAGCGAGCGTGATGTAGCAGTGATAGCCGTTCGACCAGTAGCCGTACTCGGAATTGCACGCGCACCGGTCCGGGAGGTGGGTCTGTCGATGCCCTGCGCGGTGCCGTCCCAGTAGCAGGCCGCGCCCGAACCGGTGTCCTTCGGTCCGTCGTCGTCCCGGATCACCGGGGTTGCCCGGGGTTTCCGGGAACCTCGATCCAGATCAGGCAGATGCCGGTGTCCGGGTCGGTCTGGCCGCAGACGGTGTCGGCGTACGCCGGTGACGACACCAGAGTCGACCAGCCCGCTTGCGAGGGCTGCGACCGTGACCGCGAGGGTCAGGATCCGGCGCACGGCTCTTTCTCCAGGTCCGAGCCGCCAGACACCCGCCAACCGTCGGTCGGTGCTGTCTTCCACTTGTCGTTGGTGACGGTGAAGCGCGTCCAGCCGATGTCCTTGCGCTCTGGCGTCACCACCGACGTGCCGCTGCGATCGATGACGTCGACGCCACTGACGTCCCAGCAGACGTCGATCACCGCAGTGGCCGGGTCATCGAGGCTGACGGATTGCACGTTCAGCTTCGACGACCTTGGTCATGCCGGTCTGGTGGAGTCCGTCGGCTCGCTGGCGCTTCAGCAGGTTCTTCTGCGCGAGAAGCTGCGTGCTCGAAGCGACGGCGTCGAGATCGGACGCCGGACGCTTCGGGTCCTGCCGAACCTGGCCCACCGTCTCGAAGTACTGGCGCACCATGGCGGACGCCGCCTCGGAGGCGACTATCGCTCTCGGAAGGCGGCGTCGATGAACTTGTGGTCGGGGCCGGCGTGCTGGGGGCTGTGCTCCCAGGCGCCGCCGGATCATTGCCCTCGTCGGCACACGCGGTCAATGCGACCAGCAGCATGGCTGCGGTCGCTACAAGACTCTGCTCCCCGATTTCGCGTCATTTTCCGAGACCGTTGCCCTTCCCGTGGGTTTGGGTCACGGAAGTGCGAACGACGCCCTGCTGACGGACTGGCAAGGCACCGTCATGTCCTATTGAGCCACCGGCGACCCACCAAGCGCAACCGTCTTTCATTCCTCACCTCTTCCGCATCGCGGCCGACATAGCCGCATCTCCTCGCAGGTGCGCTCTGTCTGCCGTGTTGCACGAGCGACTGCGTCTTCTCATCCCCACACGTCTGGCACCGTGAGGTGGGCTCAGTGGCCCGGGCCTGTGGATGGACCGGTCCAAAACGGGGCTGTGGAACCTGCTGAACACCTTCACGCCGAGGAGGTGCGCGGCCATGACCGTGTCCATGCGCAAGATGTCGGCAGGCAAGGGCTACCAATATCTGCTTCGGAGCGTCGTCACCGGAGACGGCAACCGGGCTCTGTCGACACCACTGACTCGCTACTACGCCGAGGCCGGTACGCCGCCCGGATTCTGGCTCGGCTCCGGAGTCGCCCAACTCGGCGGCGGGGACAAGATCGCTGTCGGCAGCACCGTCTCTGAGTCGCAACTCGTGCTGCTGATCGGGCAGGGACGCGACCCTGTGACGGGCGAGCAACTCGGGTCCGCGTTCCAGCGCTTCGCGACCCACAAGGAGCGGGTCGATGAGCGGGCGGCCAGCGTCAACCCGCACCTGGGCGACGAGGAACGCGCACAGCTTGTCGACGAGATCGACGCCGAGGAACTGGCGAAGGGCTCGCAGACCGCAACCGCTGGGTTCGACTACACCTTCAGCGTGCCCAAGTCGGTCTCGGTGCTGTGGGGCGTCGCGGACGCGGGCATGCAGGCCTTGATCGTCGACGCCCACCACCAGGCGGTCGCGAAGGTGCTCGCGCTACTTGAACGAGAGGTTGCAGTCACGCGAGCCGGCGCTAACGCCCGCGACGGAGCCTCCGCCCACCACGACGTGATGGGCGTCGCGGCGACGGCGTACGACCACTGGGACTCCCGGGCGGGCGACCCGCAGTTGCACACCCACGTCGTCGTCTCGAACAAGGTCCGCACGGTCTTCGATCGGCCGGTGGCGCTCTCTCGACAGCCGACCGATGTTCGCGTCGGTCGTGGCGCTTTCGGAGCACTACAACGCCGTACTCGCCGACAGCCTCCGCCGGGTCGCTCGGCGTCGAGTGGGAGATGCGCGTCCGGGGATCGAACCGGAACCCGGCGTTCGAGATCGTCGGCGTCGACGAGATCGCTGATCGCCGAGTTCTCCAACCGTGCCCGTGCAATCGAGATCGAGAAGGACCGGCTGATCGAGGAGTACGAGCGTGACCACGGGCGAGCACCTGCTGCCTCCACTGTCATCAAGCTGCGCGCCACCGCCACGCTCACCACTCGGCCGGAGAAGCACATCCACTCGCTTGCCGAACTGACCGACGAACTGGCGGGCACGGGCGGGTCAGATTCTCGGTGGCGACGCAGCGACGTGGGCGCGCGGCCTACTCGCCCGTGGTGCTCGTGGCGATGCCGTTGAACTCGCCCGTGGCTTCCTGCGAGCCGACGACGTCTCGCCCGTGGCGGTCACGGAGGTTGCCGAGGCAGTGGTAGGAGCCGTCAGCCAGAGGCGCTCGACGTGGAAGCACTGGAACCTCTGGGCCGAGGCTTCGCGGCAGACGATGGAGTGGCGCTTCGCGACAGTGGCGGACCGCGAGACGGCGGTCGGGTCGATCGTCGAGGAGGCCAAGCGAATCTCGATCTCGCTCACCCCGCCCGAGCTGACCTACAGCCCGGGCGCCTTCCGGCGCAGCGACGGCACCAGCCTCTTCCGACCCAAGCACGGGGTCGTGTTCACGTCCGAACAGATCCTCGCCGCCGAGGACCGGCTACTCGCCCGTGGTGAGAATCGGAGCTCGCCCGTGGTCGACATCGAGGTGATCGAGGAGGTCTCGGAGTCGGAGGTGCTCGGACACCTGCTCTCGCGAGGAACAGGTCGAGACGCTGCGCACCATCGCCGTGTCCGGGCGACAGATCGACCTGCTCATCGGCCCGGCCGGAGCTGGCAAGACCACGGCGATGCGCGCTCTGCATGCCGCCTGGACGAGCGTGCACGGCAAGGACAGCGTCGTCGGACTCGCGCCGTCGGCCGCCGCAGCCGACGTACTCGCCGGAGACCTCGGCGTCGCCTGCGACAACACCGCGAAGTGGCTCCACGAGCACGACCACGGGCGAGCCGCCTTCCGGAAGGGACAGCTCGTCATCATCGACGAGGCCACCCTCGCCGGGACGCTCACACTCGACCGGATCACCGGTCTCGCGGTCGGCGCCGGCGCGAAGGTCCTCCTGGTCGGCGACTGGGCGCAACTCCAGTCGGTCGACGCCGGCGGTGCGTTCTCGCTCCTCGCGACGGCCCGCGACGACACCCCCGAACTGACCGAGGTCCACCGTTTCGTCAACGAGTGGGAGAAGCACGCCTCGATCGACTTGCGCCACGGACACACGAAGGCGGTCAGCATCTACTTCCGCCACGAGCGGGTCCAGGACGGCACCCACGCCGAGATGGTCGACGCGGCGTACCTGGCTTGGCGGGCCGACCTGCGGGACGGACGCAGCAGCCTGCTCGTCACGGAGTCGACCGATGCCATGGTCGAACTCAACGAGCGCGCCCGAGCCGAACGACTCCGCGACGGCGAGACCGAAGCCAGTCGTGAGGCCGAACTGCACGACGGCACCCGTGCATCGATCGGCGACCTGATCATCACCCGACGCAACCACCGGCGCATCCATGCGCTGCGCGGCGGCTGGGTCAAGAACGGCGACCGCTGGCGAGTGCGGGATGTCCACGCTGATGGATCGGTCGTCGCAGAGCGACTCGGGATGAAGTTCGGCGCGACCGTCGTGCTACCGGCCGAGTACGTCGCAGAGCACGTCGACCTCGGCTACGCGATCACCGCACACCGGTCGCAGGGCATGACGGTCGACACCGCGCACATCGTGGTGACCGGCTCCACCACTCGGGAGAACTTCTACGTCGCGATGACCCGTGGACGCGAGTCGAACGTCGCGTACGTCGCCCTCGACCGTCCCGACGACTCCCACGCTGCGCCGTCTCCGGAGGAGGTCACGGCGAAGTCGATCCTGGTTGGGGTGCTCCAGCACTCCGGGGTCGAGCTCTCGGCGCACGAGACGATCAAGGCCGAGCAGGAGAAGTGGGGTTCGTTCGGACAGCTCGCCGGTGAGTACCTCACCATCGCAGCCGAAGCACAGGGCGATCGCTGGGGGGCCGAACTATCGACGGCAGGCTTGTCGCAGGAGCAGATCGAGAGCGTGACCACGTCGAACTCGTTCGGGCCGCTGGCCGCGGAGTTGCGCCGAGCCGAGTCGGCTGGCCACGACATATCGGCGACACTTCCCAAGATCGTCGCGCAGCGCGGACTCGACGACGCTGAGGACATCGGCGCCGTCCTGATCAGCCGACTCCGTCATGCGACCCCTGGGTCGAAGGGCGGCGTACGACGAGCGCCCAAGCTGATCGCCGGACTCGTCCCGGTCGCGGACGGTGAGATGAGCCCCGACATGCGGGAATCGCTCGTCGAGCACGAGGAGCACATGGAGAAGCGGGCCACTGCTGTCGCCGAGACTGCCGTCGCCGAGAAGGCAGGGTGGCTCCGCAAGCTCGGCCCAGCCCCGACCGACCCGCTGGACCGCGATCTTTGGATGCAGGACGTCCGGATCGTCGCGGCCTACCGCGACAGGTGGGACGTCAAGGACGACGACTCGCCAGTCGGGTCGGCGGGAACCTCCGACCGCCAGCGCGTCGATGAGGCGAGGGCGAGGAAGGCTGCCCGGCGCGCCGCGGACCGAGCCGCGAGTGCAGGCGCAAGGGCAGCCGGGAGCCTCAAACCGGAGCGGCCCTCATTGGGATGACAACTCCACAGACCGACTTCGCGCGGGTTATCCACATCGGCACTACGCCGATGCCCCGAAGCGTCGGACCCCGGGCGTAGAGGTGGAGTGAGCCGAACCGAAGGAGAACCTCATGCTCATGCTCTGCATCCACCTCACCGCCGCGATCCGCGGCTACCTGGCCTTCTACATGCCCACGAACCGCGCAATCGACTGGTTGCGCACCCCGCGCGGCCTCAAGTGGGCGATCCCCGTCGCCCTCGTCGCCACGCCGGCCTACCTGTTCGCCATGAGCATCTGCGTGACGATCATCGATGACGGTGGCCCTGGCTACCTCAATGTGCTGGTGATGGGGTTCGCCTGGAACGCGCTCAAGTTCGCTGCTGTAGGGCTCTTGACACCATTTTTCTGGCTCGGCACAGTCTGGCGACCTGCTGCTCGCTGAGTCGAACCCCGCAGCGCGTCCGGCCTTCGCACGCGTTCCCTGCCAAAATGGGCCGGTGGGCGAGCGTCGTTGCCCGGATTGTCGGACCGCTCCCGTAACGTTGGCCGACTGCCCATCAGGAGGTCAGAAGTGCAGCTTGAAGAGCTCAAGCCTGGTTTGCGTATCGAGGGACTCATCCCCGCTGAGGTCATCACGGTCATCGCGACGCAGTGGCACGGCACCGATGCCTTGGAGTTGACCTACAAGAACGCCGCCGGCGGGCTGGGCCAGCAGGTCGTGTTCCGTAAGGACGAGGGCACCCTCTCGGCCGCACAGACCGGCAGCCGCGCGTTCGACGCGACCGCCAATGACTTCAAGCTCGTGGCCGAGGCTCAGCGGATCACCCTGGCCGGCCTGTTCGACCCGATGCTCGCGGTTGCAACGAGCGATGTGCAGCCGCTCCCGCACCAGATCCAGGCCGTCTACGGCGAACTCCTGCCGCGCACGCCACTGCGGTTCCTCCTGGCCGACGACCCCGGTGCGGGCAAGACGATCATGGCCGGCCTCTACGTCAAGGAGCTGCTGCTCCGCGATGACGTCAAGCACTGCCTCATCGTCGCGCCGGGCGGCTTGGTAGAGCAGTGGCAGGACGAGCTGTTCTTCAAGTTCGGGCTGCGCTTCGACCTGCTCACGAACCAGTTGATCGACGCCAACGTCAACCTCAACGTCTTCGAGTCCAACCCGCTCCTGATCGCGCGGATGGACCAGCTCTCCCGCAACGAGGAGTTGCAGGCGCAGCTCAAAGAAACCGAGTGGGACCTCATCATCGTCGACGAGGCACACCGGATGGGTGCCCACTACTTCGGCGGCAAGCTGGAGAAGACCAAGCGCTTCCAGCTCGGCGAAATGCTCGGGCGACATCACACGCCACCTGCTGCTGATGACCGCCACACCTCACTCCGGCAAGGAGGAGGACTTCCAGCTCTTCCTCACCCTGCTCGACCGCGACCGATTCGAGGGCAAGAGCACCAAGTCGGCGGACCTCGATGGCGTCATGCGGCGCCTCACCAAGGAAGACCTGCTCACCTTCGAGGGCAAGAAGCTCTTCCCGGAACGCATCGCCGAGACCGTGCCCTACGAGCTGACAGCCCTGGAGTACGACCTCTACGAGGACGTCACCCACTACGTCCGCGAGGGCATGAACCGCGCCGAGAAGCTCGGCGGCAAGCGCAAGAACACCGTTGGCTTCGCACTCACGGTGCTCCAGCGCCGACTCGCATCCAGCCCCGAGGCGATCTACCGGAGTCTCGTCCGTCGTTCGGAGCGGTTGGAACGCAAGAAGCAGGAGATCCTCAACGGCACCTACTCCGACACCGACCCCAAGGTCGACCTCTCAGACCTGGACTCGGACGACTTCAATGCCGAGGAGATCGAGGAGATCGAGGAGGAACTGCTCGACGCAGCCACCGCTGCGCAGACGGTCGAGGAGTTGAACGCCGAACTGATCGAACTCGCAGACCTCACGAAGACGGCCAAGCAGGTCCGCGACATCGGGCACCGACCGCAAGTGGACCGAACTGTCCACGATCCTCCAAGACAATGCGCTCATCACCGACGAGAACGGGTGGCCGCGCAAGTTCATCATCTTCACCGAGCACCGCGACACCCTCGACTACCTCCATCGCCGGATCACATCACTCATCGGCAAGCCCGATGCCGTCCGCGCGATCCACGGAGGTGTACGCCGAGGCGAGCGTCGTCTGATCACCGAGGAGTTCACCAAGAACCGCGACTGTCCAGATCCTGCTCGCCACCGACGCCGCCGGTGAGGGACTCAACCTCCAGGCCGCGCACCTGATGGTCAACTACGACCTGCCGTGGAACCCCAACCGCATCGAGCAGCGCTTCGGCCGCATCCACCGCATCGGCCAGGAAGAGGTCTGCCGGCTCTGGAACCTCGTCGCCTCCAACACCCGCGAGGGTGAGGTCTTCACCCGGCTGCTGGAGAAGCTCGAACAGATGCGCCAGACCTACGGCGGCAAGGTCTTCGACGTCCTCGGCGAAGCATTCACCGAGACCCCACTGCGCACCCTGCTGCTTGAGGCCATCCAGTACGGCGAACGCCCAGACGTGAAGGCCAAGATGCACGAGGTCATCGACGCATCCGTCGGCGACGGACTCAAGGACCTGCTCGACGAGCGAGCCCTCGCGTCGGAGAACCTCGCAGAGGCTGACCTCCAGGCGCTGCGGGCGGCGATGGACGAAGCCCGCGCACGCCGTCTCCAGCCGCACTACATCGAACTCGCCTTCAAGGCAGCGTTCACCCGCCTCGGCGGCCGGATCGTGAAGCGGGAGCAAGGCCGCTACGAGATCGCCAACGTGCCCCAGCAGATCCGGGCGGCAGGCAAGGGGCCGATCGCCACCAAGTACGACCGGGTGACCTTCGAGTCTGGGCAAGGTCGGCGGCGAGGACCTCTCCCGAGCCGACCTGCTCGCACCAGGTCACCCGCTCCACGACGCTGTCATGGACGAAGCCGTCCGCCAGTTCGGCGGCACCCTCAACCGAGGCACCGTCCTCGTGTCCTCGACCTTGGAGGAACCGAACCTGCTCGTCGGAGTGATCGAGGAAGTCGCTGACGCCACCGGCGGGTCCGTGTCGCGACGATTCGGCTACGCCTTCGTCGACAGCTTCGGCACCGTCACCCCAGCCGGCCCTGCTCCGTACCTCGACTGCGTCGCAGCACCCGACAGTCCGGCCACTGACGCAGCCCGTGCTTTGCCCTGGCTCGCCGATGCCGAGGACAAGGCAACGAGCTGGATCATCGCCAACCAGTTGCCGGAGTACCTCGCCGAAGTCCAGCCGCGACGACTCGCCGAGCTGAGCAAGGCCCGCGCACTCGTCACGACGCGACTCGAAGGCGAACGCGACCGCCTCCTCCTCGATGCCGCCATCGCCGCGGAGAAGGAGCAGGCCGGCGACAAGCCGAAGGAGTCGTCGGAGAGTCTCAACCGCAAGGCCGTCGAACTCGACGTACGCCTTCGCAAGCGGCTGGAGTTGCTCGACCAGCAGCAGCTCATGTCGACCAAACCGCCACGCATCGTCACCGCCGCACTCGTGCTCCCCGTCGGGATGCTGGAAGCCGACCTGCCCGCGACCGCACCGATCCACGCCAAGGAGACCAAGGAAGTCGAGCGCCGCGGCGTCGACCTGGTCCTCGCACGGGAGCGCGAACTCGGCCGCAAGCCCGGTCGAGCAGGCGTTCAACAACCCGGGCTTCGACATCCTCTCCACTGACGCGAACGGCGACACGTTCCGAATCGAGGTCAAAGCCCGCATCGACGGAGCCACCGACTTCTTCGTCACCCACAACGAAGTGATGACCGGCAAGAACGCCGTGCCGCGTTACCGCCTCGCCCTTGTCCGCGTCGATCCACGGGGCGCGCAACACGACGAGGTCCGCTACCTCGACGACCCCTTCGCCACCACCGACCTCGGCGACTTCGACGCAACCGGCATCCGAGGCGACTGGGCCAAGCAGTGGGCCAAGGGGAACCACCCGTTCTAGGAGTCAGCCACCGGTCTGGATGAGAACAACGCCAGCTATGTTGTCGAAGGGAGGGTCGCCAAGTTCGTTGCCCGCAATCATGGAGACGACGTAGTCAGGCGGCGCATGGACGAGTCCTCGGAGCAGTAACGGCATGTAGGGGCTTCCGAAGTGACCGCGATCTCCGGGGAGCTCGGGGAATACAACCCCCAGGCTCTCCGTGCGGATAGACGCTTCGAGGTTCTTGCTGAACTGCCCTTGCCGAACGCGGAGGACGAGGTCGACGAGGGATCGTGCAATCGCCCGGACGCCAATCTGCGGAGTGTGAAGGAACTCGCGGAGGTCTGGGGTTAGGTCGGCGGTGATCGCGCCGAGCCAGGCCGCCTGCTTCTCGGCGTTGTCGAAGGCGGCCTCCAGCGCGACTGATTGGCTGTACGTGTCATGCGCGTCCGTGACCAAGTGGCTGACCGCGAGGTTCGCTGGCATGAGGGAGACTGCGAGCACCGCGCACTCGGCGCAGCACTCCGTCTCGTGCGAGACGCGCCCGCAATCAGCCGGACCCCGATATCGCTGAGTGCCGAGGTAAAGGCTGTAGACCGGAGCGACGTCGAGAACGGCTGCTGCCTCGAAGAGTGATCTGCGCTGCTCCCCAGCGTTGTGGTCAAACTTGAAACTCCAACGTGTGCCATCGACGTACAGGCGCTTGGCCTGCACGAGTAGCCCGTATGACTCGCCGTTCGCCGCGATCCACCACCACAGCCAGTCGGCTCCGACCTTCGCCTCCTGCCTCCTCGTGAACGTGGCGAAACTGACCTCCGGTGCCGTACGACTTAGCAGGATCTCCGTGATGGGTTCCTCGCTCCACTGGAGCCCCGACGACTCACAAGTGGCCATGTGTTCCAGACAGGCGCTACGACCCTTGGCGAGTGCTGCACGGACACCGGACACGGACCAATCTTCTCAACAGATGAGCCGCGCACCGCGAGATTGCAACTGTCTGCCCGGTTTGTGTCGGCCCCGGCGGCTAGGTTTAGGACCTAGGTTGCGGCGCCGCGGCGCCGCTTGGTCATGCCCGGAGACGGGCAGAGGGGTCGATGTGGTTCAGAAGCGCAAGCTGATCGAGGTGGCGTTGCCGCTGGAGGCGATCAACCGGGAGTCTGCCCGGGAGAAGTCGATCCGGCACGGCCACCCTTCGACCCTGCACCTCTGGTGGGCGCGGCGCCCGTTGGCAGCAGCACGCGCTGTCCTCTTCGCACAGCTTGTCGACGACCCAAGTTCGCGTCCCGACGAGTTCCCAACCGAGGAAGATCAGCGCGCGGAGCGCGAGCGACTGCACGCGATCATCGAGCGTCTCGTCGTCTGGGAGAATGTGCGTGACGAGAGGCTGCTGGCGGAGGCGCACGCCGAGATCTTTGAGGTCGACGGGCGGCAAGCCACCGACAATCTTGGATCCGTTCGCGGGTGGCGGAACCATCCCCTTGGAAGCCCAGCGGCTTGGACTCGAAGCTCGTGGGTCTGACTTGAATCCCGTCGCGGTGCTGATCAACAAGGCGTTGATCGAAATCCCGCCCGCGTTCCGCGATCAGCGGCCAGTGTTCCCCGGGCTCGCCGACTCTCAGATTCGAGATTGGCGCAAGGCTGAGGGGCTTGCTGCCGACGTCCGGGCGTATGGCGCTTGGATGCGTGATGAGGCGCAGCGACAAATCGGGGACCAGTACCCTCCCGCCGAGCTCCCCGACGGCTCCAAGGCGGCGGTGATCGCCTGGATCTGGACTCGGACAGTCACCTGCCCTAACCCCGCCTGTCAGATTCAGTTGCCGCTCGTCCGTAGTTGGTGGCTTGGGAAGCGCAAGGGCAAAGAGGCGTACATCGTCCCGGCTGTTGTCTCCGACGCGAGTCAGCCCTCAGGGCAGCGAGTTGCATTTTCGATCGGGAGGGACCTTGCTAAGGCTCCGACGAGTGCTACAGACGGAACCGTTGGGCGAATAGGTGCGCGATGCATTTCCTGCGACGCTTCGGTTCCGCTGAGCTACATCCGGCTCGAAGGCCGTGCGCGTCGACTCGGCAACTCGCTCATGGCAATTGTGGCGGAGGGAAACAGGCAGCGAATTTTCCTTGCGCCGACAGCCGAGCATGAGCGCGCCGCTGTCGTAGACCCACCAGAGGACACGATCAAGGGCAGCCTGGGCTTCTACCCGCGCGATCTCAAGGCTCCGACTTACGGCCTAGTCGACTTCGTCGATTTGTTCAGCAATCGTCAGCTCGTGGCTCTGACAACTTTCAGTGATCTGGTCGCCCAAGCACGCGACCGGGTGGTAGGTGACGGAGGTACGAAGGAGTACGCCAACGCGGTCGCGACTTACCTCGGTCTGGGTGTGAGTAGGGCGGCAGATCGGTCGTCAACTATCGCGAGCTGGGATTCGTCCGCCTCCAAGATTCGGAATACGTTTGGGCGCCAAGCCATCCCGATGACCTGGGACTATGCAGAGTCGGCGCCGTTTTCCGAATCGACCGGCAATTACCTCAGCCAGATCGAGTGGACCGCCGAGGCAGTCGAGTTTGCCCCTGCTACCACGCCGGGCGTCGTGGAGCAGGCAGACGCTGCGTCGCGGTCGTACGACGGTGTTGTCATTAGTACCGACCCTCCGTACTACGACAACATCGGCTACTCAGATCTGTCCGACTTCTTCTACGTGTGGCTGCGGCGTTCTCTCCGTGATGTCCATCCCGAGTTGTTGTCGACACTGCTCGTTCCGAAGGCTGAGGAACTCGTGGCGAACCCCTACAGGCAGGACGGGAAGGACCGGGCGAAGGCCTTTTTCGAGGACGGGTTTCGTTCGGTGTTTGCGCGAGCCCGACATGCGGCGCGGCCCGACCTGCCGATCACGGTCTACTACGCGTTCAAGCAAAGCGAAGCAGAGGGCGAGAGTGCTGCCTCGACGGGTTGGGAAACCCTCCTAGAGGGCATGATCCAAAGCGGCTGGGAGATCACATCAACTTGGCCTATGCGCAGTGAGCTCGCCAATCGAATGATGGCGAGCGGGATGAACGCGCTGGCTTCGTCAATCGTCTTGTCGTTGCGGCCCCGTGCGCATGGCACTGCCACTACCGACCGACGTGGCTTCATTGCAGCTCTGGAAGCGGAGCTGCCTGATGCCCTTCGCAAGTTGCAGCAGGGGCGGATCGCGCCCGTCGACTTACCGCAGGCGGCGATCGGTCCCGGGATGGCGGTATTTAGCAGGTACAGCGCCGTGCTTGAGCCGGATGGAAAGAAGATGACCGTCCGGTCGGCGTTGTCGCGGATCAACGAAATCCTTGACCAGGTGTTGAACGAGCAGGAAGGCGACTTCGACTCCACTTCTCGCTTCGCCCTCGCCTGGTACCGGGGTCACGGCTATGGCATCGGTAAGTTCGGCGACGCTGACAACCTTGCTCGCGCACGCAACACCAGCGTTGACGTCATGGACAGGGATGAGATCCTCACGAGCCGCGCCGGGAACGTTCAGCTCATCAAGCCTGCCGACTTGCCGTGGGACTACGACGTTCTCAAGGACACACACACCAGCAACTGGGAAGCACTGCACCACCTAACGAAGGTGTTGGAACGGGACGGCATCGCACCCGCGGGCGACTTCCTTCAAGCCGCGCTCAGCCGACCTGACGGCGCAGTGGATGCCGACCTCATCAAGGAGCTGGCGCACCTGCTCTACCGCGTCGCCGAGGGCAACAGTTGGACGAAAGACGCACTGTCCTTCAACAGCCTGGTGACGAGTTGGCCCGAGATCCTTGAAGTGGCGCGCTCGGCCAGAAAGACCAACCAGACGCAGGTTGCGTTCGACTTCGACGAGGACGAGTGACATGGCAGTGAGTAACCGCGACCGCATCGGCAAGTTGTTCGAGGTCATCGCACCGGCGCTCGATGACTACATCTCGTCGGTGATCGGGGCTGTCGACCCTGCTGTAGGAGCGAATTGGGTTCAGCTCATCGCCGCGAAGGATGGGCACGCGGGCAAGGTCTACGACCCTCTCGACCCGCAGGTCCAGCTCCGCATGCTCACGGAGTCCTCTATCACCAACAACGTGAAGCCGCGGTGGTATCCGTTCTCCGACACCCTCGGCCGCGTGGGGGAAGCGTTTGCCACCGAACTGAAGAATGCCCGCAATACCTGGGCGCACAACGGCTCGTTCACCGACGACGACGCCTACCGGGCTCTCGATACCGCTGAGCGTCTGATGACGCTACTGGGCAAGCCGTCGGAGGCGGACCAGGTCAAGTCGATCCGCCTCAACCTGCGACGAGTCACGGCCGATCGCGATGACAAGAAGGTTCTCAAGGCCGCCGTCGATAACCCTGAGGCTGTGGGCGGGCTCAAGCCGTGGCGCGAAGTGCTTCAGCCGCACGACGATGTAGCCACCGGCAACTTCCATGCCTCTGAGTTTGCGGCAGACCTCTACAAGGTCGCCACGGGCGGCGAGGTCGACTCCGACTACGCCGACCCCGTCGAGTTCTTCAAGCGCACCTACCTCACCGAGGGTCTCAGCGACCTGATCGGCCGGGCGGTCCGCCGTCTCTCCGGTGACGACAACGCTTCGCCGGTGATCAACCTGCAAACCAACTTCGGTGGCGGCAAGACCCACTCGATGCTGTCGCTCTGGCACGTCGCCGCGGGGCTTCCTGTGGGTGACTTCCCGCAGGAGACGCAGGAGCTGTTGATCGCCAACGGCTACCAGGGCACCAAGGTCAACCGCGTTGCCATCGTCGGCAACCACTTCAGCCCATCCGGAGTGGTCAAGGACGACGGAACCCAGGTCAACACGATCTGGGGCGAACTCGCCTGGCAGCTCGGCGGCCCCGAGGGATACGCGCTCGTCGCGAAGGCGGACGGAGACCGGACCCACCCTGGTGATGCGCTGCATGAGCTGCTGAGCACGTACGCGCCGGCGGTCATCCTGATCGATGAGTGGGTGGCTTACGCCCGCTCTCTCGTCGGTCGCGATGACCTTGCGGGCGGCACGTTCGACGACCAGTTCACCTTCGCGCAGTCACTCACGGAAGCGTCCAAGGGAACGTCCGGCGTGCTGCTCGCGATCTCGATCCCTGCGTCGGAGAGCGGTGACGACGCTCAGATCGCTGTGGGCAACGCAGAGGAAGTTGGTGGCGCCAACGGTCTCGAAGCACTCAAGCGGCTCCAGAACGTCGTCCGTCGCGTGGCTGACCAGTGGCGTCCGGCTTCGTCCGACGAGGCCTATCACATCGTCAAGCAGCGGCTGTTCAAGCAGCCCGATGCAGCCGGGCTCGCCTCCATTGGGGCAACGGCGAAGGCCTATGTCGAGATGTATCGCAAGTACACCGATGACTTCCCACGCGAGGTTCGCGATGCGGCGTACGAGGACCGCATCAAGCGGACCTACCCGATCCACCCGGAGTTGTTCGACACCCTCTACGAGGAGTGGTCCTCGCTGGAGCGGTTCCAGCGCACCCGTGGTGTGCTGCGGTTGATGAGCACCGTCATTCACGCGCTCTGGACGGGTGAGGATGCCTCGCCGCTGATCATGCCCGGCTCGATCCCGCTCGCCACGGCAAACGTGAACGCCGAGCTGACGCAGTACCTCCAGGACTCGTGGAAGACGATCATCGACGCCGATGTCGACGGCCCCAACTCTGAGCCGGCACGCATCGACAAGGAGAAGCCGCTCTTCGGCCAGCGTGCCCTGACCAAGCGCCTGGCTCGCACCGTGTTCTTCGGTGCCGCCCCGACTGTCGCGCCTGGCTCGACCCGGAAGGGCATCGGCACTCAGCGTGTCTTCCTTGGTACGGCAGTTCCCGGTGATGTGCCCGGCAACTTCCACGCCGCGCTGACATCCCTCGGCGACCGGGCGACGTATTTCTACTCGGGCTCGGGTAAGTATTGGTACGACCTCCAGCCCAACATCACTCGTACCGCCAAGGACCAGGCAGAGCGTCTCCACAAGGAGGACGTGTGGGCTGAGATCGTCAAGCGGCTCCAGGGACAGGGCCGCACGCGCGGTGACTTCGCCGGGGTTCACGTTTGTCCGGAGACGAACGCCGACATCCCGGACACCGACGAAGCCCGGCTTGTGATTCTGCACCCGAAGGTCGCGCACAAGGGCAAGTCCGAGTCGGAGGCCAAGGCGTTCGCACAGAAGGCTACCGAGCAGCGCGGCACCTCGAACCGGGCCAACCGCAACACGGTTGTCTACCTGGCCGCCGACGAGGCCCGACTCGAAGAGCTCGATGCCGCGACGCGCGACTATCTCGGCTGGACGCATGTCCTTGCCAACGAGTCCGACCTCGACCTCACGCAGAACCAGAAGAACCAGGCCGCGCAGCGCCAGGCACAAGCTGACCAGACGGTGACCGCGCGACTGTTGCAGACCTTCACCTGGGCACTGGTCCCAACGTCGCCGGACCCGAGTTCACCGTTCCTGATCCGCGAGACCAAGGTCGAGGGTCAGTCCGAATCGCTTGCCGAGCGAGTGTCCCGGCGGCTCGGCAACGACGGTGACCTGTCGACGCGACAGGCTGCGGCAACGATTCGGTTGGCGATCAACAAGGTGCCGCAGATCTGGAAGGACGGCCATGTCGCGCTCGGCGCACTCTGGGGCCTCTACTCGCAGTACCCCTACATGCCACGCCTTCGTGACCGGAAGGTGCTCAACGAAGGCATCGTGGACCTGCCGATGATCTGGGTGACTGACGCCTTCGCACTCGCGACCGGCTATGACGAAGCCGCAGGCCGTTACATCGGCCTTTGGACTCCCGACGACAAGGGTCCTGCGCCAGTCGCCACCGACACACTCCTGCTCGTGCGGCCCGACGTCGCGTCGAAGCAGCGCGAGGCCGAGACTGAGCCGAAGGCATCGCCCGAGGAGCAATTGGCCGCAATCGTGGACCAGCAAGGTGGAGGCACGACATACGACCCCTCGGCACCGAAGGTCGACATCGTCTTCACCAAGCCGAAGACGCGGTTCTATGGGGTGAAGACACTCAACTCCGACAAGATCGCGCTGGACTTCAAGAACATCGCCGACGAGGTCATCGCCAACCTCCGTGCCGCCGACGGCACCGAGTTGACGGTCCGCATCGAGATCGAGGCCACCAACTCGATCGGCTTCGAGGACGGCAAGGTCCGTACCGTCTCGGAGAACGCCAAGACGCTCAAGTTCGACCAGTCGGGCTTCGAGGAGAGCTGATCGCCGAACATGACTGCAATGCCCCTCTGGTCAGATGACCCGGCTGGTGTCGACCTCCTGTCTTTCGACGCGGTCGCGGAGACCCTCGCTGATGCACTCCTGGACGCACGCCTTGATCCGGTCGCACTCGGACTCTCCGGGAGCTGGGGAAGTGGCAAAACAACCGTTCTTGGCCTCGTTGCTCAGGAACTTGACCGCCGCAAGACCGACGACCAGAAGATTCTGGTTGTTCAGACTGACCCTTGGCGGTACGACCCAGCAACGGGAGTCAAAGAGTCGCTCATTGCCGAGGTCCTCACTGCTCTGGGGCGTGAAGTAGCCGCGTCGGCGACCAAGACCGACAAGGCGCAGAACCTTCTCGCCCGGCTCGGCAAGCGCATCGACTGGGCCAAGGCGCTGAAACTGGCCGCGACGTCCTCTTTGATGTTTCAGATCCCGAGTGTTGGCAGCATCGTTGATCTCGTCAAACCCGCGGAGGGCGAGGACGACGAGCCACGTGGGCTGGAGGCATTTCGCGACGAGTTCGCCGAACTTATGGCATCCGAGGACCTCAAGCACCTCATTGCGGTGGTGGTCTTGGTTGATGACCTCGATCGGTGTCTGCCTGAGACGGTCGTCGACAGCCTCGAAGCTATCCGGTTATTCCTGGCCGTTCCGAAGATGTCGTTCGTGATCGCTGCCGACGAAGAGCGGGTCGCCGACGCCATCCGGACGCGATTCAAGTCGACTGGGGCGGCGGACGACGAAGACGACCGCCAGGACCCCGCGACCCTCTACCTCCACAAGATCGTCCAGACAACAATTCCACTCCCTGCGCTCAGCCACTTCGACACCCAGGCTTATCTCCTGCTCCTTCAACTTCAGGCCGAGACGGACCAAAGTCTTCTCGACCAGCTCATCGCTCGTTGCGCCGACGTCCGAAAGACTGGTGGGACTGTCGATGACATCGGCGATATTCAGGGCCTCCTGATGGAGGACGAGCTTGCCTTCGCAGCACGTCTGACCCCGCTCCTCTACGAGAAGCTGCAAGGGAACCCGCGGTACATCAAGCGCTTCCTCAACGACTTGAACGTCCGACAGGCGGTGGCGTCACGTCGTGGCATCACGCTTGACCCTAGCGTCGTCGCGAAGCTGATGGCCCTCGAAGCCTTGATGAAGCCCGAGTTCAAGCTTCTGCTCGGCTGGTTTGCCAAGGGGGAAATGAAGGACCAGCTCGCGGGCCTGGACGAAGCCGCCGGGCGACCTGCCTCAGGGGACGCCACCCCGGGCGATGAGGCCGCGGAGGACGCAACCGAACCCGACGGTGCGAAGGCGCAGCCGAAGAAGCAGCCAGCTAAGAAGGCCGGCCCCAATCAAGCGAAGACGGCAGCCGACTACTCGCAGGCGATGATCCGTTGGGCGAAACTTGCGCCACCGCTAAGCGCGCTCGACCTCGCGCCATACCTGACTCTTGCCGCCAGCTTCGCGGGCGTCACCCTCATAGACGAGAGCTTGCCGGAGCAACTACGAGACATCGCGGCGAACCTACTCTCGGAGTCGCGCCGCGAACAGGCATCCGTGACGGACGCCGACCTCGACGCTCTCGGCGACGGGGATGCGACAGAACTTCTCAGGCACATTGGCCGCGCCATGCGCGACCAACCCGCCAAGCAGAAGGCCGCCATCAATGCGATTCTCCGGATCGCCAATCGGCGACCGAGCATCGCGGGTGACGCTCGCGACGCACTACTCATGTTGCCGACCAGCGAGATCACCTTCGCAACGCCAATCCAGTTCAAGGCGACCGACCCCGCCGAGGTCCGAAGCGTCCTAACGACGTGGAAGTCGCGAGTTACCGACGACCGAGTGAAGCGCGCCATCGACACCGCCCTCACCCCACAAGTGACTGCCTGATGGGCACCAGCGGCGCGTACGGCGGCAGCGGGGGCCGGGACGGAAAGGCCGTGCGAGACGCCGTCGCAGGGCACCTGGACACAATCCCAGGTTCCGGATCAGCGGGTCAGGGTGATGGACGCCCACCACTTGATCCGAACGACCTTCGGCGGATCATCAACCTGATCCGCCCGCGGTCAAGCGGGGGCGGGGGCGGTGATGGTCCTGGCGGGGGCGGCGGAGGCCGCGTCGGCTCAACGGGCGGCGGAACGGGTGGCCGAACCGGTGGCGGGCCACGTCGCTCGGCCGCGACCTCTGCCCGCAGCGCCGGGCGGGCAGCGGCCGCCGCGTATGCGTATCGCACAGGCGACGCAGCAACGCTCGCGCGACTCGGGTTGGACTACAGCGAACTGCAATCGCTGGGTGATGACTTCGAGGTCTTGCGCCGCATCGTCGACATGGCCTGCGGCGCATCCGACAGCACGATCGAAGATCACGAGCAGAGGAGAGTCGCCGCCAACGTTGGAGATTGGATTCTCGAACAAGAGGCCGACGGCTACGTCCCCACGCCCGAGGAGATTGTCCGACGCTCGATAACCGAGATCATCGCCGAAACCCTGTTGGTTGAGACCGGGGATCTGATCAACCAGAGTGCGATGGCCGATGTTGCCGAGCAGGACATTCGGGACGCTGCCGAAGCACTTGCGGGACAGGCGAGCCTCTCCGTCGGCGGAGCGACTGAAGACGAGATCAGCCGCGCAGTTGAGGCTGGACTGGAGACGATTCGCGGCATAGTGGGCGGCGGTTCGTGATGGCACGATTCGCGATGAAGTTGAGTGCTCCTACAACGATGGCGCCCGACGAAGCCGCTTCCTCGTTCTATTGGTTGACGGATGAGAAGTCGACCTTCACTGGTGGGCTGGGTCCGGGCGCGGCGGCATTGGGCTCGGTGCGATCTCTCAACGTTGACTTCGTGCGCCTTGCTGTCGCGGCCTTCGCCGCTGATCGGTCGGTGCCTCGTGTCGGAGGCGGGTCGAACTGGAATCAGCGAACGCTTGAGATCGAGGTCCCGGTATCGAAGCCCCGTGCCTGGCGCACCGTCGCTTCCGACTTTGCTGATGTTCTCGGCTTCCTCAGCGGCGACGCCTGGTCCCTTTCATTCGTAAAGGACCAGCCGACAAACGATGCCCCCAAACTCCCCGAGAGCGCAGTTGCTCCATCTCGTGTCGTGCTAGTGAGCGGCGGCGCAGACTCGGCGATTGGAGCCCTCTACTCCCGGTCGCTTCTGGCAGACGACGAACGTCACATCTTGCTGTCGCACTTCAGTCACACTGTCATCGCCCCGATCCAAAGGCGCGTTGCGGAGGAGGTTGAACGACTACTTCCTGGTCCAGGTCAAGAGCATGTAGCAGTGCACCTGGCTCGTCGGGGCACGCGGATCGACGGGTCTAAATGGCACACGGAACCGACCAGTCGGTCGCGTTCACTTCTCTTCCTAGCGCTGGGGCTTGCAACCGCATCCATCCACCGCGTTCCGCTTTGGATTCCGGAAAATGGGTTTGCTTCGATCAACCCGCCCTTAGGCTCCGAGCGTCTCGGAAGCCTGTCAACTAGGACGACCCATCCGACGTTCCTGCAAGGTCTGTCGGCCGTCTTGGCCAAGGTAGGCGCGCACGCCGTCATCGAGAACCCATTCGCCGGGAGCACCAAAGGCGAGATGTTTCGGAGGGCTGCGGACCTCGTCGGGGCAGCCGAGGCGTCCAAGTTCCTAGGCTCGACCCACTCATGTGGGCTCACTGGGCAGCGCGCCTTTGGCGTCTCCTCCGAGGTCCCCTGCGGGGTGTGCTTCGGGTGTGTCTTGCGCCGTGCGTCGTTCCAAGCGTCCGGGCTACCTGACTCGACGACCTACATCAGCGCTGGCGGAAACGCCGACCTTCAGCGGTGGTTGAGCGACAACTCTGTCGAGCAGCCAATCCGTAATCTTCTGAAGCGAGGCGTGGGAGCGCGAGACCTCGCCACTCTCGGACTTCCCGCTGGGTACCCGATCCGCGACGCTCTCGACCTGTGCCAGCGTGGGTTGGCGGAACTCGGGAGCTTGTATCCGTGAGGGAATTACCGCCCATCGACATGCATGCGCACATCAAGCCAGAGATCGACGCGACTGAACTGAATGCCTTGGGCTCGCTCACGTTTGCCGCGACGCGGACGTTGGATGAAGCAGAGAAGGCACTTGCACGGTCCGACGGGTGGACGATCTGGGGCGTCGGATGTCACCCGGGGCTGGTCGGGGCGCAGAAGGCCTTCGACAAGAACCGCTTCACCGAACTTATCGAGCGAACCTGTTTCGTGAGCGAGATCGGCCTGGATGGGTCGTCACGGGTTCCGATGCGCACGCAGCAGGCGACGTTCGCCGAGATCCTTTCGGTCCTCCAGGGCCATTCCCGAATTGCGAGTGTCCACAGCTACTCCGCGACCGAGGAGGTGCTCGAACTGATGACGGCCACCCCTATTGACAGTGTGGTACTCCACTGGTGGCTCGGCACCAAGGAGCAAACGGCTCGCGCAGTTGAGCTTGGATGCTTCTTCTCGGTCAACGCCTCGATGGTTCGGCGAAGCGACGTGCTCGCTTGGCTGCCTGCTGAGCGCGTTCTGACCGAGACCGACCATCCATTCGGAGACCGATTTGTGCGCGGCGTTAGGCGACCGGGCAATGTGGCAGCCGTTGAGGAGACGATCGCGGAGACTCTTGGATCTTCGCCGCCCGCGGTCAGGCAGTTGCTCTGGCGCAACCTCGGCGACTTGGTACGCGAGACGAGCTGCGGCACGAGGCTTCCTCGTCCTGTCCGAATCGCCTTGGCCGGACTCATGTGAAGATGGACGAAGTCGTGCGCAAGCCTGCAGCCGACGACAAGCGGATGAAACTCCGCTACGCCGGGGTGTGTCGACTCTGTGGCACCGGCCTCCTTGCTCGCGCCGAGGCGATCTATGAGCGGTCGACAAAGACTGTCCGGTGCATCGAGTGCCCGACGGCAGTCTCAGCCGTGGCTCCGGAAACAGAGGCTGGGCCCAAGGAGCCGTTCGGTTCGGTCGAAGTCGAGGGCCCGGGAGTCGCGGGATCGTCTGCTCGTCGTGAGTACGAACGTCGCAAGACGAAGGACGAAGAGCGTCTCCGCCAGAAGTGGGGCAAGCTCGGCGGCCATCGCCGTCGCACTCTCCACTGAGAAGCAGAGCACGACCGCGTGGGCAACGGGCGCCGTCGGTGAGGAGCGACTTGGTACACGACTCGACTCGCTCGTTTCCGAGTCGGTCGCAGTCCTGCACGACCGTCGCATCCCCGGGACCAAGGCGAACATCGACCACATCGCCATCACGCGAGCGGGCATCTGGGTGATTGACGCCAAGCGGTACAAGGGTCGGCCCGAGCTGAGGATCGAGGGCGGCATCTTGCGGCCGAAAGTCGAGAAGGTGCTGGTCGGTCGGCGCGACTGCACGAAACTCGTCGACGGCGTTCTGAAGCAGGTTGGCCTCGTCCGCGAGCTCGTGGGCGACCTGCCCGTGACCGGCGTTCTCTGCTTCGTTGAGGCCGACTGGCCGCTGATCGGCGGTGCCTTCGCGACCAAAGCGACTCGCCAAGCTCCTCGTCGAGGCCGAAGGCGCTGTCGACGCAGCGCCAGTCCGCGATGCCGTCGCGTCTCACTTCAAGCCTGCGTGACCTCGACGCTTTCGGAGAACACGAAGTCGATCCGAACGGCCACGGTGGGAGTCGGCGGTGTCTTTCGCCGCAAAAGCCACGCGAGCAGTCGCTCGGGTCGGCTGTCCGGCTGGTGTCGGCGGTAAGTGGCGTCCACGGTGCTCTCCTCAGATTCCGAGCGCCGGGCGAGTCGGACTTGTCGGCGCGGCCGATCGGTGGGCAATGAAGTCGGCGGCGTTCTCCATGTTGCGTTCGGTTGGTCGGTTGGCTGCCTCCCACTCGCGAGGGTGCATCCCTGTCTGAACGGCGGCGGCCACGAGGTTGGCAAGGGCGTACGGCTTGTCGGCGGGCACTTGGTCGAGGGCGCACCATGCCAGCGCGCCGTGACCGCTGAGCCAGCCCGCGAAGCCGAGAAGCGACGCTGGGGCAGCCCGCACTTCATCGGGTGCACGCTGGGTCATGTCCGTCCAGAGCGCGACATGGGAGGTGGCGTTGCCGCGGTTCATGTCGAGCCAGAGCTGGTCTCGGTTCGGGATGGACTCGACTGGCGACGAGCAGCCTGGCGGCGTCGGAGTCGGAGAGCCGTACGCCGTCGCGTTGAAAGCGTTGCACCCGGCTCGAGTGCCCAGCGGCCCTCCACCTTCGCGGTGTTCTCCCTGCGCTGTCGTCCGCGTCTCGGGCAGTAGTCGTGCCACTGGTTCGCGATCACCGACGAGCGAGGTGGCGAGCGAGTCGCGACTGCCGGCTGGCTGCGCACGACCTGTGAGGACGGTTGCAGCGGCGATCCGTTCGCGAGCGGCGTCGGTCTGGAGGCCCATGTCGCCGGTGTCGAGGTCCGCCCAACGGGTCTCGTCGGCCCACAGCACGAGCGGTGTGTCGATGCCAATGGTGTCGAGACGAGCCACGAACTCGTGGACCGACTTCCGTCGGCCATCGCCCGGTCAGCGGTCATGCAGACGATGCCGACGCTGGTGCCGGGCTGGGCGTACCGGCTGAACGCGTCGCGGATGGAGTTCCAAACGAAGTCGCGGTCGCGGGCTGTGGCCGGCAGGTCCACGCGGGCGACAGGGAGATCGGATCGCATCGGCAGGAACACGATCGACTCTTCGGGCTTGAAGCCGAGCAGGTGCGGGATGACCGCGATCAGCTCGTCGGGCGATTGGATGGAGACTGTCATGTCCATCAGGTGTGCTGGGCGTGCCGCCCATCCGGTGCTGGCAGACTCATCTGCATGCCACGCAAGATCCTCGTTACTGGCGGCGCCGCCGGCGCTGTCGACCTCGTGGAGGTCGAGGCGGACAACGAGCTTGAGCTCCAAGAGATTCTCCGGGCGAATCCGCAGCTGGTTCCCGCAGTGGACCTTGGGCTTCCTGGAGACCTGCTCGTGGTTGGACGCGAGACCCGGGTAGCTTCCGGCGCGATCGACTTGCTCTGTCTGTCTCGGTCTGGCGAGCTCGTGATCATCGAGTTCAAGACCGGACCACAGAACTCTGACTTCCGCCACGCGCTGGCATAGGTCATCGACTACGGATCGGACCTCTGGAAGCTCGACGATTGGGAGACTTTCGACGAGGGCGTCGTTCACCGCTACCTCAAGAGCCAGTACGTCGATCCCAAGTTCAAGGGGTGCGCCGACCTGCGCGGGGCCGTCACCCTCGCATGGGGCTTGACTACCGAGGAATGGGAGGCCCTCGCCACGCGGCTCGGGCAGGTGATCAAGAAAGGTGACTTCCACTTCGTGGTCGCCGCGCAGCGGTTCATCGACTCGATGAAGACATCGGTCAGCTACCTGAACGCCACGGCTCAGGCCGGGCGCTACTTCCTCATGGAGGTGATCCGCCTCGACGGAGGAGGGCAGACGGCGTACGCCGCCCAGATCGTTCACAAGCCGGAGCGGCGGTCAGGTAGCTCAAGTCCGACGAGCAAGACCGACGAAGACGAGTTCCTCGCCCGGCTCGCTGACCCTCAGCACCGCGAGGCGATGAGTGAGCTGTTCGCCTCGACCCAGGCGCTCGGATTGACGATGGAGTGGGGTTCCAAGGGCGCGTCCATCCGGCTGAAGTCTCCAGATCGGCCGGAGCCCATATCCGTCGGTTGGGTCTTCGCGGACGGCGATGGCTGGACGTGGGCCAAACACGTGACCCTCGGCGTCGACCCCAACACGTTGCAGAACCACCCCTCGATCGAGCCGGCAGTCCTGGCCTACTGTCAGAAGGTGAAGGCCGTTCCGGGAGGGAAGCCGGCGGGCGGCAAGTCGAATGCCGCCATCTTCGAGCCAGGGGTCTTCGTCAACGTGCGCGATGAGCTGATCGGATTGCTGGGAGAGTTGACGGCGACGGTCAGCCAGTAGATCGAATCGCTCGCACCATGAGCGCCGAAGCCGGATTCGAACCATGTCCACAATGTGTCCAGTTTGGTTCGGCGCGAGTCCGCAACCAACGGGTATCCTGAGACTCGAAGCACAGAGGATTTCCTCGTGAAACCGAGGAACCCAGTACGAAACGTGTCGACTCCGTAGTAGTCGCAGGTGCCCCGATCTCGTCCAGAGGTCGCAGGTTCAAATCCTGCCCCCGCTACAAAGAAAGTCTAGGTCAGCCTATGGCTGACCTGGACTTTCGCTTTGGGGGCGAGATGCGATCCCATCGTTACCATCACATTGACAGGTACGCAGCGTCGCCCAGCCGGGCGGCAGCGCCGTTGGCTTCGGTCGCTTCGAGCTCGCTCGGCAGGACTCGCACACCTACTGGGCATGAGGACGGCGAAACTGGGGCTGGAGCCCCTCATCGGGGTCGAGGAGCTCGCTGAGTACCTCGGTGCCCCCGTGCAGACCATCTACGACTGGCGGCTGTCCGGCCGGGCGCCGCGGGCCTACAAGTTCGGCAAGCACCTGCGGTTCGCGGCCAGCGACATCGCCGCGTGGCTGGAGCAGCGACACGAGGATGGCCCTCATGAGTAGGCCACGCATCCCGATCGGCGGCTACGGCGAGATCGCGTTCCTCCAGCGCGGCAAGGGCAAGGTCGAGACGCGCACCCGCTTCCGGGACGGGACGGCCGGACGCGCCTCGTCCAGGCGACCGGGTCGTCACGGCCGGCGGCAGAGGTGGCGTTGAAGAAGAATCTCACGCTGCGCAAGGCCTTCCAGCCCGTCGACACGACGTTGGCTCCCGATAGCCCGTTCCCGGCGCTTGTCGACTACTGGCTGGCCGACCCCGATCTGGAAGGCCGGATCGCCCCGGGGACGCCGGATCGCCCCGGGGACGCCGGATCGCCCCTGCGACCCGATTCAACTACGAGCGCGACATCAATCGTCTGGTACTGCCGGCGTTCAAGGGCTTCACCCTGCGCGAGATTGGCGTCGCCCGCTGCGACGCCCTGCTCAAGCAACTCGGCAACAACTCGTATTCGTCGGCCAAGCGGGCAAGGACGGTGCTGCGGCAGTCGTTCGCGCTGGCCGTCCGGCACGAGGTGCTGCCGCGCAACCCGATCGACAACGTCTCCCGGCTGCACAAGCCGAAGCGCACTCCGACCGCGCTGACCGCCGCCGAGGTCAACGCGATCCGGGCCGTGATCTGGGCATGGGAGACCACGCGAGGCACCTCCGGGCCGAATCCGGACGGCCAGTTCCGCCAGATCGTCGAGGTCATGCTCGGCACCTCCGCCCGGATCGGCGAGGTGCTGGCCATCCGCCGTCGCGACTTTGGACCAGCAGCATCCCAAGACCGATCGGTCGAACCGGGTGATCGCGCTGCCGAGCTTCACCGCCGAGGCCTTGCGTCCGCGGATGGCGTTCATGCGGGACCACTCGCTGGATGCCCTGGTGTTCTGTAGCCGTCAGGGCACGCCGTTGACGACCGCGAACGTGCGCCGGCCGCTCCGCAAGGTCCTCGGCGACACTGGCATCGAGGGCGTTACGCCCCACATGTTCCGACGCACCGTCGCCACCGTGGTGAACGAGCAGGCGAGCTTCAACCTTGCCTCCGAGCTGCTCGGCCACATCGACCCCAAGGTCACCGTCGAGCACTACATCCGTCGCACCGAGCAGGTGAACCCGCTGGCCGTCGAGCTCCTCGACCAGGCGTTCGCCCACAAGGACGACTCGATCGGTTCGTCGATGTCGGACCCCGTCCGTACGGTCAGGACCGGGTCGACCTGCTTGGGAAGGGATGACGATGGACGACTGGAATAGGGAGAGCCAGGACGCTCACGACGAGTCGAGCAACTGGTTCGAGTGCGACGACGGCTGGGCCACCTTGATCGCCGAGCTCGAGGCGCAGCTCAAGGCGCTCTCGCCGGACTACACGGTCAGCCAGGTCAAGGAGAAGTTCGGAGGCCTGCGCTACTACGCCAATCCCGGCGACGTCGACCAGGAGACCTCAGTGCGGTTCTACGATCTGATCCGCGAGGCCGAGGTCAAGTCCTACGAGACCTGCGAGTGCTGTGGGCAGCCAGGCCGGCTCGCGCGGCGAAGGAGGCGCGGCTGGTACAAGACGCTCTGTCCAGCCTGTTCCGTGAAGATGAACTTCGAGTTCGTCGGGTCCGATGAGTGAGTCGTGGTGAAAGAAGGCGCCTTGCCGCTACCTATAACCGGGAGATATGTTCCGGTTATGCGTAGCGATGGGCCGGCCTTGATACCTGTGTTCCGTTCGCAGCATCAGGCTGAGCTGCTGATGTGGCTGCTGCTGCATCCTGAGCAGGAGTTCGGCGTGACCGAGATGGCTGCGCGCCTCGGCGTGCCGCTTTCCACGCTGCACCGAGAGGTGATCCGCCTCGATGAGGCGGGCCTCCTCAGGAGCCGTACCCAGGGGCGGAATCGGCTGATCCGCGCCAACGTGGACCACCCGGCGGCGAGCGGCAGCCTGCACTGAATCGCTCCGGTGAGCTCGCCGAGCGAGACTCGTCCTAGGCCATGGGGGCGTCGAATCGGCCCCATTGCGGAGCATTGGCTATCAATGCGGACCTGCTACCGACGACTGAACTGCAGCCGCCAAGCTTCCGGCCCGCGGGTGAGGTACTCCACGGTGTAGGTGCCTGGAGACTCTGTCTCTACTTGCTGCAGCAAAGGAATGGGGTCGTGCGGCGCGACGAGCACCATGGCCTCACCCGAACGAAGCGATCCCAGTGCGCCCTTGATGGACGCATGTCGGATCGCGTGAGGGATCGTCCGTGCATCGAGCTCGGGCAGCGACTCGTGGGCCGCGCCGCAGGCGCACCCGTCGGTCTCGTTCAAACCCAGATCTTCTCCGATTGCCATGCCGTCCACGTCCCTTCCCGGTGTCACTTGCGGCCGAAGTTTGCCGACTGCGCCCATTTTGGCACAATAGACTCCGTGAAAAATAATCGGTCGAGAGAGCGAGGCCCGCGACCAGCCCGGCGAGCGTCGGACAGCCTTCTGTCACGGCCGCGGGCGCACCTCCTGGAAGTCCTGCAGGCACAGGCCGAGCCGACGAGTCTGGCTGCGCTGGTGTCGATGACGGGTACGCACGCCAATACGGTGCGCGAGCACCTGGAGGGGCTGCGAGGCGCGGGTCTGGTTCGGCGGTCTGCGGCTCCTGCGTCGGGACGGGGACGCCCAGGTTGGCTGTATGAGGCGACCGAACTGAGCCATGACGACCCGCGGCCGGAGTACGCAGGTCTCGCCATCGTGCTCGCCTCCGTGGTCTCGCGTAGCAGTCCTGCGCCTGCCGAGGCAGCCCGGGTGGCGGGCGTCCAGTGGGGACGAGAGCTCGCACGGGGTGCGCTGGCGGATTCCGCGGCGGCAAAGCCCCGGTCTTCCCGCCAGGCGGTGAGCGACCTCTTCGACCAGATGGGGTTCGCCGCAGAGCCGGACCGGCGTGCACGAGTCGTGCGTTTGACGCGCTGTCCGCTGCTCGAGGCAGCGCACCGGGCGCCTGAGATCGTGTGCTCGGTGCATCAAGGGATCGCCGAGGGTGCGCTGGAGGAGTTCGGCACGGCGTCCGAAGGGTCGTCCGACGGGGTCCAGTTGCTGCCGTTCGCGGAGCCGGGTGCATGTGTGCTGCGACTCCAGGGAACGTCATGACCGTCCTCGACGCGCCGGTCCGCTCCGGGGCTTGGCGTCCGGTGTTCCTCGTCCCGGCGGGTCTCAGCCTGCTGGCCGGTCTGGACGGGGCGCTGATGCTGATGGATCTGCCGGCTCCGGTCGACGCGGACCGGATGCCCGAGGTCCATGGATTCGTGCTGGTCCTGGGCTTCGTCGGCACCCTGATTGCCTTGGAGCGAGCGATTGCCCTCGGCACGAGGTGGGGTGTGATGGCCCCCGCTCTGCTCGGCCTGGGAGCGTTGCTGACGCTCGCCCCATCGCCGCTTCTGGTGGGTCAGCTCGCACTCGTTGCTGGCGCGTTGAGTCTGGTCGCCGTCTACCTCCCGCTGTGGCGACGCCAAGCGGACGAGGCGGTCTTGGTGCAGGCATTGGGTGCGGTGCTGGCCGCCGGGGCGGCCGGGCTGTGGGCCGGCGGAGTGGATGTGCCGGTGCTGCTGCCATGGCTGGTTGCCTTCGTGGTTCTCACGATCGCCGGTGAGCGTCTTGAGCTCGCGCGGCTGGGTATGGGACCGAACGCCGGAGCGGTCCTCGTGCTGCTCGCGGTGTGCGTCGCCGTCGGTGTCGTCGCATCACTGCTGGCACCGCAACCCGGATCCGCTTTCCTGGGTGTCACGCTCGCCGTCCTGGTGGCCTGGCTCGCCGCTCATGACGTGGCGAGGCGGACGATCCGCAGTTCCGGACTGCCTCGCTACATGGCGGTGTGCATGCTGACCGCCTACGGCTGGGCGGCCGTGGCTGCCGGGGTCTGGCTGACATCGAGCCCGGCCGACGGTGATGGCGCCTACGACGCCGTCGTGCACGCAGTGTTCCTGGGGTTCACCCTCTCCATGATCATGGCGCACGCGCCGGTGATCTTGCCGGCGGTGGTCGGGAGGGACCTGCCGTACCACCCGAGTCTGTACGTCCCCGTCGGGCTGCTGCACGTTTCGCTGCTGATGCGGGTCTGGCTCGGCGACGGACTCGACGTGCCGCACGCATGGCGGCTGGGAGCGGTACTCAACATCGTCGCACTGCTGTCGTTCCTGGGACTGGCCGCTGGCCGTGTCGTGGCAGGGGGCCGGCGATGAGGAGGGGGTTCTCTCCGTGGCGGGACCTGCCGGCGTTGGTGTGGCTGATGGCGATCCCGGTGGTGGCGGTGGCTCACCCGTGGCTACCTGAGCCTCGATGGCTGCTGCTCCACCTCCTCCTGCTGGGTGCCGTCACACATTCCATCGTGGTCTGGAGCCAGCACTTCGCAGCCGCCCTGCTCCATGTCGCATCTACTCCGCGTCCACAACTGCTGGCGATGCTTGCACTGGGTGCGTTGGCCGTGATGGTAGGAACACAGACATCGCTGTGGCCGGTGACCTTGGTGGGTGCCACGTCGGTGGTTGGGGCAGTGGTCTGGCACGCGGTGCGACTGGCGGGGCAGCTGCGGAGAGCCCTTCCCGGCCGGTTCGCGGGAGTCATCCACTACTACCTGGCCGCCGCGCTGGTGCTCCCGATCGGCGCGGCGCTGGGCGTTCTTCTCGCCCGGGGCCTCCCGGACCCGTGGCACAGTCGTCTGCTGCTGGCGCATGTCGTGGTCAACCTGCTGGGTTGGGTCGGGATGACCGTGGCAGGCACAGTGCTGACGCTGTGGCCGACGATGCTGCGTACCCGCCTCGGCGAGGGATCTGACAGCGCGGTACGTCGAGCGTTGCCTGTGCTTCTTGTCGGGGTGCTCACGACCGCCGGTGCGTGCCTCGCCGGCCTCTGGCCCCTGGCGGCTGCGGGGCTCGTGTTCTACGTCGTGGGCGCGCTGATCATTGCCCGGCCTCTGCTTGACGCGGCTCGGCGCAAGCCCCCGTCGAGCCATCCGACGTGGTCGGTGGGTGCTGGTCTGGTGTGGCTGGGTGGGTGCTTGGTGGCGTGGGCGGTGCTCCTTGCGCGAGGTGGAACTGCGGAGGAGGTGCTTGGGCGGCTCGATTGGTTGGTCCCGTTCCTGGCGGCGGGGTTCGCAGCCCAGGTACTTCTGGGCGCGCTCGGCTACCTCGTGCCCACGGCTCTGGGCGGCGGCGGCCGCGCCGTCCGCGCCGCGGCAGCGACCCTTGACCGCGCCGGTGCCCTGCGGGTGACGGTGGTCAACGCCGGGCTGCTGGCCTGCCTGCTTCCCGGACCGAGCGCGGTGCGGGTCGGGTGCTCCTTGGCGGTATTGGTGGCTCTGGCTTCGCAGGTTCCGCTGCTCGTGCTGGCCATTCGGGCCTCACGGCGAGCACGCGGACCGGACGCCACTGCCATTGAACCGGTGGTGGCTGGAACAAACCGTCAGCGCTCCCTCGGCTCGGCCGTCGCCGGCCTGTCGGTTGTCGTCCTCACGATCGCCGGCGGCGTCGCGCTCGACCCAGCCGCCCTCGAGGCAGGCCGCGTCACCAGCGCCGCTGCCGGCATCACGGCGACCGGCCACACCACCAACGTGCGCGTGGAGGCGGCTGACATGCGGTTCGTGCCGTCCCGCATCGACGTCCCGGCCGGTGACCGACTGGTGATCGAGCTGGTCAACACCGATTCCGATGTGCACGACCTGGTCCTGGAGACCGGTGCCGACTCCGGCAGGCTCTCACCGGGTGGTCGGACTCGCGTCGACGTCGGTGTCGTGGGCCGCGACCTCGACGGCTGGTGCTCGATCGTCGGCCACCGCCAGATGGGCATGACGCTCCAGGTCACAGTCACCGCAGCCGACGCCACAACAGCGGCAGACGAGGCCAACCACGCCGACCACGCCGACCGTGCCGACCGTGCCGACCATGCCGACGACACGAACGGCGACGAAGCCGGTGACAACGACGCCACCTACAACCCGGCGGCCGAGCCGGAGACTGGCTTCACCAGCAGGAGCGCCGTGATTGCCCCGCTGCATGACCGGGGTCCGCAGACTCACCACGTCACCTTGACGGTGCGGGAAGTTCTCCGTGAGGTGGCCCCGGGCGTCACCCAGCGACTGTGGACCTACAACGGGCAGTCACCCGGCCCGATCCTGCACGGACGGGTTGGCGACCGGTTCGTCGTCAGATTGGTCAATGACGCGACGATGGGCCACTCCATCGACTTCCACGCCGGAACGCTCGCCCCCGACGAGCCCATGCGGACGATCCCTCCGGGCGAGTCGCTGACCTACCGCTTCACCGCGGACCTAGCCGGGATCTGGATGTACCACTGCTCAACGATGCCGATGTCGGCGCACATCGCCAACGGAATGTTCGGCGCCGTGGTCATCGAACCCCCCGACCTGCCGGCGGTCGACCAGAGCTTTGTCCTGGTGCAGAGCGAGCAGTACTACGGTCCGCAAGGGGGGCCAGTCGACGTCGACAAGGTCCAAGCAGAAGAACCCGACGCCGTCGTGTTCAACGGATACGCCAACCAGTACGACCACGACCCGATACAGGTCTCGGCCGGTGACCACCTCCGGATCTGGGTGCTCGACGCGGGCCCGAACCGTGCGACGGCCTTCCACGTCGTGGGTGGCCAGTTCACAACCACCTGGGCCGAAGGGTCCTACCTGCTGCGAGACGCGGGAGCCGACGGCACCGGCGGCGCCCAAGCCCTCGCACTCGCCCCCGCCCAGGGAGGATTCGTCGAGCTGACCCTGACCGAACCCGGGCACTACCCGTTCGTCTCCCACGTCATGGTCGACGCAGAACGAGGCGCCCACGGGCTCCTGAGTGTCGAACGTCCCCGAGCGCAACGGTGACAACGATGCCGCCCACATGCTCCACCCCACCGAGAGGACCTGATTGAAATGAACCAGACCGACGCCGCCTCGCTCATCGAGGTCGCCCATGAGCTGCTCGCTCAGGCCTCCACATCGCATAGCGGCCGCGCGGCACGCACCTTGTTGGGCGGCAGCGAACGAACCCTCCGCCATACCCTCATGGCGCTCCGCGAAGGCGCCCAACTGGCCGAGCACACCGCGCCCGGAGACGCGAGCCTGCAGGTCATCCTCGGACGCGTGCGGCTCAGCGATCCGTCGGGCTCCCGCGAAGGGACCGCTGGCGTCTTGATGCCCGTTCCCGCCGAACGCCACAGCCTGGACGCGCTTGAGGACAGCGTCGTCCTGCTGTCGGTCGTGGTCCAGTGAGCGAGACCCGGCCAGCGAATCGACGGATCTTGACACGCTGGTCAGGTGGCAGGTCGCCGGTGGGGGGTGGCGGCTGCTGAGCGTGGGTCCACCGGTCCAAGTCGGCCTGTTCACCTGCGACGGGGGGGAGGAGATGGGACGCATCGAATCCACCGAGAGCCCCTTCGTTGCCTACGTCGAAGCTCGATCGAAGCAGCACGACTGCAGCGAATCGTGACGATTCGAGCTAGCGCAGGACGACCGGAACCCGTGCCCACCCTCCGGCCGGCCGGGTCTCGCGCACAGCTGGTCGCTCGGTGGCCAGCTCGATGTGGTCGGTGGCGGCGAGCAGCGTCTGAGTGACCACCCTGAGCTCCATCAGGGTCAGCGCCCGGCCCGGGCACATGTGGGGGCCGATGCCGAAGACCAGGTTCGCGTGCGCGTTGCCGATCGGGTCGAACCTGTCCGGGTCGTCGAAGACCAAGGGGTCACGGTTCGCCGCGGTCCAGTTCAGCACCAGGCGTGCGTCTTTCTCGACCCGCTGCCCGCCGAGTTCCACCTCATGGGTGGCGCGTCGCCGGTTCGAGACGAAGGGGTCGTCGATCCGCAGAATCTCCTCGATCGCCGCCTCGATCGCTGAGTCTTCACCTGCATGCGCCTGAGTTCGAAGGACGGATTGGACCTCTGATCGGGTGGCGAGGAAGTGCACGATGACCCCGATCGAGGTGGCGAGTGAGCCGAGATCCCCGGCGGTCCAGTTGCGCAGGATCGAGACGATCTCGGTGTCTTCGAGCGGTCGTCCGATTGACGGTCTCGGTCATCAGTTCACGGGTGACGTCGATGCCGCCGGGCGCCTCGGCGGCAGGATGTTCGCGGCGAGCGTCGAGCAGGGTCTGGATGATCTGGTCGAACTCGTCTGCGATGGCGGCTGTGCGTCTGCGTTCACCGGAATGGGTGGCGGCTCGGTTGTCTCGCACCCACTCGACCAGTCTCGGCTCGAGCTCACGCGGCCAACCCAACCATGCGGACTGGACACGGACTGCGAACGGCATGCCAACCTGTGCGATCGTCTTGATGGTCGACCCGCGGGGAAGTGCGTCGACGATCTCGACTGCCAAGGTGCTGGCGGTGGGCTCGAGGTTGGCAACGCGCGCGGGCGTGAGGTAGCGGTCGACCACGGCCCGGAACGCCGCGTGCTCCTTTCCGTCGAGGCTGTTGGGGATCGCCCGCCGAGCTGTCACGGAGCTTGAGAAGGAGACCGGGTCCGTCGCGGCCGCTACCACCTCCCGGTGCCCTAGGACCAGCCACACGCCGGCCTGCTCCACGACGGGGCACCGGCTACGCAGCGCGTCGTACCCTGCGCGCGCATCAGGGTGTTCGAGTCCCGCGGCGTTGCCAGCGTCCACGTGAGGCTCGTCGTGTTCGTCCACAGGATTCTCCACAGGACTGGCTGTCGTATACGGCGATGAGGGTCAGCTGGGCCGTGGTGCGCCCTTGCGGGCATAGCGGACCCAGGTGATCGCCACGCACATGACCGCCCAAGCGATGCCGACGGAGTAGAACGCGGTGGCGCCGATGGTGGTGATGCCGACGCCGAAGAAGAACGGGCCGAAGGCGGCGATGGCGGCGGTCCAGCCGATGACGCCACCGGCCTGGCGGCGTTCGAAGATCATCGGCATCTGCTTGAAGGTGGAGGCGTTACCGATCCCGGAGAACAAGAAGATCGCGAGCATGCCCCACAGGAACTGGTGGAAGTCCGACTCCAGCGCCGCGGCGGAGCTGAGATCGGGGGTGAGCGCGGGGATCGTGTACGCGATGGACACGATGAGCCCGAGACCGGAGATCAAGGTCCAGATCGCGCCGCCCATGCGGTCTGTGAGCGGGGAGAACAGCACGCGGGCTGCGGCACCGATGAGGGGGCCGAGGAACACAAACTTGACCGGGTCGGGCACCGCGTAACCGTCGATGAGGACGCTTGCGGAGGCACCGCTTCCGCTGACGATGTCACCGTTGCCGGTGCCGTAGAGGTTCGACATCAGCAGTCCGAACTGAGCGGCCAGTCCGGAGAAGGTACCGAAGGTCATGATGTAGAGGAGCGTCATCAGCCAGGTGTCGGTGTTGTTGAAGATGTCGAACTGCTGACGGACGTTCGCCTTGACCGGTACCGACTTGAGCAGGGCCCAAGCGAGCGCGGCGCCGATGACCATGAGCGGGATCCACACGAAGGCGGCGTTCTGGTACCACACCTCCTTCGACGGCTTGCCCGGCACCGCAAGCTGCTGGCTGTCGCCGAGGAAGGCGAAGAAGGACACCGCGATCAGGTACGGCGTGAGCAGCTGCACCAGGGAGACCCCGAAGTTGCCGAGCCCGGCCTGGATCCCCAGCGCGGTTCCCTGCTTGGCCTTCGGGAAGAAGTAGGACGTGCTGGGCATGAAGCCGGAGAACGCGCCGCCGCCGATGCCGGCGAGGAAGGCCAGGGTCATCAGCTCCCAGTATGGCGCGGTGGGGGACTGGACTCTGACCCCCCAGCCGAGCGTGGAGGCGATCAGCAGCAAGGACGTCAGCGAGACCATCTTGCGGGTTCCCAGGATGGGCGGGAGCGTCATCCAGACCAGGCGGAACAGCCCAGCGGACAGTCCGGGCATGGCGGCCATCCAGTACAGCTGCGTGGTGGAGAAGCTGTAGCCCAAGGCGTTGAGCTTGGGGATGATGGCGCTGGGCAGGAACCAGGCGACGAACGCCAGCGTCAGGCAGAAGGTGGTGATCCACAGGGTCCGCCACGCCAGCCGGGAGTCCCAGCTGGAGGCATCTTCGGGGTCCCAGGACTCCAGCCACTCCCCGGAGCGGGACGGTGTAGTGGTGTTCATGCCAGTGCCTCCTCAGGGGCGTTGGTCGGGGCGGTGGTGGGGCGTTCGATGTGACGCGCCAGGTCGGGGGAGTCGGTGTGCAGCATGTGGACCACGGTCCAGTGCATCCAGAGCAGGCACACGGCTGTCAAGGCAAAGAGCACGAAGAAGGTGCTGGAGGGGAACCCGGACCAGGCCTTGGTGTAGGCGAACAGTGGGGGAAGGAAGAAGCCGCCGAGCCCTCCGAGCATGCCCACCAGGCCACCGACGGCGCCGACGTTGTCGGGGAAGTACTCCGGGATGTGCTTGTAGACCGCCGCCTTGCCGATACCCATGGCGCACCCGAGGAGGAACACCAGCATGGCAAACGGGGCCAGCCCTATGGCATAGCTCAGATGCTGAGTCTGGCTGCCGTCGGCGTGGTCGATGACCAGGTGACCGTTGGGCATCATCAGCACCCCGGAGACCACCAGCATCGTGCCGAGTGCGAGGTACATGACGCGCCGTGCCCCCCACTGGTCGGAGAGCCAGCCTCCGACGGGACGCAGCAGGGATGCGGGGAAGATGTAGGAGGCGGTCAGGTACGCGGCGGTCTGGAGCGAGACGTCGAAGTTGTCCATGTAGTACGTCGGCAACCAGGCGGCGAGGGCGACGTAGGCGCCGAAGAAGGCGACGTAGTAGAGGCTGAAACGCCACACCCGGATCTGGGTGAGCGGGGCGAGCTGCCGGCGCAGCGGCTGGGCGCGACCCGGTGCCTTGTCCTGGTGCGGGGCGAGGAACCACGTCGCGGCGGCCATCAGCACCAGCAGCACGGCGTAGAGCACCGGGATGAACCGCCAGCCACCGGGGAAGATGCCCAGGTAGGTCGCGCCCACGGTCGTGCCCGCGATCAACGGCGGTCCCACGAACTTGGTGACCGAGGCGCCGACGTTGCCGGCACCGAACAAGCCGAGGGCGAAGCCTTGGTGCTCGCGGGGCTGCCACGCGGAGTTCCAGGCGATGCCCGCGGTGAAGGAGTTGCCGGCGAACCCGACGAGGAACGCTAGGACCAGCAGCATCGCGTAGGAGTCAGCCCGAGAGACGAGATAGGCGGGGACTGCGGAGCCGAGGAGCAGGAACGTCATCACCTTCCGGCCCCCGACCCGGTCGGTGATCATGCCGGCCGGGAGACGCCACAGGGAGCCGTTGAGGACCGCGGCGGCGATGATCCACGACAGCTGCACCTCGGAGAGCCCGAACTCGGTGCTGATGGGCTTGCCGAGGATGCCGAACATCAGCCAGGCAGCGAACATCAGCGTGAAACCCACCGTGGACAGCCCCAACACCCGACGGGCACCCGACCGGTCGACGTCGCCGCCCGGAGCAGCCTCGCGACGGCTCTCCGAGCTATTGGAGGCGGGACGCGCCCTCGTCGACATGGCGACTCCTGTAATTGACGGATAGGAATCCTCTAATTTCTCTATCAGGACGCTAGCGGCGAGAAGGATCTGTGTCTACCGTGTCGCGTGAGACCTCGATTACAGGATTCAAGTCCATTAAATGTCTGGATTTGGACTAGTGTGGCTCTGTGGAGGATGTGCCATGGTCAAGCGTGTGATTGCGCAGGCAGCGGACCCCGCCGACACCGGTGCGGCGCTGCTCGCGTCTCCGGTGCGCCGCGCCATCATCGAGTCGCTCGAGCGGTTCGCCGAGAGCGATCACACCGAGGACGGCGGCGCGCCCGTCGGTGGTATGACGGCCGCGCAGCTGGCCGAGGAGCTCGGCGTGCACGTGACCACCGCGCGGTTCCATCTCGACCAGCTCGAGCTCGCCGGGTTGGTGCTCTCCCACTTCACGACGGTGTTCGGGGTGGGTCGCCCGCGCAAGGTGTACGCGGTGGCCCCGGCGACGAACGAGCCCGACCGCACCGCGTCGCATCTGAAGCTGCTGGCCGGTCTGCTCTCCGCCTCGTTCAGCTCCGATCTCACTCCCGAGCAGGCGGGGGAGCAGTGGGTCCACGAACACCTGACACTCGACAAGACCGCACCCGCGAGCACGCCGGGCGCCTGGCTGACCAAGCTCGGCCTGCTCATCGACATGCTCCAGCGGTGGGGCTACACCCCGAACCTGACCACCACCGACGGCGGACGCTCCTGCCGCATCGACCTGGTCGACTGCCCGTTCATGGACCTGGCCCGCGCCAACCCCGATGTCGTCTGCGGCATCCACCGCGGGCTCCTCACCGGAGCGTTGGAGCAGATGGGCGAGAAGCAGGTGGAGGTCTCGCTCCAGCCGTTCGTCGGTCCCAGCTTGTGTCACGCCCACGTCAGCACCCGCCACGCCTTCGAGTCCACCGTCCACCGAGTCCCACCGACCACAGGAGTTGCCCAATGAGTCTTGAGAGCCCCCTGCAACGCAGCCTGATCTCGGGGCGCCGGTTCTTCACCAAGGCTGAGGTGAGCCAGGACCAGCGCAGCCTGTTCAAGGAGGGCGGCCGGGAGGGTGACGTCTTCTACCGGGACCGGTGGAGTCACGACAAGGTGGTGCGCTCGACCCATGGGGTGAACTGCACGGGATCGTGCTCGTGGAAGGTCTACGTCAAGGACGGGATCATCACCTGGGAGGCCCAGCAGACCGACTATCCCAGCGCCGGCGCAGACCGACCCGAGTACGAGCCGCGCGGCTGCCCGCGAGGGGCGGCGTTCTCCTGGTACACCTACACGCCCAACACGAGTGCGCTACCCCTACGTCCGCGGCGTGCTCCTCGAGATGTTCCGGGCAGCCAAGCAGCGCTACGGCGACCCGGTGGTCGCCTGGGGTTCGATCGTCCAGGACGAGGAGCAGGCGCGGGCGCTACAAGAAGGCCCGGGGCAAGGGCGGACTCGTTCGGGCGAGCTGGGACGAGGTCGCCGAGATCGTCGCCGCCGCGCACGTCTACACGGTCAAGCGCTGGGGACCCGACCGGATCGCAGGCTTCAGCCCGATCCCCGCGATGTCACCGGTCTCCTACGCCTCCGGCGCCAGGTTCCTCGAGCTCATCGGCGCCCCGATGCTGTCGTTCTACGACTGGTACGCCGACCTGCCCGAACGCCTCGCCGCAGATGTTCGGCGACCAGACCGACGTCCCGGAGTCCGGTGACTGGTGGGATGCCGGCTACCTGTTCATGTGGGGCTCCAACGTCCCGATGACCCGCACCCCCGACGCGCACTGGATGACCGAGGCACGCTACCGCGGCCAGAAGGTCGTCGCCGTCGCACCCGACTACGCCGAGAACGTCAAGTTCGCCGACGAGTGGGTCAACCCCGCCCCCGGCACCGACGGCGCGCTGGCCATGGCGATGGGCCACGTGATCCTCAAGGAGTACTTCGTCGACTCCCTCCCGGCGTTCTTCGCCGACTACAACAAGCAGTACACCGACCTGCCCCACCTGGTCACGCTCGAACCCAGTGCCGACGGCGCCTACCGGCCGGGGAAGTACCTCGTGGCCGGCGACATCGGCCACGTCGAGGGTGGCAGTGAGAACCAGATGTGGAAGCCGGCGGTCATGGACGCCGTGACGGGGGAGGTCCGGATCCCGCGACGGTGCGATCGGACACCGCTACGGCGACGAGGGCCTGGGCCAGTGGAACCTCGACCTAGGGGACATCGACCCCGCGCTGACCATGTATCCGACCGCGGAGGGCGGCCTCGAGGAGAGCGCGGTAGTCGAGCTGCCGCGGTTCGACGCTCCTGACGGCAAGGTCGTCCATGAGCGTCGCGGCGTCCCGGTGGCACGCGTCGGTGATCGGTTGGTGACGACGGTGCTCGACCTGCTGCTCGCGCAGTACGGCGTACGTCGCGAAGGGCTCCCCGGCGAGTGGCCCGAGTCCTTCGACGACCCGTCGGTGCCTGCCACGCCGGCGTGGCAGGAGCAGCACACCGGCGTCCCCGCAGCCCAGGTCACGCGACTGGCGCGCGAATGGGCTCAGAACGCCATCGATACCGAGGGCCGCGGCATGATCCTGCTCGGCGCCGGGGTCAACCACTGGTTCCACTCCGACCAGATCTACCGCGCCATCCTGCTGCTGACCACGATCACCGGCACCCAGGGCCGCAACGGCGGCGGCTGGGCGCACTACGTCGGCCAGGAGAAGATCCGCCCGATCATGGGCTTCCAGCACATGGCTTTCGCCCTGGACTGGCACCGCCCGCCGCGGCACATGAACCAGACCGCGTACTGGTACGTCAACACCTCCCAGTACCGCTACGACACCTTCACCGCCGACGACCTCGACGCCGGCACCGGGATCTTCGCCGGCAAGACCGTCATGGACCTCCTGGCCCAGTCCGCGCGACTCGGGTGGAGCCCGAGCTATCCCACCTTCGACCGCAGCAGCCTGCAGCTCGCCGACGACGCAGAGGCCGCCGGCATGGAAGCCCCCGCCTTCGTCGCCCAGGAGCTCAAGGAGGGCCGGCTCAAGTTCGCGGTCGAGGACCCCGAAGCGGCCGACAACCACCCCCGCGTACTGTCCCTGTGGCGCTCGAACCTGCTCGGCAGCTCGGCCAAGGGCAACGAGTACTTCCTGCGGCACCTGCTCGGCACCGACAGCTCCGCCACAGCCAGGGAGGCCGAACCCGACCAGCGGCCAAGCACCATCCGATGGGCCGACGAGGCGCCTGAGGGCAAACTCGACCTGCTGACGACCATCGACTTCAGGATGACCAGCAGCACCATCTTCAGCGACGTCGTCCTGCCCGCGGCCACCTGGTACGAGAAGCACGACCTCTCCACCACCGACATGCACCCGTTCGTGCACTCCTTCAACCCCGCCATCGCCCCGCCGTGGCAGACCAAGTCCGACTGGGACACCTGGAAGGTCATCGCCAAGAAGTTCTCCGAGCTCGCCGAGACCCACCTCGGCACCCGCAAGGACGTGATCGCCAAACCCCTGTGGCACGACACCCCGGAGGCGATGGCCACCGAGCACGGCGTCGTCAAGGACTGGCGACTCGGCCCCGACCACCCCGACGGCTGCGACCCCGTGCCCGGCAAGACGATGCCGGTCATCGCCGTCGCCGAACGCGACTACACCGCGATCTACGACAAGATGACCTCGATCGGCCCACTGCTGGAGAAGGTCGGCATGCTCACCAAGGGCGTGGCCTACGACGTCAAGCGCGAGATCGACATCCTCCGCACCCGCAACGGCGTCACCCGCGGCGGCGCCGGCGACGGCCAGCCCAAGGTCGAGACCGACGTACAGATGGCCGACGCGATCCTGCACCTCGCCGGTGTCTCCAACGGACACCTGGCCACCCAGGGGTTCAAGTTCCTCGAGAAGCGCACCGGCACCCAGCTGCACGACCTAGCCAGCGAGCACGAAGGCAAGCAGATCACCTTCGCCGACACCCAGGTCGCGCCCGTACCGGTCATCACCTCACCGGAGTGGTCCGGTTCGGAGTCGGGCGGACGCCGCTACAGCCCGTTCACGATCAACATCGAGCGCAAGAAGCCGTTCCACACCCTCACCGGTCGCCAGCAGTTCTACGTCGACCACGACTGGTTCCTCGGGATGGGGGAGATGCTCCCGGTCTACCGGCCACCGTTGAACATGACCCACCTGTTCGGGGAGCCCCCGATCGGCACGACCGGCGAACTCGGAGTCGCCGTGCGCTACCTGACACCCCACAACAAGTGGTCCATCCACTCCGAGTACCAGGACAACCTGTTCATGCTGTCCCTCTCGCGGGGCGGCCAATCGGTGTGGATGTCGGACCGCGACGCAGCCAAGATCGGGGTGCGGGACAACGACTGGATCGAGATGGTCAACCGCAACGGCGTCGTCGCAGCGCGGGCCATCGTCAGCCACCGGATGCCCGAGGGAACGGTCTACATGCACCACGCCCAGGACCGGCTCATCGACGTGCCGCTCACCGAGCGAGACGGCAAGCGCGGGGGCATCCACAACAGCCTCACCCGGGTGCTGATGAAGCCCAACCACATCGTCGGCGGCTACGCCCAGCTCGCGTACTTCTTCAACTACATCGGACCGATCGGCAACAACCGGGACGAAGTGACGACCATCCGCAAGCGCACGACGAAGGTGGAGTACTGACATGCGCGTGATGGCACAGATGGCCATGGTCATGAACCTCGACAAGTGCATCGGTTGCCACACCTGCTCGGTCACCTGCAAGCAGGCGTGGACCAACCGCACCGGCACCGAGTACGTCTGGTTCAACAACGTCGAGACCCGACCCGGCCTCGGCTATCCCCGCACCTACGAGGACCAGGAGACTTGGCAGGGCGGCTGGATCCGCAAGCCCAACGGCCGGCTCGCACTCAAGGCGGGTGGCCGGGTCAAGAAGCTGCTCAACATCTTCTCCAACCCCAAGCTCCCGTCGATCAACGACTACTACGAGCCGTGGACCTACGACTACGAGACGCTGCTCAACTCACCTCAGTCCGACACCTTCCCCGTGGCGCGGCCCAAGTCATTGATCTCGGGGAAGGACATGAACGTCGAGTGGTCGGCCAACTGGGACGACGACCTCGGCGGATCTCAGGAGCACGCCGCGCGCGACGTGATGCTCAAGGGCATCGAGGACAAGGTCAAGCTCGAGTTCGAGCAGACCTTCATGTTCTACCTGCCGCGCATCTGCGAGCACTGCCTCAACCCCTCCTGCGCAGCCTCCTGCCCCTCGGGCGCGATCTACAAGCGCGCCGAGGACGGCATCGTCCTGGTCGACCAGGACCGCTGCCGCGGCTGGCGGATGTGCGTGTCCGGCTGCCCGTACAAGAAGGTCTACTTCAACCACAAGACCGGTAAGGCCGAGAAGTGCACCTTCTGCTACCCGCGCATCGAGGTCGGCATTCCCACCGTTTGCTCCGAGACCTGCGTCGGACGACTGCGTTACATCGGCCTGGTCCTCTATGACGCTGACAAGGTCCTCGAGGCCGCCTCGATCGAGGACGAGCACCAGCTCTACGACGCCCAGCGGGCCTGCTTCCTCGACCCGGAGGACCCCGACGTCCAGCGGGCGGCCGAGGCAGCCGGCATCCCCGGCGATTGGATCGAGGCCGCGAAGAGGTCCCCGGTGTGGGCGTTGATCAACAAGTACGAGGTGGCGCTGCCACTGCACCCGGAGTACCGCACGATGCCGATGGTCTGGTACATCCCTCCGCTGTCACCGGTGGTCGACGTCATCAAGGAGACCGGCGAGGACGCCGAGGACCGCGGCAACCTCTTCGCCGCCATCGACGCCCTTCGGATCCCGGTGGAGTATCTCGCGAACCTGTTCACCGCCGGTGACACCGTCCCGGTGAACCGGGTGCTGCGCAAGCTCGCGGCGATGCGCTCCTACATGCGCGACATCAACCTCGGCCGCGACCCCGACGACACCATCCCCCAGGCCGTCGGCATGACCGGCGAGTCGATGTACGAGATGTTCCGCCTTCTCGCGATCGCCAAGTACAACGAGCGCTACGTCATCCCTCCCGCCCACGCCGAGCAGGCCCACGCTCTCGAAGAGCTCGCGACCGAGTGCTCGGTCGACTTCGACGCCGCCGGCTCGTACTACGACCAAGCGCTGCTGGGCGAGGGAGCCGGCTACCCGACGCCCGTGGCGGTGGAGAACTTCCGGATGCTCCAGGACCGGCAGACCTCCGACACCAGCGACGAGCTCGCTGGCGGAGGCTCCAAGGCCGGCCGGGTGAACCTGCTCAACTGGGACGGTCGCGGCACCCCGACAGGGCTGTTCCCGCCACCCGCCGACAAGCAGAACGGAGACCGCTGATGCCGCTGCTCTCACGCAAACGCGCACGCACCCGTCCCGCCGACTGTCAGGGCCTCTGGGCGGCGTGCTCCGTGCTCCTTGACTACCCCACGGCCGAGCTCCTCGCTGACCTCGACACCATCGAGACCTTGGCGCCCGCCGAGGCAGGACTCGACCCGCTGCTGACCCACCTGCGAACCGGGGAGCTGCGCACGCTCCAGGAGGAGTACGTCGAGACGTTCGACCACACCCGCAAGTGCGCCCTCTACCTCACCTACTACGCCTACGGCGACACCCGACGCCGAGGCACCGCGCTCCTGGGCTTCAAACAGGCCTACCGCGCCGCCGGCATGCAGTGGGACGACGACAGCGGCGAGCTTCCCGACCACCTCTGCGCCGTCCTGCAGTTCGGCGCCACCGTCGACGCCGACGTCGCCTGGCGGCTGCTCAACGACCACCGCGCCGGCATCGAGATGCTCCGCATCGCCCTCGCCGGCTGGCGCAACCACGACGGATCCACCGGTTCCCCCTGGCACGCCGCGGTGCGCGCCGTTTGCGACAGCCTGCCCGAGCTCGCCGGCGACGAGGCCGACGCCGTCCGCCGCCTCATCGAGCAGGGCCCGCCCGCCGAAGAAGTCGGTCTCGGCGGTTACGGCGCCGACCCGGCCACCAGCTCTCTGGCCGGCCCCGCCCTGATCTCCGGATCGACGATCCCTGTAGGAGCCCCCCGATGAGCACCTTCTTGTGGGTCATCGTCCCGTACCTGTGCCTGACCACGTTCGTCGTCGGACACGTCTGGCGCTACCGCTACGACAAGTTCGGCTGGACCACGAGATCCTCACAGCTCTACGAGGACCGACTCCTCCGCCTCGGATCCCCACTGTTCCACTTCGGCATGCTCGGCGTCGTCGGCGGCCACATCATCGGGCTTCTCGTCCCGCGTTCGTGGACCGAGACAGTCGGCGTCGACGACCACCTCTACCACCTCGTCGCCGTCATCGGCGGCCTGATCGCTGGGCTAATGGCACTGGCGGGGATGACCATCCTGATCTACCGGCGCCGCACCGTCGGCCCCGTCTTCAGTGCCACCACCCCCATGGACAAGGTCATGTACGCCTTCCTCGGCGCCGCCATCGTTATTGGCATGTGGAACACCATCGCCGGGTCGATCTTCTCGCTTGGTGGTGAGTACAACTACCGCGAAGGCGTTTCCGTCTGGTACCGCTCCTTCCTCGCCTTCCAACCACAGCCCGACCTCATGGCCGACGCACCCATCGGCTTCCAGCTCCACGCCCTCGTCGCGTTCGGGCTCTTCGCACTCTGGCCCTTCACCCGCCTCGTGCACGTCTTCTCCGCGCCCGTCGGCTATCTCACCCGCCCTTACATCGTCTACCGGTCACGTGACGACCAGATGGGTAGCCGACCCACCCGTCGCGGCTGGGACCGCGTGGGTTCCTGAGCGATGCAGCATCTGTCAGGCAAGGACGTCTACGACGTCGTCGTACGCCTACCCAAGACCTTGAGTCCCGACACCAGCGTGGATCAGGCGCGGGCAGCCCTCCACGACGATCACGTGCACATGCTGCTGATCACCAACGACCAGGGGCTGTTGCTCGGCACCCTCGTGCGCGACGACATCGCTGAACTCCCCCAGGGGCACGCACATGCGCTCGAACACGCAGTGCTAGAGAACCGAACGATCAGTCCCGATACCTCCGCCATCGACGCCCTTCGACTGATGCAGACCCGAACCGAGCGTCGGCGAGCCGTCATCGACCCTGACGGCCACCTTCTGGGACTGCTCTGCCTCAAGCGCCGACGCGACGGATTCTGCAGCGACGCCGACGTCCTCTCGCGAGCGTCGACGAGCCAGCTGAGTTGAGTGTCGGGGAACTGTAGAACGGCAGCGCGACGCGGCGCCGTGGACGTCAACGTCCGCGAGAAGCCGATCAAATACTCACTCGGGACCGGGTCACGATCCCCGGAGCAGCCCACTGCTTCGTCCTTCCGCCCGTCCCGCGGGTTCGGGACTTGATCGGGGTCCATTTAGGGTCCAGATTGAACCGCCTCGGCTCCGTACTTGACGGGTATCCTGTGACTGCAAGCAGTCCGGTTTCCCGCTCCAAACAAGGGAATCCCGTAGCAACCGCCTTGACTCCGTAGCTGTCGCAGGTGCCCCGATCTCGTCCAGAGGTCGCAGGTTCAAATCCTGCCCCCGCTACAAATGTGATGTCTCAGGACATCGGAATAGCCCGGACCCACGTTTCGTAGGTTCGGGCTAGTGTCATTTCGTGGTGGGTCGGTTGGGGTGGGTCGTCCGGTGGGCTGGTAGTCGCGGTGTGGGTCGAGGGTGAGGTCGCGGAGGAGCTCGCCGGTGGCGGCGTTGATGATGGTGATGTCGAGGTCTTGGACCAGCAGGATGACGCGGGTTCGGGCGTGGGTTCGTGCCGATGCCGATGTGGTGGAGTCTGGCCGTCGTGGCGCAGGGTGACGCTGCCGGCTTTGTCGATCTTGTCGTGGCGGACCCGGTCGTGGGTGTCGCGGGTCCGGTCGGCGCCGGGGGCGGCTTTGGGCAGGGCGTTGTAGACGGTCGCCGGGGTGGCCCGGTGGGGCAGGGAGCGGTGGGGTCGTCGGTGGTTGTACTCCTCGGCGAAGGCTGTCGAGCAGGGCTTGGAGTTCGGCGATGGTGGTCGGCTGGACGGGCTGGGCGCGCAGCCACTTCTTCATGGTCTGTTGGAACCGTTCGACCTTGCCGCAGGTGGTGGGGTGGTTGGGTCGGGAGTTCTTCTGCACGATGTCGCAGGCGGCGCAGCTCGTGCTCGAAGCAGGTTGCGTCCGCCGGCGGCCGTGCCGGCGAGACCGGACGGTGTAGACCATGCCGTTGTCGGTCAGCGTGGATGCGGGATATCCGTGCTGGGCAGCGGTGGTGCGGAAGGTGGCCAGCACGATCGGGGCGGTGATCCGGGGGTGGGCGGTGACGTGGAGGGCGTAGCGGGAGCAGTCGTCGAGCCAGGTGATGATCTCGACGTCGGCGCCGGGGCGTGCCGTCGGGGCGGGTGAGGCGGTAGTGGGTGAAGTCGGACTGCCAGCAGTCTCGTTGGGCTGGTCGGCTTCGAAGCGGATGTAGGAGGACTTGGGTCGTCTTGGACGGGTCCGGGGTCACCAGTCCGGCGCGTGACCAGGATCCGGTTGATCGTGGCGCGGGACAGCCTGGTGATCGTGGTGGTGTGCTGCAGGTGCCAGTCGATGGTGTCCGCGCCGGCGTCCAGGCCGGTCTCGGTCAGCTGTCTTGCGCAGCCTCGAGGACCAGGTCGACGGTCGCCGCTGGGGTGGCGGATCGGGCTGAGTTCTTCGGGGCCCGGGAGCGGGGCTCGAACGCGGTCTCGGCCCTCGGCCTGGTAGCGGGCCATGAGGCTGGCTAGATCCACGCTCTGAGACACGCCGTAGCGGGCGGCGACCTCAGCGGACGGGTCTGGCCCTCGACGAGCACGGCGGTGATGACCAGCCAGCCGATTGGAGGCATGTCCGAGCATGCCCGAGCCTGTCGAGACCGGGCCATTCCGATGACCCGCGACACACTATCGCCGATGTCGTGAGACACCTCGTCTCCGATGTCCTGAACCAGCACACTGTCAGCCCGACCGTGTGATGTCTCAGAGACATCTGCAAGACCCGAACCCACGGGAGTGGGTTCGGGTCTTGGTCATTTCTGGGGTTGGTAGTCCTTGGCGGGGTCGATTGTCGAGTTCGCGGAGGAGTTCGCCGGTGGCGGCGTTGATGACTGCGTGACGTCGAGGTCGTGGATGAGCAGGATGACGTGGGTTCGGTCGTGGGTTCGTCCGATGCCGATGTGGTGGAGTTGGCCGTTGACGCGCAGGGTGACGTTGCCGGATTTGTCGACGCGGTCGTGGCGGACGCGGTCGTGGGTGTCGGCGTCTCGCGAGGCGCCGGGAGCGGCCTTGGGCATCGGCGTCGTAGACGGGCGGCTGGGGTGGCTCGGTGGGGCAGGGAGCGGTGGGGCCGGTCGGTGGTTGTAGTGGTCGACGGAACCGGTCGAGCAGGTGTCTGCAGCTCGGCGATGGTGGCGGGCTGGTCGGGCTGGGCTCGCAGCCACTTCTTGAGGGTCTGTTGGAAGCGTTCGACTTTGCCGCAGGTGGTGGGGTGGTTGGGTCGGGAGTTCTTCTGGATGACGCCCAGGCCGGCGGAGTTCGTTGCTCGAAGCCGTTGCGTCCGCCGTGCGTCCGCTTGCCGGCGAATCGGACGGTGTAGACCATGCCGTTGTCGGTCAGCGTGGATGCGGGAATCCCGTGCTGGCTGCGGTGGTTCGGTGAAGGTGGCGGCACGATCGGGGCGGTGATCCGGCCGGTGGGCGCTGACGTGGAGGGCGTAGCGGGAGCAGTCGTCGAGCCAGGTGATGATCTCGACGTCGGTGCCGGGTCGGCCGTCGGGCGGGTAGGCGGTAGTGGGTGAAGTCGGACTGCCAGGTTTCGTTGGGCATGGTCGGCCTGGAACCGGATGTAGGAGGACTTCGGTCGTTCTTGCCGGGTTCGGGGGTGACCGCGCCGGCGCGGGTCAGGATGCGGTGGATCGTGGCGCGGGACAGCGTGGTGTGGTGGTGGTGGTGCAGGTGCCAGACGCATGGTGTCTCGGCGCCGGCGTCGTAGGCCGGCCTCGGTGAGTTCTTTGCGCAGGCGTCAGGACGAGGTCGACGGTGGCCGGTGGGGTCGCGTCCGGTGCAGGTCTTCGGCGCGCGGGACCGTGGTTCGAAGCGCGGCGTCGCCCTCGGCCTCTGTAGCGGGCCATCAGCCTGCTGGCGGTGGCTTCAGAGAGGCCGCAGTTGCGGGCGGCCTCGGCCTGGGTGAGGCCCTGCTTGGTGATGGCTGTGATGACCAGCCTTGCTCTCGACACGGGCGAGCATGACGGACCGGTCTTGCAGATGTCGTGAGACATGCCTTGCAGATGTCCTGAACCAGCACACTGCCCCCGCTACGAATGTGATGACCTGAACCACCACACTGCCCCCGCTACTCGTTTCAGGCCCGAGATTCAGTGAATCTCGGGCCTGAAAGGTTCTAGAGATTTGATCCATGGGTCAGAAATGGGCCACTCTTGCCGCTCCGCAGCGGAAACTGAGGCCACGCCGCGCGATCTTGCCCGCTACTGCTCGTTGTTGCTCGCCCAGGCGGTCAGCACGGCACACCTAGCGTGCATGGACACCAACACTGCCTTCAGTGGCCTTTCGCCGCTGATCGGGGTCGAGGAGCTCGCCGAGTACCTCGACCTGCCCGTGAAGACGCTCTACAAGTGGCGTCAGGAAGGCGTCGGCCCCGCCTCGGTGCGAGTTGGGCGTCACGTCCGGTACTTCGTCAGCGACGTTCAGGACTGGCTCCTAGAACAGCGCACGTCGACACGGGCCGAGGCGGGGTGAGCTGCTATGGCGGGTCCAGTCGGCTTTCCCAATCGATGCAGCTTCTTCCATCTTGTGGCTGGGCGTCGACGACAGTGTCGACCAAGCCATCAAGGTCGAGGGAGTCGGCGCGGTGCTCGCGACTGGCGCATCCACGACCACGCAACTTCTCGGGGCCGAAAAGCTGTCGTGCCTTAGCGGGACAACCAAGGGCAAGGCCAAGGAGAAGAGCGACTCAAAGGTGCGGCGGCCAGTCGTACCCGTGCTTGACGCAGATGTGGTGCAGTCGGAGGAAGTCGGGCCAGTTGGCCCAGTCCTCAGGAAGGTCCTGAGGAATCAGCGCGGACGCCTCCAGTACTTGCGCGGGCGCTGTCTTGTCGAGGTCGAGCTGACGGGTGACAACTGCCTGGTAGGCGGTCATGAGGCTGCACCAATGGTGGTCGTCCTTCTCGGCACGCGCGGCCGCCTCGCGGTAGAGACGCATGCCGGTGTCGAGATCACCAGCGGCGAGATAGCAAAGCCCGAGGGTTGCTCGGAGCACGAACCCGCTGTCAGCCTCAGCGGCGGGCTCCAAGAGCTTGATCGCCTCGTCCGCTCGGCCGGCCATGGCCAGCACGTAGCTGATGTTGTTGGCCAGCGCAGGTGTGAGGGGCAACTGCGCGCGAGCGTAGTCCGCGATTTTCTCGGCCTCGTCCCACCGTTCGAGTCCGATGCCGAGTGCCACCAGCGCTGCAGCTGCTGCGTTGGGATCGGTGGGCTCGGCCTCAAACCACTCGACTGCAGTCCTTCCTGCGTGTTCGTTGTCGCCTTCCAGGAATGCGATGACGTGGTTCAGGTATGCGCGCCGGGCAAGGGTGGTGTGGGCTGACACCCGCTCAGCTGCCTTTCGCACCGACTTCGCGTGTGAACGACGCGTACGGGTGCGGGCGAAGTTGATGACCACGACGTCGTTGTCCGGGATCCGGGATAGGAGCTTGGCAGCTCCGGATGCAAACTCGGTGAAGGAAATGCGACCAACGTCGAACCGAATCGCTAGAAGGTTGGCCGCGATGGTGGCTTCACCCGTCCGATCCCCCTCATCCCGGGCAAGACGCACGGCACGGTCGAGCAGAGTGAGCGCCCGCGCGTGCTCGTCGGAGGCGAGGTGAAGCCTGGCTTGCATGACAAGGAACTGAGAGTCGGGGATGACCTTGGCGTCGGTGAGTGTGCGGATCTCGGCCGCAACGCGATCATCCTGACCGCTGGCGAGTAGCAGCTCCATGAACTGCATCGACAGGTCCTTGCGCCCTGGCGCGGAACGGGTGGCGCGCATGGCGGCCGCTACTGCCTTGCGCTTGGACCCGAGGTTCCACAGCGCCACCGACAAGTTGGCCAGCGCATCCGGGTCTCCCGGCGCGTCACGCAACGCTGCTCGGAGGAACGGGATCGCGTCACGGAAGCCCCCTCTGCTCGCGTGCAGGTAGCCGCGGTAAGAGTCGTAAAGAGCGCCTTCGTAGCCGTCGATGGCAGCCAGCGACTCCTCACTCAAGCCGAGGTCGTCGGCGATCATGGCCCGGGTGAGGGCAAGCGAACGGCTGTCGGGAAGGTCCCCAGCCTGCTTGTGAGCGTCAGCTACATGGCCGAAACGCAACAGCACCTCCAACGCGATGCGCGCCGACGACTGCGTCGCGGCGCCTGTACCAGCTGATGCCTTGCAGGCTTCTAAGGCGCGTCGCGCAGCGTCCGACGCCGCGTCGGCCTCGTCCAGCACGGCGTGTGCCTGCGCGAGTGCAGCGAGTGTCGTTGCAGTCGGCGATTCGGCTGCGATCGCGATCGCTGCGTCCCGCGAACGCTTGGCGGACTGGAAGATCTGATCAGCCAAGGTGCGCGCCTTGTCGGCGCCAGTGGAGCCTTTGACGAGTGAGGACGGGTAACTCTGCCCGGGTCGGACCAGCTCGTTTCTGTCGGTGAAGAGGTCTGCCGGTCGGATGTCCTCCAGGACACCAGATGCAGCCATCATGCGCTCCTGTTCTTCCTGTACCTAGTGCGTGTTGCTGTCTTGATGGAGACCTGCTTGCCGAGGAGGTCGACTCGCCGGATCAGCCATTCGAGCCCGGCCTGGTTCACGACCTTGCGTCCGAGCTTCGTGCGGTGATGTCGTTCGGCTGGCACCGGATCGCACAACTGCGTGAGGAGTTCGACGCCTCCCTGTCGAATCGGCTTCGGCAGCTCGTCGCCGATCTCCTCGATGGCGCGTCGGAACTGTGGACGCAAGATTGAGAGGTCGCGGCCGATGCCGTTGTTGAGGTCGATTTGCGCGCTCGTTAACGCGCTCTGCCACGACCCGATCGCAAGCGCTGTCATCGGATGGCCGGTCGCCAGCTCGGAGAACAGCGAACCCAGTCCGTACAAGTCAGCGCTACGCAACGAGATTCCGTCGCTGCCGCCTTGCATCCAAAGGTACTCGGGAGCTGCGAAGCGGAAGTCTCCGCGCCCTCTGAGGTAGTCGAACGGCGCCAGCGTGGGTACGTGCGTGAAATCCTTGGCCCGGCCGAGGTCCGCGACCCGAACCTCGCTGCGCGATCCCTGGACGACCAGCAGGCAGTTGGCACTCTTGAGGTCTCGGTGGGCGACGTTCCTAAGGTGCATCTGGTGCACGCCCTTGACGGCGCCGCGGAGCAACCACAGCCTTTCAGCCCAATCCAGCTTGCTCAGCAGATCAGGGTCCGCGGTCAGCTCACCCACGTCACCCGAGGCGAGCACCAGGACGTGGAACCTGATCTCGACGGGAACGGTGTGGCCGGTCGGGCCGAGCTGCATCATCAGCGTGTCCGACCCGGACTCGACCAGACTGATGACTGACGAGCACTTCACCAGATGCTTCAGCAAGACGCCTTCGCGCTCGAACTCGGCCGAGCTACCAGGATCGCCGGTGGGAACGAGCACCTTCATGGCGTACTTCGTGCCGGTCGCGTTGCTGGTGGCCTCAAAGACGAGACCGAACCCTCCGTGCCCGATGCACGACCTAAGCACGTACCCGCTGACCTGCTGCCCGACAAGCGCGTTGGCCCATGCCTGCATCTGCGGTGGCATCACGTCGCATCGACCCCGAACGCGGCGCGCAGCCGCTCGATCTCCTCCGGGTGTGCCTGAAGAATGCGGACCACGTCCATCGGGATGTCGCCCTGGGCGAGGGCGATCACCTCCGCCGGCACCCCGTAGTAGTTCGACAGACGGTCGGTCATCTCGGGAGGGACGCCTCGCTGACCGCGCTCGATGCGGGAGAGTTGAGACGGCGCCACTCCAATGTCAGCGGCCGCACTCCGCAAGGAACGCCCCTGCTCGCGACGTAGATCGCGCAGGAGGCTCGCTGCACTCTGCTTCGTGGACACCTCCAAAGTGTACGCACTGTTGCCAATCTTGGCAACGCGACTTGTGACGACCGCGACGCCTCCGGCGCCATCAGTTCAACAAACGGCCGCTCGGCCACCTTCGCCATCCACGCAGTCGGGGTTTGCTGCGCGGACAGGTGGCGCCTTGACCTGACCCAATTCGCCGCCCTTGACTGTCAGGCGCGGCCACCCCTGCGGTCGACGCTCGGCTGCATTCCATCCCGCAAGCCGATCCCCCAGCGGGCGGGTCGATGATCGCGACGAGCCTGGGTTTCGAGACCAGGAGCCCTCACAGAGCTGACTCTGTGGGAACCGGATGGTCGCGTCAGTCCAGCAGTTCGATGCACGCCTCGACGATGTTTCGCCAGGACTGCATCATGCCCTCGATTTGCTCGCGTGAGTGTTGAAAACTCCAGGCCGTAGCGCCCTTGCCGCCGATAGGGATGTACCAAGTTTCCAAGCCGAGCGCACTGAAATGGTGGACGCCGTGGGCCAGGACGTTTCGTCGCTCGTACATTGCCTCGTAGCCGTCGAGCAGCTCTCGCAGCCCGTCGTGGCTGGGAACGAACCGCTCCAAGCGGGACCGAAGTCGACCCCCGCTCAGACCCATCGCGTTGGGTTCCTCCTCGTACTGCGTGAGAAGCAGACCGAGCATGTAATCAGCGTGGCCGGCGAAGAAGTGGTAGCGGCCGAGCGTGGCGGCGAAGTCGTCAGGAAGCGTATCCACTCGGCCATCATCCCTGCGTGCCACGGGCCGATCGGCTACGAGGGCGCACTCTGGCTCGCCCACTCCTGCCACTCCGTAGGTTGGTTCCTCAACACGTCGCAGGCTTCGTCGAGCTCAGCCTCCAGCGCATGCACGTCCACACCGGGGCCAGCATTTGCCGCCATACCGCTGGCCCGAATGATCGATTGAATCTGTTCCACCCATGCATCGGCCGATTGGGGGTCAAACCGTCGCGCTCGTGCGGAAGCAGCTCATGCTTTCGCTGCAACGTCACGCGCACGTGCTCGACGTTCCTCGGGGTCGCGCTCAAGTTCGAGTGGCAGGACGTCAGCTACCACCATGGCAACTGCCTCATCGACTCCAGACTGCCACGCCAGGTGGCGTTCGTGCGCAAGCGTCTTCTCCATCGCTTGACGCTCATGCCTAATGGTTCCGCGTAAGACTAGGGCGGCGACAAGCACCGCGACCGCGGTTCCGACAGTCCCTTGCAGGGCGGAATCCCAAAACCACACCGACCAGTCATCCGGTTTGAACATCACGATGATGGACATTAGCTGCTTTGGCCGGGACCGCTTGGACTTCACGTGTTCGACCTTCGAGTTCGCCCGCATGGTCATCCGGGTCGCGACGCAAGTTCAAGCCTTCATGCGAAGGAGCGATCTCGGTGCTGCGCTTCATGGCGTTGGCGACGACCTGGGCAGGGCTTGTCTCGCGTTGCGTGGATCCTCACACGGAGCGCAACCACGAAGGGATCGTTACGCCAGTCATGCTTGGGCGGGCTGATCTTCTTGCCCCCGTCCGGGCCCATGCGTTCCGCTCGCTGTGCGTCTTCGCGCCGGGGTCACAACCCAACGCCGTGAACAAGCTGGCCCTGTACCATCAACTTGCAGTCGCTCGATAGAAGCGCTGAACGAGCAGTCTTGAAGAGTCGTATCCGGGTTGACCCACATCGTTGCCCAATGGCAGACGCCCATGCAGAGTTCGGCGTTGATCGACGATCAAAGCCTCATTTGGACCGAGCATAACTCGATGAGCGCCAGCCAGAAGTACCCGATCAAGTTCAAGCAATGCTTGGCGCGCCTGAAAAGCCAAACCATCATCGTCCAGATGCCGACCGGTATACCGGAAAAAGCCGTCTCCCATGTCCAATCGGTAATTCGCAAGTGTGCCCCCCACGGCACCAAGTCCGTCCCCTGGCGGGCCCTCGAACTCCAGCTTCTCCAGTAGGGTTCGTGACCCCTGGGAAAGTCCCCCCAAGCGATCGACGCAGGGGGCAAGGATCGAAGCGCCTCCCCCCTTTGGATCCGGATGGACGCAAGTCATGACGACGTAGTCGGGCGGAAACTCCGAATTGACGCAGTCTATGTGAAGTGAGTTGAACCCAGCTCCGCCGGTTCTGCCAGGAGGCCGACCAGGAACGATCGCCAGCGGCTTCCAGGTCGGGAGAGAAGTGTATACATGAATCGGCGATGCCACAGGCGCCAAAACCTCGTCAAGGTCAGCGAGCACCTCTTCAAGGACCGATGACCTAGGTGCAATATGCACCCACCCCGCACTCCGAAGACGAGAACCATACGGCGTGCTACCTGCCATCAAGAGTCTCCAATGCTTTCCGGATTTGCTCGCTCTACGTTTTGACTACGCGGGAAACCGGCACCTTCTACACTCTCCATGAAGGACTCCCAATCAACTGAAATGCATCACGGCCTGCCGCTGGGTTGCAAACCAGTCGGCGGCCTCGGGCAACGAAACCCGGACGGACCAATCATGCACCAATTTCCTTTCATTCTCAACGAGATTCCGCTCGATGGCCGCCTCCTGATTCTCGCGCCAGTAGATCATGAAAAAGGGACCAATAAGATGAGAGCAAGCATCTGCAGACGATACAATACGGCTCTCAATTCGTGCCCTTTTGTCAAGTCTCCGAGGCGAGTTGACTTCGGTCAGACATCCCATGACCGTGTTTGAGAAAGCTGAAGGAAATCCTGATTGTCGCAGTACCGACTCAACCTCGTCCAGGTTCTCCCGGTCCAACTCATTCAAAGAACTGATCTTCCCGAAGTCATGGAGCCAAACAAGTGCGTCAACAAGGGTCGCATCCGTGCCTTCACGCCCCGAAGTAAATCTCTGTGCCAGCCTCTCAACGATTTGTAGGTGATACGTGACAAACCAATCCGCGTGAACGAATTCTGGCGTTGAAGCCCTCCTTGAAACCTCGCCGCGCAAGCGGTCCATCGCACGCTCAAGCTGCTCTCTCGTCATCGAATGCCCTTGAGGACGTCACTCAATAGACGGTCGATCTCGTACGGCGAATGCCTTCGGGGCCTGACGCTGGAGCCCTCTTCCTTCGGGAGGCGCGCATACACGTCGGTGCTCGGCCGACAGAAGGGAAATTCGACAACGAGCGTCGCTGCAGCAGGTCCGATGTTCCTTACCCGATGCACTGGGTCGGGAAGCATGCTGTAACTTTCCTGTTCCCGGAGTAACTGGACTTGGCGAAGGTCGAGCTGGCTTCTTCCTTCGCTACTAAACGAGTAGTGGGATCCGTCCCTTGTTGGCGACGTGTGACGGTAGCGGAAGAATGGCCCGGATTCCGGCAAGGGCTCGTAAATGGTATTCTCGAGAACGCCATAGAGTGATCTTGAGACGAACTTCCATCTATGATTATGCGCGTCAGATTGCTCCGCATGCGCGCTCGACGCAGGCCAGATGTGGAGTCTGACCCTCGCCTGGGTGTCAAGGAGCAGCGGCAGCGTTAGTCGATGAAAGCCGTTGACGTGAAAGTAGGAATGCTGAGCCGCGTACTCCATGCCTTCTTGATCGAGGTCCAGCCGGACCATGCTTAGGAGTTCTGCCATGTCCACGGCAGCGAGAGCTTCTGCCAGCGCGCCCTCGAGATCCAACTCGATGTGCGTGCGAATCACCTGCATGACGTCAAGCTCATTCGACCTACCGCTCAACCCGGTCACCGTCCGTCCACAATTGTTCAGCTTGTTGGCGGTAGCACTCGAACCAGTGCGCATCCTTGCGTGTTAGCGTGAGGTGCGGCCGTGATTCGCCAGGCAATCTGTAGGAGTAGTGCTGGACATAGATCGTCTCAGTAGGCTCGCCAATATCCAAGTAATTCACGCCGAAATGCAGCGAAGACTTCGTCGTGCGGACCTCCAAAGTCGTATGCGTTTGAAGTTTCTGCAACATTCGTAACGTCCGTCGAACCTCGGCTCGCGATTCCTCGATTTCGGGTCTACTGGCGAGTGTTCTGGAGTCCATTGCCGCCGCGTCCGCATCTGGATCTGTCACTAGTATTCGTATTGCCCCCCCGTTGGCTAAGATCTTCTCAAACGAGGCGTACGAGCTGTTGGACTGTGCGGCCAAGAGTGTTTCCAATCAGGAGCATGTTTCCAGAATCTTCTCTTCTTTGGCGAAGTTCCTTTCGGGAAGTCCTGTCCAACCGTGATGGCCTCCCCGGTAGCTTGCTTGTCAAAGAACTCGCGAGTAGCGATCGAGTTGATAGCCAATATCGCCAGAACGACCAACGATAGACTCGACACTTTCTGGGGCGATAGGATGTCGAAGAAGCTCAGCACCGCGACCGCGAAGGCAGAAGCGACGGTTGCGTAAATATCGATGTCCCGCGCACGCAGTCCGATTGAGGAAAGCCACTTTCGCAAGCCGCGACTCCGATCTCTGAAGGCTGATGGCCGTAGCGGTTGACCGACGTCGAAACATCGTACGATGCCTGCACGCTGACTCGAGCCGCTCGTAATGATTGATGGGTTCCATCACCGCTGGGCGGCAGCCTACTCGAACCACGCCCGCCATGCCTGGGCGAGCCTGGCGCCGCCGAGATGGATGCTTCGATGCTCTAGCAAGCTCGATCGTCGTAAACACCGTTTCGAGCTGGCGGTCACACGACAGCGGCTGAGCTGGTGACCTAGAGCAGCGACAGTGATCAGGCTTCCGGATCGGGCTCGTGCCGTCGGTCTAACTCTGGCGGATGCGCAGCGAACTGGGTCAGCGCGTTCGCTTCGTCCGGGTCAAGTCGCGCGACCGCGTCAGCCTCGTCCAACTGACCGGCTCGGGTCAGTTGCTCGACAAGTGCTTGCTGTCGCTGATCGACACCTAGTGCGCTAAGCGCCTTCGCATTCTCGATTTGGAGCGCGAGCAGTTCCTGTTCAGCGCGTTGATTCGCGAGTTGATGCGCCCGTAGTGCCTCACGCTTCATTTCGACATCGAGGCGGGAGGACTCGATGCGGTCTTCCACAACCGCTTGCGCGTACTCTCCCTCTGCCTTCGCAACCTTGCGGCGTGAGCCGATCGTTGCCGCGGTCTCGATGACTCCGGCGGTTTTGCTGAGCGCCGACGCAGCCTGATCCGCAGCGATGATCTCTTCGCCAAACGGGTTCTCGTACCGGATCGAACGAACACGAAACTCCTCTGGCGCCAACCGCGAGACATCGTCAGCAACGAGTGCCGCATAGAGTTCCGGGTCGATAGAGTCCAACCCAATCGCGGTACCGCTCCACAAGGCGGGGTAGGAGTCCAGTAGCCGCTCATACCCGGTGCCGTAAACAAGCTTGCGGTCCATGCGACCGGATCGGAACCGCTCTTCCCACCACAGCTCGGGAGGCAAGCCTCGGAACCTCTCACGAAGCTGGTTCCGGACGTCAAGTAGTCGCCGCGCACGGTAGGACTGACTGCTCTCGTCCTCTGTGGCCAGGCGTTCAGACGCAAGCGACAGGTCCCGGTCGGTTGGGAACTTGAACCGTTCCGATGCGGAGCGTCGTATCCGCGCCATCTCAGCGGCTCTGCCAACGTCACTCGCCACGCGTACGGCTCGGACTAGACCCTCGAGCTTGGCCGGGGACGCGCCGCGTCCGACGTTGAGCGAAATGCTGAGGAGTTCCACAAGGACAGACTACGGGGGCTGGCGGGTCGGTGGGCGTTACCGAGGCTCGAAAGCGACCAGCAGCGCGACCGCTGCGTCGACGAGGATCCCGTTCGATGTCGAAGACGATTTGAATGCCCTTCACATCGTCGCGCTGACGTCGAGCAACCAGTTGGTCCAAGCGAGTGCGCTCCCCGCGAGGACAGCGCCGCCGAGGGCGACGAAGAGGCCGGTCTTTGCCTTGCTCGCGGTCTGCCAACTGCCTTGCGCGACCCGATGGCCCAGGTTGCTGCGCAGATGATGACCATCAACACCGACACGATGAGGCCGTAGGTCAGAAGCGAAGCCGACGATGGCGCGGAGTTGGCTGGACCCGCCGACGGCACCGAAGTCCGGGCCGAGCATCGGGAGGAGTGCGTAGAGCTTCATGGTCATCAGGTGCTCCTGGCCGTGAAGTGCGTGTGGTCGTAGTGGCCTCCGGTCACGCTGGACGGATCGTGCATCCCTCCGCCGTCGTACCCGCGCCAGCCTTCGGAGGCTCGTGCAACGGACCAAGATGCGGCTCTGCCAGATGAGGTACTCAATGCCGAGGGTCTTGGCGTTGTCCTTGAGTCGCCGACGACGAGAACGACCAGGCCGCCACCCCCGACGCGTTCGACGTCTCTGCACTACATCGTCGGCACCCGGCTCCGGCGGGGGCTGCTCACCGTCGTCGACGCCACCAACGTCCAACAGCCCGCCCGCGCCTCCCTGATCAAGCTCGCCAAGAGCCATGACGTCCTCGTCGACGCGATCGTCATCGACGTCCCCGAGGCCGTCGCACAGGGGCGTAACGAGCAACGGCCGGATCGGGACTTCGGCGGCCACGTCATCGCACGTCAACACCGCGACCTCAAGCGATCACTTCGCCGCCTCAACAAGGAAGGCTTCCGCCGCGTCCACATGCTGCGCGGAACCGACCAGATCGACGCCGTCGAGATCATCCGCGAGAAGCCCTGGAACGACCGCAGGGAGGTTCACGGACCGTTCGACATCATCGGTGACATCCATGGCTGCGCTTCCGAGCTCCGTACCCTCCTGACTCACCTCGGCTGGAAACTCCACAGCGAGGGCGAGTACGCAGTTGGCGCCAGCCACCCGGAAGGCCGCCAGGCGGTCTTTGTCGGAGACCTCGTCGACCGCGGGCCCGACACCCCTGGCGTGCTCCGCCTGGTCATGGGCATGGTCGCCTCTGGCGACGCCCTGTGCGTCTCTGGCAACCACGAAGCGAAGCTGGTCCGAGCACTCAAGGGCGCCAAGGTGACCGTCTCCCACGGACTGGCCGAGTCGCTCGCGCAGATGGAGGCCGAGCCTGAGGACTTCGGCAGGCAAGCACTCGACTTCATGGGCGGCCTCATCAGCCACTACGTGCTCGACGACGGCAAGCTCGTGGTCGCCCACGCCGGCCTCAAAGAGGCATACCACGGCCGGTCATCGGGGCGAGTCCGCTCGTTCGCGTTGTACGGCGACACGACCGGCGAGACCGATGAGTACGGGCTGCCGGTCCGCTACCCCTGGGCGCAGGAGTACCGCGGCCAGGCAATGGTCGTCTACGGCCACACCCCGGTCCCGAAGGCGGAGTGGATCAACAACACGATCTGTCTCGACACAGGCGTCGTCTTCGGAGGCGAGCTCACCGCGCTGCGCTACCCCGAGCGCGAGATCGTCGCGGTCCCGGCTGAACAGCAGTGGTACGAGCCCGTCCGCCCGCTCGCCCCGACACCCGGTGACCGCGAGCAGACCGTCCTCAAGATCAGCGACGTCGCCGGCACCCGCTGGCTGGAGACCACCCACGCCGGCAAGGTCAAGATCCCCGAGGAGAACGCCGCAGCCGCGCTGGAGATCATGAGCCGTTTCGCGGTCGACCCACGGTGGCTGATCTACCTGCCGCCCACCATGTCCCCGGTCGCGACCTCCAAGACCGACGGGTTCCTGGAGCACCCCGAGCAGGCCTTCGACGAGTACGCCGGTTGGGGTGTCGCACGCGTGGTGTGCGAGGAGAAGCACATGGGCTCGCGCGCCATCGCGGTCATCACCAGAGACTCCGACGCCGCCGAGCGACGCTTCGGCATCGGCGACGGGACCACCGGAGTCGTGTACACGCGCACCGGCCGCCCATTCTTCGCCGACACCGCCGAACTCGTCGACCGGCTACGGCTGACCGCCGAGCCGCTCTTCGAGTCCCTCGACACCGACTGGCTCGCCCTCGACTGCGAACTCCTGCCCTGGTCGGCCAAGGCCATGGATCTGATCAAGGCCCAATACGCATCCGTCGGAGCGGCCGCCCTCAGGGTGCTGCCTGAGGCACTGGTCGTGTTGGAGCAGGCTGCCGCACGCGGTCTCGACGTCGAGGGGCTGGTCGAGCGGTCCCAGCGGCGGCTCACTAACGCGGCGGCGTTCCGCGAGGCCTACGCGGCGTACGTTCGACCCACCGACGGGCTCGAAGGTGTCACGCTCGCACCGTTCCAGATCCTGGCCTCCGAAGGCCGGGCGCTCGCGCTCACCGAGCCGCACGAGTGGCACCTCTCCGAGCTCGCCAAGCTGGAAGGCGACCTGATCACGCCCACGCGGCACCGGTTCGTCGACCTCGCCTCACAGGACGAGCGGGACGCTGCCACGCAGTGGTGGCTCGACCTCACCGCCGGCGGGGGAGAGGGCATGGTCGTCAAGCCAGCGCACCTCACCGAGGGACGGATCCAGCCCGGCATCAAGGTGCGTGGCCGTGAGTACCTGCGGATCATCTACGGGCCTGACTACACCGACTCACTCGACGTACTCCGCGAGCGCCACCTCGGCAAGAAGCGCCAACTCGCCCAGAGGGAGCACGGGCTCGGCATCGAGGCCCTCACCGCGTTCATCGACCACGAGCCGCTCTGGAAGGTCCACCAGTCGGTGTTCGCAGTCCTCGCGCTCGAGTCGGAACCGGTAGACCCTCGCCTGTAGGGATTCGATCGACTGCCACTTACCGGCCAGGAACAGTCGCCCGATATCCCATGGTGTCCCGCTATGCTCCAACGTGGACTGTGAGGTCTTCCCGTAGCTATCGCATCGACGATGGGGAACGCCACGTGCTTTACGGTGCTCGCCTTCCTCTCCATCGTCACCGTGGCCGTCGATTACGGCCTCACCCAGGTGGCGCTCTTCCCCTTGCTGGGCATCGAGTACACGCCGATGCGCGGTGCCGCGGTCACGTTGCTGGTGCTCGTCGTACAAATGGTGCTCATCATCTGGTCGACGCCGATCACCACCAAGATCAACAACCTGGCGGTCGGCGCCGAAGTCATCGCCATGGTCGGGCTTACCGTGCTGATCGGCGGCGCGGTGCTGTTGGGCAAGCACGGCGACTGGGGCAATCTGACCTCGCAGGGCGCCATCCCCAGTGCTGGGTACGCCGGGTGGCTCGGTCCGTTCATGCTCTCGGCGCTGCTCGGTTGCTACACGCTGGTCGGATGGGAGTCGGCCGCAAACCTGGCGGAGGAGACCCACAACCCCAAGCAGGTGGTGCCGATGGCGATGGTCCGCGCGGTACTCGTGTCCGGGGTCATCGGCATGCTCTTCCTGCTCGCGATCACCGCCGCCATGGATGATGTCGCCGCGGTGACCGCCGACTCGGCTCCGGTAGCCAGGATCATCCACGACACCTTGGGCGGCGGTGTCGAGGGCGCCATGCTCGTCGTCGTCAGCGTCGCGATCTTCGCCTGCGGTCTGGTGATCATGGTGACCAACTCGCGCCTGGTGCACTCGATGGCCCGCGACGGTCGACTGCCGGCCGCCGACGTACTCTCTCGAGTGCCTCGGCCCACGGGTGGACCCACCTTTGCGACGCTTCTTGCCGGCGGGTGCTCGATCACGATCGTGGTGGCGTTCGCGGGCAACGCTGACGCACTGACGCAACTGCTCGGAGCGGCGGCTTTGATGCCGGCGTTGCTCTATGCAGCGACCGTGGTGATGTACGTCGCCACTCGCCGCAAGTACACCCCGCATCCCGACGATTTCACGCTGGGCAAGTGGGAAGCGCCGGTTGTCATCGGCGCGTGTTTGTGGCTCGCTATCGAGGTGTCGATCTTCCTGTTCCCGGCCGACTTCCGCACCGCACAGCTCTATACCGTGGGCTCGCTTGTGGTCGGGCTGATCGTCTTCGCGGTGGTGTGGGCGACCAGGCGGTCCGCGCTCACTGCCGAACCCGGCGTCGAGGTGGACAGCCTGTGATCGTGCTCGCGATCGACCAAGGGACCTCGGGGACCAAGGCCCTTCTTCACGACGGCGAGCACACGCTCGCCGTCGTGGAGGCGGCGGTTCGCCCGACGTACGCCGGGGAGGCCGTCGAAGTCGATCCGGAGCAACTCTGGACGACCGTGCTCGAGACCGGCCGTCAGGCAATCGCCGAGGCCGGCAACCCGGCCGTCGACGCGATCTCGATCGCCAATCAAGGTGAGACCGTGCTCGCCTGGGACCCTGCGTCGGGGCGCCCTCTCGGTCCGGCCATGGTCTGGCAGGACCGGCGTGCCGAGGAGATCTGTCGCGGGTTGAGTGAGCACGCTCCCCTGATCGCCGAGCGCACCGGCCTCGTGCTCGACTCCTATTTCTCCGCCCCGAAGATGGCCTACCTTCGCCGCGAGGTCACCCAAGGCGTGGTCACCACGACCGACACCTGGTTGGTCCATCGCCTCACCGGCGAGTTCGTCACCGACGCCACCACCGCTGGGCGATCGCTGCTGGTCGATGTCGATGCGCTGGAGTGGGATGCCGAACTGGCAGGGATCTTCGGCCTTGCCGGTGAACGACTCCCGCGCATCGTCGCGAACGACGAGACCGTCGGGCATACCGATGCCTTCGGCGGCTCGGTGCCGGTCGGTGGCCTGATCGTCGACCAGCAGGCGGCGCTGGCCGCTCAGCGCTGTCTGGATCCAGGGTCGGCCAAGTGCACCTTCGGCACCGGCGCATTCGTGCTCGCCAACACCGGTGGTCGGGCGGTCCGTTCGATGCGCGGTCTGACCACGTCGCCGGCTTGGTCGCTGCGCGACCGTAAGGCCTACTGCCTCGACGGCCAGGTCTACACCGCAGGTTCCGCCGTGCGCTGGATGGTGTCGGCCGGGTTGCTCAGCAGCCCCGAGGCGTTGGACGCCGAAGCGGCAGGAGATCCAGGCGGGGCGGTCTTCGTGCCGGGCCTGGCCGGCCTTGCGGCACCGTGGTGGACCAGCTCGGCCTCGGGGGCATTCCTGGGGATGGGGTTGGCCACCGAGCGCGGCCATCTGGTGCGGGCCGTCATCGAGGGGCTCGCCAGCCAGGTGGCGGTATTGGTCGGTGAGTTGGTGGTCGAGTCGGGCACGGAGCTGGGTGAACTGCGCGTCGATGGCGGGTTGACGCGTTCCGGAGTGCTCATGCAAGCGCAAGCCGATCTGCTGCAGATTCCGATCGAGTGCTATCCGTCCCCGCATGCCACGGCCCTGGGTGCGGCCGCGATGGCGCGCTTGTCGCAGGATTCGTCGATGACGCTGGAGACCGCGGTTCCGCAGTGGGAGCCGTCGCGGGTCTATCAACCAAGCTGGCCGGCCAGCCGCGCGGCGGAAGTGCTGGGGCGCTGGCGCGAGTGCGTCGACGTGTTGGCGCAACAGGAGAAGTCATGAGCGATTCGACCGCGCTGCCGGCCGATCACGTCTTCGACGTGGTCGTGATCGGCGGCGGAGTGGTCGGTTGCGCGGTGGCGCGCGAGCTCGCGCGCTCGGGTTCGGTGGGGATCGTCGAGGCGCGCTGTGACATCGGCGACGGCACCAGCAAGGCCAACACCGCGATCCTGCATACCGGGTTCGACGCGACCCCCGGCACGGTCGAGTCGCGGTTGGTTGCCCGCGGTTACGCCCTCCTCAAGGAGTACGCCGACCGGGCCGGCATCGCCGTCGAGGTGACCGGCGCGGTCCTGGTGGCATGGACCGAGGAGGAGCTGGCGGCCTTGCCCGGCCTCGCCGAGAAAGCCGCAGCCAACGGCTACCGCCATACCCGCCAGGTGTCAGCCGCCGAGGTTTACGCAATGGTGCCCCGCCTGGGTGAGGGCCTGCGCGGAGGCCTGGAAGTGCCCGACGAAGCGATCATCGATCCCTGGACCACCACCTTGTCGTTCGCCAACGACGCCCTTGCGGAGGGGGCGCGGCTGCTCCGCGAGTGTCGGGTCGAGTCGGTCAGCCGATTGGACGGGATCACCACGTTGCATACCTCGACCGGCGACGTGCGCGCCCGCTGGGTGGTCAACGCGGCGGGATTGGGTGCCGATGTCATCGACGGCCACTTCGGCTACCAACGGTTCACGGTCACGCCCCGCCGCGGAGAGCTCCTGGTCTTCGACAAGCTGGCTCGCCCGATGGTGCCGAGGATCGTGCTTCCGGTGCCGTCCTCGCGCGGCAAAGGCGTGCTGGTCTCCCCGACCATCTTCGGCAACGTGATGCTCGGCCCCACCGCTGAGGATCTGACCGACCGCAAGGACACCTCGACTTCGGTCGCGGGCGTCGAGGAGTTGTTGGACAAGGGCGCCGGGATTATGCCCGCTCTTCTCAAGGAGGAAGTCACCGCGATGTACGCCGGGCTGCGTGCCGCGACCGAGCACGGCGACTATGTCATCGAGCTGGATCGAGAGCAGGGGTACCTCCTGCTCGGAGGGATCCGGTCGACCGGCTTGACCTCGGCGATGGCACTTGCCGAGTACGCCCGTGAGTTGCTCAGCGATGCCGGCATGGTGACTGCTCCACCGCCGGACGGACCTGTCCGCAGCATGCCTCCACTGGGGGAGTCGATGCTGCGACCCCATGCCGACCCGGCACGGGTGGCGATCGATGCCGACTACGGCCGGGTCGTCTGCTTCTGCGAGCGGGTCACTAGAGGCGAGGTCCGAGACGCGCTCGCCTCCACGATTCCACCGCGCGATCTCGACGGACTGCGGCGTCGTACCCGCGCCGTGATGGGCCGCTGCCAAGGCTTCTACTGCGGCGTCGAAGTGCAACGGCTCCTCGATGAAGGGATGGCCCGATGAGCGCCGCCGCCGCTGCCGGCCGGTCACTCGTCACGCCGGATGTGGCGATCGTCGGCGCTGGCCCCTCCGGCCTGACCGCCGCCGCGGCACTGTCCAGGGCCGGCCTGACGACTGTCGTGCTCGAGCGAGAGTCGGCACCCGGTGGCATTCCGCGGCACAGCGATCACACGGGGTTCGGCATCAGGGATCTCAAGCGCAGCCTGCGGGGGCCGGAGTACGCCGCGCGGCTCGTCGACTCAGCGGCTGGCAGTGGGGTCGACGTGTGGACCGAGGCCATGGTGACGGGGGTTGGGCCCCAGCGATCGGTGGAGGTGACCACGGCCCGTGGGCTCTTCACGGTGCAGCCTCGAGCACTGGTGCTGGCGACCGGTGCGCGCGAGCGGCCACGGACCGCCCGTCGGATCCCGGGGGACCGGGCTCCCGGAGTGTTCACCACCGGGCAGCTTCAGCAACTGGTGCACCTCCGGGGCGCAGTGCCGGGGCGCAAAGCAGTCGTCGTCGGTGCGGAACTTGTCTCCTGGTCGGCGGTCCTCACCTTGCGCGAGGCCGGCTGCGAGGTCATCGCCATGATCAGTGCCTTCGCCCAACCCGAGGCTCCACGTTTGGTGACGGCCCTAGGGCGGCGGGCACTCGGTGTCCCGCTGCTGCCCGCGACAACGGTCGTCTCGATCGAGGGTCGCGATCGGGTTCGCGGAGTAGTGGTCCGCAGCGCCGACGGCGAACTTCGCCGCATCGAGTGCGACACCGTCGTACTCACCGGCGACTGGATCCCCGACCACGAGTTGGCTCGCTCGGCAGGACTCACCTTGGATGCGGGGACTCTGGGGCCGCAGGTCGACTTCGCGTTGCGCACGTCCGAGCCGGGCGTCTTCGCGATCGGCAACCTGATCCACCCGGTCGATACCGCGGACGTGGCGGCGCTCGACGGCGCGCACGTGGTCAACGGCATCCGAGCGTTCCTGGATTCTCGCGGGCCTGCCGAGGGCGGTGTACGTCTGGTGGCGGCGCGGCCGCTGCGCTGGCTGGCTCCGTCGCTCCTGCGCCCTGGCGCCGGCCTGCCGGCCCGCAACCGGCTGCTCGCCTGGCCGGAGGAACAGGTGGCCCGGCCACGCGTGACGGTGCGACGTGACGGCGTCGTGGTGGCCACCCGTCGGGTGTGGTGGCCGTGTACGCCGGGACGGGTCTTCCGGATTCCGGGAGACCTGCTCGCCGATCTCGAACGCGGCTCAGGTGAGCTCGAGATCGGTGTCGAGTAGACGCCGGCTCAGACGGGATCGGGGCTCGGGATGAGCACGTCGCGGACCAGCGCGTCGAGATCGGCGTCGGCAGCCAGGAACTGACGCAGCGTGCGGGCGGTGGGCGGGAAGCTCGCGAACTCCGAGGGGGCCATCCCGTCGGGCTCATAGGCGCGGCGGAAGTCCTCGAGGCCCAGCAGCGACTCCATGACCTCGGGGGCGACCGGGTTGTCGATGCGAGGCTCGGCCGTGACACCGGACGCTTGGATCTTCTCCTGCCAGGCGAACGGGGGAGAGATCACCACGTCGCCGCCGATGAATTCGCTCCACTGAAGGGTGTTGCGGAAAGCCGCCGAGAGTAACCGGGAGCGATAGCCACGCTCGCCAAAGATCCGGTAGGCCTGCTTGAAGGCGGCCACCCCGCCCCACTCCAGGTGCGCCGGGTCGACGTCGATGCCGTCGCGCTGGGCGACGACCTTCAGCCAGTCGTCGAGCCGACCGACCATGATCGTCACCACCGGACCCATGGTGGAGACGTCGAGTCCCTCGGCTTCGCGCCGCATCAAGCCGCGCTCCACGGCTTCGCCGACCGCGAGTGCCTGGGGGACGCTGAAGGAGACGGTCGCGTTGATGCTGACGCCGCGGTAGGTCGCCTCTTCCATCGCGGCGACGCCGATCGCGGTGGCGGGGATCTTGACGATGATGTTGGGGGCCAGCTGAGAGAACTCCACGGCCTGCTCCACCAGGGCTGCGCCATCGCGGTGCAGGCGCGGGTCGGTCTGCACCGACAGGCGACCGTTGCGGCCGGCGTACCGCTCGAAGGCGGGCAACAGCAGTTCGGCGGCCTCCACCGACATTCGACGGACGGCGACCCAGCCGATCTCGGCCTCCGACATGGTCGGGTTGTCCGCGGCGATCTGCTGAATGCGCGGGGTCCACACCTCCGGATACTTCTTGATCGTGGTGTAGGCGATGACCGGATTGCAGGTCGCGCCGACGCCGCCGAAGCCGATCGAGTCAGTCAGCTCGGCCAGATCGGCGGAGTCGTTCCACAGCACCGTGGGGGTGGTGCGCACCATGTCGGCCAGCGGACCAGGGGTCAGTTCGGCAGTCACGTTCGTCGCTCTCTCCAGATGAATGTTGGAAAGAGCGTATGTCCTAACAAAGTTGCGTGACAAGCCGTTGGCTATGGGCGGGTGAGGTGGGTCTCGAAGCTGTAGCGGCTGGCAGCGTAGATGTGGGTGGCGTATTCCACGATGGCACCGTTCTCGTCCATGGTGTCGCGCTGCATGGTGAGCAAGGCGGCACCGCGGGGTTCACCGAGCAGCGTGGCCTCCGCGTCGGTGGCGTTGCGGGCGCCGACCATCTGGGTGGCGGAGAAGAGCTGGACGCCGCTGTGGCGCATGAGCTGATAAAGGCCCCGCGTAGCGAGGTCGTCGCCGGTGAAGTCGACGATCTCCCCGGGAAGGTAGTTGGTGAGTACGGCGATGGCGGTGTCGCCTGTGCTCCGCAAGCGCTCGATATGCACCACCTCGGCCCCCTCGGTCAGGCGCAGGTGTTCGGCCACGACGCCGGTCGCTGGTTCGCGAACGAAGGTGAGCACCCGGGTCGTGGGCCGCTGCCCGGTTTTGTCGAGGTCGTCGTACAAGCTGGTCAACTCCAGCGGCCGACGCACCTTGGGTTGTACGACGCGAGTTCCGATTCCCCGTCGTCGGACGATCAACCCCTTGTTGGAGAGTTCCTCCATTGCCCGCCGCATTGTCGGGCGCGAGACGCCGAGGGCTTCGGCAAGGTCGATCTCGTTCTCGAAGAGGGTGCCCGGCCGGATCGCGCCGGACACGATTGCGGTCTCGAGGTGCTGGGAGACTTGGAAGTAGAGCGGGATCGGGCTCTGCCGATCGATGACGAAGGACCGCAGGGCCTTGTCGGAGCCGTCGACCTTGGCTGTCATCTGGTCAGTATGTCAGGTCAAGAGGACCGCTCCCTGCTACTGGTGTTCGAAGCGCCCTACCCCTATTGTTGGATTGTTCGCACAAACTTTGAGAGTCCGCGATGTCGCAAGCACCTAGCTGTGGCGAGGCGGCTCGGAAGGCCCAGTATCGGAAGGCCCAGCATCGATGACCGAGGTGCTCACCGTCGGGAGGGTCGGGGTGGATCTCTACCCCGACCACACAGGTCCGCTCAAGGACGTGGCGACCTTCCACAAGTTCCTGGGCGGGACCGCAACCAACGTCGCGGTCGGTGCGGCGCGCCTGGGCCATCGCTCCGCGGTTCTCACCAAGGTGGGGCCTGACGCCTTCGGGGATTACGTGCGCGAGGCGCTCACCGCGTTCGGCGTCGATGCCTCACATGTGGGCACCGCGCCGGGGTTACAGACGCCAGTCGTATTCTGCGAGCTCAACCCGCCTGAAGACCCGCCGCTCACCTTCTATCGGTCCCCGATCGCGCCGGATCTGACCCTGGACATCGACGACGTGCCGTGGCAGCTCGTCGAGGAGGTCCCGGTGCTCTGGGTGACCGGCACCGGCGCCAGCATCGAGCCGGCGCGCGCCACCCAGCACGCGATGCTCAGCCGGCGTTCCCGGCCGGAGCGGGGATCGGGGCGCTGGACCATTCTGGACCTCGACTGGCGGCCCGCCTTCTGGGCGAGCAGGGAGGAAGCCGCCGAGCGGTACTCCGCGCTGCTCGACCAGGTGACCGTCATCGTCGGCAACCGCGCCGAAGTGGAAGTCGCGGTCGGCACGACGGATCCCGAGGAGGCCGCACGCCGCCTGCTGGACCGCGGCATCGAGTTGGCGGTGGTGAAGATGGGCGCCGAGGGGGTGCTCGTCGCCAGCCGGTCGGAGTTCGCCGTCGTGGAGCCGCATCGCGTCGAGGTCGTCTGCGGACTGGGCGCCGGGGATGCCTTCGGCGCAGCCCTGGTGCACGGGTTGCTCTCCGGCTGGGACCCGATCCGTTGTGCCCGCTATGCCAACGCGGCCGGAGCGATCGTCGCCTCCCGACTCGCTTGTGCCGATGCCATGCCCACCGCAGCCGAACTCGAAGCCATGGTCGCCGCCGGAGGAGACATATGACGATCACCGACGCATCGGTCGGCGCCGGGCCCGCCCTGGCCGACGCCGATTGGGCGCGGCTGCTCAGGCTGCGGGCCGAGGAACCGGGCGCGGTCGCCGCGGCGTACGCCGCTCGTCGGCGACCCGAGCGCATCCTCTCTGATGCCGGCACCCTGTTCCTGGTGGCCGCCGACCATCCCGCCCGCGGCGCTCTGGGGTCCGGGCGCGACCCGCTCGCGATGGCCGACCGCCGTTCCCTGCTGGCACGCCTGGTCACGGCGCTCGCCCATCCCGGCGTCGACGGGGTGCTCGGCACCCCCGACGTGATCGAGGAACTGCTGCTGCTCGGCGCACTGGACGACAAGGTCGTGATCGGATCGATGAACCGCGGCGGCCTGGATGGCGCGGTGTGGACCATGGATGACCGCTTCACCGGCTACGACGCGGCCGGCATCGCCGCGAACCGGCTCGAGGGCGGCAAGATGCTGCTGCGTATCGATGACGAGGACGCGGGCACCGCCGAGACGATCCAGGGCTGCGCCGAGGCAGTCAGCGCACTGGCCGGCCACGGGCTGATGGCGATGGTCGAGCCGCTGCCCTATCGGCGGGGGCCCGACGGTCAGCTCCGGCTGCTCAAGGACGTGCCCGCGCTTGCGCGGGCGATAACGGTCGCCAGCGGTTTGGGCGCCACGAGTGCGCGCACCTGGCTGAAGATGCCTTCGTGTGAGCAGCCCGAGCAGGTCTTCGCCGCGACGACGCTGCCCTGCGTGGTGCTCGGTGGCGTGCCTGGTCCGGACCCGCAGCGCGACCTGGATTCCTGGGGTCGCGCGCTCTGCCAGCCCACAGTGCGCGGCCTGGTCGTCGGCCGCGCCTTGCTCTACCCACCCGACGGTGATGTCTTCGCAGCCGTCGATGCCGCTGCCGCCGTGCTCCGCGCGGCCAACCCGGAAGGTCCCCGATGAGCCTGCACTTCCCGCCTCGCGACCCCGGTGCGACCGGGCTGCTGGTCGACCTCACTCCGCAGGACGCCGGGTGGGAGTGGTGCGGGCTGCGGGTGCTGCGACTGGCGCCGGGGGAGCCGACCAGGGTGCGCACCGGGGAGTCGGAGATGTTCGTGCTTCCGTTGTCGGGCGGGTTGAGTGTCGAGGTCCGTGACGGAGCCGACGTGGTGGTCGGCAGCTTCGAGTTGACCGGTCGCGACTCCGTCTTCACCCGGGTCAGCGACTTCGTCTACGTCGGGCGCGACCATGTCGCCGTACTCACCAGCGTGACGGCCGCGGAGGTGGCTTTGCCGGCCGCCCGCTGCACGACTGCGTTGCCGCCGGTCTATGGGGCCGCCGAGGACGTGCCGGTCGAGGTTCGCGGCGCCGGGCAAGCGAGTCGGCAAGTCACCAACTTCGGCGTGCCCGGGGTGTGGGACCACGCCGAGAAGATCATCTGCTGCGAACTGATCACTCCCGACGGCAACTGGTCGAGCTACCCCCCGCACAAGCACGACGCCAGCGAGCCGTGCGAGGTGATCAACGAGGAGATCTATTACTACCGGATCGCGGGACCCGACCAGGTCACTCCTTCGCGTGAGGGGATGGGCTACCACCGCACCTACACCGGTCCCGAGCACGACGCGGTCGGGTTGCGCCCCCTCGACGAGACCCTGGAGGTCCGCGACCACGACACCGTGGTCGTGCCGCACGGTTATCACGGGCCGTGCACCGCAGCGCCGGGCTATTCGATGTACTACCTCAACGTGATGGCTGGTCCGGCGGCGGATCGGCGGCTGGCCTTCTGCGACGATCCCGTCCACGGCTGGGTTCGGGGGAGTTGGGAGACCCAGCAGATCGACCCCCGCTGCCCGGTGACCTCCGCCGAGGGGCGAGTGAGCCTGCTGCCCGTGACCATCGAGAGGAATGCCGATGACTGACCCCGTGCTCCCGACCACCGTTCACCCGACCACCGTGCGCTTGACCACTGCGCAGGCGCTGGTGCGCTGGATGGTGGCGCAGCGATCCGAACTGCTCGACGGGACCGAGGTTCCTCTCTTCGCCGGGGTCTTCGGCATCTTCGGCCATGGCAACGTGCTGGGACTGGCGACCGCGCTCCAGGCCGCCGGCGACGAGCTGCCGACGTGGCGTGGCCAGAACGAGCAGGGCATGGCGCTGGCGGCGGTCGCCTATGCGCGGGCGACCGATCGACGCCAGGTGATGGCCGCGACCAGCTCGGTCGGGCCTGGCGCGCTCAACATGGTCACGGCCGCGGGTGTCGCGCACGCGAATCGGCTGCCGGTGTTGTTCCTGCCCGGCGACACCTTCGCCGGCCGCGCGCCGGATCCGGTGCTGCAGCAGGTCGAGCACTTCGGCGACCCGACAGTCTCGGTCAACGACGCCTTCAAGCCGGTCTCGCGCTACTTCGACCGGATCATGAAGCCCGAGCAGCTGCTCTCCTCGCTGCCGCAGGTGGCCCGGGTGCTCACCGACCCCGCAGATGCCGGGCCGGTGGTGCTCGCGTTGCCCCAAGACGTCCAGGCCGAGGAGTACGACTTCCCGGTCGCGATGTTCGAGCCCCGGCTGCACGTCGTACCCCGGCAGCGGCCGGACAGCGACGCGCTCGCGGCCGCGGCCGAGATCGTCAAGGGCGCCCGCCGCCCGCTGCTCGTGCTCGGTGGCGGTGTGCGCTACTCCGGCGCCGCGGCCGAGGCATTGGCCTTCGCCGAGGCACACCAGATGCCCGTCGTCGAGACGGTCGCGGGGCGGACGCTGGTTTCCCACGACCACCCGTTGTACGGCGGGGCACTGGGCATCATCGGGTCGGCATCGGCCAACGCGCTGGCGTTGGAGGCGGACGTGGTGCTCGCCGTCGGCACTCGCTTGCAGGACTTCACCACGTCCTCGTGGACCGGCTTCTCGGCCGGGGTGCGGGTGGTGACCATCAACGCGGCACGTTTCGACGCGGTCAAGCACAACGCGCACAGTGTGGTCGGAGACGCTCGGGCCAGCCTCGTCGAGCTGGATGCGGCCGTGGGGGAGTGGACCGCCGATCCCGGCTGGGCAGGGCGCGCAGCCCAGGAACGCGCCGGTTGGGATGCCACGATCGACCGGTTGCGGACTGGCGGGCTGACCCCCGACGGCTCGATGACCTATGCCCAGGTGGTCGGGGTGGTCAGCGACGCCAGCACCCCCGACGACTACGTGCTGACCGCCTCGGGCGGTATGCCCGGTGAACTCCACGGTGGCTGGCGCACGCGGGAGGTCGCCTACGGCGGGCCGACGTCGGGCGCGACCATGGACCTGGAGTACGGCTTCTCGTGCATGGGCTATGAAGTCGTGGCGCCCTGGGGAGCGGCGATGGCGCGCGCTCAGACACATCCTGGAGGCTTGGTCACCTCGATCTTCGGCGACGGCTCCTACCTGATGCTCAACTCCGAGCTCTACTCCGCGGCCTTCGCGGGCGTTCCCTACGTGGCGATCGTCTGCGACAACGAGGGCTTTGCGGTGATCCACCGGTTGCAGACCAATCAGGGCGCCGATGGTTTCAACAACATGCTGGCCGACTCCCGTGGCCCCGGTGCGGGTCCTGGTGGTGTGCGGGTCGACTTCGCCGCCCATGCGCGGTCATTGGGGTGCGCGGTGGTGGAGGTTGCGGAGTCGGGGAGTGTGGACGACCTGCGTGCTGCCTACGCACAGGCGCGAGCGATGGCTCTGGAGACCCAGCGACCGGTGGTGCTGTCGTGCCGGGTGCACTACTCGACCTGGACCGAGTCCGGCGCCTGGTGGGAGACCGGCGTGCCGAGCTACCTGTCGGGCCACGCGTCGTACGACGACGGCAAGGCCCGCCAGGTCCGCTGGCTGTGACGTGCCGGCCCCAAGTGCGCCACCATTGGGCCATGCGAATGAGTGATGACGAGTTCTGGGGTGCAGCCCAGCAGCACTTGATCCGGTACGGCGGCACCTTCACCCCGCGGATCTTCGAGCGGTCGGAGGGGTCGTTCATCATCGACTCTGCGGGGAATCGGATCCTCGACTTCACCTCGGGACAGATGAGCGCGGTGCTCGGCCACGGCCACCCCGATGTCGTGCGCACGGTCAGCGACGCGGTCGCGAGTCTCGACCACCTGCACTCGGGGATGCTCAGCCGGCCGGTGGTCGATCTCGCCGTGAGACTGTCAGATTCACTGCCCGAGCCGCTCAATCGCATGATCTTGCTGACCACCGGGGCCGAGGCCAACGAAGCCGCGATCAAGATGGCCAAGTTGGCCACTGGGCGCTTCGAGATCGTATCGTTCGATCGTTCCTGGCACGGCATGACCGCCGCCGCTGCAGCGGCCACGTTCTCCGCCGGTCGGCATGGTTACGGTCCGGCCATCCCGGGCAACCTCACCTTGCCCACCCCGAACTCCTACCGGTCGCCGTTCCGCAACCCCGACGGTTCCCACGACTGGAGGTCCGAACTCGACTTCGGGTTCACGATCATCGATCAGCAATCCAGCGGGGCTTTGGCGGCGTGCATCGTCGAACCGATCCTGTCCTCCGGTGGCATCATCGAGCTCCCGCCGGGCTACCTCGCCCGGTTGCGTGAGCACTGCGAAGCCCGCGGGATGTTGTTGATCCTGGACGAGGCTCAGACCGCGCTCGGCCGCACCGGCACGATGTACGCCTTCGAGCGCGACGGCGTGGCGCCGGACCTGATCACGCTGTCCAAGACCCTCGGCGCCGGCTTGCCGGTCGCCGCGGTGGTGGCCACCGATGCCGTCGCCGACCTGTGCCAGGAGCGCGGCTTCCTCTTCTACACCACCCACGTCTCCGACCCGCTGGCAGCGTCGGTGGCGTTGACCGTGCTCGACGTGATCGAGCGAGACGGGTTGGTCGACCGGGCCGTTGAGCTGGGCAAGCTGTTGGGCGACCAGTTGAGCGAGCTGCAGAGCAAGTACGAGGTGGTCGGCGACATCCGCGGGCGGGGTCTCTTGCAGGGAATCGAGTTGGTCTCCGACCGCGCGACCAAGGCGCCGGCCGATGCGCTCGGTGCCGCGGTCACCGATGCGTGCCTGCGCCGCGGGCTGCACATGAACATCGTTCAACTGCCCGGCATGGGGGGCATCTTCCGGATCGCGCCGCCGCTGACCATCAGCGAGGCCGAACTCAACCAGGGCCTCGACGCCTTGGATGCGTCCCTGGGTGAAGTGGTCGGGTAGGCCGCCTACGGACCAGGGCATCTAGCCGGCGGGAGGGTCAGGGGGTGCCGACGTAGGCCTTGAGGTGTTGGCCGGTGAGCGTGCCCGCGTCTGCGATCAGCGCCGACGGGGTGCCTTCGAAGACGATGCGACCGCCGTCGTGGCCAGCACCGGGGCCGAGGTCGATGATCCAGTCGGCGTGGGCCATGACGGCTTGATGGTGCTCGATCACGATCACCGACTTGCCCGAGTCGACGAGCTGGTCGAGCAGCCCGAGCAGTTGCTGTACATCGGCCAGGTGCAAGCCGGTGGTGGGTTCGTCCAAGACATAGATGCCGCCGGAGTTGCCCATGTGCGTGGCCAGCTTCAACCGCTGCCGCTCACCGCCCGACAGTGTCGTCAACGGCTGGCCGAGGCGGAGGTAGCCCAGACCCACGTCGTTCATGCGCTCCAGGATCTTGGCGGCCGCCGGAATCGCGGCGGGTCCCGCGGAGAAGAACGGCAACGCCTCGCCGACGGGGAGGTCGAGCACCTCGGCTATGGAGAGGCCGCCGAAGAGGTAGTCGAGCACCGCTGGCTGGAACCGCTTGCCTTCGCAGTCCTCGCATACCGAGCTCACACCGGCCATCATCCCCAGATCGGTGTAGATCACCCCGGCGCCGTTGCACGCTGGGCAGGCGCCCTCGGAGTTGGCGCTGAACAGGGCCGGTTTCACGCCGTTCTCCTTGGCGAAGGCTTTGCGGATGGGTTCGAGCAGCCCGGTGTACGTCGCGGGGTTGGAGCGCCGCGAACCCTTGATCGCGGTTTGATCGACCGTCATCACTCCATCGAGGGGGGACACCGACGAGCCGATCAACGAGCTCTTGCCGGACCCGGCCACTCCGGTGATGACGACCAGCACGCCGAGCGGGATGTCGACGTCTACATTGTCGAGGTTGTTGGCTGACGCTCCCCGGATCTCCAGGACACCCTTGGCGGCCCGCACCTCGGGCTTGACCTGGGCCCGGTCGTCCAGGTGCCGACCGGTGAGTGTGTCACTGGCCCGGAGTTCGGCCACCGATCCTTCGAAGACGATCTCGCCGCCGCCACTGCCAGCGCCCGGTCCGAGATCGACCACATGATCGGCGATCTCGATCGCCTCCGGCTTGTGCTCGACGACCAGCACCGTGTTGCCCTTGTCGCGCAGCCGCAGCAGCAGGTTGTTCATTCGTTGGATGTCGTGCGGGTGCATACCGATCGTGGGTTCGTCGAAGACATAAGTGACGTCGGTCAGCGACGAGCCGAGGTGCCTGATCATCTTGGTGCGCTGGGACTCCCCACCCGAAAGCGTGCCGGTCGGCCGATCGAGCGAGAGATAGCCGAGGCCGATCTCGACGAAGGCGTCCAGCAGCGCGCTCAAGCCGCCGAGCAGCGGGGCCACCGAGGGCTCGTCCAGATCGCGCACCCACGCGGCCAGATCGGTGATCTGCATCGAGGCGCAGTCGGCGATGTTAATCCCGTTGATCTTCGACGAGCGTGCCTCGGGAGCCAGCCGAGTGCCTTCGCACTCGGGGCAGGTCTGGAAGGTGATCACCCGCTCCACGAAGGCGCGGATGTGCGGCTGCATCGCCTCGACGTCCTTGGCGAGCATCGACTTCTGAATCTTGGGGATCAGGCCTTCATAGGTGATGTTGATGCCGTCGACCTTGATCTTGGTGGGCTCTTTGTAGAGCAGGTCGTGCAGCTGCTTCTTGGTGAAGGACGCGATCGGTTTGTCGGAGGGAAAGAAGCCCGAGCCGCGGAAGATCCGGCCGTACCAACCCTCCATGGAATAGCCCGGCACCTTGAGTGCGCCGTCGTCGAGGGAGCGGGTTTCGTCGTAGAGCTCTCCGAGGTCGAAATCGCTGACCGTGCCCATGCCCTCACAGCGGGGGCACATGCCGCCGAGCCGGAAGTAGGTCGCCTTCTGTGCCTGTGTCTTCGCGCCGCGCTCCACGGTGTAGGCGCCGGCGCCCCGCACCGTCGGCACGTTGAAGGCGAACGCGCTGGGCGGCCCGATCTGCGGATCGCCCAGCCGGGAGAACAAGATGCGCAACATGGCGTGGGCATCGGTCGCGGTGCCGACGGTGGACCGCGCGTTGGCTCCCATCCGCTCCTGGTCGACGATGATCGCGGTGGTCAGTCCGTCGAGGAAGTCGACCTCGGGGCGCGAGAGGCTCGGCATGAAGCCCTGCACGAAGGCGCTGTAGGTCTCGTTGATCAAGCGCTGCGACTCCGCCGCGATGGTGCCGAACACCAAGGACGACTTGCCCGATCCGGAGACGCCGGTGAATGCCGTCAGCCGCCGTTTGGGGATGTCGACGCTGACGTCTTTGAGGTTGTTGACCCGAGCGCCCTGGACACGGAGCAGATCGTGGGCATCGGCGGCATGGCGAACCTCGGCAGACATGGGGTCGATCCTGACACACGCCGCAGACGCTGGGCTGGGTTGTCGAGAATGGTGGAGACGCCCATCCACAGCGGTCTCAGACCGGGGAGAGCAGCTCCATCCCGGGCAGATTGCGCAGGAACGTGAAGGCGAAGAAGAACACGAACATCGCCGTGGACAACCACGGCTTCGGCTCCCAGGTCAGCTGGTTGCCACGCCATCGAGCGACGATCCAGCGGACCGCCAGATAGCCGGCGAAGAGAGCCAGGAACGGAGCCAGCGGGTTGCGGTCGAAGGCGCTGGCGACGTCGAGATGGAGCAGATCGTGCGTGGCCCGGGTGAGCCCGCACCCCGGGCAGTACAAACCGGTGAGCGACCGAAAGATGCACGACGGAAAGTGGCCGGGCTCGTAGGGATTCATCCGATACAGGTACGCCGTCCCCGGCACGGCTGCCGCCGCGATCACCGCCGGCGCAAGCCACCGCTGTCGGCGCCCCACCTCGGGGGCGCCGACCGTCGGCCGCTCAGTGATCGTGAACACGAATCCGGCGAAGTTCTAGGAGGTGGCGCCTGAGATCACTGCCAGCCCGCCCGCGAAGATAACCCAGAGCACGCCGAGCACGGTCAGGACAACCCCAACGATGCCGAGGATCCGGCCGGCTTGTACCGATCCGGCGTTGCTGTAAGCCCCCGGGTTGGCGTCGATCTCCTGCTGAGCGCTGTTGCCCATCAGCCAGGCGGCAATTCCAAGGGGGCCACAGCAGACGATGCTGAGGATGCCGAGGACCAGGATCGTGGTGCCCTTGGGGTGCGGCTGCTGCGGCATGCCACCGGGCATCCCGTAAGCGTTAGGGGCCGGGGGCGGCGGACCGTAGTTTCCGTTGTCGGACACGTGCGTGCCTCTCTGTCTCGAGGTATCCCCGCCGAGGCGACAGGGGCGTCGGCTACCCGCCGACGATGGGATCTTGTCACAAGCGCTGGTCATTCGGCGGGCCATTTGCCACCGAAGGTGGCCTCGACCGGCATCGTGGCAAGTCTCACGAATCGCCGGTGAGATGCGCACTTGATCAGCGGATGCTTTAACCGTTTGACACGATGGCGAGGTGCGCCGCTTCGCTTTCCTCCCCGCCCTGTGCCTGGCCCTGTCCGGTTGTGGGCTCGTGGGGGGAGGTCCGGCCGGACCGCCGGCGACGACGCCGACGGTTCCCGGGGTGAGCCAGGTCTCGGACGGCGTCGCCAAGCTCATCGTGATCCCGATCGAGAACCATTCGCTGACCCAGGTCAGAGACGGCATGCCCGCCACCTGGGCGCTGACCGAGCAGTTCGGGTTCGCTTCGGAGTTCACCGCGATCACCCACCCGTCGCTGCCCAACTACCTGGCGATCGCCGGTGGCACCACGAGCGGTGTTCGCGACGACCGCGGCCCCAAGACCCATGGTCGACATGGTGCATCGGTATTCGGCCAAGCGCTGCGCGCGGGGGAAACCGCCAAGGTGTACGCCGAGGGCATGGAAGAGAACTGCGAGCTGTCCGGGTACCACGGGTACGCCGTGCGGCATAACCCCTGGACCTACCACCTTGACGAACGAGCCGACTGCGAGCGCTACGACGTACCTCTGACGAAGCTCTCGACGGACGTTGCGACCGGCGAGCTCCCACGCGTGGGAATGATCGTGCCCGACACCTGTCACGACGGGCATGACTGTCACCTACGTGTTGCCGACCGATGGTTTAGCGACATCCTCACCCAGCTGCTGTCGGGACCGGACTGGAAGGCCGGCACGCTCGCGATCGTGATCACCGCGGATGAGGACGACAGGAAGCACGACAACCGGGTGCTCACCATGGTGCTCCATCCCGGGCTGACCGGCCGGGTGATCGATACGCCGCTCACGCACTATGGGTTGAGCCGGGCGATGTCGGAGATGTCCGGCTCGGCGCCCCTCGCCGAGGCCCGGACAGCCACGTCGCTGCTCACGGCCTTCGGGCTTCAGCCGGTTCCGCTGGGGGACTGAGCCGCGCGACCGCCGCCGCCCGGGACGTGCTGCGTTCCGGTTGTTGGGGGAGCCGCATCGCAGCACGTCCGCCTGCGCCTGGTGGTGACGTGCTGCGTTCCGGTCGTTGGGGGAGCCGCTTCGCAGCACGTCCGCCTGCGCCTGGTGGTGACGTGCTGCGTTCGGGTTGTTGGGGGAGCCGCTTCGCAGCACGTCCGCCTGCGCCTGGTGGTGACGTGCTGCGTTCCGGTTGTTGGGGGAGCCGCTTCGCAGCACGTCCGCGACCCCGCAGCACGTCTGTGAACCCCCGCGCCCGGTCCGCGGCCCCCGAGTCCAGGAGGCACTCCGGCCACGATCGAGGTGAACGCGAGCTCCGGCAGTCAGCCGGTCAGCCGCAGCAGCCGCCCCCGCAGCAGCCCCCACCGCTCGCGGGAGCAGGCGTCGGAGCCGAGCCGCCGCCGCGCGCCACGGACACTGTGGAGAGCAGCTTCACGGTGTCGAGGTGCCCCTGCGGGCAGGTCGCCGGATCCGACGACGCGCTCATCGGGCGTTGCTCGATAAAGGTGTCACCACAGGCACGACAGCGGAACTCATAACGGGGCACGAGCCGATCCTACGGCTCGCCATCGACGTACGACGCGGGTCGGTGAGCCCGCAGGGATCACCCGAGCTTCTGGGCGTGCACGTACTCGATGATTCCGGCGATCCGGCGGCGTGACTCCACGACCTGGAAGCCCGCTGCCTCCACCAAGGGCAGTTGGCGTCGGGTGAAGTACTCCCCGGCCGATCGCGCGGTCACGGCCTCCAGCGCCGTCTGGGCCAGCCGCAACAACCCGGAGGTGCTCTCGACGTGGTCGATCAGCAGCAACCGGCCCCCCGGGGCGAGCACCCGACGCATCTCCGCAATCGCGGTCTCCGGACGCGGGATCGAGCACAGCGCCAATGCGCAGACCACGGTGTCCACCGACTGGTCTTGGATCGGCAACGCTTCGGCGTCGCCCACAAGCAGGGTGACCGCGAACTCGGTCTCGGCAGCACGCGGCTTCGCCTCGGTCAGCATCTCCCGGCTCAGGTCCACCCCGGCCAGGTAGTCCAAGGGGCCGTAGAAGGGGAGGTTGCGGCCCGTTCCCACGGCTACTTCCAGCACCCGGCCCCGGACACGCTCGGCCAACCATTCTCGGCCGCCGGTCAACATCGACCGCTCGAACAACGCGATCATCCGGTCGTACCTGGACGCGGCTTGGTCCCAGATCTGCCGCTGCTGGTTAGTGGCGGGGTCGCCGGCAGGATCGGTGGGTTGCTCGGGTGCCATGACTCAGATCCTGCCCGTTCGTGGCCGAGCGCGCGCGGAATTCGGCACCGCTCCCGAGCCGTCCGGGAGTTCGCTCAGGTCCGCCGCATCCACTCGAGAGTCTCCTCGGTTGCCCGGGTCGGCTGATATTCACACCCGACCCAGCCGTCATAGCCGCTCGCATCGAGGTCGCTGAGGAGCCCGATCAGATCCAGCCGCCCCGTCCCCGGCTCATGCCTGCCGGGGACATCGGCAACCTGGACGTGGCCGATCAGCGGCCGCTGCGCGGCTAGCACTTCGCGGGGGTCCCGGCCGACCATCCCGGCGTGATAGGCGTCGAACTGGAGTCTCACTCGGGAATGTGCCACGTCTTCCACGAGGGCGGCGGCGGCATCGGGCGTGCTCAGCGCATATCCAGGCATGTCCAGTGGATTGATCGCCTCGACGAGGAAGCCCAGTTCCGAGCCGCCGTACGACGCGGCGGCCCACTGCAGTCTCTCCCGACACAGGTCGAGCGCCGTCTCGGAAGGGATCGATTCGGGGACGCCCGCGAGCAGGTTCACCCACCCGACACCCAAGAACGCCGCATCGCTGGCGGCACGCTCGACCGACCGCCGGAACCGCGATTCGTCGGGGCCGCACAGCAGACCGCGTTCACCGGCGGCCCAATTTCCGGGGTCGGCGTCGAAGAGCACCAACCGAACCCCATGCTCGTCGAGGGAGTCTCGGAGCTCGGCGAGGCCGAGATCGTGGACGAAGAGAATTTCGGCAGCGTCGAAACCGGCGCGTGCAGCAGCCCCGATCCGCTCGGGGACGGTGGCCAGTTCCGGCCAGAGCATGCTCAGATTGGCAGCGAAACGAGGCATGGAAGCTCCACGATCGAGGGTAGGTGTCCTGCATGGCCGACGGTAGTCGCAGCGTCTCGACCGATCACGCCGATACCGGCACGCGGGTGGCGGTGGTGACCGGGGCGGGCCGAGGGATCGGGCGAGCGGTCTCGCTGGCTCTGGCAGACGAAGGCTGGACGGTGGTCGTGGCCGGGCGCTCGCCCGAGCCCTTGGCCGACCTCGCGGCGGCGGCGCCCGAAGGTCGGGTGCTGCCGGTGCCGACCGATGTCACCGGCGAGGCGTCGGTCGCCGCGCTCTTCGAGCAGGTGGAGTCGACTTTCGGACGGGTGGATCTGCTCTTCAACAACGCCGGTGCGTTCGGCCGCTCGGCGCCGATCACGGAGCTGAGCCTCGCGGAGTGGCAAGCGACTGTCGAGGTCAACCTGACCGGATCGTGGCTGTGTGCGCGGGCAGCCTTCGCGCTGATGCAGCGCCAGCGGCCGCACGGCGGGCGGATCATCAACAACGGATCGATCAGTGCCCAGGTCCCGCGACCCGATTCCACGCCGTACGCCGCGACCAAGCACGCGATCACCGGCCTCACCAAGGCGCTGCTGCTCGAAGGCCGCGCCCACGACATCGCGGTCTGCCAGATCGACATCGGCAACGCCGCCACCGAGCTCACCGCAGGCTTCTCGGCGGGCACCAAACAAGCCAACGGCTCGGTGCTCGCCGAGCCGACCATGGACGTCTCGCACGTTGCGAGCACCGTGGTGCACATGGCGTCGCTTCCAGCGGAGGCGAACATCCCGTTCGTCACCGTGATGGCCACGCACATGCCGCTGTTCGGTCGCGGCTGAGTCACTCGCTGGCCTCACCAGCCGCGGCGCTGGTCGCGATAGACCGGTCTAGCTGAACCGGTCGGATTGCTTCGACCCGCGTCACGAGGTTCGGGACGCCGCGTCAACCCCACATGGGCCTCCCATAGTCGGAGCAGGGGTGATGGCGAAATGACGTGGACCGGTTCGATCGTGCTTCCGGCGGTGCGGTTGCTCACCCTTGCCAGCCTGACCGCCCCTGGGCGGACGCGTCGCAGGCGCCAGACGCGATCTACTCTGCCGCAGAAGGCGCTGCCGGACGTCGCTGAGAAGCAGCTCGAAGAGCCCAGTCCGACGGGTGTGAGCGAACGGGCCGCCGTCCCGCGTCTGCGTGGATCGCGGGGAGCCGTCCGAGATCTCGACCTGGGCGAAGTCTCCGCGTCACACTCCCGGGTGTCGGTGAACGGCCGAATCGCAAGCAGCCAACGGACGGTCTGCGACTTTGTGGTGGTGATCGAGTGGATCGATGACGCCGGAGACGTGCGCGGCCGCGGGGTCGTGATCCTGGCTGATGTGCAGCCCGAGGAGAAGCGCTGGTTCACGCTGGTGACGCGGGTCGAGGGCGTCAGCGACGAATCGGTGCGCTGCGTGCCTCAGGCCTTCGCTGGAGTGCTGGAGTCCGCCGGGGCAGCTTGATCGGCCGAACGACCGACAGCTGACTCAGCGCAAACCGCCACGCCCATCGCGGCTGGTTGACTCGCCCGTAACAAACCCCTCGTGGGAGTCTCGGACGCGACGCCGAACGGTGTCGCTCCGACCCGGGAGGATTTCCAAGGTGTTCCAGCGGATCGCGGTGATCAACCGTGGCGAGTCGGCAATGCGACTCATCCACGCCGTACGAGATCTCAATGCAGCTCAAGACGGGCCGGGGATCTCGGTGGTCGCCCTCTACACCGACGTCGAGAAGTCGGCGATGTTCGTGCGTGAAGCCGACATCGCCTACCCCCTCGGTCCCGCCGCCGAGCGGCCCTACCTCAATCACGAACTGTTGGCGCGCGCCCTGCGTGAGACCGGGGCCGATGCCGCCTGGGTCGGCTGGGGCTTCGTGGCCGAGGACCCCGCCTTCGCCGAACTCTGCGAGTCCCTGGGGGTCACCTTCATCGGTCCGAGTGCGGAAGCGATGCGCAAGTTGGGCGACAAGATCGGCTCCAAGCTGATCGCCGAGGAGGTCGGCGTGCCCGTCGCGGCTTGGAGCCGCGGGGGAGTCGACACCCTGGACCAGGCGTTGGAAGCGGCCGATCGGATCGGCTACCCCTTGATGCTCAAGGCCACCGCGGGTGGTGGTGGCCGCGGGATTCGCCGGGTCGACACCGCCGACGACCTGGCCGACGCCTACCAACGCACCCGCGATGAAGCCGAGCGTGCCTTCGGCTCGGGAGTGGTCTTCCTGGAGCGGTTGGTGACCGGGGCCCGGCACGTCGAGGTCCAGGTCATCGCCGACGGGCAAGGTACGGCGTGGGCGCTCGGTGTGCGTGACTGCTCGGTGCAGCGACGCAACCAGAAGGTGATCGAGGAGTCCGCGTCTCCGCTGCTCTCGGCCGAGCAGGCCGCCGAGGTGAAGGGTGCCGCCGAGCGGCTCGCGCTCGCGGTCGACTATCGCGGAGCCGGCACGGTGGAGTTCCTCTATCACCCCGAGAGCGGCCAGTTCGCCTTCCTTGAGGTCAACACCCGCCTCCAGGTCGAGCATCCGATCACCGAAGAGACCACCGACACCGATCTGGTCAAGCTGCAGATCCACATCGCCTCTGGCGGCCGACTCGAGGGCGAGCGCCCGATCGAGCGTGGGCATGCCGTCGAGGCCCGGCTCAACGCCGAGGACCCCGATCGCGACTTCGCGCCGGCCCCGGGCCGGATAGTTCGGCTCGACCTGCCTGCCGGACCCGGAATCCGCGTCGACACCGGTGTTGCCGAGGGCGACATCGATTCCGGCCGACTTCGACTCGATGATCGCCAAGATCATCGCCTTCGGCCGCGACCGCGACGAAGCGCTGGCACGGCTGCGCCGGGCGATGTTCGAGACCACGGTGGTGATCGAGGGTGGCGCCACCAACAAGAGCTTCGTACTCGATCTGCTGGGCCGTCCCGAGGTGGTCGGTCCCCGCGCCGACACCGCCGAATCCGACACGGCCGAATCCAGCCCCGCCGAATCCAGCACGGCCGATGCCGCGGCCGGCGCAGGCGTCGGGTGGGCAGACACCGGCTGGATCGACCGGACCCGCGCCGAGGGCGGCCTGATCTCCGATCGCCACTCCGGGGTCGGCCTTGGTCGCCGCGGCCATCGAAGCCTACGAGGAGCAGGAAGCCGGCGAGATCGCCCGGCTCCTGCAGACCTCTGCCGGCGGCACGGCCGCAGGTGCAGCATCAGGTCGGTCGTGCGGTCGATCTCAAGCTGCGCGGGATTGTCTATCAAGTCACCGTCGTACAAATCGGTCCCTCGCGCTATTGCGTGACCGTGGCCAGCGGTGAAGAGAGCAAGACGGTCGAGGCGAGCATCGTCCGGCTCGACGAGTTCCACAGCAGGCTCTACCTCCCCGGCCAGCGCTTCCGGCTGGTGACCGCAACGTCGGGCCCGGTGCACCTGGTCGAGGTCGAACGGCGTCACTCATCGGGTCAGCCGCGATGAGGGTGGCATGCTGCGCGCTCCTGCCCCCGCGCTCGTGGTGGCAACCCCCGCCGCAGGTCGGCGACGAGGTCGCCGCCGGCGCGCCGGTGCTGGTGCTGGAGTCGATGAAGATGGAGACGGTGATCCCGGCTCCCTTCGCGGGCCGGATCAAGGAGTTGCTGGTCATCCCGGGCAGCCAGGTCGAGACCAGCGCGCCGCTGGTGAAGATCGAGCCGATCGCTGATGCCGACGAAGCCGAGTCGGCCACCGGGCCGGTACCAAGTGACGAAGTGCCGCCGGGCCTCGATCTGCCCGATGCGGTCGCCGAGCCCGACGCACGAGCGCGCGCCAAGCGCGGCTTGGCAGACCTGAGCGCGATCGTCATGGGCTTCGACATCGACCCGCGCACCGAGGGTGCCGCGCTGGCGTCCTACCTCAAGGCACGAGAAGAACTCCGGGCCGCCGGCGAGGACGTGGTGACCGACGAGATCGGCTTGGTCGCGCTCTTCGCCGACCTGGCCGAGCTGAGCCGCAACCGCCCGGCCGGCGAGGAGTTGAAGACCGAGTTGCGCGTGCACAGCGCGCGTGAACACCTCCACACCTACCTCCAGAGTCTCGACGTGGAGCGCGGCGGCCTGCCGGATGCCTTCAGGGAGCGGCTGACCCGGGCGCTGGCCCATTACGGGGTCACCAGCCTGGATCGGGGTCCGGGGCTGGAGGAGGCTGTGTTCCGGATCTTCTTGACCCTCCAACGCAGCGACTTGCACGTCGTCACCGCGCTGCTGGAGCGATGGTTGGGCGAGTCAGCCACCCGCTCGCGCGGGCGAGGCTCGGGCCGAGCTGGAGCGCCTGGTCCGCGCCACCCAGCGACGCTTCCCCGTGGTGGGCGATCTGGCCCGCAGCATCCGGTTCCGCTGGTTCGACCAGCCGCTGGTCGACCAGGAGCGTGCCGATGTCCTAGCCGGGGTGCGTGACGAGGTAGCCGCCCTGGCGGCCGACCCGGAAACAGGGGACTACGCCGCCCGCATCGACGCCATGGCCGCCATCCCCGAGCAGATCGTGGAATTCCTCGCCGAGCGCCTCCTTCGTGGGCTTCCCGAGCACGAGCCGCTGCTGGAAGTCATGGTGAAGCGGCACTACCAGGACTTCGATCTTCACGACGTGGGGTCGGTCCAGTCCCATGGGCGCACGGTGGCCTTCGCCGACTACGCGCTGGACGGTCGGCCCACCCGGGTAGTGGCGACCGTGGGCGATCGAGCCGAGCTCGACTCCGCGGACAGCCCTCTCGGCGCGCTGATCACCGAGCAGTTGGCTGCGAAACAACCCGCCGACGAGGCGGTGGTCGAGATCTACCTGCGGTGGACCGAGTGCCCGGCCGATGCCGAGGCGGCCTCCACAGAGCTGTCTGCGGCGGTTCGACGACTGCCGTGGGCGAGCGTCGTACGCCGCATCGCCATCGCGGTCGTAGCCCCCGACCGCACTGTCAACTACTTCACCTTCCGCTGGTCTGAGGGTGACTTGGTCGAGGACTCCCGGGTTCGTGGAGTGCACCCGATGGTCGGGCGCAGACTCAACCTGTGGCGGCTGCGCGAGTTCGAGGTGACCCGGGTGGACGCACCCGAGGACGTCTTGCTCTTCGACTGCGTCGCCCGCTCCAACCCCTCCGACCGGCGCCTGGTGGCGGTGGCGCAGGTTCGGCAGCTGGCCGTGGTGCGCGACGAGACCGGCAAGGTCTTGGGCCTCCCGCACGCCGAGCGTGCCGTGGAGAACTGCCTGGAGGCGATCCGACGAGCGCGGACCACGCTGAGCAACGGCAACAACCTCGACACCAACCATGTGTGGGTCCAGGTCTGGCCCGTCGTCGAGGCCGATCTCGACCAGCTCACCGCATTGCAGGGCAAGATCACCCCGCTCAGCGAAGGCGCCGGCATCGAGGAGGTGTTGGCGCAGGGTCGCATCGCGGCACCCGACGGCACCTTGATCCCGCTTGCCATCAGGTTCGCCGCCAAGCCGGGTGCCGGTGTGGTCGCCGAGGTCATCGAGCCGCCGTCGCTTCCCCTCAAGCCCGTCGACGAGTACGCCGGCAAGGTGTTGCGCGCACGCCGACGCGGGTTGGTTTACCCCTACGAGTTGGTGCCGGTGCTGACCGGGTCGGGTGGCCAGTGGGTGGAGTACGACTTCGATGCCCATGGGGTCCTCGCGCCGGTCGAGCGAGTCCACGGCCTGAACACCGCCGGGATCATCTGCGGTGTGGTCACCACGCCCACTCCTCTCAACCCGGAGGGGATCACGCGGGTGATGCTCGCGGGCGATCCCACCAAGGCGCTGGGTGCGGTTTCAGAAGCCGAGTGCAGCCGGATCATCGCCGCGCTCGACCTGGCCACCCATCTCGGCGTACCCGTCGAGTGGTTCGCCCTGTCGGCCGGCGCTCGGATCTCGATGGACTCCGGCACCGAGAACATGGACTGGGTCGCGGCAGCACTGCGCCGGATCATCGAGTTCACCCAGGCCGGTGGCGAGATCAACGTGATCGTGGCCGGGATCAACGTCGGCGCCCAGCCCTACTGGAACGCCGAAGCCACCATGCTCATGCACACCAAGGGCATCTTGGTGATGACCCCCGACAGCGCGATGGTGCTGACCGGCAAGCAGTCGCTCGACTTTTCCGGCGGGGTCTCGGCAGAAGACAACTTCGGCATCGGCGGCTACGACCGAGTGATGGGACCCAATGGTCAGGCGCAGTACTGGGCACCCGATCTTGCGGGGGCGGTCGAGGTGCTGATGGACCATTACGCCCACACCTATGTCGTCCCCGGCGAGTGGGCACCCCGACGGGCGGCGACGGCCGATCCGGTTGAGCGCGACGTCACGACGTTCCCGCACGAAGTCGCAGGCAGTGACTTCGCCACCGTCGGCGACATCTTCTCCGCGGCCACGAACCCGGATCGCAAGAAGGCCTTCGACATCCGCACCGTGATGCGTGCGGTCACCGACACCGATCACGAGCCGCTCGAGCGCTGGGCGGGCATGGCCGACGCCGACACGGCCGTCGTGTGGGATGCCCGGATCGGTGGCTACGCCGTCTGCCTGCTGGGCATCGAGTCGCGGCCGGTGCCGCGACGCGGGTTCCCGCCCACCGACGGCCCCGACACCTACACCGCTGGCACGTTGTTCCCGCGTTCCTCGAAGAAGGCAGCCCGGGCGATCAACGCGGCCAGCGGCAACCGGCCGCTGGTGGTGCTGGCCAACCTGTCCGGCTTCGACGGGTCACCGGAGTCTATGCGCAACCTGCAGTTGGAGTACGGCGCCGAAATCGGCCGCGCGATCGTCAACTTCCGCGGCCCGATCGTCTTCGTGGTGATCTCGCGCTACCACGGCGGCGCCTTCGTGGTCTTCTCCAAGACCCTCAACCCGGCCATGACAGTGCTGGCGGTGGAGGGCTCCTTCGCCTCGGTCATCGGCGGTGCCCCAGCCGCGGCGGTGGTCTTCGCCGGCGATGTCGCCAAGCGCACCTCTGCGGACAGTCGAGTGCTGGACCTGCAGAACCGGATCGCCGCGGCCTCGGACGCCGAACGCAGCGCCCTGCAGGTCGAACTCGCCGATCTGCGCGCCGCGGTCCGCTCGGAGAAGATCTCCGAGGTCGCCGCGGAGTTCGACGGCGTCCACGACATCCACCGCGCCGTTCGGGTCGGATCGGTGGATCGGGTGATCAGTGCCGCCGAGCTGCGCCCGGCGATCGTCGCCTCGATCGAGGGCACCGGCTAGTCGAAAAGCAGGGCTCGGGTCCTGCTCCTCAACTTGGTTTGGCCACTCACCGAACTCACCCGCATCGCCACGGGCCGCGGTCGTGGAGGGCGAGATCGAGTATGCCTACCGCATTGAAGCGGAATAGGGTACATATGATTATGCGGGCTCTCATGTCGGCAAACTAAGTATCCAGTGGCGTCCGCACGTTGAAACGGGCGGGACAAGTCACAATGATGACTCCCTTGTGGTTCCGATAGGAACCATCCAAGGTTGGGATGATTATTGAGAGGTTCGAAAGTAATCTATGACCCTCCTCCGAGGAATCTCCGTCCCTGGTTCGGTGGCGTTGCTATTTGCCGTCGCGGGTTGCGCAGACAACCCGTCAACAAATACGCCTGAAGGTCCGTTGGTCAGCATGGTAGGTGGGGGGTCCATGGCACTTTCTCGGCCCTCTGACGTCGAGAATGAGTGGCAGGGCTCTTTTGGATCGATCTTCTTGTGCACCATCCCGACTGGTGAGCGAGTCACAATCGACAATATTGTTGGGCACGTCAAGGTCGGTGGTGCTGATCCTATCTATTGGCTCCGACGGGTGGGAAAGGGCAGCGGGTGAGATTCCTCGAGGAGTCCGGTGCTTTTTCGGGTCGGAACGCCGCAGCGTTTCAGGGACGGGAGCAGTCTCGCCGGTGACATAACCAGGTCAGTAATTGGACAGGAAGTAGAATCTCCCTGTGGTGATGACCCGCGGATGGCGTATACGGAATTAGTGATCACCCTCACGGCGAACCATGGTGGGGTGTGGATGGACGAATTGAACATCGACTACCACCGTGGTTCGAATGACTACAGACTGACGCTAGATTACGATTGGGTGTTGTGCGGGGAGGACATCAAGGACCCCGATTTCGGCTGCTGACTATCAATGTTTATGCGATGGAGCAGCCTCAAGTCCCGAGCAAATGAAGGTAGGAATCCTTCAGCGCACAACATTTCACAGCCCAGAAACAGCCAAGAGGCCCCTCCCAATCGGGAGGGGCCTCTCGTCGCTCTTGCGTAACGCCGGGTTCAGAGCAGTTTGGCGGTAACAGCGAACTTCGTGCCGTTGTCGCGCGGAACGCCCATGCAGGCGAACGACGTGAACTGCCCGCAGTTGTAGCGGGTCGACGCGTTCGCCAGCGTGATCGTGAGCCGCTTGATGTCCGGGCGGGAGAAGTTCACCCTCACGCTGCCGTCACCGCTGCCGTTGAGCTTGACCAGTTTGCGCGTGATCGAACCGTTGCTCTTGTAGATGGAGACCACAACGGCCGGCCCGGTCTTGGCCGCCGGTCCGTCGATGCTGATCTTGGCCTTGTGGGTGCCGGCCACCTTCGAATTGATCCGGTAGCTCTTCGAGGTCAAGTGCTTCAGCTTCGTAGAGAACCTGATCGTCTTGCGGGAGGCCTTGAATCGGTAGCTGCCGGCCCAGGGCGCGGCGGGATAGGCCGCTCCTTCGGAGAAGGACCTGGCCGGGTCGAGATTGCCTGCCGCGAATCGACCGTAGAACTTCTGGAAGGTAGTGCCGTGTGCGGCCAGGTAGTTCTTCAATGCCTGGATGCTGGATTGGTCGACTGCACCCCTCGTGCCATCCATCTTGGCCCACAGAACCCGGACCGAGTCGATTCCGTAGTTCTGGCTGAGCTTCTCGAAGAAGGTCCAGTTGCCGTAGTGGGTCAAGCCGTCGAAGGTGTCGAGTGGAATGCCGGGCTTCCGGGTCTGGCCGTACTTGATGTACTGGCGGTTGTCGTCCACGGCGTCGGCGTAGCGCTCCTCCATCCAGGTCGCGGTCGCCTCCATCAACCAACGGTCCTCAAAGGTGTCGTAGTTGAACTGGATCGCGTGGAAGAACTCGTGTGCCGCGGTGACCTGCAGGCTCGGGAACGGCCCCAGGGGGAATCCGGTGTAGTCGTCGTCGAGTACGCAGTAGGCCGTGTAGCGGTTGATCTGGCCGGCGAGTCCGGCTTCTGGTGCGCAATAGCCATACAGACCGAGCGGCCCGAGATTGGCGAGGTAGACATCGAAGCGGGAGTCCCCACCGACGGTCCCGTCCGGGGCCGGGGCTCGGTAGCCCATTGTGGTGACCTCTTGGGCGTAGACCGCCTCCATCTCGTCCAGGGTGCTTTGCACCCAGGCCACGTCGTCCGGCGCGTGCTGGTTGACGCCCGGGAGAACGTAGTGGACGCACACGTGGGTCGCGCACAGGACACTCGTTTGCGAGGTGCCCCAGGCGACCGCGTCATCGGCCGTCCCGTTCCCCGAGCCATCCGGGCGGGCCAGCAGTTGCTGAGCCTGCTTGCGCTGGGTGGGGGTCAACCGGTCCAGCACCCGGACCAGATCGGCGAGCGCGAGCGACGCATCGGCACCGAGGCGAACTGTCGGCTTCGCGCCGCGCGCCAGCGGAGCCGAGGACAAGATCGCCTGAGCTGTCTCCAACGCCGCGGTCGCGGCGCTGTCTTCGGTGGGATCGGAGGCGGCGGCGGGACTCCCGAGTGTGCCGAGCGCGGAAACGGCCAGGGCCAGGGAGAGCGCTCCGAGGATGAAACGACGCACGTGGTTCCTCATTACCTGCTTGCGGCCGACGCAGCGACCTGGGTTGGAAGTATCCGGCCCACCTTAAGTCATCGGCTCCGAGCCTGGATGCGAACCCGCGGTTACGAACTCGAGGAGATCTTCTCGATGAGGGCGGTTGTGGAAATCGCCGGGGTTCGCGGCAGGTAGACGACCTCGCAGATGTCGCTCAGCTCGTCGAATCGGCCTTGCCAGTCGTCGCCCATGACTAGGACGTCGGCGGCGTACCGCTCGATGTAGTCCCGCTTCTGCTCGAGGCTCTCTTCTAAGAAGACCTCGGCGACCGGCTTCAACGAAGCCACGATCTCCATCCGCTCGGATTCGCTGTAGTAGGGCGAGCGGCCCTTCTTGCGCTCGTTCAACGCGTCTGCCGATACCCCGACGACCAGCCGGTCGCCGTACGCCGCGGCCCGCTCGATGATCCGCAAGTGGCCCACATGGAAGACGTCGAAGGTGCCGAAGGTGATCACGGTGCGCTGGCTCGGGGACTGCTCGACCATGCTTCCATCTTTCCATCAGCTCACCCGATCGTCCGCTTCGTGAGCGCGGAGCCGACCGCGCCGAGTGTCGGGTTGGGACCGGTTTGAGAGGATCACGGGGATGAGCGACAACATCGCGATGATCACTCCGGACCCCGAGGCCGACGCCGCCCGACGACGGGGCTTGCGGCGTATGCGCACCGTGGCCGTCTCGTTGCTTCTCTTCGCGGCGGCCGTCTATCTGCTCACCTTGGACCGTGATGGAGTCTGGGGCTTCGTCAACGCGGGGGCCGAGGCCTCGATGGTCGGTGCGATCGCCGACTGGTTCGCAGTGACCGCCCTCTTCAAACACCCGCTCGGACTGCCCATCCCGCACACCGCCTTGATCCCCAAGCGCAAGCAGATGCTGGGCCGCAGCCTGGAGGAGTTCGTCGGCGAGAACTTCCTCCAAGAGGACATCATCCGCGACCGGGTGGCCGCGGCCACCCCGTCCCTGCGGCTGGGGGAGTGGCTGGCCAGCCCTGGCAACGCTCAACGGGTCGTCGACGAGGCCTCCGACATCGCCGTCATCGGCCTGGGCAAGGTGCGTGATGAGCACATCGCCGACTTCGTCAGCGAGGCACTCGTGCCACGGTTCAAGGAAGAGCCGATCGCGCCACTCGCGGGCACGTTGTTGACCGAAGTGGTCAACGACAACCTCCACCACGGGCTGGTGGATCTCACCCTCGAGGAGCTGCGCCGCTGGCTGGTCACCAACCCGGACACCTTCGTGGAGATCCTGGCCGCTCGCGCTCCATGGTGGGCGCCGCCGAAACTCAATGACGCCGTCACCACGCGGATCTATCACGAGTCGGTGCGGTGGATCGAGGAGATCCAGGCCAACCCTCACCATCACGCACGCGAAGCGCTCGACTCGATGCTGGCCCAACTCGCCCACGATCTGCTTTTCGACCCGCACACCGCAGCCCGGGCGGAGCGGCTCAAGGAGCGGGTGCTGGACCACCCGCAGGTGCTCGCGACCGGAATCTCGCTGTGGAACGCCCTACGCCGAGCGTTGCTGGCCTCGCTTCAGGACCCTCAGGGTGCCGTGCGCGCCCGGCTGTTGCATGAGCTCGACCTGTTCTCCCAGCGACTGCGTGACGAGCCGGAGCTCCGGGAGACCCTGGACCGCACCGCGGCCGACCTCGCCGTCTTCGCCGTGTCGCGGTACGGCGCCGAGCTCACCGCAGTCATCACCTACACCGTGGACCGTTGGGACGGCGAGGAGGCGGCTCGCAAGATCGAGTTGCATGTCGGCCGCGACCTGCAGTTCATCCGGATCAACGGCACGATCGTCGGCGGCCTCGTCGGCGTCGCCATCCACGCCGTCAGCCTGATCGCCTGAACCAGCCCTTTCGAACTCGGCCCTTCGAACTCGACCCTTCAGATCCGGCCCTTCAAATCCGGCCCTGCATATCCGGCTGGGCAAGGCTCAGGAGACGCCGAGCAGGTCGACCACGAAGATCAGCGTCTCGCCGGGCTTGATCACGCCGCCCGCGCCGCGATCGCCGTAGCCCAGGTGCGGAGGGATCACCAGTTGGCGACGACCGCCCACGCGCATGCCCTGGACGCCCTGGTCCCAACCTGCGATGACCTGGCCGACACCGAGGCGGAACGCCAGCGGCTCGCCACGATCGAAGGAGGCGTCGAACTGCTCGCCGGTGGAGTGGGAGACGCCGACGTAGTGCACGCTGACCCGCTGGCCCGCCGCAGCCTCGTCGCCGTCACCTTCGATGAGGTCGGTCACGACCAGGTCGGTGGGCGGGTCGAAGTCGGGGAAATCGATCTCTGGCTTCTCACGGTCTGCCGGGTTGTTCGTCATGGGAGTACTCAACCATCTCCCCGGCGGGGTGCGACCTACTCGGGGTCGTCGGCGAGATGCAATCCGCGGTGTGCCCGCAGGTCGTGCACCGAGGCGTTGCCGGACCTGCCGCCGAACTCACTTTGGTCGGGATCGCTTCCCCCTTCCGATGGAGAGCCCAGGAACGAGAGCACCGCATCGTGAAGGTGGCCGTTGGTGGCGACCGCGTTGCCGCCGTAAGGCCCAGGCTCACCGTCGAGCGAGGTGAAGGTGCCACCAGCTTCGCGCACGATCACGTCCAGGGCCGCCATGTCGTAGAGCTTGAGTTCGGGCTCGGTCGCGATGTCGACGGCGCCCTCGGCCAGCAGCATGTAGGACCAGAAGTCCCCGTAGGCTCGGGTGCGCCAGACCCGGCGCATGAGTTGCATGAAGTCGTAGAGCCGGTCGCGCTCCTCCCAGCCGTGAAGAGATGAGTAGGAGAGCGACGCGTCCTCGAGTCTGCGCACGTCCGAGACCTGGCATCGCGTGGCCTTGAGGAGCGAGCGCCCAGTCCAGGCGCCTTGTCCCGCAGCGGCCCACCAGCGGCGTTGCAGCAGCGGAGCCGATACCACGCCGACCACGATCTCCCCGTCGACTTCCAAGGCAATGAGAGTGGCCCAGACGGGCACCCCGCGCACGAAGTTCTTGGTCCCGTCGATCGGATCGATGATCCAGCGGCGGCTGCCTCCGCCCGCGGAGCCATGCTCCTCGCCGAGGACGGCATCGCGAGAACGCACCCGCGAGAGCGTCCGCCGGATGGCGTGCTCCACGGCGGTGTCGGCGTCGGTCACCGGGGTCAGGTCGGGCTTGCTGAGCACATGGAGATCGAGTGCTTTGAAGCGTGCCTCGGTCAGGGAATCCGCGTCGTCGGCGAGGACGTGTGCGAGACGCAGATCATCGGTGAAGTCGGCCCGTGGCATGGGCAAAGCGTATTCCTGTTGGAGTGTCGGAGAGGTGGCGAACTGCCGGGGGAAACCGGGAGGTACCTTCTAGGCATGGAGCTGTCCGGCATCCCGCTGCATCCGCTCATCGTGCACCTGGCCGTCGTCTTCGGGCCCTTGGCCGCCGTGCTTGCGCTCGCCTTCTGTTTGATGCCGCGCTACCGGTGGGTGCTGCGGTGGCCGTTTGCCGTCGCCCTCCTCGTGGCGGTGGGCGGTGTCGTGCTGGCGACGATGTCCGGAGAGTCCTTGCTGCAGAGTCGCCCAGCGATCCAGAGCTCCCAGGTCGTGCAATCTCATGCCAATGCGGGGCTGCGGGTCCGCAACGTGATCTTGGCCTTCGGCGTGCTGGGTGCGCTGGCCGTGTGGCGGCTGCCGGGAGCGTCGCCTCTGCGGCCACTCGACCCGCCGCGCGCCGATGGGCCGTTGGACTGGCTGATCAGCGCGGGCACGGTCATCTTGGCCGTCGTCGTCGGCCTGTTGATCGTGAGTGCCGGCCACTCGGGTGCGCGTGCCGTCTGGGGCTGAGGCCATCGGCGCCGGTGGGCGCCTCAGTACGCCGGCGCGGTGAGGGCAGCGAGCAGTCTGCGGAAGCTTTGCACCCGCTCGGGGTCGAGTTCGCCGGCCTCGATGGCCTCGTCCAGTGCGCAGTCGGGTGCGTCGACCCCATGGGTGCAACTGCGCGGACACTCCTCGATGCGCTCGGCGAGATCGGCAAACCCGGTGGCCAAGTCGCTGGGAGCAACGTGTGCCAACCCGAACGAACGGATCCCAGGGGTGTCGATGATCCAACCCAACCCGCCTGGCAGGGCAAGCATCAGCGCGGAGGTGGAGGTGTGTCGACCGCGGCCGGTCACGGCGTTGACTAGGCCCACCTCGCGATCGGCGTCGGGCACCAAAGCGTTGACCAGGGTCGACTTGCCCACGCCGCTGTGTCCGAGCAGCACGCTGGTGCGCCCTGCGAGTCGTGTGCGAACCTCATCGAGTTCGCCACCGCGCTGAGTGACCACCGCGGGCACACCCAAGGCGCGGTATTGGGCGAGGAGATCTTCAGGTGAGGCGAGGTCGGCCTTGGTGAGACACAACAACGGGTCCATCCCCGCGTCGTAGGCGGCTACGAGCGCTCGATCGATCAGTCCGGTGCGAGGTTCGGGATCGGCCAGTGCGCACACGATCACGAGTTGGTCGGCGTTGGCGACCACGACCCTTTCCACGGGGTCGTCGTCATCGGCGGTGCGTCGCAGCACCGTCGTGCGGGGCACCACTTCGACAATGCGGGCGAGCGACCCGACGGCTCCGGAGGTGTCGCCGACCACGCGGACGCGATCCCCGACAACGACCGCTTTGCGCCCCAAGGGGCGCGCCTTCACCGACATCACGGTGCGCGTGGGTGAGCTCTCCGGGCCGGCCTCGGCCGGGGTGCCGAGTTGGAGGGTGAAGCGGCCGCGGTCAACAGTGACGACGAGCCCGATCACCGCGTCCGCATGCGTTGGCCGATCCTTGGTGCGTGGTCGGGTCCGGCGCTTGGGACGGTCGAAGTGGGCGTGCTCGTCGTACTTGCTCATGGGGTCTGGGCCCACAGCGACGTCCAGGCGCCGGGGAAGTCGGTGAACGTCTTGCCCGTCGTGGCGATGTTCTCCACTTCGACGCCTGGCACCGCAGCCCCGAGGATCACTCCGGCGTGGGCCATCCGGTGATCGGCGTAGGTGTGCCAGCGCCCGCCGTGCAGGCTGGCCGGCCGGATCGTGAGCCCGTCGGGATGCTCGGTGACGTCCGCTCCGAGGCCGCCGAGTTCGGCCGCGAGCGCCGCCAGCCGATCGGTCTCGTGCCCGCGGATGTGGGCGATGCCGCGCAGGTACGACGGGGAGTCGGCCAACGCGCACAAAGCCGCGATCGCCGGGGTGAGCTCACCAAGGTCGTGTAGGTCAAGATCGACTCCGTGGATGGTGCCGGTGCCGCGAACCCGCAACCCTTCCCGAGTCAGGGCGACGGTGGCTCCCATCGCAGCCAGGATCTCCCGGAGCGCGTCGCCGGGCTGGGTGGTGCTCGCTGGCCAATCGGCGATGGTGACCTCGCCACCCGAGACGACCGCTGCGGCGAGGAAGGGGGCGGCGTTGGAGAGGTCCGGCTCGATGACGCGGTCCACCGGCTGGATCGGTCCGGGAGCGATCGCCCACCGGTTCGCATCGGCGTCATCGACCAAAACCCCATGCTCGCGCAGCATCGCGACGGTCATGTCCACATGCGGCTGGGAGGGGATCGGCTTGCCGTCGTGGCGCACATCGACCCCCTCGTCGTACCGAGCCCCGGCTAGCAGCAGAGCCGATACGAACTGAGAGCTGGCCGAGGCGTCGATGACCACGGTGCCACCCCGGGCTCGGCCGCGGCCGCGCACCTGGAACGGCAACCTGCCGCGAGCCTCGTCGTCGACCTCCACACCAAGATCTCGTAGCGCGCTCAGCATCGGGCCGACGGGCCGTTGCCGCATGTGGGCATCGCCGTCGAAGGCCACAGGGCCGTCGGCCAGACCCGCGACCGGCGGCACGAAGCGCATCACGGTGCCGGCCAAGCCGCAGTCGATTTCTGCCGGCCCATGCAGGGGTGCTGGGACAACTCGCCAGTGCGTCGCGCCTTCGGCGGCGAGGTCTTGGGTCTCCCCGCGGGGAGTGACGGCCACCAATTCGGTGCCAAGGGCGCGCAGCGCTGCTGCCATGAGCCGAGTGTCGCGTGACAGCAGCGGGTAGCCTACGCGGCTCGGGCCATCGGCCAGCGCCGCCAAGAGCAGCGCGCGATTGGTAATCGACTTGCTGCCCGGCAGCCGGAGCGTCGCTCGCAGCGGTCGGTCGGCAACCGGAGCCGGCCAGGGCTCCGGCCAAGTGGAGGCGGTCGGGTCGGCTGCGCGCGAGGTCACAGGAGCAATGGTTACGGAACCAACTGCAACTCGACGGAGTTGTCCGCGGGGTTGACTTCGCCCTCGTCGCCGTCGGCGATGAAAGAGATGGTCATGACGAGCGGCACACTGGGGCTGGCGAGCTCCAAATCGATCGAGGCGCTGGCGGTGCTCACCGGGCAGGTGACCGTGTCCGGGCCGAGGGCCTGACATTCGGGGCTGAACCCTGTGAACGAGATCTTCTCATCGACTGGTTCCTGGGCACGTGCCATAAAGGCAGGCCGGACTGTGGCGCGAAGCGTCGCGGTGTGCCCGGGTTCCAGACCGTCGGCGCTGATGTGCAACCGCCACATGTTCTGGCCGGGTACGTAGTTGTAATTGCCTGAGATCCTGAGGTCCTGAGTCGGTGGCGGCGGATCACCGCCGTTATCGCCACCGCCGTTATCGCCACCGCCGTTATCGCCGCCACCGTTATCGCCGCCACCGGTGTCGTCCTGGGCGGCATCCGGATTCGGCGAGGTGTGGGCGCCTAGTTTGGGCGGCTTCTTGCCGCCGGTACCGCCGGTACCGCCGGTGCCGCCGGTGCCTGCGGGCGTTCCGCTGGTGTCGGTTGTCGTGTCGGTGCCTGCAGGCGTATCGACTGTGTCGGTGGCGGTGGATGGGCCGCCGTCCGAGGCAGAGGTGGACTTCTTCTTATTCTTCTTGTTCTTCTCGGTGCCCGACGTGCCCGAGGACGACCCGTCCGAGCTTCCGGTCGAGGAACCGCTTGAGGAGTTGCTGTCCGACGACGAACCATCGGAACCTTCACCGGCGCCTGCGCCAGGGGCGCTGGGCGAGCCTACGGCGCTCGAGCCGTTGCTGTCGTTGCGCTGTGCAAGCGCCACCGCGCCCCAGGCCACGCCGCCGCCGACCATCGCCAAAGCGACCATCGCGGCAACGGCGGGGTTGACTTGGCTGCGCAGCTTGTCCCAGCTTCCCGCAAGAGCGCCCACCTTGACGCCGGTGCCAACGGCCGCGAGGTAGCCGGTCGCGGCCGTGCCCAGCAACAGCGGCCCCAGGATTCCAGCGAGGTTGGAGTTGACCTCGATCAGTTCGAGGTAGATCGCCATACAACGACGGCACTCGTCCAGGTGAGCCTCGACCTTGGCCGAATCGCGCCTTGAGGTGCCATTGCGGACGTAGGCACCCAGATGCGAATGCGTCCAGCGGCAGGTGTCGTCGTCGAGCTCGACCGCGTGTGAGTTGAGGTAGGCCTGACGGAGGCCTTCACGAGCGCGGTAGGCCAGGGCGGACACCGAGTTGGCCGACATACCGAGAAGCTGACCGACCTCGGCGGGCTTTTGGCCCTCAACCTCGGTGTGCCACAAGACCAACTGCCAGCGCTCGGGGAGCGAGGCGAAGGCTGCCGCTGCGGCTGCGTTCTCGAAGCCTTCGACGGCGGTGTCGCGGAAGGGTACGCCGGGATCGAACTTCTCGATCTCATCGCTGGACTGCACACGCGCGCCTGCGCGGATCCGGTCGACATGAAGGCGGCGGATGGCCGTCAGCAGGTAGGCGCGGAAAGCGACGTCGGGTCCACCGCCGCGCTGAAGGACGGTGAGGACCTTGGTGAAGGCGTCGGAGACGAGGTCGTCGACGTCGCCTGCGGACACCAACTGGCGGGCCAGGCCGCGGGCAGCGTCGACGTGGCGTGCAAACAGGTCGCCATAGGCGTCGACATCACCGCCGCGAACGGCCGAGATCAGTTCGGCGTCGCCGGGCCCGTCGATCCGGGGAAGGGTGGCACTCATAGTTGGCTCTAGCTCTCTCACGCGTACCAAGGTCGGGGAAGATGGTCTGTCATCGTCGCTGGTCAGTGTCGCTGGGTCTCGCCGTGGAACTCCGGTGAGTGGACAGTGAACCTCGGTCTCTCGCGGTTCCCCCCAAGGGTTCGCGAAATACCACGAACACAATGCCCCCTCGTGACAGTGACGCAGAAATGGCCGTCCGATGACGCCAAAATACCTCTGGTCCGAACCACTTTACGCTTCCGCTGACTTGCAGGGGGTCACCTTCTGGCTTCTCGATGGTGTCCGTATGGGCCAGACCACTCCGCCGTTCGGAGGATGTTTTTACTTTTAAGCGCGTCATGTTGCCCCGACTTGCCCGTTTCAACTGTGTTCGACCCCGATGAGGGACCCGACGCACGACGACAAGGAGGACCAGGTGGCCCTGTTCCGTTCGCGCTCCTCGCAGCGCGAGGCGACACTCGTTGCCAATAACTGGCGCCACGCGTTCCTCGGCAGGCTTGAGGCAGTTGCGGAAGCCATGGAAGCGGGCAATGGCGGAGTCGAGGCATGCCTCGTGGCCGGCCGCGAGCTTGCCCGCGACGGTGTGTCTCTGCCGGAGGCGTTGTCGGCCTTGCAGAAGGTCTCCCTCGAGACGGTCGGCCGGGATCCGGACTATCAGGCGGTCGAGGCTCTGTGCATGGCATGGAGTGAGACCACCTTGGGCTACCTCCACGCGATCAGCTGCGAGGACCCGCTGACCGGATTGTCGAGCCTGGCTCACGTGCGGGCGCGACTCACGGAGCTCTACAGGGGTGAGCTCCGCGATGGCGTCCGGGTTCAAGACGCCTACGCCATGGTCGTGGTGGCGCTGCCCACTCCCGCGGTGAGTGCCAGCGCCACCGACCCGGTTGGGCGATCACTGCGGATGGCTCGGATCGGCGATGAGGCCCGCACCGTCTTCCCCACCGCCGAGAGCATCGGTCGGATCGGTCAGCGTCGCGTGGTCGTCCTGACTCGGCGCGACGAGCGCTTGGGACGCCGCGTCGCCCTCTTGCGCAGCATGCTCAACGCGGCAGAGGACGGTCCGGCAGGTCCGCCGCTGCGGATCTGGATCGAGGGTCTGCCCACCAACGACGGTGGCGCCGGACACCTTCTCGACGAACTGGCTCGCTAGCAGTCAATGAGGCGAGCCATCGCCTCGTAGGCTGCTGCCATGTGCGGTCGGTATGCCTCCAGCAGGCGCCCAGAGGATCTGATCGAGGAGTTCGAGGTGGTCGCCTCGAGGGTGGCGTCGCCTCTCGCTCCGGATTACAACGTGGCGCCCACCGACGAGGTGTACGCCGTGATGGAGCGCCCGCCCCGGCCCGAGGAAACCGTCGCATCGCCCGAACCCGAACGCCAGCTCCGCGTGGTCCGATGGGGCCTGGTGCCTTCTTGGGCCAAGGACCCGAGGATCGGCTCCCGGATGATCAACGCGCGGATGGAGACCCTCGCCGACAAGCCGGCGTTCCGCAGGGCGCTAGCCGCGCGGCGGTGCCTGCTTCCAGCCGACGGCTACTTCGAGTGGTATCCGACCGAGCAGCTCACCGCGTCCGGGAAGCCCCGCAAACAGCCCTTCTTCATCCGGCCAGCCGATGGCGGGGTGCTCGCGATGGCCGGCCTCTACGAGCTTTGGCGCAACCCGACAGCGGCCGCCGACGACCCGGATCGGTGGCTATGGACCGCCACCGTGATCACCACCGAGGCCGAGGACGCGCTTGGTCGGATCCACGACCGGATGCCGTTGATGGTCGAGCGGGACCGCTGGGCGGATTGGCTTGATCCGCAGCGGACCGCGACTGATGAGGTGCTGGCCTTGCTGCAACCGGCTGCGCCCGGGCAACTGGAGGCTTACCCCGTGTCCACCGCGGTCGGGAATGTCCGTAACAACTACCCCGAGCTCATCGAGGCTCTGCCCGCCGAAGGAACATTGGGAGCGACGGATGTCTGAGGCACGCCCATGGCAGCGGGTTGAGACCCCACGCGGACCTGGTCGGTTGCGGGTATACGAACCCGACCCCGCGCAGCGGGATGGGCGCTTGGCTCTCTTGCTCAGCCATGGAGCCGGCACCGGCCCGGAGACGGTCGACCTGCTGGCGCTCGCCGAGGCGCTGCCGAAGGCGGGATTCCGGGTGGCGCTGTTCGAACAACCATGGCGCACCGCCGGCAGAAAGGTGGCCACCCCACCACCATCCCTCGACGAGGGGCTGCTGGCGGCGGCCCAGGCATTCGGTCACTCGGGCGCCCTGGTGGTGGGTGGCAGATCCGCCGGGGCGCGATCCGCGGCCAGGTGTGCCTCCGCACTGGGTGCGGTCGGGTGTTTGGCGTTGAGCTTCCCGCTGCATCCGCCGGGTCGTTCTGAGCGCAGCCGGGTCGAGGAGCTGACCGGATCAGGGGTGCCGACCCTGGTGGCGCAGGGCGAGCGCGACCCGATGGGCCGGCCAGAGGAGTTCCCGGCCGGCACCGACCTCTACGTCGTACCGGGCGGCGATCACAGCCTGAAAGTCCCCAAGCGTGGTGTGCTCAGCCAGGACCAGGCCATGGCAGACCTGTGTGAACGGGTGGAGAGATGGCTCTCGACCCTGGCTCGCAAGAGCCGGGAATGAACCGCGGTCCGGATGCGCTGAGTCCGGCATGCAAGCGGTTCTCGAGCGGCCCTCCGCTGTCGATCTCACCCCGGTGGCCGGTCTGCCCACAGATGTTGCGGTCGACGCTCCCGCGCGAGCATTAGGCTTGACCCCGATGAGTGACATTCAAGCTCCCCAAGTGGAGATGTCGGACCTGCTCGAGGACGAGCCGGTAGCCGACGACACGACTGCCGATCTGCGGATCGGAGAGACCGACGCCGAGCGCGCGGCCCGGTTCGAGGCCGACGCGCTGCCCTTTCTCGACCAGCTCTACTCGGCCGCGATGCGGATGACGCGCAATCCCGCCGACGCCGAGGACCTGGTCCAGGAGACCTTCGCGAAGGCGTTCAGCGCCTTCCACCAGTTCCGTCCGGGGACGAATCTGAAGGCTTGGCTCTACCGGATCCTGACCAACACCTTCATCAACTCCTACCGCAAGAAGCAGCGGCAGCCGCAGCAGTCGATGGCCGAGGATGTCGAGGACTGGCAGTTGGCTCGCGCCGAATCGCACACCTCTGCGGGCTTGCGGTCGGCCGAGACCGAAGCCCTCGACCGGCTGCCCGACAGCCAGGTCAAGGAAGCCCTGCAGCGACTCCCTGAGGAGTTCCGCCTGGCGGTCTATTTGGCCGACGTGGAGGGCTTCGCCTACAAGGAGATCGCCGAGATCATGGATACGCCGATCGGCACCGTGATGTCCCGGCTGCACCGCGGCCGGCGTCAACTGCGCGACCAACTGGCCGACTACGTCCGCGACAACGATCTGTTGCGCGTCGGCGAGCGGGAGGGGTTGTGATGAACGACCCCCGCCTTGACGACGAACTCGCTCGCACTCGCGACGCGGCGGCCAAGAGCGCGGCCGAATGCGCCGACTTCCTGCAGCGCATCGTCTTCCTCGTCGACAACGAGCTCTGCGAGTCCGACGTCACCGCGGTGCGGATCCACCTCGACGGGTGCAATCCGTGCCACGAGACCTACGAACTGCAGCGTCGGATCAAGGGCCTGGTTGCGCGGTGTTGTCACGAAACCGCGCCGGAAAGCCTGCGCGAGCGGATTTCGCTGCAGGTGCGCCAGTGGGAGATCCGCATCGAGGAGTGACGGCCCCCAGCCGTGGGTGACACCTCGCCTGCGTCCCCGATCGAAACCGGTCAGCCGACACCGATTGGCTGCGCTGACGCTGGTCTGAGAGAATCGGTCGTTCCACCAGACTTCCGCGCCCCGCAAGGGTGCGCTGATACCTGTCCCGACAACGCGAGGAAAGTGAGGGCCCCATGGGTAAGACCGGCCGCAAGCGCCGCGCGCGCAAGAAGAAGGCTGCCAACCACGGCAAGCGCCCCAACGCCTGATCGAGAGGGCCTCAGCCCACTCGAGACATGAATCGGCCGGAGTCGACGACCACGCGCGTCACCCGGCCGTTTCCTATTTCCTCGCCTTTCGAGTTCGTCGCACGCACTACGAAGGTGTGGCTGCGCCCGTCCACCTGCTCGGACTCGGCGCGTACGACGACTCCGGCCCCAACCGCGCTCGGCGCCCGATGCTCGATCGTGATCTCGACCCCCACACTCGTGAGTCCTGGGGGAAGCACCGGGTCGAGAGCCGCGCACGTCATCTGCTCGCACCAAGCCAGCAGCCGGGGAGTGCCCAGCACCGAGAGGCCTCCGGAGCCCAAAGCCAGCGCGGTGTCGGAGTCGCCGACCACGAACTCTCGTTCCGCGGAAAGATCGGCCCCGGTGATCCGCCGGCTGAAGGCCCACAAGGTGCGCCCGGGGAGCGGGGACCAGTCGCGTGCCTCTTCCCTGGCGAAGCCGGCGCGTCGATAGATGCTGTGCGCGGCCACCATCTCCGGCAGCGTCGAGATGACCACCGAACGGTGACCCGCGGCGCGGGCCAGCGCGAGACATCGGGTCACCAAAGCGGTCGCGGCACCGCGGCCCCGGCCGGCAGGACCGACCGCCAAAGTGCGGAACTCGCCCTGTTCGTCACCGGCGAGCTCACGGTAGGGGGAGTCGGGTGGGCAGTAGGTGACGGTGCCGAGGATCTCTCCGCCCTGTTCGGCGACCCAGAGTTGGGCCTTCTCCGCGCGTGCGGCAGCGTCTTGCAGGATCGGCCGATAGGGGTCATCGACGGCGATCAACCCGTCGGAGAGATAGGCCGCCACCGTGAGTTCCCCGATCACGGCGTACTCATCGGCTGCGGCGAGGCGAACCTGCATCGAGAAGGTCCTTTCAGATGCCGAAGGTGGCGCGCGGGTAGGCGGCGTTCACGTCGGTCATCACGTTGACGAGGTAGGGCACCCCGGATGCGAAGGCGCGATCCAAGGCCGGGCCGATCTCATTCGGGTCCGTGACCGACTCTCCGGCGCCGCCGAGGGCGCGGACGACGCCGTCGTAGGACGTGGCGGGCGCCAGGTCGGCGATCACGTCGTAGCCGTAGAGCAGCTGCATCGGACCCTTCTCCAACCCCCAGGCGGCGTTGTTGCCGACCACCATCACCACTGGCAGGTTGTGTCGCACCAAGGTGTCGACGTCCATCAGCGAGAAGCCGGCGGCACCGTCTCCCAACAGGGTGACTACCTGCGCCGACGGTCGGGCGATCCGGGCCGCGATGGCCGCACCCAGGCCGGCGCCGAGGCACCCGTAGGGGCCGGGGTCGAGCCAGCAGCCCGGTTGCTTGGGCTCGACGAACTTGCCGGCGAAGCTGACGAAGTCGCCGCCGTCGCCGATCACCACGGCGTCGTCGGCTAGTCGCGGCAGCAGTTCGCCGTAGATGCGGGCCGGGTGGATCGGGTCGGCGGCGGAAGTGAGCAAGGTCTGGTCGCGCTGGGCGGCAGCAGCGGCCTGGTCGGCCAGGCCGGCCGACCAGGAAGCCCAGTCCCGCATGCCGGGTATGGCGGCGCGGGCCCGCTCGACGGCCGCCAAGAGCAGCTCGAAGACGGCGGCCAGTGGCCCTGCGAGGGATGCCACCGGTGAAGCATGGTGCGAGAGCTGGGACTCGGAGTCGGCCAGATGCACTACCTGGGCCGGAGCCGCGCCGTCTTTCCCGCCGAAGACGCCGTAGCCCAGCCGGAAGTCGAGAGGGGTCCCGGCCACGACCACGAGATCGGCTTGGGTGAAGGCCGCGCCGCGGGCCTTCGTCACCAGCTGGCGATGTCCGCCGGGGATCACCCCGCGCCCCATTCCGTTGGTCAGCGCCGGGATGCCGGTGGCTTCGACGAACGCCAGTGCGGCGTGCTCGGCGTGATCTGCCCAGACGTCGGTGCCGAGCACCACCACCGGCCGTTCGGCCGCGGCGATGAGCTTCGCGATCCGATCGACCGTGTCGGTGTCGACAGCACGGGCATCATCGTCGCGAGGCTCGGGCACGCTGCCCGAGGCCGGGGCGAAGAAGGCATCCATCCCGATATCGAGGAACACTGGGCCGCGGTGGGCGCTGCGTGCTGTGTGGAAGGCGTGGTCGACCCCGGCGAGGACCTCGTCGGCAGCCAGGATCGTGTCGGCATGCTTGGTGACGGTCCGCACGATCGGCGGGTGATCGAGTTCCTGCAGGCTGCCCGAACCCCACCGGTTGGCGGGTGCTCGGCCGCCGATGACGACCAGTGGGGAACCGGAGTAGTGCGCCTGGGCGATCGCGCTCACCCCGTTGGTGACCCCGGGGCCTGCGGTGAGTACGGCGAGTCCCGGCGTCCTGGTCAGCTTGCCGGTGGCCTCGGCCGCGAAGACCGCGGTCTGCTCGTGGCGCACATCCAGTAGGCGCATCGGCGGATCGGCCTTGACCGCGCCGTCGTACATCGGGAAGACGTGGGCACCCGACAAGGTGAACTGAGTGGTCACTCCATGCGCGGCGGCTACCGCGACGGCGGCGGTGCCGGCGTGTCCTTCGATCTGCATGCTCACTCCGAAGTGGGGGACAGGTAGTGGGGGTTGCTGACCCGCAATGCGTCGACCAGGGTCAGCAGCAGGTCGGGTCGCACCTTGGGCGACTGGGTCGCCAGGCTCAACTGGATGTAGAGCGCGCGCAGGAAGGCCTCGGCATTGCCGGTGGTCAAGAACGGGTCGCGGTCGGCGTAGACCTGCGCGCCCGCGGTGCGGGTGATCCGGACCACCCAGGGCTCCAGGACGTTGAGGGGCACCAGATCGCGGCGCAGGATCCGCATCGTCGCCATCGCCATCCGGTCGGGTTCGCCCGAGTGCAGCAAGGTCTCACTCGGCTGCAGCAGCCGATCGGCCAGGACGTCGAGGAGCACGGTGAGCTCGGGCTTGCCGAGGTAGGGGCTCACGGCCAGAGCGCCGATCGCGTCGGCTCCGTGGGCGATCGCGTGCGCCCAGCCCTTGCCGGGGACATAGCCGCGCAGATCGCGCTCGCGGAGATACCACGTCGCGATCCGGTCGCCCCATTCGAGAACCTTGCCCGGGGGCAGCAGCCCGGCATGCTGGTCGTGGCGGATGCACTCGGCCAGCGTCAGCGCCGAGAAGCTGCGCCGGAAGACGTTGTCGGTCTCTTCCTCGCCCAAGCCAACGACCAAACCGGCCGCCATCCCGTCTCCGAGGCCGGAGAGCAACTCGTCGTAGATACCTCGGGAGATCCAGGTCGCCAAGGTCGGATAGGCCATCCCGTCGCGGATCTCGGGGTCCACCGACCCAAGCATTGCGGTGAGCTCCGCGGTCAGATCTGCCAGCGGCCGATCTGTGGGGACCTTGAGGCCGGTGGTCAGCACCTGTCTCCAGTAGTCCGACACAGTGTTCATCCTGCCACCCGGCACCCCCAGCGCGCCCTTAACGCGCGGATCCTGGCGCACAGCGGGCCGGATCCGGGCGTGAGTCGGTCGGATCGCTGCCAGCACCCTAGGCTCGGGCCATGCCTTCGCTGACCGAGTTGGTGCGAGTGCACACGGATTTGGACGATGCCGACGTCGCGTGGCTGCACCGACTCCTGGCGGACTGGCAGATCCTGGCCGATCTGTCCTTCGCCGACTTGATCTTGTGGCTGCCCGACCGAGAACAGAAGGGGTGGTGGGCCGGTGCGCAGATGCGCCCGACCACCGGCCCCACGGCGTACGTCGACGACATGGTCGGAACCTTCATTCCGACCGGGCGGCGGCCACTGCTCGACCTCGCCTATGCCCGCGAGCGGCTGGTCCGCGAAGGCGATCCCGAGTGGAGCCAGGACGTCCCGGTCCGAGTGGAGACGGTGCCGGTGCGCCACCGGGATCGGGTGATCGCGGTAATCGGGCGCAACACCAACCTGCTCGGCGTGCGCACTCCGAGCCGCCTCGAACTCGCCTACCTGCAAACCGCCGGCGAGCTCACCCAGATGATCGCCAGGGGCCAGTTCCCCAGCCCCGGCCAGCGAGGCGACCACGCGGATTCCCCGCGCGTCGGTGACGGCTTCGTCCGGATCGACGAAGCCGGCCTGGTCGTCTACGCCAGCCCCAACGCTCACTCGGTCTACCGCCGCCTCGGCTTGACCGGTGACTTGACCGGGCTGCATCTGGCGGACCTCACCCGCCGACTGGTCCCGATCCGCAACCGGGCCGACGAGGAGACCTTGAGTGCCGTCCTTACCGGCACGATGGCACGCGACACCGAGGTCGCCACCGAGCAGGCCGCGATCATCGCCCGGGCGATCCCGTTGCGGGCGGAAGATCACCGCCTCGGTGCGCTGATCCTGCTGCGCGACGTCACCGATCTCCGCCGCCGGGACCGGGAGCTGATCACCAAGGACACCACCATCCGCGAGATCCATCACCGGGTGAAGAACAACCTGCAGACGGTGGCCGCGCTGTTGCGTCTGCAAGCCCGGCGCATCGATGCGCCGGCCGCGCGCGAAGCCCTCGAGGAGGCCGTGCGTCGGGTGGGCTCGATCGCGATCGTGCACGAGACGCTGAGTCAGTCGGTGGAGGAGAACGTCGCTTTCGACGCGATCGCCGACCGCCTCGGTGGGATGGTCTCGGAGTTGGGCGGCCTCGGTTCTCAGGTGACGGTGACCCGGTCCGGCAGCTTCGGGGAGTGGGGCTCGGAATCGGCGATGGCGTTGGCGATGGTGCTGACCGAGGTGTTGCAGAACGCCGTCGAGCACGGCTTCGGCCCCGGGCCAGTCTCTGCGGAGGAACCTCCCTCGGGCCGGATCGTGGTTTCTCCTCGGCGCGCGGTCGGCCGAATGCACCTCAGCGTCGATGACGACGGCCGCGGACTGCCCGAAGATTTCGACCTGGAAGCATCCACCAACCTGGGGTTGTCGATCGTGCGCACGCTGGTGGAGTCCGAACTCGGCGGCAAGCTGTCCATCGGCCCGGGGTTGTCGGGCCGCGGGACGTGTGTGACGGTCGAACTACCGGTGTAGGGCAGCCATGAACGAAAGTCTCGGGGCTGGAGCTCGGGTCGGTCGTCCTCGAGTCTGCGGTGGCAGCTGCCCTCGAGCGTGGATCAGACGGGGGTACGCAGCCGGGCGCGAGCGTTGCGGCGCTTGAGTGCGCGACGTTCGTCCTCGCTGAGGCCGCCCCATACGCCGTGGTCCTGGCCCGCTTCGAGGGCCCAGGCAAGGCATTGTTCGCGCACGTCACAGCGTCGGCAGACCTGTTTCGCCTCCTCGACCTGAAGAGTCGCAGGGCCGGTATTGCCGATCGGGAAGAACAGCTCCGGGTCCTCATCGAGACACGCGGCGCGGCTTCGCCAGTCCATGACGGGAATGATCCCTTCCTTCGTCGTTGTCAGTGCGCAATAAATAGCGCCCGTGTGAAACCCTTCACGAGCGCTCGGTACAAGAGTCGCAAGAGTATCCGCTTCGCACAACCCCTATCTGGGGTCACCTGCATCACAGGAGGTTGAATTATCGCCCATCTTGAGACGAATGGTGGGTTTATCACCGCAGGCGGTGTGGCAAGCCTGGCTCCAGGGAGGAGGTACCCTGCCCGGGTGGCGGTTCCCAAACCATCTACCCCCCGTTCGCCAGTTTCGCTGGCGAGTTCGCTCGTCGGGCTTCAGGGGATCTTCTTCCTCGTTTTCGCCGTCCTCGAACTGATCAATCTGGACTCGGCGCGGCTGACCATGGGGGCCACCACGACGCTGTTCTTCGCGGGTTGGGGGGTCGGTCTGCTGTTGTGCGCTCGGGCCCTCCGGCGGCGGCAGTCCTGGGCGCGTGGGCCGATCGTGATGGCTCAGATGATCCACCTCATGGTGGCGTGGGGATTCCGCGGTGGATCGACCACCTGGGTCGCGGTGCTGGGGATCGCGGTGTCACTTGGGGTGATCGGTTTGATCCTCCATCCGCGTAGCATCCGCGAACTCGCCGACTAATCCCTCGGAAAGCCGCTCAGCCGAGCAGCCCGGGACGAGGCCAGATCCTCGCGACGGCGACCGCCAGCACGCTTGTGGCCGGGATTGGTCCGCGGTGCCGAGAGTCCACCCCGTGTTCGGGGTTGTCGCTGAGCAGCCACCAGCCATCGGCGCCTCCCGACGTACGCCGCGGTTCGAGGGCCCGTTTGATGACAATCGTGCCATCGGGGAAGCGGGCGACCACCAGTTGGCCGGAGCTGACCGAGGCCGGACCGTGCCGCACCAGCAACAGATCGCCGGCCCGCAAGGTGGGGAGCATCGAGTCGCCGCTCACTCTGGCCGCTCCCCAGCGCCGGGCCATCGTCATGCCGGTAGTCTGGGACATTGCATGCAGCCTGTCATGACCGGCTTGCCGGAAGGCCCGACTGCGGCACCCACGCTCCCGACCGAGAGGATCTATCGTGCTTCGTCTCTTTGCTCCGACCCTTCAGGTTTCGGCCCACTGCGATCTGCCGTGCGGTGTCTACGACCCCGCGCAGGCCCGGATCGAGGCGGAGTCGATCAAGGCCATCATCGCCAAGGCCAACGACAGCGACGACGCGGACTTCCGCACCCGCGCCGTGCTGATCAAGGAGCAGCGCTCCGAGCTGGTCAAGCACCACCTCTGGGTGTTGTGGACCGACTACTTCAAGGCACCGCACTTCGAGGCCTACCCGCAGCTGCACACCCTCTTCAACGAGGCCACCAAGCTCGCCGGGGCCGGCGGCACCAAGGGTGGCCTCGATGCCGCCAAGGCCGACGAACTGCTGGCCAAGATCGACCAGATCGCCGAGATCTTCTGGGAGACCAAGAAGGCCTGACGCCAGCGGCCGAGCCGCACTCGCGATGCTGCCCACGCTCTTGGTGAGCGTGGGCAGCGACGTTTCCTCCCCCTCTTGGTTCTGCCGGTTCGGTCGCGAGAACAGGCGATAAGGTCTGGCCCATGTTCGCCGTGTATGCCGACAGCTTCTCCTCCGACGATCCGCTTTCCGGCTTGGTGGTCGGGGAGCGTCCCGACCCCGAGGTTCCCGACGGGTGGGCGCGGGTAAGGGTCCGCGCGGCGGCGCTCAACCACCACGATCTCTGGTCGCTCAAAGGCGTCGGGCTACGCCGAGAAGCGCTCCCCATGATCCTGGGCTGCGATGCCGCGGGAGTCGACGAAGACGGGAACGAGGTCATCGTGCACGGCGTAGTCGGCGATCCGAACTGGAGCGGAGACGAGACCGAGGACCCGGGGCGCTCGCTGCTCTCCGAGCGCTATCAGGGCACGTTCGCCGACTACGTGGTCGTGCCGAAGGGCAACCTGATCCCCAAGCCCGCGTCCTTGAGTTTCGAGGAGGCGGCCTGCCTCCCGGTCGCGTGGCTGACCGCCTATCGGATGCTGTTCGTACGAGGCAATCTCAAGGCCGGCGACTCGGTGCTGGTGCAAGGCGCCGGGGGAGGCGTCGCCACCGCACTGATCACCCTGGCGCGCGCCGGTGGACTCACGGTGTTCGCCACTTCTCGGGACGCTGGCAAGCGGCAGCGGGCGCTGGAGTTGGGCGCCCACGCGGCCTTCGAGTCGGGTGCTCGCTTGCCGCAGCGGGTCGATGCCGTCATGGAAACCGTGGGCCAGGCGACGTGGTCCCATTCGGTGCGGTCATTGCGTCCCGGTGGGGTGATCGTGATCTCCGGGACGACGTCGGGGCCCCAACTCGACGATGCCGAACTCACCCGCATCTTCTTCCTGCAGCTCAGCGTGATCGGGTCGACCATGGGCACCCGGCGCGAACTCGCCTCGCTGGTGTCGCTGCTCGACGCCACCGGTGCCCGACCGCTGATCGACTCGGTGCTTCCGATGGAGCAAGCCCGTGAGGGCTTCGCGGCGATGGCTCGAGGCGACGTCTTCGGCAAGGTCGTCTTCACTCGATGAGACACCTGCTCACCGGGGCGGGGTCGGGTATCGGCGCAGCCCTGGCCACGTTGCTGGCGGCGCGAGGCGACGAGTTGTGGCTGGTGGCCCGCAACGCGACCCGGGCCGGCGAACTCGCCGAACGATTCCCCGAGGCCCAGGTGCTCCAGAGCGACTTGGCCGAGGAGTTGGATCTGTCGGCGTGGCCGTTGCCCGAACGGTTGGACTCGCTGGTGCACAGCGCCGGGGTGGTGGAGCTGGGACCGGTCTCTGGGCTGACCGCGAAGTCCCTGCAGCATCAGTTCATGGTCAACGCGGCTGCCCCGGCGCTGGTGACGGCTTGGGCCTTGCCTGCGTTGCGTTCGGCGCAGGGGACCGTGGTGTTCGTCAACTCGGGCGCGGGGTTGCAGGCGCACGCCGAGTGGTCGGCGTACGCCGCCTCGAAGTTCGCCGTGCGCGCCATCGCCGACTCGCTGCGGGCCGAGGAGAGCGCCGCGGGCGTCCGAGTCACCACGATCTACCCCGGGCGGACGGCGACCCCGATGCAGCAGGCGGTCAAGGCCTATGAGGAGGCCCCCTACGACGAGCGGGTGCTGATCGATCCGACGACCGTGGCCGCTCAGATCCTGGGCGTCATCGACCTGCCCGTGGACGCTGCGATCCCGGACCTGGCGGTCCGACCGAGTGGTCGAGGGCCCGCCAGACCCGGGAGCTGCGAGCTAGGCGATTGCTCCGGCATGCAGCCACCGGAGCGAGCCTCGTGTCTGCTGAGCTAACGCTTCGTCAACGTCGCCGCGCTGAGGTGGGTGACCGTCTCGACGGCCGGTGCCGACCGCGCCGCTCGCGCCGTAGGCGACGTAGGTCACGCGCAGATCGAGCCGCCGTCGAAAGATGGCAGCTGCCCGGATCCGTCGTTGTGCGCTCGCATAGCGCACGGTGTGCAGCGCCGGCCGCGACCGCGGATGCCGAGTCGAGACCGGGCACGTGCCCGTGCTCGCCGGGGACTTCCTCGGCGCTCGACAAGGCGAAAGTCGACGGACCACGAGTCCGACTGCCGTCTGACGGTCAGATCCCACAGTGAAGCAGCGGGGTCGGCGACTGCTGAAGTAGACGCCTCGCGCCTGGATCACCAGGAAGCCCGGCGGCCGGGTGCGGTGATGCTGGTCTGGAGCATGCGTCGTAGTGGTGGCCGGTGATCGCGATCGAACGCGCTGGCACAGCACGCCAGCGGTCCGGCTAGGGATCGGCGCCTTGGCCTTCTGAAGGTAGCGGGCATCCGCCTTCTTCTTGATGTGCTTCCACAGGTGGGTGAAGGAGGAGGTCACATGCCCCTGAGCAGGGGTGATGCTGACAACCGTGAGCAGGAGTGCGCCCGCGAGAGCGGCGCCGAGCAGTCGGCGAGTGAACGATGACATTGTTCTCCTAGGTGGGGCGTAGAGGGGTTGCGCCCCTCTGGGTGTCTCCTAGGAGTACCGCAAGTCAGTCGTGATACCAATCGTCCTTTTCGTATTTCAGAATAAGGAAAATTAGCCATTTCAATTGGGCTCAGTCGTCGGGATCTTCTTCTCGCGCCAGCCAAGTCGCAAGCCTTTCCACGGCAGTTTCGAATTCCGGATGGCTATCCGTAAATTCGACGAGCCGGTCGGCCAGCCACGCCAAGGTCACCTCCTCATCGCCCCTGCGGGCGATGAGTTCCTCGATGCCGCGGTCGGTGAAGTACACCTGGGTCTCACTCGGTGGCAAAGGCAGCGGCCATCAGTGCCTTCTGCTCTTCAACGTGGCGTTTGAGCGTGCCGACCGACGGAGAAGATGAGGCATTGCGGGACACGCGCTCGACGGAGACGCCGAGCTCCGGCCACACGTTGAGCTGCAGGAAGGGCCACGGACCCATGTTGGCCGGCTCGTCCTGCACCCAGCGAATGTGCTTCAGGTTGGGGTAGCGCTCGATCTCCGCCTTGAGCTCCGCCATGGGGCGCGGGTAAAGCTGTTCGAGCCGGGCGATCGCGAAGCTGCCGTCGCCATGATTGGCCGCCCGCTCCACCATGAGGTCCCAGGTGACCCGTCCGGAACAGAAGATCAAGGTGGTCACCGACGACGGATCGGCTTGGTCGTCGCCGATCACCGGCCGGAAGCTGCCCGACAGGAAGTCGGCCGGCTGGCTGGCTGCTTCCTTGCGCTTCAGCATCGACTTGGGCGTGAACACGAACAGCGGCCGATGCTCCTCGCGCATGGCCTGCTGACGAAGCAGATGGAAGTGCGAAGCCGGGGTCGAGGGCTGGGCGACCGTGAACGCATCGTCGGCACACAAGGTCATGAAGCGTTCGATCCGGGCCGAGCTGTGATCAGGACCTTGGCCCTCATAACCGTGCGGGAGCAACAGCACCACACCAGACTGCTGGCGCCACTTGGTCTCGCCCGAGGTGATGAACTCATCGATGATCGTCTGGGCGCCGTTGACGAAGTCGCCGAACTGCGCCTCCCACAACACCAGTGCATCCGGACGCGCCACCGAATAGCCGTATTCGAACCCGAGCGCGGCGTATTCGCTGAGGAGCGAGTCGTAGACGTAGAACTTCGCCTGGCCCTCGGTCAGGTTCGTCAGCGGCGTCCACTCATCGGCGTTGTGCCGGTCGATGATGGTCGCGAAGCGCTGCACGAAGGTGCCGCGGCGCGAGTCCTGGCCGGCGAGCCGGACCGGGTGTCCTTCCATGAGCAGCGAGCCGAACGCCAGCACCTCGCCGGTGCCCCAGTCGATCGGTCCATCGGTGATCGCCGCGGCACGTCGCTGTAGCTGAGGCATCACCTTGGGGTGCACCGTGAAACCTGCCGGCGGGGTGACATAAGCATCGGCGATCCGCTTCAGCACCTCCGCAGAGACCGCGGTGGTGCGTTCGTCGGCCTGCTTCTCGGGGTAGTCCGGGACGGTCGTCCACTCCTTGGGGAGTGTGTCGGCCTCACGGACCTCGGTGAAGACCCGCTCGAGCTGCTGCTGGTAGTTCTTGACGACCTGCTCGGCCTCCTCGACGGTGATGTCGCCACGGCCGATCAGGGACTCGGTGTAGAGGCGGCGTACCGAACGCTTCTGCTCGATCAGGTCATACATCAACGGCTGGGTGTACGACGGGTCGTCACCTTCGTTGTGACCGCGCCGGCGGTAGCACACCAGGTCGATGACGACGTCCTTGTTGAATGCCTGGCGGTACTCGAAAGCAAGCCGGGCGACCCGGATGCACGCCTCGGGATCATCGCCGTTGACGTGGAAGATCGGCGCTTGCACCATCCGCGCCACATCGGTGCAGTAGAGCGAGGAGCGCGAGGAGCCCGGCGAGGTGGTGAAGCCGACCTGGTTGTTGACGACCAGATGCACCGTGCCGCCGGTGCGGTAGCCGCGCAGCTGGGAGAGGTTGAGGGTCTCGGCGACCACACCCTGGCCGGCGAAGGCGGCGTCCCCGTGCACCAGGAGGGGCAGCACCGGGAACTCGATGCCTCGGTCAAGAACGTCCTGCTTGGCACGGGCGATGCCCTCGAGCACCGGGTTGACGGCCTCCAGGTGGGACGGGTTCGCGGCGACGGAGACCTTGATCGTGGCGCCGGTGCCGGAGGTGAAGGCGCCGTCGGCACCCAGGTGGTACTTCACATCGCCCGAGCCCTGCACGGTGCGTGGGTCGATGTTGCCCTCGAACTCCCGGAAAATCTGGGAGTACTTCTTGCCGACGATGTTGGCCAGCACGTTGAGCCGGCCGCGGTGGGCCATGCCGATGCAGACTTCGTCGAGCCCGGTCTCGGCGGCTGCTTCGCAGATCTCATCGATCAGCGGAACCGTGGTTTCGGCGCCTTCGAGGGAGAACCGCTTCTGCCCGACGAACTTGGTCTGCAGGAAGGTCTCGAACGCCTCGGCCTGATTGAGCTTCAGCAGGATCCGCAACTGCTCCTCGCGCGGCGGCTTCTGGTGCGGCTGCTCGATCCGCTTCTGCAGCCAAGCGCGCTGCTCGGGATCCATGATGTGCATGTACTCGATGCCCACGGTGCGACAGTAGGAATCGCGCAGGATGCCCAGAATGTCGCGCATCTTCATGAAGCGGCGCTCGCCACCGAAGGACCCGGTGGCGAACTCGCGGTCCAGATCCCACAAGGTCAGGCCGTGCGACTCCACCTCGAGGTCGGGGTGGGAGCGCTGGCGGTATTCGAGCGGGTCCGTGTCGGCCATCAGATGGCCGCGGACCCGGTAGGAGTGGATCAACTCCTGGACCCGGGACTCCTTGCCGATCTCGTCGTCGTGGGTGGCGACGAAGTCGGTGGCCCAGCGGATCGGCTCGTAGGGGATCCGGAGCGAGCCGAAGATCTCGTCGTAGAAGCCCTCTTCGCCCAGCAGCAGCGCGTGCACTCGACGCAGGAACTCCCCGGACTGGGCACCTTGGATGACCCGGTGGTCATAGGTGGAAGTCAGCGTCATCACCTTGCTGATCGCGTTGCGGGCGATCGAGGCGGGGGAGGCGCCCTGCCACTCGGGGGGGTACTCCATCGCGCCGACGCCGATGATGGCGCCTTGTCCCTTCATCAAGCGCGGCACGGAGTGGTTGGTGCCGATGGTGCCGGGGTTGGTCAAGGTGACGGTGGTGTCTTGGAAGTCCTCGACGGTGAGCTTGCCGTTGCGGGCCTTGACCACGATGTCTTCATAGGCGGTCCAGAAAGCCGCGGAAATCCATCCGCTCGGCCGCCTTGATCGACGGGACCAGCAGCTGCCGGGTGCCGTCGGGCTTGGACATGTCGATGGCCAGGCCCAGATTGATGTGCGCCGGGGTGATCAGCGTCGGCTTGCCGTCGACGACGTCGAAGCCGACGTTCATCTCCGGCATCGAGCGCAGCGTCTTGACCAGGGCGAAGCCGATGATGTGGGTGAAGGACACCTTGCCGCCTCGAGCGCGCGCGAGGTGGTTGTTGATCACCACTCGGTTGTCCCAGAGCAGCTTGACCGGCACCGACCGCACCGAGGTGGCGGTGGGCACCGAGAGCGAGGCGTCCATGTTGGTGACGGTGCGGGCGGGGGCGCCGCGCAAAACGGTGTACGTCGGCGCGTCCGCCGTCTCGGCCTTCACCGCCGGAGCGGCCTCCTTGGGGACCGGCGTGGTGGTGCCCCTGGCGGGCTCGGCCGCCTTGACTTCGGGGCGCGGGCGGGCAACCGGGGCCGGCGGCGCAGCGGAAGGCGCTGCGGTCGTGGCGGCGGCCGGAGCTGCGGGAGCTGCGGGGATTGGGGGAGTTGAGATTGGGGGAGTCGAGACTGGGGGAGCTGCGGCCGCTGGGGGAGTTGCGGGCCCGCTGGCCGGGGTGCCAGTGCCGCTCGCGACTGCAGCGGCGCCCGGCGTACTCGACGGCGCGGCGTGCCCGTTGCTCCCGGCTTGAGTGCGGAAGAAAGAAACCCAGGCCGGATCGACGCTGGCCGGGTCGGAGAGGTACTTGTCGTACATCTCCTCCACGAGCCACTCGTTGGCCCCGAAATCGTCCGCGGGCGCCGGATCAGCATCCGGCGGAAGGTGACGGGATTGGGGGTTTGTCGCGTCTGATCCTGCGGACTGCGCCACTGGTCGATTCGCCTCTTCCGGATTGTGCACGGGGTGAGTCGGTGAAAGCACCGCTGACGGCTCTCTAGGCTAGTCGACCGAGCACGAAATGCAGACCTAGGACCGCCACATGAGGCAGGGTGGTCTGCAGTCGTTTGGCGCTCTGGCCGACCCCGGCAGGGCCACACCCCCCGCACGACAGTAAGGAATGGCTTGTGAGACACCGAGGCGCCACGGCGTCCCCTCCGCCCTCGCGAACGCGCCGGTCGCTGCGCGGCGCGCTCGTCTTGCTGCTCATAGGCGCCCTGGTTGGGCTCGCGGTGGTCGGCTACACGGCCTTGCGATCGGGCGACAAGGCGAAGTCCCAGGAGCCCTCGTCGGCGCCGTCCGCCGAGCCGGTTGTGACAAATGTCGCGCTCGGAAAAGTCACCGGAAAGCTCGACGAGACCCGTGCGCAGGAAGTCAGTGATCAGGTGGCCGGTCTGGTCACGGGCTACCTCGAATGGGCCTACCTCGGTGACTATCCCCGGACCGACTGGGGAACGCCGCCTGGATTCACAGCGCGCGCGGCAAAGCAGTTCGCTAAGGACATGCGCCGATACCCGGGGCTGACCAATCAGCCGCGAGGTGGTGAGATCACCCAGGTGTCGGAGGTGGTCGAGCAGTTGACCGTCGACATTCTCGCGCCCAAGGGTGATCCGGCCGGCGCCACCGGGCGCTACAAGGTCACCTTCCAAGCTGATAGCGCCGCTGGGTCCCAGGTGGTCATGGCGTCTGGCCGGCTCGTGCTGGCGCCGGTGGACGGCACCTGGCAGATCGTCGGCTACTACGCCGGCCAAGGCGCCGAGAGCGTGGGAGGTCAGTCGTGACGACATCAAGTACCGCGGATCGGACCCGTGAGTCGTGGAGGCGGAGGGGTGCCCGATGGGCCGCCCTGGCGGGAGTGCTCGCCGTGGTCGGATTCATCGTCCCGGACACCAGCGTGGCTTCGACCGAGATCCTTCTCGTGGCTCAGAAGCCGAGCCCGCGGGCCTTCGGTATCGACGCGGGCGACAAGGTCATCTGGATCCTCGCGGTCGGCTCCGACGCCAGGCCGGGCGAGGACATGACCCGGGTCCGCGGCGATGCCTTGCAACTGGTCGGTATCAACACCAAGACGGGGGCGGCCACGGCCATCGGCGTACCCCGTGACTCCTATGTCTCGATCCCGGGTGTGGGCTCGGACAAGATCAACGCCTCGCTCTTCTACGGCGGGCCGCAACTGCTGGGCGAAACGGTCGGCAACCTAATCGGGATCCAGCCCGACTACGTCATGGTGACCAGGTTCGAGTTCTTCTCCTCGATGATCGACTACATCGGGGGGATCCAGGTCGACAACCCGGTCGCCTTCGCCGACACCTACCTGAAGCCGAAGGGCTTCCCCGAGGGGCGGATCCATCTCGGGCCGTACGACGCGATGGCGTTCTCGAGGATTCGGCATGACTTGCTGCGAGGCGACTTCGACCGCTCGGCCAACCAGCAGCTGACCTTGCGCGGCATCCAGGCCAAGATCCGCTTGCGGGCTGCTCAGCCGGGCTTCCTCGAAGGTGGGGTGATGACCGTGATGAAGCACACCTCGACGGATCTGCCGCCCAGCGAACTCTTCCGAATCGCCCATGCGGTGGCGCAGGTCGACCCGGCCAAGATCACCACCTGTGTGGTCCAGGGATCGATCGGCAACATCAACGGCGCCAGCGTGGTGCTGCCCTTCACCGAGATGGCCCAGTCGTTCGGTGATCAAGCCCGAGACGACGCGACCATCGAGGACTGCGGCTACTAGGGCCCGCTCGCTACTGAAGGGGAGGCCGGGCGTCACAGCCCGTGACACGCAGTCCGCTGTGGCCCTTGTAGCGGCGGTTGATCGCGATGAGGTTGGCGGTCAGGGCCTCCACCTGACCGGCGTTGCGCAAGCGTCCTCCGTAGACCCCGCGCATGCCGGGAATGCGATCGACGAGCGCCTGCACCTGATCGGTGGCCTCTCGGACGTCCCCGAGCACGAGTACGTCGGTCTCCAGGGTCATCACGCCCGGGTCGAGCAGGAGTTGGGCGGAGACGTGATGGAACGCGCCCACCACGATGGAGTCGGGGAGTACCTGTTGCGCCTGCTGGGCGGCCGAACCCTCGGCAACCTGCAACGGATAAGGCCCTTGTTTGTCGAAGCCGAGCGGGTTGACGCAATCGATCACGATCTTGTCGGTCAGTTCGGCGTTGAGCGAGGCGAGCAGTTCTGCGTGCCCGGCATAGGGCACCGCCACGATCACCACGTCCGCCGCCGCAGCACAGTCGCGGTTCGTCGCGCCGCGCACGTTATGCCCCAATGAAGCCGCAATGTCTTCGGCGCGAGCAGCGTCGCGCGATCCGATCGTGACCCGCAGTCCGCTCTGCGCGAGGCGTAGAGCCAGCCCCCGGCCCTGGTCGCCGGTGCCACCCAGGATGCCCACATGCGCCTGGTCCGGCGGGGACTCGGCGCTCATGATCGACCGCCGACCTCGGCAGCAATCGCCGCCACCTTGTCGGTCAGTTCCTCGAGGAATGCCGGAATCCCAGCGGGCTTGTCGACGAACATCGCGGGTTTGAAGCAGATGGTGGTGAATCCCCGACGTAGTTGGTCGGGGAGGGAGAGCAGCGCCTGATCCAGGTCGGCGATGTCGTCGGCGCCGTGGAAGGTTCCGCGGATGCCGCCCACCAGTTCGAGTTCGCCGACATCGCGACCGGCGGCCCGCATGCCTTCGGCGAGCATGCTCATGTCCGCTTCGGTGAGCGGTCCGAACGGGTTGAGGCCGCGACCGTAGCGCGCGAGCCGGCGTACCAGCGGTGGGTGCATGCCCTGGCCACCGAGCCAGATCGGCGGTCCCTGGGGCGTGTAGGCGCCCGGTGACAGCCAGACGTCCTCGAAGGAGAAGTAGTGACCGTGATGGCTGATCGGGTAGGGGCCCCAGGCTTTGGCCAAGATCTCCAACTGCTCATCGAGGATCTTGCCGCGTTCGGTGAAAGGTACGCCGAGGGCGGCGTACTCGTCGCGGCTCCAACTCACCGTCGGCAGCACCACGAGCCGGCCGCGGGAAAGCAGATCGAGGGTGCCGAGTTCCTTGGCGAGCAGCAGTGGATGCCGAAGTGGCGCGATGATCGCCCCCGCCACGATTCGCAGGCGCTCGGTGGCCTGGGCGATAGCCGACATCACCACCAGGCTGTTGGGCCACGGGTAGTCGGGCGATTGGTTGCCGGGAGCGGCGTAGTCGCGCGGGTTGTGCATCTGTCCGGCTGCGCCCGAGTCGCGACCGAGCACCACGTGCTCGCTCAACATCACTCCGTCGATGCCGTGCTGTTCGGCCATGACGGCGAGATCCACCACCGCTGCCGGGTCGGTGGTGCCGGTGAGGGCTTCGTTCTCAGTCAGCACCATCAGCAGTCGGACGTCGGTCACGGATTCTCCTTCGGGGTCGACGGCGTAGGAGGCCTGAGGTTAGCCGCGCACACGGCGCCGTTCGGGGTCATAGACGGGGGTCGCCACGACAACGGCGGCTGCCTCCACCCTGCCAGTGTGCACCGAAAGCGTCATCCGACGGTCTCGGCCCATCCGGTACTCGGGGGACGCGCCGGTCGGTCGCATCGGGCTAGGTTGGTTCCGTGATCAACCGGGTGGCACGCACGCTGAAACGCAAACTGACCCTTGAGGACCGGGCCGGAGACTCACGGCGACCGCCTGCAGATCCAGGTGCGCCCTGCTGCGAGGTGTGCGGCCACGCGCGCCCCGAGTTCGAGGCGTTCGTGCGGCGCAACAAACCCGGACTGGTGCGCGAGATGGCAGTTTGCCCGAACTGTGGCTTCCTCCAGATCAAGCCGTTGCCCGCTGAGCACTACCGGAACCTGACCGACATGAGTCAGATGAGCGGAGGCGGAACCCGGATCGGAACCGAGTCCCAGAAGGGCCGTGAGTACTGGATGACCAGGCTCGGCCTGGAAGTACTGGGACGCCCGCGCGTGGACGTGCTGATCTACGGTGTCGGCCGAAGTCAGGACAACTTGCATGTGGCCAAGTTGCCGCGGGTGCGGCACGTCGCCATCGGGGACATCATGCGGGTGCGTGAGGATGCCGAGTTCCATGACACCAATCTCCCTGCCACCAGGCAGTTCGACCTTGTCATTGCCAGTGAGGTGGTCGAGCACTTCCGCGCTCCGCGACACGACTTTCAGCGCTTGTTCGAGTTCGTCGACGACAACGGGCTGTTGATCTGCGGAACAAACATCTACAACGGCAAGGACGTTACGCGAGACCCCTACCCGTTCTACTCCGACCACACCAGCTACTACACCCCGCGTGCGCTGGCGTTGATCGCCCGAGACAACGGCTACCTGCTGGACTTCCGGGTGCCCGAGCGGGCGGGCGGCCACGGACGGAAGCGCTATGTGCTGTTCACCCGCAGCGCCGAGGTGCGGGACAAGATCGCGCTCTACTTCGGCGTCCACAACTTTGCGCCATCGGACCCGGCTAGCTGAGCCCGGGTCGCAGCGGCGACGCCGCCGTCAGCCCGCCGTCGACGCGGAGGACCTGACCGGTCACGAAGGCCGCCTCCGATGAGGCCAGCCAGGCCACGGCGGCGGCAACGTCGGTGGGAGTGCCGAGGCGTCCGGCCGGGTGCCTGGCCACCGCATCACAATGCGCGGCCGCAGGGTCGCCGGCGAGCGCGAAGGCCGCCTCTGCCATGTCGGTGACGATCCAGCCCGGCTGGATTGCGTTGCAACGCACCTGCGGGCCGTGATCGACCGCGATCGAGCGGGTCAGGGCGTGTACGAAAGCCTTCGATGCGTTGTACAGCGCCATCGAAGGATCGGCGATCTCACCCGAAATCGAACCGATGTTGACGATCACGCCGCCGTCCTCGCCCATCAGCGGGAGGGCCGCGCGGCACAGGTTGAACACACCGCGGCAGTTGACCCCGACCACGAGGTCCCAGTCCGCGTCGGTGGACTCGGCGAGGGTGCGCTCGACTTGGACGCCGGCGTTGTTGACCAGCAGGTCGAGGCCGCCGCCATGGCGACGCGCTGCCTCGAAGATTGCTGCGGCGTGTTGGGGGTCGGCCACGTCGCCGGTCACCCAGTTGACCTCGGGCAGAAGATCGTCGGGTCGGTCGCCGCGGCCGCAGGTCGTCACGGCGTACCCATCTTGGGTGAGTCGGTCGACGATGGCGCGCCCGATCCCGCGGCTGCCGCCGCTGACCAGCGCGCTCGGTGTGGTCGGTGTGGAAACCATTGGCTCACAACCTCATCTGCTGGACCTGCGGGCCTTTGGCCCAGGGTAGGCGTCGGCCGGACCCTCTTGGTGTGGGGTCCTGGATCCGCGGTCGGGCGCCACCTGACGATCAGCCGGAAATGGCAACAGGACCCACACGGCGGTGGGTCCTGTCAGGCCGATCGTCTTGCGCTTTCGGCGAGCGCCTCCGGCAGGATTCGAACCTGCGGCACCTGGTACCGGAAACCAGTGCTCTATCCCCTGAGCTACGGAGGCTGGGCGAGTCAGAACACTACATGGGCCGCCCGGTTGCGCTGAAATGCGTGCGAGTCGAATCGGCACGGTGGGCATCAGCGCCGAGTGGCGAAACCGGTTCGTGGGTGGCATCGCGCGCAGATAGGCTGCTCGGGTGACTCCCGACCAGCTCTCCGCCGTGATCGTTGCCGCCCTGACGACGCTCACCGGGCGCGGGGTGCTCACCCTCGCCGACGGCGTACCAGCCGAGGTGACGGTGGAGCGGTCGCGGCAGCGTGAGCACGGAGACTATGCCACCAATATCGCGATGCAGCTGGCCAAGAAGGCCGGCATGCCCCCGCGTGACCTGGCCGGGCTGCTCGCCGCCGAGCTCGGCGCCGCGGAGGGGATCGCCAAGGTCGACATCGCCGGACCCGGCTTCCTCAACATCACCGTCGACGCGGGCGCGCAGGGTCAGGTGGCTGCCGACGTGGTGGCCGCGGGTGCGTCGTACGGTCGCACCCAGACCCTGGCCGGGCAGCACATCAACGTCGAGTTCATCTCGGCCAACCCGACCGGCCCGCTGCACCTGGGCCACACCCGCTGGGCGGTCCTCGGCGATGCGATCGCCCGGGTGCTCACCGCGGCTGGTGCTCAGGTGACCAGCGAGTTCTACATCAACGACCGTGGCACCCAGATGGACTTGTTCGGCGCCTCCATTGAAGCGGCGGCGCTGGGCCAGGAAATCCCGCAGGACGGCTATCACGGCGAGTACATCGCCGAACTGGCCGCACGGATCGTGGCCGAGCGGCCAGAGATCACCCAGTTGCCCTCCGACGAGCGGCTGATCGCGTTCCGAGAAGCCGGATACGCCGCCCAACTGCAGGAGCAGAAGGACCAGCTGGAACTGTTCCACACCCACTTCGACGTGTGGTTCTCAGAGCGGGAGCTGCACGCCACCACCGCCGACGGCTCGGTTGCCGACACCCTCAAGACACTGGGGGAGAAGGGGCATCTCTTCGAGTCCGACGGCGCGCTCTGGATGCGGACCACCGATTTCGGTGACGACCGGGATCGGGTGCTGATTCGGTCCAACGGCGAGCTCACCTACTTCGCCTCGGATACCGCCTACTACCTCAACAAGCGTGCTCGGGGCATGGATCACTGCATCTATCTGCTCGGCGCCGACCATCACGGCTACGTCGGTCGGTTGCGGGCGATGGCCGCATGTGCCGGCGATGACCCCGAGCTGACCCTCAACGTGTTGATCGGCCAGCTGGTCAAGATCGTGAAGAACGGCGAGGAGATGAAGCTCTCCAAGCGCGCCGGCACGATCGTGACCCTTCACGAACTCGCCGAGGAGATCGGCGTCGACGCCTTGCGGTACTCCTTGGCCCGCTATCCCGCCGACAGCCCGCTGGTCCTCGACGTCGCCGAGATCACCAAGGCATCCAACGACAACCCGGTCTATTACGTGCAGTACGCCCATGCCCGGACCTGCCGGATGATCGCCAACGCCAGCGACCTGGGGATGAGCCTGCCGGAGTCGTTCGATCCATCGCTCTTGTCCCACGAGCGTGAGGGCGAGTTGCTTCGGGCGCTGGCCGAGTTCCCCAGGGTGGTGGCAGCCGCGGCCGAACTGCGGGCCCCCCACCGGATCGCGCGATACCTGGAGGAGACCGCGAGCGTCTTCAACAGGTGGTACGACACCAAGGAATGCCGGATGCTGCCGCAGGGCGACGAGCCCGCCACCGCAGCCAACCAAGCTCGGCTGATGTTGGTGCACGCCGCCCAGATCGTGGTTGCTTCCGGCCTGGACCTGCTGGGTGTCACCGCGCCCGAGCGGATGTAGCTCACCACCACCGCAGAAACGAGAGCCGAGCACCTCGATGAGCACCCACGAAGCTGGCTGGGCCCATGCGGACGGCGCCCTGCGGACGCCGTCCCGGCCGCACACCGCCGAGGCACCCGCCGGTGCCCAGACCTTGGTCGACCGGGTCTGGTCGATGACCGCCCACAAGGACGAGGCCGGGGATCTGATCATCGGCGGAATCGCCGTTGCCGACCTCGTCGCCGAGCACAACACCCCGGCCTACGTGCTGGACGAAGCCGACTTCCGAGCTCGGGCGCGCGCCTTCCGCGATGCCTTCGGCGCCTGGCAGGTCTTCTACGCCGGCAAGGCGTTCTTGTCCACGGCGGTCGCTCGCTGGGTGGCCGAGGAGGGGCTCAGCCTCGACGTCTGCTCTCCGGGGGAACTCGCCGTGGCCCTGCGGGCGGACTTCGATCCGGCGAAGATCGGCTACCACGGAAACAACAAGAGCCTTCCCGAGTTGCGCCGCGCGATAGCCGCAGGCGTCGGGCGGATCGTGGTGGACTCCTTCCACGAGATCGAGCGGATCGGCGTACTTGCTGCCGAGGGGCTGGGCCCGATCCGGGTCATGGTCCGAGTGACCTCGGGTGTGGAAGCGCACACCCACGAATACATCGCCACCGCGCATGAGGATCAGAAGTTCGGCTTCGCCATCTCCGACGGTGCGGCGTTCGAGGCAGTGCGCCAGTTGAGCCTGATCGACGGGGTCGAGGTCCTCGGGCTGCACTCCCATATCGGCAGCCAGATCTTCGATACGGCCGGGTTCGAGGTTGCCGCCCGGCGGGTGCTGGCGCTGCACGCGCGGGTATCGGACGAACTCGGGGTGAGATTGCCCGAACTGGATCTCGGAGGTGGGTTCGGGATCGCCTACACGCGCAACGACGACCCCGCCGACGCCGCCCAATTGGCCACTGAACTCGGCAAGATCGTGGAACACGAGTGCCGGTCGCTGGGGGTCGAGGAACCGGCCGTGTCCATCGAACCTGGCCGGGCGATCGTCGGCCCCGCCATGTGCACCGTCTACACCGTCGGCACGGTCAAGAAGATCAAGCTGGACGGAGGCGTCGAGCGCACCTATGTCTCGGTCGATGGCGGGATGAGCGACAACATCCGCACGGCGCTCTACGGCGCCGACTACACCGTCACCTTGGCCAGTCGCGCCTCGGTGGCCCCACCGGTGATCGCCCGGGTGGTGGGCAAGCACTGCGAGGCCGGCGACATCGTTGTGAAGGACGATTACCTGCCCGACGACATTGCGCCGGGAGACCTCATCGCGGTTCCCGCCACTGGGGCCTACTGCCGCTCGATGGCTTCCAACTACAACCATGCGCTCCGCCCGCCCGTGATCGCGGTCAAGGACGGCGCGGCGCGCGTGATCCTGCGCCGCGAGACCGAGGACGACCTGCTCGCGACCGATCTCGGCTGACGCCGAAGGGTTTGCGCAGGGGGCCGAGGGGCGAAACAAATTGCCTCGTCGTCTGCGAGTGATCGAGGATGTCCTGTGACGCGACCGCGCCTCGGTGGCGCGCGCCCATCCACGACACCAGGAGTACGACGAGAATGAGCGGTGAGCCACTCAAGGTGGCCGTCCTCGGCTGCGGTTCGGTCGGTTCGCAGGTGGTGCGACTGCTGGCGGAGCATGGAGACGACCTGGCGGCGCGAATCGGTGCGCCGGTGGAGTTGGTCGGAGTCGGCGTACGCCGCCTCGACTCCCCGCGCGAGGTCGAGGTGCCGGCCGGCCTGCTGACCACCGACTCGATGGGCTTGGTGACTCGCGGGGACATCGACGTCGTCGTCGAGGTGATCGGCGGCATCGAGCCGGCCCGATCGCTGATCCTGGCTGCGCTTGCCAACGGCGCCTCCGTGGTCACCGCCAACAAGGCACTGCTCGCCGAAGACGGCCCCACGCTCTTCGAGGCCGCCGACCGGGCCGGGCGCGACCTCTACTACGAGGCCGCCGTGGCCGGGGCGATCCCGATCCTGCGGCCGCTGCGCGAGTCGCTGACCGGTGACCGGGTCACCCGGGTGCTCGGCATCGTCAACGGCACCACCAACTACATCCTCGACAAGATGGACACCATGGGCGCCGGCTACGACGAGACTCTCGCCGAGGCCCAGGAGTTGGGTTATGCCGAGGCCGACCCCACCGCCGACGTCGAGGGCTTCGACGCTGCCGCCAAGGCCGCGATCCTGGCGTCACTGGCTTTCCATACCCGAGTCAGCGCCGCTGATGTCTACCGCGAAGGCATCTCCGAGGTGAGTGCCGCCGATGTGCGCTCGGCCGCCGAGATGGGCGCGGTGGTCAAACTGCTGGCCATCTGTGAACTCAACGACGACCAGGTGTCGGTGCGCGTCCACCCGGCGATGATCCCGCGCAGCCACCCGTTGGCATCGGTGCACGGTGCCTACAACGCGGTGTTCGTGGAGTCCGAAGCCGCCGGCCAGTTGATGTTCTACGGTCCCGGCGCCGGAGGCTCCCCGACCGCGAGCGCGGTGCTGGGTGACCTGGTCACGGTGGCCCGCAATCGGCTGATCGGCGGTCGGGGTCCCGGCGAGTCGGCGTACGCCTCGCGGGCAGTGCGGCCGATGGGAGAGACGATCACCCGTTACCACGTGCAGATCGACGTGGAGGACCGTGCCGGCGTACTCGCCCAGGTGGCGACCACCTTCTCCAGCCACGGCGTCTCCATCAAGACCGTTCGCCAGGAAGGCCGCGGCGCCGACGCCCAGTTGGTGGTGGTCTCGCACGCCGCGACCGACGCCCAACTCCGGGCGACAGTCGATTCGCTGCGCAAGATGGACATCGTCCGAGACGTCTCCTCGGTGATGCGGGTAGAAGGAGAAGCAGAGTGAGCACGACCCCTGTGAAGGGTGCCGGGACCGCGGCGCAGTGGCGCGGCGTGATCGAGGAGTACCGGCCGCTGCTCGAGCTGCCGGCCGACATGCCGGCCGTGACGCTGCGGGAAGGCGGCACCCCGCTGGTGCACTCGCTGTGGCTCTCCGGTCTGACCGGTGGCCAGGTGTGGCTCAAGGTCGAAGGCAACAACCCGACCGGCTCGTTCAAGGACCGCGGGATGACGACCGCGCTGTCCGCTGGCGGTGCACGAAGGCGCCAAGGCCGTGGTCTGTGCGTCGACCGGCAATACCTCCGCGTCGATGGCGGCCTATGCCGCCAAGGCCGGCATCACCCCGCTGGTGCTCGTCCCCGAAGGCAAGATCGCCGCCGGCAAGATGGCGCAGGCGATCATGCATGGTGGCCGGATCCTGATGGTCCGTGGCAACTTCGACGACTGCCTCACCGTCGCCCGCGGTCTCGCCGACAACTACCCCGTGGCTCTGGTCAACTCGGTCAACCCGGCGCGGCTGCAAGGACAGAAGACAGCTGCGTTCGAGGTGGTCGACTTCCTCGGTGACGCACCCGACTTCCACCTGCTGCCGGTCGGCAATGCCGGCAACATCGCCGCCTATTGGCTGGGCTGGCGCGAGTACGCCGCGGCCGGGCGGTCCACCCAGCGGCCGGTGATCCGGGGCTTCCAGGCCGCCGGTGCCGCTCCGCTCGTCGACGGCGCTCCGGTGCCGAATCCGGAGACCAAGGCAACGGCGATCCGGATCGGCAACCCCGCATCCTGGGCTCTGGCTGAAGCTGCCCGCGATGAGTCCGGTGGTCGCTTCGCCAAGGTGAGCGACGAGGAGATTCTGGCCGCCCAGTTCGAGCTGGCGCGCCGCGATGGTGTCTTCGTCGAGCCCGCGTCCGCGGCTGGTGTGGCCGGCCTCCTGCAGGAGCTCGCGGCAGGGGAGAGCTACCGGGACGCCACCGTGGTGATCACGGTGACCGGCCACGGACTCAAGGACACCGCTACCGCCCTCGAAGGACGGATGGCTTCGGGTGGCGGGTCCGTGGACACGGTGATCGAGGCCGATGTCGACGCCGCTGCTGCCGCAGCGGGCCTGATCTGAGAAAGTTCCCCCTTGTGACGGGGAGATTCATCGACGGCGAGGTCCGGGTCACGGTTCCGGCGACCTCGGCCAACTTGGGGCCGGGCTTCGACACGCTCGCTCTCGCGCTGGATCTACGGGACTCCTACACCGCCAGCGTCGCCGAGACGGGGCTGCACATCGAGGTGAGCGGGCCGCATTCGGACGGCGTACCCATCGATGAGTCGCACCTCGTTTTTCGGGCCATGCTCCACGCGTTCGAGGCGATGCACGTCACGCCGCCGCCGTTGCGGCTCAGCTGCGCCAACTTCATCCCGCACGCGCGCGGGTTGGGCTCGTCGGCCGCGGCCATCGTCGGCGGGATCGCATTGGCCCGCGGACTGGTGGCCCGCGGAGAGGTCTTGCTCGACGAGGACGCGGTCTTCTCGCTGGCTTCCGATCTCGAGGGCCACCCCGACAACGCCGGAGCGGCGTTGTTCGGGGGTTTCGTGGTTACCGGCCGCACCGCCGAGGGGTGGTTCGCCGAACGTGCGCCCGTGGCGTCGAGTGTCGCGACGGTCGCGTTCGTGCCGCCGGAGCCCGTGCCGACGTCGGTTGCCCGTGGGTTGCTGCCCGAGCAGGTACCGCACGCCGTTGCCGCCGCGAACGCCGGCCGCACGGCGTTGTTGGTCCTGGCCCTGTCCGCCCGGCCCGACCTGTTGCTGCCGGCGACCGAGGACTTCCTGCACCAGGAGGCCCGGCAGCCGGCCATGCCTGCCTCGCATGCCTTGATGCACCGGCTGCGCGATGCGGGTGTGCCTGCGACGATCTCCGGTGCCGGGCCAACGGTGCTGGCATTCGCCGAGTCCGGCCACGTGCGCGAACTCGATCCTTTCCGCCCCGACGGCTGGGCGGCCTACTACCTAGGCGTGGACACCTCTGGCCTCCGGCTCAAGACAACCCCAGGCGTCTGACCGGCGAGAGCTCCGGGCGCCCGTTTCATCACGGTTTGATCGAGATCCGGCTTTTGCTGGGCGTGAGTGGTAGCGTGGGAGTGCGCCACCGACCGAGACTCTCTCGCGGAAACGGCGCGGCACTCTCATCAGGGTGCAAGCAATCCTTTACTGGCCTTCGCTTCGTCGTGATCGTTGACCGATCCGATGCCGCCGTCGGCCCGAAGGAATCTCATCCAACCAATCGCCGGTCTCTGAAACCCGGCAGCGAACGTGGGAAGGACCTCACGTGACTCAAACCATCGAATCCGCCGCGCCTGAAGCGGGCGAGAACGCCGCGAAGAAGCGTTCTGGCGGACTCAGCACCATGCTCCTCGCCGATCTGAAGGCGATGGCTACCGGCATGGGCATCTCCGGCACCAGCGGCATGAAGAAGGCCGACCTGGTGTCCGCTATCAAGAACCAACAGGGGCAGGCCAAGGCTGCGAAGCCGGCCCGCGAGTCCGCCTCGGCAGGGGAAGAAGCCGCCGCGTCCGAGTCCGGCGGTGAGACCCGCAAGGAGCGGCGTCCGAAGCGCGACCGCTCCGCCGATTCCGCCGAGCAGCCCACCGGTGACTCCGGCGAGGCCAGCACCTCGGAGCGGCCCGCTCGCGGTGAGCGCCGAGAGCGCCAGAACAATCGCGGCGAGCGCCAGCAGGGCGAGCGTCAGCAGGGCGAGCGTCAGCAAGAGACTCGCCAACAGGACAACCGGCGCAGCAACGACCGGAACAACGACCGCAGCAACGACCGCACCAACGACCGCACCAACGACCGCAGCAACGAGCGGAACAGCGAGCGGAACAGTGACCGGCTCAACGACGACGACGCTGGCAGCCGACGCAACCGACGTCGTCGTGGCCGCGACCGCGACCGTCAGGGCCGCAGCAGCCAGGGTGGCATCGGCATGCGCAATGAGCCCGATACCCAGGTGCTCGAGGACGACGTACTGGTGCCGGCCGCCGGCATCCTCGACGTACTGGACAACTACGCATTCGTGCGCACCAGCGGCTACCTCCCCGGCACCGACGACGTCTACTTGTCGCTGTCGATGGTCCGCAAGTACGGCCTGCGTCGTGGCGACGCAATCGTCGGCCAGGTGCGACAGCCCCGTGACGGGGAGCGGCGCGAGAAGTTCAACCCGATGGTCCGGGTGGACACCGTCAACGGCACCGATCCGGAAGCCGCCAAGGACCGGCTGGAGTTCTCCAAGCTGACCCCGCTCTACCCCAATGAGCGGCTCCGACTGGAGACCGAGTCGAGCAACCTGATCGGTCGTGTCATCGATATCGCTGCGCCGATCGGCAAGGGCCAGCGCGGTTTGATCGTCTCCCCGTCCAAGGCCGGCAAGACGATGATCATGCAGTCGATCGCCAACTCGATCACCACCAACAACCCCGAGTGCCACCTGATGGTTGTGCTGGTCGACGAGCGGCCCGAGGAAGTGACCGACTTCCAGCGCTCGGTCAACGGCGAGGTCATCTCCTCGACCTTCGACCGGCCGGCCTCCGATCACACCACCGTCGCCGAACTCGCCATCGAGCGAGCCAAGCGTCTGGTGGAGCTGGGTCACGACGTGGTGGTGCTTCTCGACGGCATCACTCGCCTCGGTCGTGCCTACAACCTGGCCGCTCCGGCGTCGGGCCGGATCTTGTCCGGCGGCGTCGACTCGGCTGCTCTCTACCCGCCGAAGAAGTTCTTCGGCGCCGCGCGCAACATCGAGAACGGCGGCTCGCTCACCATCCTCGCCACCGCGCTCATCGAGAGCGGCTCGAAGATGGACGAGGTGATCTTCGAGGAGTTCAAGGGCACCGGCAACATGGAGATCCGGTTGCGCCGCGACTTCGCCGACAAGCGCCTCTTCCCCGCCATCGACGCGGTTCAGTCCGGCACCCGCCGCGAGGAACTGCTGATGAGCAAGGAAGAGCTCGCCATCGTCTGGAAGCTCCGCCGGGTGCTGTCGGGCCTCGACGGCCAGCAGGCCCTCGAGCTCCTGCTCGAGCGACTCAAGAAGAGCCACTCGAATGTCGAGTTCCTCATGCAGGTGCAGAAGACCACGCCAAGCCTGGGCGGGGACGACTGATCTTCCGGCTCGCCCACGCGGCGATCGCCACGAGGCACAAGCGAAGGGGCGCCGGGCTTTCCCGGCACCCCCTTCGTCTTCTGGATGGGTCATTCCTACGACTCGACCAGCTAAGGCCGCGCCCGGGAATGCCGCGATTGGCTCGCGCGTTGCCCGGCTGGCAGAATTGCCGGTTGGCTCTGGTTCACGTGGGCGAGAAGCTCACGACCCAGCGGCCCTGACACTGAAAGAGGGACCATGAAGAAGGACATCCACCCGGATTACGTCACCACCGAGGTCACCTGCACCTGTGGCGCGACGTTCACCACCCGCAGCACCGCGACCGCCGGCAGCATCCACGCCGACGTGTGCTCGCAGTGCCACCCGTTCTACACCGGCAAGCAGAAGATCCTCGACACCGGCGGCCGCGTGGCCCGGTTCCAGGCCCGCTACGCCAAGACCGCCGACAAGAAGTAGCGGTCCACGAGCGCCGGTCCCCGCACGAGCGGGTGGCCGGCGTTCTGCATTTGTCTGGGTTCGCACCCGGACACCACCCACGCCGCCCCTTTCGGCCGGCGGGAGATCTGCGGGAGGAACCATGTTCGAAGCAGTCGAGGGACTGCGCGCCGAGCACGCCGACATCGAGCGGCAACTCGCCGAACCGGCCACCCACGCCGACCAATCCCTGTCCAAGCGCCTCAATCAGCGGTACGCCGAGTTGAGCGCGATCGTGCGCACCTGGCAGGACTGGCAGCGGCTGGGCGAGGACATCGAGGCCGCCCGTGAACTGGCGTCTGAGGATCCCGCGTTCGCAGCCGAAGCCGACGCCTTGGCCGAGCGCCGTGTTGTCGCCGAGGAACGCCTGCGACACCTCCTGGTTCCGCGCGATCCCGCCGACAGCAAGGACGCCCTGATGGAGGTCAAGTCGGGCGAAGGTGGTGAAGAGTCCGCGCTGTTCGCCGGCGACCTGCTGCGGATGTACACCAGGTACGCCGAGACGCGCGGTTGGTCCACCGAGATCCTCGACGCCACCGAGTCCGACCTGGGCGGCTACAAGTCGGTAACCGTCGCGGTGAAGTCGAGGGGTGTCAGCGAGCCCGGTGAAGCGCCGTACGCCTTATTGAAGTTCGAGGGCGGAGTCCATCGCGTCCAGCGAGTTCCGGTCACCGAGTCCCAGGGGCGGGTACACACCTCCGCCGCCGGCGTATTGGTGATGCCCGAAGCCGAGCAGGTCGACGTGACGATCGACGAGAACGACTTGCGCATCGATGTCTTCCGCTCCTCCGGCCCCGGCGGGCAGAGCGTGAACACCACCGACTCCGCGGTGCGGATCACCCACGTGCCGACCGGCATCGTGGTGAGTTGTCAGAACGAGAAGAGCCAGTTGCAGAACAAGGACCAGGCGATGCGCATCCTGCGCGCCCGTCTGCTCCAGGCTGCCCAGGATGCGGCCGACGCCGAAGCGAGCGATGCCCGCCGTTCACAGGTGCGCACGGTGGATCGCTCCGAGCGGATCCGCACCTACAACTTCCCGGAGAACCGCATCTCCGACCACCGCACCGGCTACAAGTCCTACAACCTCGACCACGTCCTCAACGGTGAGCTCGGTCCGGTCGTCGACTCGTGCGTTGCAGCCGACCTGGCCGAGCGCCTGGACGCGCTCGCCGAGCGATGACCGCACTCGAGCCGACGCTCTCCTCGCAGGTTGCCGAGGCCACCGCGACGCTGGCGCAAGCCGGCGTCGCCAGCCCGGAGTGGGACGCTCAGGAACTGCTTGCACATGTCCTGGGCTGGGGGCGAGCGGCCCTCTTGACCCGACTCACGCTCGACCCCGGCGCCACGCTGACCGCGCAGGACACCGAGCGACTTGCCGGTTTGGTGGCTCGTCGGGCTGCGCGTGAGCCGCTTCAGCACCTCACGGGCGAGGCGACCTTCCGCTATGTGGAGCTCGCAGTCGGTCCCGGGGTGTTCGTCCCCAGACCCGAGACCGAGTTGCTGGCCGGCTGGGCAATAGAGGCGGCCCGCGGGGTGGCTGAACCAGTCGTGGTGGATCTGTGCACCGGCTCCGGGGCTATCGCCAAAGCGATCGCCGACGAGGTTCCGCATGCACGGGTCCATGCGGTCGAGCTCTCTGAGGACGCCCATGCCTGGGCGCAACGCAATCTTGAGGGGACCGGTGTCGATCTTCGGCAGGGCGACATGGCGAGCGCGTTGGAGGAGTTGTGCGGCACCGTCGACGTCGTGGTGTGCAACCCGCCGTACATCCCGCTCGTGGCCTGGGAGTCGGTCGCGACCGAAGCTCGCGATCATGACCCCCACCTGGCGCTCTTCTCCGGCGACGACGGCCTGGAGGCGATCAGGGTGATCGCCAACCGGGCGGCCCGGCTGCTGAAGCCCGGGGGAGTCGTGGGCACCGAACACGCCGACGCGCAAGGGGAAGCCGTGCCCGCGATCTTCGCCGCGGTGGGCTGTTGGCGGGAAGTCCGCGACCATCTCGACCTAGCGGGCCGCCCGCGCTTCACCACCGCGCGACTGGCACGATAGCCATCACCCCCGAGGCTGGTCGGCAACGATCCGCCTGAAGACCTACCGGAAACCCGAAGAATGGCCGAACGCATCCTCCCCACCAGCACCGAAGACGAGCAGGCAGCCGCCGTCGCTGCCGCGACCATGGCCGTGCATCGTGGCCAGCTCGTGGTGCTGCCGACCGACACGGTCTACGGAGTCGGTGCGGATGCGTTCGATCCGGAGGCCGTAGAGCGGCTCCTCGACGCGAAGGGTCGAGGTCGGCAGATGCCGCCTCCGGTCCTGGTGGCCAAGCCGGCCACCATGCGAGCTCTAGCCACTGGCATCCCGAGTTATGCCGAGGCGCTCGCGGAGCGCTTCTGGCCGGGGCCGTTGACCCTGATCTGCACGGAGCAGACTTCCCTTCAGTGGGACCTGGGCGAGACCAACGGCACGGTCGCCCTTCGGATGCCCGACCACCCCATCGCGCTCGCGCTACTCGAGCGCACCGGTCCGCTGGCGGTCAGCTCGGCCAACACCACCGGCAGCCCCGCCGCTGTTACCGCCGAAGAGGCGCGGCAGATGCTGGGCTCGAACGTGTCGGTCTATCTGGACGCCGGGGACGCGCCGGGTGGGGTTGCCTCCACGATTCTGGATTGCACGGGTGAACACCCCGAGGTGTTACGCCTGGGTGCCTTGAACATCGAGGTACTCAACGAGGTCCTTCAGCCGCTTGGTCTCCCGCTGGCAGACGGGCGATGACGTGCGCGAATACCTCCTGGTCTTCCTCGTCGCCACGGCGGTCACCTATCTCCTGACCGTTCTGGCCCGCGAGATCGCTCTGCGCCTGGGTGCGGTCGCCGGCGTGCGCGACCGCGACGTACATGCCGAGCCGGTGCCCTACCTGGGTGGCGTGGCGATGTACGGCGGCATGGTCGCGGCCTTCCTGGTGGCTCGCGAGCTCCCCTTCCTCTCCCGCAGCTACGACTTCGTCTTCAGCGATGCCGCACACGTGCTCATTGCCGGCGCGGTGATCTGCGCGGTGGGCGTGGTTGACGACATCATCGAGCTTGACGCCCTCTCCAAGCTCGGCGGACAGGTGATCGCCGCGGGGATCCTGGTCTGGTTCGGCATCCAGTACAACTTCTTCTACCTGCCCGACGGGCGGGTGATCTCGGAGAACAGCCAGGCGGCCGCGCTGAGCGTCTTCGCGGTGCTGGCCACGGCCAATGCGGTCAACTTCGTCGATGGCCTCGACGGTCTTGCCGCGGGAGTGGTCGGGGTGGGCGCGACCGCCTTCTTCGTCTTCTGCTACCAGATCGCCAACCTCAACCAGTTGCCCCTCGCCACCACCGGCGCGCTGCTCAGCGCCATGCTGGCCGGCGCGTGTGCCGGCTTCCTGGTGCACAACTTCCATCCAGCGCGGATCTTTATGGGCGACAGCGGATCGATGTTGTTGGGGTTGATGCTGACCGCCTCGGCCATGACCCTCACCGCCCAGTTCAACCCCGCAGACCTCGAGCGCGAGGCCGCCACCGGGCAGACCTGGCTGATCTTCCTGCTCCCGGTGATGGTTTCGATCGCGATCTTGGTGGTGCCGCTGTCGGATCTGACCCTGTCGATCATCCGCCGCACCAGTCAGTTGAAACCGTTCTTCCATCCCGACAAGCAGCACCTGCACCACCGGCTGCTCGAGTTGGGACACTCCCATCGGCGTGCGGTTCTGGTGATGTGGAGTTGGGCCGCATTGTTCGGTTTCGGCACCGTTCTGGCGGTGCTGTACGGCGGCCGCACGATCTTGATCACCCTGGGCCTGATGCTTCTCCTCACCCTCGCCGCGACCTTCCTGCTGCCCAGGATCAGGGGAACCTCGCGAGCCCCTTCCGAGCACACCGGTTGAGCCGTCCTCAGGGCGTCCGAAGCAGGCCCCTGAAGCAGGCCCGGAAGCGGGTTGTGCCGGGCCGTTTCGCGATTGTTAGGTGGCTGTTTCGCTGTGATAGCGTCCGAGCGACGCGGCCTTGGGGAAGCGCTTCAGCGCAAGCGCTGGCATCCCACTCAGGCCCGGGCGTCACTCCAACGAAAGCGACCAATTGGATGGCCGATGATGAAGACGTTCGAGGCATACGGGGCCGTGACCTCGTCGGCCTTGGCGGGCTCCTCGTCGGCGGCACCGTTGGTGGCACCCTCATCGGTCTCCTCGTGGACAACCGGCTCGACTCGGCTCCTGTCGGCACGCTCATCGGTCTCGTCGTGGGCGCGACCCTCGGCATCGTCTCCTGCGTGCAGCGCATCCGACGCGCGCTCGGCGGTTGAGGTCGGTCTGGTGAGCGCGCGATGAACGATGTCCAGGAGCCGGCGGTGACCCAGGTGACGGTGCCGACGCTGGGGGAGACCCTGCGCAAGCAGCGCAAGATCATCTTGGTCGCCCTGGTCATGGCGGTCGCCTCCTTCTGGATCTTCGGGTCCATGAATCGCTGGCAGCTTGCGGCATGCCTGGCGATCGGAGTCGCGCTCGGATTGATCAACCACCTCGTGACCGAGATCTGGCTGGGCAAGGTCGTGGGTTCGGGCAAGAAGCTGACCCGCGGTCAGATCGCCACCACGACGTTCCTCCGGCTGCTCGTCCTGACGGCCGTGGCGCTGGTCATTGCTGTGAAGTTCTGGCCCGACGGCATCGGCCTCCTGTTGGGCCTCGCCATCTTCCGACTGATCGCGCTGGTGATGACCAGCATTCCCTTGTTGAAGGAGTTGAAGAGCGCATGAGCACGCTTGCCGACACCGTTGTTCTGGCTGGACGCTCGATCGAGATCGGTCACCACACCCGTGGACACATCTTCGGGATCGGCTTCAACCTGGACACCGTGATCAGCACCCTGATCGCGGGGGGCTTGGTGTTGCTGCTCGGCTTCATGGCCCGCAGCTACCTCACCCGCGACCCCGAGGATCACGTCCCCAGCAAGATCCAGCTGTTGTGGGAGACGATCGTCGACCAGGTCAACAAGCAGGTCTCCGACAATCTGGGCAAGGTGCATCCCTACGTCGCGCCGCTGGCGATCTCGATCTTCTTCTTCGTTCTTTTCGCCAACTGGCTCGAGCTGTTGCCGACCAAGTTGAACAGCACCACCCATCTGACCCCGGCGCCCACCGCAGACACCAACCTCACCTACGCGCTCGGTGCGCTGACCATCGTGAGCGTCTGGGTCTTCGGTGTGAAGCAACTTGGATTCGGTGGGTTCTTCAAGCACCTGGTGCCCGAGGAGATGTTCCCCAACAAGGCGATCGACTACCCCGTGCGCTTCTTCTTCACCCTGCTCCACATCCTCGAGGAGTTGGTCAAGCCGATCACCCTGGCCCTGCGACTCTTCGGCAACATCTTCGCCGGCGGCATCATGCTCTCGCTGATCGCGATGCTGGCCACCTTGCCGTTCAAGCTGGGCTGGGTGCTCCTCCCGGCAGCCAACATCGCGTGGAAGGCGTTCGACATGGTGATCGGCGTCATCCAGGCCTTCATCTTCGCTCTCTTGACGGTGCTCTACTTCTCGATGGTTCAAAGCCACGGGCACGACGAGCACGACGACGAGCACGCGGCCGACAAGGCCGAACCCGCACACGCATAAGAAATTAGACTTCCGCGCTCACGCGCGGGCAAAAGGTAAACACAAGGCACCTTTCGGGGTGCAAGACCAAGGAGAAACAGTGGCTACTACTCCCGATGCAATCTCTGCAGCTGGCGCCTTCATCGGTGGCGGGCTTGCTCTTGCTGGTGGCGCTATCGGCGCCGGCGTGGGCGACGGCTTGGCCGGCGCGTCCTACATCGAGGGCGTTGCTCGTCAGCCTGAGGCGCAGGGTCGTCTGCAGACGATCTTCTTCCTGACCGTCGGTCTGGTCGAGGCGATGTTCTTCATCAACCTCGCGTTCATGGCGTTGTTCGTCTTCGTCCTCAAGTGACCGAAGTCGACACTCTGCCGATTCACCTGACCATAGACAGGATCCAACGATGAGCATCTCAGTGAATGCCCTCGTGCTGGCGGTTGATAAAGAGGGCGAGACACCTAACTTCCTCGTCGCCGACTTCACCTTCGTGCTCGAGTTCATCGCGTTCGCGGTGCTGTTCTTCCTGCTGGCGAAGTACATCATCCCGCCGATCAACGCGGCGATGGAGCGCCGGCAGGAGGCCATCCGCAAGGAGTTCGCCGAACTCGAGGAGGCCAAGGCCAACGCCAACGCGGCCGAGGCCGAGTTCAAGGCTCAGATCGCCGACGCCCGTCACGAAGCGGCTCGGATCCGGGACGAGGCTCGCGACCAGGGCACGGCGATCATCGCCGAGGCCAAGCAGCAGGCCCAGGTCGAGCACGACCGGATCGTGGCCCACGCACACACCCAGATCGAGGCGGACCGTCAGCAGGCGGTCAACTCGCTGCGCGGTGAGGTGGGTAGCTTGGCGACCACGCTGGCCGGCCGGATCGTGGGCGAGAGCCTCGACGACGACGCTCGGCAGAGCCGGGTCGTGGAGCGCTTCTTGGCCGATCTCGAGACCGACGCGGCAGGCAAGGGCGCGTGATGGACGTTCGCGGTGCGTCTGCGGACGCCCTCACCGGCCTCACAGGTGAGCTCGGCGACTCGCTGAAGGCAGCCGAGTTCTCGGCGGTCGGCAGCGAGTTGTTTGAGGTCGCCCAACTGCTCAGGTCCGAAGCGGGTCTGCGACGGCTGGTGACCGACCCCTCGACGGCGGTGGCTGCCAAGCAAGGCTTGGTCAAGCAGTTGCTCGAGGGCAAGGTGAGCAGCGCCGCGCTGGCGTTGGTCTCCTCGGCCGCCGGGCGTCGCTGGACCGCCTCGCGGGATCTACCCAACGCCTTGGAGCGGCTTTCGGAGATCGCCACCGTGCGATCTGTCGGCAAGGACGGCGACAAGGTCGCCGACGAGCTCTTCGGGTTCAGCCAGCTGATCTCGGGTGACCACGAGCTGCGCGGTGCGCTCACGGATCCGTCGCGTTCGGTCGAGGACCGTCGCGGCCTGGTGAGCACCCTGCTCGGCGGCAAGGCTCACAACGCCACCGTTGCGCTGGCCCAGCGGGCCATCGGCGGTGGCTACCGAGATCCCGAAACCGCCCTGGCCGAGTACCAGCGCGTAGCGGCCGACGTTCGCGGTCAATCGGTTGCGACTGTGCGGGTGGCGCGACCGCTCAGCAAGGACCACGCGGCTCGGCTCAGCGCCGCGCTGCAGGCGAAGTACGGCCGACCGGTCCACCTCAACGTCATCGTCGACCCCCGCGTGGTCGGTGGAATCACCGTCGCCATCGGTGACGACGTGATCGACGGCACCGTGTCGACTCGACTGGCCGAGGCCAGTCGCAGACTTGCCGGCTGACCCGGCACCAGAACCAACTGCCCCGACTTGGCAAGGAAGAAGGAAAGATGACCGAGCTTTCGATTCGGCCGGAGGAGATCCGAGACGCACTCAAGAAGTACGTCGACGACTTCAAGCCGGAGGCCGCCTCCGTGGAGGAGGTCGGCACTGTTGCGCAGGCCGGCGACGGCATCGCGCGTGTGAGCGGCCTTCCGTCGGCGATGGCCAACGAGCTGCTCCAGTTCGAGGACGGCACCCTGGGCATCGCGCTCAACCTGGACACCCGCGAGATCGGCGTGGTCATCCTGGGTGACTTCGAAGGCATCGAAGAGGGCCAGACGGTGCGGCGCACCGGCGAGATTCTCTCCGTGCCGGTGGGCGACGGCTTCATGGGCCGCGTGGTTGACCCGTTGGGCAACCCGATCGACGGTCTGGGCGAGATCGCCTCCGAGGGGCGCCGCGCACTTGAGCTGCAGGCCCCCACGGTGATGCAGCGCAAGTCGGTGCACGAGCCGCTGGCGACCGGTATCAAGGCCATCGACTCGATGACCCCGATCGGCCGCGGCCAGCGTCAGCTGATCATCGGTGACCGCGCTACCGGCAAGACCACCATCGCGATCGACACGATCATCAACCAGAAGCAGAACTGGGAGACCGGCGATCCGACCAAGCAGGTCCGCTGCATCTACGTCGCCATCGGCCAGAAGGGCTCGACCATCGCCTCCGTGCGTGGCGCGCTCGAGGCGGCTGGCGCGCTGGAATACACCACCATCGTGGCGGCTCCCGCGTCTGACTCGGCGGGCTTCAAGTACCTCGCTCCTTACACCGGCTCGGCCATCGGCCAGCAGTGGATGTACGGCGGCAAGCACGTCTTGATCATCTTCGACGATCTGACCAAGCAGGCCGAGGCCTACCGCGCCGTGTCGCTGCTTGCTGCGTCGCCCGCCGGGCCGTGAGGCCTACCCCGGTGACGTCTTCTACCTGCACAGCCGTCTCCTCGAGCGTTGCGCCAAGCTGTCTGACGACCTGGGTGCAGGTTCGATGACCGGACTTCCGATCATCGAGACGAAGGCCAACGACGTGTCGGCCTACATCCCGACCAACGTCATCTCGATCACCGACGGCCAGATCTTCTTGCAGTCCGATCTCTTCGCCGCCAACCAGCGTCCCGCTATCGACGTCGGCATCTCGGTGTCCCGAGTCGGTGGCGCGGCCATGACCAAGGCGATGAAGAAGGTCACCGGCTCGCTCAAGGTCGACCTGGCGCAGTTCCGTGCCATGGAGGCCTTCGCGATGTTCGCCTCCGATCTCGACGCCGCCTCGCGTCAGCAGCTGGCCCGCGGTGGCCGCCTGATGGCGCTGCTGCGGCAGCCGCAGTACTCGCCGTACCCGGTCGAGGAGATGTCGGTCTCGCTCTGGGCAGGCACCTCCGGTCGCCTCGACCCGGTTCCGGTCGAGGACGTGTTGCGCTTCGAGTCTGAGTTCCTGGACTTCCTGCGTCGCTCGCATGCGGGGGTCCTCGCCGAGCATTCGCGAGAAGCAGGATGTCAGCGAAGAGTCGTTGGCGGCGCTGGAGTCGGCCTACGACGAGTTCCTCAACCAGTTCGAGACCTCGGACGGTCAGTCGATCAAGCCGGGCCACGAGCCCGAGGTCGAGGCCCTCGAGGACGAAGAACTGGACCAGGAGCGCATCGTCACGCAGAAGCGGGGCTGAGGTCTAGCTCGATGGCTGTCTCATTAGCGCGAATACCGCGCGCGGATCAAGTCGACGGAGTCGATGAAGAAGATCACGCGCGCGATGGAGCTGATCGCGGCTTCGCGGATCATCAAGGCGCAGCAGCGGGCTCAATCGGCCGGACCGTACGCACGGGAACTCACCCGTGCGGTGTCGGCGGTGGCGACGTACTCCAGCGTCAAGCACCCGCTGACCACCGAGCCGGAGAACCCGCGCCGAGCCGCGGTGTTGCTGGTCACCAGCGACCGCGGCCTGGCCGGCGCCTACTCCTCCAACGTCATCAAGGAGGGGCGAGCGGCTCGCCGAGCAGTCTCCGGGATGAGGGCAAGGAGGTCATCACCTTCATCGTCCGGCCGCAAGGGCGAGGCGTACTTCAAGTTCCGTGGACGCCCGGTCGAGCGGAGCTGGCAGGGCTTCTCCGACCAGCCGACCTACGACAAGGCCGAGGAGATGGGGCAATCTTTGGTTGCCGTCGTTCCTCAACCGAGGCACGACGACGGTGGCGTGGACGAGGTTCACGTCGTCTACACCCGGTTCAAGTCGATGCTGGTACCAAGAGCCCTACGCGCATGCCGGATGCTGCCCCTCGAGGTCGTCGAGGGTGAGCAGAAGGCCGAAGCCGCCGATGCTGCTGCCGCTGTACGAGTTCGAGCCGCGTCTCCGGAGGCAGGTGCTCGACACGCTGCTGCCGCAATACGTCGCGCAGCCGGGTCTACTACTGCCCTGCTGCAGGCGGCCGCGTCGGAGCTGGCCGCTCGCCAGCAGGCGATGAAGTCCGCGACCGACAACGCCGACGAGCTGATCAAGCAAGTACACCCGGCTGGCCAACCAGGCCCGCCAGGCCGAGATCACCCAGGAAATCAGCGAGATCGTCGGCGGCGTCAACGCGCTCGCGGCGACAAGCAACACGACCAGGGAGCGAGTGACGAGACATGACTGCCACCGTTGAAGAGACCCAGCACCAGCCGGCCGGGTCGGCCGTATCGCCCGCGTCATCGGCCCGGTCGTGGACGTCGAGTTCCCCGCCGACTCAGATGCCCGACATCTACAACGCGCTTGACGTGCGAGCTCGACTCTCGAGCGGAGCAAGACCAAGATCCTCACCCTCGAGGTTGCCCAGCACATCGGTGACAACATGGTGCGCGCCATCTCGCTGCAGCCGACCGACGGTCTGGTGCGCGGCGCCCAGGTCGACGGACACCGGCGGGCCGATCAGCGTCCCGGTCGGTGACGTCACCAAGGGTCACGTGTTCAACGCGACCGGTGAGTGCCTCAACCTCGAGGAGGGCGAGACGCTGCGAGGTCAACGGAGCGCTGGGGCATCCACCGCAAGGCGCCCGCGTTCGATCAGCTGGAGTCCAAGACCCAGATGTTCGAGACCGGCATCAAGGTCATCGACCTGCTCACCCCGTACGTGCAGGGCGGCAAGATCGGCCTGTTCGGCGGCGCCGGTGTGGGCAAGACCGTGCTCATCCAGGAGATGATCGCTCGCGTGGCCCAGGACCACGGCGGTGTGTCCGTGTTCGCCGGCGTGGGCGAGCGCACCCGTGAGGGCAACGACCTGATCGTCGAGATGGAAGAGGCCGGAGTTATCGGCCAGACCGCGCTGGTCTTCGGTCAGATGGACGAGCCGCCGGGCACCCGGCTGCGCGTCGCCCTGTCCGCGCTGACCATGGCGGAGTACTTCCGCGACGTGCAGAAGCAGGACGTGCTGCTCTTCATCGACAACATCTTCCGGTTCACCCAGGCCGGTTCGGAGGTGTCCACCCTGCTGGGCCGGATGCCGTCCGCGGTGGGTTACCAGCCCAACCTGGCCGATGAGATGGGCGTGCTGCAGGAGCGGATCACCTCGACCCGTGGTCACTCGATCACCTCGATGCAGGCGATCTACGTGCCGGCCGACGACTACACCGACCCGGCTCCGGCGACGACGTTCGCCCACCTGGACGCGACCACCGAGCTCTCCCGTGAGATCGCGTCGCTGGGTATCTACCCGGCGGTGGACCCGCTGACCTCGACCTCGCGGATCCTCGATCCGCAGTACATCGGCGCAGGATCACTACGACTGCTGCGATCCGGGTGAAGTCAGATCCTGCAGCGCAACAAGGAGCTGCAGGACATCATCGCGATCCTCGGTGTCGACGAGCTGTCCGAAGAGGACAAGATCATGGTGCAACCGCGCCCGCCGGATCCAGCGGTTCCTGTCGCAGAACACCTACGTGGCCAAGCAGTTCACCGGCATCGAGGGTTCCACCGTGCCGGTCTCGGAGACCGTTGAGGCCTTCAACAAGATCTGCCGACGGCGACTACGACCACGTGGCCGGAGCAGGCCTTCTTCATGTGTGGCGGTCTCGACGACGTCGAGCGCAAGTGGGCCGAGATCCAGAAGAGCCTCTGACATGGCAGAGACCACCCTGCACGTGGAGATCGTCGCGGCCGACCGCTTGGTCTGGTCGGGCGAGGCCACCATGGTGTCGGCGCGCACGGCCGAGGGCGACATCGGTGTCCTGGTCGACCACGCACCGGTTCTGTCGGTGATGCATGGCGGCGCGGTGGAGATCACCGAGCCTTCCGGGACCAAGTTCCGGGCGGCCGTGAGCGACGGGTTCATCTCGGTGGCCGCCAACCGCGTCTCGGTTCTGGCTGAGCGCGTGCAACTGGCCGAGGAGATCGACGCGAGCCAAGCGCGCGCCGAACTGGACGAGGTCACGGCTGCTGCGGAGTCGTCCGACGACCCGGAAGTCGTCGCCAGGCTGCGTTTCGCTCAAGGTCGCGTGGACGCCCTAACCAAGTAGTCAGCGAGCGGGGTCGGCCGATCGGAACCAGGTTCATGAGCATGTTGCAACCTGGATCGATTGGCCGGCCCCGTTCTGCTCTTCGGCTCGCCGTCCGGATAGTGTTCGCAGGACGCAAGGTGTCCTGGACCCTGGGAGGTGAGCACCGGTGCCCTGGTGGCAATTGGTAGTTGACGCCATCGGGCTGCTCTTGGTGCTCCTGATCGCCTACACCTTGGTCCTCGTCATCCGGCGGCGATTCTTGGCCCGCAACGGCGGCACTTTCGAAGTCTCCTATCGGCTCAATCCCACCCATGCCCGCAGCGGCTGGGTGTTGGGCTTGGGCCGCTACTCGGGAGAGTCCCTGGAGTGGTTTCGGATCTTCTCCTTGTCCTTGCGCGCCAAGCGGGTGTGGGACCGCCGTCGGCTGCAATTGACCGGCCGACGTGAACCCACTGCCCTGGAGCGGGTGGCGCTCTTCGCCGATCACATCGTGGTGACGTGCAGTATCGACGGCACCGAGGTCGAGTTGGCGATGAACCCGAACTCCGTGACCGGCTTCCAGGCGTGGCTGGAATCGCCCCCTCCGCGCAGCCCCAGCATCGTCTGAGCTCTCGATAATCGGGCTGGTTCGAGCGGTGTGTGCCGCCGAGGAGTGAGGGGGTCAGCGGTTCGCGCCTGGCACCCACAACACGTCGCCGGGTGCCTGCTCGCCTCGTGCCTTTTCCTCCTCGGATAGCCAGTGATTGGCGTAGCGGGCCAGGATGAACAGCAGATCCGAGAGTCGATTGAGGTAGGTCAGCGCGAGTGGGTTCATCGAATCCTCGTGCACTTCGCGGGCCGTCCAGCCGGTCCGTTCGGCCCGGCGGCAGACGGTGCGGGCCACATGCAGATGCGCGGCTGCGGGAGTGCCGCCGTTCAGGACGAACGAGCGCAGCTTCGGGAGGTCGGCATTGAAATGGTCGCACCAACCCTCGAGTCGATCGATGTAGTCCTGGGTGATCCGCAGCGGCGGGTACTCGGGGTCGACCACGACCGGCGTACACAAGTCGGCGCCGACATCGAACAAGTCGTTCTGGACTAGGAACAAGACCTCGGCTACTTCGGGCGGCAGGGAGCCGGTGGCCAGGGTGAGGCCGAGGTGGGCGTTCGTCTCATCGACGTCGGCGTAGGCCGCTAGCCGGGGATCGGTCTTGGAGGTCTCGCTCATGTCCCCCAAGCGCGTGCGGCCGGCATCTCCGGTGCGGGTATAGATCCGCGTCAGGTTGACCATCTGAGCACGATAACTCAGGCGCGAGGCGCCCCCTGAACGTGAGGATGCTGTAGGGCTTTCCAAAATTTGGCAGACATTAGGCAACCAAGTGGGTTAAACATGCGTCTTAGAGGCAGGACGTCGGGGGACGGCGTCGCAATTCCGAGTGCTGCGACGCCCGCGGCATCGGGGATCGGGGGCGAACGGCGATGAACGCGATCGAGGACAGCACCGAGGAACTCGGTGATCGGAGCGTGCTCAGCCTGAGCGGAGCCGTCGATGCCCGCACCACCGAGTTCGTACGCCGTCAGGTCTATGCCGAGCTTCAGGATGCAGAAGGCGACTTGGTGGTCGACCTCTCCGAAGTCACCAGCATCGATCTCACCGCGTTGCGGATGCTGGCGATGGCGACCCGGCAGGCACACCGCCGTGGTCAGCGGCTCATCTTGCGTGGGTGCGGCCCCACCGTGCTCCGGTTGTTGCACCTCTCGCGGATCGCTCGCTGCGTCGAGGTGGAAAGGGCGCACGCGTTCTTGTGACCAACACCACCGGCGGTCGGTGAGGGGTGCACCACATCATTGGCCCCGCAGTGGGGGATGCCACACTCCGCGCCGCTGACGCGGCCCAGATCCCCGCCTAGTGTCGGACCCATGACTCACGAGGCGACCGCCAAAGACCGTCCCTGGGTGATGCGCACCTACGCCGGCCACTCCACCGCGGCCGCATCCAATGCGCTGTATCGGGCCAATCTGGCCAAGGGGCAGACCGGCTTGTCGGTGGCCTTCGACCTGCCGACCCAGACCGGCTATGACCCCGACTCGCCGCTCGCGCGCGGGGAGGTGGGGAAGGTCGGCGTACCGATCGCTCACCTGGGCGAGATGCGTCGGCTCTTCGACGGCATCCCGCTGACGGAGATGAACACCTCGATGACGATCAACGCCACCGCGATGTGGTTGTTGGCGCTCTATCAAGTCGCGGCCGAAGAGCAGGCTGGTCTGACCTCGGAGGCTGACCCCGAGGAGCGCGCCGCCGTCGTGGCCCAACTTGCCGGGACGACGCAGAACGACATCATCAAGGAGTATCTCTCCCGCGGCACCTACGTCTTCCCGCCCGAGCACTCGCTGCGGCTGACCACCGACATGATCGCCTACACGGTGCGGGCGATGCCGAAGTGGAACCCGATCAACATCTGCTCCTATCACCTCCAGGAGGCGGGGGCGACGCCGGTGCAAGAGCTTGCCTTCGCCCTGTGCACGGCAATCGCCGTACTCGATGCGGTGAAGGCGTCCGGGCAGGTCGGCGAAGACGAGTTCGAAGCCGTGGTCGGCCGGATCTCCTTCTTCGTGAACGCGGGTGTGCGCTTCGTCGAGGAGACCTGCAAGATGCGCGCCTTCACCCAGCTCTGGGAGGAGTTGACCAAGGAGCGCTACGGCGTCACCGACCCGCGGATGCGGCGGTTCCGCTACGGCGTCCAGGTCAATTCACTCGGGCTGACCGAGGCGCAGCCGGAGAACAACGTGCAGCGGATTCTGCTGGAGATGCTGGGCGTGACCTTGTCCAAGGACGCTCGCGCCCGGGCCATTCAGTTGCCGGCGTGGAATGAGGCGCTCGGCCTTCCGCGACCCTGGGATCAGCAGTGGTCCTTGCGGCTGCAGCAGGTGCTGGCCTTCGAGTCCGACCTGCTGGAGTACGACGACATCTTCGCCGGGTCGCACGTCATCGAGGCCAAGGTGGCCGAGCTCTGCGCGGGCGCACGGCGAGAGATCGACGCCATCCAGGCGATGGGCGGGGCCGTGGCCGCGGTCGAAGCCGGGTACATGAAGCAGGCCCTGGTGGCTGCCCACGCCGAACGCCGGGCCCGAATCGAGTCGGGTGCCGACTTGGTGGTCGGGGTCAACTGCTTCACCACCACCGAGCCGTCGCCGTTGACCGCCGACTTGGACTCCGCCATCCAGACCGCCGACCCCGAGGCCGCCGCCGCGGCCCTTGCGTCGTTGAGCGAGTGGCGCGCGGGCAGGGATGCCGGCGAGGTGGCTGCCGCGTTGAGCGCGCTTGCCGACGATGCGAAGGGCGGGGTGAATCTGATGGCCGCCACGTTGGCCGCGGTCCGGGCGGGCGCCACCACGGGAGAGTGGGCGCAGGTGCTGCGCGAGGTCTTCGGTGAGTTCCGGGCACCGACGGGCGTCGAGGGGGCCTCGGTGGCCTCCGCCGTGGCGAGCGGCGGCACCGAACTGGCTGCGGTCCGTGACCGGGTGCGCACCACGGGGGAGGAACTCGGCACCCGGCTCCGGTTGCTGGTCGGCAAGCCGGGCTTGGACGGCCACTCCAACGGCGCCGAGCAAGTCGCCGTCCGGGCACGCGATGTGGGTTTCGAGGTGGTCTACCAAGGCATCCGGCTCACCCCGGAGCAGATCGTGTCGGCGGCAGTCGCCGAGGACGTGCACTGCGTGGGCGTCTCGATCTTGTCCGGCTCGCATCTCGAGCTGGTTCCGGAGATCGTTGCCGGGCTGCGCGCGGCCGGCATGGACGACGTACCCGTGGTGGTCGGCGGCATCATCCCGCCGGCCGATGCCGAGGCGCTGATGGGCCAGGGCGTCGCCGCGGTCTTCACGCCCAAGGACTTCGGGTTGACCGACATCATGGATCGGATCGTCGAGCTGATCCGAACGGCGCAGGGCCTTTCCTGAGCACGCTTATGGGTCCCTGCACGCGGGCTATACGGTGAACGAACGCAACCGGCACAGAGAGAAGAGTGAGCATGACCTCGGCCCGCTTCGCCGCCCAACTCAACGAGCAGATCGGCAACGAACTCGCTGCGCACAATCAATACCTGGCCTGTGCGATCCATTACGACGCCGAGACGATGCCGCAGATGGCCGCCTTCTTCTACGCTCAGGCGCTAGAGGAGCGCGAGCACGCCATGATGATGGTGCAGTACCTCCTCGATACCGACCAGCCGGTCGAGATCCCGGCCATCCCGGCCGCACAGAGCGTTTTCGGGACGATCACCGAGCCTGTCGCTCTTGCGCTGGACCAGGAGAAGCGCGTCACCGACCAGATCGTCGAACTGCTCAAGATCGCGCGTGAAGAACTGGACTTCGCCTCCGAGCAGTTCATGCAGTGGTTCATCAAGGAGCAGGTCGAGGAGGTCGCCACGATGAGCGACCTGCTGACCGTGGTCAGCCGCAACACCGACGATCTGAACAGCATCGAGGACTACGTGGCCCGCGAGCAGAGCGGCGAAGGCGCCGACCCGACCGCTCCGCGCGCTGCCGGCACAGCCGGCTGAGACGCAGTAGCCGAACTCTGGCCCGAGCGCAATCGCGCGTGAACTTGGTGTCACCGGGTGGCACCGAATCCACGCGACGCGGGGCCACGAGCCAGTGGCTCAGCCGCGGCGCTTGGCGGCGTACCTCCAGAGGGCGACGCCGAGCCCGAGTCCGAGCACCGCACCGAGCAGCGGTCCATAGTCCGCGTCGAGGCGCTCACCTAGCTTGGAACCAGCGGCAGCGAGCAGCATCGTCACCAAGGCCATCACGATCCGGAAGAACATCTCGCCGAGAAACAGCGTGGTGAACGACTGGGTGCCGCCGTGTGCGTTGAGCGCTTCGACGTGTACGACGGCGCGCGGGCTCAGCGGTCCGTAGATGTGCGGATAGCGCTCCTGACCGACCTCGTCCTCACGCCACGGCACCTCGAGGCGCTCGGTGTCGATGGTGAGCAGCACCAAGGGCTCTCGGGCGTCCTTGTAGAAGCTGCGGAACACCACTGGAACCTGGTCGCGGTAGGAGGCGTGCAGGAACCCCTCCTCAGCCAGGCTCCGCCCACGGGTGGAAGTCGTGTACTCCCCGTGAGCCTTCGCCAGCTCCCACTCGGCCTGGCTCGCGATGTGATAGATCCGCACCGCCTCAGTCTCTCAGGCGACGGGCGAGCCGTGGATGGCCGGGGCCGAGGCTCAGAAGAGCCGGTGCTCGGAGTCGTCCATCCCCCGGAGGGAGTCGTAGTCGACGACCGCGCAAGCGATCCCGCGGTCGGTGGCCAACACCCGTGCCTGGGGCTTGATCTCCTGGGCCGCGAAGATGCCGCGGACCGCGCCGTTGGTGGTGAGCAGGGGGTCTCGATTGAGGAGTTCGAGATAGCGGGTCAGCTGTTCCACGCCGTCGATCTCGCCGCGCCGCTTGATCTCGACCGCCACGTGGAGGCCGCCCGCGTCGCGACACATCAGGTCGACGGGGCCGATCGCGGTGGGGTACTCGCGGCGTACCAGAGTCAGCCCTTCCGACAATGAGGCCGGATGCTCGGCGAGGAGTTCTTGAAGATGCTTCTCCACGCCGTCCTTCTGCAAGCCGGGGTCGATCCCGAGATCGTGGCTCGAATCGTGGTGAACCTCGGTGATCAGGATGCGCAAGGTGTCGTCGGTCTTGGAGGTGACCGTCCACTCCAAGGTGCCGTCCTCGTTGGCGGACTCGCGCAAGGTGCAGGGCGGGGACATCCAGTTGAGTGGCTTGTAGGAGCCGCCATCGGAGTGAATGAGCACCGATCCGTCGGCCTTCAGCATCAGCACCCGCGTTGCCAAGGGCAGATGAGCCGACAGACGTCCTGCGTAATCGACCTGACAGGTTGCGACGAGGAGCCTCACGTGAGGCGAATCTACCCGCTTGCCGGTGCACCTCGTGATCGGCCGTGGACAGCGTCCCCATGGACACCTCGTGGGCGGTGTCGGTGGGGATTGGGAGGATGCGATATGACCTTCTCCGCGGCGTACGCCGTCCGCTCGGCCGAGCCCTCCGATCTCCCGCTGATCGGGCCCATCGAGGAGTCCGGCGATGCGCTCTTCGCCACCGTCTTCGGCGACCTGCAGGGCAGCGCGCTGAGCTCGCCGGCGCCCTCGGGCGGTGAACGGGCCGAGAAGCCGGGCTTTCTCCTGGTGTCGGGGGAGCCTGCGGTCGCCTTCGTGCATGTGCTCGTACTGGACGGGCACGCCCACCTGGAGCAGATCTCGGTGCATCCCGACCATGGCCGGCGGGGAGTCGGGGCCGCGCTTCTGGAGGCAGCGTGCGCCCAGGCGCTGGCGCAAGGCTTCGCCGCGATCACTTTGATGACCTATGCGGACCTGCCGTGGAACGGTCCGTTCTACGCCCACCACGGCTTTGTCGAGGTGGAGGAGGGCGAACCCCGGCTGCCCTACCAACGGCGGCTGCAGGAGATCGAGGCGAAGCTGGACCTGGCCCGCCACGGCCGCCGGGTGTTGATGCGCCGCTCTCTGGTCGCCCAACGCACTGCAGACGAGTTGGAGGCGTTCCTTCCCGAGGTCGATGCCTCGCCGAAGGACGTCGGGCGGCTGCGACTGCTGGTTGCGCGTCCGGGCGTGGGGGAGCGGACGGTGCTCGACCAGGGCACCCTGGACTTAGCCGTGGGTCTGGTCGGTGACAACTGGAATCAGCGGCCCAGCAGCCGGATGCCCGACAATTCACCGCACCCGTTGATGCAGCTCAACGTCATGAACCACCGGATCGCCGAATTCCTTGCCGTCGACCCCAGCCGCGCCGCCCTGGCCGGCGACCAGCTCTACCTCGACCTGGACCTGTCGCACGAGAACCTGCCGGCCGGGACGATCCTGGAGTTCGGCGAGGCCGATACGCACGCGGGTCCGGCGATCGAAGTGACCGAGGAACCGCACACTGGGTGCGCCCAGTTCATCGCCCGGTTCGGAGCTCCGGCGATGCGGTTCGTCAACGGACCGGAGGGACGTCCCCGGCGCCTGCGCGGGCTCAATGCGCGGGTGCTCAGGCCTGGTGTGATTCGGGTCTCAGACGTGGTTCGGGTGCTGCGTCAAGAGGGGTAGACCCCCGATCATGACTCACATGATCGAGAACCAGACGGCCCCAACCGAAAGCCCGGCCAGCAGCTTCACCACCATCGGCGTCGTGGGCTTGGGCACCATGGGTGCCGGCATCGCCGAGGTCTTCGCCCGCACGGGGCACGCCGTCGTCGGCGTCGAGAAGCGACGACGAGGGCGTAGGTGCGCGGCCGGGCAGCACCTCGAGCACTCGACCGGCCCGCGCCGTCACCCGCGGCAAGCTCACCGAGGCCGAGCAGGCGGACCTGCTGGGCCGGATCATCCTCTCAGCACCTCGCTCACGGACCTCGCCGACGCCGACCTGGTCGTCGAGGCCGTCGTCGAGTCGCTGGAGATCAAGAAGTCGCTCTTCCGCGACCTCGACGCGATCGTCTCGCCGGACGCCGTGCTGGCGACCAACACCTCCGAGCCTGTCGGTCACCGAGATCTCGACCGCGAACTCGCGGCCCGGCCGGGTCATCGGCATGCACTTCTTCAATCCCGGCCCCGGTGCAGAAGCTCGTCGAGATCGATGCGCACCGTCGTCACCGAGGACCTGAGGTCCTCGACCGGACGTGACCGCGCTGGTCGAGCGCCGTCGGCAAGAGCCCGGTCGTCTGCGGCGACAAGGCCGGCTTCATCGCCAACACCCTGCTCTTCGGCTACCTCAACCACGCGGTCTCGATGTACGAGGCGCGCTACGCCAGCCGCGAGGACATCGACGCGGCCATGACGCTTCGGCTGCGGCTACCCGATGGGTCCGCTGGCGCTGCTCGACCTGATCGGCCTCGACACGGCGTACGAGATCCTCGAGACGATGTACACGCCAGGGCCGGGACCGGCTGCACGCGCCGGCGCCCGATCCTCAAGCAGATGGTCACTCGCCGGGCCTGGCTCGGGTCGCAAGACCGGCCGCGGCTTCTACACCTACGCAGGCGCCGGACAGCTCGACCGGTCGTGCCCGACGACCTAGACCCCGAGCGGCGGACGACGAGCCCGAGCTCAAGCTGCGCCATCCGGTCGGGCTGGTCGGCGTCGTCGGCACCGGCACGATGGCCAGCCGGCATCGTCGAGGTCTTCGCCAAGGCCGGGTACGACGTCATCGTTCGTCGGCCGCAGCGAGGAGAAGGTCGACGGCGTGGTCGCCGCGGTCGCCCGCAACTTCGACCGGCAGATCGAGCGCGGCCGCGCCACCGAGGAGGCCAAGGCCGAGGTGCGTGGCGCCGGCTTCGACGCGGGTACGACCGCGCTCGACGACCTCGCGCACGGTCGACCTCGTGGTGGAGGCGATCGCGGAGGACCTGGCGATCAAGACGCCACGCTCTTCGACCGAACCTGGACCGAGATCTGCAAGCCCGGGCGCCATCCTGGCCACCACGACCTCCTCGCCTGCCGGTGATCGCCTTGCGCGCAGGCCACCGCGCGGCCCGCAGGACGTCATCGGCATGCACTTCTTCAACCCGGCGCCGGTGATGAAGCTGGTCGAGGTCGTCTCGACGGTCGTCCACCTCCGAGGACGTCACCGAGACCACCCGGGCGCTGTGCGCCGAAGGTCGGCAAGCGTCGCGGTCTCGTGCGGCGACCGGGCCGGGTTCATCGTCAACGCGCTGCTGTTCCCCTACCTCAACGACGCGGTCCGGATGCTCGAGGCGCCACTACGCGATCGGCCGACGACATCGACACGGCGATGAAGCGTCGGCTGCGCGCTGCCCATGGGCCCGTTCGAGCTGCTCGACGTGGTCGGCAACGACGTGTCGCTGGCCATCCAGCGCGAGCTCTACCTCGAGTTCCGCGAGCCGGGCTTCGCGCCGGCGCCGCTGCTGGAGCACCTGGTGACCGCCGGCTACCTCGGCCGCAAGACCAAGCGCGGCTTCCGGGACTACCGCTGACCGAAATGCACTGCGACCCGGCCCTCAAGGGCCGGGTCGCAGCATGTTCGGCATGCGCTGGTGGCGCTACTTCTTCTTCAGCACCATGCCCAGCACGGCGGTGACCACCATGCCGAGTACGCCGCCGCCGACCGCCTGACCGGCAATCGCCGAGATGTCGGTGCCGCCGGCCAGCATCGAGGTGAGCAGGCCGCCCGCCAAGCCACCGGCGCCACCGCCGAGCAGGCTGGTAAGCCCGCCTGGGCTAGGGATGCTCGGTGCCTTGTCGGCAGCCTTGCCCGCTCCCGCGCCTGCGAGCGCGCTCGCGATGATGCCGCCCAGTCCGAAATCCGCCATGTGGGTCTCCTTTGTTGGCTCGCCTGCCGTCAGGCGAAGCTCGCACAGGTTAGACCGAGGTGGCGGGAGAAACCGGGACTCGTCGTTGAATCATCAATTCGTGTCGGGGACACCTGGGTCGCGCTTGCGGGCGCGAAACGCCGCCACTGCCTCCCGATTCCCGCAGGCAACGCTGCAGAAGCGTCTGCTCCGGTTGCGGGAGAGGTCGACCAGCAGGTCGTCGCAGCCAGCCGCGGCACAGGTCGCGAGTCTGCTGAGCTCGTCGGCGCGCAGCAGATCCACGATCGCGAGTGCGCTCTCCACCAGGATCCGCGTCGCGAGCGGGCGATCGTGATCGACGAGGTGGAGGTGCCAGTCCCATCCGTCGTGGCGAATGAGCTGGGGCATCGCGCCATGTGTGCGGAAGACGGCATTGACCAAGGCCACCTGCTGGTCGGCTTCCGCACGAAGTAGCTCGGCGAGTGGCTGCCGGATTGCTCGCACCTGCTCGAATTCCTGGGCGGTCCGGTCGTGACGCCCCGAATAGGAATGCTCGGCGAAGAACTCGTCGAGGTCGGCGATCGTGGTGAGCGTGTCGGGCTCCGCCGAATTGGCCAGGGCGACGGCGGAGATGAGCACCACTTCTGTGTCATGGGCCAACTTCACGTTGACACCTTACTTCATGTCGGCCTACTGTCATGTGTCATGAAGCTTATGACCCGTGACGGTTGGTCGAGTTCCACGACCAGCGAGACCGGGCCAGCGCGGGATCACGCGCACTCCAGGCCACGCCGACTACCCATTCGCCCCGAAAGTCGCGAGAGACTAGCGCCCAGCGGCACCGCCAACGCGCGTTCCGGTTCGGACCGGTCTGTCCGGGCAGCGATGCGGGAGTCGTCCGAGTCAGCGCAGCGAGATCGAGGAGTCACCCTGAAGGGCAATTCGGGTCTGCACACCATCCAGGTCGGCGAGGCCGGTCCCTGGGTGGTCTTCTGCCACGGTCTCTTCGGTCAAGGCAAGAACTGGTCACAGGTGGCCAAGCAACTCGGCGGCCGCCATCGGGTGCTGTTGCCGGACCTGCCCAACCACGGCCGGTCGGTCTGGACCGACAACTGGGACTACCTGGGCGCGGCCGACCGGCTCGCCCGGGAGTTGCGCAGCCTGGATGGTCCGGTCGCCCTGGTCGGTCACTCGATGGGCGGCAAGACCGCGATGGCGCTCGCGCTGCGTCATCCCGAGTTGGTCGAGCGACTCGTCGTCGTCGACGTCTCACCAGTCGATTACGGGCCCGCCGAGGAGTTCTCGGCGTACCTGGACGCAATGATCTCGCTGCACCTGCCGAAGTACTCCCAACGGGCCGACATCGCCGAGGCGCTGCGTCCTGCGGTGAAGGACGACACCGTGCGCGCCTTCTTGATGCAGAACCTCCACTTCGAACCCGGCGGCTGGGTCTGGCGGCCGCATCTGGCGGCGTTGCGTCGTTCGCTGCCGGCTATCTCGGGGTGGCCGGGCGTGCAGGTCGCCGCCTACCCGCCGTACACCGGCCGCACCTTGTGGGTCGCGGGCGGCAGCTCGGACTACGTCGGCGACAAGTACGCCGCGGAGATGACCCGGCTCTTTCCGCGCACTCGTCGCGTCACCATCAAGCAAGCCGGCCACTGGGTCCACGCCGATGCCCCGGAGGTCTTCACGAGTGTCCTGGAGCAGTTCCTTGACTCCTGACCTCACGCCCTCCGCCATGCGGTCGGGCCTTCTCTTCGCGCTCTGCTCAGCCGCTTGCTTCGGGTTGACCGGTGCCGTGGCCAAGCCGCTCCTGGACACCGGCTGGTCCTCGGCAGGTGTGGTGATCGCGCGCGTCGGGTGCGCCGCGGCGCTGCTTGCGATTCCTGCGTGGTGGTCCCTGCGGGGACGCACACACCTGTTGCGGCAGGAGTGGCGCCTCGTGCTGGCATACGGCGTGTTCGCGATCGCCGGGACGCAGCTGGCCTTCTTCAACGCCGTATCGCGAATGTCGGTTGGGGTGGCGATCCTGATCGAGTTCACCGCGCCGATCGCGGTCGTGGGCTGGATGTGGCTGCGCCACGGGCAGCGTCCCGCACCGCTGGTCTTCCTCGGGTCGGCAATCGCCGGGGCGGGTCTGCTGATGGTGCTCGACCTGACCGGACGAGGCGTCGATCCGGTCGGCGCGTTCTGGGCGTTGGTCGCGATGGGGTGTCTGGCGATGTTCTTCGTCCTCTCGGCTCAGCCGACACATCTGCCACCGTTAGGTCTGGCTGGACCTGGCCTGCTCACGGGCATGCTCGTCCTGGTAGCCGCGGGCTCACTGGGCGTGCTCGAAGTCTCGCGAAGCGGCGCCGATGTCCGCTACACGTTCGGGGCGCTGCCCTGGTGGGGAGCGGTCCTGGCCCTCGGCTTGATGGCGGGCGCGCTCGCCTACACCTTCGGCATCGGCGCGAGCCGTCGCCTCGGAGCGCGGCTGGCTTCCTTCGTGGCGTTGCTCGAGGTGGTCTTCGCGATCACCTTCGCCTGGCTACTGCTCGGCGAGACCGCCGGCTTGCTCCAAGCGATCGGCGGCCTGCTCGTGCTGACCGGTGTCGTGGTGATCAAGCGCGCGGAGTCCGCGGGCCTGCCAGATCGCGAGCCGGAGCGGGTGCCGGTCACCGTCTGAACCCCCGGTGATGCCCCGCCTCAAACCTCGGCGAGGAGGTCCCGCACCCGGGGGATGACTTCGGTGCCGTAGAGGCGGATGGATTCCATCCGGATCTCAGGGGCGAGGCCGCCGACGGCGTACTTGAGCTGGAAGCGGGATAGGCCGAGGGTGCGCACCGCCCAGGCGATCTTCTGTGCCACGGTCTCGGGTGAGCCGACGAAGAGTGCGCCTTGGGGGCCGGCGGCATCGTTGAAGGCGGCGGGGGAGTAGGGGCCCCAGCCACGCTCGCGGCCGATCCGGGTGAAGAGTTCGGCTTGGTGCGGATAGAGCTGCTCGCGGGCCAGCTCGTCGGTCGCGGCGATGTGGCCGGGGCTATGCATCCCGATCGGGCGTACGCCGAGGCCGCGCTCGTCCAGCGCCCGCCGGTAGAGGTCGGCGAAGGGCACGAACTGGGCTGGTGAGCCGCCGATGACCGCCAGAATGAGCGGTAAGCCGTACGCCGCGGCCCGCATCACCGACTGCGGGGTGCCGCCGACGGCGACCCAGGCCGGAATCCCGGCCGCCGTGGTCGGATAGACCCGCTGCTCGTGCAGGGGCGGACGGTGCTCGCCGGACCACGTGACCGAGCCCTCGGTCTGCAACTGGGTGAAGAGATCCAACTTCTCGGCGTAGAGCACGTTGTAGTCGGCCAAGTCGTAGCCGAACAGCGGGAACGACTCGGTGAAGGACCCGCGGCCCAGCTGCACCTCCGCCCGACCCGAGGAGATCGCATCCAGCGTCGCGAACCGCTGATAGACCCGGATCGGGTCGTCGGAGCTGAGGACGGTGACTCCGGTCCCCAACCGGATCCGTTCGGTGCGCCCGGCGATCGCCGCCAACACCACATCTGGTGCCGACAGCGAGAAGTCAGGGCGGTGATGCTCACCGAGGCCGATGTAGTCCACGCCGACCTGATCGGCCAGCACGCCTTCCTCGACGACCTGACGGATCGACTCCGGATGGGACTCGCTGTGCTGGAGCAAGCTGACATCACCGAAGGTGTCCAGCCCGAAGGTTGGCTGCTCAGGGGTGCCGAGCCTGGTATAGAACGTCTCCGCGTTCGGGTCTTGCATCGCGGGCCTTCGCTTGCCGCCTCGCCGGATCAGGCGTCGTCGGGGCCGAAGCCCTCGACGACCTCGCGCAACGCGCCGAGCTGAGCCGAGATCGCGTCGCGGCGCTTGACCATCCGCTCCACGTCGGCGCGCACGCTGGCGAGCTCACGCTCGGCGTCGGCCGAACCGGACGATGTGATCGCCTCGGCCTGAGCGCGCGCGCTGGCCACCACTTGATCGGCCTCGCGACGCGCCCGCACCAACAACGCCTCGGACTCGGTCTGGGCCTGCTGCCGGTGAGACGTGGCCTGGGTGATCGCTTCACGCGCCCGCTGCTCCGCGGCCGCGGCCCGCTTCTCAGCCTCTTCGACGAGTCGCTTGGTCTCGGCAAGTGCGTTGGAGTGGTGGTCCGCGGCTTCCTTGGCGAGCCGTTGCTTCTCCACAGCCAGCGCGCGGCGGGACTCCTGGACTTCGCGATCCGCCGCGGCGCGGGTCTCATCGGTCTCACGCTGCACCGAGCTGCGTAGCTCAGTGGTGTCCTGCTCGGCCGCGAGTCGGAGGGCATCCGCGTCGCGCTTGGCCGATGCGATGGTGTCGTCGGCCTCCGCCTTGGCCATGGTGCGCTCCTGCTGCGCGTCTGCCATGGCACGGCTGCGGTTCTCGTCGATCTCCTTCATCACCGAGGCGCGCATCTCGTCGATCTCACGCATCGCGTCAGCGCGCATCGCCTTCGCGTCGCGGGCAGCGAGTTCGCGGATCTCCTTGGCGTCGCGGGTGGCGGCGTCGCGCACGTCGTTGGCCTCGTCCTCGGCCAGGCGCAGCATCGTGCTGGCGCGGCTGCCGAGGCCGGCGTACGTCGGGTTCTTGGTCTCGGCCAGTTCGGCGCGCAGCCGCTCGACCTCGGTGCTCAGTGCGCCGACCTCGTCCTGCGACTCGGCCAGGCTGCCGGCGAGGCCGGTCTTCTCGTTGTGCAACTGCGCCAGCCGCGCCTCGACCGCGCTCTTGTCATACCCGCGGCGCACGATCGGCAAGCTGACCATCGGCATCGGAGTGGGCACGACCCGCTGCACCACGGCCGGTACGGCGGCACTCGGCACCGCCGCGGCAGCCTTGGCCGCGATCGGCTGAGTGGCTTCGGCCGCATGCTTGGGCACGGAGGGGACCGCAGGGATCACCTGGGTCACTTCATCGGCGCTCGCTGCCGCGGCTCGGGCACCAGCCTTGGCGCTTGCGGCGGGGTCGGCGTCGTCGAAGATCGAGAGGCCCTCGTTGGTCATGGTGGTTGCTCACTTCCCGGTCGGTTGTCCAGGCGCACGCACCCACGCACCCGGAAAGGGGCGGTGCACCGTCACCCACTGTAAGGGGCCGCAGCGTCAAGGCGGGCCTCGAGGATCGAGCCTGAGCCAAACCGGCCGAGCTCGAGCTACCGCTGCCGGCGTGGAGAATCAGACCCCGCGGAAGCGGTTGATCTTCCCGAGGTGCTTCTCGCGCAGCTCCGCGTCGCGGACGCCGAGACCCTCGTCGGGGGCCAGGCACAAGACGCCGACCTTGCCCTGATGGGCGTTGCGGTGCACGTCGAGGGCTGCTTGACCGACGTCGGTCAAGGGGTAGGTCCGCGACAGGGTCGGATGGATCATCCCCTTGCTGACCAGCCGGTTGGCCTCCCACGACTCGCGGTAGTTGGCGAAGTGGGAGCCGACGATCTGCTTGAGGTTCATCCACAGGTAGCGGTTGTCGTACTGGTGCAGATAGCCCGAGGTCGACGCGCAGGTCACGATCGTGCCGCCCTTGCGAGCCACATAGACCGAGGCGCCGAAAGTCTCGCGCCCGGGATGCTCGAAGACGATGTCGACGTCCTCGCCGCCGGTGAGCTCGCGGATGCGGGAGCCGAGCCGCCGCCATTCGCGTTGGTCCTGGGTGTTGTCATCGGACCAGAACCGGTAGTTCTCCGCCGACCGGTTGATGATCAGCTCAGCGCCCATCGCGCGGCAGATGTCGGCCTTCTCCTCGTTGGAGACCACGCAGATCGGCACCGCGCCACCGTTGAGCGCGTACTGCGTGGCGAAGCCGCCCAAGCCGCCGCTGGCGCCCCAGATCAGCACGTTGTCGCCCTGCTTCATGCCCGCGCCGTTGCGGCTGACCAGCTGCCGGTAGGCGGTGGAGTTGACCAGCCCGGGGGAGGCGGCTTCCTCCCACGTCAGATGGGCAGGCTTGGGAAGCAGCTGATTGGACTTCACCAGCGCCAAGTGGGCCAGACCACCGAAGTTGGTCTCGAAGCCCCAGATCCGTTGCTGCGGATCGAGCATCGTGTCGTTGTGCCCGTCGGGGGACTCCAGCTCCACGCTGAGGCAGTGCGCCACGACCTCGTCGCCCGGTTGCCACAGGTGCACACCTGGTCCGGTGCGCAGCACGACGCCGGCCAGGTCGGAGCCGACCACGTGATAGGGCAGGTCGTGCCGCTTGGCGAGCGGCGAGAGCTTCCCGTAGCGCTCCAGGAAGCCGAACGTGGACACCGGCTCGAAGATCGAGGTCCACACGGTGTTGTAGTTGATCGCGCTCGCCATCACCGCGACCAGCGCCTCGCCTGGGCCGAGCTCGGGCACGGCGACCTGGTCGATGTGCAACGACTTGCGCGGGTCCTTCTCACGCGAGGTCAAGCCGGCGAACATGTCGACCTCGTCCTTGTGCACGGTGACCGCGGTGTAGTGCTCGGGCAGTGGAAGTGCGGCGAACTCCTCGCGGCTGGTATCGCCGGCCAGGATGGCTTCGCGGATCTGCTCCATGGGTCTCCTCCGTCAGCAGGTGATGGTGCGGCGGTACGGCGAAGGGCCGGCCGACGCGGTTGGTTGCGGGACCGTTCCGGATGCCGGGCGGTCGGTGGCGGTTAGTGGCCCTCGGTGCTCGGCTCGACCAGCTCCACCAAGACGCCGCCAGCGTCCTTGGGATGGATGAAGTTGATCCGCGAGCCGGCGGTCCCTCGCCGCGGCTCGGCGTACAGCAGCCGGAGGCCGCGTGCGCGCAGGATTGCCGAGACCGCCTCGACATCGCTCACCCGATAGGCGAGCTGTTGCAGCCCGGGACCCGACCGATCCAGGAACTTCGCGATCGTCGACTCAGGCCCGGTCGGTGCCAGCAGCTGAATGCACGAACCCGAGTCGCCCACCGCCACCATCGCCTCGCGCACGCCCTGCTCGGCGTTGGTCTCCTCATGGACGACCCGCATGCCGAAGGCACGGGAGTAGAAGGCCATGGCCTCGTCCAGATCGGGGACCGCGATGCCGACGTGGTCGATCGCGACGAAGAGGTCGCCCATCGCATCGGCCAACGATTCGGCCCCGGCGTCGGGGGTTGCTCGCTCATCCATGCGCACCATGGTGGGGGCTGGCCACGCGAAGGGCGAGACGTTGTGACGCGTTCCTCACGACCGGCTCGCTCGGGCCCTCGCACGGCCGGGTTGGGGTGGGTATCGTCACCAGAACCGCTCCCAGGCACCGATTAGGGGGCACTTCCAGGAGGCAGACAGATGAGCCAGGTTTCCCGTTCCGTCATCGTGGCGGGCGCTCGCACCCCCATCGGCCGGCTGCTCGGCGGGCTGAAGGATCAGTCCGCGGCGGATCTCGGCGGGGTCGCGATTCGAGGCGCGTTGGCCAAGGCAGGCATCAGCGGTGACCAGGTCGACTACGTGATCATGGGCCAGGTCATCCAGGCCGGTGCCGGCCAGATCACCGCCCGCCAGGCGGCCGTCAAGGGCGGCATCCCGATGGACGTGCCATCGATCACCATCAACAAGGTGTGCCTCTCCGGGATCAACGCGATCGCGATGGCCGACCAGTTGATCCGCGCAGGCGAGCACGAGATCGTCGTCGCCGGCGGCATGGAGTCGATGACCCAGGCGCCGCACCTGCTGCCGAAGTCGCGCGAGGGATTCAAGTACGGCGACACCGCGCTGGTCGACTCGATGGCCTATGACGCGCTCTACGACCAGTTCACCAACCAAGCGATGATCAACCTCACCGACGGGTGCAATGCCGCAGGCGCCAACCTGACCCGCGAGGAGCAGGACGCCTTCTCGGCCCGTTCGCATCAGCGCGCTGCGGAAGCTTGGAAGAACGGCGTCTTCGACGAGGAGGTCGTGCCCGTGGTCATCGCCTCGCGACGAGGCGATGTCACCGTGTCGGCCGATGAGGGCGTGCGCGGCGACACCACCACCGAGAGCCTCTCCGGGCTGCGGTCCGGTCGTGCGCGACGGCTCGATCACCGCCGGCTCGGCGTCGCAGATCTCCGACGGCGCTTGCGCCGTGGTCGTGATGAGCAAGGCCAAGGCGGAGGAGCTGGGCTTGACCTGGCTCGCCGAGATCGGCGCCTCCGGCCAGGTCGCCGGGCCCGACTCCAGCCTGCAACTCCAGCCGGCTCGCGCCATCGAGGCGGCGGCCGCCAAGGAGGGCATCGCGGTCTCCGACATCGATCTGTTCGAGCTCAACGAGGCATTCGCGGCCGTCGGCATCGAGTCCGCCCGCCAGCTCGGCATCTCCGAGGATCAGGTCAACGTCAACGGCGGCGCGATCGCGCTGGGCCACCCGGTCGGCATGTCCGGTGCCCGGATCGTGCTGCATCTCGCGCTCGAGCTGAAGCGGCGCGGTGGGGGCACTGGAGCAGCCGCGCTGTGCGGCGGCGGCGGCCAGGGCGATGCCTTGATCATCCACGTGCCCGGCTGATGGCTATTCGGCTGATCGCACCCGGCTGATGGCGATTCGGCTGATCGCGACCCGGCGTACAGGACCGCGTTGAGCAATCCCTCGGCCGAGGAACTGCTCGATGCCGCTCGTGCAGGGTCCCCGCGCGCACTTGCCCGGCTGATCTCCTGGATCGAGGACGGATCGCCTCACTTGCCGACAGTGGCCCGACTGCTGACCGGTGCCCGGCGGGCTCGGGTGGTGGGGCTGACCGGTGCTCCCGGCGTGGGGAAGTCGACCACGACCAGCGCGCTGGTGACCGCTCTGCGGGCGCAGGGTGACCGGGTCGCGGTGCTCGCCGTCGATCCCTCTTCCCCCTTCTCCGGCGGGGCGCTGCTGGGCGACCGGGTGCGGATGACCGAGCACTCGGCCGATCCGGACGTCTACATCCGGTCGATGGCATCGCGTGGGCACCTGGGCGGCCTGGCTGCCGCGGCGCCGATGGCGATCCGCCTGCTGGAGGCGGTGGGCTTCGACGTGGTGCTGGTGGAGACGGTCGGAGTTGGTCAGAGCGAGGTGGAGATCGCGGGCGCCGCCGACACGACCGTCGTTCTGCTCGCGCCGGGGATGGGCGACGGGATCCAAGCCGCCAAGGCGGGTCTGCTCGAGGTCGGCGACATCTATGTGGTCAACAAGGCCGATCGGGACGGCGCCGAGGTGGTACGCCGCGATCTGCGCAGCATGATCGGCCTCGCCGAACGGGGAGCCGAGGACTGGCGCCCGCCGATCGTGATGGCCACCGCGCTCGAGGGACGAGGCATCGACGAACTGGTCGTGGCCCTGGCCGACCACGTCGCCTGGAGTCGGCGGTCGGGGGAGTTCGCCCGCCGCCGTCACGACCGGGCGCGCCGCGAGATCTCGGCCTTGGCGTGGGTTCGCCTGCAGCAGAGCTGGGCGGGCTGGTCCGGTGGCGACGCGTTGGGCCGGGCTGCCGACGAGGTCGCCTCGGGAGCCGTGGATGTCTACACCGCGGTGGATCGTTTGCTCGATCACGGGCGCGCCTGAGCGGTCCGGCCGCATTCAACTGGTAGACACATGCACTGTGGTGTGTCACATACGCACCATCTGTCCCAGGGCCACCCGGCTCCATTCGACTAGAAGGCGACACGATGAAGCGACTGATGTGGATTCTGCTGATCCTCGGCATCGGCTATTTCATCGCTGCCGATCAGGCCGGCCTGGATGGCACGATCGCAGGCTTGATCGACTGGCTCACCAACGTGCTGGGCGACCTGTTCGACAAGATCGCAGGCTGATTCGGCCTCGAGCCCGGCTGTTGCACGGCCGGGGGTGAGGAGTTCGCGATGGGAGTACTCAACCCCAACGTCTACAGCACGTTGCTGCGCGATCGCGACGAAGAAATCCAGGACGTCGTCACCAAACACGCTGCTGCCTATTGGGTGTCCTTCGCCGAGGTCCTGGCCGCCTTGGCGATGGGGGTCCTGGTCGCCATCGTTCCCGCCACGCTGTCGATGGTCCCGTTCACGATCGCCGGGCTGCTGCTGCTCCACGCGGGGTGGCGAGCTCTCGTCGTACGACGTGACGTGCTGGTGATCACCAATCTGCGGGTCTTCCGGATCAGCGGTGTCGTCAACCAAAGGCGCGCGGGCATGCCGCTGGCGCGCATCGTCGACATCACCGTCGACAAGCCGGTACTGGGTCGGATACTCGGTTACGGCCACCTCACCTTCGAGAATGCCGCTCAGGAGCAGGGGCTGCGCGAGATCCACTTCGTGCCCGATCCTGACGACCGCGAGCAGACGATCCAGGATCTGGTCTCGGCGCGCTACTGAGCGGCGCCAACTCCGCGTGCTGGCTCAGATCTGACCGATGCCGCCGTGCACGTCCACGGTCTGCCCGGTCAGACCGGCGGCTCCGGAGCTGGCCAGAAACAAGCTGACCGCCGCCATCTCCGTATCTAGCCGTTCCTGCTCACGCGCCCGGGTGCGGGAGTTGCCGGCGAGAGCAGTCACGGTGCCACCGAAGCCCGAGCCCCATGCGCTGGGCCCCTGCTGGCTGAGCGGGTCCTGACAGAGGTTCGTCGGGGTGGCCGGCTGGTCGAGGTGGGGCAGCGCGTTGATGGCGTTGAAGCGCACGCCGTGGTGAGCGAAGGCCGCCGCGTGCCGGCGTACGTCTGCGGCGTGCTGTGCGGGAGTCAGCGGCGCGTAGAGCTCATGCCACCGTCTGGCCGCCGGGAGCTCGATCACCGAACCGCCACCTCGGATCCGGCTCGAGGCGAGCCGACCGCGGAGCTTGGTGGCCAGGGCCAGAGTTCCGGCCAAGCCCAGCTGAGTGGCCTGCAGGACGAAGTCGCGTTCACTACCCACCGCCGAGCCGGGCAAGCGCGCGGAGGCGGCGTTGACCAGGACATCCACCTGCGGGGTGTGCTGGACGAATGCCCGGATCTGATCCGGGTCCGACAACTCAAGTTGGCGGTAGGACAAGCCGGTGAGGTCGGCGGAATAGTAGGCGGCCACGAAGTGGGTACCAGTCACGGTGACGTCGGCACCGAATTCGGCGAAAGCCCGGGCGATCGCGAGCCCGACCCCGCGACTGCCGCCGGTGACGACGACATGGCAACCGGAGTAGTCGTACCCAAGGTCACCCATTGATGGCTCGCAACTTTCAGCGTTGGTCTTCCCCGAGTAGCTCGGCCCATTCTGGCACGGGAAAGCACGAATCGGTGGGGTGTTTGGACCGGCTGGGCGAGCTCCGGGAACCCCTGGTCTCCGCGCGAGATATCGGTTCGATCTCGGTGCCCGGGCCGGTTTACTAACCTGGGGCCATGACGGCCGATTCACGAGCCCGGTGGCAGGCCGCATTCGAGGCCGCAGCCACTCGCGACGACGACTTCACCACCTTGTCCGGCGTCGAGGTGGACCCTGCCTACGGCACCGACCAATCCGAGTGGCCCGGCCAGTACCCGTTCACCCGCGGCCTCTACCCGACCGGCTACCGCGGCCGGCGATGGACGATCCGGCAGTTCGCGGGCTTCGGCAACGCCCAGCAGACCAACCAGCGCTATCGCATGATCTTGGAGCGTGGCGGCGGCGGGCTCAGCGTCGCCTTCGACATGCCGACCTTGATGGGACGCGACTCCGATGATCCGCTGAGTTTGGGCGAGGTGGGCCACTGCGGGGTGGCGATCGACAGCGCAGCCGACATGGAGCTGCTCTTCGCCGGGATCCCGCTCGGAGACATCACCACCTCGATGACGATCAGTGGCCCCGCGGTGCCGATCTTCTGCATGTACCTCGTGGCCGCTGAGCGACAAGGTGTCGCGCCTGGCGATCTCGACGGCACGTTGCAGACCGACATCTTCAAGGAGTACATCGCGCAGAAGGAGTGGCTCTTCGGCCCGGAGCCGCATCTGCGGCTGATCGGAGACCTGATGGAGTACTGCGCGGCCGAGATCCCGGCGTACAAACCGGTCTCGGTCTCGGGCTATCACATCCGCGAGGCGGGCTCGACCGCCGCGCAGGAGTTGGCCTTCACGCTGGCCGACGGTTTCGGGTACGTAGAGCTGGGGCTCAGTCGCGGTCTCGATGTCGACGTGTTCGCGCCGGGGCTCTCCTTCTTCTTCGATGCCCACATCGACTTCTTCGAGGAGATCGCGAAGTTCCGCGCGGCCCGCCGGATCTGGGCGCGCTGGATGCGCGAGGTCTACGGCGCGCGCACAGACAGGGCGCAGTGGCTGCGGTTCCACACCCAGACCGCGGGGGTGTCTTTGACGGCCCAGCAGCCCTACAACAACGTGGTGCGTACCGGCATCGAAGCCCTGGCGGCAGTGCTCGGTGGCACCAACTCGCTGCACACCAACGCACTCGACGAAACCCTCGCCCTGCCCTCGGACGAGGCAGCCGAGATCGCGCTGCGAACCCAGCAGGTGATCGGCGAAGAGACCGGCGTCGGCAACGTCGCCGACCCGCTGGGTGGCTCGTGGTACGTCGAGGAGCTCACCGATCGGATCGAGGCGGAGGCCGGCCGGATCTTCGATCAGATCCTGGCCATGGGTGGGTCGCCGGAGCTGAGCCACACCGACCTGGCGGGCATCGCGGCCGCCACCCGTGCGGCCGCATCCGGGCAGACCAAGGTCTGGCCGATCACTCGGGGGCTGCTGCACGGCATCGAGGAGGGCTGGTTCACCAGCCAGATCGCCGAGGCCGCCTTCGCCTATCAGCGATCGCTGGAGGAAGGCGCCAAGAAGGTCGTCGGGGTCAACATCCACACCGAATCGCTGACCCACGAACTGGAGATTCTGCGGGTCTCGCACGAGGTTGAGCGCGACCAGGTGGCGCTGCTGACCAAGCGCAAGGCGGCACGTGATGACGCCTCGGTGCGGCAAGCGCTGGCCGACATCGTGGCTGCGGCTCGCGGCGAGGCGAACTTGATCCCGCCGATCCTTGCCGCTGCCCGCGCCGAGGCGACGCTCGGCGAGATCTGCGGTGCGCTGCGGGACCTATGGGGCGGCTACACCGAACCGGCCCGATTCTGAGCCGCGCCGATTCTGTTAAGGCCCGGTTCTGACATGTCGGGGCACTCCTGACAGGCTGAGACCATGACGTCCCCGAGTCGTTCGCAACTCAGTCGCTATCTCGGCCGTTTGCGAGACACCCCGCGCATCGTCGCCTCCGGCAACCACGTCACGCCTTGGCACACGCTCGGCTTGATCGATGAGGAGTTGAGCTCTTATCGGCTCTGGGTGCTCAACGCGCAGAAGGGCATTCCGGACCGCGACGGGGTGATCTTGGAGACGGCCTTCGTGGGGCCGGGGATGCGCCGTAGCCCCCGGCTCAGCTACACCCCCAGCCGGCTCTCGCTGGTGCCGAGGCTCTTCTCCGGGCTGCAACCGCCCGATCTCGTGCTGTTGCACACCACCGTTCCGCGCGACGGAAAGGTCTCGCTGGGAACCGAGGTAAACATCCTGCCCGCCGCTGTTGAGGCCGTACGCCGGCGCGGTGGCATCGTCGTCGCGCAGGTGAATCCGCGAATGCCGTGGACCTTCGGCGATGCCCTGCTCGACGTGGACCAGGTCGATCTGATGATCGAGGCCGACGAGCCGCTGCTGACGGCACCCGCTCCGGCCATCGACGAGGAGTCCGCCTTGATCGGGGAGCGGGTTGCTGCCCGGGTGCCCGACGGCGCCACCCTGCAAGCGGGGATCGGCGCGGTGCCCGATGCCGCGCTGCGCGGACTGAAGACCCGCACCGGGTTGCGGGTGTGGACCGAGATGTTCAGCGACTCCGTACTCGCTCTGGAGAAGGTGGGGGCGCTGGATCGGCAGGTGAAGATCCAGACCTCCTTCATCTTCGGGTCAGAGGAGTTGCTGGAGTGGGTCGACGGCAACGAGCGGATCAAGATGCTCCGCACCGAGACCACCAACAACCCGACCAAGATCGCGCGGAACCCCGCCATGGTCTCGGTGAACACCGCCTTGCAGGTGGACCTCTTCGGCCAAGCCAACGCGTCGCGGATCAAGGCGCGGATCCATTCCGGGTTCGGCGGTCAGACCGACTTCATCGTCGGCGCCCTGCACAGCCAAGGCGGCCAGGCGATCTTGGCGCTGAAGCTCGTGGCACCCGAAGGCGGACTGCTCGACCATCGTGCCGTTGGTCGACGAACCGGTGACCAGCTTCCAGCCGACCGCCGTGATCACCGAGCAGGGTGTCGCGGAGGTCTTCGGCTACGACCAGCGGGCCCAAGCGCGCCACATCATCCGCGACGCCGCGCACCCGCTGGTTCGCGAAGAGTTGTGGGAGGAAGCGGGAGTGCTCGGCCTGGCCTGACCCGGTGGTCGGCCCGCAGTCCGGATCCTTCCCCGATCCTCCGGCGTGGACCCGTGCGCCGCGTGGACTTGGTGTCACCTGGTGACACTGATCCAACGCGGCAGGTCGCGCCGCCAGGTCGCACCGCAGGGCCGACCGATGGCTCCCTGCGGCGCCGAGCTGCAGCCAGTTGGCCCTAGAAGAGTGCCGAGGCGAGGTTGCGGCGGGCGGTCAGCACTCGCGGGTCCTCGTTGCCGACTGCCGCGAAGAGGCCGATCAGGTGCTGGCGGGCCTGGTCGCGATCGTCGCCCGCCGTGCGGCGTACGGTCTCGATGAGGCGGCGGAAGGCGTCCTCCACGTGGCCCCCGAGCAGGTCGAGATCGGCCACTAGTGTCTGTGCGGCCACATCGTCGGGGTTGGCGGCACCCGCGGCCCGGGCAGTCTGCAGGTCGACTCCTTGGGTGCGCTGGAGAACGCCGGCCATCGCGAGCCCGGCGACCGCTTCGGCGTCGGCGGGATTGGCATTCACCAGCTTCTGGTACTCCTCGACGGCCCGGTCGATATCACCGGCCGCGAGGGCATCCTGCGCGGGCGCGTAGCGCGGATCGAGCGCGGGAATGTCGTCCTCGTCGCCCGCTCCGGCGGTGTTGCGGGGCTGGTGACGACCGGTCACTCCCTGGACGGCGAGCTGCTGCAGGATCTGGGTGAGCGCGGTGCGCAGCTCGTCGATCGGGACCACGTCCTGCAGGAGCGGGACAGGCCGGCCGTCCACCACCATGACCACCAGCGGCACGGTCGGGATCTGCATTGCCTGGGCGATGGCGGGGTTGCGGTCGACATCGACCAAGGCAGCGACGAAGCGTCCCTCGAACTCGGCCGAGAGCGTCTCCAGATCGAGCGCGAGCTGGGCGCTCGCCGGCATTCCGGCCGGGGAGAAGAAGACCAAGAGCACGGGCGCGGTCATCGAGGACTCCAGCAGCGGCTGGAAGTTCTGCTCATCGACCGTGACGGCGTAGGCCGAGAGCACCTGGCCGCCTGCTGACGGATCGGCCGGTCGGGCCGCGGGAGCGTTGAGTCCGGATAGATCGATCGCTCCGGGGCGGCTGAAGGGCTGCTGGGTCATGGCATCGGATTCTATCGAGCGAGCCCCCGGCGACTCGTGGTGGAGTCACCGGGGGCTCGATTGGTGGTCACGGTTGCTCGATTCGGGCTAAGTACGACCGTCCGGCAAGGCCGTTGGCTGGCCGGCGGCTAGGCGGTGCTCGCCGGTCCGCCGTGCGACGTCGCCGCTCGAGCCGCCTCCAAACGGGCGATGGGCACCCGGAAGGGGGAGCAGGAGATGTAGTCCAAGCCCACTGAGTCGAAGAAGTGGATCGAGTCCGGATCACCGCCGTGCTCACCGCAGACCCCGAGCTTGATCTCTGGCCGCGCTGCCCGTCCGGAGGCCGTGGCCTGCCGAACCAGCTCGCCGACGCCCTCGGTGTCGAGGGACTCGAAAGGTGAGACGGGGAAGATCCCCTGCTCCAGGTAGGGCCCGAAGAAGGAAGCCTCCACGTCGTCGCGGGAGAAGCCCCAGGTCATCTGGGTGAGGTCGTTGGTGCCGAAGGAGAAGAACTCCGCGGACCGGGCGATCTCGCCGGCGGTCAGGGCCGCCCGCGGCAGCTCGATCATCGTGCCGATCGAGTAGTTCAGGTGCACGCTCTGCGCCAACTGGACCTCGTGGGCCACGTCCTGGATCCGCTTCTTCACCAAGTCGAACTCCCTGATGCTCGCCACCAGCGGGATCATGATCTCCGGCCGGGGATCGCCGCCGGCCTTGATCCGGATCGCGGCCGCTTCGAGGATCGCTCGGGCTTGCATGGTGAACAAGCCCGGGATGACGATCCCCAGCCGGACCCCGCGCAGACCCAGCATCGGGTTCGCCTCGTGCAGTCGCTTGACCGCTTCCAGCAGCTTCCGCTGGCGACGCTTGCGGTAGCCGTGCATGTCGGCCACAGCCATCGCCACCGACAACTCGGTGAAGTCGGGCAGGAACTCGTGCAGCGGCGGGTCGATCAGGCGCACGGTGACCGGCAGGCCGTCCATGGCCTCGAAGATCTCGATGAAGTCCTGCCGCTGCATCGGCAGCAACGCGTCCAGTGCGGCGTCCTGCTCGTCGGGGGTCTCGGCGACGATGAGGTTCTCCACCAACTGGCGCCGATCACCGAGGAACATGTGCTCGGTCCGGCACAAGCCGATGCCTTCGGCGCCGAACCGGCGGGCGCGGGTCGAATCCTCGGGGGTGTCCGCGTTGGTGCGGACCCGGAGCCGGCGCTTGGCGTCGGCGAGCTCCATGATCCGGGCGACCGCCCCGACAACCGGATCGTCGAGCTGCTCGCCCTCGAAGTAGCGCACGACGAACGAGTCGGCCACCGGCACCGCGCCCAGGAAGATCTCGCCGGTGCTGCCGTCGATGGAGATCACGTCCCCCTCGTTGACGGTCACCCCGTTGCGGACCTTGAAGCGGCCGACCTTGGTGTCCACATCCAGCGCGTCAGCGCCACAGACGCAGGTGCGGCCCATTCCGCGGGCGACCACCGCCGCGTGCGACGTCTTGCCGCCGCGGCTGGTGAGGATGCCCTTGGCGACCATCATTCCGTGCAGGTCGTCGGGGCTGGTCTCCTGACGGACCAGGATCACCTCTTCCCCGCGCTCGGCCCACTCGACTGCGGTGGCCCAGTCGAAGACCGCTCGGCCCACCGCGGCACCCGGGGAGGCGTTCATGCCGGTGGCGATCAAGGTTGCGTTCGGCGGTCTCGTCGAAACGAGGGAACATCAGCTGCGCGAGCTGCCCGCCGGTGACTCGCTCGAGTGCCTCGTCTGCGTCGATGAGACCTTCGTCGAGCATCGCGATCGCGAGCCGGAAGGCGGCTTCCGCGGTGCGCTTGCCGACGCGGGTCTGCAGCATCCACAGCCGGCCGTGCTCGATGGTGAACTCGATGTCGCACATGTCGTGGTAGTGCTGCTCGAGGGTGGTCATGATCGCCATCAACTCGTCGAAGCATGACTTGTCGATCTGCTCGAGATCGGCCAGCGCCACGGTGTTGCGGATGCCCGCGACGACGTCCTCGCCCTGTGCGTTCTGCAGGTAGTCGCCGTAGGCGCCGCGCGCACCCGAGGCGGGATCGCGGGTGAAGGCAACCCCGGAACCGGAGTCCATGCCGCCGTTGCCGAAGACCATCGCCTGCACGTTGACCGCGGTGCCGAGGTCCTCGGGGATGCGCTCCTGCCGGCGGTAGAGCACCGCGCGGTCGCCGTTCCAGGAGTGGAAGACGGCGCGCATGGCCAGGTCGAGCTGCTCGCGCGGCTCCTGCGGGAACTCGCGACCGGTGTGCTCGCGGATGATGCCCTTGTAGATCTCGATGAGCTCGCGCAGGTCGTCGGCGGTGAGGTCGAGGTCACCCGCGGCGCCCTTGGCTGCCTTGTGGTCGTCCATCGCGCGCCAGAAGTGTTCGGATTCCACGCCCATGACGGTCGCGCCGAACATCTGGAGCAGACGGCGGTAGGAGTCGGTCGCGAAGCGATCGTCACCACCGGCGTTCGCGGCCAGGCCGTGCACGGACTCGTCGTTCAAGCCGACGTTGAGGACGGTCTCCATCATGCCGGGCATGGAGAACTTGGCGCCGGAGCGGACCGAGACCAGCAGCGGGTTGGCCGGGTCGCCCAGCCGCCGCCCCATGGCCGCCTCCAAGGTGGCCAGGTGCGTGGTGATCTCCTCGGCGAGGCCCTCGGGGTCGTTGCCCTGCGCCAGGTAGGCCTTGCAGGCTTCGGTCGAGATCGTGAAGCCAGGCGGCACCGGGAGCCCGAGGTTGGTCATCTCGGCGAGGTTCGCCCCCTTGCCGCCGAGGAGGTCCTTCTGGTCCTTGTTGCCCTGTGCGAAGTCGAACACGTAAGTGGTCACGAAACAGATGTTGCACCCAACGATCCGACGTTGACGAGCCGGGTCCCGATTCAGCGCCCCGATTCGGAGTACGACGGACCTTGGCCTGCCAAGCTCGCCAGCGCGGCCTGGATCCTCCGGGCGGTGAAATCGGCCGCGCGCTCGGCCACCTGCGCCGAATCGCAGAACTCCGCCGACCGGATCTCGCGCGATTCATAGACCAATCGCTCGACGAGCGCGGGGTCGTGCACGCCCCCGTCGAAGACCAGGCAGACCGCGTCGTCCCAGCCTCCCCAGGCCGGCAGCCAGTCGGTGAGCAGCAGCCGGCCGGCGGAGAGGTCGAGTCCGAGTTCCTCGCTGAGTTCGCGTTCGGCACCGGTCCGCGGTGATTCCTCGGGTTCGACCACGCCGCCGGGCAGGTCCCAGTCGCGCTTGTAGGTCAAGTGACACAACAGCACCCGATCGTGGGGGTCGCGGAGCAGCAGCTGGGCGATCGCCCGCTTGCGGGGCAGGAAGGAGTTGAGCAGCGCACGGAAGCTCTCCGGCTCCGAGAGCGGCGGGTCGTCGGCCAGGCGCGCGAGCACGACGTAGGCGGTCGTGTCCGGACGGTCGCCGGTGCCGGGCGCCACCCGTTGGGTGCCCTCGCGGCGGAGCCCGGCGCGGGACGCCACTCGCAGAGCTGAGTGATTGTCGGGCTCGATACGGGTCTGGACTCGGGTCAGCCCGAGGCCTCCCTGGCCGGGGTGGCTCATCGCCCAGTCGATGAGCATCCGCACCGCCCGGGTGCCGAGGCCGCGGCCACGCGCACTGGGGAATACGGTCCAGGACAAGTCGCCCACCGAATCCTCAGCGGGCCGACGGTGCCTGCACCTCGACCCAACCGACGACATCGGCGTCGGATTCGATCACGAAGTTGGCGATCGTGCCGTCTCCTCCAACCCGCCGACCATTCGCCGATCACCGTGCGGAAGGACTCCGGAGTTGTGTGCGGGCGTCCGAGCCAGTGGCTGATCTCGTGGTCGTGCCCGCTCACCGCCGCCTCGACATCGGCCTCGCGCCATGCCCGCAGGACCAGCGTCCCGTCGGCCAGGACGGGCTGCGGTGGGGTCGTCACTCGCTCAGACTAATCAAGGTGCTGACCTCTGGGTTCGTGGTGACGCCTTTTCCATCCGCCCACCGATAGTCCAGCGTGAATTGGTCGCCGACACGCCGAGAAGGGCGACCGGAACTCACTGGACTACCGCAGAGTGGCGCACAACTGCCGCTCCCACGTGCGGTCAGCGGCGGGGGCGGAGCCAGATCGTGGCCAGCGGCGGCACGGTCAGGTCGGCGTGGGCGGGGAAGCCGCCCCAGTCACCAAGGTGTGCCTGGACGCTGCCGAGGTTGCCGATTCCTGAGCCGGTGTAGGAAGCGGCGTCGGTGTTGAGCACTTCCTCCCACTCGCCCGCCCACGGCATCCCGATCCGATAGCCCGAGCGCGGAACGGGGGAGAAGTTCGCGACGCACACCAGCATCGACTCCTGGCCGAAGCGGGCGAAGCTGAACACGTTGGTGTCGGCGTCGTCGGCGTTGATCCAGGTGAAGCCCGCCGGATCGGAGTCGCGCTCCCACAGCGCAGGCGTCTCGGCGTACACCCGGTTGAGGTCGCGCACCAGCGCCTGCGCGCCGCGGTGTTCGGGGTGATCGAGCAGCCACCAGTCGAGCTCGCGGGCCTCGGCCCATTCGGACTCCTGGCCGAACTCGGCGCCCATGAAGAGCAGTTGTTTGCCCGGGTGGGCCCACATGAAGGCGAGGTAGTTGCGCAGGTTGGCCAGCTTCTGCCAGCGGTCGCCCGGCATCTTGCGCAGCAGCGAGCCCTTGCCATGCACGACTTCGTCGTGGCTGATCGGCAGGATGAAGTGTTCGGAATAGGCGTAGACCATCGAAAAGGTCAGCTGGCCGTGGTGGTGGCTGCGGTGCACCGGATCGTGCGCGACGTAGTCGAGCGAATCGTGCATCCAGCCCATGTTCCACTTGAGCCCGAAGCCGAGGCCGCCGTCGTGCGTCGGCTTGGTGACCCCCGGCCAGGAGGTGGACTCCTCGGCGATGGTCATGGCGCCCGGCACCCGGCGGTAGACGGTGGCGTTCATCTCCTGGAGGAACTGCACCGCCTCGAGGTTCTCCCGGCCGCCGTGCACGTTGGGATCCCACTCTCCGGCCTCCCGGGAGTAATCGAGATAGAGCATCGAGGCGACGGCGTCGACGCGCAGGCCGTCGACATGGAACTCCTCGAGCCAGTACAACGCATTGGCGACCAGGAAGTTGCGCACTTCCTGGCGGCCGAAGTTGAAGACGTAGGTGCCCCAGTCGGGGTGTTCGCCGCGGCGCGGATTCGGATCCTCGTACAACGGAGTGCCGTCGAAGCGCGCCAGCGCGAAGTCGTCCTTAGGGAAGTGGGCTGGAACCCAGTCCACGATCACCCCGATCCCGGCTTGGTGCAGCCGGTCGATGAGGTAGCGCAGACCGTCCGGGTCGCCGTAGCGCGAACTCGGCGCGAAGTACGACGTCACCTGATAGCCCCACGAACCGCCGAACGGATGCTCGGCGACCGGCAGGAACTCCACATGGGTGAAGCCGAGATCGGTGAGGTAGGCGACCAGATCGTCGGCGAGCTCCCCGTATCCCCACGAGCGACCGTCGAGGTGCTTCTTCCAGGAGCCGAGGTGCACTTCGTAGATCGACATCGGTGCCGAGATCGGCTGGCGCTCGGCTCGCGCGGCCATCCAGTCGCCGTCGCCCCATTGGTAGCCGGACTCGTAGACCACAGACGAGGTCAGCGGCGGCACCTCGGTATGGAACGCCAGCGGGTCGGCCTTCTCCCGCCACAAACCGTCGGCGCCGAGCAGGTGGAACTTGTAACGGGTGCCGCTGCCGACGCCGGGCACGAACAGTTCCCACACCCCGGAGACGCCGAGTTGGCGCATCGGGTGCTCGCGGCCGTCCCAGTTGTTGAAGTCGCCTCGCACACGCACGCCCCGCGCGCTGGGTGCCCAGACCGCGAATGAGGTGCCCTCCACGTGCCCTCCGCCCGGCATGGGGTAGCGGTGCACGTGGGCGCCGAGCACTTCCCAGAGACGCTCGTGGCGGCCCTCGTTGATCAGGTGCAGATCGGTCGCGCCGAGGGTCGGCAGGAAGCGGTAGGGGTCCTCGGCGACGTGGGGCAGACCGTCGCTGTAGGTCACGACCAGGTGATAGTCGGGTACGTCGCCGGCGGGGGCCTCCACGACGCCGGCCCAGATCCCGTCGTACTCGTGGGTGAGTGGGGTGTTGCCACCAGCCGACATCACCACGACCCGGCTGGCCATCGGTTTGAAGACCCGGATGGTCACCGCGCCGGAGCCCTCGGCCCTTGCGTCCGCAGGGGTCGGGTGCGGGTGCGCGCCAAGGACCGCGTGCGGGTTCCCGTGGGCGCCCTCGACCACCTGTCGAAGCTCGTCGACGTCGACGGGAAGAGGTGCAGGGGGAGTGGTCGTCATCGGGCTCCGATCTGGGCCAATGCGCCGAGCGGGATGTTCACCCAGTCGGGCCGGTGGCGGGTTTCGTACACCGTCTCATAGACGGCCTTGTCGGCTGTGTAGGCATCGAGTAACAGTCGTTCCTCGCTCGTGGGCGCCCGGCCGAGATACCCATGGAGGAAGGCCCGCCCCTGCTGCTCGCGCCACTCTTCGAGATAGGTGGTGGCGGCTTCCGCGAGGCCACCGGGGTCTGCTGCCGATCGCGCGGCGACGGCGGTGGCGTAGTCGAAGCTGCGCCGCATCCCGGCCAGATCCCGCCAGCCCGAGTCGGGTCTGACCCGCTGCTCGGGGGAGGCCGCGGGTTCGCCCTCGAAATCGACCAACCGCCAGCCGCCGCCGCTGTGCAGGGTCTGACCGAGGTGGAAGTCGCCGTGGATGCGGTGGGTGCCGATCACGGCGATATCGCGGACTCGGTCGAAGAGTGCGGTCAACGACCGCCGATGCTCATCGAGCCCTGGCACGATATCGGCGGCAGCGTGCAGACGGGCGGTCATCGCGAGGGCGAGGTCCATCCCACTGGTTGCCGGGCCGGGGGTGTGGGTGGCGAGCAGTCGGTGAACCCGGCTGAGCGCGGCGCCGATTGCGGCCGAGTGCGCGGTGAAGTCCTCGCCGCCCGGGCGCAGCGAGGCCAAGGCGATGCCCCATCCGTCCAGGGCTCCGGGCAGGAACTCCTGGAGGATGCCGAGGTGAGTGCCGACGCCGTCGATTTCGGCCTCGATCCAACCGCCCAACGTCGCTATGTCGCGGGAGCCGGCTCGAGTGAGCACCTCGTGCAGCTCGATGTCCGGATTGACCCCGGGTGAGAATCGCCGGAACAGTTTGAGCAACCAGCGATCACCGAAGCGGATCGAGGTGTTGGACTGCTCGACCGCCAAGGGTGCTGCGGTTGCCACGGTCGGCAGCGGCGCGAGTGCCCGACATCTGATCGGTCCGGTTGTCTGGCCCTGGAAGCCCGCCCACAACGCCTGCAGGCCGGCTTCGCTGGTGGTGAGATCGGGCATCGCGGTGCCGCTGGGCTCGGCGCTGCCGGGGGACCACAGCAGGTATCGGTCGGTCGTCGTCCCGTAGTCGAGGGTGGCCACCCATGCGTCCGCGGTGACCGGCCCCGGCCCCACCGATCCCACCGCATCGACCGAGGTGAGCGTGAAGGGTTGGCCTTTGCCGCCGAACCATCGCGCCTGAGCGATCAGGTGGTGCAGATCGGAGTTCATTCGACGACCTCAGAAGCGTCGCACGGACAAGATATGCGCGACCTCCTGGCCGGGATCGAGCCGCACGAAGTTGTGCTCACCCCAGGTCCACTGCTGCCCGGAGAGCTCGTCGTGCACCAGGAAGCGCCCGTCCCACGCCACCCCGATCGAGGGCAGGTCGAGGTGCACGGTGGTCTCCCGGGTCGCATGCGGGTCGAGGTTGAGCACCACGATCACCGTGTCCAGCGCTCCATCGGCACCGATGGCCTGCTTGCTGAAGACCAGGGTGTGGTCGTCGTCGGCGCTGTGGATGGTGACATTGCGCAGCAGCTGCAGCGCCGGATGAGCGCGACGAATCTCGTTGAGCCGGGTGAGGTACGGCGCCAGCGTCCGTCCGCTCGCGGCCGCGCCGTCCCAGTCGCGCAGCTTGATCTGGTACTTCTCCGAGTCCAGGTATTCCTCGCTGCCCGGTTGCACGGCCACGTGTTCATAGAGCTCGTAGCCGGCATACACGCCCCAACTCGGTGAGCCCATCGAGGCCAACACCGCCCGGATCTTGAACATCGCCGGCCCGCCGTACTGCAAGGAGGCATGCAGGATGTCGGGGGTGTTGACGAAGAAGTTGGGCCGGATGAGATGGGCCGAGTCCGCGGAGACCTCGCGCAGGTAGTCCTCGATCTCGCTCTTGCCGGTCCGCCAAGTGAAGTAGGTGTAGGACTGGTGGTAGCCGATCGACCCGAGCCCGTGCATCATCGGCGGCTTGGTGAAGGCCTCGGATAGGAAGAGCACGTCGGGATCGGTGGCCCGGATCTCACCGAGCAGCCACTCCCAGAACTCCAACGGCTTGGTATGAGGATTGTCGACTCGGAAGATCCGCACCCCGAGATCCATCCAATGCCGCACGACCCGCAGCACCTCTGCTCGGATGCCGTCGGGGTCGTTGTCGAAGTTGATCGGGTAGATGTCCTGGTACTTCTTCGGCGGGTTCTCCGCGTAGGCGATGGTGCCGTCGGCGCGGGTGGTGAACCACTCCGGATGGGCCTTCACCCACGGGTGGTCGGGCGCGGCCTGCAAGGCCAGATCGAGCGCGATCTCCAAGCCGAGCCGCTTGGCCCGACGCACGAAGACTCCGAACTCGCGTTCGGTGCCGAGGTCGGGGTGAATGGCGTCGTGTCCACCGTGGCGCGAACCGATCGCCCAAGGAGACCCGGGATCGTCGGGACCGGGCGTCAAGGTGTTGTTGGGTCCCTTGCGGTTGACCTCGCCGATGGGGTGGATCGGCGGCAGATAGACCACGTCGAAGCCCATCGCGGCCACCGCATCGAGCCGCTTGGCGGCTGTCTTGAAGTTGCCGGTGATCACCTTGCCGGTGCGCTTGTGCACCTTCGCGCCCTCAGAGCGTGGGAAGAATTCGTACCAGCTGCCGTAGAGCGCGCGAACCCGGTCGGCGAAGAGCGGGAACGGACCGCTGACGCTGACCAGCTCCCGGATCGGATGGGCGGCGAGCACCGCGCTCACGTCGTCGGCGAAGAGGGCCGCCGCGCGGGCTTCGATCGGGCGGGATTCGTCGGTGGCGGCCGCCCGCGCCGCGGTGAGTACGGCGGTCTCTGCGGCGTCGAGGGCCCGGGTCGCGGCGGGTTCCCATGCCGCGGCCGGCGAAACGGCGTCGAGGCCGTGCTCACCTGCCAGCACCCGGTCGATCAGCAGCACCGCTTCGGTGAACATCAACTCGACGTCGACTCCCGCCGGGATCTTCAGGCCGGCCGCGTGCTGCCAGGTCGCGATCGGGTGCGACCAGCCGAGCACCTGATAGCTCCAGGCGCCCTCCGCGTCGGGTGCGACCCAGGCGTCGTACCGATCGGGGATCGTCGCGTGTGCGGTCATCCGAACCGGGGCGCGGTGGGTGCCGTCAGGCCCGGTGAGCACCACCTCGGCGCCCAGGGCGTCGTGGCCCTCGCGGAACACGCTCGCCGAGACGGGCAGCGGCTCACCCACAGTCGCCTTCGCCGGGAGGCGACCCAGGTCGACCACGGGGGAGACGTTCATGACGGGGATGCGACCGACCATGGTGGCCTTTCTCTGACAAGGGCGGCTGGGACAACGGGCGGCTGGGACTCGAGCGATGCGGATCGCAGAGTTCCCATCGGCGCCGTCACAACCGTGTTAGCTCCCAGCCAACCGATTTCCCCCGTACCTGGCAAGGCGAAACGCGGCGCCGCGGACAAAGGCTTGGAACGATCCAATAATCGGGGTAGCGTGTTCGCCCGTGCGAGCAATCCGACGATTCACCGTCCGCCCCGTCCTGCCTGTCGAGCTGTCGGCACTTGAGGAATTGGCGGGCAACCTGCGCTGGTCCTGGCATCCGCCGGCGCAAGATGTCTTCCGTGCGGCCGACCCGGAGATCTGGGAGCAGGTCAACCACGATCCGGTGCGGCTGCTGGGCTCCTTGACCCGGAGCCGACTGGAGGAACTGGTCGCCGATCAGGCGTTCCTGTCCCGGCTCGATGCCGAGCGTGAAGATCTGCGCCGCTACTTGGCCGAGGATCGCTGGTACCAGCGCCGCGCGGGCGAGGACGCCCCGGTATCGGTCGCCTACTTCTCGCCCGAATACGGCATCACCGCGGTGCTGCCGCAGTACTCCGGCGGTTTGGGCATCCTTGCCGGTGACCACCTCAAGGCGGCCTCCGATCTGGGGGCGCCGGTCATCGGCGTCGGGCTGCTGTATCGGCACGGCTACTTCAAGCAGTCGCTCTCCCGCGACGGCTGGCAGGAGGAGAGCTACCCCGTTCTCGACCCCGACGAGCTGCCGCTGACAGTGCTGCGCGAGGCCGACGGCACTCGTGCCAACGTCACCGTGCCGCTGCCGGGCGGTCCGGACCTGGTGGCCCGGATCTGGGTGGCGCAGGTCGGGCGAGTCCCGCTGCTTCTGCTCGACTCCGACATCGAGGAGAACCCCGGTCACTACCGCGATGTCACCGATCGGCTCTATGGCGGCACCTCCGAGCACCGGCTCCGTCAGGAGTTGCTGCTCGGCATCGGCGGCGTCCGGGCGCTGCGGGTCTACTCCCGGCTCACCGGCGCCCCGGCACCCGAGGTCTTCCACACCAACGAGGGCCATGCCGGCTTCCTCGGCTTGGAGCGCATCCGCGAACTCACCGTCGTCGCCGGGGGGCCCGGCCTCGACTTCGACACCGCCCTCGACATCTCGCGGGCCGGCACGGTCTTCACCACACACACGCCGGTTCCGGCTGGCATCGACCGCTTCCCGCGTGACCTGATCGAGCAGTACTTCTCCGGCAACAGCCCCGTGCCCGGTGTGCCCGTCGACCGCATCCTCGCGCTCGGCGAGGAGGACTACGAGGGCGGCGACCCCGGTGTGTTCAACATGGCCGTGATGGGCTTCCGGCTGGCGCAGCGCGCCAACGGCGTGTCCCAGCTGCACGGTGAAGTGAGCCGGGGGATGTTCCACGGACTCTGGCCCGCCTTCGACGAGGCCGAGGTGCCGATCGGATCGATCACCAACGGCGTCCACGGCCCCACCTGGATCGCCCGCGAGGTCTTCGAGATGGCCGCTGCCTACGGCGCCAACGTCGACAGCGACGACACCGACGCTTTGTGGCCGCTGGTCGACCAGATCCCCGGCAAGGAGATCTGGGACTTGAAGCGCTCGCTGCGTGAGGGCTTGGTGACCGATGCCCGCAAGCGGTTGGCGCGCTCCTGGGCCAACCGGGGTGCGGCTCCGGCCGAACTCGGCTGGATCGACAACGCCCTCGACCCGGACATCCTCACGATCGGCTTCGCGCGCCGCGTGCCGACGTACAAGCGGCTGACGCTGATGCTGCGCGACCCGCAGCGGCTCAAGGCGCTGCTTGCTGCACCCCGAGCGGCCGATCCAGCTGGTGATCGCTGGCAAGGCGCACCCGGCCGACGACACCGGCAAGCGGCTGATCCAGGAGATGGTGCAGTTCGCCGACGACCCGGAGGTGCGCCACCGGATCGCGTTCCTGCCCAATTACGACATTGCCATGGCACCAGCCGCTCTACCCCGGCTGCGACGTCTGGCTCAACAACCCGCTGCGGCCCTATGAGGCCTGCGGCACCTCCGGCATGAAGGCCGCGCTCAACGGCGGGCTCAACCTGTCGATCCTCGACGGCTGGTGGGACGAGTGGTACGACGGCGAGAACGGCTGGGCGATCCCGACGCGCCGACGGCGTGGAGGACCCCGATCACCGTGACGACATCGAGGCTCGCGGCGCTCTACGACTTGATCGAGAACGAGGTCGCGCCGCGCTTCTACGACGTCGACGCCGAGGGTGTGCCCACCCGTTGGCTGGAGATGGTGCGACACACCTTGAAGTCGCTCGGCCCGAAGGTGCTCGCGACCCGGCAGGTGCGCGACTACATCCGGCAGCTCTATGCCCCCGCCGCGCACACCGCCCGCTTGCTCAACCACGACTTCGCGGGCGCCAAGGAGCTCTCCTCCTGGAAGCAGCGGGTCCGTGCGGGGTGGAGCGCTGTGCGGGTCGAGCACGTGGAGAGCTCCGGGGTCAGTGAGACCCCCGAGGTCGGGACGACGTTCTCGGTTCGGGCGTTCGTGGCTTTGGGTGAACTGACCGAGCGCGACGTCGCGGTCCAGCTGGTGCATGGTCGGCTCAACGGCACCGACGACCTGCACGAGCCCGAGGTCCAGGCCTTGACGCTGGCGGAGAGCTACACCGGCGGCCGATACCGCTTCGACGGAGAAGTAGAGCTGGATCATGCGGGTGGCTTCGGCTACACCGTGCGGGTGATCCCGCGCAACGAGATGCTGGCGTCGGCCGGGGAGCTCGGCCTGGTGGCCTTGCCCTCCTGACGACTCGCTCCTCGTACGCGCCGTTCCTGGTTGGATTGCCGTATGGACTACACACATCTGGGACGCCACCGGCCTGTCGGTCAGCCGGCTCTGCCTCGGCACGATGAACTTCGGCCCGCAGACCGCCGAGGCCGACAGCCACGCGATCATGGACCGCGCCCACGAGCACGGGCATCAACTTCTTCGACACCGCCAACGTCTACGGCTGGCAGAAGGGCGAGGGCATCACCGAGCAGATCATCGGCCGCTGGTTCGCCCAGGGCGGCGGTCGCCGCGAGAAGACCGTGCTCGCCACCAAGCTCTACGGCGTCGATGGGCGACTGGCCCAACGACGCGCGTCCTGTCGGCGCTGCAACATCCGCCGCGCGTGCGACGCAGTCGCTGCGCGCGGCTGCAGACCGACTACATCGACCTCTACCAGATGCACCACGTCGACCGGTCGACCCCGTGGGAGGAGATCTGGGAGGCGATGGAGGTGCTGCGCGCAGCAGGGCAAGATCCTCTACGTCGGCAGCTCCAACTTCGCCGGCTGGCACATCGCCCAGGCGCAAGAAGCCGCCAAGGCGCGCCACTTCACCGGGCTGGTGCAGCGAGCAGTCGATCTACAACCTGATGACCGCGGTGGGTCGAGCTCGAGGTGCTCCCGGCGTGCCGTGCACTACGGCCTTGGGCGTGATCCCGTGGTCGCCGCTGCACGGCGGCCTGCTGGGCGGAGCCATCCGCAAGGAGCGCGAAGGCGGTGGCTCGCGGTCGGGCACCGGACGGTCCGCCGACGCTCTTGAGCAGCACCGGCCGACGATCGAGGCGCTATGAGGAGTTCTGCGCCGAGTTGGGCGAGCCGATCCCGGCCGACGTGGCCCTGGCGTGGCTGCTGTCCCGAGAAGGGCGTGACCGCCCCGATCATCGGGCCGCGCACGATCGACCAGCTCGACGCCTCCCTGCGGCGCGCTCGAGGTCAGCCTCGACGCCGATGCCCTGGCCAAGCTGGACGAGCTCTTCCCGCCACCCGGGCCCAATGGTGCCAAGCCGCGCCCCGGAGGCCTACGCCTGGTAGCCGTCCCGTGCGTGCTCCGACTTCGCCGGAGTCAGGTGCGCTGGCGAAGCACCACGACGCATCTGCCGCCCAACTGCAGGGTCTGCCCGGACTCCACCGGCGTGCCCACGACGAGATCGGGATCGGTCGAGAGCGCCACGTCGCCGTGGTTGACCCACTGGTTGACCGGCATCGTCACCTCTACCGGGTCGGGGTCGGCTTGCAGCCAGATCAGGAACGAAGCGTCGTGCTGCTGCTCCCCGCGGGGTCCGGGGGAGCGCAGCGGGTCCCCGGAGACGAACATGCCGATCGTGCGCAGCTCCGCGTCGTACCAATCCGGGGCGGTCATCTCCCGGCCGGTCGGGTGCATCCACGCCACATCCTTGGGGCCGCCGTCGATGGTCGGCGAGCCGGTGAAGTGGTGCCGTTGCCGCAGCGCGGGATGGTCGCGACGCAGCCGGAGCGCCCCGGAGACATGTTCAAAGACGTCGAGCCAGGCGTCCTCGGGGCGCCAGTCGACCCAGGAGATCTCGTTGTCCTGGACGTAGGCGTTGTTGTTGCCGCGCTGGGTGCGACCCCGCTCGTCGCCCGCGACCAGCATCGGCGACCCACTGGCCAAGCAGAGCGTCACCATCAGATTGGCGGCTTGACGGCGCCGCAGATCGTGGATGGCCGGGTCGTCGGTGTCGCCTTCGACTCCATGATTGAACGAGCGGTTGTTGTCGGTGCCGTCTCGGTTCTCTTCGCCGTTGGCCAGATTGTGCTTGTCGTTGTAGCTCACGATGTCGCGCACGGTGAAGCCGTCGTGGGCGGTCACGAAGTTCACCGAGGCGTACGGCGAGCGGCCGTCGTCGGCGTACAGGTCCGACGAGCCGGCCATCCTGGACGCAACCTCGCGGATCCCGGCCTGGCCGCGCCAGAAATCCCTCACGGTGTCCCGGAAACGGTCGTTCCATTCGGTCCACGGCGGCGGGAACGGGCCCACCCGATAGCCGTCCATGGAGGCGTCCCACGGCTCGGCGATGAGCTTCACGTGACGCAGCACCGGGTCTTGGCTGATCGTGGTCAGGAAGGCGCTGCGCATGTCGACGCTGTGGCCCGTGCGGGCGAGGGCCGAAGCGAGGTCGAAGCGGAAGCCGTCGACATGCATCTCGGTGGCCCAGTAGCGCAGCGAATCCAGGATCAACCGCAGTGCACGCCGAGATTGGTGGAGTCCACGGTGTTGCCGCAGCCGGTCACGTCCCAGTAGCTGTCCCCGACCGTGCCGGATCGCTTGTAGAAGCCGAGGTCGTCCAAGCCCGCGGAAGGAGTAGCGCCGGACCGGTGTTCCCGCCCTCGGCGGTGTGGTTGTAGACGACGTCGAGGATGACCTCGATGTCCGCCGCGTGGAAGTTCTTCACCATCTGCTTGAACTCGGCGACCTGGCCGCCCAGTGCCCACCTGCGCTCGAATAGGCCGCATGCGGGGCGAAGAATCCGATCGAGTTGTAGCCCCAGTAGTTGACCTGACCGCGGCCGCTGACCGACGGGCTCGGAGAAGAACTGGTGGATCGGCAGCAACTCCACCGCGGTCACGCCGAGGTCGCGCAGGTAGTTGATCACCGTGGGGGAACCCAGCCCGGCGTAGGTGCCGCGCAGCTCCTCGGGGACCTCGTTGTGCAGCTTGGTGAACCCCTTGACGTGCATCTCGTAGATGACGCTGTCGCGCCAGCGATGGCGTAGATGCCGGTCCTCACCCCAGTCGAAGCGGTCGTCGACCACCACGCACCGGGGCATCGCCGGGGCGGAGTCCTGGGTGCTGGCCGTTGCCGGGTGGTCCAGTTCGTAGGGGAGCGTGACGGTCGTGCCAGGTTGCACCTCGCCGGTGATCGCCCGGGCATAGGGGTCGAGCAGGAGCTTGGCCGGATTGAAACGCAAGCCGTGATCGGGGTCCCACGGTCCGTCGGCGCGGACGCCGTACAACTGCCCGAGAGGTACGCCGGGGATCGCTCCGTGCCACACCCCCAAGGTGTGCTCGGTGAGCTGGTGGCGGGTCTCGACGCCGTCGCTGTCGAACAGACAGATCCACAAGGCGGTGGCCTCGGGCGCCCAGATCGCGAAGTTGGTCGACTCCTCGCTCCAGGTGGCCCCGAGTTGTTGATGGAACCCCGGCCACACCGGGGCGATCTGATCGCGACTGCTCCAACTCCAAGATTCCGGGCTCACTCGCAGCATTCTCCCCCGGACCGGACGTGCGACGGACCACGGCTCGCGCGGGGTCTCCGGAATCCTCGGCCTAGGCTGGTGCCAGTCGGGCGTCCAGGTGGCGCCTCCAGGGTTCCCGGAGTCGAAGGAGTGCAGCGTGAACGGTGAATTCGTGCGGGTGGAGGTCGCGGACGCGGTCGCCACGATCCGGCTCGACCGGCCCAAGATGAATGCGCTGAACGCGGCGGTCCAGGAGGAACTGCGAGCGGCTGCCGTCGAGTGCACCGATCGTGCCGACGTACGTGCCGTGGTGTTGTACGGCGGCGAGAAGGTCTTCGCGGCGGGCGCGGACATCAAGGAGATGGCCGACATGTCCTATGCCGACATGGTGGCTCGCTCGGCCGGACTGCAGTCCGCTTTCACCGCGATCGCGCAGATCCCCAAGCCGGTGGTGGCTGCCGTGACGGGCTACGCGCTTGGTGGTGGCTGCGAGTTGGCGCTGTGCGCCGACGTCCGGTTCGCTGCCGACGACGCCGTCCTGGGGCAGCCGGAGATCCTGCTCGGGATCATCCCCGGGGCCGGCGGCACCCAGCGGCTGACCCGGCTGATCGGCCCGAGCAAGGCGAAGGACCTGATCTTCACCGGGCGCTTCGTGCCGGCGGCGGAGGCGTTGACCCTCGGGCTGGTCGACAAGGTGGTGCCGGCCGATCAGGTCTATGCCGAGGCGCTGGCCTGGGCCGGACGCTTCGCGAACTCGCCCGCCCTGGCCTTGCGTGCGGCAAAGGAGTGCATCGACCGCGGCGCAACGGTGGACCTGGCGACCGGCCTGGAGATCGAGCGGCAGCAGTTCGCTGCCCTGTTCGCGACCGAGGACCGCACCATCGGGATGGCGTCATTCATGGAGTCGGGGCCGGGGAAGGCACAGTTCACCTGAGTGCCGCGACCGCGCCGCCATCGTCATGGGTCGCGCCCGCGGCAGCGTCTGGGCCGTTCGGTGATCTCGCATCGTGTGGGGGGGACCCTCCGCGTGTGCCACCCCGTGTGAGACCCCCTGGTGTGAGATTGCCAACGCCGACGCAGATGCTCGCCTCTCGGCCTGCCTAAGGCCGTTACTCGCCGGTACCCTCGGGCCTCATGAGGATTGTCGTCTGTGTCAAGCATGTCCCGGATGCGACCGGTGACCGCCGCTTCGAGGAGGACCTGACCGTCGACCGTGTCGGCGTTGACGGGCTCCTTTCGGAACTCGATGAGTACGCCGTGGAGCAGGCGTTGCGGCTCAAGGAAGCCCGGCCCGACGACGAGATCACGATCATCGCGTTGACCGTAGGCCCCGAGAAGGCTGGCGATGCGTTGCGCAAGGCCCTCCAGATGGGCGCCGACGAGGGAGTCCACGTCACGGACGACGCGATCGCCGGCTCCGACGCCGCGGCCACCTCGCTGGTGCTGGCCAAGGCCGTCGACAAGATCGGCGAGGGTGGGGCCGTCGACCTGGTCATGTGTGGCATGGCGTCGACCGACGCGATGATGTCGGTGGTCCCGGCGATGCTGGCCGAGCGCCTTGGGCTCCCGCAGGTCACCCAAGCCGCGGTGCTCGAGACCCAGGGCGCCGAGATCCGGATCAAGCGCGACGGCGACGCCGCCTCCGAAGTCATTGCCGCCACGATGCCCGCGCTGGTGTCGGTGACCGACCAGTCCGGCGAGGCGCGCTACCCCTCCTTCAAGGGGATCATGGCGGCGAAGAAGAAGCCGGTGGAGACCTACTCCCTGGCCGATCTGGGAGTCGACCCAGCGCAGGTCGGCTTGTCGGTCGCCTGGACGGCAGTGACAGACGCCACCCCCCGCCCGCCTCGCTCGGCTGGTGAGATCGTCACCGACGACAGTGGCTCGGGCGCCGCTGCGTTGGTGGAGTTCCTTGCCGGCAAGAAGTTCATCTGAGCCCCGTCATCTGAGCAGGAGACCCGAAGTGTCTGAAGTTCTCGTCCTGATCGACCACGTCGACGGAGCCGTCAAGAAGCCGACCCTGGAGATGCTCACGCTCGCAGCTCGGCTCGGCGAGCCGGCTGCGGTGTTCATCGGCCCGGTGGCCAAGGCCACGGAGGCGGCCGCCGCAGTCGCGGCGTACGGCGCCACCAAGACCTACGCCGTCGACGACGCCCAGATCCGGCCCTACCTCGTGGTGCCGAAGGTGGACGCGCTCCAGCAGGTCGCCACCATGGCGAACCCGGCAGCGATCCTGGTGACCAGCTCGGCCGAGGGCAAGGAGATCGCCGGACGTCTGGCGATCCGTCTCGACTCCGGCTTGATCACCGATGCCGTCGACGTGGATGCCGACGGCACCACCACCCAGAGCGTCTTCGCCGGCAACTACACCGTGAAGGCAAAGGTCACCCGCGGCACCTCGATCATCACGGTGAAGCCCAACTCAGCCGCCCCGGTCGAGGCGGCCGGCTCGGCCGAGGTGGTCACCGTCGACGTGCAGATCGCCGACGACTCGCGTCGTGTCCGGGTGCTGGCCAGCCAGCCGCGGCAGGCGACCGGGCGGCCCGAGCTCACCGAGGCAGCCATCGTGGTCTCCGGTGGCCGTGGCACGGGCGGTGACTTCTCGGCCGTCGAGGGGCTCGCTGACGCGCTCGGCGCTGCGGTGGGTGCTTCGCGTGCCGCGGTGGACTCGGGCTGGAAGCCGCACACCTTGCAGGTGGGGCAGACCGGCAAGACCGTGTCGCCGCAGCTCTACGTCGCCAACGGCATCTCCGGCGCCATCCAGCACCGGGCCGGCATGCAGACCTCCAAGACGATCGTCGCGGTCAACAAGGACGAGGAAGCCCCGATCTTCGAGCTCGTGGACTTCGGTGTCGTCGGCGACCTCCATACGGTCCTGCCTGCCGCCACCGAGCAGATCAACGCCCGCAAGGCCTGACCTGCATCCGCGATAGTCCAGCGCGTTCCGGTCGCCTTTTCGGCGGATCGGCGACAAGAACGCGCTGGAGTATCTGGAGTCGGGGGACGGTCACGAGACGCTCAGCGGCGACCGCACGCCGTACCCTTGACGGCATGTCTGAGGCCCTCCCCGAAGCCAGTCACGAAGCCGGCTCCGAAGTCGATGCGTTCGTCGCGGTAGCCCAGCGGGCGCGCACCGCGAGCTACGACCTGGCGGTCACCAATCGAGCCGCGAAGGACGCCGCGCTGCGGGCTATGGCCGACGCACTGAGGGCCGACGAGGCGACCATCTTGGCGGCCAATGCCGAGGACATCGCGCGCGCCCAGGCTGCGGGCACTCCGGCCAACATCATCGATCGCCTCACGCTGACTCCCGACCGCCTCGCGGGTATGGCGCAAGGGCTGCGCGACGTGGCCGGGCTGCCCGATCCGGTGGGCGAGGTGGTGCGTGGCTCGACGTTGGCCAACGGCTTGGAGATGCGCCAGCTCCGGGTGCCGTTCGGGGTGGTCGGGATGATCTACGAGGCTCGGCCCAACGTCACCGCCGATGCCGCGGGGATTGGGCTGAAGTCCGGCAACGCGGTGCTCTTGCGCGGTTCCTCCAGTGCCAAGTCGAGCAATCGCGCGATCGTCGCCTCGCTGCGCGCGGCCATCGACCGGTCCGGCCTTCCGGCGGATGCGGTGCAGTTGGTTCCCGGCGACTCCCACGACAGCGTCAAGATCCTGATGCGCGCGCGCGGACTGGTCGACGTACTTATCCCGCGCGGCGGCGCCGGCCTCATCCGCAGCGTGGTGGAGGAGTCGACGGTGCCGGTGATCGAGACCGGCGTCGGCAACTGCCATGTCTACGTCGATCGCGGCGCCGACCTCGACAAGGCGCTCGCGATCGTGCTCAATTCCAAGACCCATCGCACGTCGGTCTGCAACTCCGCCGAGTCGCTTCTGGTGCACGCCGAGGTGGCCGAAACGTTCGTCCCGCGGGTGGTGGCCGCGCTCCAGGAAGCCGGGGTGCTCATCCACGGCGGCGTCGGATTCCAGGGCCTTCCCGGCGTGGAGCCCGCTACTGCGGAGGACTACGGCACCGAATATCTCGCCTCGGAGATCTCGGCCCTCGTCGTGGCCGACATCGAGCAGGCCATCGAACACATCCGCACCTACTCCAGCCAGCACACCGACGCGATCGTGACCGAGGACCTGGCCGCCTCCCGTCGGTTCGTGGCGGCGGTGGATTCGGCGGCGGTGATGGTGAACGCGTCGACGCGGTTCACCGACGGGGGTGAGTTCGGCTTCGGTGCCGAGATCGGGATCAGCACCCAGAAGCTGCATGCGCGCGGCCCGATGGGCCTACAGGAGATGACCTCCACCAAGTACGTCGTCACGGGGGATGGCCACGTCCGCTGACGCGGCCCGCGCCTTGTAGGCTGTGCGCCATGTCCGCACTGCAGGCCCACTTGATCCTTCTCGCCGAGCCAGGTGTCAGCGAAAGCGCTAGCTACTGGCCCTACGTGATCGGCGGCGGCACGCTCGCGATCCTGCTGGGGTCGCTGGCGGCGCTGGTCGCCTTCGGCGCCGGCCGCGAGCACAGCTAGAGGCTCTCACCGGTGACCGCTGCCGACTCGGCGACCCGCAAGCGACGGGTCGGCATCATGGGCGGAACCTTCGACCCGATCCATCACGGCCACCTCGTGGCCGCGTCGGAAGTCCAGGCTTGGTTCGGGCTGGATGAGGTCGTCTTCGTGCCGACGGGGGACCCCTGGCAGAAGTCGGACCGGACGGTCTCACCGGCCGAACACCGCTATCTGATGACGGTGATCGCCACGGCCGCCAACCCGGTCTTCCGGGTGTCGCGGGTCGACATCGACCGCGACGGGCCGACGTACACCATCGACACGCTGCGCGACTTGCGCGCGGAACTGCCCGACGACGAGTTCTACTTCATCACCGGTGCCGATGCGCTGGCCGACATCTTCACTTGGCGCGCGGCCGATGAGCTGTTCGAGCTGGCCAACTTCGTCGGCTGCACCCGGCCCGGCTACGCCATGGATCCCGAAACCCTCGCTCCGATCCCGTCCGATCGGGTGACGCTCGTCGAGATTCCGGCGCTGGCCATCTCTTCCACCGACTGCCGCGAGCGCAAGCGGCGCGGCGAGCCGGTGTGGTACCTCGTGCCTGACGGGGTCGTTCAATACATCGCCAAACACGAGTTGTATCCGGCGGAGACCGTCTCGCTCCGGCCGACTGAGGGAGCCTGAGAGTGACCGCCACCGACCACGCCGTCGAACTGATCCGCGCCGCTGCGATTGCGGCCTCGGACAAGCTTGCCAAGAATCTGCTCGCCTTCGATGTCTCCGACCAGCTGGCGATCACCGACGCCTTCCTGCTGGCGAGCGGCACCAACGACCGTCAGGTCAAGGCCATCGTCGACGAGGTCGAGGACAAGCTGCGCGAGCTCGGCGCCAAGCCGATCCGTCGCGAAGGCGAGCGCGACGGGCGCTGGGTGCTGATCGACTACGGCGAGATCGTCGTGCATGTCCAGCATGAGGAGGAGCGGCAGTTCTACGCTCTCGAGCGGCTCTGGCGCGACTGTCCGACGATCGCGTTGCCCGCCGAGGCGCTGCTGGATCAGAAGCCCCCGACTGCGGTGACCGACCGCAACGAGGACGAGCCGGACGCATCGTGAGCGACCCGGGAGAACCCGGTCGGCGTCTGGTGCTGGTCCGGCATGGCCAGACCGATTGGAACGCCGAGCAACGCGGCCAGGGGCACAGCGATGTCGATCTCAACGAGGTCGGGGTCACCCAGGCAAAGGCCGCCGCGCCGGTGTTGGCGGCGCTTGGGCCGCAGCGGCTCTGGAGCTCCGACCTGCGCCGGGCGGCGCACACCGCGCAGATCATCGGTGGAGCCTGCGGGCTCGAACCGCGGCTGGATGCGCGCCTGCGTGAGTACGACTTGGGGGAGCGGACCGGGATCACGATGTCGGAGTACCGCGAGCGGTATCCAGAGGAGTACGCCCGCTTCCGCGCGGGCCAGTATGACGTCGTACCCGGCGGAGAGACCACCCCGATCGTGGTGGCCCGAATCTCTGCCGCACTCAGTGACGCGCTGGCCTCGGTCGACCCGGGCGAGACCGCCATGGTCGTCGGCCACGGCGCTGGCTTGAAGGTGACCTTGCTCAACCTGCTCGACCTGCCGACCGAATCCGTGGGCCGCTGGCGGGCCCTCGACAACTGCGGCTGGGTGATGCTGGAGGAGACCCAACTCGGGGGTGTTCTCCGTTTGGTGGCCTACAACATGCGGGCGACCGACGCCGCCTTCGGTCCCGGCCCCACCTTCTGACGGCCAACTGTCTGGGCGGGGGGTCCCGATTTCCGTCGGCCACAGGTGCCCGGCTAAGATTCCGGAGTTCCCGCAAGGGGGCAGCGGGGCTGTGGCGCAGCTGGTAGCGCACTTGCATGGCATGCAAGGGGTCAGGGGTTCGAATCCCCTCAGCTC
>JBAOHF010000038.1:0-6047 GCA_037046605.1 Nocardioides sp.
CCAGGCCGCCTTCTCATCCCTTGGCGTCGATCATCCAGAACATCGGTCTTCAGGATACTCGGGCGTCACACATCGGCTGCCTGGCGCGATGAGTCGCCATGCCAGGAGGCCATGAACCGACAGCACAGCAAGGGGCGAACGCTCTCCCGCTGCACACGCCCAGCCCGGGGCAGCCGAACGTCCAGGCCTGCACCTCCGAGATGGCTGCCACCTTGCGACGGCACAACTGCCAAAGGGTCACCGCAAGGCTCTGGAAGTGCCGATCGACGACGAGATCGGCGACGGGGTTGCCGGGACCGAGCGACCGTACGAAGCGGTCGAACTGAGCATCGCCGACGCTTTCCTGCCACCGAGTCCGGCGATCATCGACGTTGGCGCCAACATCGGCAACCACGCTGTCTACGGGGCACGCAACCATCAAGCGGAGGTCACAGCGTTCGAGCGCTACACCCCAGCCCGACAACTCTTTGGCGCCAACATCACCTGCAACGGGGTCAGCCGCCTGGCCACACACGGGTAACCCCTTGGAGGAGGCCCAGGACGCGCGGTGCCAGAGCCACCACCGGGAAACCTCGGCGCCACCCGACTCCGCACCGATCCGGCCGGTCAGGTGTCCGTCGTCACGCTGGACTCGCTACGCCCCCAACGTCTCGACCTACTGAAAATCGACGTCGAGGGGAACGAGTTGGCGGTGCTCCAGGGCGCATCAAGCTCGATCGTCGGACTCCGCCCGAGCGTCTGGGTTGAGGTCCTCACGGCCGCCGACAGCGCAGAAGTTCGAGCGGAGACGTCCAATCTTGGCTACTCCGTCATGTTGATGCTCAGCCCCCACCAATGCGCTCTCTTCCTGCCCAGCCGAAGCAGCGTCTTGCGACTCGCTGCGCATCCTCGATCGACGCGCCACCTCATTGGCCGCTTCGTCGGGCAACGGATGCGACAGCTGGGTTTCGGTCTTGGCTCGGGTCAGCGCCGCCAAGCGACCGCTTGCACCTACCAACTGAGCTTGATGTATCCGTCTCCGCCACCAGCCCCAACACTTCCGGAACCGGTGGACGTCCCGCTCTTGCCCGGATGGCCTGGGTGAGCGGTATTGACCGCGCCGTTTGAGCCGCTCCCGCCGGACGCAACTGCAAACGACGTACTGAAGGCTGTCACTCCGGGATGCAGCTGGATAGCGGAACCACTCCCGCCTCCCCCGGCGCCGTTGTAGCAACCGGCGCCGCCGCCACCACCGCCACACGCGACCCCGCCGCCACCGCCGCCACCGCCGCCACCCGGGTGGTCAGTCGTCTGCGAGCCTCCCTGTCCGCCCGTGCCACCAACGGGTGTGGGGGCGCTGGTTCCGCCGCCAGCCGTTCCCGCGACCCCGGCGCCGTTGTCGCTACCAGCGGCGCCACCTGCGCCTCCAACGCTCACGAAGTCTGTTTGGTAGTCGCCGCCGCCGCCGCCTCTCCCTCTTCCTCCACCGGTTCCGCCGTCGCCACCGCCTTCGCCTTCCCATGAGCCGGTAGATCTCGGCGTGGGGCCACCGCCGCCAGTCCGATTGGTTGCATAGCCTGAGCCTCCGCCGGCGCCGCCACCACCTGGCGCGACGAATATGAACGTCTTATCAGAGTTGTAGATCGCTGCCGCGCCTCCACCACCGCCACCGCCACCAGCATTGTCGCCGGTACCCGTGCCCTTAGACCCTCCAGCACCCCCGCTTCGGTAACCGGCTCCGCCCGTTCCGCCAACCCCAACTGTCGTTGACCCTCCCCCACCGGCCGCTCCGCTCAGGGTCAACGTGAGGCCGCTCCCCGACGTTGTGAACGACCCGGTGATCTTGGTCGCGGAACCACCATTGAAGGCATTCGTGGAGCCACCGCCGCCACCACCGCCGATCAACTCGTAGGTGATTTTGGTATTCGCTGGAAGGATCGCAGGCGTCGTGCCAGAACCTGACAACTCCACCGGTGACATACTTGGCGACCCCGCCGCTGATGCCGGGGTGTTGAAGCTGTCGTAGACCATCGGTGCGGTCCACGCAGCGCCCACGGCCCCGGTGACCATGGCCCCTCGCTTGACCGCTTCACGTCGATTCATGCCCGATGTCGCGGCGCTCGGAGTGGCACCGGTGTTGGCAGACTATTCGTCCATCTCTGATGATCCTGACGGGGGGGAAGGAACGCCGATAGCATACCCTATAGACATCGTTCAGTGCACAGCCGTTCAGTTTCTCGGCAAAGTCGCTCTCATCTCGGGCATCGCCATCTCAGCCCGGACGCTTGAGCGCTTCGTCGAGCAGTGCCGACCACTGCTCGATAGTCGGTGCGCGGCGTTGGCGGTCGTCGCCGAGCAGGTTGGCCAACCCCAGGCCTCGTGCCATGTCGAGGATCCCCTGGATGAGCGGCCGCACGTCCGCCTCTTGCTCGTCGACGCCGAGCAACTGGACTGTCGCTCGGTGCACCTGACGGCCGATCCGCGTTTCGAGGATGACGACCCGTTCGCGCAGTTGCGGCTCCGCAGCCGAGGCCACCTACAGCGCCAGGGCCGCCCGGAACAACTCACCGGTGTGCATGTCCACCACCAATTGCACCACGTTGCGGGTGAAGATCGGATCATCGCCGTGATCCTCGATGTAGCGGCGGATCTCTTCGGTGCGGGCCTCGGTCATGTGTTCGACCGCAGCGACAAAGAGGTCCTCGCGGGTGGGGAGATGGTGCTGCGCTGCACCCCTGGACACCTCGGCGCGTTCGGCCGCCACCGTCACGGTGCTGCCCGACCAGCCCACCTCGGCCAAACAGCCGACGGCGGGCCCCCAACAACGCCAGACGGGTCGCCCGGCTTCGATCCTGCTTCGGGCCCTTCGGCGAAGGTTCGGTGTTGGTCATGCCGCCAACCCGGCGACCGCCTCGTCGGGATCCTCGGTTGCGATCGCGACCAGCCCGATACGTTCCGCCTCGGCAGCGTCGAAACGATCCCCGGTCAGGTAATACCGCGACGCCGCCCGGGTCGGTCAGGCGGGGCAACACCGTCAGCGAGATGACCGCGGGCGACAAGCCCAGCCGGGCCTCGGTGAGCGCAAAACTCGACGTCAACCCGGCGACGGTGACGTCGCAGGCCGCGAACAGTCCCAGACCGCCCGCACGCACGTTGCCGTCCACCTTGGCCACCACCGGCTTGTCCATCTCGACGATCTGGCGCAACAACGCCACCAGACGTGCCACCACCTTGGCCGGTCCGCCCTCGCGTGCACCCTCGGCGAGGTCGGCACCGGCGCAGAACGTGTTGGACGTGTGGGTGAGCACGACGGCGCGGACGGTGTCGTCGGCCTCGATGTCGCGAAGGTGCCCGGCGAGTTCTCCGACCAGCCGTGCACTCAACGCATTGCGGTTCTCCGGCGAGTCCAACGTGAGCGTGGCAATCCGGTCGGCGTCGTGACGACGCACGAGCGGCGCCTCGGCTGAGGACGGGTCGGTGCTTGGGGAGGTGTCCATCAGTACGACTTTGGCAGGCCCAGGCTGTGCTGGGCGACGAAGTTGAGGATCATCTCCCGACTGACCGGCGCGATGCGCGACAGCTTGGATGCCGCGATGAGTGCGCCCAGCCCGTATTCGCTGGCCAGCCCGTTGCCGCCCAGGGTCTGCACCGCCTGATCGACCGCACGGGTGCCGGCCTCACCGGCCGCGTACTTCGCCATGTTGGCCGCCTCACCCGCACCCATGTGATCGCCCTGGTCGTACAGCGTCGCAGCCTTCTGCATCATCAGCTTCGCCAGTTGCACCTCGATGTGGGCCTGGGCGAGCGGGTGTGCGACGCCTTGATGGGAGCCGATCGGTTTGTCGCGCCACACCACCCGCTCCTTTGCGTACTCGGTGGCCACCCCGAGCGCGTAGCGGGCCATGCCGACCGCAAACGCGGAGGCCATGATCCGTTCCGGATTGAGCCCCGCAAACAGCTGATCGATCGCCGCGTCTTCGGCGCCCACCAGCGCGTCGGTGGGCAGCCGGACGTCATCGAGAAACACGCTGAACTGCCGATCGGCGCTGATGATATCCATCTCGATCTTGGTGTACTCCAGCCCGGCGGCGTCGGTGGGCACGACAAAGAGCACCGGCTTGAGCGAGCCGGTGGTCGAGTCCTCGGTTCTGCCACCACCAGCACGTTGTTGGCGACGTCGACGCACAAGATGTAGGTCTTGGCGCCGTTGAGTATCCAGTCGCCGCCGTCGCGACGGGCGGTGGTGGTGATGCGGTGCGAGTTCGATCCGGCATCGGACTCGGTGATCGCGAAGGCCATGATCTCGGAGCCGTCGGCCAGGCCCGGGAGCCAGCGGTCCTTCTGGGGATCGGTCCCGAACTTGGTGATCACTGTGCCGCAGATCGCGGGTGACACGACCATCATCAACAGGCCACATCCGGCGGCACCGTACTCGTCCTTGAGGGCCATCGAAACGAGTTCCACGTTCTCATAGCCGTCGGCCAGCAGACCATCACGCGAGACTCGGTAGGACACACCGCTCGTGTCGCTTCCCTCCCCGATCGCACCGGGCCGTCCCGTCGACCAGATCGCGACACGACATTGCACCATCCGCTCGGCACGCTCGAGTCGAGCCCGTGCCGGTCGAAGAATGCCGCGCCAGTGTCGCGCTCCCGGAACTCCAGGTACTCGGTGGCGGGCAGGCGCTGGACGCCTCCACCTAACGATCGTCCAGCAGATGGCTGCTTCGGTTGTGAAAGGTCAAGAGTCCGCTCTGCAAAAAGCGACCTTCTTCGCTCCAAACGACCTTGACCCTCCACCTCGTGCTGTGCGCCCGGAGTCCGTTAACGTCAGCCCGCCGGTCTGATACCGGCCTTCTCGTCACCAGGTCAGTTCGATATACCCATCGCCGCCTGGCTGGCCGAGGGCGCCAGCACTAGTGACACTTGCCGAGGGGCCGCCGTGGCCGGGGTGGCCTGGGTCGGTTCCCACGTTCGGATCGAAGTCGCTGCTGTGGGGCCCCGCTACAGAGAAGGTAGGAGTGCCCACGCCGGTGTGGTAGGCCGATCCGCTACCGCCACCACCACCGCCGCTGTAGCCGCCACCGCCACCACCGCCACCTCCACCGGCGTACCCGCCGCCACCGCCACCACCGCCGCCTCCCGACGAAGTGCTGTTGACAGCCCCGATGCCCCCGCTGCCGCCCGGGTCCAGGTCGCCGTTGCTTCCACCAGCGGTGCCGGGCGTGCCGGTAGTGCCGTCGGTGCCCGTCGATCCGCCTGCACCTCCGGTAGTCGGCGCAGCGCCTAGCCCGTACCGACCAGCCCCACCGCTTGCTTGTCCGCCACTGCCAAATCCGTCCTGACCTCTGACGCCTGAGAGCGAACCCGTGGTGAGCGGCTCCGTACCGCCCCCTCCGTATCGCTGAGTCTCTCCGCCTGCTTTATAAATATTGCCGCCGCCGGCACCTCCGCCACCGGGCGCCACGACGACGATCGAAAGGTCGGTGGTGTAGAAGGCAGCAGCGCCGCCGCCGCCGCCGCCACTTCCGCTTGCGTTGTTGGTGGCGCCCTTGGCTCCACCGTTGCCACCTGCTCGGTATCCGGCACCACCAGTTCCACCGACGCCACCGTCAACCTCGCGTTGGCCTCCGGCGCCTCCGCCCGCACCAACGAGGGTGAGCCGTACGGGTCCGGCTGTGGTGAACGAGCCGGTCATCTTTGTCGCTGATCCACCGTTGTGCGTGTTGACGCCACCGCCGCCACCCCCGCCTCCGATGATCGTGTAGTTCACCGTTTTACCGGAGGGGATACACACCTCCATAATACCGGGACCGGACAGGGATTGCGGCGACGTGTTGTTGGGACAGGTCGCAGCGGCAGCCGGCGATGCGAAGCTGTCAAAAACGACTGGAGCAGCCCACGCTGCACCCGCTGCCGCACCAAGCATCGCCCCCGCGCCTGCCAAGTTCACGACGGTTCAGTCCCGACGTCTCGCTGAGCGATTCTGGGGTGGTGTTGGCGGTCTCTTCGGTCACTTCAGACCCGGATATTGCAGCCCGGTTCTTGAATGGAGCGCCACCCCCGGCC
>JBAOHF010000039.1:0-9150 GCA_037046605.1 Nocardioides sp.
GGTTCGACAAACCCCGGTTCGCTCATGGCTCCGTCCCCGCTCCGACGTCGCTCACCGCTGCGCCGCCCGCTCGAGAAGTCCCTCGGCGTCATCGGCCAGCCGGACCCGGACGAGCGCCGCTGCCAACCGGGCGAACGCTGCGTCGTCTTCGACCAGCTTGCGCAGCGCAGGCGCTTCCGTCGGGAGCCCGAGCATCTCCGCCCCGTCGCTGACGTGCCCGTCAACGAATGGCATGACCTCGGGCCACACCGCCTGCACCTCGCGCAAGAAGAACTCGGCGCCAACCGTGCCGATACCGGTGAACTGGGTGAGCCGTTCCGACAGCTCGCTCACGTCGCCGCCGGACTCGTCACGGAGCCGCCGAAGGTCGCCCCCGTAGCGCTCGACGAGCAAGTCGGTGCTGCGCTGCAGATACCGGGCCGTGCTCTCGTCGTAGCGGGCGTAGCCCGATCGGTTCAACACCTTGGTTCGCTGCTCCCACGTGGAACCGGACAGCTTGGCCGGCGTCGTCCAACCCGCCTCGACGAGCGCTTTCGCAGCCGACATCGCCACCTGCGAAGAAATTCGGGCGCTGACGAGCAGCGCCAAGCACAGCAGGCGGAACAACGGCGCAGGCGTGTTCAACTCGATGCGAGCGCCTGCCTCCGCAGCAAACGTGCGGCCGTGCCGTTCCAATACCGTCTCAACGATCGCAGCGGTCGTCGGCTTGGTCATCCCCGCACCCGGCGAGCGGGTCGTCGCACCCCGCCACCCGACTCGATCGCTTCGAACCTGTCCGGCCGTGGTGGCATCGCCCCGCCCCTGTCGTCGCCTTCTCAGGAGACCTACCCCATTCGGCACAGGTCAAACCTGCGGTGACGACGGGAACGCTCAGCTTCGCCGCCAGAGCTGAGCGACGAAGCGAGTGTCGACGGCGACGAACCGGGAGTGAAGAAAGCCCAACCCGTCGATCAGCCGATGGGCTTCGGCGCCACCGAGCGGGTAATCGGTCACCCCGGTGTAGTGGACCGCCAGCAGATGACCACCCGGCCTCAGCCACCGATCCAGACCGGCCGCCGCCCGGGCGAAGCCCGATTCGTTGAGGTAGTAGACCACTTCGGACCAGACGACCAGGTCGCCGCTTCCCGACGGCCACCACAGCGGAAACTCGGCGCAACGCACCGTGACATGGGCTGCGCCCGCCAAGCGCTGGCGGGCGCGATCGACCGCGTCCTCGACAAAGTCAAAGGCGATCAGCTCGTCGCAACGCGGCGCCAACAACCGGGTCAATGCACCGTTGGCACAGCCGGCCTCGACCGCCCGCTCATAGTGCTGGCGCGGGAGGGCCGCCATCGTCAGGTCGTACTTGCGACGCTCATAGAAGCTGGTGTCAAAGCCCCAGGGATCGGGGTCGGCCTCGTACATCTGGTCGAAGTACCTGCGGCCGTGGTGAAGGTTCGGTTCAGCGGTCATCGACCAGCGCTCCCAATTCGGCCAGGTCGCGGTCGCCATGCTGTTGGCGCACGTACAGAATGACGTCGGCCACCCGTTGGGCCAGGCGTCCGTCGGCGACGACGGGACGAGGCCCGAACGCCCGATTGAAGGCGTCGACCGTGCGGGACGTCGACCGCTCGACGAGGTGACGCACCACATAGGCCCGGCGCCGGGCTGCAGCGACATCGTTGGGCGCGCGGTCGATCTCACGGCCGGCATCGCCCAGCAGCGTTCGACACAGCGCCGTTTCGGCCCGTAACACGCCGCGAGCCACCAGTTGGTGCTCGTCGAGGGTGCCCGCCGCCTCGGCGTATTCGGCGATTCCGGCCGCTGCGCCCGCCCAACAGGCCGCCGGGCCGATCGCGCCGTTCCAGAAGCCCGGCCGGTCGAGGTACCAGCCATCAGCCCCGACCACGATCTCGACGCGATGCTGGGTGTAGCGGACCGTACCGGTCGCCGTCTCGGACAGCGCCGGCGTCTCCCACCCGCTGCGGTCCGACGCGACGGTCGGACCCGACGCCTCGACATCGACCAGAAGTTGCTCGCCACGATCCCCGACGACGGCGACCAAGGCACGATCGACGACACCCAAACCCGAACACAACGACTTTGCACCGCTGATGGTTCCGGAATCGTCCAGGCGCAGCTCGTGGTGTCGGTCGACCGAGGCCCACACCCCGTAGATCGCCCCCTCGACCGGAGCCCGGCCCGCTTCGGACAGGATGGCGACGGCATCGGCGTGGGCTTCGGCCAACCTGGCGACGCTCACCGACCCGCTCTGCGCCCAGTCGAACAGCGTGAGCCAGCGGTCGGGGGTGCGCCCCAGGCCCAGTTGCGCGATGGGGTGGGCGCACAGCGCCTCGAGATCGTCACGAACGGACATCTACATCGTCTCCTGGGGTGCTGAGGATGAAGTACTCGGAGGTCCACTCGAACGGGCCGAGCACGTCCGGATGCAGGACCGGGTGCGCTTGACCGTCGCCCTCGAGCTGCGTCCGGTGGTGGCGCAGGGCGCGTCGTCGTCGCCGCTGCTCGTCGCACGCCAGGTTGACCTCGTGCAAGCGGCCGGGTAACTCCCCGGGCCGACGGTGATGCCACGTCCAGAACAGGCCTTCGGCCACCAAGGTTCCTCGGCCGTTCGCCGCTTGGTACGCCGCTCGACCCACCGCCTCGTGGTCGCAATGATGGTCCATGCGCCACGGAGTGACGAGCAACGACCCTGTGGTCAAGTGGGCGGCGATGGCGCCGACGAGCGTCGAGTGGTGCTCCTCAACTCGACCGTCGGGGAGCCGCAGCCGGTCGACCTGAACCTCACCGCCCGCCAGCGTCCTCAGGGCACGGCCCTGTTCGTCTCTCCGGTGCCGGGCAAGCTCTGTTGGATCCCCTGGGTAGGCCGCTTCACCGTCGGTCACCGCCAGCACGGTGATGGGCACGCCGGATTTGGCCTGACGGGCGATCAACCCACCACACAGCAACGTCTCGTCGTCGGGATGGGGGGCCACGATCAGCGTTGGTATCGGCGGCGGAGTCCACCGTTGAGCGCTGCTTCGGGCGGGCATCCACACGTTGAGGTCGGCGGTCCCGGCGCCGGTCACGACGGCGCCGCTCCGGAGAGGAGGGCCCGGGACCGCCCCTGTCGGCCCTGGTTGCAACCGCACGGGAGAGCGGTTGGGTCACCCGGACCGGCGGGGTCGCCGAGGCTTACGATATGGCCGGCAAAGCCGTCGGGTGCCCGGCCGTTGACGCGAGCGCTGGTGGCGACCCGGCTCTCGGCCGATGACAGCACCCGGGCGTGTGTCTTCAGCCTCCGCCATAGGTCCCCGTCCTCAGCCGAGCAACGCTCGCTCCAACCGCCCACCTCCAGATACGTGGAGGCCCTCATCCCCAGATTGCAGCCATGGATATGGGGATGAGGTGTACCCGGCGGCCAGCGGTAGGCGCGTTCGAAACGCGCCGCCACCATCGGGCACCAGTCATCGTCCTCGAGCAGGGTCACCGTGCCGGCGATCGCGTCGTAGCCGCTGTTGGCCAGGCGCAGTTGCGCGGTCAACCAGTTGTCCGGCACGACGGTGTCGGCGTCGGTGTTGGCAATCCAGACGCATCGAAGATCGTCGTGCCCCTCGATCGCCGACGCAACGCCGCGTTGGCGGGCACGCCCGACCGACCTGGCCTCCACCACCTCGAGCACATCCTGTCCGCCGGTGAGAAAGCGTCGGGCCACCTCGGCGGTGCGGTCGGTGCAGGCGTCGGCCACCACCACGCAACTCGTCGACACTTTCTCGCTCACGCGACGCCGGGCGAGCGACATCGATGCCAACAGGCGTCCCAATCGAGCGGCCTCATTGTGGGCCGGAATAACCACGACGACATGGGCGATGTCGCTCACCGCCGTGCTGTTCGTCGAAATGTCCGTCAGGCCTGGATTGTCAAGCAGCACCGACGTTCGATACCCGGGGTGGCGCCGTTGAAACGTTGCGTGATCAACACACGTCGGACGCCGCCCTGTGGTCGTCCGCAGTCACCCGGTTCGACGAATCCTGATCGGCCCCTTCCAGTCCCGATCGGGATCGAGCGGTTCACCCCGTTGGGTCACCTCGACGACGTTGTCCCGCGCCAGGTTGCGCACCTCGTCGCGAACCATCCCGAGGAGCGACCGCCATGAGGGGCCCCCGATCGTCCGTGCCACATCGGACGGACAGATCGTGCGATCTGGCGCTCGCCCTCCGCTCAACGCACGAACGGTGGCCCGGGCACGCTGACGACGACCGCCCTCGCTCGGCGGTTCCCACCAGGGTTCACCCCGTTCCCCCAGAGCGACTTTGGCGTCGTCAACCTGCGCCCTTGCGACCCGCTCTGCAACATCATCACCGGCGCGCCGAGCGGACCCGACCCCCCGTCGGGCGGCCATCAAGTTGTTGACCAGTTCCTGGCGAAGCGACTGGGGGATGGACGGGTCCGTCGCCCGCCACCGACGGCCGTCGAGAACGATCCAGCGCCCGCCCTCGGTGGGGTCGACCTGCGCTGCGGCCTCAGCTGTCACGGAGTGCCTCCTCGGTCAACGGCCCCATCGCCGACCACTACCCCGAGGGGCAACGCCGCAAACGGACATCGCTTCCCCACCGAAAAGCCGACTCTCCCAAACGCTGCGCTGACGCGGCAACGCCCGGCCGACCCCGAAGGATCGACCGGGCGTTGGCACGTCTCAAATCGACAGGCGATCCAAGAGTGGGACCTCAGTCCTGGTTGGCCTTCTGGCGGGCCTCGGCAGCCTCGGTCTTGGCGTCGGCCTTGCGGGCCTCGGCCTGCTTCTCGGCCGCCTCGCGCTGGGCCTCGGCCTTGTCCTGCTGGGCCTCACCCTCGTGCTTCAGGTCCTCATTGCCGAGGACCGAGCCAACGGCCTCTTTGGCCTTGCCCTTGACGTCTTCAAACACGCCCTTGGCGCCCTTTTCTCCTGCGGAATCATCGTGGTCTGCCATGTCTGGCTCCTTTGTTTCGGGGATTGAGTCAGTACCCGGCATCGGCGGAGCTAAACCAGCCATGACATCCGCCACACTTCCATGCCTATCTGGCGACTGCTCGATACGCAGGATGTATAACGACCCCACCGTCCGGGTACATCACAAGGATGAACCGACCACACGACGACCTCATCGCTGCGATCGGACCCCGGGTCAGGAAATCGCCGTTCTTCGACGCCACGATCGACGCGGGGCTGGCCTCGGTCACGACCTACAACCACATGTGGCTCCCGATGAGCTACGGCGATCCCGGGGCCGAGTACGAGCGGCTGACCAGCGGCGTGTCGATGTGGGACGTGGCCGCCCAGCGACACATCGAGGTCGCAGGGCCGGACGCCGACGCGCTCGTTCAGTACCTGACCATCGTCGATACGTCGGAGGTGAAACCAGCCTTCGGTCGGTACGCACCCATGGCCGATTACGACGGGACGCTGATCAACGATCCCGTTCTGTTGCGCTTCGACGATCATTCCTGGCGCTTCTCGATTGCCGATGCCGACGTCCGGTTGTGGATCGAGGCCGTCGCACGGGGCGGTGACTTCGACTGCACGATCACCGAGCTGGCCACCGCCACCCTGGCCGTCCAAGGGCCGGCCTCCGATGAGGTGATCATCGCTCTGGGGTGCCCGGCGGCCCGAAACCTGGCCGATTTCGAGCGCCGCCGGGCCGAGGTCGCCGGCGTCGAGGTATGGATCAGCCGCTCCGGGTGGAGCAACCAGGGCGGCTACGAACTGTTCCTCGACGACCCGCGGCATGCCCCGAAGTTGTGGGAGGCGGTCGCCACCGCCGGGGCTCCGTTTGGGATCGGCCCGGGTGCACCCAACCCCAGCGAGCGGCTGGAGAACGTGGTGTTGTCCTACGGGACAGACTCCGGGTACGACGCCACCCCGATCGAGCTCGGGCTCAGCGACCTGATCGACTTCGAAGGCGACGGCTTCATCGGCCAGGACGCACTGCGCGAGGAACGGCGGCGTGGCAGCACCCGCCGTCTCCTCGGGGTGACCTTCGGCGGCGAATCGATCGGAACGCTGCCCAACCCGGTGGGGCTCCACCTGGGCCATCGGCGAATCGGTCAATTGCGAAGCGCAGCCTGGTCGCCCCGGTTTTCGACAGCCCCTTCCTGCAACGCCCGCTGAGGGTCGTTATGCGCGACCAACCGGTCTCGCCGACGTCATCGGTCGCTCCGCTGGACATCCAGTTGCTGGTCGACTTTCGTCCGGCGTCCGACTGGTCGTCGCGCCTGGATGCCGACCTGGCCGACCGGTACCAACGTTGCAGGCCGTCGGCTGCGTGGCTGCTCGGTGAACACGTCGACGATGCCCACGGGCTCGGGGTCGCCGAGCATGCCCGGCGTGTGAAGGATCGCTTCGGGCTGCCGTTGGTGGTCACGGTCACCGGCCGTAACCGCACCCGCCATCAGGCCGAACACCTGCTCGAGGAGCTCGCCGGACTGGACCTCGCCGCCGTGCACTGCGTCACTGGCGACCACCCGGCGGCCCGCTTTGGGCTCGAGCACCAAGCCAGCTTCGGCCTCGATTCTCAAATGCTGGTTGCGTTGGCATCCGAGCGCGACCTGAAGGTCAGCGTCGCCGAGTCTCCCGCCAGCCCACCCGTGCTCGATCGGCCGCTGCGGGTATCGAACAAGGCGCACTCGGGGGCCGACGCCGTCGTCGTCAACCACGCCGGCAGCGCCGACGACCTGCGGCGCTTCTCTCAGCAGTGCGCCGCGGCCGGGGTCTCGATACCCTGATCGGACCCGTCCCGTTGATCGCCGACCAGGACTCGGCCCGCCGTCTGACCCAGTTCCCCGGCCTGGCACTCGATGCCAGCCTGGTCGCGGCGGTGCTCCACAGCCCAGATCCGGCGGCCGAGGGTCGCCAGAGGGCCGTCGACTTCGGCCGTGCGCTCCTCGATCCCGGACGAAAGGACGGGCGACCGTTTTCCGGGCTCAACCTGTCGGGGCTGGGGCCGGCTGATCCTCGAGCTCGAGCCGATTTCGTGATCGACATCATCGACGCCCTCGGCTGATCGCCTGCCCGAGCCTGGCGCCGGACGGTCGGCTGGATCACGCGACGCCGAGCGATGGCCTGCCGGGTCCGGGAAGGCGACCGAGCGACCGGTGCGTTCGTGCGATTAGGCCGTCGGCCATCCGGGTAGAGCACTGCTCACCGCCGCACGAGGAGTTGAGACATGACCGACGACCACGGGCCCAGTATCAAAGACGACGAGCAGTACGAGGCGTTACGCGCCCAAGGCGCCAGCAAGGAAAAGGCCGCACGCATCGCCAACACCGACCGCACCACCGCCGCCAAGCGGGGAGGCGAATCGCCGAGCTACGACGACTGGACCAAGGACGAGCTGTACGAGCGAGCCCAGGAGCTGGACATTGAGGGTCGCTCAGATCTGTCCAAGGATGAGCTGATCGACGCCCTCAGGAACCACTGACCCACGAAAGAACGAGGTCATCCATGACAACCGAACGAGGTCGTGACGCGACATCACCGGGCGAGCTCCCCCCGTCGGGATGGAAGGACATCGCGGTCCGCGTCAAGGACGAGTTTCTTGAGGACCACGTGACGCTCACCGCCGCTGGCGTGGCCTTTTTCGGGTTCGTGGCACTGATCCCGTTGATCATCGCAGGCGTGTCGATCTACGGCCTGATCGCAGACCCAGCGGGCGTGACCGCACTGGTCGACACCATGGGCTCCGGGGTTCCGGCACAGGCATCGGACCTGCTCGAACAGCAGCTGCTGGCGGTCACCGACAGCTCATCAACCGCCCTGGGCGTCGGTGCCGTGGTGGGTATCGCCGTGGCGCTGTGGACGGCATCGAGCGGGTTCGCCCACCTGATCGAAGCATTGAACATCGCCTACGACGAGACGGACGGACGAACCTTCGTGAAGAAGCGGGCGCTCGCGCTGGCGATGACCCTCGGTGCACTCGTCCTGTTTGCCGCGATCGGCGTTGTGCTGGCCCTGGCCGGCTCGTCGGCGATGACCGGGATCGCTTCGATCGCCGCTCGGATCTTCGGATGGCTGGCGATCGCAGCGGTGATCACCTTCGGGCTGACCGCCCTGTATCGCTACGGGCCCGACCGTGACGAGCCGAAGTGGCGGTGGGCCTCCTGGGGCGCTGGTTTCGCCCTGGTGGCGGCGGTGGTCGTGTCGATCGGTTTCAGCTTGTACGTGGCCAACTTTGCCTCCTACAACGAAACCTACGGCTCATTGGGTGCGATCGTGGTCACCCTGATGTGGCTGTATCTCGTTGCGATCGTTGTCATCGTCGGAGCGGAGATCAACGCCGAAATGGAGCACCAGACACTGCGGGACAGCACACGTGGCCAGGCCAAACCCATGGGCCAACGCGGCGCGCACGTCGCCGACTCGGTTGGAGCATCGACTTCGGAAGACCGCGGGGATTCAGCCCCCTGACCCACGCCAGGGCCCGACGCGCTGGCCACCCCCGGGGTTGCAACGAAGGCCGAACGGGGTATGACCATGCCGAACGAAAATCATCCTCACGGAGGCCAAGATCGTGAACGCACAGGGCCTGCTCATCGAACTGTACGAGCGAATCCCCCCGCTGGTCGCAGCCGCCTGCGACAGCCTCGACGAACGGTCGCTGACCACCCAGCCGGCCGGAGGTGGCAACACGATCGGCTGGCTGCTTTGGCACCTCAGCCGTGTGCAGGACCACCACCTGAGCGAACTGCTCGCCGAGACCCAGCTCTGGCAACGCGACGGCTGGGGCGAGCGCTTCGGTCTCGACTCCGACCCGACCAACACCGGCTACGGGCACACCCCCGCCGAGATGGTTGCGGTTCGTCCGGCAGGGCCGAAGGCAATCGTCGACTATCACGATGCTGTCTGGCAGCGGACCCGCGCCTACCTGGGTTCGCTCGACGGCGCCCGGCTGGACGACGTGATCGACGACGCTTGGGACCCCCCGGTCACGCTGGGCGTGCGGTTGGTCAGCGTGGCCGACGACAGCCTTCAGCACGCCGGCCAGGCGGCCTACCTGCGGGGCCTGATCGAGCGGGCCGCTGCGTGAGCCAACGTCCGAGACCAGCCGGGGCACACACCACCCGAGTCTCGCCCTGCGGTCGTGTCTCTTGGGTTGGACACGCAACGCACGCGTCCGACTCCGAGCGCTGAGCCCA
>JBAOHF010000040.1:0-7658 GCA_037046605.1 Nocardioides sp.
CCTCGCCACTCGTAAGACTCACCCCTTCGCCAAGCACGGTCATCGGACGACGCCTCGACCTTTAGATCGAGTGCTCGCAGAGCGTCCGCCCAGTAGCTTCATAGCAAATGTGAGATAGCATCCGTAGCCATGGGTAGTGATGTGCTTCTTGGTGCGGCTGGAATTATAGTTACTGTGGTAACCTTTGTTGTCGGCTACAGACAGACGATCCGTGTTCGACAACTAAGAATTCGCGCTGCCGACAGAGCCATAGTCGCTGCCCTAGTAAGGAGAGCGTTGAATGAAGCATCTCCTCCCATACCTAGCGAAGTCGAACGCCTCATCAATAGAAAGGCCGCTGACTTTCGGCTCAATCCAAGAACTTTGAGAGCTCCAATAGATATTGTCGATGTTGCATATGTCTTTGTCATCGAGAATGACCTTATGTCTGAAGACGACCGCTGTAGAGCGCTTGATGCCCTCAGTGCACTATTCAAACCTGTAGGTGGTTCGAACGGGAGACTTAAACTCAACAGGAAAAACCCTAGAACCATCTTTAGAGCCGCCTACATTTTGGCGCTAGTACCTTTGGCCCTTATTGCTTCACTTCTAGGAACATTTGCAGCTATTAGCTTTAGTGAGCCAAGACCAAGCGCTACCGCCACTTGGGCAAGCTTCGCCGTACTCTTCTCGGGCACGATGATCCTTGGCCTCGGCTTGCTATTTCGCAACAGTTCGTTCACGATCGATCGGGGGCGGGCTCCATCGCCCGAGTCCTACCCATCTTTACGAGAGTTCCTTGAGTACCCACCACGGGAAATGGGTGAGCCGAGCACTCGCGAGGCTTAAGCAACTAGACCCATTCGCCATCCGAAACCTCTTTCAGCTTGCATTGGATCATATTCAGTCAACTGCACACGGTTGGACCATTGGGCTGGGATCGGACTCAGAACTCGGAGTTTCAGACCTCTTAGAAGCGAAGCTCATTAGCACCGCAACCCCGCCATCTGGCTTCACGGGTAGATCTTGGTGGATTTTGACGGACGAGGGTAAGAAGCTAGGTGCCCTACTGACGGCGGACCTTTACGACGAAACTGAAACCACGCCGGCCTACCTACTGGAATATGCACAACCGTCCACACCGCCGGGCAATATTCCGACGAAGCCTACCGGGCCTGGATTGACCGTGGACTCGGCACAAATCGACGCCAGCTCAAAGGACGACCGTTCTGCTAGAAGTTGAACGGTGCTTGACAGCCGTAGCCGCTGGAGGTGTCTTCGTACCCGTCAGAGTCGGCGTGGGATCGACACAAGCTGGCACTTCTCGCTTCTCTAGTTATCTCATCTAGAGCTAACGCAGACCGGCCGAGCCTCACGGTCCAAGAGTTGCAACGGTCGGTACTACCCATCGGGTGCGGTTCTGTATCACTGCACCCGGTAACTGCATGGTGTCGGCGTCCGGTTTTGTGGGTGGCGTCTCGTTGACTGTGGGTTCGTGTATGGTCTCCGGCGGTGATCATCTTCGGATGATTTCGACTTTACGAGCTGCGATACCGTCAATCGGGACGGCGAGGGTTCATGAGTTATACCGGGCGCAGCCCGGCTCCGGCGTTCACAGCCAGCCCTGTGGCTGTGGGCAGATCCGGGCTCTCATGATGTGTTCCCTATGAATAGCAGTGCGAGGCACCCGAGTCGGGCCTCTCTCAAACCAAGGGTTTTCGAGAGAGGTTCTTTGTCGTGTCCGAGTTGTCGTTGGCCGTCCCGTTGTCGGCCCAAGTCGCTGCTGCTGGTGTCGTAGAGCTGCATTCCGGTGTGGATGCCTTCTACTCGTCGGGGTACGGCGTCCCACCCCCAGAGTTCGTGGCTGAGCTGGAGCGGCTCCAGGCCGCTGCGACCGAAGCCAAGATGGCCCAACCGGTCGACCTGGGCGGCGTTGAGTTCATGGTGCAGCCGCACGGCATGCGCCAATACACCTACCTGTTGGTCCACCCGTACGGGCGGATCGGGGTCACCACCTCCGAGCAGTTCCCGACCTACAGAATTCAACCGCTCTCGGTCGCACTGCTGGGGCTCGGGGCTCCCGGTGCGGTCAACTGGTTCGAGAACGCCGTCAGGTCGTTCGACCCCTCCGCCGAGTTCCATGTAAGCCGCCTCGATCTGTGCTGCGACGTGCAGGGCTGGACCCCGGCGCCCGAGGCTGAGGCGCTGATGGTGTGCCGCTCCCGGCATTCGACGCACCACTTCGAGGAGTCGGTGCTGACCGGGCTCACCTTCGGTCGCCGCAAGACCGGCGGGGTGATGCTCCGCATCTACGACAAGAAGCGAGAGGCACACGCCCAGGGCCTCGACTACATGGCGCCGTTGTGGGGCGAGCGACACGACCCGGCCGAGCCGGTCTGGCGAGTCGAGTTCGAGATCGGCCGCAAAGCGCTCGTTCAGTACGGGATGGACTCCACCGGCGACGTGTTCGAGCGCATCGGCGGGGTGTGGGCGGCTATCACCGACACGCTCTACCGGCTCGCTGTCGAAAGCCCCGACGAGACCAAGTCTCGTTGGCCGACCGACCCAGTTTGGGAGCTGATCCAGACCGCATCGCTTCGGGGCGGTTCGCCGCCGATCGAGCGGATGTTGGAGTACAAACGGATCGGCACGCTGCGCACGTTGCAAGCCCCGCTCACTGGCATGTTGAGTTCGGTTGGTGCGCTGATCGACGCCAGCTCGGTCGATGAGGTGCTTGACCAGACGCACGGGATGGTCCGAGACCATGAGGTCGTGTCGGGCCGAACGTTTGCGGATCGGGTCGAGGAGAAGCGGCGCCGATGACCCCGAGGAACTGGAAGTGTTCGTGGTCGAGTCCTGTGCCCGCCATGGGGTACCGCCCAAAGTCACCGACACCATGGTTGTTCGCAAGGTGGCGACTCTGCTGGGCAAGCCGACGCACCGTCCGCAAGCGGCGGAGCCGCTGCGGCCGGGCGCCGGCTGACCTCAGAGCCTCCACACGAGATCAACACGGGCCGGGTCTAGGGTCCGGGCGCCACCGCTGCCAGGGCCGATCAGAACGTGATCGAGGACCGCTTTCACGATCGCAACCTGTCGAGACAAGTCCAGGTCAGGCCACTCAACGGCGAGCGCTTCGCCGTTGCCTGCCAGCCCTCCGAGAGCATCGGTTCGGGTGAGACGTCCCACCCTGCGCTCGTACTCACGGATTCGTTCGGTGATCGGCTGTTTAGCGGTGAGCCACTCCCGGCCGTCGATCTGAGCGCTCGCATACATCGTGGCGAGTTCGTCGAGCCGTGCCCGGTCCTCGCTGATCAACCCGACCAGCTTCGACGCCTCGTCGTCCGCTTCCGCTTTACCAGCGAGCGCCCCGGCGAGGTCTGGTGTATCGAGCCGGAACAACACAGCGGCGGTCACCAGCTTCCTCGAGCGGCTCGGCAACAACGGTCAACTTCCCGCAGCCTCCATGGTCCGGCCCCGACTGGCACACGTAACGACGGGTCCGGCTCCCGTTCTTGTTCTTCCGTGACGCCGAATAGAGGAGGTTCTCGCACTTGCTGCAACGAACAAGCCCCGACAACAGCGAAGTTCTCGGCGTACGCCGCCCCGTCGACTTACGGCCGTCGAAGACCGCAAGCACACGATTCCGCTGGTCGTCCGTGATGATCGGCTCCCACACCCCAGGCCCAACAATCTCCCCTCGATGCACCAACAACCCCGCATACCTTGGGTTCTTCAACGTCGTTGCCAACTGCGAGGTTCGCCACGGTCCCTCCGCAGAAGTCCTGATCCCCTGCTCCTCCAGCCACGAGCACAACGACCGCTGCGACTCCCCGGCCAAGAACCGCTCGACCACCTCCCGCAAAACCGCCGCCTCATCTTCGACAACAGTGATGAAATCGGCCTCGTAGCCGAACGGCCTCGTACCGCTGACATGAGGCAAACCCGCCGCTGCCCGCTCGTCGTTCTTCCGCTTGATCCGCCGTGCCTTCGCTTCCGACTCGTGCGCTGCAGCGATGCCCAACACTCGAAGCGTGAACACTCCATCACCGGTCTCAATATCCAACCCACCCGACGCCACAAAGCGAACCTGGTTAACACCGGCGGTCTGCAACGTCTCCAAGGAACCGTTCGATCTCAATCGGGCGACGGCTCAACCGGTCGGGGTGATAGATCAAAACGCCATCCCGGTGGCCGTCCTCGATATCGGCCATCATCTGGCCGTAGGCCGGACGCTTCGTCCCGCTGTACGCCGACACGTCGTTGTCGATGTACACCTCGGCCACCGTCCACCCCAGACTCGCCGCCAACGCCTCGCAGTCCTCGACCTGACGCTTCACCCCCAACCCCTCGCCATCCTGATCCAACGAGATACGGGCATACACAGCAGCTGCTTGAGGCGTCGACATAAGGGGTCAGACTAACGACGGGTCAGCCAACGCCGGGTTGGTGGGACCACCCGATTTAGTCGCTATGAGGCGCTGTCGGGGTGCCATGGTCCGTCGTAGTGACGGAAGACGTAAACGGCCACTTCGCATTCAAGCGACCGGGCGGCGTCGCCGATCAGCGCTCCAAGGATCGACTCGATCCGGTCCAGGCGATTCTTGAACGTGTTGTAATGCACGTGGAGGCGTCGGGCGCCTTCGGCCATGTTGCGGGTCTCCAGCCACATTCCCAACGTCGGAACCAGCTCGCTGTGGTGGCTCCGGTCGTAGTCAACCAGGGGTCCGATCGCCTGCTCGACGAACTCGGCCAGATCCTCGGTCGGCGTGGAGGCCAGCAGGCGTTCCAGACCAAGCTGGTCGAACACCGCCGTGACGTGGCGCCCCCTCGCCCACCGTCCGACGTCGACGGCACGGCTGGCCTCGAGGTAGCTCCGGGGGATCGACATCGGATCGTCGACCCGCCGACCGACGCCGATGCTGACGTTGACGTCGACCACCCGCTCGTCGAGCTCCCGGCGAAGCCGTTCGGCGATCGCCCGTCGCTCGGCCGGTTCGGCGGTTTCGGGGGCGATCAGTGCGGCGATCGTCGTACTGCGGGTCCAGACGATCGCCTCTCGTCCCAGCGTGGTCTGGGCAGCCGCAGAGATGGTGGCCAGGGCGGTCGACACCACGTCCTGATCGACCGGCGGGTCGATCGAAGCCAACAGCACGGCCCGCGGACGGGCCAGATCCCATCCGAAGCTGATCGCCCGCTCGGCCACATCGGCGATATCGCCGGCATGACCCGAGATCAGTTCTTCAAGCGACGTGGCAGCGAATCGGGCGCGCTCGGCGGCGGCGGCGGTGGCATGGGCCATCCGCACAGCGATCGATGACGAAGCGCGTTGCAGCGCCAGCCGTCCCTCGTCGTCGAGTTCCGTTTCCGTGGTGAGGGCGACGATCTCGCCGTAGCGGAACTCCCCGGCCAGGATCGGCTGGCGGACCCAGCGAGACTCGGCAAAGTCGACCCCCACTTCGGCGTCGGAGGGCACGACCACGGTCGCCCGCCCCTCGGGGTCGAGCACGGCGACCGGGCAGCCGAGCAGCAGGTACAGGGTGGTGGCGATCTCCGGGGCGCCCCCGCCGGCGAGGACGATGGGGGTGAAACGCTGATGAATGTCGAGGATGCGCTCCAGGCGCCTGCCCTGAGCATCGAGCAGCGCGTCGAGCACCGCTGTGGTCACGTCGGCGAGCACGGCCTCGCTGGGAAAGGTGATCAGCGGCACGGCCTGGGCGTCGGCCGCCCGCAACAGCGCCTCCGGCAGTGGGTTGTCGCCGTCGATGCGAACGGCGACCGCCGCCACCCGAGCGGCATCGAACCGGCCGAGCAGGTGCTCCCAGGCCTCGTCGGTGGCGAGCAGCGCCTCGGCGCTCGTCACGACGAACTCGCCCGCACCCACCGTTCGCAGCAGCTCCGGCGTCGCTGCGGTCTTTGCCCGGCTCACCTGCCGGTTCAGGCCACCGACCCCGGCGACCACCTGGGCGTCGCTGCTCATCGCATCGACAACCGCACCGACGTCAAAGGATCGCCACACGCCCCCAGTCTGGCCCGTCGCGGCCCGCCCGCCGACGCCGACGCCGTGGTCGATGTCGGCTGCGGCCCCACAGAACGCTGCCGAAGGTGCGCAGGGTCACTCCTCGGGCGGTGACGACGAGCGGGTGCTAGGAACGAGGCAACAGACAGAGCGAAGCGAACCGAGCGAGCTGGGAGAAAGATCATGCTGGACGTTGTCAACCGGTTGTTGAAGCTGGAGGCCGAGCTCGTCGTGACGATCACGCTCCCACTCGACCGACACCGGCCCCACAGCGACGCGGACCGCATCCGCCTCCGCAACCTGGTCGCCGATGCCACCGCGCAGGTGAGCGACCGCAGTGACAATCCCCGCCCGATCATCGCCAACCTCGATCGTGCCGCTGGGTCGGTCGATCTCGGCGGCGGAGCGTACGGGGTGGTCCTCGTCGCCACCGCCGACGTGGCCGAAGCGCATCCGTTGCCGTTCCCTGTTCGAGAGGAGCTGGCTCTGGCGACCACGCCATCGACGCGAATGCTGGTGCAGGGCCTGCGGAGGAGCCCCCGCTATCGAGTGCTCGTGGTGTCCGACCACGTTGCTCGGCTGTTTGCAGCGGTGCGCGACGACCTGAGCGAGGTGACCGACCATGGATTTCCGTTCTCGGGCGACATCGCTCACAGCGATCGCCGCGCCGTCGCCGGCCGCTTTGCGCGCGAACCGGCCGGCGACGACCAGGAGCAGCGGCGCAACTTCTACCGGAGCGTTGACAAAGGCCTCGCCGAGGTGATCCGCGAGGACCCGCTGCCGATCGTCGTCGCCGGCGTCGAACGCTCGGTGGCCACCTTCACCGAGGTCACCGAGCACGCGTCGCTGAGCGCCGGCCATATCGACGGCGGCCACGACGACACCTCGGCCTACGACCTCGGCCAGTTGTCGTGGCCGGTCATGCGTCAGCGGCTCAAGGAGCGCCGGTCCGAGGTGATCGATCAACTGAGCGCAGCCGCCCACGCCGAGAAGGCGGTCACCGGCATCGACGAGGTCTGGCAGCTGGCCCGGGAGGGCCGAGGCCACCTGCTCGTCGTCGAGGAGGACTATCGCGCCCGCCCGTCGGTCGAGGCGGACGGGTACCGCTTGGTCCCGGCCGCCCCGGCCGACGTTCAGGTGATGGACGATCCCATCGACGAACTGATCGAGCACGTCGTGCGCACCGGCGGCTCGGTCGAGTTCGTGGCCAACGACGCGTTGGTCGACCTGGGCCGCATCGGCTTGATCCTTCGCTGAGCCCAACCCGCAGAGCCGAGCGATTCGGTGATGGTGGGGGTCAGCTGGCGTAGATGCCGTCGATCAGGCCGTCGTAGTGCTTGGCCACTATCGCCCGCCGCACCTTCATCGTCGGCGTCAGCTCGCCATCGTCAACGCTGAAATCGTGCGGCAGGATGGCGAAGGCGCGGATCGACTCGGCACGCGACACCGACGAGTTCACGTCGTCGATCGCCTCTTGCACCTTGGCGCGGCAGGTCGGGGTGATCGACGACGTCGGCCACCTTCACCTCGTCGCCCGCCTCGCCGGGCCACCAGGCATCGAACACTTCCTCGTCGATGGTGACCAGCGCCGAGATGAAGCGGCGGTTGTCGCCAATGACCATCGCCTGGCTGATCAGCGAGTGCGAACGTAGGCGATCCTCCA
>JBAOHF010000041.1:0-35515 GCA_037046605.1 Nocardioides sp.
ACCTCCCTCTTTCATGAGAGTCCGCGGTCGGCGGTCTTGAGCTGGTCGACGTGAGTCGTGGTCGTCCGCGTGGTTTCGGGCGTGGTGGATGGCCGCGTGGCGCTGCGGTGCGGGTCTCCGGGTGGTGCTGGTGGTGGGTGGTCAGCGACGGGTGCTCGGGTTCAGGTCCGCAGGGGGATGGCCATGACGTTGGCGAACGTGGTCACGGCGTCGCTGACCCAGGGCCAGGATGCTGGCAGGCGCAGGTGTCGCCGCCGGGCACCGGTGGTCAGGCGGGCGGGGACGTGCAGGAACCGGTACCGCAGCGCTTTCGGCTCGCACGCCTTCAATCGGCTCGGGCAGGGCGAGCAGCCGCAGCCACGCGGTGAGGTCGGCGGCGAGTCGCGACGACGGTCAACCACGCCGTGTTGATGGCGTACTCGCGGGAGGGAAACCGACCGAGCCCCATGTCCTTCGCGACCCGGATCCGGTCCTCGACGCGGGCGTGGGCGCGGTGGCGGGCTTCGAGGAAGGCGACCTGCCCGGTCGTGGTGTTGGTCGCGAACGCCTGGTAGCGCCACCCGTGCTCGGCTTCGAACAGCGACAGCTGCGCCCCGGGGTGGGGGTGCTCCCGGCGGACGATGACCCGCATGTCCATCGGGCCAGGCTTCGCGGATGGTGGCCGGGAGCAGGCCGGTGATCTCCACGACGTCGGCGTGCTCACGCACGTCCCCGTCGGCATCCAAGCGCGACCGACCACGCCTTCTTCGGGCACCAGGTTGATCGCGTCGCGGACGGCTTCGGTGACCGCGAACCCGACGCGAGTACTCCACGGCGCGACCCCGGCGCCCGTGCTTGCGTGCGGTGTTCAGCCCGGTGAGCCAGTCCACCAGGTCGTGGGAGGCGCCGGCACCGTCGGCGCGCACCAGCAGGTTCGCGCCGGTGCGCGGCGGGGACCTGGCCGATCGCCTCGCCGAGGACGGCGATGTGGTCGGCGGCGGTGTTGGACCCGGCGTTGCCCGGGCGCAGCACCCGCGGCCAGCAGCTCCTGGGTGTTGTCGCACCACACCGCCAGCGGGTGGTACCCGAAGGTCCGTTTGAACGTGGCCGCGGCGTTCTCCTTCTCGGAGTGGACGACGCACGATCGTGGCGTCCACGTCCAGCACGATGACGTCGGCAGGCAGGACGGTCCCGGCCACCTTCGAGGCGGGCACCCCGCCGGGGATCAGGTCCCACACCCGGGCCCGGGTCTTCGCCCTTGCCGTGGCGACCCGCTTCAACGCATGCCGGGGTCAGCTCGTCCAGGGCCCGCCACGCCGTCGGTGGTGACGCGACCGGCCCCAGCACCCCCTGCTGGTGGCGCAGGGTGTCGATGTCAGCGATGGCCTCGCCACCAGCGGTGACCATCGTGGCCACATCGACCAGGACCCGCCCCCGGTCGTGCCCAGGGGTGAACCCCCGCCGAGCCAGGGACCCCGACAACGCTGCGGTCAGACCCGTGCGGTCGGCCAGCATCCGCACCGCCACGCTCCCTGCGTGCGCCACCACGCCGGTGCCGTCCCCAGACACGACCAACCCTGCCGACCACGCTGTACTCTTCACTTACCAGGTGCCTTCCAGCTCGAGATTCTAGGACCTTCGCAAGTCAAGTATCTCGTTGCAGGACAGGCACTTTGGTGCATTCCGGGGGTGAGTCACCCCCTCAATCGTGAAGGGCCGAGGCTTACGCCAACGGCACAGCTGACCCCGTAGGCCTGGATGCGACACGGTTCGAAACCAGAATCGGACACGAGGGCTACGTCCGGCGGCTCCCGGAGCGAGTCACCCGCACCATCACCGCCAGCAAATTGGAGGTCACCGACCGGTTCCGGGAGGTAGTAGACCTGTTCGGCGAGGACCACCAGGAGACCCCCGCAGGGTTCCGCATCGAGATGGCTACCCACGGTTCGGTCACCAGCGTCGACCTCGTCCGAGACATCGGATACGAACGGGGCGGCACGCCCCGGCCAACGCCGCTGCTGTTCTCGGCCGACTCCGCCAACCCCTACGAGGTCTCGGACTGCGCGCCCCTGATCGCCAACGTCACCTGCAACCCTGGGATCGTCTACGACCTCTTCATCAATAACCCGGACGCAAACATCGGTGGACACTTCACGACCCTCGACGAAGTCCTTGTGGAGTTGAGCAAGGCGGCCGGACCAGGATGCGATGTCTCAGTCGAGATCGCGAACCCTTATGGCGACATCAACGAGATCCTGGAGGAGGTAGCGCGCTACGAGGAGATCCTGACCCGGCACCGGCTGGTGGTGAAGGTTCCACATACCGGCCCGCTCTCCGCAGACACGGCTGGCGACCTTCTCAAGGGCAACGGATTGCTTCGCAAACGCTACAACTCTGGTGCCCCGCGCGACATGCTGCGGGGCCACGCGCTCGCTCGGCAACTGCACGACCTTGGGCACCGGGTGAACTTCACTTTGATGTTCGAGCCGCACCAAACGCCGTTGGCGCTGCAGGCACGCCCCTACTTCATCAACGCCTTTGTGCGGCACCGAGCTGACGCCACGAGGCGGATGCGTGGATTCGTCGCTGCCTACGACGCGACTTCAGACGAGCAGTTCGTCGCGGACCTCAGGGACTACCTCGTTCGCATGGACTACCTCGGTACCGACGACAAGGCCTTGGACCTCCTGACGGTCCTGCGGTTGACTCGCACACTTCTGCGTCAGCGAGACGATGGCCCCGACGACGGTATGGACAGTGTCCGCAGGTCGCTGCGCTGGCTATCCACCACACACCTGCCGGAGACCCGTCTGATCGTCTGTTCGATGGACGGCGAGCAGATGTTTCCGGATCTCATGACCATGCTCAGTGAACCCGAGTTCTTACCACTACACCGGCGGGTGCTCGTTACGGCCGATCCGGCCTACCTGGCTCGGTGGACTACCAGCCCACACGTAGTGACCTACCAGCGTCGATTCCTGTCCGCCGTCCGTTCGGCACCGGACGCACTCAGCGCCGGCACATCGTCATCCAGGTCCTGATCGTCCACCAATCGTGTTAGCACCACACAAGGCCATCCACCCCTCGGCCGTCTCCTGGCCCTATGCCCCGTGGTGCGGGCTATGGGTCCCGGAGTGGCAGAACGCCGGGCATCACCGCGGACGGCAGCTCGGGTCCCCGTGGCGGGGTCCGCGATGGGCGGCCCCCGCCAACCGGGCGACGGCACCATTCCGAGCCGCCACGAGGGACCCGAGCGTGGCTACCGGTCCCTTCGGGAAACCGGGCCAGATACGCGTGATCGGGCCAGCCCCAAGACGTCCGCCTCACCGTTCGGTGCCGCCATTTGCCCGTGGTATTGAGTTCACCCAGTTCCGTCCCTGACACGAGCTTTGCAGCATCTCCCAATGAGACTAGCTGTTGCGGCTCATGAGGTTGGTGTCACCCGGCGCCGTAGGTCGTGAGGGACGGGCAGGTCCCCGGCGGCAAAGATGGAAGTCGACCAAGACAACCGTCGCCGACACGAAGGACCTGCCCTGTGACCCACCGTAATGCTCCGCTGACCCCTCAAGGCCGTCTGCGGTTGGTGCTGCGCTGCCGCCATCGACCGATCGCCCACATCGCCGCCGAAGCAGGCGTCTCCCGCCAGTGCTTGGGCAAGTGGGTGGCCCGCTACCGCGAGCACGGCGAAGCCGGCCTTCACGATCGTTCGAGTGCACCAGCCCAGCGGCCCACCCAGACACCTGTTGCGGTGGTCGAGCAGATAGCGGTGATGCGGAAGAACAAGTGGTCAGCGCGCCGGATCGTGCGCGAACTCGCGGCCCAGGACATCCCCATCTCGGTGGCCACGGTGACTCGGTGGCTACACAAGCTCGGCCTCGCGCGCCTGGATCACCTCGACGTCGACGGCGAACCGCTGCGCAGGCCCGGCACCATCAAGGCCTGGTGGCCCGGGCACATGATCCACATCGATGTGAAGAAGGTCGGCCGCATCCCCGACGGCGGCGGCTGGCGCATCCACGGCATCAACTCCGACCAGGCCCGCGCCGCAGCCAGGGCCACCGCCAAGGCGAAGGCCAGCGGGACCCGGCCGGGCTACGTCTACCTGCACTCCGCAGTCGATGGGTTCTCCCGTCTGGCCTACACCGAGGCCCTCGAGGACGAGACCGCGAAGACCGCGATCGGGTTCCTCTTCCGTGCCCGCGTCTGGTTCGCCGCCCACGGCGTCACCCGCTTCACCCGGATCGTGACCGACAACGGCTCCTGCTATCGCGCCAAGGACTTCACCCGCGCGGTGTGCTCCTTCGCCGCGCGCCATCAGCGGACCAGGCCCTACACGCCCCGCCACAACGGCAAGGTGGAGCGATACCAGCGGATCCTGGCCAACGAACTGCTTTACGCCCGCCCCTGGCTCAGCGAAGACCACCGCCGCGACGCGATCGCGACCTGGAACCTGCACTACAACTACCATCGAACCCACAGCGCCGCCGGCGACCAGCCCCCGGCCTCACGCTTGCGGACCGGCGTCACCAACGTCATGAGCAACTACAACTAGGTGGGCGGTGAGGATGGGGATGCCGGTGGCGACTTGGCTGGCGTGCAGGTCGTGGACGTCGTGCACGTGGGGTAGCGCGTGCAGGTGCTGGCGCACCAGTTCGAGGTCGAGGCCCTTTGGGGTGGACTCGAGCAGGACGTCGATGGTTTCGCGGAGAAGTCGGATGGTGCGCGGGATGATGAGGACGCCGATGAGGATCGAGGCGATCGCGTCGGCGCGGTACCAGCCGGTGGTGGTGATGACGGCGGCGGCGGCCAAAACAGCGACCGAGCCGAGTGCGTCGTTGACGACCTCGAGGAATGCCGCGCGCATGTTGAGGTTAGCGCTGCGGCCGCTGGCCAGGATGAGCAGGCCGATGAGGTTGCCGATCAAGCCGACGATGCCGAAGACGATCATCAGGCCCGAGGCCACCTCGGGGGGTTCGAAGAGACGTTTGACCCCCTCGATCAGGACGAAGGCGCCGACGGCCAGCAAGAGAGCGGCCTGGGCAGCGGCACCGAGGACTTCGGCACGGTGGTAGCCCCAGGTCCGGGCGGGGGTGGCGGGTCGGCGCGCCAGGACGGCAGCGATCAGCCCGAGGGTGAGGCCGGCGACATCGGTGAGCATGTGCGCGGCGTCGGCGAGCAGGGCCAGGCTGCCGGACAGGACGGCCCCGACCACCTCGACGACGAGGACGGTCAGCGTGATGCCCAGCACGGCGGCGAGTTTGCCGCGGTGGTCGGCCAGGGCTGCCCCGTGGCTGTGGCCGTGGTCGCTCATGATGCCGCTTTGACGCTGCTGCAATGGGCATCGGTGCAGCACGTGGCGTTGGAGGAGGAGGCGATGGTGGGGCCGCATCCGCAGGTCTCGCCGCGCCACGCTTGGAGTCCTTCGCGGGTGGCGACGCCGGCGATGACCAGCCCGGCGATCGGGTCGGCCCACCACCACCCGAAGAGGCTGTTAACGAGCAGGCCGGCCAAGAGCACCGCGGACAGATACGTGCAGAGCAGGGTTTGTTTGGAGTCGGCCACGACCGACCCGGAGCCCAGTTCCCGGCCGGTTCGCCGTTGCGCCCAGGACAGGAAGGGCATGACCGCCAAGGAGAGGGCCGCGATCCAGATGCCTAGGGTCGAGTGTTCGGCCTCGCTGGCTACCAGCAGTGCTCGCATCGACTCCACCGACACGTAGGCGGCCAATGCGAAGAACGAGATGCCGATGCAGCGCAGGGCTTGGCGTTCCCTGGTTTCGGGGAGTTTGTGCCGGAACTGCCAGAGGATGACAAGTCCGCTGCCGACTTCGACCAACGAGTCCAGACCGAAGCCGATCAGCGCGATCGATGACGCGGCCGACCCGGCAGCCACGGCGACAACGGACTCCACAACGTTGTACGCCACTGAGGCGCCGGCAAGCAGTTGGGCTCGGCGTCCCAGTTGCTGTCGACGGTCCTCAGAGATCGCGGCAATGGTCAATGAGTGAGAGCGGGCGGAGTTCACTGGGCCACCCCAGCCCCGTGGCGCGGGCACAGCGTGACCGCGTCCCCGGTCAAACCCAGCAGGCGTTCAGCGCCGCGCAACAGATCCATCGTCGCCTCGGGGTGGGCCAGCGCGTAGATCGAGGCCCGCCCCTCGGGCCGCATCGTTACCAGCCCACAATCGAGCAGACACGCCAAGTGTCTGCTCACCGTCGACTGCGCCAGACCGAGGTGGGCGACCAGGTCGACCACGCGGTGTTCACCCAGGCTCAGATGCTGCACGATCGTCAACCGGGAGGTGTCGCTGAACCCGTGGAACAGGCATGCTGCGGCCGCCAAGGCTTCCTGCTCTCCAATTAGGGACTCATCGCGCATTTGCTTTGTCATCGCCACAAGACGATATTACTTCGGGTGGGGCCCCGCAAGGGCCGCTCGACCCGCACCACCATGGACGGGGTCTTTGCCTGCGGGGACTTGGTCGACCACACCTACCGTCAGGCCATCACCGCCGCCGGCTCCGGGTGCGCGGGCGCCCTCGACGCCGAACGATTCCTTTCCCACTGAGCAGCGGCGGGTGCCCAGGGTTACCCCCCTTTCGCGTCCTGCAGTGCCCGCGTGGTCGGGTGGGGCAGCAGAGTCAGCCCGTGGGCCGTGGACGGCCCGGTGGGGGTGTGGCGTGCGAGTTTGTCGCGGGCAGCCTTCACGGTGACGGTCAGCTGGGCGACCTCCCCGGGCCAGCCACGCTCCTCGGCTTCGACGATGCGTTCTTCGAGGTTGGTGATGATCGCGGCCAGCCGGTCGAGTTGGGCGGGGTCGACTCGGAGTACGGGGCAGCGCAGGCAGGCGTGTTCGTGTTCGCAGCGGGAGCCGTAGGGGCGGGCGCAGCTGCCCAGTTCGACCCGGCGCAGGGTGAAGTGTTCTTCGAACTCTTCCCATTCGGCGTCGGTGGGTTCGCGGTACTCCTGCGGGGGACGGCCGGTGCGCCGGTTGTCGACGAAGGTGCGGTAGGTGCGGATCAGGTCGTCTTGGAAGACCGCGACGTAGGGTTCGGTGCTGGTCAGGTGCCGATGGCCCAGGATCTTGGAGGCGATGTGCAGCGGGAGCCCGTCCTGGACGGCTGTGGTGGAGAAGATCCGACGAAAGTCGTGCGGGGTCAGGTGGATTGGTTCACCGGCCCGGTCGCGTAACTCCATGCGGACGAACAAGGCTTTGAGCCATTGCCGCAGGCTTGTGGTGCCGATGACGGTGGGCCGCAGCACTCAGACGAGCGGGCATTGGGCGTGTGCCGAGATGTGACATGCGGGCCGGTCGGACCAAGGACTTGTGGCGCCTGTCGACTCGGTTCACCTGCTCACGGACCTGAGTTCCGCCATCACTCTCCGGTTGAGTTCGTTGAGGCCGTGCAGCCGGGCGCGGTCGGTCTCGTCAATAGCGAATCCTTTTGGGTCCTCCCGCGCGTCGCCGATGAGTTCCTGCAACCTCTTCATGTCCAACTCTAGGAGTGAAACGCACTGGTCGGCACGTTCGATCAGTTCAAAGAACGCGCGCACCTTTTGCTGCCACGACAGCCCGATCACGGGCGTGCCCTGGGTAAACGCGACGATGAGCGCGTGCATCCGACTCGCAACCACAATGTCCACCATGCTGTAGACATCAAGGAGGCTGGATAGGCCACTTATCCGCCTAAATCGGCACTTGGGAGACCGGACGATAGCTTCGACTTCCTCAAGGAAAGGCTCGTCGGCGCGATCAGTGGAGAATAGGACGACTGACCACCCGTCGAGGACCAGCCTCTTGATAGCCGACGCGTGCTCGCGAAGGATTTCCTGTCGTTTCGAGTCGTCCAGACCACCCACTAGTCGGGGCTCAACTAGATTCCAGGCTATGCGGTTCGACGTGTTTTCTGGGCGGTCGAACGCCTGCGGCATGAGCAGCACAGGGTCGACGCCGATCCCCGCGGGCCCGGTTCCGTGCTCAAAATATAGGTCGAGTGAGATCTGGTCGCGGAATGAGAGCCATCCGCAGCGATCGAGCACCCTGCAGGCGTCCTTGTGCTGCCGGGTCGAGGCGAAGGGCCCTATGCCCAAGGAGATTCCGAATACGGGAACACCGGACTGACGAGCCGTGTCCACGAAGTACTCGAACCGCCCCGACGAGCGTGTCCAAGCCTCGAGGTCGAAGATCATGTTTCCGCCTCCCAGCAGGAGTAGATCCGACCGGGTGATGGTGTCCCGGATGCGCGCGTGGCGAGCGCTGCGGGGCTCCCTAACGCGCCAAGCGGCATGGCCGACTCTTGTCGCCACCAGCCGCGCTCTCATGCCCGGCGGCCCCGCGGGACCAGGGGGCCTAGTCGGTAGGGCTTCCGGGTCGGCGAAATGGAACGGATCGCCGCTGTACGACAGTCGGTCCGCAGGGCCGAAGCCAGACGCGAAATCATGGAGCGATTTCGCGATGAGGAGGTCCCCGAGATTGGCGCTGTCGTAGAAGCTCACGACGCACGTTTTCATAGTTCCCTCGCCCCTCTTCCGGTGATGCGCGCGACTGCGCCACGCGCGAAGGCCCTCTCGTCTGGGTCCAACACGACCCACGCACCGGCCACGTACAGGCCGGAGAAAATGCCGACCGCAACAGTTAATGCCGGCACCGAGTCCCATTGCCAGACGTGACCAAGGCCAACGAACGTGGCGACGAGAAAGACGATCGGCGGGAGTATTCGCGCTTGGACGCGCAGGAAGAATCGCAGTACGTCCAGTCCCATCGCGCGCGCGTATGCAACGTTCATGGCGATTACGTACCCGACAATGGATCCGCTCAGCACGGAGATGGCTGCGCCGAGCGCTCCAAGGCTGGGGGTGAGGGCGACAGCCAGCAAGAGATTGACTGCGGCAGCGATGGCGGTGCTCATCGCGCGGAACTTAATCTCGCCGCGAGCGAGCAGAACGGTCATTGCGACCTCCTGCGTTTGGACGATCAGGCTCGGGAGGATGAGCAGAACAGTTACAAGGTAGACGTCCTCGAAGCCCGGTCCGAGCCACAGAGAGATGAACTCCTTTCCAAATACGATAAAGCCGGACACGCACAGACCGATGATGAGCAGTTGAAAGCGCCCCACACGTTCCATGAGTGCTTCTATGGCCTTGCTGTCGTCGCTGGCGACGAGGCGCGAGACATGGGGCAAGAAGAGGCCGTTCACGGCGTTTGCGATCAACCACAGATACCCCTCGAACATAGCGGCAATCGCGAAAGCTGTCACCTCGTGCGTGCCCGCGGTGGCAGCCAAAATGGCTGGCATCACCGTGATCATCAACCGCTGTCCCATTGCTACGAGGAACGACCACGACGTGTATCGGGTGATGTCCCGTCTCATGGACAGAGAGGCCGGGGGCAAGTGCCAACGCCACACCCCCGCGTTCAGACAAACGATCGCCCGGTAAATGCTCGTCGCCAGCGCAACCAGCGTCACCCCAAGAACGAGCCAGACACTCATGAGATCGGCGTAAACCACCACGAGTGTCACGGCGACGCCCGCTGCTCGCCATGCCACATCGCTCCCCCGAAGTGCGACGAATCGGCCCAGACCTAACAGCGTCCCATTTGCCGGAAAGAGCGGGAAATTTACAAGCGTAACCATGCCGGCGACCCCGAAGAGGACCCGAAACTGCGATAGCTCTTCGTCTGTGAGCGCAGGAAACAGCAGACTCGGCTGCCAGCCACACTGCGACGAGGACGACGAACAGCGCCAGATCGAGTAGAAGGTACACGCGCCGAACAACGCTCAATGCCTCCAACGTCTTGGCGCGCTCGCCGCGCGCCTCGGAGTGCGCTACGAAGCGGGCCACTGCCGAGTTCAGCCCGAGGTCAAAAGTCAACAATGTCACGACGCTGATCGACAGGATGAAGAGGCCGTATTCATTGCGGCCAAGGTGACCGACAAGAATCGGTGTCACAAAGATGCCAGAGGCGATCGCTAGCCCGACTCCCAAGTATGACAGCGTTGCTCCACGGAGCACCTGCGACCTACCACTAGGCATGGACGACTTAGCTCCCACGTACACGGTGCTGGGACTCCTGAAGGATGTTTGCGTAAGTCTCCATAAGTAGTTGAGCGTTGCGCGCCGCGTCGTTGAGGTCAAGGCTCGCGGCGCGTTCGTTGGCGCTGAAACGCTGACAAAGCTCCGAATCTCGGAACAACGTGCTGATGTAGTGCGCCAGCATGTAGGGAGCGTCGTGCTGATAAAAGAACCCAGTGGATCCGTGCTCGATTCGATCGATGACGCCCCCCACATAGGAGGCGACAACGGGAACGCCGAGCGCCTTCGCCTCGCTCAAGGAGTTCGACTCGTTCTCCACGGTGGATGCGGACACGAAGACATGCGATTGTAGGTAGCGGTTTACCATCTCCGCTTCGTCCAAGACACCGACGAAGTGGACATGGTCCTCCAGACTCGTTTTCCTGATGAGCTGCTTCAGGTATGTGGCGTAGCGAGTCTGCTTTATCGTCCCTTTGAGCCCAGACCGTCGAAGGGGCAAACCACTGACGAAGAGTTGAGTGCCTGGGTGTCGAGCAATAATGATCGGCAGGGCTCGGAGTACAAAGTGCATGCCCTTGATGGGGTAGTGCCCCTGGGAGAGGAAGATCGACTGCTTCTGACACATCTCGAGCGACCACTCGTTTGCGTAAAATGCCGACCGCAGCGTCTCCGGAACCGCGAAATAACGGGCCGTCGGATTGAGCTGCTCCGCAACAGCCCGGTCCCAGGTCGTCCGCCCTATCACGTACTTCGCCAAGGCGAGCGTGCGTGCTTCGGTTCGCCCCCGAGTTCTGTATTTCGTGGCTTGCATTGTGATGTTGTCTCGGCGAATGATGTCACGAAGGGTGTACCCATGGGATATCGCCGCGGGCAGCCCTGACGTGTAGTGCTCCGCGATGGTCGAGGACAGGCCTTGCAGTCCGATGACGAATGGAACCTCAAGGCGACTGCACGCCTGCGCGGCGGAGTAGGCATGCCCACCTTCCGTCCCGAAGATGTGAACTAGATCCGGCTTCAAGCCACGAATCATTTCCTCAATAGCCCGCGCGCCACCCAGTTCGCGACCGAACTCAACAGTAGGGAACGTGGTGAAAGTCGCGCCCCCTGAGGACGTGCTCCGCGGTGGGCCGTGCCACGGAAAGGAAAGGATCACGTCCAGGTCGCCGCGAGACACCGCGGCCTCGTAGCCGGCCTCGATCCATGTCGGGAAGCCCGACGGCGGAACACCGAGGGCGATCGCAGCACGCGGCGTGGGTGCGTTGATGATCCAGAGGACTTTCATGCGCTGGCTCCGTGGAGGACTGAGGGAATGCGGGCCGGCGCACGATCCTCGATCCAGGACGCAGTGATCGGGACGAAGAACATCCACGTCAGGACGATGGTGGAGAAGAGCAAGGGGTTAATAAAACCAAGGACGATGAAATACAGCCATACTCGCTTGAGCGCCAGTGCGCCGATTATGGTGGAACGTTTGCGGCAGAAGTTCCACGCGAAGACGAAGAAGAGGAGTGGTAGAACGGTGAGGACGCCATAGTTGGCGATCATGTCCAACCACTGGGAGTGTCCGCCGGTGTCCCCTCTCACACCTGTCCGCCCGGCGAGTCCGAGCGGACCGCTATCAAGGAAGATCTCGATGGACTCGGACCAGCGGTAGAGGCGGGTGCCCAGGTCGCTACCCCTCGTGCTTTCGCCGGAGAAGAATGTTGCGAGCTCGGATAGTCGCTGGCTGACCACGGTCCCCACGACCGACCAGCCCGCCACGGCCTCGAGTATGGCCGAGTAGAAGCCCAGGATCCATCCGAGGAACGCGACAGCATAGATCAGGACCCGAAGCGCAACCTCCTCTACAAGGTCATGAATTAGAAACGCGAGCCCGAGGGTGATGGTCAATACGATCGCTGTGGTGAAGGCGAGTTCGATAAGGACGACTAAACCGCACGCGACTATTAGTCCCAAGACGCCTCGATGCCCTTGACCCCTCGCGACGAAGAACATGAGGAGGAGTAGAATGGCGGCTAGTGAGTACGCCAAGCCGTAGCCTCCGAGACCGGTGAAACTCTGGGCGCCGTAGACGGCAACTCGCTTGTCCTCGGTGGTCGCGAGGTAACGAGCAAGCTCGGGGTCTGCTTGTACTGCGACTAGGGTACGGATCCCTGTGATTGCGAGGTCGCATGCCATGACACCGACTAAGGCTCGGCCCTCTCGCTGATACTTCGGCTGTCCGTAGAAGCAAAGGAGGGCGAAAGCGATCAGCAGGTACCCAAAACCTTGAGCATATTGACTTGCCTGTGCCACCTCTCCCGAGTACAAAATGGTTAGACCGATCATCACGGGCAACGGCCAGGCATTTATTGCGAACTTCTCCATAAACGGCCGCGAACGGGCGGCCGCCAGGACCAGCCAAAGCCCGAGCACGGCGATCTTCGCGATGGTGGGCACACGACTCATGACGGAGGCGGCCTGGCCCACATCGAGCCACAAGATTATGAAGGCTCCGCACGCGATATGGACCCAGGAGACCCCGAGGCTAGGACGGGCGCCGCGTGGCTCACTCACGCGACGAGCCTCTGCAGGCGGTGCCAAAGTGACCGCCTCGTCTTGAGACCGTCATGGTTTGTCGATGCAAGTTCAAACCCTCGCATGGAGAGCTCAAACCGAATGCCTGGGGATCCGGCGAGCGCATCAATCGCGTTGTCAAGGCCTTCAGGATGCCGTGGCTCCACGAGCAGTGCCGCCCCATGTTGGGCGAGGTACTCAATCGATGCCAGACCACGAGGACCGATCGCCAAAATGCTCCGGCCCGAGGCCAGGTACTCTGGGATTTTGGTGGATACGGACAGCGTCGTGGCGGCGATGCTCGCAGGATCGTCCGACTCCACGTGGACTAGGACATCAGCTTTTGAGATGGCGGCGTTTATTTCGTTGGGCGATAGGAGGCCCCGATACTCCGAGAAGGGGGGTCGGTCTACCGCCGTTAGCGCTTCGGCATCTGGGTTGGGACCATAAATGAGGAGTCGGGCACTGACGCCCCCGCCTGCCAGTCGCTCTATGCTGTCGGCGATCTGAGATAGAATTTTCCAACGGTTGCTGTGCGTTGACCCTGCATAAAGGAGGGTTAATGTCCGGTCCGATTTGCGTACTGTGGGCGGAGGCATAGCGGGGGGCAACTCCACCATATTCATGAGGGGGATGGAGTCGAAGCCAAATTCCCTCTTATAGGCCCGACTCATATGCTCGCCAATGGTCAGCACTATGTCGGCGTTGCTCGTGACGTCTTGGAAGACTTGGCGGGTCCACGATCGCATCACGCGCACAGCTAGGTTCTTCGTCGCTAGGGGGAGGACGTAGTCGTCGGTGATGTAAAAGGCCATCCGAGCGCCGTATCGGTCCCTCAGGGCCGTGACTTTAGGGTACAAGGCGGCTGCGTCTCCACCGCAGAAGAAGATGATCTCCGGTGCGAAGGCGTCGAGCCAGTCCAAAAGTTGTTCGTTCTGAACCCGTACCTGAGTCCAAAGCGCCTGCCGTAACAATCGTGCAGTCTGCGAGCCCTTAAGTACGGTGTGAGCTTGCGTTGGGATCGGGCTCGTGGCCGATGCCAACGAAGTGACGCGCTCGCCTGTCGCCCGCCATGGGCGCAGTAAATTGGACAGTATGTCCTCGTCAGTGATGCGATAGTAGTTTTCGCAGACTTCGCTCGACGGGATCTCACGGTGGAAGTAAAGTTGTGCAAGGGAATCGCGCGGGTAGCCCTTGAAGAAGGAAGCGAAGGTCTTCCCGTTGTTGGACGTGTCTGAGAATGGATTCACAGACACAAAAAGAACCCTGGGTAGGGGTATGTCAGGGGACTCTCCACTGTCCTCCGGGTTCGCGTGATCGAACGGGAGACTATGCGTGGGGTCGATACTCGTCATGTCCTCGATGCCTAGTCGCCCTTGGTTTTCCGGATCCCGGCCCACTGGTGGTGTCGGCGTGCTGTCGAGAGGAGGAAGTTCACTGCTCGCTCGCTCGTGTTGCCGATGAGGTAGTCATCGGGGGTGAGATGACCGACGCCCTCGCGGGTGTGGCCGGCCTTCATTGCCACACCAACGGCTGCGACGACGTCCTCCCGGTCAAGGCCGGTCATGAGGATGCCGCCCGTGTCGAGGGCCTCGGGCCGTTCGATGGAGTCGCGCAAGGTCACGGCAGGGAACCCGAGCAGGGTCGACTCCTCGGCGATGGTTCCCGAGTCGGAGAGGCAGCACGCCGCTGACACCTGGAGTCGGTTGTAGTCATGGAAGCCGAGTGGGTCGCTGAACGTGATGCCTTCCGGCTCGACCCATTCTGGGAGCGCCTCAAGTCGCTTGCGGGTGCGCGGGTGGGTGGAGACGAAGACCGGCAGGTCGTATGCCTCGTGGACCGCCACGAGGCAGCCGAGCAGGGCACGCAGTCGGTCGGGGTGATCGACGTTCTCCTCGCGGTGAGCCGAAACCAGGAAGTAGCCGCCCTCGGTCAGCCCCAGCCTGCCGACGATGTCTGACGCCAAGATCTCGTCGCGGTAGGCATCGAGCACCTCACGCATCGGCGACCCGGTCTTGATGATGCGGCGCGGGTGCAGGCCTTCGGCCAACAGGTTGCGCCGTGCGTGCTCGGTGTACACCAGGTTGAAGTCAGCCACGTGGTCGACCAGCTTCCGGTTCGTCTCCTCCGGGACGTTCTCATCGAAGCACCGGTTGCCGGCTTCCATGTGGTACGTCGGAATTCGCAGGCGTTTCGCCATGACGGCGGCGATGCACGAGTTGGTGTCGCCGAGGACGAGCACGGCATCCGGTTTCTCTGCGAGCATCACTCGCTCCGCCGCGATGAGGGTGCCGCCGAGAACGGCGCCGAGGGTGGACGTGTCGACGCCGAGCATGTGGTCAGGCTGACGAATGCCGAGGTCCTTGAAGAAGACCTCGTTGAGCGAGTAGTCGTAGTTCTGTCCGGTGTGCACGAGCACGTGGTCGACGGTCTCGTCGAGCCGGTGGATCACCCGCGAAAGGCGAATGAGCTCGGGTCGGGTCCCGACAATGGTCATCACCTTGGTCATCACGGGCTCCTCAAGTGCTTCGTGTAGCGGTTCATCGGCCGTCCTTCTCGAGTGCTGAATGTGTCGTGGAGTTGCCATCCGGCGGCCCGATAAAAGGCGTTGACCTCCTCGTTGGCATCGGTGTCCGTAGTCAGGAACGCCACTCCCACCCCGCGGTCGGCCACATCCCGCTCCCAGCGCGCCAGCAACAGGCGTCCCGCTCCTGTGCCACGGGCCGAGGGGGAGACGCAGATGGAACTTAGAAGTGCGCCCTCTGATGGAACTGCTTCGGAACCACGGTAAGCCACGGCTCGGATCAGCCTCGAAGCGGCGCGCGGGCGGCGGGCTGCAGCGCGCGCAGAGGCCAGCCCAAACCCGATCAGCCGTGACCGAAGGAGGCGTGAGAAGTACCCATCCGGTTCAACGGTGCCGACAACCGCACCAATGGCACGTCCTGAGCCGTCCTTCGCGACAAACGCGACTGCGGACTGGTCGGCGGCGAAGCCTGCGTAGAACTGGCGCAGAAACGGCACACCAAGCGTGCTTAGGAAGAAATCAGGGAAGGCTTCGCGGTGAAGGCGTGCGAGTGCCTCGGCGTCGGAAACGGTCAGCGGCGAAACGCGAATGTCCGTCATCTGGAAGCCCTGTTGGCGGCTTCGTGCAGAAGAGCTTCGACGCGGCTGACACCGCGATCGTAGGAGAAGGTCTCCCGGTAGTACGCCGAGGCTACGGTACCGAGGGCGGCCAGTCCGACGCGACGCGACGCGACGGCGTCGCCCAGCGCTGCCGCGATGGCGTTGGGGGTGCGGTCCGCCGCGATGAACGCTGCGCCCGACCGGCGAGCTACCTCGGCGACGTCGCCTCCGGCCGCGACGACGAGCGGTTTGCCGGCCGCGAGGTTGGCCTGCGTCTTGCTTGGCATTGTGATGTCGCTCAAGGGGTGTGGGTTTAGGGAGACGAGGGCCGCATCTGCGGTGGCGGTGAGCGCCGTCATGCGGTCGCCGGGAACACGACCGAGGAACCGCACACGGTCCCCGAGCGGCGTCGCGCGTTCCTTGAGTCGGTCCTCGGCTGATCCCGAACCGGCGACGAGCAGAAGGAAAGAAGGGTCATCGATCAAGGCGCAAGCGTCGATGACCGCCTCGAGCCCCTGTGCTTCGCCCAAAGCCCCGGCGTAGAGCACGACCACACGTGCCTGCGAGATGCCTAACTCGTCGCGCATATTGTCCGTCGACGGCCGGAACACGCCTTCGTCCGCCCACATTGGTACGTACTCCAACTTCTCTTCAGGGACTCCCCGGGCGCCAAGGACCCGCCCCACGCCTGGTGAGATGTAGGCGACGCTGTGGGCGCTCGCGTACATGCGATTACACCACCACGAGACCGAGCGTCCCGCGGCTCGAGCCACGGCGCCGGAGCCACCTTGCCCAGAGGCCATCATGGTGTCCGGCCAAAGGTCCAGGACGTGAACGACGGATGGCACGCGGTACAGGGCGCGGGCCGCCCACATCGCCCCGGCAACCGTGACGGGGGAGTAGTTGACCCACAGAGCGTCGATATCCCTGAAGGCGCTGGTACCCAGCGCAGCCGCTGAGGCTCCAAATGACGCGTAGTTCGCCAGACGTCGGGCGGGGGATTCGTCGTGGCTTGGATACAACGCGACCCTGCGGACCGTGAGCGGTGGAGCGCCTTCCACTTTACAGGGCCGAACGTGATAACCCGCTTCGACGACGCCGCTCGGGTAGTTCGGAAAGCCGGTGACGACCGTGACGTCGTGGCCTCGGGCAACGAGACCCTCGGCGAGCAGCGTCGGAAGCCTTGCGGGGCCCGGCTCGGGTGCGTACCACTGTGTGAGTAGGCCGACGCGCATGCGCGATTTCCTCCCACCTCGAAACGAACAACGGCCGTCTGACCGCGCTTATTGTATCCGTGGGGGCGGTGTAGGCGAACCACGCCCCGAGCAGGCAGAATGTGGTCTGTGCCCCCCATCGATACCCTTCCATTCGCCCTGCCCGATATCGGGGAGGGGGAAATCGAGGCGGTTGTGGAGGCCCTCCGCTCCGGGTGGGTGACTACGGGCCCGCGTGCGGCGGCTTTCGAGCAGGAGTTCGCAGAACGACTCGGCGACGGTGTGCACGCTGTCGCGCTGAATTCCGCGACGGCCGGACTGCACTTGGCACTCGAAGCGCTCGGGGTGGGGCCAGGGGACGAGGTTCTCGTGCCCGACTGGACCTTTACGGCTACCGCGGAGGTGGTTCTGTATCTGGGAGCGAACCCCGTGTTCGTCGACGTCGACCCCACGACACTGAACATCGACCTGGACGCAGCCGCTTCGGCGGTGACAGAACGAACCAAGGTCGTCATGCCCGTGCACTTCGCGGGACTGCCGGTCAGCGCCAGCGGAGTGCGCGACCTCGCGGCTAAGCACGGCCTGCAAGTGGTCGAGGACGCTGCTCACAGCATGCCTGCCAGCTCTGAGTCCATCGAGGTCGGGTCCGGGGCCAGCGCCGCCACGGTCTTCAGTTTCTACGCGACCAAGACTATGACGACCGGGGAGGGCGGCATGGTAGTTACACGCGACGAGGGGATCGCCCGACGAGTGCGAACGATGCGCCTCCACGGCATCAGCAGGGACATCTTCGACCGGTACCGCAGCAGCGCTCCGTCGTGGCACTACGAGGTCGTCGCACCCGGGTACAAGTACAACCTCCCCGACCCTGCTGCAGCGATGGGTCGAGTGCAGCTGCGCCGTTCAGGTGCGATGCACGCCCGACGCGCGGCAATTACGGAACGGTATCTGGAGGCCTTCGCGGACCTCCCGGTGCAGTTGCCAGCGACGGGTGGGAACGGGGACGTCCACAGCTGGCATCTGTTCGTCCTTCGCGTACTGGACGAGGCCAGAGTCGACCGGGATGAGTTCATCAGACGGATGGCGCAGGAGGGTGTCGCCTGCAGCGTGCACTTCATTCCCCTGCACCTGCAGCCGTACTGGCGGGACCGCTACTCGCTGGACCCCGCTGACTTCCCCGTCGCGGACGAGGCGTTCAAGCGGGTTGTTAGTCTGCCCGCCTTCTCCTCGATGTCCGACGCACAGGTCGACCTGGTCGTCTCGAGTGTCCGTCGGGTCCTCGGATGAGCAAGCGAGCCCTTGACCTAATCGTGTCCGTCGTCCTTCTCGTCATGCTGTGGCCCGCGTTGGTCGTGATCTCAGTGCTCGTCCGACTCGACAGTCCGGGCCCGGCGCTCTTCCGGCAGGAGCGGGTGGGCTTGGGGGGCACGGTTTTTCGCATCCGCAAGTTCCGCACATTGAGGGCCCATGCCGCGGGTCCACTGATCTCACCGACCGGTGACACCCGGGTCACCAGGGTGGGAGCAGTCCTGCGCCGGACGAAGCTGGACGAGCTACCGCAGTTGCTCGATGTCGTCGAGGGCCGTATGAGTCTGGTTGGGCCCAGGCCGGAGGTGCCGCAGTACGTGGAGATGTGGCCACCAGACCTGCGGGAAGTGATCCTTTCCGTCAGGCCAGGTATCACCGACCCGGCCAGCGTGGCCTTTCGCGACGAGTCCGAGCTGCTCGCCGGCGCCGAGGATCCCGAAGGGCTCTACCTCGACGTGATCCTCCCGGAGAAGGCGCGCATGTATGCCGAATATGTCCGGACGCGATCGTTCGTCAAGGATGTCCGCGTCTTGTTGGACACCTTGGGTGCGGTGCTCGGTCGCCACGAAGGCGCAGCCAAGCCCCCGACTCACTGACGAGTCAGGTCAGCCCTGGACAGGGTGCGCAAAGGTGTCGGGGGCGTCGGGCCGGAACAGCTCGTGTGACCAGAACTGCGTGACGAGGACACCGTTCCCCGTGTTGGTGATGTTGTGGGCCCACCCAACCGGCATGTCGACCGCGCAAGGAGCGTCACCGCTGACGTCGAACTGGATGACCTCGTCGTGGAACATGCGACGGAGGGCGATGTTCGCGCTGCCCTGCACCACGGCAAAGCGCTCGATCTTCGTCAGGTGGTAGTGCTCGCCCCGTGTGACTCCGGGCACGGTGGTCGAGAAGCTCGACTGGCCCTCGCCTCCCCGGGAGCGTACGGTCTCGACGAACGAACCTCTTGCGTCAGTGTTGGGATGCAGTGGAATCGGATATCGCGCCGGAAACAGAGCCGTGCGGTATGTGTTGAAGAGGGCAACACGGAACAGCGTCGACAGGTCAGGGAACTCCCCGGTCCGATAGCTGGACTCGAACTCGACGAGGAGGTCAAGGACCTCCTGCACGCCGACTTCGTTCCCGCGAGGGTCGAGCCGCTCGGAATCAGTGGTCAGACCCTCGATGAGCGCCTCGGCCGCACCCTGCACGTGAAGCAGTTCGACGGGTCGGTCGGCCACCTCAGGGAGGTCTCCGTTCGCGACGGCCTCCACGAAGGTGGCAACGAAGCTGTTGTAACGGGGCCGTCCGTGCTCGCCGAAGATGTTCGGAAGCCGGACGTCGACCACCGTGTGGCCCTCATCCCGCAACCGTGCCAACTCAGCGGCGGCTCGTGCCTTGCCTGTCCCATAAGGGGTGCAATTTCCGTGCTGGATCGAATTCGCGTAAACGACTCGTACCGGGTCCTCTGCGTGCCTGACGGCGGCAGCGACGTCGGCGGCGAGATGGGCGTTGCCGTCCTCGACATCGTCGTTGTTGCCGCGATTGACGCCCGCGACGTGGATGACTGCATCGCTTTCGGCGATCAGCCGGGCGAGGTCGGACCAGTTGTCGCGAGTGACGATGGATACCGCGTGCGAGCCCTGGGCATGGAGGCGGAGGCGGGTGTGCCAGCCGAGGAAGCCGCCGGCCCCAGTGAGCAGGACCCTCACGAGCGCCTCGCCCCTGCGACGAGGGACTGGATCTCCGGGAGCAGAAGGAGCATCTCCGCGGTGGCATCGACGTCCAACTGACGCGTGGTCGTCGAGTCGTAGTCCGCGACCTGGGCCCCCCCGCTCTCGCCGCGCTCTTCATAGACGCCGTAATCGAGCGCTCGGGCATCGAGGGGCACGCGGAAGTAGTCTCCCTGGTCCGTTGACTGGATGACCTCCTCCCGCGTCAGGAGAGTCTCGTACATCTTCTCACCGTGTCGCATCCCGATCTTCTGGACCTCCGGATCCCCATGACCGAGCACTCGGGCGACGGCCTTCGCGAGGGTCTCGACGGTGCTCGCGGGCGCCTTCTTGACAAAGAGGTCACCGGGCGCTGCGTGGAAGAAGGCGTGTTCCACGAGGTCGACAGACTCCTGAAGGGACATGAGAAAACGGGTCATCGTGGGTTCCGTCACGGTGAGCGGTCGCCTGTCTGTGAGCTGGCGTACGAAGAGAGGAATGACGGATCCTCGCGAATACATGACGTTCCCGTACCGGGTGACCGAGACCGTGGTCTGCGACTCGGGATGGTGACGGGCGAATGCCTGCGCGGTCTTCTCCATCAGCGCCTTGGACATGCCCATCGCGTTGACCGGATAGACCGCCTTGTCCGTGCTAAGACACACCAGGGAGCGGACTCCGTGGCGATGTGATGCGTCGATGACGTTCTTGCTTCCCAGGATATTGGTCTTGACCGCTTGGTCGGGAAAGAACTCGCAAGAAGGCACCTGCTTCAGCGCGGCGGCGTGAAATACGAACTCGGCACCGACGACGGCATTTGCCACGCTCTCGTAGTCACGGACGTCACCGACGAAGAACTTCACACGGGGGTCACCGAGGCGTTGACGCATTTCGTCCTGCTTGGCCTCGTCTCGACTCAGGATGTTGATCCGTGCCACCCCCCGGGCCAGCAGGTGACGAGTCATCGTAGACCCGAAGGATCCGGTTCCGCCTGTGATCGTGACGGTCGATCCGGCGACAGTGGGTTCTGCTGGGGGCATGGTGCTACTCATCCTGGTTCTCGAGGCGAATATGGTGTGACCGCCCATGTCGGGACGGGGCGCGTGAGAGGGCCGGGCCTGACCCACCACGGCAGTGCATCCACTCACGGACCTCCACGTGATCGTTCGTGGCCGTGCTGTCGACTAGTCGTGCGTCGAGAGGCGGCACGTGCACGTGCGAAATCAGCGGGTGGGACGAATGCTCGATCTGCTCTCCTGGTGTGAAGAGCTCTTCGGTGAGCTTCTCCCCGGGGCGCAGACCGGTGTAGACGATGTCGATGTCGGTACGCCCGGACAGGTCGATCATCGTCTTCGCGACGTCGACGATCTTCACGGGAGACCCCATGTCGAGCACCATGACCTCGCCACCGGTGCCGATCGCCCCGGCCTGCAGCACGAGCTGGCACGCCTCGGGGATGAGCATGAAGTAGCGCTCCACGTCAGGGTCGGTCACCGTCACGGGACCACCCTTGCGGATCTGTTCCATGAACGAGAGCACGACAGACCCACGGGACCCGAGAACATTGCCGAAGCGCACGCTGACGTAGCGACCCTGGCACTCCTCGTTGAACCCGGCGGTCAGGCGCTCGGCGACCCGCTTCGACCAGCCGAGCACGCACGTCGGGCGCGCCGCCTTGTCGGTGGAGATGTTGACGAAGGTCGTGACGCCCACGGCGCGCGCCGCCTCGAGGACGTTGAGCGTGCCGACGACGTTGGTCTTGAAGGCCTCGCCGGGGTGCCGTTCGAGCATCGTGAGGTGCTTGAGCGCGGCTGCGTGGAAGACGACCTCGGGCTGGGCGCGCTCGAAGACCCGGCGCAGGCTCTCGGGGTCGCGGATGTCGCACAGGGCCAGGTCATCGGAGTCGAGCAGTGCCTGGCCGTCGATCGACAGCTGGGTGCCGTGCAGCCCGCTCTCGTCACGGTCGAGCATCACCAGGGTCGCCGGGCTGAACCGGCTGATCTGCCGGCACAGCTCGGAGCCGATCGACCCGCCGGCCCCGGTGACGAGCACTCGCTTGCCGGTGAGCTGGTCGGTGATCGCCCGCATGTCCAGGTCGACCGGCTGGCGGCCCAGCAGGTCTGCGACGTCGAGCGAGCGCAGGTCGGATGCCGTCGGGCGGCCGCCGAACAACTCACTCACCGGAGGGAGGACGAGCACCTCGAGACCTGCTTCGCGCGCCCGGGTGGACAGGTCTCGCACCGTCTCGGCCGATGCGCTGGGGACGGCGATGACGAGGGTCGTCGCGTCGTAGCGCGCCGCGACCTCGGCAAGGTCCTCTCGGGTACCGCGCACTCGCACGCCGTGGAAGTGCAGCCGGCTCTTGCCCCGGTCGTCGTCGAGGAGCGCGACTGGCGCAATGCCGTTCTCGGGGTCGCGGACCAGGCTCTGCACCAGGACCCGCCCGCCCGAGCCGGCGCCGAACACGATGGCGCGGCGGTTGCTCTGGCCGGGGCTGCGGTGGCTGGTTGCACGCGACCGCACGACGAAGCGTGCGGCGAACATCCCGGTCAGCGCCAAGCAGGGTGCCCGTAAAGGGAATGCTGCGGGGAACGTCGACCACAGGGACGACCAACACACAGGCCGCCAGAACAAGCCCGCTCACGAGAGTGGTGCGGGCGACCTCTCCAGTCTCCTCAAAGGATCCGAGTTCGTGGCTCACGCCGTATGGTCCGTACATCCAGCCGACAACGACCTGCACCAGTGCGACGAGGACTGTGCTGACCACGAGCCCGGCTCCGAAGTCGCGGGGAATCGCGAAGTCCAGCCTCAGGGACGCAGCCACCCACAGGGCCATTCCCCAGATCGCCACGTCGACGAGTGTCCACCGGATTCGTGGCCAGACCACTCTCTGGACGGCAGGCATGGCTTCCTTCGTATTCGGACAAGTGGCCGCACTGGGATCGATACAGTGGCGCTCTAGACAGGCCGTGCCCCCTTGCGCGAAACCATAGACTAGGTCGCCACCGGGCAACAGTGAACCATAATAGCGAAGGTGAAAGCGCGATGCGACCTGGGTCCATACTGGTTGTCTGTACCGGCAATGTTTGTCGGTCGCCCTATATCGAGCGACGGTTAGGCGACACGCTTCGCTCAACGGGCATTACGGTCGAGAGCGCGGGTACGGCAGCGCTCGCCGGGCGCGACATGGAGCCCGAAGTCGCGGGCCTGCTGAGGCAGCACGGGGGTTCGGCGGAGGGGTTCTCCGCGCGGATGCTGACCGCCGACATGGTGGCCGATGCTGATTTGGTGTTGGCCGCGGCGCGCGAGCACCGTGGGCGCCGCAGCACGCCTGCACCCTGCGGCACTGCGCAAAGCGGTGACGCTGCGCGATCTTGCCGATCTCCTTCAAGGAGTGAGCCCGCAGGACGTCGCGGATGCCGGCGCGCCGGGGTCATGGGTCAGCCAAGTGGTTGCTGTCGCCTCGAGCCGCCGCCCCATCGTGGTCGCCCGACAGGAGGGCGTCGACCTCGTCGACCCGATCGGTCAGCCCTCGCGCGTCTTCCGGCGGATGGCGGACGAGGCGGAGGACGCCCTGCGGGTCATCGTGCCCGTGTTGAGCGCCGTGCCGGCGCAGACCGGAGGCTGACCGGCATGGCTCAGGTCTGTTCGACCCGCTTGCGCTCCCGGCGCGTCGACGACACGTCGGCGCTCGCCGAGTAGGCATAGCCTCCGTAGTGGTGCCCGTCCTTGGTCTGGACACGGTTGAGCACGATGCCGAGCACCCGCCCTGCCACCGACTCCAAACTGTCCAGCGTGCGTGCCAGCTCGTCGCGCTGGACCAGCCCGGAACCAGCGACGACGATCGCACCATCGACCAGGCTGGACAGGACGACTGCATCCGTCACCGGCAAGGTGGGCGGTGCGTCGACGATGACGTAGTCGAAACGCCCCGAAAGGTTCGTCAGGACGCTGCGCATCGCGGTCGACCCGAGCAGCTCAGACGGATTGGGGGGCACCGGGCCGGCACCGAGCACCCACAGGTTGGTGCCGCCATACGGCTGGATCACGTCGCTGACGTCAGCGCGGTCGATGAGCGCGTCGGTGAGACCCACCCCACCCTCCATCCCGAGGTAGTCAAGGACCTTCGGGCGGCGTAGGTCCGCCTCGACGAGGCAGACCCTGGAGCCCGCCTGAGCCATGGTGAGAGCCAGGTTGGCCGCCATCGTCGACTTGCCCTCACCGATGAGGGACGACGAGACGACGATCGTGCGGGGATGGTTGGCTGCGTCGACGAACTGTAGGTTGGTGCGAAGTGACCGGAAGGCCTCGGCGCGAGGAGAACGAGGATCCACCTCGACGATGAGTGGGCGCTTGGTTGCGTCAGGGTCGAACATGATCGCGCCGAGGATGGGCGCATCGGTGACGGACTTCACGTCATCTTCGTTCTTGACCGTCTTGTCGAGCGTCTCGCGAACCAGAGCCGCGCCGAGTCCCAGGAGGAGACCCAGGACCGCGCCCAAGAGGATGTTGCGGACGGGCTTCGGGCTGACCGGGCTCTCAGGCGTCGTCGGTGGCCGGACGACGGTCACCTTGACAGGGCTGGTGTCTGTGCCTGCCGAGCTCTCGAGCTCGGTGACGGCAACCGGGAACTCCTTGGCGATGGCCTCGCCCATGGCCTGTGCCCGGGCAGGGTCGGTGTCGCGCACGGCGACGTCGATGAGCACGGTGTCGGGCGGGGTCGTGGCGGTGACCTGACGGGCCACGTCACCACTCACCCCGACGGACTCCGCCACGGGCGCCAGAATTCGGGGTGTCGTGAGCAGTTGTGCGTACGACTTCACCCGTTGCTGGGTGAAGGTGCTGCCCTGAAGGAGTGCGCCACTATCGCCGGCCCCGGTCGTCGACACGAAGAACTGGGTGCGCGACTCGTAGACCTTTTCGGAGGTCAGCGAGGCCGCCGCGGCGAGGCCGACGCAGACGAGGACGACGGCAACGATGACCCGCCACCGCTTCCGAACCACCTCCAGGTAGTCCTGCAGTTCCACGGTTCTCCTCGGGTCGATCGGCATGGTTGTTTGGGACGACGCCGCCCCGACCGACGTCCGACCCTCCGAAATGGTAGCCCGAGCGGGACGTCGCGCCGTTGCGCGGCCCCTTCGACAGGGAGTCTGCTCTCAAGGGGGCGACCCGAAGATGACATCGCTCGCACTCGCCTTTGCCCAACCGGCGCCCTGTGCGTGATGCTGACCCCCATGGACCACAGACGCGCGCTACCCCTCATCGCGCTGGGAACCTTGCTTGCGGTCGACGTCGTTCTCGTGCTCTGGGCCCTCTGGCCCACGGCCCCCGTCTCGGCGTCGCGGCCCACGGCACCAGCGACCTCGATGGCTGCCAGCGCATCCCCGTCTTCCTCGCCGAGCCCAACCCCAAGGGCGACCGCTCTGCCGACGCCCGTCACACGCGTGCTCGTCGCCGTCGACGGCCGCACTGCCTGGCTCGCGACGACTGGCACATGCGAGGACCCCGGGCAGCTTCAGGTGACCACTGATGCCGGGGCCACGTGGACGGCATCCGACGCACCCGCAGCCGTGACCCGGATCCGTACGTCGGGACGGGCGGAGGGCTTCGTCGTAGGAGGGTCGGGTGAGGACTGCACGATGCGGTTGTTCACCACCGGCGACGCCGGTGGGCAGTGGGGAGACCCCGAGTCTGCTTCGGCCACGTGGGCCAGAGTGCCCGGGGACGCGCGACGAGTCATACGCCCGGGTGCTGGCCCGGTGACGCCCTGCGGACGGAGCGCGGTGCTCGACCTGTCGTCGATCGGGCGAGATGTCGCAAGCGTTCTGTGTGCCGACGGGAGGGCCCGCACGACGGAGGATGGCGGGGAGAGCTGGCCGGAGACGTTCCGCGTCGAGGGTGCGCTCGCCTTCGCGGTCCTGGCAGACGGCCGCGGTGCCATAGCTTCCGCCACAGATGAGTGCGCGGGCACGACCGTGGCTGCTCTCGAGGAGGGCGTCCCGGGCGAGCCTGTTTGTGTCGAGGGCGCAGAGGCGACACCCGGGAGTGTCGCGATCTCCGTCAGCGAGCAGGCAGTGTGGCTCGTTGCCGGGGAGGCCGCCTTCGCGGCGCCCGAGGTGACCGGCCGTTGGGTGCAGACCAAGGGTGCACGTCGGCTCCTGATGCTCCTCGTCTCCGCCAACGTCAACGGCATCCGCGCCGCCGCCCGCCGGGGTGGGCTGGCCTGGCTCGAAGCCGGCCGCCCCCGACGTCCTGACCCTGCAGGAGGTGCGGGCCTCGGACGCCGAACTGCGCGCAGCCCTGGCCGGTTCGGTGTTCGAGGGCTGGCACGTCGCGCACACAGCGTGAGCGCGGTCCAGGGGGCGCGCCGGCGTCGCGGTGCTCTAGCGCGCAGCGAGCCGGTCTCCGTGCGCGACTCGGTGGGGGGCTGCCGGGTGGCGAGTTCGACGGCACCGGTCGGTGGGTCGAGGCCGACGTCGTGGTGGGTCAGTCGGTGGTGACGGTGGCCTCGGCGTACGTCCACACGGGTGAAGCGGGCACGCCTCGGCAGGACGAGAAGATGCGCTTCCTCGTCGGCGATCGACCCAGCGGTTCGGGGAGTGGTCGGCCGATGGCCGGTATGCCGTGGTGACCGGTGACCTCAACGTCGCGCACACCGCCGATGACCTGAAGAACTGGAAGGGCAACCGGGGCAAGGCGGGCTTCCTGCCCGAGGAGCAGGCGGAGTTCGACACGTGGTTCGACGGGCTCGGGATCGTCGACGTCCACCGGCGGCTGCACGGGCCGGGTCCGGGGCCCTACACGTGGTGGTCGTGGAGGGGTCAGGCCTTCGACAACGACTCCGGCTGGCGGATCGACTACCACCTGGCCTCGGCGCCGCTCGCGCAGCGGGCGGTGCGTGCCGAGGTCGGTAGGGCGCCGTCGTACGCCGAGCGCTGGAGCGACCACGCGCCGGTCAGCGTGCACCTACGACCTGCCCTGACGCGCCCCCACCCCATCCGCCGTGAGTGCGGAAGTGGCTGCCCTGGCGACCACTTCCGCACTCACGGCAGGAGAAGGGGACCAGCGGGCGTGGGGGCGGGGGTGCGCTCAGGCGTCGCGGTGGGCGGAGGCACCCGCGGTCACGGCGAAGGATGCCGGGGCGCGCCACCCGCGCTCGGCGAACGCGGCGGTGATGGCCCGCTGGGCGTCGGCCACGGCATCCGCCGGGAGGAGGGCGATGCTCGACCCGCCGAACCCACCGCCGGTCATCCGTGCCCCGAGGGCACCGGCCGATCGGGCCGCCTCGACCGACACGTCGAGCTCGTCGCAGCTGACCTCGTAGTCGTCGCGCAGCGAGGTGTGCGACTCGTCGAACAGGCGCCCGACCTCGGTCAGGTCACCCCCGCGCAGCGCGGCCACGGTCGCCTCCACGCGAGCGATCTCGGTGACGACGTGCCGGGCCCGGCGGCGCAGGACGTCGTCGGACAGGACGACGAGCGACGCCTCGAGCCCTGCAACGTCGACGTCACGCAGCGAGCTCACCCCGAGGGCAGCCGACGCGGCATCGCACGAGGCGACGCGCTGCGCGTACTGGCCGTCGTTGAGCGAGTGCTCGGCCCGGGTGTCGGTGACGAGCAGGACGTGGCCAGCCACGGCATCCGACCCCTCCCCGCTGCCGAGGACGAACGGGACGTGCTCGGTGGCGCCGGTGCGGCAGTCGAGCAGCAGGGCGTGGTCGGCGCGGCAGAGCAGGGATGCCGACTGGTCCATCCCGCCGGTCGGTGCGCCGGCGACGTCGTTCTCGGCACGCACGCAGGCCGCGGCGAGGCGGGCACGCGAGGCGTCGTCGGCGAGCAGGCCCAGCCCGAACAGGTCGCTGGCCGCCGCCCCCACCGCGCACTCCAGCGCCGCCGAGCTCGACAGGCCGGCTCCGACCGGTACCTCGCTGTCGACGGTGACGTCCATGCCGCGCACGTCGTGACCGTCCTGCGCCAGCGCCCAGAGCACCCCGGCGACGTAGGCCGTCCACCCCGCCGGACTGCCCGGCCCGACGCTCGCCAGATCGACCTCGACGGTTGCGCCGGCCTGGGCCGAGTGCACGCGAAGGAGGCCGTCATCGCGAGGCGAGCACGCGGCATACGTGCGCTGCGGCAGGGCGATCGGCAGCACGAGCCCGTCGTTGTAGTCGGTGTGCTCGCCGATGAGGTTGACCCGTCCGGGGGCGGACCAGAGCACCCTTCGGCGGTCGGCCGAACACCTCGAGGTGGATGCCGGAAGCCCAGCTGGTAGGGCAGCACGGTGACGAGATCGACGAGGGGGTGCGGACGTGGATCGCGGCCATCGTAGCGATCCTGGCGGCGATCACCCCCGGCCGGTATGCCGTGCCGATGGCCTGTGGACGGCGAGGCAACGGTGCACCACGGTGGGGACAACCCGCCCCCGGCCCCGGCGTGCAGCGGTCACCCACCCGGGCGACCGGCGAGCAGCGGTCACCCACCCGGGCGCACCACCCGCAAGGCCGGGCTCCCCGAGCCCACCGCTGCGCCCGCGCCGGCCCCGGCTCCCGTGGCGGCACCCATGGTCGTGGCAGCCGCGCCGGTTGCCCCCATCGTCTCGACCCCCGTGGCGGCTGCCCCGGCCCCGGTCGCGGCGTCTGCGGACGACCCGGTGGTCGGCAAGGTCATCGAGATCGTGGCGGAGTTGACTGGTTACCCGGCCGACCTGCTCGACCCCGACCTCGACCTCGAGGCCGACCTCGGTGTCGACACCGTCAAGCAGGCCGAGGTCTTCGCCGCGGTCCGCGAGTTCTACCAGGTCGAGCGCGACGACACGATGAAGCTGCGCGACTTCCCGACGATCAAGCACGTCGCCGGGTGGATCCGCGGCAAGGCCGGTCTACCTGAGCCCTCGGCTGCCCCCGTCGCCGTGGCGCCTGTTGCGGCTTACCGCCGAGCCTGCCCCAGTCGCTGCGGCCGCACCGGCTGGCACCGACGAGGTGACCGCAGAAGGTCATCGACATCGTCGCGGAGCTCACCGGTTACCCGGCCGACCTGCTCGACCCCGACCTCGACCTCGAGGCCGACCTCGGCGTCGACACCGTCAAGCAGGCCGAGGTCTTCGCCGCGGTCCGCGAGCACTACCAGGTCGAGCGCGACGACACGATGAAGCTGCGCGACTTCCCGACGATCAAGCACGTCGCCGGGTGGATCCGCGGCAAGGCCGGCATCCCCGAGCCCACCGCCGCCGTCGCTGCACCGGCCCCCGTAGCCGCGCCCGCGGCATACGCCCCGGTCGTCGCCGCGGCAGCTCCGGCGCCGGCTGTGTCCGCACCGGTCGCAGCCGGTCGCACCGGTCGCGGCGAGCCCGGCGGTCGACGAGGTGACCCAGAAGGTCATCGACATCGTCGCGGAGCTCACCGGTTACCCGGCCGACCTGCTCGACCCCGACCTCGACCTCGAGGCCGACCTCGGCGTCGACACCGTCAAGCAGGCCGAGGTCTTCGCCGCGGTCCGCGAGCACTACCAGCGTCGAGCGCGACGACACGATGAAGCTGCGCGACTTCCCGACGATCAAGCACGTCGCCGGGTGGATCCGCGGCAAGGCCGGCATCCCCGAGCCCACCGCCGCCGTCGCTGCACCAGCAGCCGCTCCGGCCGAGGTGGCACCGGCCACAACGGCTGGCGCGTCGGCGCCCGAGGTCATCCAGGGGAGCCTGTCGGCCATCGACGCCCTCCCCCGGCGGATCCCGATCGCCATGCTGCGCCCGAGCCTGGCCCAGAGTGTCGAGACCGGTGTCGTCCTGGACGGCGCTCGGGTCGTCGTCATGCTCGATGAGGGCGGAGTGGGCGAAGCGCTGGTCAAGCGTCTGGCCAAGGCTGGCGCCACAGCGCTCGTCCTGCCGGTCGGCATCTCGACCGACGACCTCTCGGCTCAGCTTGACACCTGGCTGGCCGATGGGCCGATCGCCGGCGTCTACTGGCTCCCCGCGCTCGATGATGAGGGCAGCCACGACGACCTCGACCTGGATTTCTGGACCGAGTGCCTCCGTCGGCGAGTCAAGCGCCTCTACACGACGATGCGCCGGATGTGGGATGACGCCCCGTTCCTCGTGTCGGCGACCCGCCTGGGTGGTCGGCATGGCTACGACGCCCCTGGGGCGGTTGCCCCCATGGGTGGTGCGGTGACCGGCTTCACCAAGTCCTACAAGAAGGAGCGCCCGGACACCCTCGTCAAGGCCGTCGACTTCCCGGCCAGCCGCAAGACGGCCGCGATCGCCGACGTGCTCCTCGAGGAGACCCTGCGCGACCCGGGTGCGGTCGAGGTCGGGCGTCTGGAGGGCCAGCGCTGGGGCGTCGGCTTCGCCGAGGTGGCGTTCCCCGCGCTCGGCGCCGACGGCTCGCCCGACGGTGAGGGCGGTATGCCGCTCACGCCGGACTCGGTCTTCCTTGTCACCGGTGCCGCGGGATCGATCGTCTCGGCGATCACTGCAGACCTGGCCAAGGGCGCCGGTGGTGGCACCTTCCACCTGTTGGACCTCACCCCGACGCCGGACGCCAACGACGGTGACCTGGCTGCCTTCCGCACCGACAAGGACGGCCTCAAGGCCACCCTGGCGGCGCGGATGAAGGCCGCCGGGGAGCGCCCGACGCCGGTCGTCATCGACAAGGAGTTGGCGCGGATCGAGCGGCTCGCCGCGGCGCTGACGGCCATCCAGGCCGTCGAGGCTGCCGGTGGCATCGTCCACTACCACTCGGTAGACCTCACGAACGCTGAGGCGGTGGCGGCCGTCATGGCCGACGTCGCCCAGCGCAGCGGCAAGATCGACGTCCTCCTGCACGCGGCCGGGTTGGAGATCAGCCGCAACCTGCCGCAGAAGGAGCCCCGCGAGTACGACCTCGTCTTCGACGTCAAGACCACCGGGTGGTTCAACGTGTGGTCCGGCGCGCGCAGTATGCCGGTCGGTGCGGTCGTCGCGTTCTCCTCGGTCGCCGGACGGTTCGGCAACCAGGGCCAGACCGACTACAGCGCCGCCAACGACCTGCTGTGCAAGGTCCTCTCGTCCTTCCGGCACACCCGGCCGCAGACCCGTGGCCTCGCGCTGGACTGGACCGCCTGGGGCGGGATCGGCATGGCCACCCGTGGCTCCATCCCCAAGATCATGGAGATGGCCGGGGTGCAGATGCTGCCTCCGGACGCCGGTGTCGCGTGGATCCGGCGTGAGGTGACGAGCACGGCATACAGCGGCGAAGTGGTCGTTGCGGGCGTCCTCGGGATGATGGCGCAGGAATACCACGAGACCGGCGGCGCCGACCCGGCCGCCCTCGCCGGCGCCGGCCCCCACGGCCCGATGGTCGGGACCGTCTCGGCCAGCGTCCACAACGGTCTGGTCGTCACGACGACGCTCGACCCCAAGGAACAGGCCTTCCTCTACGACCACCGGATCGACGGCACCCCGGTGCTGCCGGGTGTCATGGGGATGGAGTCGTTCGCCGAGGCGGCGGCCATGCTCGCTCCGGAGGGTTACCGCGTCGGGTCGGTCGAGGACGTCGCGTTCCTCGCCCCGGTGAAGTTCTTCCGGGACGAGCCGCGCACCCTCACGATCCGGGCCCAGGCGGTTCCGGCGCCGGAGGGCACCGACCTGCTCGTGCGGTGCACCCTCACCGCCGACCGTGCCCTGCCCGGCCAGGCCACCCCGGTCACGACCACGCACTTCACCGGCACCGTCCGGCTCACCACCGAGCCGGTCGCCGAGGAGGTCGAGAAGGTCAAGACCAAGGTCGAAGGCACTGCCCTGAGCAATGAGAACGTTTACGCCTTCTACTTCCACGGCCCGGCTTACCAGGTCGTCGGCGAGGCGTGGCGCAAGGGCGAAGGCTCGATGACCCGGATGGCGTCGCCGATCCCGGCGAACCACGTCCCGGATGAGGCACCGTTGGCCATCGCTCCCCGGTTGGCCGAGTTGTGCTTCCAGACCGCCGGGCTGTGGGAAGCAGGCACCGCACACCAGATGGCACTGCCCACTCGGGTCGGTCGTCTGCGGGTGTTGCGTGACCCGGCAACGGTGGACGGACCGCTCTATGCCTTGGCACGCCCGGCGGGCGGGAGTAGGTTCGACTGCGCCGTCGTCGACGGTCGTGGATCGGTGGTCATGCGGATGGACGGTTACGAGAGCATCGTGTTCCCGGCACCGATTCCGGAGTCCGTGATGGGCGCGCTCACCGCGACCTTCGGGGCGAACAGCTAAAACGTGTGACGGTCGGGTCGCGCTCGCGAGGCATGGAGCCTCGTGGGCGCGGCCCGTTCGGTACCCAGCACGACCGAGCACGACCCAGCAACACCCCGCAGCACCCAGCACGACCCGTGCGACACACCCCGCATGAGCGACAACTTCATTGATCGGAGACCTGCGTGAACGACATCTCCCGGCTGGCGATCATCGACCGAGGTGAGCCCGTTGTCCGTGTGCTCGCTGCCGTCGGCAACCTCAACCGTCGCGGCGACGTTCCCCCGATCACCTCCATCGTCGTCACCGAGCAGAGCAGCGAGCGCGCGTGGTTCGCTCGTGAGGCCGATGAGCTCGTCACGCCCCCGCCCTCGGCCGACGAGCCGGACGTGTCCTCCCCCATCCCGGCGGACCAGGTCGTCGCGCAAGTGCTCGGCGCGAAGGCCGACACGGCCTGGATCGGGCACACGCCGTGCCTCGACCGCGCCGAGTTGGTCGCCCAGTTGGAGGCCGCCGGGGTGCGGGTCGTCGGCCCCTCCGCGCAGACCATCCGCGACCTCGCGGACCCGGCTCGACTCACCGCACTCGGGCGCGAAGCCGGGCTCTCCCCGGTCCCGGAACACCTGACGCCCGCCGACTGGCGCCGGATCGAGATCGACGTCCTGGCAGATTCCGCCGGAACCGTGTGGACGTTGGGCCTGCGCGATGCCAGCATCCGCCGCGGCAACACGCCGGTGCTCGCCGAGATGCCGGCGCCCGGCGTGTCCGACACCACCGCCGGCGCGATGTCGCATGCCGTGCGCCGGTTGGTGCGCGCCGCGGCATACCGGGGCGCCGGCGTCGTCGAGCTCGCTCTCGCGCACGACGGTGAGTCCTTCTGGCTGGTCGGCGTCGACACGCTGGCTCGCACCGAGCACGCCCTCATCGAGGAGATCACGGGCGCGAGCTTCATCGGGCTGCGCCTGCGGTTGGCCGCGGGCGACACGCTTCCCGCCACGCCTCCCGCCCCCAACGGTCACGCGGTCGAGGTGCGCCTCCTCGCCCACGACCCGGGTCGGGAGTATGCCGCGTCCGGCGGCGCGCTGGAGATGCTCTCGCTCCCGGTGGGCACCGGTGTGCGCGTTGACTCGAAGCATCCGCGAAGGCGACCTCGTCGACGGCCGGGTCGAGCCCCTGATCGCGACCGTCACCGCGTGGGGGCGGGACCGCGAGGAGGCCCTCGACCGGGCGCACGGCGCCCTGGAACGCACCACGGTCGTCCTCGAGATCGGCATGACCAACCGGACCGCCGACTTGGCCGTGCTCGAGCGCGTCGCCGGTGCGCCGGGGCCCGTCGACGCCGGCTGGTATGACCGGACTCTGGCTGCCGGTGGCTTTGCGTCCGCCGCAGACCCGTTGGCGGTCGTCGCGGCGGCCGTGGAGGCCTACGAGTCTGACAGCACCATGGTCAACGCCGCCTTCTTCGCCAGCGCGGCCCGCGGTCGCCCGGAGCGCCCGGAGCGGGTCGGCTCGCTGGTGCAGTTGAGCTATCGCGGGCACGACTACCGGCTGCGGGTCGACCGCACCGGGCCGCGCTCCTACCGGGTGCGCGGCAACGCCACCGTCGACCTCATCGTCGACCGGTTGGGCGACTTCGAGCGCCGGATCATCTGCAACGGCCGTAAGCACCGCCTGGTCGCCGTCGAGCAGGGGGCCGACTTCCGCCTCGACCTGGACGGGGTCGGTCACACGGTCAGCCGTGAGGACGGCGTCGTCGTGCGCACGGGTTGGCCGGCGCTGGTGTCGTCGCTGCTCGTCGAGCCCGGCCAGGACGTCACCGCCGGCCAACCGGTCGCGGTCCTCGAAGTCGATGAAGATGGTCACCACGGTGACCGCGCCGTTCGACGGCACAGTGACCTCGTTGGCGGTCTCCAACAACACCCAGATCGAGCGTGGCGCACCGCTCATGCGGATCAAGGCCGCTTCCCACCAACAACTGGACCTCGGCCCCGGCGACGGGGTTGGGGCCGAGCCTGAGTCGGCCGTCGACTTCACGGCCCTGGTGACCTCTGACGGCAACCCCGAGGGCAAGGACGCGACGTGGGTGCACGCCCACCTGGGCGACTACCTGCTCGGCTATGACCTCGACCCCGAAAGCTTCAAAGGGCTGCTCAAGCAGCAGGCCGCCTTGGGTGCCAGCCTGCCGGCCAACGACCCCGAGCTCGTCGGTGCCGAGAATGCGCTGCTGGACCTGTTCAGCGACCTCGGCGCGCTCTACCGCCCGCGTACCGAAGCCGAGAACACCGACCAGGGGGTCGACGACAACACGCAGGAGTACTTCCTGTCCTACCTGCAGTGGCTCGACGCCGACCAGGCCGGGCTACCGGATCGCTACCGCAAGCGCCTCGGGGCCGCCCTGGCCCGCTACGGCGTGGCTGGGCTCTCGCGCAGCAAGGCCCTCGAGGCGGCGACCGTCTGGCTCTACCGCGCCTTCGCCCGGATCCCGGAGATCGCCCCGGCCATCGTCGCGATTCTCAACCGGCGCCTGACCCACCACGACGAGTTGGCCGACATGGCCACGCTCGACGCCCGGGCTCGGCTGGACCGGTTGGTCCGCGCCACCGAAGGGCGCCAGCAGAACGTTTCCGACCTGGCTCGCGACATCATCTTCCACTTCTTCGAAGAGCCGGAGATGCTCGCGGCGACGGCCCAGATGCAGGCTCAGGTACGCGCCGATCTCGTGGCCTTGCGCGACCTGCCGTCCGGCCCGGACCGGAACGCCAAGATCGAGGCCCTCGTCGCCGCACCGCACCCGGTCCGCACCGACCTGCTCGACGCCTGGCTGCAGACCGACGCGGATGCGGCGGGCACGGCGTACCGGGATGTCGTTCTGGAGGTCTACGCGCGGCGCTTCTACCGCATCCGTGACCTGCAGGACTTCGGCACCCAGTCGGTCGGCGCGTTCCGGATCGCGCACGCGAACTACGACCATGCCGGTATGCCGGTCCGCCTGGTCAACTCCTACCTCCCCCTGGAGCAGTTGCCCGCGTTCGCCGACGCATTGCGGGGGTATCTGAGCGGCGTGCCGGACGACCGGGAAGTCGTGGTCGATCTTGTGGTCTGGCAGAACGGTGCCTTGCCGGATGCCGACGCCCTCGTCGAGCAGGTGCAGGGGATCATCGCGCAGTGCAACTTCGGGCGCGCGCTCCACCGTCTTGACCTGACTGTCACAGGGCGGGTCGGCGACTCGAGCGGACGCAAGACCGCGCACCTGACCTTCCGTCAGGGAGCCGACGGCGCCTTCGCCGAGGATCGGTTGTATCGCAACCTGCACCCGATGCTCGCCAAGCGCCTTGACCTGTGGCGACTGTCCAACTTCGCCCTGGAGCGGCTGTCGTCCGCTGAGGACGTCTACCTGTTCTTC
>JBAOHF010000042.1:0-31491 GCA_037046605.1 Nocardioides sp.
GATCGAGTAGCCGAATCCCTTGCAATGCAGGGATGTGGACGGTCTGACGGCTGTCCGGCGACAGCTCGGTGGCATTTTCTGGCGGACGCCAGGCCGGCGGTTGCCGTCCAAGTAAGCCCGGACTGTTTTGCGGTTGTGGCCAACATGTCGGGCAATGGCCGAGATCGACCACCCCCGGCGTTCTCAGTGCTGTGATCGCCAACCCCACCCCTACGGATGGATGCTCAGAGGGTGAGGAAATTCCGTAAGCAACTCTGGGGAGATCTACATGAGCGTGGGCACCTTGAACGATCCCGCGTGCGGCGTCACTGGTCTCGGGTTCGTCTTGGTGGCTCGTTGAGGTAGGGCGTGCGTTGGGGGAGGGAAGTGTCGGTCAAGGAACTTGACGGTTCGACGCCACGCCAGGTTTGCGGCGGCCGAGTCGTAGGAATCGGGGCGGTCCTGTTCGAAGAACCAGTGACCGGTGCCGGGGTATCGGTGCAGCTCGACCTGGCGTCCGGCGGCGCGAAGCTGGCGTTCTTGGTGGGCGACGCCAGCTTTGGTGACAAATGGGTCGGTCTCGGCGAGGTGGAACTGGAAGGCGGAGGTGCTCGCTGTGAAGTCGCCGCCGCGGGTGGCATAGAAGACCGAGGTGGCCGTGATCGGTGGGATTTCGGGGCGTGACTGCTTCGAGAGCCACAACGCCCAGTGACCACCCATCGAGAAACCGATCTGACCAACCGGTGCAATGTCGAACTGCGAACGCGCTCGGAGGGTTGTCGCTGACGATCTGCCGCCACATGGGTGTCGACCGCTTCCGCGCCCGCAACGCGGCTGCTTCCTCGGCGGTGGCCGCCACCTCACCCCTGTACAGATCAGGAGCGACGGACACATAGCCGAGGTCGGCGAGATCGTCACAAACCCTGGTAATGACAGGGGTGAGCCCCCACCAGGCGTGCAGAACGGCGATCACGGCTCGCGGCGGACCTGCTGGAGCCGCCTCGACAACCGACCCGAGCATCCCTGGCACCCTGATCGTCTCGTCGTTGTAGTTGTGCGCCAGCTTCGAGCGTGGCCTCCGTCAACGTGGCACTGAAGGATGGCTTCTGCTCGGTTGCTCGGGCGAGATCCCAACCGTGCGCAACCCGTTCGATCACCATGAAACCCATCAGCATCTCCCCGGGGTCTCGCCCCGCTGCATCGCGTGCGAACGCCCCAGCATCCCGGGGACGGACCGCGCCGTGGTGAGCCGCTCGCACCAGACAAAATATGCGGCCGGCGCCTCGTGGTGTTCAAGCGCGGGCACTGCGGAGCGGACCTCAGGGGTGGGTGCGCTCTGACCGGTGGTCGGGATAGCCGCGTACTCGTCGATCCCGCCCGCCAGGTGCTGCACCAACGGGGCGACCTCCATGCCCTCACATGGCTTCGCTGCGTTCCACTGCTGTGGGCCGGTGCCCTCGATGAAGGCGGAGCGTTGCCCGCATCGCCTCGCCCAACAGCTCAAGACAACCCATGCCGCCACCGACCATGAGTCCATTCAACCATGTCCGAGGGACTGGCACTCATGTCTCGTATCACGCCGAACTTGTGGAAAATGGCCCATCTCGGTCGCAGCTACTACGGGCGAAGCTCTGCTGTCAGCGGCGGAGCTGCTCAGCGTGGCACATCAACGGCCACAGGTGTTCCAGGTCGTCATGGACAAGTATCTGCCCGGCCGTACGTTCGGACGGGTGCGTATGGGGTTCATCGTCAACAAGGGGTGTCGCAGTTGGCGACGACGACGGTCAACTCGCCGACGGGCACGATGCGGGTGTCTACGCCAGAGGTGACATTGCTTGACATGGCCAGTCGCCCGCTGGAGAGCGGCGGGCTCAGCAACGTCGCCACGGTGTTGATTGAGCTGTACGAGGAGCGCAGCGTCGCGGAGGCCGGCCTTGTCGAAGCCGCTCGCCTCTACCCGAGCGCATCGGTCCGGCGGGCCGGGTACCTGCTCGAGCGCTTCGTCAGCGTCCGTCTCGACGCCCAACATGGGTTCACCCGTCCCGAAGTGCACGAACCGGCGCCGCTCGACGCGAGCGGCGAGCGGCGCGGTCACATCGATCGGCGCTGGAACCTCCGACTGAACACCGAGATAGAGCCCGACCTGTGATCCCGTCCCGGCTCATAACGGCGTGGAGCCGGTTCGCGCCATGGCTCACCGACGAACAGGTCGAACAAGACCTGGTGTTGTCGAGGCTGATCATCGAGATCGCCAACCACCCACTGCTCGGCGCGCGATTCCTCGTACATGGTTGTTCGCTGGCATTCGTGGGAGTTGGACGGTATCGCCAGATCCGTGCTGGAGATGCGATCCGGGTCCGCCGTCGTCCGTTCGGTGGTGATTCGTGTGCTCACCTCCGGGTTCGATACGAGGCTGTCGAACAGCACGCCCGCCGCGCTGTCGCGAACCGGGAAGCTGCTGTCGAGCTGGATGGCCGATGGCGAGCCGGCCGAATAGGCGACCACATCGACGCGTTCGACGCCGAGTGCGTCGAGTAGCTCTGCGAACGCGTCGGCCTGCATCGCTGGCGTGGCTGCTGCCGGCATAGCCGACCCAGGTAGCCGAACCGTGAGGGTGCGGTGAGCCGACGGCCGGTGATGAGGTCCCCGGAGTAGAGCATCGCTCAGACGTCTCCGCCTTGAGAGATGGTGGCCCAGGCGGCGTAGAGCACTGCGAGGTTGATGACGACCGCGAGGATCCACCACGGCGTGAAGGTCGCGACGATGAGAGCCAGTGACACCACGGCCCCGAGGGCGCCGAAGCTCGCCCACCAGTCCTGGTGAGCGAGCACGCCGACACCGGCGGCCACGAACGCAGCCGACGCCACGGCGCCGAGAGCGACCATTGTTGGTCGACTCTTCGCGAAGAGCCATGACGCTTGAGATCCGAACCCCGGAAGGTTCTTTCCGCGCTGTGGCGGGATCCAGATCGCACCGGTGACGATGCCGTGGGCGATCAGGAACATGGCGGCGACAGTTCGCAGCACTACTTGTTCCTCCCTTTCCGATCGAATGGGTCTACTACGAGATTAGTTGTCAGCGGTTGTTACTGAGCAGAGTCCACCCAGGCCGCAGGAACGGAGCGGCGCCGGCGCCGGCGCCAACTCGAGGACTGAGTGAACGTGTAACGATGGTGGGAACGCGCCCGACGCGAACCCCCCACGCTGAGGGCTGTTCGGCAGGGACTGGGCCCTTGGCGTGTCTAGGACCGCGGCGATGACCACCGTGGTGAGGGTGATGCTGTATTGCATGGTGGCGTAGGCGTCGCCTTCGATCTCGGTTCGCAGCACAAGGGTGCCGTTGCGGCGTTGAAGCTGCCGTGCAGCAAGACGGCAAGGAGCGACGACGGCGATGTCGGTTCGTCGGGTATCCGGCGAACCGGCCGCCCCATCGATGTCGACCGGTTGCTAAGAGCGGTCAGGTGCTCGCGACGGTTACGGTGATCTGTGCGACGGTGATCCGGCTACAGCGCCGAGGTCGCTCCGCTCAGCAATGATGTGGGAGCGGTGTCCGGCCGGTCTGTGAGGAGGAACATGCGAGCGATCGTTGTGTACGAGTCCATGTACGGCAACACCCATCGGATCGCCGAGGCTGTCGCCGAAGGTTTGTCGACGGCTGCGGAGACCGAGGTCGTGTCGGTTCACGACGCCAGCAAGGATCGTCTTGACACCGCGGACCTTGTGGTGGTGGGCGGTCCGACTCACACCCACGGCATGAGCCACGACAGCACCCGTCAGGCCGCAATCGAAGCCGCCGAGGAACCCGATGCCGATCTGGACCTCGATCCCGACGCAGCCGGCGCCGGGATCCGGGAATGGCTCGATGCACTCGGACCAATCGGCGGCCGGGCCGCTGCGTTCGACACTCGGCGTGATCTGACGCCGGTCCTGACCGGGCGGGCCTCCAAGGGGATCGCGAAGCAGCTTCGCCACCACGGACTCGAACTTGTCGTCAAACCGGAAAGCTTCCTGGTGACCAAGGAGACCCATCTCGAGCCCCACCAGATCGAACGCGCCCGCGCCTGGGGTCAACACCTCGCACAACAAGCGTTCGGTCGCTGACCCGGCACTTTTGGAACAGCGCGACGGCAATCCGCCCCGACCGCTGCTCGGCTCGCGTTGGCCCTGATGACGTCATCTGCCGGGCGGCGCAAGCTGTCGGGCGTTCTCGCCCCACCCCCGAGCGTGCCGGCTTGTTCGAGCTGCGTGTTGTGACTCGATGCAGCGAGGGCGCACGACAATCCGGATCAGCTCACGATCATCGCGACCGGGGCTGACCGGTGTTGACCGGCGGCCGACGGATATGGGCGGTACCTCGTCGTAGGTACTTGTCGCAGACATCGGTCACCAATCCTCGGCCCGACCGGACCGGTCAGTTGCTGGTGGTCTGAGCGAGCACGGTGTCGTTCATGTAGGCAACGAACTCGTCGGGTTGTTCGAAGAGGGGACGATGTCCGGACGTGTCGAGCACGACCAGGTCCTTGATCGGCGCCTCGATCATCGGGTACCAATCCTTGAAGGGCTCGGCCCGGCCGTCGGCCTCATGGGCGCCCTGCACGAAGAACATCGGTACCTCGAACTCGGTGGCGGTGTCCCGGAAGTCGATCTCCTGCAGCTGCGGGTAGAGCACGGAGAAGGTGTCCATGAACGCACCGAGCAGGTGGACCTTGTCGGTGAGGGTGTACTCGGGCACAAGGAAGTTCTCCGAGAACCCGCCCGCGCCCTCGGAGTTGCCGGAGTGGTCGTACGGGTAGACCTCGTGTTCGTAGGACAGTGCGGTTTCGTAGTCCAACATCTCCGAGTACGGGGGTGGTCCGATGCCGCGAAGCTTGTCGGCGAGCCCATCGTTGCCCTCGTCCTCGGCCCAGGCGAGGGAGTCATCGTAGAAGATGCGGTCGGTCTCGAGTTGGCTGACCATCTGCCCGGTGCCGATGAACGCCCTGTACCGCTCCGGCGCCTCCTGCACAGCGAGAATCCCGAGGGTGCTGCCCCAGGACTGGCCGAGCAGGTAGATCTGGTCCTGGCCGAAGCGGTCCCGTAGGTAGTCGGTCACAGCGATCGTGTCGGCGACCTGCCCCTCGAGGGTGAGGGTCTCGGTCGGGTCGAGCGCCGGGTACGAAGTACCGGTGCCGCGCTGGTCCCAGGTGGCCACGGTGAAGGTCTCCTCGAGCGCCTCGAGGTGGTTGCGCATGGCTCCCCGTTCGGAACCGCCGGGACCCCCTGCAAGGAACAGCACCACGGGCTTGTTCATCGAGGCGCCGCGAATCATCAACCCGAGTTCCTTTCCGCCCGCGTTCACGGTGGTCAACTCGGCGATGCTGCCGGCGACCGCCTCGCCGCTCGTGTCCACGATCGGATCGGTCGTCGTGGGCATCGCAACGAATGCAGCGAGAACGATCAACGCCAGGCCGGTCAGCACCGCCACCCCGCGGCGCACGTGCAGCCCGGCAGTGCCTGCGAGCGGTCGGCCAGCGGCCGTTGCCGCCGAACGGCGCGAGAAGCCGGCGCCGAGTGCCGCGCCGAGCACCATCGGGGTGAGCGCCACCAGACCGTGGAAACCGCGCCCGACGACGAAGGCGAAGATCCCGTAGGTGCTCGCGGCGGGCGTGTCCACTGTCGGACCCGATGCGCCAATGCGCACCAGTTCGAACACGATCATGAATGCGATCGGCGCGAGCAACATTGCCCACCGCGACCGCAACACCACACCGCACACCCAGCCGACCACCAACCCGACGGCCATCGCAACGAGCACCTGGACCGTGGTGAGGGGGCCTCGAGGCGTCCACCAGCCCCCGATCAACGCCCAGAGTGCAGGCACGGCAAGGGCTACAGCGACTCCGAGCCGCCGGTCAGCCCACAGTCGGTTCAACCACTCCGGAACGCTGGCCCCACTCGATCGGCCCGGCGAGGTATCCGGATCAGCTGCGCCGGAATCTTCATGATCGTTCGGAAGATCGCTTGCCATTACAACCGACCGTAGCGGCCTCGGGATGGAGCGGTCGCTTGACCGGCTCGCTCGTAGCAGGATCGGAAGGTGGGGCAGAACAATCTTTGTCTGAAACTCCCCTTGTACGCTCGCCGAGATGGAGGAGCAAACGATTGTCGTCGGACACCGGTCGGTCATGGTCCGTGACGCCGGTGATCCAGACGGGCTGTTGGTGCTCTACTTTCACGGCACACCGGGTTCTCGTCTCGACGGGCGCTTCGCTGAAGCGGAGGTCGCGGCGGTGGGTGCCCGTGTCATCAGCTTCGACCGACCGGGGTATGGACGCGCTGTTCGGCACCGATGCCGCCGTGCTCGACGATCCGATGCTGCGCCACCACCTCTTCGTCACGATGACCGAGGGGCTCCGGCAGGCCTTCTCGGGTGTGGGTTGGGACAATGTCTCCTGGGTCGGCCCGTGGGACATTGATCTGGAAGCGGTGACGTGTCCTGTACACCTGTGGTACGGGGAGGACGACCGGTCGCTACCGATCGCCCATGCCGCATGGCTGGCGGGTCACCTCCGCGACACCAACCTGGTCGTTCGCCCAGGAGAGGGACATCTCGGCGCCATGCGGCATTGGCAACAGATGCTGCGGACACTCACCACGCATTCGACCACCATGTAGGCATCCCGAGGCGGCGCTGGCGCCAGCGCCCCGGGGTCCGCCATCGCGTTGCTGGGCGACCCCCGGTGCTCGTTCTCGACGAGCCGGCCAACGATCTTGCCCCGAAGGGGATTCGCGAGAAGCGCGACCGGCTCCGAGCCCCTTGCGAGCATCGCAGCTGGACCAACCCGTATCATGGCGAGTGAAACCGTTCGGTAGGTGAAACCATGGACGACTTCGATCTGGTAGCAGAGTCCAACTCACAGGACGACCACGGCTGTTGCAAAGGGAAAGGTCCGAGCGGAGGTCCGGCGTGAGATTCGTGTTCGTCGCACTCCTCATCGCTCATGGCCGGGTTCATTCGGCGATCTGGGCGGCGCCCAGGACCAAGGACCAGAAGGCTCCCTTTGGCCCCGGGCACTCATGGCTGCTCGGTGAGCGACGGATCTTCGCGGTTGTTCTTGCGCTCGTGGCCACTGTGCTCGTGTGGCTGGACTGGCCAGCGCAGACGACGCTGGGCACGTGATGCACGCTAGGGAGCCAGGAGCGTTCCTGCGGGGATTCCGAGCCGTGCTTGGTCTCATCTATTTCTTCGGGTCCTTTTCTCACGTGTACTTCGGGCTTGCGAACCCCGGGGCGTACCGCGACTTCTCGGATTGGGCTCCCCCTACGAGTGAGCCTGCGCGGGACACTTGGACCTGGTTTCTATCTGACGCTCGATACCTCGCTCTGGTGCTCGCCGCGTTTGAGATGTTGGTAGCGGTGCTGATCCTCTACGGCGGTAGAGCCACGAAGCTCGGGCTTCTCGGTGCCCTTGGCTTCCACGTGGTATTGGCACTGATGTTCGGGATGTGGCCCTACACGTTGCCGATGATCGTCCTGCTCGGGTGGTCCTTACGATATGACTTCGACAGGGTGTTCCGGAGGCCTCGGTAGAGCGCCACCACGGGACCGGTGAGGGTTTCCAACGGTATCCCCGGCGCGCCGGCCGGCTTCGGCCTGCTGCTCGTGTGGGCCTGCGTCCTGTCCTGGATCATGGCGTTCGTCGGTCTCGCAGTTCAGAGGATGACCACATGCCGAGGGCGCGAACCACATCATCCACGTTGTCGTCCCCTCCCAAGCAGGCCATAGGTCATCATCATCGTCTCCGGTTCGTTGCCGCGACTGCGTCGAGTTCGATCTGCAGGTCATCGGTGAGCTCCGCCAGTTCGTCACAGAGACTCGCATCGGCGACGACGGTGACAGTCAACGCGTCGTCGTAGGAGAACACGCCGAACGCGACCCGCACGTTGCCGCTGGTGCTGTTGATCGGGACGAGATCCTCGACGGCCTGGCCAAGAAGCTGCACCTTGGCATCGGGTCCTCGCAGGTTCGTGACGAAGACGTTGACCCTGTGCTGGTGGTCGGTGAACCATCGCAGAGTCCCGGTCGCAGCGAGCAGGCGGGACGCCGGCGCCAGCAGCGAGGCCGACGCGCCGCGGGCCTTCTGCTTGCGTGACCGGATGGCGGCTCCGATCGCTTCCATGCGCTCGCCCGGGTTGCCGGAACCGGGAAGGCTCACGGCCATGACGCCGATCTGGTTGCCGAGCTCGGCCGCCGTCGTCTCGGCACGGGTCGAGACCGGGATCGAGATTACGAAGTGGTCGACCGTCTCGGCGCGGTCGGCGAGGAACTGTCTGAGCGCGCCCGTGATCGCGGCCAGCACTGCGTCGTTGACTGTGACCCCGTGGGCACGAGCCGAGGCGTGGATCGGTCCCAGCTCGGTCTTGGCAACGGCGAGGCACCGGTGCGGTCCCACGGGCGCGTTGAGCGAACAGCGGGGCGCCCGGGGCGGCCGACCACCGAGCTCTGATGCGGCGGCCCGCATCCGCTTGATCATCGAACCCGGCCGAGCGATAGCTCGGAGCCGAGAACGCATCGCATCGGCGAATATCGCGGTCACGTTGGGCTCCGAGTGTGGGAACTCCGGGGTGGCATGGAGCGGGGCGCCGTCGACCAGGTTGACCAACGCCGCGAGGCCACCCATCCCGTCGGCCATGACGTGGTGGAACACGATGACCAACGCCGAGGTGCCGTTCGCGAGGCCGGTGACCAGCGTGGCTGACCACACCGGCCGTTCGCGAGGAAGCTCTCGGGTGACGAGGCCGGCCGCAACTTTGAGCATCGAAGCCCGGTCGGCAGGCGTTGGGCACACGACCTCATCGACGTGACGAGCGATGTCGAACGACGGGTGGTCGACCCAGATTGGACGTCCGCACCCCAACGGCGTGGATCGAAGGCACTGGCGCAGCCTCGGAACCCCACGTATCCGCTCCTCCAACGCGACGCGCAACGCTCGCAGGTCCATGTCGCCTGGCTCGAGGACGAGCACCGCCCCGACGTGGCCCGCGGCAGGTGTGGTGGCCGACGCCAACTCCATCAAGTCGATGGCGCTGGCTCGCTCAATCCGAAATGACCCCAAGTCTCACCTACCGGACTCGCAGCAACTGGCTCGACACTACGACCTTGATGTCGTCGCCCAGCGAAGGACGGTTGCCAATGAATCGCACTGGGTTGGTTGGAGGCTCCAGAGCTTTGAAAGCAGGATGGAGTTATCCCTAGCTGTCAGCATGGTGTTGTTGGTCCGCCGTGGTCAGCGGGATCTGGTGATGGAGCGGTATGAAGCTCCTCGATCAGAGCCGGTGCGCTCCCAGTTCGCGATGAGTGTCGCGGGGTCGTCGAGTCTGACGGCTCCGGTCCAGTGGTAGGTGGTGGGCCAACGCCGAAAGACGGGCGCCACGCGAGTCATTGTGCTCATCAATGGCGGCAGGCCCCTCGGCCGCCAGCCTTCACTCACCGTGAATTCAAGATTGATCTCGCGATCGAGACGTGCTGCACCCCAGTGGCCCGCTACGACCCTCGTCGTGTCGATCGTCAGACTCCAGTCGCCTGTCATCGAGGAAGCGGACTCCATCGACTCCAGGTCGGGAAACGTCGGATCGAATTGAAGCGCGGCGGTGTGAGAGCCGGCGGCGGCGATGATCGTGCTCAGCCCCGAGGGTTCGATCACGACCTGGGCATCGGTTGAATCCCACCGTGGGAGCGTCATCCCGTCGTCAACTGGATTCACGCTGACAAGACACAGGTCGGACGCGACCTTGATCAAGTGTCTGCGCAGCAGCCGTTCGGCGGGCAGTCGCCCCAGCGTCGCGGGTCGTCCATCGATTCGGATAGACGGTGGAGGGCCGGTTCGATGAAGCAGGTCGAATTGTGACATCCAGACCAGGGGCAGGGAACGAGGGTTGGTGATCGCTGCTCCCATCGGCGCTAGGAAAGGTGCAGTTCGACGCTTACCTGGAGTCTGGTCGCTGACGAGCACTTCAATGAGTCGTCCCGCGAGATCTGTGAACCGCAGCTCGACATCAACTCCGTCGGAGCCGATTGCCATTCGGGCAATGCCGAAGTCGCATTCGGTCCATGCTCCGAGACCGCTGCCGATCTCGTACATGTGTGGGTCAAGATTCAGTCCTGGTTGACGATAGACATCGTTCCTGCCGTCTTCTCGACGCGACAGGAACACGGCGTCCCCGCTCCCGTGTTGAGCGTCATCGAAAGCCTGTATCTCGAGACCCTGATAGGTCGGATCGTCAGCGATCTCGAAGTTCAGCATCTTGTCGAGCAGATCGATCCGCAGCGAGAACGGCACGAACAGTCCGAGGTGGTCGGAATCACCCCCCATCATGATGTCACCCGTTTCACTTCGTCGACTGTCTCAAAATCGTGGTTGTTCATGGCGTGCTGTCTCGGGCTAGGGAGCTGGCCGCTTTGGCGAGCGTTCCGCAATACCGCTGCTCCGCTCTGTCGTGGCTGTGCGCAGTGACCTGTTGGAGTGGCCATCCAGGAATTTCCGTGACGAACGAGAGCACAGGGGATGGCCACACGCCGGAACGCTACGCTCCAGATAGTCCGGTTGCCGTTCGAAACACTGAAATTTGGGGCTCTCCTGTCGTTCGCGTGGGTCATTTGGTGGGGGTTCTGCCGGGGAGGTCGGGCCGGTAGCCGCCCAGTGAGAGCAGTGCGAGAGCGATCAGCGCTTCTGGTGTTTTGAATCCGTATGCCATTCGGGTGAGCACACGGATCTTGGTGTTGGTGGACTCGATCAGCGCGTTGGACAGCCCGTGGTCGAGTGTCGCGTCGATCGCAGCACGATGTCGGCGGATCTTCTGGCCGAGTTTCACGAACGCGTCGATCCGGCATCGTTGGGCCCACGACAGCCACCGGTCCAACGCGTCTTTCCCGGCCTGACCCTTGACTTTGAAACAGAACCGGAGGGCTTCTTTGAGGAGGTATCCCCGGTGCAAACGAGGGTCGGTCTTGGCGACCCACGCCAGTTTGGCCCGCTGATTGTCGGTCAGATTTTCAGGGTTCTTCCACAGCGCATAGCGGGCACCTTTCAAGCCCTTGACGAGGTCGTTGCCGGGCCGTGGCGGCGCGTCGGCTGGTGGTCGTCCCCGCTTGCGTTTCGGTTCTTTGCGGGCCAGTTTGCGGGCGTCGTTCCAGGTGTCACGACGGAGCTCATCAAGGGCGTCGGTCGCCCACGACACCACATGAAACGGGTCCGCGCATTGGACCGCCTGCGGGCACTTCTTGGTGACAGCGTTGGTGATCCACCGGGCCGAGTCAGCCGACACGTGGGTGATCTCGGCGCAGCGTTCCTCCCCGAGCAGGTCGAAGAACCGGGTGACGGTCGCCTCGTCACGGCCGACCGCCGCCCACAACAACCGTCCGCTGTCATGGTCGACAACGATCGTCAGATACTTGTGGCCACGCTTGTAGGAGATCTCGTCGATCCCGATCCGCCGGAGCCCCGCCAGCCGGTCAACCTGCCCGTCGATCTCCACCTGGATCCGCTCGACAATCCCACCAACCGTCCGCCAGCCGACCCGCATCAACTCGGTCACCGCCGTTTTCGACGTCGCTGTTGCCAGCCAGCCGATCGTGTCCTCGAAACCACGGGTGAACCTCGACCCGTGACGGGCCCACGGCACCTCCGACGCCACGACCCCATGGGTCCGGCAACGCACCCGTGACGCTTCGGCTTCAATGAACACCTGAACGGTGCCCATATCCAGGCTCCGCCACCGGCGGGAGCCGGTGCTGCGGCCCCGGTCATAGCCCGCCGAATGGCGGCCACATACCCCGCACCGTCGTCGGGTGTTACGCCGGAGGCGGACCGTTGCGACGATCTCCTCGACATCGGGATCGAAGTCGACGGACTCGATCACCACCCGCCGGCCGGAGTCCGCGAACCCCAACACCCGATGCCATAGATTCTTCACCGAAGCCGCTCCTTGTTTTCTCGGACCTAGACAGCCCGAAACCTAGACAGGGAGCGGCTTCGCTCACTACACCCCTGTCATTTCAACCCACGCGAACGACAGGAGAGCCAAATTTGGGGATGGATGAGAATTCGAAGAGGTCGGCGTGGATCGACGTGCCGACCACTGGGGGAGTCGGGAAGGATGACCGAGCGGTCAACAACAGTCGGACGGCAACGAATCGCCGCTGCCACCATCGCCGTGACCATGGCCGTTGCGGGATGCACGGGCTCGGATCAGCCGGAGTCGTCAGCGCGATCGACGTCGACCGCACCGACGACCACCACCGCCACGACAGGCTCGTCGGCCGCGTCTGGGAACGAGATCGACCTGTCCGAAGTCGCTTCGACGATGGACGCCTTCGTCGACGAGCAGGGACTCTCGGGGGCCGGCCTGGTCGTCGTGCAGCGAGACGATGGAGTGATCGGTGAGTACTACACCTCCGACTTCGGCGGTGACCGCGTCAGCCTGCTGGCCTCGTCCTCGAAAATGCTCACCGCCGGGGTGCTGATGCGCCTCGCCGATGAGGGTCTTCTCGACCTGGACGCTCCGGTGGCCGACGTCGTCGACTGGGGCTCGGGCAATCCGGCGGTCACCCCCGCTCAGTTGCTGTCCAACAGCTCGGGGCTGGTGGGTCTGATCGACGACCCGACGTTCGCGCCGTACATCTGTCAATACCTCGCGACGGGAACGCTCGCCGAGTGCGGACAGGAGATCTTCACCACCGGCGAGGACGACGCTCAGGTGGTGCCGCCGGATACGGAGTTTCGCTACGGCGGTGGCCAGTGGCAGGTGGCCGGAGCGGTCGCCGAAGCGGCGTCGAACAAGAGCTGGGAGGAACTGGTCGACGAGACCTATGTCGAGCCGTGCGGGCTCGACTCGCTCGGGTACAACAACCACTACACCCAGATCACCAGCGAGGACGGCCCGTTCTCGTATCCCACGCAGTTCGCCGGGGATCCGTCGACGTTGGCCGACACCCGTAATCCGAACATGGAAGGCGGCGTCTACGCCAGCCCGGACGACTACTCGAAGCTGCTGTTGATGCAGTTACGGGGCGGCACCTGCGGCGACGAACGCGTGTTGAGCGAGGCGGCGGTGGAACGCATGCTGACCGACCGGGTCGGCCCCGCCTATGGGGCGGACCTGTCGGCCATGTTCGGGGCGGCCAACCCGGCATCGGTTGAGGAGGGTCAAGCGTTGGGCGGCTACGGCATGGGCTGGTGGGTCGGTGCCGACGACCCCGACTACGTGGAGGATGCAGGGGCGTTCGGTGCGGTGCCGTGGTTGGACCTCGGACAGCGGCTACGGCGCGTATCTCGTCGTCGAAGCGACGGCGATGCAGGGTCGAACCCTCGCCAACGAGATCCGTCCCCTGATCGAGGAGCAGATCGATGAGGGGTCGCCGGGCTGACCGCCACCTCCAGACCCTTCGCCGGGCTGCCCGGGTGGGTGGGTCCACACATGGCAGACCGAAACTCAGGCGTCGTCCACTCTGGGTGATTTCGGAAAAACCAGTGCGGAAGCGCTCGACGGTCCGGTCGACCGTCCGTAGGTTTGCCGGGATGAGCACCGATCCACTTGCGAGCTGGCGACCTGGCCCCACCAAGGATGCGGTGGTCGAGTTCGTCACTGCGGTGACCGACCCCACGTCGCCGGACTACGTGGCGGAGGTCGACCGTGTTGCGGTGTTCGACAACGACGGCACGCTCTCGACCGAGATGCCGCTGTACACCCAACTGGCGTTCGCGTTCGATCGGGCGGCGGCACTGGGCAAGCCCACCACGATGGAGGAGCTGAAGGCCGGGGGGCTCCCCGCCGTGCTCGAGCTGGTCAAGCTGACCCACGGTTCCGTCAGCACCGACGACTTCGCAGCGGTGGTCCAGGAGTGGGCGGCGAGCTCGACCGATGCCCGGTTCGAGCGCCCCTACACGTCGCTCGTCTACCAGCCGATGCTCGAGCTCCTCGCCCACCTCGAGGCCAACGGCTTCTCGTGCTGGATCTTCTCGGGCGGTGGCGTCGACTTCATGCGCAGCTGGGCACCGGAGGTGTTCGGCATCGATGAGCACCAGATCATCGGCAGCACCGGCACGGTGACCTTCGAGTTGGCCGACGACGGCGTACCGCGCTTGATGAAGGGTGCCGATCTCGCAGTGCTCGACGACGGGCCGCAGAAGCCGATCTCGATCCACCAGCATGTGGGCCGGCGGCCGATCTTTGCCGCCGGCAACACCGACGGGGACCTGCCCATGCTTCAGTGGACCGCCGGCAGCCCGCATCGCTCGTTCGGCCTCATCGTTCACCACACCGACGGCGACCGCGAGTACGCCTACGACGTCGACCCGCTGCTCGGATCCGGCACCAAGGCCGTGCTGGCCGGAGCCGCTGAGCACGACTGGTCGGTCGTCGACATGGCCGCCGACTGGGCCACGATCTACAAACAGGAGCAACCATGACCGAACCGTTTGCCGGGAAAATCGAAATGGACATCCGGGATTCCGAACCGGACTGGACGCCGTTCGAGCCGCCCAAGGCCCCGGAGGGTTCGCCCAACGTCATCTACATCACGCTTGATGACGTGGGCTTTTCGGCGATGGGCGGATACGGCGGTCCCATCCCGACGCCCAACATCGATCGCATCTCAAACGACGGCGTGCGCTACACGCAGTTCCACACCACGGCGCTGTGCTCGCCGACGCGCTCGTGCCTGCTGACCGGGCGCAATCACACCCGCAACTCGATGGCGTGCATCACCGAAGCTGCGGTGGGGTTCCCCACCGCCAGCGGCACGATCCCACCCGAGAACGGCATGCTGTCCGAGATCCTCGGCGAGCTGGGCTGGAACACCTACATGGTCGGCAAGTGGCACCTGTGTCCCACCGACGAGATGAACCTGGCGTCGACCCGGCGCAACTGGCCGAGCGGCCGGGGCTTCGAGCGCTGGTACGGGTTCCTCGGCGCCGAGACCAGCCAGTGGTATCCCGAGCTGGTCTACGACAACCATGCGGTGGATCAGCCGTCGCTGCCCGAGGACGGCTACCACTTCAGCGTCGACATCACCGACAAGGCGATCGAGTTCGTCCGCGACGCCAAGGCGGTCGCCCCGGAGAAGCCGTTCTTTCTGTACTACTCGCCCGGCGCCTGCCACGCCCCGCACCATGCCCCCAAGGACTGGATCGACAAGTTCAAGGGCCAGTTCGACATGGGCTACGAGGTGATGCGCGAGCAGACCCTGGCCCGTCAGAAGGACATGGGCATCGTCCCGGAGGACACCGTGCTGCCGCCCATCAACCCGATCGGCACGTCCGAGACGCGGCAGGGTCCCGACGGACAGCCCTTCTCCCCGGTCGACGTCACCCGCCCGTGGGACTCGTTGTCCCCGGAGGAGCAGCGGCTGTTCGCCCGTATGGCCGAGGTCTACGCCGGGTTCCTGGCTCACGCCGATCACCAGATTGGCCGGTTGCTCGACTTCCTCGAGTTCATCGGCGAGCGCGACAACACCCTGATCATGTTGGTCTCCGACAACGGCGCCAGCGGTGAGGGCGGCCCGGACGGCTCCGTCAACGAGATGATGTTCATGAACGGCATCCCCGACGACATCGACGCCAACCTGGCCATGATCGACGAGCTCGGCGGACCCAAGACCTACAACCACTACCCGAACGGTTGGGCCATGGCTTTCAACACACCGTTCAAGATGTGGAAGCGCTACGAGTTCGAGGGCGGCACGGCCGACCCCTGCATCATCTCCTGGCCCGCCGGCATGGAGGCGCGCGGCGAGCTTCGCGGGCAGTACCACCACGCCATCGACCTGGTGCCAACCGTGCTCGACGCCCTCGGCGTGACCGCGCCGTCGTCGATCAAGGGCACCACCCAGAGCCACTTCGACGGCGTGAGCATGCGTTACAGCTTCGATGACGAATCCGCTGCTGGTCAGCGCAGCACGCAGTTCTATTCGATGCTCGGGTCGCGCGGCATCTGGCACGACGGCTGGAAGGCGGTCACCACCCACCCGACGATCAGCGGCTGGGGCAACTTCAACGACGACGAATGGGAGCTCTACCACACCGATGTGGACCGCTCCGAGACCACCAACCTCGCCGCCGAGCACCCCGACAAGCTCCGCGAGCTGATCGGGATCTGGTTCGCCGAGGCCGGCGCCAACCAGGCGTTCCCGCTCGATGACCGAAGCGCGCTGGAGATCCTCACCACCCCGCGCCCGCAGCTCACGCCGCCACGGGATCGCTACGTGTACTTCCCGGACTGCGCCGAGGTCCCCGAGACCCAGGCGGTCAGCATTCGCAACCGCCCGTTCGCCATGGCAGCCCTGGTCGACATTCCCGAGCCCGGTGCCGAGGGCGTCCTGTGCGCCCAGGGCTCGCGCTTCGGTGGGTACAGCCTCTACATCAAGGACGAACGGCTGGTGTACGTCAACAGCTTCGTCGGCATGTTCGAGCAGAGGATCGTGTCCACCGTCGACGTCCCGACCGGCACCAACCTCATCCTGTCGGCGGCGTTCGACAAGACCGGCGAGGACCCGCCCGGGGTTGCCGCCGGGACGCTCTCGCTGTTCCACGGCGACGAGAAGGTCGGCGAGGGCGAGATCAAGCTCCAGCCCGGCAACTACATGATCGCCGGCGAAGGGCTCTGCGTCGGCCGGGACAGCGGCCACCCGGTCACCGACGATTACGCCGGCAGCTCACCCTGGCAGTTCACCGGCGGCACGATCCACCGGGTGGCCGTAGACGTCAGCGGCGAGCCCTACCTCGACCTGGAGCGGGAGGCCGAATCCCGCTTCAGCCACCAGTAGGCCGTCCGACCCAACCAGCCTCTGACAGACTCGGGACGTTCCCGACTCTGTCGGAGGGGGTGAGTGGTGCCTGGTCTGATCACAGCGACGTTCGTTTTCACGGACCTGGTGGGGTCGACGGCGTTGGGTTCGCGGTTGGGTCCGGTGGGGGCCGAGGAGATTCGGGGAGTTCATTTCGGGTTGCTGCGCGGAGCGGTCGAGGCGACGGGCGGCACCGAGGTGAAGAACCTGGGGGATGGGTTGATGGTGATGTTCACGTCGGCGGGTCGGGCGCTGTCGTGTGCGGTTGCGATGCAACAGGCCATCGAGGCGCACAACCGGCGGGCGGACGTACCGTTGTCGATTCGGGTGGGGGTGTCTGCTGGTGAGGCGACCGAGGAGGACGGGGACTACTTCGGGGATCCGGTGATCGAGGCGGCCCGGTTGTGCGCGATGGCGGGCGACGATCAGATTCTGGCGACCGGGATGGTGACGGCGTTGGTGGGCCGTGGTGCCACCCAGGTGTTTCGCCCGGTGGGGGAGTTGGCGCTGAAGGGGATCCCTGAGCCGGTGCCGTGCGTGGAGGTGCGGTGGGAACCTGAGGCCGCGGGTGCCGATGCGCTGGTGTTGCCGAGCCGGGTGTCGGGCGTGGTGTCGAATGCAACGTTGGGGTTCGTGGGTCGCAGCTCGGAGGCGTCGACGATCAACGCTGCGGTGAGGACCACAGAGTCGGGCCGGTCGCCCCAGTTGGTGACGATCGCTGGTGAGCCGGGGATGGGCAAGACCACGCTGGCTGCGTGGGTGGCTTCCGGGTTGCACGAGCAGGGCGCGACGGTGGTCTTCGGGCGGTGCGATGAGGGGTTGGGCGTGCCGTTCCGGCCGTGGATTGAAGCTCTGGAGCACCTGGTTGCCCATCTGCCCGACGACGTGGTCGCTGCCCATGTTGCTGAGCGCGGCGACACGTTGGCGAGGTGGATACCGGCGTTGAGTTCCGATCGCGACACGGGGAGATGGATGGCGGCGTCGAGCGACGCTGAGAGCGACCGGTTTGTCTTGTTTGGTGCGGTGGCCGATCTGTTGGAGCGGGCGGGGTCCGATCGGTTGGTCGTGGTGATCCTCGATGACGTGCAGTGGGCCGATGCGGCGTCGTTGCAGTTGCTGGCCCATGTGCTGACCATCGGCGTCGACGCCCCGGTGACGGTGATCGCGACCTATCGGGACAGCGACTTGGCTCGGGGCGATCGGTTGTCGACGTTTTTGGCGAGCGCGCGGCGTGAGGCGAACGTGACCCGGATCGATCTGGCCGGGTTCGGCGATGACGAGATGGTGAGCCTTATGGAGTCGGCTGCGGGCCATGAGCTGACCGAGTCGGGGGTGGCATTGGCCCGGGCGTTGCATCGGGAGACGAAAGGCAACCCGTTCTTCACCGGCGAAATGCTGCGGCATCTGGCGTCGTCGGGTGCGATCGCCCAGGGCGCCTCGGGACGTTTCGAGTTGCATCAGACGATCACCGAGATGGGGCTGCCCACCAGCGTCCGAGAAGTGGTTGGCCGTCGGGTCGACCGTCTCGGTGATGACGCGGTGTCCGTGTTGGGTGCTGCGGCGGTCATCGGGTTGAGCTTCGACCTCGACGTCCTAGTCGAATTGGTCGACCTGGACGAGGACAGCGGTGCTCGACGTGTTGGAGGCTGCCATGGTTGCGTCGCTGGTCCAGGACGACCCGGATGTGGTGGGCCGGTGCAACTTCAGCCACGGCCTGGTCCGCCAGACGCTCGCTCAGGATTTGAGCCCGATCCGTCGCCAGCGGATCCACCGGCACATCGCCGAGGTCCTCGAAACCCGGGTCGGGACCTCGCCGGCGGAACTCGCCGTCCACTTCATCGCCGCGACCCGGCCGACCAATGCCGACAAGGGCATCCGCTACGCCACGCTCGCAGGCGACGCCGCCATGGACGCGCTGGCTGCGGAGGACGCCGCCAGCTGGTTTACCCAGGCCCTCGAGCTGCACCTCGCCCGCCCCAATTCCGATGAGGGCTTGCGCTGCGACCTGCTCATCAAGCTCGGGACCGCCCAACGAGACGCCCGAGACCCTGCATTCCGCGACACGCTGCTCGACGCCGCAGCCAGCGCGGACCGCCTCGAGGACCCATATCGATACGTCACGGCTGCGCTGGCGATCACCCCCGGGGGATCGCTTTCCATCGAGGCCGACCCCGAACGACTGGCCGTCATCACCCGTGCCGCAGAACTCGTCGGCGATGACAACCTCGAACACCGCGTCATGTTGCTGGCCGCCTTCGCCAGTGAGACCGACCTTGCCAGTGCCAAGGAACCACGCGAGCTCGCCGCCCAGGCCCTCGATCTCGCCCGTTCGAGCGGCGACGATCAGCTCGTCCTGTCGGTCTTGGCCGCCACCTTCTTTGTTGACGCCGGGCCCACCGCCCACGAACGCTGGCTGGGCGACACGGAATGGGCGATGACCGCAGCTGCCAACCAGGACGACCGCTCCCTCGAGTTCTGGATAACGATCGCCCGCATCAGAGTCCTCGGCGAGGCCGGCCGGACCGACGACTACGAAGCCGCCATCGCCCACGCTACTCAGCTGATCGGTGACACCGGGACCCCCCGGCTGTTCAACGCGCTGCGACATCCAACCACCGCGTCGATGGCGCAACGAGCCGAGCTCGTCGACGCCGAGCGGCTCGCAACCGACAGCTACGCCAGGGAACGTGGCCTGCCCAACGCACTCATTCGTTACGCGTCACAGCTTTTCGTGATCAGGCTGCTTCAGGGCCGGTTGGATGAGCTCGTCGACCTGTTCGTCGACGCCACTGAGCGGACCTCAGGTGTCGCCACGATGCAGGCCGCCACGGCGTACATGTTGTGTGACCTCGGACGCTTCGATGAGGCTCGCGTCGCGTTCCCCTTCACTCGCGAGAGCATCGAAGGTTTCCCCGATGACTTCGCCTGGACGGTCGGCGTGAAGTGCGTCGCGCACTGCATCGCTGCGCTCGGTGAAGCCGACCTTGCCGAGGTGCTCTACGACAAGATGTTCCCCCACAGGCACCTGTTCGCCAACAGCTTCTTCATCCTCACCGGGTCACTCGAGCAGAACCTCGGCCAGCTCGCCGCCACCATGGGTCGCCTCGATCTGGCCATCGACCACCTCCGCGCCGGGGTGCATGCCAACGAGTCCGCGCGAGCGACGTACTGGATCGCCGAAACCCAACTCGACCTCGCCGACGCCTTGGGACAGCGTCACCGGCCCGCCGACCTCGAAGAACGCACAGCCCTCATCGCCGCCGCCCTGCAGTGCGCCGAGACCCACGGATTTGCCGGCCTCGAACGGCGCATCAACACGATGAGCAGATAACCGCTGGGCGGGCCTTCAGTCGGGAACGTCGTCGGGGCGCTGCTCGTGGAAGCGAGCGCCGTGGGTTCGGCGTCGCTCCTTCATCTCGGATTCGAGGACGTGGTGGCGCCCGTCGACGAGCTGTTCGCGGCAGGTCGTCAGCGGCAGCGCGCACCGCCGACCAGTAGATGGCGTCGTACTCCTCGACCAGCTGGAACGACCATCGGCCCTCGATGGCGTTGCGTCCGACCAGGTCCGCTTCGATGTGCCGGGCCTGGGCGCTGTGCCCGGCCTCGCGGAGTTCGTCGGCGGCCTCGCCGATGAGCGCATCTGCGTGGCCCATCATCTGGTGGAAGTCATAGAGGTGGCCCCTCGCCCGCTCCACCCACTCGAGGGCCTCGCCGAACTTGCCGACGGCGGCCACCGTCTCATCGCTGACCCCCTCGGGCCGGCGGTTGCGCTCCAGCCATGGCCGGTCGGTGGGTTCGTTCATCGGCGGATGTCCTTCTGTCGGCGTCGGGACGGCTCGGTCGCACCTTACGACGGGCGCGGAAAGACCCGGTTCGAAATCGAACCGGGTCCTTCTCAGTGTCCCCCCGGACAAACGTGACGTAGGCCAAGTGTGACAGATGGCGTGAGAAATTGCCCAACCGAATCTGCGAGACCGCATTCGCAGTCGATGTGACTGCCACCACATCGGCGGTTGGCACGTTACATTGGCCCGACGATCGTTCTCGACGTGAGGAAGCCCCATGAGCACCGACGACAACTCCAGCGACCAGGTCAAGCCCACGACCACCGATGCCGGCATCGCAGTGCCCAGCGATGAACACTCGCTGACCGTCGGACCGGACGGGCCCATCCTGCTGCAGGACCATTACCTGATCGAGCAGATGGCCAACGTTCAACCGCGAGCGGATCCCCGAGCGCCAGCCCGCACGCGAAGGGCTCCGGCGCCTTCGGTCACTTCGAAGTGACCCACGACGTCAGCGCCTACACCAAGGCGGCGGTGTTCCAGCCGGGCGCGAAGACCGACACGCTGGCGCGGTTCTCGACCGTCGCCGGCGAGCGGGGCTCGCCCCGACACCTGGCGCGACCCGCGCGGCTTCTCGCTCAAGTTCTACACCGACCGAGGGCAACTACGACATGGTCGGCAACAACACCCCGGTGTTCTTCCTCCGCGACCCGATGAAGTTCCCGCACTTCATCCGCTCGCAGAAGCGCCGCGCCGACTCGCGGCCTGCGCGACCACGACATGCAGTGGGACTTCTGGACGCTGTCGCCCGAGTCGGCCCACCAGGTGACCTGGCTGATGGGCGACCGCGGCATTCCCGAGACCTGGCGCCACATGAACGGCTACTCCTCGCACACCTACATGTGGGTCAACGCCGCCGGCGAGCGCTTCTGGGTGAAGTACCACTTCAAGACCGATCAGGGCATCGACTACCTCACCCAGGACGAGGCCGACACGATGGCCGGCGACGGACGCCGACTACCACCGTCGCGACCTGTTCGACGTCGATCGCGCGACGGCGAGTTCCCGTCCTGGACGCTGAAGGTGCAGGTCATGCCCTTCGAGGAGGCCGAGGACTACCGCTTCAACCCGTTCGACCTCACCAAGGTGTGGCCGCACAGCGACTACCCGCTGCACGAGGTCGGCAAGCATGACGCTGAACCGCAACGCCGACCGACTTCCACACCGAGATCGAGCAGGCCGCGTTCCAGCCCAACAACCTGGTGCCCGGCATCGGCGTCGAGCCCGGACAAGATGCTGCTCGGCGCGCGTCTTCGCCTACGCGGACGCCCACCGCGCCCGCATCGGCGGCAACTACATGCAGATCCCGGTCAACCGGCCCCAGGTCCGAGGTGAACAGCTACAGCAAGGATGGTGCGATGCGGGTGGAGAACGTCTCCGACCCCGTGTACGCCCCGAACTCCAAGGGTGGTCCTGCCGCCGACGCCGAGCTCAACCCGTACGCCGAGAAGTGGGCGGCCGAGCGGGGAGTTCGTTCACGCGGCCTACACCTTGCGCGCCGAGGACGACGACTGGGGTCAGGCGGGCACGCTCGTGCGCGACGTCATGGACGATGCCGCCCGGGACCGGCTGGTCGACCAACGTGGTCGGCCACCTCAGCGACGGCGTGACCGAGCCGGTGCTGCAGCGCGCCTTCGAGTACTGGCGCAACATCGACACCGAGCTCGGGGACCGCATCGTCGCAGGCGTCAACGGGGGCGGCTGACCGCAACCCGACCAGCCACCTCCGGAGCCGGGTCGCGAGGCCCGGTGTCATACGGCGGGGGCTGGTTCACAGTGAGGGGGTGCCGACGAGCGATGTGTTGGGCGCCGACCCAGGTGAGCTGCAACGACTGGCGGTGGCAGCTCGCGCCGGGGGCACCTCGCTCGAGGGAGCTGAGGCTCGGTTGCGCCAGCGCCTGGTGGCGGTCGCCTGGCGGGGCAGCGACGCCCAGCAGCTTCACGCATCCTTTGCCGACGGAGTGCGGCGCAACCTGGCGCGCGCCGTCGGCGGGCTACGGTCCCTGGCCGACCGCCTGGAGGATCAGGCCCTTGAGCAGCGCCAGGCCTCGGGCGACGCTCCGGCCGGCCCAGGGGAACGGCCCGGCGAGGTCCGCACCGCCTCGCCAAGCACCGCTCCTGCCCACGCAGCCCCCGCCGGCACGTCCAGCCATGCGGTGCCCCCGCTGACGCTGCTGACCGAGACCCACACCATCGGGGTCGAGGCCGGCGCCACGCCGGTCGACGCCCGCGCTGAAGCCACACTGACGCTCAGCGTGTTGGAGGACGGCTCGGCCGACGTCAGCGTGCGCACCGATCAGAGAATTGGCGCCTTGCTCGGCGAGGCCAGCGCCGGAGCAGGTGTGGGGCTCACCGGTTCGAACGAGCTGGTCCTCTCCTTTGATGACGAGGCGACGGCCCGGAGCTTCGTGTCGGAGATGTCCGATGCTCTCGTGCCCGACCTCGCCGCCCTTGGCGATGTCGAGGCGCCGCCCTCTTGGGCGGTCGCCGCCGGGTTGGGGATTCCGGCTGTCATGCTCGGCGGGGGAAGGGCGATCGTCGACGATGTGACCAGCGACGCCGCTGGCGTGCTGATCGCTCACGCTCCAACCGAGGTTGACGGCTCGGTCGGGGGCTCGGGCGGCTCCTGGGTGGCCGGCGCGATCGACCGTCTCGGCATCGACGCCGAGATTGCTCGCGGAGCGAGCTACCACCCGGAGACCGATACCTGGGTGACGACGGCCGGCGTCAGCGCCGGCGCCACCGCACAGGTTGTCGGCGACCTCGGGGTCGACCTGACCGGGGAGAGCTCGATTTCGACCACGATCGGGCCCGACGGCATCAGCGACGGCACGTGGTCGCTGGAGACCACCGGCGGGGGAGCGGCAGCCCTGCTCGGGGCTCTGAGCATCGGCACCGGCCCGGCTGTCGATCTGCGCAGCGACGCCAGGGTGCGCTTCGAGGCCACGCTGTCGGCCGACGATGCCAACACCCGGGCGGCACTCAACGAGTTCAACCGGCCCCATCCCGTCCCGCGCCGGGTAGCCGCCACCCTCCAGCGGATGGTGCGTGAAGGTGAGTTGACAATGACCGTCGAGCGGACCGAGGGGTCGGATCAGGGTCGCAGCTACGGAGCGGTCCGCCTGATCTCGGATCATGGGGTGACCCGAACCGAATCGGCCTACCGCCGCAGCCCGGGGGCCGGCTGGCGTCGGGTGCGCTGACCTCAACCAATCGCCGACTGTCGCAGAGCGACACCGCCGAAATCCCGGCGGTGCGAGGCCCGACCGCGATGGCCGGTTGGGTACCATGGCTGCAAGGGTCAGCGGAATCGTCCGGCGACCCAAACCCGTCCGGGAGGAGCGCCCCATGAAGGTGGTTGTTGATTACGACCTGTGCGAGTCGAACGCGGTGTGCATGGCCATCGCCCCCGAGGTCTTCGAGGTGCGCGACGACGACTTCCTGTACGTGCTCGACGAGAACCCGCCCGAGGAATTGCGTTCCAAGATGGAAGAAGCGGTCAGGCGCTGCCCCAAGCAGGCCATCAGCCTTGAGGACTAAGAGCTTGGAGTGGTCCCTCCCGCGCGAGTGTGGCGCAGGAGCGCCTCGTTGAGTCAGCCCCAACCGGTCATTCCGATCGTCCCCAGTGGGGGCCTTCGCCGGGTGTCGATCGTTGGTGCGTCACTGAGCGGTCTCTCGACCGCGTCCGGCCTGAGGGATCACGGCTTCGACGGCGAGATCGTGATGATCGAAGCGGAGGCCGGCCTGCCACCCGACCGGCCACCTTTGTCCAAGCAGGTGCTCACCGGCGAGTGGGAGCTGGAACGGGCCCGTCAACCGGGTAGCGACAGCCTCGAGGACCTCGACGTTGATCTGCGCTTTGGCCGACGGGCGGTCCGCCTGGACGTCGCCACGCGCACGCTTTCGCTCGACGACGATGGGATCGTCTCGGCCGATGCGGTGGTGCTCGCCACCGGTTCGGTCGCCCGGCGGCCCCCGATACCCGGAATCGACCGGCCGGGCGTCCACGTGCTGCGAACCGGCGCTGATGCAGCGGCACTGAGGGCCGGCCTTGCCGCCACGCCGAAGCGGGTGCTGATCGTCGGCGCCGGGTTCATCGGACTGGAGGTGGCCGGGTCTGCCCGCGAACTCGGCCTTCCGGTGACGGTCGTCGAGGCCTTCAGCACCCCGGCCAGCCGCGTGCTGCCCCCCGCCGTCGGCATGGCGCTGGCCGAGGCGGCGATCGCTGCGGGCGTTGACCTGCGCACCGATACCGCGGTCCAGGCTCTCGTCGGGCTGGGCATCGAGGGCGCTGCGAGCGGCGACGCCGACACCCCGGTGGCAGGCGCTCGCCTGAGCGATGGCACGATGCTCGCCGCCGACCTGGTGCTCGTCGCCGTCGGAGCGGCACCGGCCACCGGCTGGCTGACCGACACGCCGGGAATCACGCTCGATGACGGGGTGCTCGCCGACGCCACTTGCATGGCTGCACCCGGCATTGCGGTGGTCGGGGATCTCGCTCGGTGGTGGCATCAGGGCACCGGCGCGTTCGTGCGGGTGGAGCACTGGGACAACGCGATCGAGATGGGTCGCTACGCGGGCGCTCGCCTGATGGCCAGCGACCGTGCCGCGGTCGAGGCGTACTCTCCGGTGCCGTGGTTGTGGTCCAACCAGTTCGGTTCCAAGTTTCAGCTGGCCGGCCACGTAGGCCCCGACGATGCCCTCACCTGGGTCGACGGGACCCCGGAGGATCGCGCCTGGGTCGGTGTCACCCATGATGGCACGACGGTGAAGTCGGTCATCGGCTACAACCGTAACGCCAAGGTGATGCGCATACGGATGCGCATGGACCAACCCGATGGATTGGCGCTCGTCGATGCCATCGACGGCTGAGCATCCCATTGGTGTGTGACCCCGATGTCCAAGCCCTTCGATGACTGCGAGATCCCGATGATCGAGCCCTGCGATGATCCCGTCACCCCGATGACCACGCTTTCGATGTTCGGGCGGTCCCGATGACCGCTGCTGCAGGCGGGTTGCTGGCCCTGACGCTGCTGATCGCGCTGGCCGATTGGGTCGCGGTCGCCGCCGACCATCGCCCCATCGAGTACGTGCTCAAGCCCGCCACGATGGTGGCGTTGGGCGCCGTCGTGGTCGCCCTCGACCTGCCCGGAGGTCAGCTGCGCTGGTGGTACCTCGCCGCCATCGTGTTTTCCCTGGCCGGTGACGTGTTCCTGATGCTGCCCGAATCGGCCATGGACCCCGAGCCGGCGTTCGTCGCCGGGCTGGGATCGTTCTTGGTGGCCCACGTGTTGTACGTCGTCGGCATGGTGCTGCTCGGCGTGTCCGGCGGCTGGCTTGCGATCGGGGCGGTGGTCGCCGTGCTGGTGATCGCCACGGTCGGGCGTCACGTCATCGCCGGGGCGAGGGCGACCGACCGACGGCTGTTTGCGCCGGTGATGGCCTACGTCGTCGTGATCGCGGTGATGATCGCCACGTCGTTCGGCACCGGCATCATCGTCGGTATCGTCGGCGCACTGCTGTTCGGCTTCTCCGATTCGGTGATCGGATGGACCCGGTTCTTGCGCGACTTCCCCCACAGCCGGGTGGTGGTGATGGTCACCTACCACCTGGGGCAGGTCGGCCTGGTGCTGGCGTTGGCCACCGCTGGGTGATCACCGTGCGGCCCGGCGCACCTGCAGGCTTCGATCGGCCAGGCGACCGACCGACCATCGGCCCCAGATGCCTCCGAGGGCGAATCGGGTGTGGTCGAGCCAATGGTTGACCTCCGGCGAGTCGACCCGACGCAATACCTGGCGGACGCCGCCTTCGGCGACCGAGTAACCGGCCCACACGCCGGGGAAGTCCTTGGGTGAGCCCACCTCGGTGGTGGCGACACCCGCGATCGTGCGGAGGCGGTGGGCGTGGGTGTGGCCGGAACTCACCAACAGCAACTCGCACTCGTTCGCCAACCGATCGATCAGCGCTGCGCCCTGCCGGTTGGGCACCCCGGGCGGATAACTCACTGGCAGGTTGAAGCGATCGATGGGATGGTGCGTCAGCACCATCACCGGGCTGGGGGCGGTCCGGGCCAGGTCGAGTGCGGCCGCGGTGACCGCCTTGGTCAACCGGCCACCGTGGACCCCTGACCGGATCGTGTTGACACACAGCACGCTCAGCCCGGGCAGGTCCACCCGACAGGCCAGGTCGACCGCGTCGATACCGGCCGACGCCGCACCGTCGATCGGCGACACGATGCCGGCATGGTTGTGTTCGTGGTTGCCGGTCATCACCGTTACCGGCGGGCGCGGTCGGAGAAGCAGGCGGCCGGCCAGCGCCCACGCCGCCGGGGTGGAACGGTCGACCAGGTCGCCTTTGATGAACAGGTGCTCGGCGCCCCAGGCGTTCAGTTGGTCGAGCGCGAGGGCGGCGGCTCGGAGGTGGATGGGGCCGCCGTCGTCCCGCACCGGGTCGCTCTCGACGATCTTCCCCCGGAGGCCGAACACGTCGAGGCCCAGGTGAATGTCGGAGAGGGTGGCGAATCGGCTGAGTTCGGGTCCGAGGGTTGGCGTCGTGGTGAGCCGCACGCAACCGGCGGGGCGCCCGTCGACGTCCAGCGTGACGCTCCTGGTGCTCGCCGGGGGCAGGCCGGCCAGCTCGACCGAGCCGCTGCCGTCGAGGTATGGCCGTGAGCCCAAAACGTTCCCGGTGGCCAGGTCCCGGGCGGTGATCGTCGCATCGGCAGCGACGCCCAGGCCTCGAGCGCTTGGCGCGCCGGGGCCGGCGTCATGTCGTCGCGTGCCCCGTCGGCCCTCGCCGGCGGGAAGGAGTGAGCCCAGCCAGGTCAGCTGGGCGGTGGTGTCCTCGACGGCGAACACCACCGGACCACGCCCCAACCCGGTCGGGCCCAGCGCTGGTCGTGCCCGGGGTACCTCGGTGCCGGCTTTCGGGCCCACTACCGGCCCTCGACGCGGCAATGGCTTGGCACCGGGGAACGGCCTCGTGCCCCGGACCGGCCCCGAGCCCGGTAACGGTCCTGGACGCGGCCGACGAGGCTCAACTCACCCACCGCCGGGGTGGCGCTGAGCGATCACCCGGGCGGCCGATGGGCGTGCCCGCTCGACGAGCGCCCGGTGCACCGCCTGGAGCTCCAAGCTCTGTCGCACCAGCTGATCGCCCGAACCGAGGGGATGGGCGGCGAGGAACATCGGCGCCCCACCCTCGGCCTCGGGATCGGCCACAGCGTCGTCGGTCAGCCAGCGTATGCCCTCCAGCATGCGGGGGAGCGAGTTGGTCGGGAACCGCTCGGTGACATCGTCCCACCGGTCGATGAGGTAGCGCCAGGCGACGGCCCCGAGCGTCGGGTGGCTCATGGCGCGCATCAACACGTAGGGGGCGTTCTGGGTGCGCACCTCATGTGCAACCAAGTCGAGGGAGGCCTTGAAGTCCTCCTGCGAGGGGGTATCGACCAGCGCATAGAGATACCGCACCTCCTCCTGGGGATTCTCGGCCGCCCGCCAGCGCTGGAGCAGGTTCGCGTGCTCGGCGGCGGTGGCGTCGGCGGCGACAACGCCGGTGGCTGAGGCGAGCAGGTCGGCGTCGACCGCGCCGGGCGACTGAGCGAGCAGATCCCGTGCGGCTCGCTGCGTGGTGGGGTCGGCTCCGGTCACGCCGGCGATGCCGAACAGCACGGCGTGCAGGTCTCTGCCGCCGTCGCCGTCGCCGTCGGCCCGTTCGGCGGCTCGGGCGAGCGCCGGGGTGGACAACCGGCGCACCCAGCCTCGGTACTCGTCGAGATCGGCCGGGTCGACCAGCCGGCGCAGGCCGCTGAAGACCTGGCCGAGGCGCCGCCAAACCGCCGGGTGGTCGTCGCCGGCGAGCGCTTCGCTCACCTCGAGCACCGCCTCGAGCTCCACCCGGCCGGCCAGCAGGTCGGCCCAGCTGTCGTCGACCAGCAGGTAGCGCTCGATCGGCTCCAGTTGATCGACCGCTGTCAGCAGGCCGGCGAACAACTCTCCGTCGTGGTGGGTGCGCCAAAAGCCGTCACCCGAGGCGTTGCCCATCACCCAGTCCACATCGGATGGGAGGGACAGCGCCGTGGCGCCGTCGTTGCCGGGTGACGGCTCGACGAGCGCTTCGAGCACAGTTCGCCTGCCGTTGGCGCCGACCGCCACGCGGGCCGGGATCGGCCAGCTGCGATCTTCGACCTCGCCGGCCCCCAGCGGCACGGCCCGCTGCTGGGTCAAGGCCAGTTCTGCGCCGTTGCGCTCCACGTTCAACACCGGGTGACCACCGGCCAGGATCCAGGCGTCCATGATCCGCCCGACCGGGGCGTCGGACACCGACTCGAGTGCGTCCCACAGGTCGTGGGTGACCGTGTTGGCATAGGAGTGCGCGGTCAAATACGAGCGGATGCCATCCCGGAAGGTGTCCTCGCCCAGGAACTGCTCCAGCATCCGCAGGACCGAGGCGCCTTTTTCGTAGGTGAGCACGTCGAACATTCCCTCGGCGTCGGCCGGGGTGTGCACCTCGAACTCGATCGGTCGGGTCGTGCTGAGCGCGTCGACCGTGAAAGCGGCGGAGCGCTCCAGCCCGAACTCGGCCCACACCTCCCACTCGGGACGGAAGTCATCGGTGCAGCGCATCTCCATGAAGGTGGCAAACGCCTCGTTGAGCCACAGGCCCTCCCACCAGGCCATCGTTACCAGGTCGCCAAACCACATGTGGGCGAGCTCGTGGTTGATCACCGTGGCCAGGCGGCGCTGCTCGGCGCGGGTGGCCCGCTCGGGGTCGACCAGCAACAGCACCTCGCGGAAGGTGACGCATCCCAGGTTCTCCATCGCCCCGAAGGCAAAGTCGGGGAGCGCCACCAGGTCCAGCTTGTCGCCGGGGTAGGCGATGCCGTAGTAGTTCTCGAAGTACACCAGCGCATGCTCGGCGGTCTCGAGCGCAAAGGTGGTGAGGTGCGCCTGGCCCGGCTGGTGCACGACGCGCACGGGGGTGTCACCGACCATCGTCGCCTCGGTGGCCTTGAGCGGGCCGACCACCCACGCCACCAGGTACGTGCTCATCTTCATCGTGTCGGCGAACCGCACCAGCACTTGGCCGTCGTCCCGCTCCGAGCGTTCGACCTCGGCGCTGTTGGCGACGGCCAAGTGATCGGGGTCGACGAGCAGCGTCACGCCGAACGTCGCTTTCATGTCGGGCTCGTCGAAGCACGGGAATGCCCGGCGGGCGTGGGGGGCCTCGAATTGGGTGGCGGCCAGCGTCGCCGTGGTGCCATCGGCAGCGGTGTAGGTGGATCGGTAAAAGCCGACCAGCCCGTCGCTGATGTCGGCGTTCCAGGCGAGGTTGACCTCCAGCGCGCCCGGGTTGAGGGCTTCGGCGACGCGCAACGTCACCGTTTCGGTGTCCGCGTCGATGCTCACGTCGGCCGCTTGGGTGGTACCGCCCTGGCTGATGTCGGCGCTGGTGATCGTCAGGTCGACGGCGTGGATCGTGATCGAGTTGGTCCCTTCGGTCGTTTCGGCGTCGATCGACACCGTCCCGTCGAAGGTGGCCGCGTCCAGGTCAGGTGCGATCTTCAGGCGATAATGCGATGGCGTGATCGCCCGGGAAAGACGGAATGCGGACTCGGACATGGGGGCTCCTTGCGGGACAGAGGCGGGTGGTTGCGAGAGGGTGACGATCGATGACCGGGACGATTCGGCTCCGGCGGGCGGCGATTGCCGAGCGGTTCAACCTACGCGACACCGCTGCGCCGCTCACCCCGCCGCAGGTGAGTGTCCGCGCCCGGCGAGCCCTTACTGGTCGAGTCCGCTCGCGATGATGCCCGTCGCCATCTCCAGGGCGAAGTAGCTGGGAGCGAAGGTCCTCACCCATAGGCCGTCCACGACGAGATGCTGCCGGTCGGGAGCGACGCAGGACATCGTTCCTGGACCAGGGGCGGCTTGGGTTGGGCTTGCCTACTACGGTGCGGCGGGACTTGGAGGGACATGAAGACTGACCTTGCCGTGAACGAGTACCTCCGCCGGGGGGGCGGAGGTAGCCGGAATCCCCGACGGGATACTCGAGATGCTGACCGATTCCAACCTCGAGGTTGATGTTCAGCTCCCGGTGCAGTGCGAGTCCGGCGAGCTGGTGGTGTGCAGGGGTTACCGGGTGCAACACAACGACGCCAGCGGCCCCTACAAAGGGGGGTTGCGGTACCACGCCTCGGTCGACCTCGCCGAGATACGGGCACTGGCGTCGCTGATGACGTGGAAGTCAGCGCTGGTCAACGTGCCTTTCGGTGGTGCCAAGGGCGGCATCACGATCGACCCGGACACGATGACCGAGAAGGATCTCCAAGCGCTCACTCGCATGTTCGTGCGACGCACGCATCACCTACTGGGCTCGTACCGGGACATTTCGGCTCCGGACGTCAACACCAACGCCCAGACGATGGCGTGGTTCATGGATGCCTACTCCGACATTCATGGCTATTCGCCGGCGGTGGTGACCGGAAAGCCGGTCAGCCTGGGTGGCGCGTCGGGGCGCGAGCAAGCGACCGGTTGGGGCGTTGTCGACGTTCTGGTCAGTTACTACGAGCACCATCGGATCGACCTCGTCGACAAGCGCGTGGTGATCCAAGGATTTGGCAACGTCGGGGTGTGGGCGGCAGAGAAGCTGTCCCGTTTGGGCGCAGTGGTCGTGGCGGTCTCCGACGTCTACGGCGGCATCCACCATGGCGACGGCCTGAACGTTAAGGAACTCGCTCGCGACGTAGCCCAGGGCGCCAGCGTGACCGAGGCTGAGAGCGGCGAGCTGATCACCAACGATGAGCTGTTGACCCTGGACTGCGACGTCGTGATCCCCGTTGCCATGAG
>JBAOHF010000043.1:0-3745 GCA_037046605.1 Nocardioides sp.
GAGGTGGCGGATTGATCCCACCGAGTTGCCAGGGATGGCATCGACCCAAGCGTGCCACAGTCAGCACGCCACCCTTCAGCAGCCCATGGGTTTGCAGACTCTGCACAGCGTACGCCGAACAACTCGGGTAGAACTTGCAACTCGGAGGAGTCAACGGAGAGATGAACCGCTGGTACAACCGCACCAGGCCGATCGCCAACAACGACGGCAGTCGGATGATGAAGTGGACAACTTTCATAATCTGCTGACCGCCGTTTCGAGGCTGCGTACCAGTTCCTCGTACGTCGCCTCAGCAGGAAGGGCTCTCACCACGTACGAGCCGCCCGGCAGGCGGTCCCATAGACCCGCCAGGGCGTGCCTGACCTGCCGTTGCCGACGGTGCCGCTGCACCGCGGCCCCGAACCCTCTGCCCACTACGACCGCGGCGTGCGGCCCCTCGATATCGGGTACGTAGTGCACGACGATGGGCCCCGATCGCACGCGGCGTCCGTGCCTGATCGTGGATCGCACCCGAGATCGTGGATGCAGCCGCTGTTCGTGCGCCAACACGTCAGACCGTGAGGCGAGCGCGGCCCTTGCTGCGGCGGGACGAGATGATGGAGCGGCCGGCGCGCGTGCGCATGCGCAGGCGGAAACCGTGCTTCTTGTGACGACGCCTGTTGTTCGGCTGGTATGTGCGCTTCATGAGATCCTTCCAAAGCCATGACGCTCGGGGGCGTGGAATTGGCCCCCATCGACAACCGCCGTCAACGACGCCGGTTCACGACAAGGGCCAGCGCCTCCAGCATACGGTACGAGGTCTGTGGGAGTGCATCCGCCCGCGCCATTACACCGCGACACGACGAGGGCGAAGCCCGACACGCCGACCACCTGAAAATCGAACGGTGGAAGTTGTGCACAATCGGTTGTCAGGCGCTGACGATCGCATTAGCGTCAGCGCATCGGGCAAATATCGATTCCCCGCGATGAAACGCCCGCCCACAGCTTTCCACATGGGTTATCCACACTGTGGAGAACTCATGCCCCACCGAGCCCAGGGAGTTTCACGTTGGACGTACTGATCGACCTCGGAGACCTGTGGACCCGGGCGAAGCAGAGCGTTCCCGACACCCAACGTGCGTGGGTCGACCTCACCGAACCGGTGGCGCTGACCGATGACGCACTAGTGGTGGTGACGGGCAACGACTTCACCAAAGACATGCTCGAGACCAAGCTGCGCCCCCACGTCCAGCAGGCGTTGGCCGACCAACTCGGGTACAGCGTCACCATCGAGGTACTCGTCGACCACGCCCGGGCACCGAAGATCCCGGAGGAGTTGACCGACGACCTCGCCGACGCCACCCTTGCCGAGCCGGTCGAGCCGCCCCGGATCACCACCGGGCAGAACGAGACCCCGCTCAACCCGCGCTACACCTTCGACTCGTTCGTCTACGGCCCGAGCAACCGCTTCGCCCACGCCGCGGCGATGGCCGTGGCCGAACAACCCGCCCGTGCCTACAACCCACTGTTCATCTACGGTGACTCCGGGCTGGGCAAGACCCACCTGTTGCACGCCATCGGTCACCACACCCGCCGGATCTTCGCCGGCACCCGCGTGCACTACGTGAGCTCGGAGGAGTTCACCAACGACTTCATCAACTCGATCCGCGACCAGGGCCGCGCGGACCTGCACCGGCGGTACCGCGATGTCGACGTGCTGCTCGTCGACGACATCCAGTTCCTGTCGGGCAAGGTGCAGACACAGGAGGAGTTCTTCCACACCTTCAACACGCTGCACAACGCCAACAAGCAGATCGTGATCACCTCTGACCTACCCCCGAAGCAGTTGCAGGATTTCGAGGACCGCATGCGGTCACGGTTCGAGTGGGGGCTGATCACCGACATCCAGCCGCCGGACCTCGAGACCCGCATCGCGATCCTGCGCAAGAAGACCATGCAGGAGCGCCGGGAGATCTCCGACGAGGTGCTTGAGTTCATCGCCTCCAAGATCACCTCCAACATCCGCGAACTCGAAGGCGCCCTGATCCGCATCTCGGCGTTCGCCAGCCTCAACTCCTCGCCGATCAGCGTCGACCTCGCCGAGATCGTGCTCAAGGACCTCATCCCGCACGAATCCGCCCGCGACGTGACCGCCGACGAGATCAAGGCGCAGACAGCGACCTACTTCGGCATCTCTGTGGACGACCTCGAAGGTCCCTCCCGCTCGAAGACCCTGGTCGGAGCCCGGCAGATCGCCATGTACCTGTGCCGGGAGCTCACGGACCTGTCGCTGCCGGCCATCGGAGCCGAATTCGGTAACCGTGACCACACCACCGTCATGCACGCGGACCGCAAGATCCGCACCGGGATCGGCGAGAACCGGAGGCTCTACGAACAGGTCGCCGACCTCACCAACAAGATCAAGACATCTGCCTGAGACCTCTTCTTGATCTTTTCGTTACGTTGTGTCAGACCTTTGTAATCTTGGTCACACTGCGTATCCCCACGTCGTGGAAAGCCTGTGGATAACTGGGTCTCAATCCCCAGCGCGTGCAGCCAGCACGGCCTCCGCCCGCTCCCGCTCCGCCAGCACGAAGTCGACCATCGCCTGCCCGTGCTCGGACACCGTCTGGATGTTTGTCGTGTCGATCGCCACCGAGGCCAGCCGCTGCAGGCGCAGGACGTCCCCGTCGGGCCGGGCGTCCGGCAACAGCGCGGCCCAGAAGAACCCGCGCTCCTCTGCGATCCGGATCGCGCGCGCTGCCGACGGGTCGGCCAGTGGGATGTCGAGGTACAGGACCGCGAGCTGTGAGGTGTCCATACCGGCGACCTCACCCGCGATCCGCTGCAGCGCGTCCGGAGCAAGATTGTCCAGGGACACCCGTGCGCGGCCGATCTCCGCGTTGGTGCTGACCTGCAGCCGGGATGTACCGCTCGGCCGCACGTCGCTGTCGGTCACCTCACGTTGCAGACCCATGGCCGAGACCACCCGCCGGTAGATGGGGATGAGTCGTTCGGGAAGATACGCGACGCGGTCACCCTGCGACGCCAACGGCAGGTACATCGACACCAGACTTCGGCGCCCCTCGTCCGCGACCTCGAAGCCCGCCATCGCCACTTCCTGTGGCGAAGCCCCAAGCAGCAATCCCACCTCTGTGCCCCCGGCTGCGGCCACCGTGCGCTGAGACGCTGCGTGGTTGGCCACACACTCCGCCCAAGCCCCGGCCAGCCCGTCGTCCCGGGCCTCGGAAAGCAGGCGGTCGGCAAGCACATCCGCGAGTCCGTGCCGACGGAACCGCGGGTCCACCATCAGTTTCGAGAACTCGGGGACCAAGCCGTTGGGATCCGCAGCGAGTGCCTGATGACCGACGACCTCACCGAGGGGATCCACCGCGACCCATGCCCGCAGGTCGCCGTCCGTGAGGGCCCTGGCCAGGACGTCGGGGGAGTAGAAGCGCTGGTCGACGTAGGTGTATTCGTAGCAGCGGTACGTCAGTCGGGTCAGTGCCACCGCATCGTCGGGACGTGCGCGGCGGTAGGTGGTCCCAGCGATGGCCGCGTCGTCAGCAGGGGCGGCGTCGGGAGCGACTATCTGCTCGGTGTCCAGCCACGAGGGTCTGCCCGGTACCGCGACCACACATTCGGCGAGGTTGCCGTCGCCGAGGGAGAATCGAAGGTCACGCACGAACCCCAACCGGGCCAATCGGAAGGACATCAGCCCCGAGTAGGTCTCTCCCACAGCCGGCATCCGTCGGTCCCGGACATC
>JBAOHF010000044.1:0-12711 GCA_037046605.1 Nocardioides sp.
GCTCTGGGACATTCAAGCGGCGAGCGATTGCCCGACCGACGGGCGGATGTGGCACCTTCTCGCGTCGATGATGCCTCCCGCAGCGAGCCCGACGGTGAGCCCCACCGGCCCCCGGCGCTGGGCACACCTTGCCGCCGTGGCGCTGCAGTTCCTCACCCGCATCCCGGTTCGGCTCACCTCGGTGAGCGACGCCGACCTGCGCGGCTCGCAGGCGTTCTTCCCGCTCGTCGGGGCGGTCGTTGCGGCGGTCGGCATCGCCGTCCGGGCCGGGCTTCAACCCGTGGTGGGCGCAGCGCCCGCCACGGTGGCCGCGGTCGCTGCGGCCGTCGTCGTCACCGGGGCGTTTCACGAGGACGGCCTGGCCGACACCGCCGACGGCCTGTGGGGTGGCTGGACGCCGGAGCGCCGGATCGAGATCATGCGCGACAGCCGGGTGGGCACCTACGGCGCCGTCACGTTGATCGCCTCGCTGCTCTACCAGGTGATGCTGCTGGCACAACTCCCTCTGGCGACGTTTGCGACAGTCCTGCTGGCCGGCCACGTCATCGGCCGGGCGGCGGGCGTGGCGCTGGCAGCGTCGCTGGCGCCGGTGTCCGATCAGGGGCTGGGCGCCAAGGTCGCCGGACGTGGCGGCACCGCAACCGCTGTGCTGTGCTCGATCGCCGCCGTCGCCGCCGCCGTGCTCGCCGCAGGGCAGGTGGTTCTGGGCGCCGCTCGTCGCCGGCGCTGTCGTCATCGTCGCCACCCGTGCGCTGGCCCGCGCCAAGCTCGGCGGACTGACCGGCGATCGTGCTGGGCGCGGTGACCCAGGCGACGATGCTGGCGGTGATGACCGTGCTCGTCGCGCTGTGGCGCCACGGCTGGTGACGCCGTCCGTGGGCCCCACGACGGTGACGCTCGTGCGGCATCTCGCCGTGTCGTCCGAGGTAGAGGGCCGCTGCTACGGCCAGCGGCTCGACCCGGGCCTGGCCGACGACGCCGCTCCCCCGGCGCCGCAGCTGAGTGCACTGGCCCAAGTCGCCTTTCGTCGCACCTCACCCGCCGCCCGGGCGCGAGCGACCGCAGCGCTGATCGACGGCGGCCCCTGGACGGAGGACGCCGCCTGGGCCGAGCGCAACTTCGGTGAGTGGGAGGGCCGCCGCTGGGACGCGTGCTGGGCCGACGTTCCCGCCGCAGCGCTCGACAGCGCTGAGGCCTACCTGGGCTTCGACCCGCCCGGAGCTGAGCGGTACGACGCGGTCGCTTCGAGGGTGAGCGGCGCTCTCGATGCATTGGCGGCCGGCCGGCACCTGATCATCACCCACGCCGGGCCGATCCGCGCAGCCCTCAGCGCCGCCTGCGGCGTGGGGTCCCGACCAGGTGTTTGCCGCCACCATCGGCCACGGTGGCGTCGTCGTTCTCAACCATGGGCAGGACGGGTGGACCGCACGGATCGGCCTGCCCGGCACCGACGATCGGGAGGAACGCCCCAACCCCGCCAAAGGACCGACTTGAGCTTTTCCGCAGCAGATCTCGCCGAGCTGGCACGGTCGGTTCCCCCGCCCGACCCGGACGCCGCCCGCTCGGCCCGCGCCCGGGTGGATGAGCTGGCCACTCCCCCGGGAGCCCTCGGCCGGCTGGCCGACATGGCGATTGCGCTCGCCGCCACCACCGGCGTGTGCCCGCCCTTCGCACCCGTTCGGCCGACGCTGTTGATAGCCGCTGCCGACCACGGGGTGCACCGGCAGGGCGTCACCATGTGGCCCCAAAGCGTGACCGCAGCGATCGCCGACGCTGCCGTCCGTGGTGACGCCGCCTCGGCGGTGCTGGCCGACGGCGCTGGCGCCGAGTTGGTCGTGCTCGACGTCGGGATCGTCGAGCCGACGGTCGCTCATCCCCGGCTGCTGCAAGCTCCGGTGGCGCCCGGCACGGCCGACCTCACCGCCGGACCGGCGATGACCTCCGACCAGGCGCTGGCCGCCGTCGGAGCCGGGGCCGACGCGGCCCGCAACCTGATCGCTGACGGCGCCGACCTGCTGGGGGTGGGCGACATCGGCATCGCCAACACCACCTCGACCGCCGCCCTCACCGCCGCGTTCACCGGTCGCTCCGCTGCCGAGGCCACCGGCCGGGGTGCCGGAGCCGACGACCCGACCCTTGAGCGCAAACGCAACGCCGTGGCGACGGCGCTCCGGCGCGTCGGTTCCGAGACCGACCCGTTTGTGCTGCTCTGCCAGCTGGGCGGGCTGGAGCACGCCGCTCTGGCCGGGGCCATGCTGTCCGCCGCCGCCAAGCGCGTCCCGGTCGTGCTCGATGGTGCGATCACCTTGTCGGCCGCCCTCGTCGCCGTCGGCCTGGCACCGCCGCTGCGCGAGCACCTGATCGCCTCGCATGCCCCGGCCGAACCGGCAGGTCCGATCGCTCTCGCCCACCTAAGACTTGTGCCCATCCTTGACCTGCAGCTCCGCCTCGGCGAGGGCTCAGGTGCGCTGCTCGCCGTTCCGATCATCGCGGCCGCGGCCGAAGTGGTGCGGCACACGGTCACGCTCGATCAGCTCGGCTAGAGGCAGCAGCCCTTCCTGGCTGCGAGCCCGCCAGGACCGGAGGAAATCGTGTACAGGTCGACCACGTGTGTGAACGCGTTTCTCCAGGTCGGTCGTCACCGATTCAGCTGTACTCGACCCAGGATCGCTTGGTCGGCTCCCAAACTCGCCCCGAGACCTCGCCCGCAACAATCGGCTCGGCGAACGCAACAACGGCATTGATGGCGGCCGAAAACGACGAGGGAACGGTGGCGCTCAGACCTGCACCCGCCACGAAGGACGTCCAACTGCCTTGCCGCTGCTCCGCCAGACCGGTCAGCGCTGATCGCACGGACCTGGGCAGTAACTTGCGGTGCCGCAGAGTCGCGGCGAGCGCCTCTGTCATCGTGTCGGCCTCAATTCTGAGGCGGCCGGTCAGCAGGTAGACGTCGGCAAAATCCCGCTCACGCGTCGTGAGCGCACCGCGATCGATCATCGTGGCGATCTTCTCCGCAAGGACGGTCTCGAATGGGTACCCGGCGACCGGGAAGGGCTCACCCAGCAGGCCGGGGTACTCGAACAAGACCGGTGCAGGCGTGACCGGATCGCCCACGTTCACGTCGACCCGCAGGATCGACTTGGCTCGGTCGATCCTGGCCGGCATCTTCACGCGGACACCCGGGTAGTTTTCGTCGCCTCGAATCGACGAAGCTGCGAGATCGTCAACGGCGAATACCACGCCATCGTCGCTCTCGACATTGGCGATGGAGGCGACCATTGCCGAGACGATCTCACGGTCGCTCGACAAGTCGCGAGCAAGCAGATCGACATCGGCCGTGGGACGGCGCTCACCAAAGGCCGCCATTAACAGGCCGCCCTTGAGGATCAGACGGTCTCGGTGTGTGGACTGACCGACCCGCCAGAGAAACCGCTCAAGCACATACGTGCGCAACAGTTCATCAGTCGGCCGACGGGTCGTCCTCGCCAACTGTTGGAGGTCCAAATAGATACGGCCCGCTGTTGTCGCTCGGCTGACCGGGCTCATGCGAGCAACAACCTGAGCGCATCGTCGAAACCACGACCGGCTCGCAGGGTGCGGCCAACTTCGGTGAGGGTTCCCAGGTCCGGCTGGGCCCGCAGGTAACGGTGCATTGCTTCGTTGGCCATGCGGTCGCCCACGAGGTGTCGCAGACGGAATGCGTCCACGACCGACCGCTCCCGGTTGCTGATCCAGAACCGCTCTCGTTCGCCGTGGACGACTTCAATGCGACCGACCTCAAACGTCTCGGCACCGAACACGTGAACAACCGTTGGCGGATAGTCGACCTGCGGCCGATGCGCCCCCTGCGGAACGGCAATGTGCACCTGCGGCGGGATCTCATCGCTCAGATCCCAGTGGCTCAGCGCCGAGTGCAAACACACCATGCTGAGCGGCGCCCTAGCACTCAGCGAGATGAAGTCGATGTTGTCGACGCCGGCTGCCTCCCCCAACTGGTAGAGGCCACGCGACAACTCGATGATCGCCCCTCCGTCACGGAGCCGGTACAGGTCGCGCCAGGAAACACCGGCCCCAACCGCCTCCTGAGCACGAAAGATCGGCCCAACCGAACGCAAACGGGTCAGGGGCGCATCCGGAGCCATGTATGAAACCCTACATGGGTTGGTGCTAGCTGTGTAGGATTTCATACGGCGCGAGGCGTGCTCCGGGCCGCACGATGACGTCGGGTGACCGCTTAGAAGTCGATGCCCTGCTTGGCTGCGATGCCCGCCTGGTAGGCGTGCTTGGTCTCGCCCATCTCGGTCACGGTGTCGGCCACGTCGATCAGCGCCTGCGGGGCGTCGCGGCCCGTGATCACCACGTTGACATGGTCGGGGCGGGTTCGGATCGTCTCGACGACATCGTCCGTGTCGATCCACTCCCAGTTGACCGGATAGGTCACCTCGTCGAGCACCACCAGCGAATGCTCGCCGGCAGCGATCAGCGCCTTTGCCTGGCCCCAGGCGCTGGCCGCCCGCGCCCGGTCCACCGTCAGGTCGTCGGAGTCCCAGGTAAACCCTTCGCCCCCGGTCCACCAGTCAACCCCCAGCTGACGGCACACCTTCTCCTCCCCGCTGTGCCAGGTGTCCGACTTGAGGAACTGCACGACCGCCACGCGCCACCCCCGGGCCACACCCCGGATCACCATGCCGATCGCTGCGCTGGTCTTGCCCTTGCCGGGCCCGGTGTTCACGAGGACCAGCGACGGGGCGCGCTTCAGCTTGGCCGGACGCGGGTCGGCGGTTGGGACGTCGGAGGGGTCCTGCTCGGGCATGGGCGCTCGACGATCAGAGGTCGATGCCGGCGAACTCGTGGAACGCCGCCCACGCCCGGGGGCCGTACACCGTGGCCGGCCCGCCATCCATCAGGAAGGCAACCCCGAGGGCGTCGGCCACCTCCTCGGGGGTGGCGCCCTGCTTCGCTGCGGCCTTGGCGTGGTTGGCGATGCACCCGTCGCACTGCTTCACCACCGAGATGGCCAGGGCGATCAGCTCCTTCGTCGTGCCGGAAAGTGCCCCGTCGCCCGAGGCCGCCTGATGGAGCGCACCGAAGGCGCCGTACACCTCGGGCATGGCGGCGCGCAGCGACTTGGACGGCTCGCGCAGGTCGGCGGCAATGTCGTGATAGTGGCCCATGGGTCCTCGGTTCTCAGCGGTTCGGTCGTTTGGTCGTTTGGCCGTTTGGCCGTTAGATGTTCAGCCGACCATAACCGGCGACATCCCCAAACCTGCCCGGCTTCGAGGGGCGAGCGCCCGTACCGATGAGGGTCGCCGCTAGGCCTCCTCATCCACCAGCGGAGGGGTGCGACCGGCACCGGGACCATGGTGGTGGTGGTCGTGGCGGTGGAGGGCCAGGAAGCGAGCCGGGTTGGGCAGGTGGTCGTTGCCCGCCTCGAGCCAGCTGCATGTGTCGGCGTGGGCTCGCTCGATCAGTTCGTCGGCGTGGCCGAAGTCGACGGCGTTCACGCTGAGGGGGCACAGCGGCGGCGCGACGATGATCTCGACCTCGTCGGCAAAGTGGGCCACCTCGACGATCAGGCGCTGCTCGAGCAGCAGCGTAAGCGCATGGGCCATCGCCGCCAGGGGCGTGCCCGGCGGCTCACTCAGGTCGCAGGCGAAGCCGGCAGGGACGACCACCACCCGATCGGCGCCAAGCGCCACGGCCTGGGCGACAGCGGTGTTGTTGGACACTCCGCCGTCGATGAGCAGCCGTCCCTCGTGCTCGACCGGGCGAAAGACCGCCGGAATGGCTGCGCTGGCCAGCACGGCGCTGGTCGCATCCCCGCTGGACAGCTTCACCTCCTCGCCGCTGAGCGCATCGGTGGCGATCACGTGCAGAGGGATCTGCGCATCGCACAGGTCGTCGATCGGCAGGTGTCGCTCGACCAGTCGTCGCAGGGGGCGCAGTGAGCACAGCGAGGCCCGCTTTCCGGCGAACGCCAGCACCGACCGAAGCGGATCGACGGGAAAGACATCCTGACGACGCAGCCCGCGCCACAGCTCGGCAAGGTCGGCGATCGACCCTGCCGAGAACCCGTGAGCTCCCAGGTATGCCGCGTTGAGCGCCCCGGCCGACGTGCCGATTAGCACGTCGGGGCACAGGCCCTGTTCCTCGAGGGCGGCGACCATGCCTGCCTGGACGGCTCCGAGGCTGCCGCCGCCGGACAGGACGAACGCTGTGGTCATCGCAACACCTCTATCATCAAGCTGCATTGCTGATAGTAATGGGTCGCCCAGTCTATAGCTACCGGATCTTGCACTTAGAGGTACGATGTACCCATGTCAGCGAAGCAGCCGCCCACGATCGACCAGATCGCTGCCCTGAGCGTGTTGGGTGAGCCCAGCCGACGCGCCCTCTACGACCACATCGTGTCCACAGGTGACTGGGTCGGGCGGGACGCGGCCGCCGACGCTGCAGGCATCCAACGCGGCGTCGCCGCCCACCACCTCGACCGGTTGGCCGAGGAAGGCCTCCTCGATGTCGACTACCAGCGTCTCACCGGCCGCACGGGCCCCGGCGCCGGCCGACCGGCCAAGGTGTATCGCCGTTCCGACGCCGAGTTCGACATCGCCCTGCCGCCGCGCGATTACGAGTTGGCCGGACGCCTGCTCGCCGATGCTGTTGCGGATTCCCAGGCGACGGGGCGGGACATCGCCGATGCCGTAGACGGCGCCGCCAGCGCAGCCGGCCAGCAACTCGGTCAGGCCATCAAGACCCTCCAAGGCCGATCACGCTCCGCCGACTCCGCCCGAGCGGCCACGCTGGAGGTGCTTCACGGGCAGGGCTACGAACCACTTGAGCAAAGCGACGGCACGATCGTGTTGCGCAACTGCCCATTCCACGTCCTGGCCAAAACCCACACCGAGCTGGTGTGTGGCATGAACCATTGCCTCATCGCTGCCGCAGTGGCGGAGGTCGACGACAGCGGCTTCGACGTGCGCCTGGAGCCCGATCCCGACTTGTGCTGCGTCCGCCTCCGGCGAAGCCAGAAGTAGGGCGCTACGACCGGAACCGGGAAACCGCAGCGAACGCGATCGCCGCTGCGTGACCGACGTTGAGCGAGTCGACCGCATCGCTGATCGGTATCCTCACCCTCTTGGTGGCGGCGCCCAGAACCTCGGGGGTCAACCCCGGGCCCTCCGCTCCGAGCATGACCGCCAGGCGCTCCGGCACGTCGACGTCCCACAAATCCTCGGCGTCGGTCGCGGGGGTCAGCGCCCAGGTCTCAAACCCGTGATCGCGCAGCGTGTCGAGCGCTCCCGGCCACTCGTCGGATGAGGCCCGGGCCACGCGCATGTGCAGGATCTCGCCCATGGAAACCCTCACGGTGCGGCGATGGTACGGATCGGTGCAGGTGGGGCTCAGCACCATGCCGTCCATGCCAAACGCTCGGGCCGCCCGTGCGATCGCCCCGACGTTCTCGTCGTCGTTGAGCGCCTCAAGCACGATCAACCGGGTCGACGACGCCGCGAGGTGCTCGACAGACTGCAGCGGCTTTCGGAACGCCGACACCAGAACCGCCCGGGGCATGTCGAACGCCACGATGTCGTGCATCACGTCCCGCTCGGCGACGTACACCGGGACGCCCGCCAGTTCGGGGCGCTCCATGAACGGTTGGAATCGATTCACACGCGACGGCGACAGCAGAACCGACCGGAAGCCGTGACCCGAGTCGATCAGCCGGTCGATCGACACCCACCCCTCGGACAGGAAGTACTCGTCGCCTTCCATCTCCCGCCGGGCCGCCTGGTCGTTCAGCCGACGAAAGTCAGCCACCCGAGGATCGTCGGCATCACCGACCGAGATCGTCTCGCTCACCCGGCCGACAGTACGTCACGCAGGCCGTCGACCTCGTCAGCTACGGGTAGCCCTGCCCGGGCTGTCCGGCCCGATGACGATCCGCAACCCACCCCTTACGCTGGCCATCAGCGGCGGCGGGCGCGTTGACGCGACGTGGAAGGCCGGTCACGATGGCACTGTCCGAAAAGCACCGTTCCACCCTCTACACCCAGTTGGGTGACACGGTTGGCGACTACGAAGCAGTTGGAGAGCTGTTGTCCAACATCGCATCCCGCGAACTGGACGAACCCGCAACCCGTGATTTCGTCGCGGCCCAGGTCCAGGACGTCAGGACCGAGATCGAGAGTCTCCGCACCCAGATCTCCGAATCAGAAGTCCGGCTCACCCGCTACGTGCACCAGGAACTCAACGGGTTTCGCGCCGAGATGGCTGGGTTCCGCACCGAAATCGCCGGATTCCGCAGCGACATGAACAGGACCAACCAGTGGATGATCGGACTAGTCATCACGCTGGTGCTCGGCCTGATCGCCTCTCAGTTCATCGGAGGCTGACCCGCGTCTGAGATCAGTTGTCGACGGCGCCGAAGGACGCGAGCAGTTGGCGCACCCGCTCACCCGCATGAGCACCTGCGAGCGCTTCAGTGTCGATTTCCCTCAGCGCCTTCGCCAACTTTCGCTCGTCGTCATCGAGCAGCTCCTCATAGGTGCCGTCAAGGAGGTAGGCGTCGAGGTCTGCAGACTCCAAAGCCGCCAGGTCCAGGAAGATCTGGGCCCACCTCGCAGCCTGCGCGACATCCGCTTCGGTTGGCTCTCCTACCGGCCTTTCGGCGATGGGAACCACCCGCACGTCCTCTCTCCACAAATCCTCAAAGAGGGGGTCGTCAAACAAAGAGAGCGTCGTGCCCAGCCGACGGTCAACCTGACCGGAGGACACCTCCGCCGTGGTGTTCTCGCCACGCGCCAGCCGAACCTCGTGGATCAGCTGATGGAAGTCCTCATCGGAGAGCGAGTAGCCAACGAAGAACATGTGTCGGGTCATCAACATGGCCTGAACCAGCCCGAAGAGGGCTCCGTGACGAGAGGGAATGTCCAGATAGTCGGATCTGGTCAGGACGATGCTTTCGTCTCGAGCGATGCAACCGTGGAGCTTCAAGAGCCACCGCCCCTGAGGACGTGCCGATTCATAGGGAAGCACTGCCGGTCGGTCGCCTTCAATGGCGTCGCAGGCCGACTCGAAGAGCGTGTCGTAGTTGGTCGTGATCGCTTCCTTCGATGGCAAGGAGGCCAGCAATCCTTGGGTGAGGCCGTACTCGGTTGCCTTCAAACGGTCTCTGAGCACTTCGTGCAGCGTCGAGCCTGTGAGCCGTTGCTCGAGGATCGCAGCCTGATCGCGCATGTCGAGCCGACGGAGCGCTTCGAGGTTGTCCTGGCTCAGCTTGGCCTCGTCCGCGATGTCATCGAGCAGTCTTTGCCAGGTGGGTAGCCCTGCACCTGCTGATGCCCCGGCGCCGAGGAACAACACCATCTGCCGATCTCGTGCGAGTTCGCCAAGCCGCTGAGCTTCGGTCACGAGGACCTCCGCCTTCGGTCCCATATCCCAGAGTTCCTTGAGCGGCCGGCCGGCAACCACATCGCGACGGACACGCTGAGCGGCCGAGAACGAGCGCCTTCCCCAGCACACCAGCACCAGGTCGACTTCCTGCGACTCGGCCACGCGCAGCATCTCTGGCAACAGTTCCCGATAGATCGTTCCCTTGTCGGCCGCCATGCCACCGTCGCCCGTGCCCAACACCGGGATGGCCAGCAGCGGTGGGACGCCGGTTGGCTTCAGCCCTTTGGTGGCGCTCCGGGCGAATGGCTTGATCACGTCGGCGTACCACGAACCTTCGTTGCGAGGGTCGCCCGGATTCCGTCCGACGTTGGCCAGCCAAACCTGTGGTCTTCCCGCCGGTGATTGCTCAAGGCGAATTACTCTGGAACCATCCCAGACGTGGTTTGCCAAGCGCTGACCGGACTCGAGTCCAATCTCCTCAGCGAATGCTCCACTGATCGTGAATGCGCCGTCCGTTGGCAGCAACCACGCATCGCACCCGATCTTGGTGATGTCTCCGGCGACAACGTGCACATGTCCAGGCATCACAGAACGCTATCGGCGAGCGCCTTGCGAACGAGCGAACGGCGGAATCGGCAAGTAGCGTCTCGTGGTGTCCTACAGGATGACGTTCGAAGAACCCCTCCACAGCACCGGGGAGGAGTGCGTCGTTACAAGATCCATGGCTCAGGCCCTAGCCTGGTGGCTGGCTGCCGAACTGATCCGGCGCCACCCCGCGGACCTGCGGGTGATCGAAACTCACCCGGGCGGCGGGCAGTACGACTGCATCAGCATCTACCACCGGGGTCGTTCCAGGAACGGGCCGAAAGCAGTGGACTGGCAACAGCTCGTCGTACATATGAACATCATCCCGGGCAGCCACCTCAGTCACGACGCTTGGTTCGTGGTCAAGTGCCGCGTAGTGGTGTAGGAGACCCCCGGGAAGGGTGGTCATCGCTTCAGCCTCAAGCCGATTCGTGTTGCTCAGCTCAAGCTCTATTTGTAGTCGGACGGATGGACCGTGTCAAGCACCTTTCGAAGTTGTTTGTATGAAGAATAGGGCGCGTTGGGTTGGCCCGACGGGCGCCGGTTTGTAGGTAAAGACGTGGTTGGTGTCAGCAGGAGCTGACAGCCTCATCAACAAAGGTAGATGAGACCAGTTCAGGTCAGGCGGCAGTGGCTGGTGTGACCTCCTTGGGTGGGGCCTCGCCGACGGGCTCGGGCTGCTGGCGGGCCCGGTTGAGGGGCTCGGCGCTCATGTAGCGCTTCCCGATCGCCCACTCGTCGGTCTGCTCCACGAGCAGCGCGCCGATGAGGCGGATCGCGGACGCCCGGTTCGGGAAGATCCCGACCACGTTCGTGCGCCGACGGATCTCCTTGTTGAGCCGCTCCTGAGGGTTGTTTGAGCGGATCTTCACCCAGTGCTCAACCGGGAACGCAGTGAACGCCAGGATCTCGTCGGCGGCGTCAAGGACCCGCTCGGCGACATCGACGAACCCGCCCTCGGTGAGCTTGTCGACCACGTCGGCGAGCTGGTCCCACGTCGAGGCCCGGTCGGGTTGCTCGAAGATCGACCGCACCAACGCAGCGACCATCGGCCACGACGCCTTCGTCACCCTGCTCGACAGGTTCGCCATGAAATGTGTGCGGCATCGTTGCCATGACGCGCCGGTCAACACCTGCCCGATAGCTGCCTTGATGCCCCCGTGAGCGTCGGAGATCACCAGCTCCACACCCGACAGGCCACGGGCGACCAGGCCCCGCAGGAACCCGGTCCACGACGCTGTGGACTCGCTGGTGACCACGTCGAACCCGATGACCTCCCGGCGACCCTCGACGTTCACCGCGGTCGCGATCACCGTTGAGACGTTCACGACCCGGCCGCCCTCACGGACCTTGTGAACCAACGCGTCGATCCACACATAACGGTATGGGCCCGCATCCAACGGGCGTTCACGGAACGCTGCGACCTTCGCGTCCAAGTCGGCGGCCAGGCGTGACACCTGCGACGGTGACAACGAGTCGATCCCCATTGCCTTGGCGAGGTCCTCGACCCGGCGGGTCGACACTCCGCCGACATAGGACTGCGCAATCACCGACGCCAACGCCTGCTCGGAGCGTTTCCGGTGGGTCAACAGCCAGTCCGGGTAGTAGGTGTCCGCCCGGAGTTTCGGGACAGCGAGGTCGATCGTGCCGGCCCTGGTGTCCCACCGGCGGGTCCGATACCCGTTCCTCGAGTTCGTCCGTTCGTCGGTGCGTTCGTTGTAAGCGGCCTGGCACTGCGCGGAGGCCTCCGCCGACATCAGCGCCTCAGCGAAGTCCTTCAACATCGCCGCCAGCAGGTCGCTGTCAGCGTCGGGGGACTCCATGTGGTTGCGCAGCCAACCGGCCGCGTCGATAGTGGTTGGGATGGTGGTCATCGTGTCTCCTCAAGTCGTGGTTGGTACTTCAACTTGAGACTGCCGCGATGACCACCATCACCGGTGGACCCTCACCACCCCCGGCCCCCTGTTACACCACTCCCTGGCACTCAACTTGGTTCGCTTCGGAAGCGGAGATGGGACGATTCAACTGGCCGGAGGTACTGCTGTGCGACGACCGACGTACCTACGTGGTCAAGCAACTCGAACGTTCGGCTGGTCTCGCCGCACCGCCGACGATGCCGGTAGCCAAGGCAAGCTCGATTGGCCCTCGCCTTATTGCTGCGTTTCTTCAGCGCACGTTCCTCGGCCCCGCACGCTGGCGCACAGACAACGGCTTCTGCGAGTCCAGCGGAGGTTGGGCCTCAGTTCGTGAGGAATTGTTTGAGCAGATTCCCGGAGCCCAGGCATGGCGCTCTCAACCACGAGTCGAGAACCTGCTCGACACTCCCGAGTACCGGTTCTGGTTTCTCTCCAGAGAGCGTGCAGACGACACCATCGATCCACCTGCATTCGCCGTGGATACCTGGACTGGTCATCTCTGGAACAAGGCCGGGCCTCAAATCGACCTGCTCGATCGCTACGTCAAGGGCAAGCGGTCCATCGACACACTCGTGTCCGACGTCTGCCCGCCCGCTGTGTAGGAGCCAGGGGGCGACGGAAGAGGATTGAATAACGTTCGTGCCGGTTGGCAGTGCCCCGAGCGGAGTTGTGTTCTGGGCGGGCACGTCGGGCCAGGTCAGACAACTTTCGGCGAAAGGTCGATACGGAGTTGGTTCAGCTTTTCAGGCTCGACGTCACCCAGGTAGTGAATCAGATCGTCTTGACGGGGTTGGCCGAACGCGAGTCGGTATCGAGCGAC
>JBAOHF010000045.1:0-4508 GCA_037046605.1 Nocardioides sp.
GGCGCCATGGAACTCACAGGCGAGGCGTTTGTTCTGCCGGTTGGTCGGTGCGGGTCCACCGGCGGTGGGGGTGATCGAAGCGCTCGATCGCCTCGGGTTGTGGTCGGCCATCCTCCCCGAGTGGGAGGCGGTTCGGTGCGCGCCTCAGCGCAACCCCTATCACCGCTTCACCGTCGATCGTCACCTCACCGAGTGCGCTGCGATGGCGGCGGCGCTGGTCGGACGGGTCGACCGGCCGGATCTGCTCGTGCTCGGCGCACTTTTCCACGATCTGGGTAAGGGCCGAAACGGCGATCACAGCGTGGTCGGCGCCGAGCTGACCCGGGTGGCGATGGAGCGCATGGGTTTTCCCGAGCGCGAGGTTCGGGCCGTGACAACGATGGTCGCAAATCACCTGTTGCTGCCCGACGTGGCGACGAGGCGCGACCTCGACGACCCGACCACCGTCGCCCTCGTGACCGATCGGATCGACTCGGTGGCCGAGGTGCACCTGCTCGCCGCGCTGGCCGAGGCCGACGGCCGGGCCACGGGCCCAACCGCTTGGGGTTCCTGGAAAGCCGTGCTGGTGCGGACACTCGCCGACCGTGCCGTGGCCGCTCTGGCCGGTGTGGCACCGGAGGGGGATGCTCCGTTGGCCGCACCGCTGGGGGCCGACCCCGAGGTCGAGGGCCTGCTGGCCGCCCGGCGCCCGGCGTTGACGGGGGAGGGCGACCGTCTGGTCGTGTGTTGGCCCGATCGTCCCGGGTTGTTTGCCCGGGTTGCCGGCGTGCTGGCGCTGCGCAGTGCGCAGATCCTGGCTGCGTCGGCCTCGTCCTGGGACGGCTGGGCGGTCGAGGTGTTCCGGGTCCGCACGCCCTCGGGTGAGGCCCCGCGTTGGGACTCGATCCTCCCCGAGTTGCAGGAGGCCCTCAACTCGCGCCTGGCGCTGAGGGCCCGGCTGGCCGAACGGGCCGAAGCGGAGCCACCACGGGACTGGCCGGGCACGATGGCCGAGCCGACGATCACCTTCGATGAGGGCACCGGCGTCACGGTGATCGAGGTGGCCACCGCTGACCGGGTGGGTCTGGCGTTCTCGCTGGCATCGGCCCTGGCCGAGTTGGACTGCACGATCGTCAAGGCCACCCTCAGCACGCTGGGCCCCAACGCGGTGGATACCTTTTCGGTGTCGGAGGCAACCGGCGGCCCGCTGGCCGATCGATGGCGCGTGGCGGCGGTGCGCCAGGCGCTGCTCCATGCGGCCATAGCGTGAGCTGACCTCCCGCACGGTGGGTGCCCACTAGATGAGTAGTTCCAAGGGGTGTTGACCGCGGTCAGTGGTCGTAGGGGGTGAGGTGGCGGGCGGGGCCTGCCCGGCTGGTGGTTTCGTTGTGCCAGATCGCGGCGGTGAGCGCCAAGAGCCGCTGGCGGACCCGGGCGCAGACGCCTTCAGGCTTGCGCCCGCCGTGGCGTTCAAGGTCGAGCTGGGCTTTGAGGGTCTGGTTGACCGACTCGATGATCTGCCGGAACGGTCGCAAGAATCGTTTGCCGGGCCGTTGGGTCTCACCTTTGACGGTGGGCCGGATCAGGGTGATGCCTTGGGCGTTCAGCTCGGCTTCGAACGCGGCTGACCGGTAGCCCTTGTCGGCCATGAGTTTCTGGCCGGGCCGGTGCAGGGCGGGGTCGGTGTCCAACATGGCGATGGCGGTGGTTCGTTCATCGCCTCGTTCGTCGCCTTTGGCACCGGTGAGCGCGGCTGCGATCGGGAGCCCGGAGGGGGTGCAGATCAGGTGGAGGCGGAGCCCCCAAAAGAACCTGGAGTGTGACGAGCAGTACCCGTAGTTGGCCCACCCTGCGAGGTCGGAACGTTTCACGGTCTCGCGGGACCGTCCGCACTCGACGGGGGTGGAGTCCACGAGCCAGAGGTCGTCGTGGTAGGTCTCGCAGTCGCGGCGGAACATGGCCATCAGGTGCTGCATCAGCACACAGGAGTTCCGGAGCCGTTTGTTGTAGCCCGGCCGTTGTGGGAGGTAGGGGAACCATGGGCGCAGGTGGGTCCGGGCGTAGCGAAGGAACCGTGCTTCGGACACATATCCAAGGAGGGCTTGGATGACCGCGAGGGTGATCAGTTCAGCGTCGGTGAGCTTCGGGGCGATCCCGACGGCTGGCCGTTCGGGTGCCCACTCGGGATGGTCAACCAAAGCGTCATCGATCCTCACGTAGAGTGTGGTGGCGAGGGTGTCCAGGTCGGCGTTCATTCGCAGGTCCTCCAGGGCCGGTGTGTGTGTTCACCGCAGATCCTGGACGCTCTCGCGCTTTCAGTGGTGGATCTTCGCGCGGAGCGCGCGCAAGGTCACTCTCAGACGCGAAACGGCCCCACAGACCCAGGGCAGCCCCGCTACCCCTTGGAACTAATCATCTAGGGTCGCCGGCAGTGGAACGCATCACCGAATCCGACCTCATCCGCTGGTCTGAGGCGCTCGCGGGCATCGCGCGCAACGGGTTGGGATTCACCGAAAGCCTCTACGAACAGGAGCGTTACGAGGAGGTGCTCGCCGTGGCGACCGACATGCGGATGGCCGCTCGTCGGACCACGCTCGACCCCTCCCAGCTGGTCGTCGAGTCGATGAAGACCGCCACCGGTTACGTCACCCCCAAGATCGCGGTGGGTGCGGTAGTCGGCAACGACGACGGCGAGATCCTGTTGATCCAGCGGGCCGATTCGGGCGTGTGGCTCTACCCGACCGGGTGGGCCGACATCGGCTACTCGCCCGCCGAGGTGGCCGAGAAGGAGGTGGGGGAGGAGACCGGCATCATCGCCCGGGCCGAATCGCTGATCGCCGTGTTTGATGGGCTGAGGCGCGGGTTCTCCGCCGAGCCGCTGTACTCGCTCATCTTCAAGCTGCGGCCGATCGGCGGCACCCTGGTCCATCACCCCCTCGAGTGCCTCGACGTCGGCTGGTTCGACCGGGACTCGCTGCCCGAGCCGCTGGCGGGCGCCGGCAATTGGGTGGACGTCGCCTTTGACGCCATCGACGGCGGTGGGCAGGCTCCGTTCTTCGACCCGCCGCGCAGCGACGTGTGGATTCCCGAGGGAGAGCCCCTTCCATCCGGCGAAGAACCGACTGTGACGAGCGATAATGAGGAGCAAACGAATGGTTGAGGTACGCGAGGTCAGCGAGATGGAGCCCGGCCTCACCGAGGCGATGGCGGCATTGTTGCCGCAGCTGTCCAAGTCGGCCCCGCCCCTCACCGAGGAGGTTTTGGCCGGGGTCGTCACCCACGAGGCCTGTCACTTCCTCGTCGCCGAGGAGGACGGGGCGCTGCTCGGCAGCCTCACGTTGGTGGTGTTTCCCATCCCCACCGGCGTCCGGGCCTGGATCGAGGACGTGGTCGTCGACGGCGACGCTCGCGGCAAGGGCGTCGGCGCAGCGCTCAACCGGTTTGCGTTGGAGGTGGCCGATTCGTTGGGCGCCCGCTCGGTCGACCTGACCAGCCGCCCCACCCGCGGGGCCGCCAACCGCCTCTACAAGCGACTCGGGTTCGTGCAACGCGACACCAACGTCTACCGCCACAGCGGCTGAGGGTCGCTCAGCCGCTCGCTGGTTTCAGGTCGGCGCCGAGCCTGTACACCTCCGCTGGAGGATTAGGCTGAAGCTTGTCGAGCACAAGGTACTGGATGGTGTCGGCGACTGCGTTGACAAGATCCGCTACCGGGATGCCGTCGATGGACTGGATTGTCTGGATTCTTCCCGAAGATCGGATCGTCGGATTCGGACCGGTCATGTTGACTGGAATGCGTACGAATTCGACGCCAGCGACCAGCTCTTTGTCGCCAACTACGCGGAAGCTACCGGCGTTGGTGCAGTCCTGGAGTTCTCCGCAGATTCCGAGGGATCGGGGGATCGTGTTGACGGCCCTGATCGTTCGATGCTTGTCGTGGTTGTTGAGCCTCTGCATTCTCAAAATTGCCGCCTTGAGCGGATCGGCAGCGTTCCAGATGTGTCCGTTTAAGCCTTCGACCACCTTGCGGTCCCCGCCAGAGACTCCGGGCATGTTCCCGAGCATCGCGTTTTCGAAAGCGTTGGCATGGTCGACGATTACGAAGTGAGGTCTTTTGATCGGGTCGGTACCACGTTGGACCATCTCCCAAGCGACGTGATCGAGGCATTGTCGGAAGCAGCCGAGAGCGTCGGCGAGGGTGAGTGAGATGATGCTCGGAACGGGTTCGATCGAGGCAACGCTCAGGACGAGTTCCCTGGCCTCGCTGTCGTAGGTGATTTCCTCCTGAAACTCCGGCCCGCTTTGAAAAAACCGCTCGATCTCCTCCATAAGACGTCGTCCGTGACGATTCGCCCAGCCGAACTTGAGCCATGCGCTATCGAAGGTGCCCGCCATGTCATCGATCCTACGATGAGCGCCGCTCGTCTGATCTGACCGGATAGACCGGCGTCTCGGTTGTGCTCGCCAGGAAGACGAGGTGTTGATCGAGGACGGTGCGTGCTGCACCTGGCTAGCGGGTTGGTCAGCCG
>JBAOHF010000046.1:0-5582 GCA_037046605.1 Nocardioides sp.
ATGGCGGCATCGCCCAGGCCCATTCGGGCCGCCAGTTTGGTGTGGTAGTTCTGCCCCTCGGCGCCCATGCCACCGATGTAGAAGGCGAGCATCATCTGGATGCCAGCCAGGCCCTCGGCGATCTCGGCCTCGCTCGGCCCGGTGACGACGAACGGGCAGATCACCGACACCTGGAAGTCGACGGCGGCCCCGGCCAACTGATCGGCGTACACGTCCTGGCGCCACGGCGAGTAATACAGCGGAAACCAACCGTCGGCGATCTCTGCGGTTTGTGTGACGTTCTTCGGACCCTCGGCGCCGATGAAGATCGGGATCCGTCGGCGCAGCGGGTGGGTGATCGGCTTGAGGGCCTTGCCCAACCCGACCGAGCCGGGTCCGGTGTAGGGATGCTGATAGTGCTCCCCCTGAAAGTCGACCTTCTCCTCCCGGGCGATCACTCGCCGGATGATCTCGACGTACTCCCTGGTGCGGGCGAGCGGCTTGTTCGACGGCTGGCCGTACCAGCCCTCGACTACCTGGGGGCCCGAGACGCCGAGGCCGAGGTTGAAACGACCGTTGGACAGGTGGTCGATCGTCAACGCGTGCATGGCGGTGGCGGTAGGGGTGCGGGCGGCCAGCTGGGCGACGGCGGTACCCAGCTGGATCTTCTCGGTGACCGCTGCCAGATAGGCGAGGGGGCTGAAGGCATCTGAGCCCCACGATTCGGAGGTCCACACGGACAGCGAAGCCGAGTCGCTCCGCCTCCTGGGTCAGCTCCACCAGATTGGGTGGCGGCAGCTGGCCCCAGTAGCCCCACATCAATCCTAGGTCCAGGTCGCCCACGTCTCGTCCCCCTCATCGGCCCCTCCGGGTGAGGGGTGCAGAGTCACAGTCTCTCACTCACGTCGAGCGTCAAACACGACGGTGGGGGTGCCCACGCTCACGTAGATCTCCCCAGAGTTGCTTACTGAAATTCCTCACCCTCTGAGCATCCACCCGTAGGGGTGGGGTTCCTCTCAATGCTGGTGGTCGACCAAGACCACACCTGCAATCGAGAGGAACCCCGGCTCTGATGTTGACACCAGAGGAAGACATGGAGATCACAGCACTGAGAACGCGGGGGTGGTCGATCTCGGCCATTGCCCGCCGGGGTAGCTCGTTTCCGTCAGGTGGGCTACCGCCCGTGGAACCTGGGGGTTCGCTTCTCCTTGAAGGCGCGGGGGCCCTCCTTGGCGTCCTCGGACAGCGAAGACATCCCAGCCGTAGGTGAACTCGTGATCGAGGGCATCGGACTCGACCATGCCGTTGGTCTCTCGCAAGGTCCGCAGGATGGCCTTGACGGCGAGGGGGCCGTTGGCGGCGATGCGCTCGGCGATCTCCAGCGCCTTGGCGAGTGCCTGGCCATCGGGGACGACGTGTCCGACCAGGCCCAACTGCAGCGCCCTTTGTGCATCGATGTGATCGCCGGTCAACAGCAGTTCGGCGGCGACCGTATAGGGGATCTGGCGGGGGATCCGAACGACCGACCCGCCCATCGCATAAAGGGACCAGCGCACTTCGGAGATGCCGAACCGGGCTGATTCGCCGGCTACGCGAATCTCTGTGGCGCCGGTTAACTCGGTCCCGCCGGCGATCGCGTGACCCTCGGCGGCGGTGATCAGGGGCACGTTTGGACGCCAGGTGCGCAGCAGCGCCTTCCACGGCAGATCCGGGTCGGCGGCCAAGCGACCTTGAACGTCGACGCCGCTGAGATCCTCGCCCTGGTGACCTCCGGCCATCTCTTTCAGGTCGGCGCCCGCACAGAAGTTGTCGCCGGCCCCGGTGATGATCGCCACCCGGATGTCGTCGTCGGTGTCCGCCTCCACCATGGCGTCGTAGAACCGCACCAGCACCTCGCCGTTGATGGCGTTCATCCGGTCGGGACGGTTGAGCGTCACGACCAAAACATGGCCGATCCGTTCGGTTAAGACTGCAGGCATCGATCTCCCCCGGGTTGCGAATCCGTTCGTGAGACTAGTCGGGGCAAGACTGGTCGCTATGAGCCATCACGGTCGCTGTCGACGCGACTCCGTCGAGGCCTCACGGCCGCACAGGGACGCTGCATGAACCCTCCGATCGACGAGTCGACGAGTGGTGCCAACGAGCCACGGTTGCAACCGGGTCCGCCCGTGCTCGACGACGAGGGGGAGGGACGCCTGCTCGAGGTGCTCAACGACGCTCAGCGGCTCGGGTTTCTGGGGCGGGGGCCGGTGGAGCGCCACGTCTCCCATGGTCTGGGGTTCGCCGCAGCCTGGGCTGAGGTCGACCCGACGATGGCAATGGGAGCCGACCGCAGCCCGAGGCGGATCGCCGATGTGGGCTCTGGCGGGGGGGTGCCGGGCCTGGTGCTGGCGATGGCGAGCGAGGCCCACCTGGTGCTGGTGGACAACAAGACTCGTCGGACCGATTGGTTGAGCGAAGCGGCCTACCGCCTCGGGGTGGACGACCGGGTAAGCGTGGTGGCCCGGCCCGCCGAGGAGGCTGGTCAGGACCCCGAGTGGCGGGGAAGCTGCGACGTCGTGGTGGCGCGCAGCTTTGCTGGGCCGGCGCCCACCGCCGAGTGCGCCGCCGGGCTGGTGCGCCGCGGCGGGCTGGTGGTGGTCAGCGAGCCGCCCGAGGCCGGCGACCGCTGGGCCGGGCTGGTCTCGGCCCAGATCGGTTACCAGGCCGTCCGCCTCGTCGATCGACCGGAGGGTCACTACGCCGTGTTGATCGCAGGCGGGGCACCGTTGGAAGCGCGCTTTCCGCGAACCTGGGCTGCCCAGAAGAAGCGGCCGATGTTCACCTGACCCTCAGCGGCGGCTCCCGGTGGCGTCGTAGCGATACGTGTCGAAGATGTTGCCGTTTGGGTCGAGGAGGAAGGCTGTGTCTCCGGAGTTGTTCCACACCGCCGAGTTGGACATGCACCAGTGCAGGTGGTCCGCCCGGTCGGTGCCACATCCGCTGGCCACGCGCACGGCGGCCCCCGCCGGCAGTTCGAAGCGGTCGGGGAACCCGTAGCGGTGCGACGCGGACTCGTCCTTGAGACCCCATCCGGTCAGGTCGATGGTCGAGTGGCCCGTGTTGGTGAGTTCCACCCATTCGCCGTTGAGGTCGTCATTGTCGACGCCGGGTGGATCGGCCGGCAGCGCCGACAGCTCAAGCCCTGCGGCGTCGGCTAAGGCGCGGTGGTTCCATATGCCACGACCCGCAGCCTCTGCGTCGGCCTGGGCCTGGGCCGAGGCCAGCGCGTCAGCACGAGCGACGTCGGGAGGGTAGCGGCGGGCGATCGCCAACCCGTCGCGGACCAGCACCTCGTTGACGAAGGTGTCACCGACGTAGACGTAGCGCAGTAGGCGGCCGTATCGATCGCGATCGGTGGTGTCGGTCTCTAGCCTCGATCCGGCACGCTGAGACCGTGAAGAATTGGGTTCGGACGCGACAAATGCGCTCCGTTCCAGCAAACTTGAGGGTGTTGAGAACCACAAGGAGGCTGGGATGGAACGCATCTGTCAGGTGCAACATAGCGCGTCGGAATCGGTGCGCTATGACGGCGACGATGAGACCGACAAGATCGTCGCGTTGGGCGGGCTGGGACCGGTCGCCGAGTACGCCGACCGGCTTGGGCTCACCGGCGGATTCGCAGACGCTGTGCCCTATCGGGGACCGGGGATACCGGTCGTTGACCGGGGCGGCTTGTTGGTCCATAGCCTGTTGATGTTGAACGCCGGAGGGGATTGCTGCACCGACCTCGGGATGCTCCAAGCCGCCGAAGGCGTGTTGGGTGATGTTGGTTCAGACACGACGTTCCGGCGGATGGTCGCCGACTTCGCGGAGACACCCGGGTCGACCAGCACCATCGACGACGTGATGCGGCAGGTCCGCACCCAGGTGTGGGCAGAGCACGGCTGGTCTAATCCCGGCCGTCGGGTGACCTTGGACATCGACGCCACCCTCACCCGTGTGCACTCGGAGAAGGAAGACGCCAAGGGCAACTACAAACGAGGGTTCGGGTTCCACCCGGTCGCGTGTTTCGCTGACTGCTCCGGCGAAGCCCTCGCCGTTGAGCACCGGCCCGGCAACGCCGGCGCAAACACCATTGCGGATCTGGTTGGGATCATCGACGCCGGCCTCGACGCGCTCCCCGCAACCGTCGCCCGGTCCCATCGCCCCGGGGCTATGGCTGCTGACGCGGCCAACGAGATCCTCGTTCGTTCCGATTCGGCCGGGCACACCCTCGGATTCTTGTGGGACATGTGGAACCGCAACCTGCGGTTCTGTGTGACCGGACGGTCGAACAACATCTTGAGTTCGGTGATCCTCGGATTCGATGAGAACACCGGCTGGGAGAACGCTTTGCGACCCCACAACGTCGACTTGGACGGCAACGATCCTGACGTCGACGCCCGTGCTGCGCAGGTGGTCGAGGTCACCAACTACCCGGCCATCGCGAAATGGGTCGGCCCCAAGAAGCGACCCAAAGACGACCTCGATGTTCACTACCCGCCAGGCACCCGGATCGTCATCCGACGCGAACCGTTACACCCCGGAGCCCAACAGCGGATGTTCGACACAAACGGCTGGCGTCACACCATCATCATCTGCGACCTCCCCGACGATCAGCCCGTTGGAGATCGACCGGCTCCAACGCGAACACGCCCACGTCGAGGAGAACATCAAACGGCTCAAGACCACCGGCCTGGAGCGGTTCCCGTTCCCCGACACCGCCCGCAACCGCGTCTGGACCCAATGGTCGGCTGGGCCCACACCCTCTGCCGCTGGTTCCAACTCGACCTCCTCGCCGGCACCGAGTTCGAACACGCCCACCCCAAAAAGTTGAGACGTTGCCTCTTCGCCACACCGGCGATCCTCCGCGTCCGCAACCGGCAAACCTGGACCCTCTGGCCCCAACACTGGCCATGGAACCCCCACCTCCGCACCGCCGGACGACGACTCCGCACCATGAACACCCCCACACCCCTCCGGATCTGACCGCCAGCCGCTCCGAGCAACCTGTCGCCCGCCGGGAACACCCCGCCGGGCTGCTTCACCGACCCCACAGACCAGCCCGAACGGCCCTCACCTCACCAAACAGGCAGCCACCAACACCCCAAACCCACCCCGAGCAGCTCCAGCACACCCACACCCACCCGCCATCACACCAAAACAGGCTTCAGACCGCCACCAACAAAGAAACGTGCCGGATCGCGGCTAGGCGCACCTTGCCCCCGGACAGCAGTTCTGTCAGCCGCTCAGAGGCGACGTCGGCCAGGCACTCACCAGCGCTCGGGGGCATCGATGCCGATCAGGCGCACCCGCTCGAGTGTGCCGTCGACCTCAACGCTCAGCGTGTCGCCATCGGTCACCCCGGCCACCGATGCAATGGGACCGTCGGGACGGTCGACCGGACCGGTCTCGCCGGGTCGATCGGGGGTCGAAGCGGCGACGGACGATGCTGGACGGTCGCCGTCATCGGTCTTGCGGGGTGTTTCTGGGACCGAAGCGGTGACGGAGGAGGTTGATCGGTCGGCTCCGCTGGCTGTTCGGCTTGTGCTGCCGCCGCAGCCGGCGGCAAGCGTTGCGAT